>NZ_QICB01000001.1 GCF_003725295.1 Slackia faecicanis
GCCCCGCGCGAGCGCGACCACGGAGGCGGGGATCGCCCGGTCCCATGCCGAACCCGGCAGCTAAGCCCGCCATCGCCCGACGTACTGCGGTGTAGTCCGCGGAAGGCAGGGTCGTCGCGCTCGCGCGCGGCGCTTCGCGCCAGAGGGTCCTCAAGGACCCTTTTCTTTTAACCACGCATGCGACAGCGTTGCGCCTTTCAGGCGCGCGATGCGCCCGGACAGCTTCGGCTGCCGGGCGTTTTTCGTATCCGGCGTCGTTCGCCGATTTTGTTTTCCGATCATCGTCGGGCGTACGATTCGCAGTGGCACGCGCCTTGCGGTAGGGGGGGCGAAACCACCGCTGCATGCGAAATGATTCGGGTGTTTTTGCTGAAAGGTCGCATCGTAGGGCGGCGACCTCGTCTCTGCGAGAGCGTCGAAGCCGTCTTTTCCGTGGAGTCGATCGCCTTCGGCCCTGATGAGGACGCCGAGACGCTATCATGAAAATGATTAAGCTGATTCAATAATCGAGATGGGATGAAAGCATGTCAGAGACTATCAAAGCTCAACGCGAGCAGCTCGCGCACATGGCGCTTGGAGACAAGAATATTCTCGAGGGGCTTATCGAGCGCATGGAAAGCTCTTCGCGCCGCACGCGTCAGAACGCGGCCTCGACGCTTTCGTTCGTAGCCGCTGCCCAGCCCGAGGCGATGCTTCCTTATATCGACGTCGTTATCGACGCCCTCGAGAAGCCCGAGGCCCAGACTCGCTGGGAGTGCCTCGATATTCTGACCGCGCTCGTCGCGATCGATGTCGAGCGCTGTGAAGAAGCCTTGCCTGGCGCCGAAGGCGCGCTGTTCGACGAGGATTCCGGTCCGCTGCATCTGGCGGCCATCCGTTTCCTGTGTCGCATCGGCTCGACGTCCCAGGAGCGCAGCGTGAAGGTTTGGCCGCTTATCGACGAGGCCATCCAGTGCTATCACGGCGATGCGGAATTCCATGAGATGCTTGCGGCCATCGCGCTCTTCTCTGAAAGCGGTCTTGATTCCGAAGTGGCTTCCGCGCTGAAAGCCCGTATGGAATTCGACGCCCATAATGCGAGGGGTTCTCTGAAGAAAAGGGCGCAGCAGATCCTCGGTAAGCTCGAGGCCGAATAGGCGCGCTTTCATCCTGCTAGGACGTATTCGCCCGAGGCATTGCCGATGACGGAATCGTATGCTCCATTCGACTAAAGCGAATGGTATGATACGAACGCTGTGCTCTGCCTCGGGCGATTTTTTTTATATGCCCATCGCATGCGTTTCGATGGGTTTTCGCTTTCGAGCGCGGCCCGGCGTTTCTGTCCGATTATCACGACGGAGGTTTTTTGATGGGAGATCGCACTTCGGTTCTCGATGCGGGAGGCCGCACCCTTCAGTATTATCCCGTGCTTTCTGTGGAAGGCGCCGAGCGCCTGCCGTTCTCTTTGCGCATTCTGCTCGAAAACGTTTTGCGCAATGCGTCCGATGACGAGACGGCCCGCGTTTTCGCGGAGCGCGTCGTTTCCGCCGGCCTTGCAGGCGAGCAGGGCGGTGAAATCGAATACATGCCGGCTCGCGTCCTTTTGCAGGATTTCACGGGCGTTCCCGTGTTCGTCGACCTCGCCGTCATGCGCGAAGCGGCGCGCGATCTGGGCGGCGACCCCACTCGCATTAATCCTCAGATTCCTCTTGATTTGGTGGTCGACCACTCGGTCATCGCCGACGTAGCCTGTTGCCCGGGCGCGCTCGAGAAGAACATGGAAATGGAGTTCGCTCGCAACGAGGAGCGCTATCGTTTCCTGAAATGGGCTCAGGATTCTTTCGAAAACGTGCGTATCGTTCCTCCCGGAGCGGGCATCTGCCACCAGATCAACGTTGAACGTTTCGCCACGGGCGTCATGACGGGCGAAAACGACGAAGGTGAAATCGCGTATTTCGACACTGTGGTCGGAACCGACAGCCATACCACCACCGCCAACGGCATCGGCGTTCTTTCGTGGGGCGTGGGCGGCATCGAGGCCGAGGCCGCGGCGCTCGGTCAGCCGATCACCACGCTCGTTCCACGCGTCATCGGCGTCCATCTGACCGGCGCTTTGCGCGAAGGCGTTTCCGCGATGGATGCGGCTTTGACGTTCGCCCAGATGCTGCGTGAGAAGGGCGTGGTCGGATGCTTCGTCGAATGCTTCGGCGAAGGCGTTTCCACGCTGTCCGCGACGCAGCGCGCCTGCATCGCCAATATGACTCCGGAATACGGCTGCACGTGCACGCTGTTCCCCTTCGACGACCGTACGCTGGAATACCTGCGTCTTACGGGCCGCAGCCAGGAGCAGGTCGAGCTGGTCGAGGGCTACGCCAAGGCGCAGGGTCTATGGAACGACGGCATCGAGCGCGTGTACAGCGACGTGGTCGAACTCGACCTCTCGACCGTCGAATGCAGCCTTGCCGGCCCGAGCCGCCCGCACAACAGGTTCGCGGCCGCTTCCGCGCTTCGTCGTTTCGTCGATGTGTGCGCCGAGCGCTCCCTCGACGAGTCGGTCGTCCGCACGGTCGATTTCGCCGGGTCTTCGTTCGATTTGACGCATGGCGCCATCGCCATCGCCGCGGTGACGAGCTGCACGACCGCCACCGACCCCGCGATGATGGTCGCATGCGGCCTTGTCGCGAAGCATGCCCGCGAGGCCGGCCTTCAGGCCAAGCCGTGGGTGAAACGTGTCATGGCGCCCGGCAGCCATGCGACCCAGCTCATGCTCGAGCGCGCCGGTCTGGCTGATCCTTTGGCCGAGTTGGGCTTTTCGACCTGCGGATTCGGATGCATGAGCTGCATCGGCAACTCCGGTCCGGTGTGGCCGCAGATGCACGATATCGCCGAAGACATCGAGCTGACGAGCGTTTTGTCGGGCAACCGCAACTTCGACGGCCGCATTTCCCCCGATGTCTCCCAGAACTACCTGTGCTCCCCGGCGCTGGTGGTGGCTTACGCGATGGCGGGCACGATGGATTTCGATTTCGAATCCGATCCTTTGGGCGCCGACGCCGACGGCAATCCCGTGTTCTTGCGCGACATCTGGCCGAGCGACGAGGAAATCGACCGCGTCGTGGCGGAATACGTGACCGAGGAGCTGTTCGAAGAGGGCGGCAAGGGCCTCTATGACGGCACCGAGGCATGGAAGGCCCTCGAGGTCGAGCCGAGCGATATCTTCGCTTGGGATGCCGATTCGACTTACGTGCGCAAGGCTCCGTATTTCGAAGGCATGCGTCGCGAGCTCGACGGCTGCGGTGCCATCGAAGGCGCGCGCGTGTTGGTGAATGTGCGCGACTTCATCACGACGGACCATATTTCTCCTGCGGGAAGCATCGCCTCCGATAGCCCGGCGGCGCGCTACCTGAGGGAGCGCGGCGTGGCCGACGAGATGTTCAACACGTACGGCGCCCGCCGCGGAAACCATGAGGTGATGGCGCGCGGCGGCTTCGGCAACGTGAAGCTTTCCAATCTGCTTGCCGACGGACGCAACGGCGGCTATACGCGCGATTTCACCACGGGCGACATCACGAGCATCTTCGAAGCGTCCGAGCGCTATGCGCAAAGCGACACGCCTTGCGTCGTCTTGGCCGGCAAGATGTATGGCAGCGGCTCGTCGCGCGACTGGGCGGCAAAGGCCCCCTTGCTCCTCGGCGTGCGCGCGGTGTTCGCGGAAAGCTTCGAGCGCATCCACCGTTCGAATCTCGTGGGCATGGGCATTCTCCCGCTTCAGTTCCTCGACGGCGAAAGCGTCGAGAGCCTCGGCTTGGACGGAACGGAGACCTTCACGATCGAGCGCGTCGATTTCGGCGACGGAAGCCCGCAGCTTCCCGAGCCGCGCACGGTGAAGGTAACGGCTTCGCGCCAGGACGCATCGTCGACGGAATTCCAGGCTATAGTACGAGTGGATACGCCGACGGAGGGAGCCTACATGGCGCACGGCGGTATCTTGCAATACGTGCTTCGCCATTTGGCCGAAGCAGCTGAATAAGAAAAAACACGAAGCGCGACGCATTCCGCCGCGCTTCGTGCAATCGGACACAAGAAAGGGAATCAATGGCAGACAACCACAATCCGTTCTTCACCATGTTCGGTGTGGACGATCCGTTCGGTGTCGGCGGACCCCAAGGGGCCGCGCAGGGCGCGCCGCACGTGGAGTTCGACACGACGGCGGAGTTCAACAACCTGAAGGAAAAATTCGAGAGCATGGGCAAAAAGACCCTCATCGTCAGCGCCGTGCTCGTCGTTCTCGTGCTTGCCGTGGCATATTGGTGGTTCCATCCGCCCATCAATATCCATAGCGTCGACACCTGGTTCTTCATCGCCGTCGTGATCTTGCTCCCGTCGTTTTTGTTCTTCCGCTCCAAGTCGAGGGCGTATAAGACGGGAACGGCGAAGGTGAGCAGCAGCGCGGGCAAGGCGAAGACGTTCAAGTTCCTCTCGTTCATCCCCGTGGCCGTGGCCGTGCTCGTGGTTTTGGGCACGCTGCTCTCGGTGGCGTTCTTCCCGGGCAATGCCCAGAAATACGCCGGCATCCTGCAGACTGCCGATATGGAGTTCACCCAGGACATCCAGGAAGTCGACTATAACGAAATTCCGGTTATCGACCGCGCTTCCGCCGCGCTGCTGGGCAACCGCACCATGGGCGCCATGTCCGACCTGGTCAGCCAGTTCGAGATCTCGCCCCTGTACAGCCAGATCAACTACCAGGACCATCCCGTCCGCGTCAGTCCGCTGACCTATGCCGACCTGTTCAAGTGGCTGCAGAACCGCGAGCAGGGCATTCCTGCCTACGTGGTGGTCGATATGACCTCTCAGGACGCCGAGGTCGTGCGCCTCGAGGGCGACAAGACCATCAAGTACTCCGAAAGCGAGCCCCTTGCGCGCAACATCGACCGTTACGTGCAGCTGAAGTATCCCTTCTACATGTTCGGCGAGAAGTCCTTCGAAATCGACGACGAGGGCAACGCCTGGTGGATCTGCCCCGTGCGCGACTTCACGATCGGCCTGTTCGGCGGCGAAACCGTTTCGCGTGCCGTTCTGGTGAACGCGTCGACGGGCGAGTGCCAGGACCTCGCGGTCGAGGATGTCCCCGAGTGGGTCGACCGCGTGTATCCCGCATCGCTGCTCATCCAGCAGTACAACTGGTCCGGCAAGTACAAGGACGGCTGGTTCAATAGCTGGCTCGGCCAGAACGGCGTGGTCCAGACCACCCCGGGCACCGACGGCACTCTCGGTTACAACTACCTGGCGAAAGACGACGACGTGTGGATGTACACGGGCGTGACGTCTGCGACGGGCGACAACTCGATCGTCGGCTTCGTCCTGGTGAACCAGCGCACGGCCGAAAGCCACTTCTATTCCGTCGCGGGCGCGACCGAGGATTCGGCCATGCAGTCGGCCGAGGGCCAGGTCCAGAACCTGCGCTATCATGCCACGTTCCCGATCCTGATCAACGTAAGCAACACCCCGACGTATTTCATGGCCCTTAAAGACGACGCCGGCCTCGTGAAGAAGTACGCGATGGTCGACATCAGGAGCTATCAGAACGTCGCGGTGGGCGATACCGTCGCCGACACGCAGAAGTCCTACGCTTCGCTGATCGCCGCGAGCGGATCGGCCGAGGCTCCGGCCGAGGGACAGTCGTTCGCCGAGGCGAGCGGCAAGATCAAGACGATCGCGCAGGCCGTCATCGAGGGCAACTCGCACTTCTACCTGACGCTCGAGGGCGATGCGCGCATTTATGACTTCGCCTTGCCTGCCATGGTGAACGTCGTCTCCTACGGCGTGGGCGACACGATCGCGCTGCGCTATACCGAGGGCGATCCCACGAGCATGGTCCAGGAAATCGTCGAGAGGGCCGCTGCCGTAGCCGATGCGGCACAGGAGACCGCCGAGGCTCCCGCCGCTGCGACGGAGTCCGAGCCGAAGGTCGATGCGGCCGAGGGCTCTGCGGAAGCGACCGAGCAGGCGAACGCCGCATAGCGGGCGTGCCGAGCGCGACCGCATGAGGGAGGGGCGGATGCCGCCCCTCCTTTCGCATGGAGGCGATCCACCGTTTCTTCATAGCTGGAAATCGATCCTTGCATGATCGCGCGGATCGGCTATACTATCTCCTTGCGTTTTAAGAACGCATGTGAACGATAGTTCCGCTGCCGAAGACAGCAGGCATCCCGAGGGATTTAATTGCATTGCAGCCAGCCGAGGTGGAGCGCATGATGATAGTGCGACCCCCGTGTCTTCGACCGGGGGTCTTTTCTTTTCGTTTTGCGAAAAGGCCCACCATTTATCGTGGCGGAGCATTTGAGCGAAAACGAAAAGGAGGTGAATCAGCATGCCGAACAAGCACAATATCGACAACGTCGCAAAGATCGCCGAGGACCTCGAGGGTATTTCCGCAATGTGGGTCATCGATTACCGCGGTCTTACCGTGAAAGAGGTTGAGGCCCTGCGCCGCAGCGTCCGTGAGGCCGACGCGAAGATGGGCGTTTACAAGAACACCCTGATGCGTCTCGCCCTGGAGAACGCCGAGCTCCCCGAGCTGGGCGACATTCTTTCCGGTCCTTCCGCTTTCGTGTTCGCCACGGGCGACCCGGTCGCTTCCGCAAAGGCCATCAAGGACTTCGCGAAGAAGAACGAGAACCTGGTCATCAAGGGCGGCATGATGGACGGCGTCGCCTACGGCGCCGCAGAGGTCGAGGCTATCGCAGCCCTGCCTTCCCGCGAGGAGCTCATCGCCAAGCTGCTCGGTACCATCAGCAACCCCATGGTCAAGATGGTCCGCGTTTGCAACGGCCCCATGGAGTACTTCGCTCGCGCGGTTTCCGCTATCGCGGATCAGAAGTCCGCAGCGTAATGCTGCATAGTGCGGCTTAAGCCGCGAATGTGAAAATCGAGGCGTCGCTTCGGAGACGCCTGTTGTGAAAGGAGCCATTACCATGGCCGTTACTCGTGAAGAGATCATCGAAGCTTTGAAGGAAATGCCCGCCCTGGAGCTCTCCGAGCTCGTCAAGGAGCTCGAGGAAGTCTTCGGCGTTTCCGCCGCTGCTCCCGTGGCTGTTGCTGCTGCTCCGGCTGCCGACGCTGGTGCTGCTGAGGAGAAGTCCGAGTTCGACGTCGTCCTCGAGGGCTTCGGCGACAACAAGATCGCTGTCATCAAGGTTGTCCGCGAGATCACCGGTCTTGGCCTGAAGGAGGCCAAGGAGGTCGTCGAGGGCGCTCCCAAGGCTATCCAGGAGGGTGTTGCCAAGGACAAGGCCGAGGAGATCAAGGCCAAGCTGGAAGAGGCCGGCGCTGCTGTTACCCTGAAGTAACAACTCGTCAACAGGCGAATTTCTTTTATGCTACGAACGAAGGGCCGAGGCGTTTGCCTCGGCCCTTCGTTGTATAGTCGTATATCCGTATTCGGGCAAGGAGGGAATCGCGCATGAAGCAAGAGTACTTTTTCCGCTCATGGCGGGCTGTTCGCGGCAGCGACGCCTGGCTCGGCAAAATCTGCCTGCTTGCGTTGGTGTCGTTGATACCCGTTTTCGGGCCGGTGGTCGTTTCCGGATATCTGCTTGGCTGGGCGCGCGATGCCGCCTGGGGCATGGACAACCCCATGCCGAAGCATATATTCGGAAACGAAGACGGCTCTCTGTACCGACGGGGCTTTTTCGCTTTGCTGATAGGCCTTGCGACGGCCCTTGCCGTTTTCGTCGGCGTATTCGTTCTCGTGAGCCTGCTCGGATTCGCGGGCGGCTTGTTCGCGGCTTTGTTCGACGGGTCCCGCTACACGGGGCTCATGGTCTTTCCCGCGCTGTTCGGCTCGTTCGGCGTGTTTGCTGCGAGCGTCGTGGCCGTCTTCGCGGTCCAGTTCTTCGCATGGGTGGCCTTGATCCGCATGAGCATCTACGACACGCTGAGCTCGGGCTTTCAGCTCAGGCACGTGTGGTGCATGATCAGGCGCGACCCCGCGGGCCTTCTGAGGATCTTCTTCTGCGGATTGCTGGCCACGTTGGTGGTAGGCGCCGTGATGTCGGTGGTCTGGTTCGTCGTGCTGTTCCTGGGCATGATCGCGGCCATGAGCGTGGCGGGCTTCGCCGACTATTCCGGCGTTTCCGCTTTGGGCCTCGGCGGCTTGGCCGCCCTGGGATTCATCGCGGCGCTGCTGTTCGCCCTGGCGGTCGCTTACGTTTCGGTCGTGTGCGCGGTCATGGTGCAGGCGCTGGTGTATCGCAGCCTGGGCTATTGGGCCGCCCAGTTCGACGTGGCGCGCTGGGGTTCGCAGGACGACCCGCTGCCGCCGCCGTGCTTCCAGGAGGCGGGCCGCTATGGGTTCTAGGAAAGACAAGGTGGAAAAGACGAACGCGATGCGCCTGCTCGACGCTGCGGGCATTCCGTACGTGCATCGCGTCTACGACGGCGACGAGGCGCTTTCGGGCGTCGAGGTAGCCTCGGTTTTGGGCCAAGACCCTGACAGGGTTTTCAAGACGCTGGTCGCCCAGGGGAAAAGCGGGGAGCATTACGTGTTCATGGTGCCCGTGGCCATGGAGCTCGACTTGAAGAAGGCGGCGACGGCCGCGGGGGAGAAAAGCATCGCGATGGTGCGTTCCCGCGAGCTTTTGCCTTTGACGGGCTATGTCCACGGCGGATGCAGCCCGCTGGGCATGAAGAAGCATTTCGCGACGTTCATCGACGAGACGGCTCTTCTGAGCGAGGACGGCATCATGTGCTCGGGAGGACGTATCGGCGATCAAATCGAGCTTTCTTTGGCGGACCTGGTGCGATCGTGCGATGCCAGCATCGTCGACCTGTCGTGTTGATGCTTCTCTCATCAGGCATTTCTTTTTATTTCGGCCGAACTCCGAAATTTTTTGAAAAAAGTTATTGCAATACCTAGGGGGATTTGCAATAATAACCGAGCTGCTTAAGTGTCCCCATAGTCTAGAGGTCAGGACGCGGCCCTTTCAAGGCTGAGACACGAGTTCGATTCTCGTTGGGGGCACCATCGGTTGTTCAACCCGGACATCGTTCGATGTCCGGGTTTTTTGTTTCCGGCGATTTCGTTGCCGTGCGGGCCTGGGCGTCGCAGCTCGGCCGTCCGGAGTATCATTGATCGAAATGATTTCTTTGCGGCTGGGGCGCCGCGTCGTTTGCCGCTTCACCCCCCGTCCGCCGTTCGATTCCGATAAGAAGGAGGACGCCATGGCGTTTTGCTGGGAGTTGCGAGGATGCGACGAGGAGATGCAGAGCCGTTGTCCGCATAACGTGCCCGGCGAGCCGTGTCCTCCCGACTGCAATTTCGCGGCCTGCGATCGTCCGACCCACGAGGTGGCCCTCGGCCTCGCTATTCTCGACAATCCCGAAGTCGACCGCTCGGCGGCCGTGAAAGAGATCTGCAGGGCGTGCACGTTCTTCATCAAGCACGGCCCCACGATTTCCAAGGAGGTCTAGCATGGCGCGTATCGCTGTTATCGGCGGCGGGGCATCCGGCCTCGTCGCTGCCATCGAAGCAGCCCGCAAAGGGGTCGAGACGGTCGTTTTCGAGGCCGCCGACCGCATCGGCAGGAAAATCCTCGCCACGGGCAACGGCCGTTGCAACATAAGCAACGCCGACATCATGAGCGACGACTACAACCGCCCCGAATTCGTACAGGCCGCCATGAACGCGCTTCCGCCGGAAGAGGTGCAGCGCTTCTTCTCCGATGCAGGCCTGCTCTCCCTCGAAGAAGACGAAGGACGCGTCTATCCGTACAGCAACAAGGCTGCGACCGTCGTCGATGTTTTGCGCCTCTGCCTCGACGAGGCGGGCGTCGAGCAGCGCTGCGGCGCTCCCGTGCGCAGCGTCGCGCCTTGCCGACGCGACGGCGTCGAGGGGTGGACCGTGCGTTTCGAGGACGGCTCCGAGCAGGATTTCGACGCCGTGATCGTTTCCGTCGGCGGAGCGCCTGCGAAAGGCCTCGTTCCCGACGACATCAAATACATTCCGACGCATCCGGTGCTTGCGGGACTGAAGACGGACACCGCCAACATCAAGGGCCTTTCAGGCATCCGCGTGCGCGCCCGCCTGTATCTCGACACCGATCCCGCCGATCTGAGCGACGCGTGGATGGACGTGGTCGATCCCGATTTCGAATCGGATTACGCGGGTCCCGAGGCCAGCGGCGAGGTCCTTTTCAGGGATTACGGCATCTCGGGCATCGCGGCGTTCGACATGTCGCGCCACGTACGCCCCGGCCAGATGGTGTTCATCGACCTGCTTCCCGACCTCGACCCGCAGCAGAAGGTCGACTTCATCTGGGAGCAGACGATCGCGCATCCGAACCGCACGGCGTGTCAGATCATGTCGGGCATGCTGCCGTCTCGGGTCGCGCGCGCCGTGGTGTGCGCGGCGGGCATCGACCCCGACGAGCCGATCGTGGCCGAGCAGGAGGCCGTGGTGCTCGCCATGGTGTCCGAGTCGTTCGGCCTGACGGTCAAGGGGATATCCGACCCCAAACAGGCCCAGGTGATGCGCGGCGGATATGCCGTGAAGGGCTTCGATCCCTCCACGATGCAGTGCAAGAAGCACCCCGGCCTGTTCGTTACGGGCGAATCGCTCGATATCGACGGCCGCTGCGGAGGCTATAACCTTCATTGGGCATGGACGAGCGGCATGATCGCGGGCAGGGCTGCGGCGCGCTGCGTCCGCTCCTAGCCTCGCGTGCCGCGCGGCGTGTCGCGAAAACATCCGGAAAGGGTTTCCATGCTTGAGATAAGCAACCTGCGCCTTCCCCTCGACGCCGGCCTCGCGCAGGGCGAGCGAATCGCGCGCAAGGCCGTCGCGAAGGCGGTAGGGGTCGATGTTTCGAGGATCGGCGGTTTGCGCCTTACGAAGCGCAGCGTCGACGCGCGTAAGAAAAACGACGTGCATTTCGTGGCGTCGTACGTATTCGAGTGCGCGGGCTCTCTCGAAGAGGAAGAGGCGGTCGTCGCGCGCGGCTGCAAGCCTCCTGCCCACGTCAAAGTCTATGAGTCGTACGGGGGCTACGAGCCTCCGCGCGTCGCCGCGGATTCCGACGCCAGGCCCGTCGTGGTGGGCACGGGCCCCGCGGGCCTGTTCGCCGCATGGGCGCTCGCCAAGGCGGGAGCCAGGCCGCTCGTCTTGGAACGCGGCGGATGCGTCGAAGACCGCCTTCGTTCCGTCGCCCGCTTCAACGGAGGGGGAGTGCTCGATCCCGAATCGAACATCCAGTTCGGCGAAGGCGGCGCGGGAACGTTTTCTGACGGAAAGCTGACCACCAACATCAAGAATCCCCGCTGCAAGGACGTGCTGCATATCTTCGCCGCCGCGGGCGCGCCCGAGGAGATTCTCTGGCAGGCGAAGCCTCATATCGGCACCGACCTGCTCGTCGGCGTGGTGCGCCGCATGCGCGAAGACATCATCGCGGCGGGCGGCGAGGTCTGTTTCGACACGCGCCTCGAATCGATGCGCTTTTCCGAGGGGGCGTTGGCCTCGGTTTCGGTCAGGCGGCCGGGCGCGGCATCGTGCGAAGAGGTGCCTGCGCGCCTGTTGGTGCTCGCGTGCGGCCATTCGGCGCGCGACACGTTCGAGGCCGTGCGCGATGCGGGGCTGCTCATGGAGCGCAAGCCGTTTTCGGTGGGCGTGCGCATCGAACACCCGCAGAAGCTCGTCGACAGGGCCCAGTACGGCAAGGCGGCCTCGCATCCCGCTCTCGGCGCGGCCGATTACAAGCTGGCGGTGCATCTCGACGACGGGCGCGGCGTCTACACGTTTTGCATGTGTCCCGGCGGCGAAGTGGTCTGCGCGGCATCGGAGGAAGGCGGCGTGTGCGTGAACGGCATGAGTCGCTTCGCGCGCGACGGCGCCAACGCGAATTCCGCGGTTCTCGTGGGCATCGACGAATCCGACCTCGAGGGCGACGACGTGCTGGCGGGCGTCGAGCTTCAAAGGGCGATGGAGCGCGCGGCGTTTCGCGTGGCGGGATCGACCTATGCGGCGCCGGCGCAATACGTCGGCGATTTCCTTGCGGGCAGGCCGAGCGGCGGCGAGCGCGAAGGCGCCGTGCGTCCGTCCTATGCGCGCGGCGTGGCCTGGTGCGACTTGCACGAGGTGCTGCCCGCGTTCGTTTCCCGCTCGCTTGCGAAAGCTTTGCCGCTGCTCGATCGCCGCTTGAAGGGCTTCTCTTCGGCCGATGCGGTGATGACGGGCGTCGAGACGCGCAGCTCGAGCCCCGTGCGCATCGTGCGCGACAAAGCGAGCATGCAGGCGCTCTCGGCGACTTCGGGCCGCTGCGACACGGGCGTTTTCCCGTGCGGCGAAGGCGCGGGGTATGCGGGCGGCATCATGTCGGCCGCCGTCGACGGCCTGCGCGTGGCGGAAGCCGTCATCGCATGCATGAACGAGGGCGATCGATTCGCCTCGTAGAGAGAAAGGGAGACGTCATGAGCGTTCTGTTCGTCGAATATCCGAAATGCACGACGTGCAAGAAGGCCAAGAAGTGGCTCGATGAGAACGGGGTTGCGTATACGGACCGCCATATCGTCGAAGACGCGCCCACGGCCGCAGAGCTTGCCGACTGGCATGCCCGCAGCGGCCTTCCCGTTCGCCGCTTCTTCAATACGAGCGGCATGAAGTACCGTGAGCTCGGCATGAAGGCGGTGCTCGATGCGGACGCGACCGACGAGGAGTGCTACGAGCTTCTTTCCTCCGACGGCATGCTCGTGAAGCGCCCGATCGTCGTGGGCGACGATTTCGTGCTGGTGGGCTTTAAAGAAGAGGCGTGGAAAGAGGCGCTGCTTTCGTAGCCTTCGCGGCGTTGCGGGACGCGGTTTCGGCGGCTGCGAAGAGTTCGCGGCCGCTCTGCCGTTTCGGTGCCGTCGCTTCGCGACGCGCCTCGAATTGGTATGCTTTGGAGAAATGAAACAGACGGTCGCGCCCGATGCGGCGCGCGTTTCCGAAGAAAGGCGGTATCGATGGCTACAGCTTGCCCGAACGAGGGGGCTCCGCTTCGCGCGGACGTCGCCGAGAAAAACGAGCTTATTTCTTCGCTCGCCGACATCGTCGGGGCCGAAAACGTGCTTGCGGACGAGCCTATGGCGAGGCATACGACGTTTCTCATCGGCGGCCCTGCCGATATCTACGTGATGCCGCACGCCGTCGACGAGGTCGCGGCGGTCATGCGGGCGTGCGACGAGGCGGGCATGCCGTATCGCGTCGTAGGAAACGGCAGCGACCTTCTGGTGGCCGACGAGGGGTTGCGCTGCGCGATCATCCAGATCCTGGACAACCTGTCCGATATAGCCGTCGAAGGGACCGCGATCCGCGTCCAGGCGGGCGCCACCAACGCCTCCGTGGCCGATGCGGCGCTTGCGGCGGGCCTTGCGGGCTTCGAGTTCGCGAGCGGCATTCCGGGCACGATCGGCGGCGCCGCCATCATGAACGCGGGAGCGTATGGCGGCGAGTTCAAAGACGTGGCGGCCGAGCTGACGTGCATCACGCCGGAAGGCGACGTCGTGAAGGTGTCGCGCGAGCAGGCCGACTGGTCGTATCGTCATAGCATGATGGATGCGGCGGGCTATGTCGTGGTCGAGGCGACGCTCGAGCTGACGCCCGACGACGCGGCCGATATCGCGGCGCGCATGGACGATTTGAAGGCCCGCCGCGAAGAGAAGCAGCCGCTCGAAATGCCGAGCGCGGGAAGCACGTTCAAACGTCCCGAAGGCTATTTCGCGGGCAAGCTCATCCAGGATTCCGAGCTGCGCGGCTATCGCGTCGGCGGAGCGCAGGTGTCCGAAAAGCACACGGGCTTCGTCGTCAACGCGGGAGGAGCCACGGCCGCCGACGTGCTGCAGCTCATCGAAGACGTGCAGGCGCGCGTCCAGGAGCGTTTCGGCGTTGCGATGGAGCCTGAAGTGCGCATTTGGCGCTAGCGAACATCAAGGCATGAAGAAAAGAATGCCCCCGATTTCAGGAGAAATCGGGGGCATTGCCGTATTGAGGGGAGGGTCGGGGCTATGCCTGCGCGGCAGCGCGTTCCTTCTTGCGGCGTACGAGATATTTCACGACCAGCATGCCGATGATGCCGCTTATGACACCGACGACGATTCCGCCCAGCACGTCGCTGGGGTAGTGGACGCACAGATAGAGCCGCGAGAAAGCGATGGATGCCGCGCCGAGCAGGGGAATGGCCTTGAACCAGGAATGCATCATGGGCAGAAAGCACAGGGCCGTGGCCGCGGCGAACGAGCTTCCCGTGTGTCCCGACGGGAACGAGAACGTGTGCGGCAGTTCGATGAGCTGCGTGGCCAGCGTGGGATCGACGAGGAAAGGCCGAGGCCGCTCGACGATGTTCTTGATGCCGATTTCGCCGATCAGGCATGCCGCCGCGATCGCGGTGATGACCACCGCGCCGTAGAAGCGGTATTCCTTCTTGCTGAGAAGCAAGGCCGCGATGACGAACCAGATGAAGGCCAAGTTGCCGAGCGAGGTGACGAACGGCATGACGGCATCGAGCGTGCTCGACTGGAGCGCGTTTTGGATGCCGTGCAATATGGAGATGTCTATTGAGGTAAGTTGTTCAAGCATGACGGGCATTGTACCGGCATGCGCGCCGCGCTCGGTGACAGGCGGGAAACGGATGCGTCTTTCGGGGCCGCGGCGCAGGGCGGCCGTTTTCGCCGGCTCAGGCTCTGCGGAAGACGTCGCGTTCGGGCATGTCCGCGGCAGCTTCGCGCCCGCGTCTTATACGGACGGCTATGAAGAAAGCCTCCCGTTTCTTTTCGCGTGTCCAAGAAACGGGAGGCTCTTCATGTTCTCCGGGAGAAACGGGGCGGTTCGGCGCGGACGCGGCAGCCGCGGTCCGCGCTTCGTCCGCCTCGGGGTCTAGACGGTTTCGAGCGCCTGGGCGATGTCGGCGATCAGGTCCTCGGTGGACTCGATGCCGCAGCTCATGCGCACCAGGTCGGCGCTGATGCCCGCCGCGGCGAGCTCGTCGTCGTTCATCTGGCGATGCGTGGAGCTTGCGGGGTGCAGGCAGCAGGTGCGCGCATCGGCCACGTGCGTGGCGATCTGCGCGAGCTTCAGGGCCGCCATGAACTTCTCGGCCGCAGGACGGCCGCCCGCGACGCCGAAGCTCACGACGCCGCAGCCGCCTTCGGGAAGATACTTCTGCGCGAGGTCATGGTAAGCGTCGCCTTCGAGGCCGGGGAAGCGCACCCAGGCCACCTTCGGGTGGTTGCTCAGGAATTCGGCCACGGCCTGGCCGTTTTTGCAGTGCTGCGCCATGCGGACATGCAGGCTCTCGAGGCCCATGTTGAGCAGGAACGCGTTCTGCGGGCTCTGGATGCTGCCGAAGTCGCGCATGAGCTGGGCGGTCGCCTTGGTGATGAAGGCGCCTTCGTTGCCGAAGCGCTCGGCGTAGGTGACGCCGTGATAGCTTTCGTCGGGGGTGGTGAGGCCGGGGAATTTATCGGCGTGGGCCATCCAGTCGAATTTGCCGGAGTCGACGATGCATCCGCCGACGCCTGCGCCGTGTCCGTCCATGTACTTGGTGGTGGAGTGGGTCACGATGTCGGCGCCCCACTCGAAGGGCCTGCAGTTCACGGGCGTGGGGAAGGTGTTATCGACGATCAGCGGCACGCCGTGGGCATGTGCGGCCTCTGCGAATTTCTCGATGTCGAGCACGGCGAGCGCCGGGTTGGCGATGGTTTCGCCGAACACGGCCTTGGTGTTGGGACGGAAAGCGGCGTCGAGCTCTTCGGGAGTGCAGTCGGGCGAGACGAAGGTGCTTTCGATACCCATGCGCTTCATCGTGACGGCGAGCAGGTTATAGGTGCCGCCGTAGATGGCGGAGCTTGCCACGATGTGGTCGCCGCATTCGGCGATGTTGAACATGGCGTAGAAGTTCGCGGCTTGGCCCGAGCTGGTGAGCATGGCCGCCGTGCCGCCTTCGAGCTCGCAGATCTTCGCCGCGACGTAGTCGTTGGTCGGATTCTGCAGGCGGGTGTAGAAGTAGCCGGACTCTTCGAGGTCGAAGAGCTTGCCCATGTGCTCGGAGGTGTCGTATTTCCACGTGGTGGACTGATAGATGGGAATCTGGCGCGGCTGGGCGTCGCCCGGGCGGTAGCCGCCCTGCACGCAGGTGGTGCCGATGCGTTCGGTCATGGATGCTCCTTCGTAAGGCTTGGCATGTCCCGGCGGGCGGCCGTGCGACGTATCGCGCGGCTTCGGCGGGCATGCGGCGGAATAGCGTTGCCATTATACGTTTCGAGCGCGGCCCCGCTCGCGCCTTCACGTCGATTTAACGCAAATGCATCAGGTTCTCGCGCCCGCATTCTTGGCCTGCGCGGGCGAATTGCTACAATGGCACGCGTTGAATTTCCTCCGTGCGATCGAAAGGGCGTTCGCGCGGCGACGGCAGAAGGAGCCTTTCATGCCTATCAGAATTCCCGACGCGCTGCCCGCCACCTCTATCCTGGAGGGCGAGAATATCTTCGTCATGACCGAGCATCGCGCCATGCATCAGGACATCCGCCCGCTGCGTGTGCTGTTGCTCAATTTGATGCCGACCAAGATCGTCACCGAGACCCAGATCATGCGCAAGCTGTCCAACACGCCGCTGCAGATCGAGGTCGAGCTGCTTCGCATCGCCAGCCATCAGTCGAAAAACGTTTCGGCCGACCACCTGGAAACGTTCTACCGCACCTTCGACGAGGTGCGCGACTACCGCTACGACGGCATGATCATCACGGGAGCCCCCGTCGAGACGCTCGATTTCGAATCGGTCGACTATTGGCCGGAACTGGTCGAAATCATGGACTGGAGCCTGACCAACGTGCACAGCGTCTTCCACGTATGCTGGGGCGCGCAGGCGGCGCTGTACCACCATTACGGCGTGCCGAAGCGCAATCTTGACGAGAAATGCTTCGGCGTTTTCGAGAATCGCCTGATCAAGCCGTCTTCGCCTCTGGTGCGCGGCTTCAACGACGTGTCGATGATGCCCCATTCGCGCCATTCCGAGACGTGTTACGAAGACATCGTGGCCAACCAGAAGCTCGAGGTGGTCGCGTATTCCGACGAATGCGGCGTGTCTATTGCGAAGAGTATCGACTCCAAGCATTTCTTCGTGTTCGGCCATCCCGAATACGACGGCGATACGCTCAAGCTCGAATACGATCGCGACGTGGCGCGCGGCCTCGATATCAAGGTGCCCGTGCATTACTATCCCGATGACGACCCCTCGAAGGCGCCCATCGTTTCGTGGCGCGCCGAGGGCCAGCTGATCTACACGAATTGGCTGAACTACTACGTCTATCAGACCACCCCGTACGACCTGGGCGCTCTGTAGGATTCCATCGACCGGGCGGCACCTGCGCGAAGGTGCCGCTTTCCTTTGAGGGGCGGGCTGCATGCGGCCGCGAACAGGAGGGATAGCATGATTTCCGAAAGCAGGATCAAAGTCAGGTATGCGGAAACCGACCGCATGGGCATCGTCTATCACGCCAATTATCTGGTGTGGTTCGAGATCGCCCGCGCGGAGTTCCTCGAAAAGCTCGGCTTTCCCTACGTGGACATGGAGAAGGCGGGATATATGTCTCCCGTCGTCGACGTGCAGCTGCGATACGGCACGCCGCTGACGTACGGCGACACGGCTGTCGTGCGCACGAGCGTGTCGAAGCTTACGCAGTCGAAGACCGAATACGTCTACGAGGTATATAAAGAAGGCCAGGAAATCGGCGTCGACAAGCCCTGCTGCACGGGCCGCACCACGCACTGCCTGGTGGATTCCTCGACGTTTCGGCCGGTGAGCCAGAAGCGCGCGATGCCCGAGCTGTATGCGGCCTATACGGCGGCGCTCGAGGCGGGCGAATAGCGAGAAGCGGCCTTCCGTATGCCGGGCGGCCGAACGAAATCGCGCACGGCTTGTGCGAAACGGCTCCGGCACTGCGCCTGAGCCGTTTCTTTTCGGGCCCGGCCGATGCGGGCGGGCCCAGGGCCGCTTCCCGTTCCTTGGATAAGAGAAAAGGGGCGGGAAGCTTTCTTTATGGACGCCTTCGAAAAACGTCTGCGACAGACGCGAGCGGGCCGCCCGCTGCGGAAGGGCCGGCTCTTGCGTCTGACTGCCCGCCGCCGGCATGACGCCGCTTTTCGCGGCTAGCGCAGCAGCGCGCGGATGGCAGCTTCTTTCGCCTTGGAGTAGGGGCGGTAGCGCAGGGGCGCGTCGAACCAGGAGCCCTTCTTCAGGATGCTTTTCTCGTGGCTGAACGTATCGAAGCTCTTCTTGCCGTGATAGCTTCCCATGCCGCTGGCACCCACGCCGCCGAATCCCATGTTCGAGGTGGCCAGATGCATCACGGTGTCGTTGATGCATCCGCCGCCGAAGGGCACGTGGCGCACGAAGCGGTCCTGGAGGGCGGCATCGCGCGTGAACAGGTACAAGGCGAGCGGCTCGGGCATCGACTTGACCAGCGCCTCGGCTTCTTCGATATGCTCGAGCGCGATGACGGGCATGACGGGCCCGAAGATCTCTTCCTGCATGACGGCGTCGTCGAGCGTCACGTTCGTCATGACGGTGGGCTCGATGCGCAGCGAATCGGCATCGAAGCCGCCGCCGAACGCGGTTTTCGCGGGTTCGATCAAGCCGAGCAGCCTGCCGAAATGCTTGCGGTTCACGATGCGTCCGTACGAGGGGTCGTCGAGCGGGAATTCGCCGAACATGGCCGTGATGTTTCGCTTCACGGCGTCGACGAAGCGGTCGTGCACCTGTTCGTCGACGAGCACGTAGTCGGGCGCGACGCAGGTCTGGCCGCAATTGAGGTACTTGCCGAACACGATGCGTCTGGCCGCGAGCTCGATATCGGCGTCGGCGGCCACGATGCAGGGGCTCTTGCCGCCGAGCTCGAGCGAGACGGGCGTCAGATGCGCCGCCGCTTTCTGCATGACGAGCTTTCCGACCGTCGTGCTGCCGGTGAAGAAGATGTAGTCGAAACGCTGCTCGAGCAGGGCGGCGTTTTCGGCGCGCCCGCCCTGGACGACGAACGCGTGGCCGGGGTCGAAGGCCTCGGCCACGATGTCGGCCACGACTTGGCTGGTGGCGGGGGCGTAGGCGCTCGGCTTCACCAGGCAGCAGTTGCCCGCCGCGATCGCGCCGATCAGCGGCTCCATCGCGAGCATGAAGGGGTAGTTCCACGGCGACATGACCAGCACGACGCCGTAGGGCTCGGCCACGGTGAAGCTTGTCGCGGGGAAGTTCGCCAGGTCGGTGCGCACGCGTTTCGGCTCGGCCCAGCCGCGCAGGTGTCCCAGCTGGTGGCGCAGCTCGGCCAGCGTGAGTCCGATTTCGCACATATAGCTTTCCTGCGACGGCTTTCCGAGGTCGGCCGCGAGCGCCTCGGCGATGCGCGGCTCGGCGTTTTTGACGGCCTTGCGAAGCCTGACGAGCGCGTCGACCCGTTCGTCGATGTCGATCGTGGCGCCCGTCGCGAAATGGGCGCGCAGCCTTTCGACGGCGCTTTCGATGGTTTTCTCTGTATTCATGCGGGCCTCCTTCGTCGGCGCCGCGGGGCGCCGTGTTTCGGTCAATGGTACGCTCGGGCCGCGACGTTCGGTGAAACCCGGCACCGAATCGTTTGAATCGTCGCGGACGTGTTTTTCAAAAGGCCTGTTCCCGGCATTTTCTCGCGGCTATCGAGGAAGCGCTGCGGGGGTTTGCGCGACGATCGCGTCGGCCTGTTCTTGCTTGAGAGCTCCGTATTTCACCATGCGCGCCAGCACGTGGCGCTGACGCTGGCAGGCCAGGTCGAAGTTCAGGGTGGGCGCATAGGCGCTCGGGGCGTTGGGCACGCCGGCCAAAAGCACGCTTTCCCAGTCGGCCATCTCGGCGGGCGCCTTGCCCAGATATCCCGCGCAGGCGCTTCCTATGCCGTAATAGCCGTCGCCGAAATAGATCGAGTTGACGTAGAGCTCCAAGATGTCCTCCTTGGTCAGCTGGCGTTCGATGTCGAAGGCCATGAGCACTTCGGCCACTTTGCGTTCGATGACCTGCTCCTGGGTGAAGAACTCGTTTTTGGCGAGCTGCTGGGTGATGGTCGAGCCGCCCTCGACGATCGCCCCCGCGCGTATGTCGTTGCAGAGCGCGCGGGCGGTGGCGAAGACGTCGAATCCGGGATGCTGGTAGAAACGGTGGTCCTCGACCGATACGACGGCATCGAGGTAGACTTGCGGAAGCCGTTCGAGGTCGATGTAGGCGCTGTTTGCGCGAATGCTCTCGGCCATCTGCGCGACGCTCTCTCGTTCGGAGGCCTGCTTATAGAGCGTATAGCCCCGTATGCCGAAATACGCGCAGGTCCCCATGAGGAATGCAAGCAGTAGGATGAGGAACCATTTCACGAGCTTGCGCAACGCTCGGCCGAATCCGTTTTTCTTGGAGATGTCGTTGGTGTACGCGGGTCGTCGCATGGGCCCTCCTTCCCGCGCCGGCTTGTTGGCCTCAGTATGCACGATGCGCCTTGCGCCGGAATGACGCAACGATGCCGATTCGGTGACGAAATGATCGGTATGCTGCAGAAAAGAAAACGCAGCTCATGAAAGCTGCGTTTTCCGGGAGGGGCTGCTTTGTTCTGCTGGGCCGCGTGACGCACGGCGTTTCTGTCGAGCATGAAGCGCCGTATGCGCGGGATTGCATAGGCTGTATCGATATATCCATTCAATTAACTGTCATACTATCATAGTACAGATTGGAGAAATAGAGCTATTGCCATTAGCCTTAATTTACGCAAATGAAATTGCTTTATGGAGAAAACATGGATAGAATATCCATTATCAAACTGTCCTATCTAACTAAGGCAGATAGGACAGTTTTATCGATGGTTCGAATGAATTTGCTTTGATTCGAACCGCTTGGATAGGGGGAAGGGGAAACTATGGACGCCATGTTGACTCGGCGAAATTTCGTGAAGTGGGGAGCGGCGACGGCGGGAACCGCATCGCTTGTCGGGTTGAATGCCTGCGCTCCAAAGAATGAAGCCCAGGAAGAGACGGGTGCGGGTGCTGCTGAGTCGGGCGCATGGCTCAATGCTCCCTGCTACAACAACTGCAGCTGCGGTTCGTCTCGTTGTCTTAATAAAGTCTATGTTGAAGACGGAGTTCCCCTGAAAACGAGGAGCGATGAGTCCGAGATCGATTCGTATGCGATGCCTCAGCGTCGTTCGTGCCTTCGTGGTCGCGCCAAGATGAGCGAGGTGCTTTCTCCTGCGCGTATTAAATATCCCATGAAGCGCAAGAACTTCAGCCTTGACGATCCTCATGGAGACTTGCGAGGCAAGGACGAATGGGAACGTATGGAATGGGACGAAGCGCTTGATCTGGTTGCCGATGGCATCAAGCGCATGCTCGATCAATACGGCCCGAAGGGCATTCTTTGCGGGGCCTCGTCCAATATCGGAGACGGTTATTACGACCAGAATGTCTGCCTCTTGAACGCTCTTGGCGGTTCGGTTCATGCTGAGGCGGGAACTGTCTCGTTCGGTTCTTGGTCCGTGGCGGACACCCACATGCTCGGCGGTTTCGCCATGACGAATACCCCGCACCATATTCAGATGCTTTCGAGTGATTTGCATGTCATGTTTGGCTGCAATTGGGCGGCCAACAAGGCTGGCAATCATACGTGGTATTTGCAGCAGTGTCGCGAACGCGGTGCGAAGGTCATTGTCATAGACCCATGGTTGAATCAGACTGCCCAGGTGGTTGCCGATGAATGGATTCCCATTATTCCCGGCACCGACACGGCTCTCGTTATTGCCATTTGCCATGAATGGATTGCTGCTGGAACCTATGACCAGGAATTCCTTGATACGTATTGCGTGGGTTTTGACGGGGACCACATGCCCGAAGGGGCTCCCGCCAACGCATCCTGGAAAGACTATGTCATGGGCACGGGATACGATATGGTTCCGAAAACGCCCGAATGGGCCGAGAAGATTTGCGGCGTTCCCGCTGCGAAGATTCGTGAGCTTGCGACCGAAATCGCCTCGGTTGACAAGGTCGATTTCTTCTCCTCCCAGTCTACTTCGAAGATTCCTGCGGGCGAACAATTCGTTCAAAGTTTCTATACCATGGCGCTTATGCATGGAGGAATTGGTATGCCCGGGCATTATTTCGGCTGGTCTGGCATGAAGGACTTCATGAGCAGCAGTGTCAATCCCGGTTCGTATTGCCCTGTTGATGCGGATCCCGTCAATCCTCTTCAGCCTGCAGGGGCTCCTGTATACATGTATTACCCCATTCCTGTGTTTGCGACCATGGAAGATCCTGAAGGTTGGCTGAATCTTGAGCCTTCCGAGACGTGGCGCTCCATCAAGGCAGGCGAATACGGTCGTGACTGCTGGCCCACGGGGAAGCGCAAGATCGACATTCATGCCGCTTACTTTGGCGGACATATGAGCACGCTGAACCAGATTCCGGATACCATGACGGGCATCGAGGTGGTGCGCGGCATGGACTTCGTGTGGGGATGCAACCCGTTCTTCGATTCCACGCGACAGTATTGCGACGTATTGCTGCCCTGCTGCACATTCTGGGAGAAACCGAACAAGGCGTTTGCCGGCGATGCCTCCTCGGCTTTGTGGTTCGATCAAATCATGAATCCTCTTTACGAATCCAAGCCTGAAAGCTGGATTGCGGAAGAACTGGCGAAGCGCCTCGGGGTCGATCCCAAGGTGGTTAATTCGCTTACTGATTCCGAGAGGACATACGCAACCGTGCGCGATGCGGTGTATATGGACGGTACCACCTTCCAGCCTTCGCCGCTGCTTACGATTACGCAGGAAGAAATCGATACATATTTCCCCGGTGTGGAGGGCTCTCCTCAGGAAGGGAAATTCACATTCCAGGAATTCCGTGAGCAAGGCATCCTGAAGGCCGAGCTTTCGGAAGAGATGGTTATTCCCGAGCCTTATGCGGCTTTCATCGCCGACCCTGCAGGCGCGCCTTTGGCCACGGCTTCGGGCAAGTTTGAGATTTATTGCGAAACGCTTGCGGCGATGATCAATTCCGTCGGTTACTCCACCATTGCTCCTATTGGCATCTATCAGGTGGGAGACCCCGAGCAGGGCGTTGAGGCACGTACTGATGAATATCCGCTCTTGCTTTGGACGCCGCATTCTTTGAGGCGCGCGCATTCGGTCAATGACAACGTTGTCAGCTTGCGCGAAGCTTTCCCGCAGGAATGCTTCATGAGCACGGTTGACGCCGAGGCGCGCGGCATCAAGAACGGAGACATCGTTTTGATGACAAGCCCCCATGGAAAAGTTTTGCGCCCTGCCAAGGTTGTTCCGAATATCGTTCCTGGTGCTGTTGCCATGCAGGATGGTGCCTGGTTCCAGATTGACGAAGAGACGGGAATCGATTTGGGCGGATGCCCGAACGTCCTTCAGGCCCCGAAGTCATCCGGCGGTGGTTGCCAGGCGTGGACGGGAACGATTTTGCAGGTCGAAAAGTACGACGGCCCCTTGGAGCTTTTGCCCGACAAGAACCGTCCCGTTGTTACGCCCGTTGGCATCGAGGGATAGAGGAGGCCTCCTATGACTCAGTATGCATTTTATTTCGATTCTTCCAAATGCACGGGATGCAAGACGTGTCAGGTGGTTTGCAAAGAGAACCATAAGCTCCCGACGGATAATCTTTGGCGTCGTGTGCTGGAGTACCAGGGCGGCTCCTGGTCCGTCGATGCATCGGGCTGCTATGTCCCCGAAGGTGCTTTCGGCTACAAGATTTCCTTGTCGTGCAATCATTGCGACATGCCTGCCTGCATGGCAAATTGTGCGACGGGCGCTATTTCGAAGGACGAAGACACCGGAATCGTCTCGATAGACCGGGAAGCTTGCATTGGATGCAAGGCGTGCATCACGGCATGCCCCTATGAGGCTCCTACGTTTATCGAGGAAACGGGTGTCGTATCGAAATGCGATATGTGTCTTGACGAAGTGTCGTCGGGGCATGTTCCGTTCTGTGTTGCTTCTTGCCCGATGCGTGCGCTTGACTGGGGCGACAAAGACGAGCTCATTGCCAAATACGGCGAAGGGGATGTCGAAATCGAGCCGTTGCCGGAAAACACCACTGGCGCCAACCTCATCATCAAGCCTCATCCCGCCGCTCAGAAAACGGGCGCGGGAACGGGTTCTACAGTCAATCTTGCGGAAGAGCTCTAGCTTTCCGACGCACATCGCGCGCGTCGGTTCGGCGCGATAGAATGAAAGACGCAGGGCGGATGATTCCGCCCTGCGGCGTATTACGTGGTGCTCTCTCGAAACCGCCTTGTTTCGAGATGCTGAGCACGGAGAGGGGGACGAATGGCGTGCTTTTCCACAGAAGAGCTTGCCTCGGTAGGCGTTGCTTTCGATTTCGCCGCACGTTTGGTTCAGGTGGAGCCTGGGCGGGCCTGGATTGAATCGTGCATCGACGACGACCTGTTCGCCGCTGCGCCTTTTGGGCAAGACGACGAGGCGGTTGCGAACGGGCTGGCGCTGATGCGCCAGTGGTGTGCGGGAGCAGCGGGCGATGTTGACGAGGCGGTCGGATCGCTGCAGCGCGAGTGGCTTCGTCTGTTCGTCGGCCTGGGCGCTCCCGAGGCGTCCATCAACGAGTCGTATTACACGGAGCCGAACTCGATCATGTTCGGACAAAGCACGCTTTCCGCGCGTGCCGCCTATCGGGCATGGGGCCTGGAAAGCGACCGCAAAGCGAGCGAGCCCGACGATGCCCTGGGCATCATGCTGGCGTTTTGCGCCCATCTTGTGCGCGAATCGCTGCGCTTGGGGGAATCGGGAGACGAAGAGGCTTCGCGCAAGCCCCTCAAAGCTTTCGAGGATTTCCTTGTGCAGCATATGCTTCCTTGGCTTTCTGCCTGGCGTTACTTGGTGAAGCAGCACGCGAAAACCGATTACTATCGCGGGGTCGGGGAGCTGGTGTTCGGGCTTGAGCGGTCGTGCGCCGCGCGCTTCGGCATCGCGTTCGACGAAGGAAATGGTTCGTTTTCGTATAATCATCGCCTGTAGCATGTGGCCAAGCACAGCGTCGTCGTGCCGAATCGGGCTGTGCGCGCCTTGGGTCAAGATGGGAGGGCGATGTGTTCGGGCCGCTGATCATCATGTATCTGTTTTTGGGAGGATGCGGAGCGGGCATGCTGCTCGTGTCCTCTCTGTGGAGCCTGGTTTTCCATGCCCGCGCCAACCGGACCTTTCGCCAGTCGGCCGCCTTCAGGACGTTTCGCAATCGCTGTTTCGTGGCGGGCACGATCGTGGTCTGCCTCGGGGCGGTGTGCCTTTTGGCCGATTTGGGAAGGCCCGAACGCTTCGTTTTGCTTTTCTTCAGGCCAAACGAGACGTATCTGACGTTCGGCACGTTCGTTTTGGCGGCGCTTGCGGCTGTTGCGTCGTTTCTTTCGGCGGTCAACTGCCTGTATCTGCCGCGCTTCGACGCGCGGGCGAAGGTCGTCGCCGAGGTGCTGTGCGCGGTTTTGTCGGTGGCCGTCATGACGTATACGGGGCTTTTCCTGCAGGGGCTTTATGCCGTAGCGTTTTGGGACACGTGGCTCGTGCCCGCCCTGTTCGTTCTCTCGGCGGTTTCCATGGGAATATCGGCGTGCCTGCTGGTCTCGGCGTTCATGCGCGACGGTTGGCTGTACGGCCGCGACATCGGTCGCATGCATGCGATTCACGTTTTCGTGCTTATCGTCGAGGCGTTCGCATTGGCCGCCTTTCTTGCAACGGCCGCTTTCGGGCGCGGCGAGGCGCCGGCGTCGTTCGCGCTTTTGCTGCATGACCCGTTGCTTTCGTGGTTCGCTGCGGGCGTCGTGCTGTGCGGCCTTGCGGTTCCGCTCATCGGCGAGAGCGTCTTGCGTGCTCGCCGCATCGAGCGCGCGCTTCCGCTCATCGACGCGCTGTGTATTTTCGGCGGGCTTGCCCTGAGAATCTGCATCGTTTCGGCGGGCCTGCACTGAGCGTGACGCAAAGCATGCATGAATCAGCCCGCCTTGTCTGCAGCTTGCGGCGTCTTTCGCTACAATCAAACAGACCTTCTTCGACAAACGCTACCGATGGGAACGACGCACATGCCCGAATTCAGGCTCGACGAAGCCTCCGGATTGCCCGTATGGCTTCAGTTGCGCAACAGGCTCATATACCTTATCAAAACCGGGTATTACCGCCCGGGCGAGCAGCTTCCGAGCGTGCGAAGCCTGGCGGCCGATCTTTCTATCAACTACAACACGGTCAGCAAGGCCTATGTCGATCTGGAGCATTCGGGCTATGTGAAATCGATTCGCGGACGCGGTGTGTTCGTGCGTGAAACACCCGAGGCCCTTCATGGTGAAATGACCTCGGCGGTCGATACCGTTTTGGAGGATGCCATCAGGCGCTGCCTTTCCATGGGCATGTCGCTTGACGAGGTCCAGTTGCGTATGATCGACATCACGCACGAAATCAAAAAGGAAATGAAAACGCGATTGCGCTAGGAGAGGGTTGGCGTGAAAGAAGAGAAGAGGCCTCGTTCGCCTTTCGCACGTGAGCACAGGGCGGCGCCTATCGAGAAATACAATTCGCGCAGCGACCGTAGGACGTCGCAAAACGGCGCTATGGCGTTTTCGGCGTTCGTGTTCGTGGTTGCGTTCTGTGCGGCGTCGCTTATCGGCGTGGCCCTTGTGGGCGAGCCGGTGGTATGGGTGTTTCTGGCGGCGTTGGTCGTGGCGGTGCTTGCCGTGATGTCGATCCACATCGCCATGCAGTGGGAAAAGGTGGTCGTGCTGCGCCTGGGCAAGTTCAGCCGCACCAAAGGCCCGGGGCTGTATTTTACGATCCCGTTCATCGACCAGATTGCGCTTTCCGCCGATCAGCGCGTCATGGTGACCGGCTTCGGCGCCGAGGCCACGCTGACGAGCGACCTTGTTCCCATCAACGTGGACGCGGTGCTGTTTTGGATGGTGTGGGATGCCGAAAAGGCGGCGCTCGAGGTTGAGAACTACTACAATTCAGTCAATCTTGCCGCCCAGACGGCGCTGCGCGACGCGATCGGCCGCGCCAGCGCTTCGGAGGTGGCGGTGCGCCGCAACCAGCTCGACGAGGAGCTTCAGGAAGTCATTGAAGACAAGACGAGTCAATGGGGCATCACCGTTCTTTCCGTTGAGATTCGGGATATCGTGATTCCCGAAAGCTTGCAGGAGGTCATGAGCGCCGAAGCGCAGGCGGAGCGCGAGAAAAACGCCCGCATGGTGCTCGCCGAAGTGGAAAAGGACATCTCGTCCATGCTCGTGGAGGCGGCCGACCAATATAAGGAAAACGAAGTTGCCCTGCGCCTGCGCACGATGCATCTGCTGTACGAGAGCGTGAAAAACACTGGAGGCACCGTGGTTATTCCGAGCGCCTACAGCGAAGGCTTCAGCGATTCCACGCTTGATGCGCTGACCGAGTCGTTGAAAAAGCGCTAGGCGCGCGGCCGGTTTTGGTTGGAAATCAAAGCGTGGCCGGTTTTCGCATGCAGGATGCGCTTCATGCGCGGCGTTGCCCGTGCCGCCTGATAGAATGGCGCGGACACACAGGCGATAGGGAAGGTCGGCGAAGCGCGTGGCATTTCTGTTCGGATGCGAAGGCGTCCATCTTGAATATCCGACGAAGAAGGTTCTCGACAACGTGACGCTCGGCGTGCACGAGGGCGACCGCATCGGTATCGTGGGGCAAAACGGCGACGGCAAATCGACGCTGCTCGGCGTGCTTGCGAGCACGGTGGAGCCCGAAGACGGCCTGGTGCGCCGCACGCGCGGTTTGCGCATCGGCATGCTCGCCCAGCGCGATTCGCTCGATGACGAGGCTACGGTGGAGCGCGCCGTGGTGGGCGACACGCCCGAATACGTATGGGCGGGAGACGCGCGTGTGCGCGAGGTGATCGCGGCGCTGATCGCCGACATCGATTGGCAGGCGCAGGTGGGCACGCTTTCGGGCGGCCAGCGCCGCCGCGTCGACCTGACGCGTCTTCTGATCGGTGACTGGGACGTTCTGATGCTCGACGAGCCGACGAACCATTTGGACATGCACGCCATCGCTTGGCTGGCATCGTATCTGAACAGGCGCTGGCCCAAGGGAACGGGCGCGCTGCTCACGGTGACTCACGACCGTTGGTTTCTCGACGAGGTCGCCAATGCCATGTGGGAAGTGCATGACGGCGCGGTCGACCCGTTCGAGGGCGGGTATTCGGCATACGTTCTGCAGCGCGTCGAGCGTGATCGCGTGGCGCAGGTGACCGAGCAGAAGCGCAAGAATCTCATGCGCAAGGAACTCGCATGGCTTTCCCGCGGCGCCCGCGCGCGTTCGACGAAGCCGAAGTTCCATATGGCGCTTGCCCAGGAGCTTATCGCGGGTGAACCTCCCGTGCGTAACACGCTCGAGCTTCGCGCAATGGCCATGCAGCGCTTGGGCAAGCAGTGCGTGTCGCTGACGCGCGTGACGGAGCGCTTCGGAGACAAGACGGTGCTCGACAACGTGGACTGGACCGTGGGTCCCGGCGACCGCGTGGGCATCCTGGGTGAGAACGGCGCGGGTAAGACTACGCTCCTCAAAATCGTGCAGGGCGCCATCAAGCCGGACTCGGGATTCGTGAAAATCGGCAAGACGGTGAAATTCGCCGTGCTGTCTCAGCGCTTGGACGAACTTGAGGAAATGAGCAAATACCGTGTGACCGAGGTGCTGTCGCGTTATCGCACCCGCGTCGTGGTCGACGGGAAAGAGACCACGCCCGCCAAGCTGCTCGAGCGTCTCGGCTTTTCTTCGAGGCATCTCTACACCCGAATCTGCGATTTGTCAGGCGGTCAGAAGCGCAGGCTCCAGCTGCTGCTGATCTTGCTCGACGAGCCCAACGTGTTGATTCTCGACGAGCCTGGAAACGATCTCGATACCGATATGCTCGCCGTTTTGGAAGACTTGCTGGACACCTGGGCGGGAACGCTTGTCATGGTGACGCATGACCGCTATTTGATGGAGCGCGTGACCGACGACCAATACGCGCTCATCGACGGCAAGGTTCGCCATTGCCCGCGCGGCGTGGACGAATATCTCGAGCTTTTGGCCGAACGTGATGCCGCATCGGGTTCGGGCCGCACGTTCGCCGATGTGACGGGCCGGGGCGGCGCGGCTGATGCGCCGCAGACGGCGGCCCCGGCGGCCGGTACCTCTCCGATGCTGAGCAATGCCGAGCTGCGCGATATGAAAAAACGTCTGGCCAGCCTGAACAAGAAGATGGGCACCGCCGCGAAAAGGGTAGAGGACAAACAGGCCGAGATGGATGCGGCCGACCCCACCGATTTCGTGCGTCTGGGCGAGCTTCAGGCGGAATTGGATGCTTTGCGTGCGGCGAAAGAAGAGCTCGAGGACGAATGGCTCGAACTAGCTGACGCGTTGAGCGTGGAGTAGCGCTTTCGAATGGAGGAATCACGTCGTATCGAAGGACGGGCTTGCGCGGCCCGTCCTTTTGCGTTCGTTCGCGTGTTGCCGATTTTTACGACGACAGCCGCGCTCTGCTCCGCGTCAGGAGAGCGTGCAGGTTGAAAGGCCGTTTGCACGCGTGATGTGCAGCCGCCTTGTGCAGACCGCTTCAAGGAAACGTTCGTCGTGGCTTACGGCGACGAGCGCGCCGGGAAATGCCGCTAGCGCTTGCTCGAGCGCCTCGACGGAGTGGATGTCGAGGTGGTTGGTCGGCTCGTCCGCCATGATAAGGGCGGCGCCGTCGGCGATGCCGCATGCGATGGCGAGCTTACGCAGCTCTCCCGGGCTGGTTCGGCCGCCTTCGAGGATGCGGTCGGGATTGGAATCGAGGCGGGCGACGATCGAAAGGATGCGACCCTTCGTTTCAGGGGATTCGTCGCGCACGCGTTGCACGAGTCGTCGCGCTTCATCGGGCGTGTATTCCTGGGGAATGAATAGGATGCGGATATCGGGGTCCATGTGATCGAGCAGATGCCTTACTAGCGTCGTTTTACCGCTTCCGTTGTTTCCGCTGATTCCCAGATGGTCGGTATTGCCCACGTAGAGCCGGGGCACACGAAGCAACCCCTGCGGTCCGCATGCGATGGGTGCTTCTTCCACGTGCATCAGGGTCTTTCGGGGGTGGGGCTGCATGTCGAAGGCGATCGATCCGTCATAGCGCTTTTCCGTGCGCGTGCGGGCGATGTCGGCCCAGGCGCGCTCAAGCCGCGCATTCATGCCGCTTGCGAGCGCGCCGGCCTTTCCGTCCTGGCCGGTATAGATCGCCAGCTTGCGTTTTGCCCGGCCGTCGGAATCGTGCTTGTCGAGCATGCGGGCGCTGCGTCGTTTCGCTGTCTTGGATGCTTCTTCTGCGCGGCGGATATACTCGTGCTGTAGCGCCGCGGCGGTTCTTTTCGCTTGTACGTTGGCACGCTGCGAGCAAAGCAGCTCTCGTTTGCGCTGTTCGGAAGCATTGCCATAGTCTCCTGGCCTCATGACGAAGCGGCCGTTTTCAAAGCAGAGACACTGTTTTGGTAAAGAATCGATCAAAAGGCGGTCGTGCGAAATGACGATGCCGATGCCCGAAAATGCCCGCAGCGACTCAAGGATGCATGCACGGCATGCTGCGTCGACGTGGTTGGTCGGCTCGTCGAGGACGAGCAGTTCGGGCTCACTCCAAAGCGCGACGGCGATTTGGAGCTTTTTCTGCTCGCCGCCGCTTAGGGATTCGAAACGCCAAGGGGCGTCGTCAGGAATTTCGAGAGCGGCTCGCAGGCGTGTCGCTTCGGGGGAGAAGTCGCATGCGAAATCGTAGAGCAGCGCGGGCTCCATGCGCGGGTCTTGTTCGCAATACGCAAAGGAAAGGCGTGCGGATACGTTGCCGTCGTCGGGTTTTTCCAGACCGCAGGCGATACGGGCGAGCGTGGTCTTGCCGCACCCGTTGTCGCCGACAAGCGCGGTCCAGCCTTGCGCGAAGGTAGCGGACACGTCGTGCAGCACGGGGTCGGCGGATTGCGGGTGGGTGTATGCGATATGGGAGAGCGTGAGGATGGTTCGTGCCATAGGGCGGCCTCCTGTCGGAAAGGTCGCGCATGGGCAAGCGTGGTTTTTCTCGGGGCGAAAACGCTTTCGCTCATGGGGCGAAGCTATGAGAAAAAGCGAGATGGAGCCGTTGGGAAAACGAACGTATAAGACGATGCTGCCCGATATGCGCGAAGGCTGCGCCGCGAAAGCGGCCGGATGCGAATGGGGCACAAAACTGTGCATCGTCTAGAACTTCATGTATGCAGGGCTCCTTAGAAGCGGATGCGCACGGCATCCTCGGTGAATTCATTCCGGCGAGTATACCGGCGTCCGACGGCGCCGGCAAGGATGCCTTCCTCTAGACCGACGGGAGCATGCTCGCTAGAATTGCCCGCATCGCACGCTTCGTGCGGTATAGAACAAGGGGGGGTAAAGGTGATTCTGACTATCGACCAGGAGAGTCCTCTGACCGTGCGCGAGCAGCAGATTCTATACCATATCGCCCGTGGCCTTTCGAACAGGGGCATAGCGGCCCGTCTTGCGCTTTCGGAACAGACGGTGAAAGTCCATCTTGCTAATATGATTGCGAAAACGGGCTGCGACAATCGTGCAGCCCTTGTCGCGTACGGCTTCGAGACGGGGGTGCTTAAGGCGCGATGATTCGCCTAGAGTACGGCAGGAAGCGTACTCCCCGACGCCGATTTAATCCGAATGGGCTATTACGCGGCCGTTCGTGCTCCGATACTCTGTAATCGCGCCGAATCCTCGGCACGGAGAGCGAAGGAGAGCAATGATCGCATTCATAGCCGCCGCGGCGAGCATCACGCTTTACGGCTGCGCGGCCAGCCTCTGTGCGTTTCGCGCCGCCCGTAAGGCCGACCGCTTTTCCGTCGCTTCCCGCCTTTTCTTCCTTGCGGCTTTCCTGCTCCATTCCGCCTCGATCGGAATGGAGTCGGTCAGCACGTCGGGAACCGTTCTCGTGGGCCCGAACGTGCTCATGCTCACGTCATGGGTTCTGTCCGTGGCGTCGTTGTTCGTGGCGGTTTTCGCCAAGAGGCCGTACGGCTATCTCGTCGTAGCCGCTTCGACGGTCGCCTTGCTCATGTTGATCGCCCAGATGAGCTCGCTGTTTTCCGGGTCGGCTTTCTATACGAACAGCACGTACGAACAGTGGCCCGCCCTCGTTCTCCATATCCTTTCCTTCCTTGCGGCCATGGCGTGTTTCGTCATCAGCGCCGCGGCATCCGCCATGCAGCTTTATCAGCGCCGCCTGATGAAGGACCGCAGTGCGCGGTTGTTCAATCTCACCATGCCTGCGCTCGACACGCTCAATGCCGTCGCCCGCCGTGCGGGGCTTGTCGGCCTTCCGTTGTTCACGCTGGGGATGCTGCTCGGGTTCGGTAGATATGCGATCCGCCACGGCGTTATGGTGGCCGCAGGCTGTCCTGCCGCATTCTCGTATCTGGGTCCTCGCATCGGACTTTCGATCGTCGTGTGGTCGGCCTACGCCGTGTTCGTCGGTGTTTCCTACCTCGCGCCGTCTTTGGCCGGATCGAAGACGCGGTCGGTCCTTTCCATCTGCGGTTTCTCGGCAGCTCTTGTGCTGATGTTCGTCGCGGCGGTTTAGAGATGGAGCTCGTCGTTGCGGGAATCGATCCCGCTCATGCGCCCGATGACGTGCTCACATCGGTCGAAAGCGCGCGTCGAGGGGACCTTCTTGCCGCGATAGCGGCGCTTCCCGATGCCGAAGAGGCCGCCATCGCGGGCCAAGGCGAACGCTACGAGGCGTACGCGGTGCTTCGCGAAGGCTTCGATAGCTTCGGGGTTTTCGGCAATCTGTTCTCGTCCCATTTGGGCGTTCCGCCTTCTCGTATCGCGGGCTGCTTTTACGCTGCGGAAGGAGTCGACGCCGCGATGCATGCGATGCATGTCGCATGCGGCTCCGATTCGTTCGCGCGGGGCAGGGATGTTCCAGCGCCGCGCTTTATATGCGAATCCGCATGCGATTCCGGCAAGCCCGCCGAAGCGATCGAGCGGCTCTTTCTTGAGGCGAGCGAGGCGGCTTCTTCATTCGGCCTGCGCCGCGACGAGGACGCCCAATCGCGCGCCGAAGCCGACATGGCGGTCGAGCTTGCCCGATTCGTCTTCGATGACCTAGGGAAATGCAGCGTCATGGTGGAATCTTCGAGCCCGCAGGCTTCTGTTTTCCAGGCGGCGTTTTCCGCTGCCGGGGCATCGGTCTTCGACGCCTGCGAAGAAGACGGGCTGATGGAGTCCATGGCGAAGGCCGACGTGTCGCTCCTCTGGCGCGCGCAGGCGTTCGACGCTGCCGCTGCGAAGAGGCTTCGACGTGTGCGTCGGGGACGCTTGAGCGTGGTGTTCGACCTTGCGGGCGAACCCGACGGACGCGGCCGCGTGGACGTAGACGACGTGTTCGTCTACGGGCGTAGCGATCTTCAGGAGGTTGCGGCCGCGTGCGAGCGCGAAAGCGTCGGCGATGCCGAGCGCGCGCGGGCGATCAGGGAGCGTGCGCGCGCTTATATGAGATGGTTCGATAGCCGGGACGTTTCGGCTTCGGGATAGAAACACGCGTCGCGTCGGGCGTGCAAAGGCCGCTTCGACGTGCGACGCTTCGGTTTCCATAGACATTCGAAAGAAAATCGAGAAGAAAGGCGATGGCGCGCCGATGGTTTCGTGCGCCGAAAAGGGGGGCAATCATGATCGTGTCGTGGATGACGACGAACAAATGCAATTTGAAATGCGAGCACTGCTACCAGGATGCCGAGGAGGCTACGGACAAAGAGCTCGGCACCGATGAAGCGAAGAAGATGATCGACGAGATCGCACGTGTGGGCTTCAAAGTGATGATCTTCTCGGGCGGAGAGCCGTTGCTTCGCCCTGATATTTTCGACCTGGTCGCGCATGCCGCTTCGCGGGGGCTGCGTCCTGTTTTCGGAACGAACGGCACGCTGATCACGTATGAGACGGCCGCGCGTCTGAAGGAGTGCGGGGCTTGCGCCATGGGAATCTCGGTCGACAGCCTCGATCCTGCCAAGCACGACCGCTTCCGCGGGCTCGAAAACGCCTACGAGCTAACCATGCAGGGCATTGAGGCGTGCAAGAAGGCGGGGCTGGCGTTCCAGCTTCATACCACCGTCGTCGACTGGAACCGAGACGAGGTCTGCGACATCACCGACTTCGCCGAGCGTATCGGCGCCGTCGCGCACTACATCTTTTTCCTCATTCCCGTGGGCCGAGGGAAATTCATCAAGGAGACCGCGCTCGAGGTGAGGGAGAACGAAGAACTTCTGCGCGACATCATGATGAAATCGCAACAGGTTTCCATCGACGTCAAGCCCACGTGCGCCCCGCAATTCACGCGCGTCGCCAAACAGCTCGGCGTGGAGACGCGTTTTTCACGCGGATGCCTTGCCGGCTTGACGTATTGTGTCGTCGGGTCGGAGGGAATCGTTCGTCCGTGCGCGTATATGACGGAAGAGGCGGGCGATGTGCGCGCGACTCCGTTCGACGAGATTTGGAAATCGAGCCCTGTGTTCGAGAAGCTGCGCACCGAGGCCTATTCGGGCGCTTGCGGCACGTGCGACTATCGCGACGGATGCGGCGGATGCCGCGCCCGCGCCGCGTATTACCACGAGGGCGACATCCTCGCGCAGGACGATTATTGCGCGCATGGATTGAAGCTCGACGACGAAGGGGCCGCCTCCTATGAATAAGAACGGCCGCATGCTCTCTATGAAAGGATCTTCCGCTATGTTCGATGAAACGTATCGCAGCCGCGCGTCAGTGCGCGCAGGTCTGCTTTCCACTGCGCTCGCGCTCGCGCTTTCGGCATCGATGCTCGTAGGATGCGCCGGCGACGGCGCGTCGTCGGCAGAGGGCGAGGGGGCGTCTGCCATCGAAGCGGAACGTTCGCAGGCCTATACTTTCACTGACGATATGGGCAACGAGGTCACGGTGGAAAATCCCCAGCGCGTCGTTGCGTGCATGGGAAGCTTCGCGAACACGTGGGAGCTTGCCGGCGGCACCTTGGTCGGCGCTTCTGACGACGCTTTCACGTTCGATGCATTCGATATCGAGTCTCCCGACGTCGCGAAGGTGGGCGACTTCTCGAACATCAACCTCGAGGCGGTCATCGCCCTCGAGCCTGATTTCGTAATCATGACCTGCGGCACAGGCGGCCGCGGCGGCGATTCGAGCCAGGCCGATTTCAAGGCGGCTCTTGATGCTTCGGGCATTCCCGTGGCGTATTTCGAGGTCACGGTTTTCGAGGACTACTTGCGCATGCTGCGCGTGTTCTGCGACATCACCGGCCGCGACGACCTGTATAGCCGAAACGGCGAATCGGTGCAGCAGGCGATCGAGCAGGCGATTTCGGACATGTCCGAGGCGAGCGAGCCTTCTACGGCTTTGCTCATGACCACGTATTCGCGGGGGACTCGTGTGTTGACGTCCTCGTCGATGGCGGGCGATATGCTTGCCGATCTGGGCGTCGTCAATCTTGCCGACGAGAATCGCAGCCTTCTGTCCGACTTCAGTCTCGAGTCGGTAATCGAGCTCGACCCCGATTACATTTTCGTGATTCCTATGGGCAACGACACCGAGGCCGCTATGCGCAATCTCGAGGCGCAGACCGCAGAAAATCCTGCATGGGCGACGCTTTCGGCAGTGCAGGAGGGTCGCTACATCATGCTCGATCCCGATTTGTTCCTGTACAAGCCCAATGCGAAATGGGCCCAGAGTTATGAGACGCTTGCGGGGCATCTCGTGTCCGGGCAGAACGAGGCGTGATGCGGCGCGTTCGTGAAGAATCGGGGCACGCCGCCGGGCGAGGTCGTCGGGCGGCGGCCTTCGCCATTGCCTGCGCGGCTCTTGCGGCGCTGAGCATCGCAGCTTTCTTGTGCGGAGCATCTTCTGTGAGTTTCGGCGAGCTCGCGGCATGGGTCTGCGGCGGAGAAGTGAGCGATGCCGCGAAAAGCATCTTGGTAAACGTCAGGCTTCCGCGCGTCCTGGCCGCGCTGCTTGCAGGCGCGGCCCTTGCAGTGGCGGGGGCCGTCATTCAATCGGTGCTTGACAACCCGCTCGCAAGTCCGAATGTGATCGGCGTCAACTCGGGGGCAGGGCTGTTCGTGCTCGCGGTCGCGGCGTTGTTTCCCCATGCGCCTTGGGCTGCTCCGTTCGCGGCGTTCGCCGGCGCTTTGGCTACGGCGGCCGTCATTTTCGGCATATCGCTGCATGCGGGCGCGTCGCGTCTGACCGTCGTGCTGTCGGGCATAGCGATAACCACCGTGTTCGGCGCAGGTATGAATACGGTCATGATCGTGGCGCCCGACGCCTATGTGGGCTCGTCGGTCTTTCTGACGGGCGGTCTCTCGGGCGTGCTGCTGTCGGATCTTGCATGGCCTGCGGTTCTGATTGCGGCGGGCCTTGTGGCGGCGATGTGTGGGGCGCACCGGCTCAACGTGGTCGCGCTCGGCGACGATATGGCGCATGCGCTCGGATTGAACGTACGCGCCGTCAGGCTCGCCATGCTGGCCGTCGCGTCGTTGCTTGCCGGGGCGGCCGTGAGCTTCGCGGGCCTTCTGGGCTTCGTAGGGTTGATCGTTCCTCATATCGTGCGTTTCGCGGTCGGAAACGACAACCGCGCGGTGCTCCCTCTGTCTGCGGTAGCCGGCGCCGCGTTCGTGGTCGGCTGCGACCTCATTGCCCGTGTCGCCTTTGCGCCCTACGAGGTGCCGGTGGGCATTCTTATGGCGTTCGTCGGGGGGCCGTTTTTCATCTATCTGATTTTCAAGAACAGGAGGGGAGGCCTTGAATAGAGCTGCTCGCGATTCGGCCCGTCCTTCGCTCGAACGCGAATTCGCGCTCGAGCTGCGCGGCGTCGGCTTTTCGTACGATCGCTCCCGTCCGTTCATCGAGGATGTTTCGATCGGATTCGAACGAGGCGCGGTGACGAGCATCGTCGGACCGAACGGCTGCGGTAAATCGACGTTGTTGAAGGTGGCGTGCGGTATCGTCCGGCCCTGCAGGGGCGATGTTTTGCTCGACGGGCGAAATGTTCGGTCGTATGCCGCCCGCGAGCGTGCCCGTCGTCTTGCGTTGCTGGCGCAGGGGCCGCGACCGCCTGCCATGACCGTCGAATCGCTCGTCGCGTGCGGGCGCTTTCCGTATTCGTCGTCTCAGGGCCGTCTTTCTCGCGCCGACCGTGCCGCCGTCGAGCATGCGATGGAGCTCGCCGATGTCGCTTGTTTGCGCTCGTGCGACCTGCGCAGGCTTTCGGGCGGTCAGCGGCAGCGCGCGTTCGTTGCCATGACGCTGGCCCAGGATGCCGACACCGTCGTGCTCGACGAGCCGACGACGTATCTCGACATCGGGGCCTGCCACGATGTGATGGGGCTCGTGCGCAGGTTGAATGAAGAATGCGGCAAGACGGTCGTCCTGGTCATTCACGATCTCGACTTGGCGTTGCGCTATTCGGACCGTATGGCGGTCATGGACGCCGGGGCGGTCACGGCCGCAGGCACGGTGGACGAGGTCTATGCGTCGCGCGCGATAGACGAGGCGTTCGGAGTCGACCTTCATAGGTGCGGCGTCGGCAGCGACGAGGTGTACGTCGCGCTGCCTCGCTCCTAGGCGCTTGCGGCGGATTTAGAACATGGCATCGAAGGGGTCGGAGACTTCGATTTCTTCCTTGCCGCGGAACAGCTCGGTGAGCTTCGCGAGCAGAGGCTCTTGGGTTCCGTCGAGCATGCGCAGCACCATGGTGACGCGGTCGGTGTACTGCACGTCGATCATCTTGGCTTCGCAATCGGCGGCGAGACGTACCATCTGGTCGTAGAGCGGGTAGTCCATGCGCACGGATATGTCGACGCATTGCGAGACCACCACGAGATTCGCGGCCTCGATGCCCGCCTGGGCGGCCTGCGTGTAGGCGCGCACCAGGCCTCCCGTTCCCAGCAGCACGCCGCCGAAATAGCGCGTGGTCACGATGGCGATATCGGTCAGGCCCGCATGCTGGATGACTTCGAGGGTGGGAAGCCCTGCGGTTTTCTGGGGCTCGCCGTCGTCGGAGTAGCGCACGCGGCCGTCGGCCCCCGCGCCGCCTTCGCGCAGAATGTAGGCGTAGACGTTGTGGCGCGCCATGCGATTGGCCGCCCGCACCTCTTCGAGGAAGGCAAGGGCCTCCTCTTCGGTTTCGACGTGGGCGACGCTTGCGATGAAGCGGCTCTTCTTCTCTTCGATTTCGGCCGTCGCGCGGCCTTCTATGGTGGTGTAGGAATTCATGCCGCCTACTATAGCACGCGCATCGCGAGACGGCCTTCGCGCGTCGGTCGTGTTACCATAGTCTGCCGACAACGCCGAACCTGCCGCATCCGCTGCACGCGGGCGGCATGACTATTCGAAGGAGCGCCCAACCATGGCAAACGAAGGAAGCTTTGAGGCGAGCCAGAAGCGCAGCGACGAGATCCGCGCCGACCTGACGGCTCATCCCGAGAAATACACGATGCTGACGGGCGACCGCCCGACGGGCAGGCTGCATCTCGGCCACTACTTCGGCACGCTGAAGGGCCGCGTTGAGCTTCAGAACATGGGTGCGCGCGCTAACGTGCTCATCGCTGATTACCAGGTGATCACCGACCGCGACACCACCGAGCATATCCAGGACAACGTGTACAACATGGTGATGGATTATTTGGCGTGCGGCATCGACCCCGAGAAGACGATGATCTACACGCACTCCGCCGTTCCCGCCTGCAACCAGCTCATGCTGCCGTTCTTGAGCCTGGTCACCGAAGCGGAGCTGCAGCGCAATCCCACCGTGAAGGCCGAGATGGAGGCGTCGGGCCACGAGCTCACGGGCCTCCTTCTGACCTATCCCGTGCATCAGGCGTGCGACATCCTGTTCTGCAAGGGCAACGTGGTTCCCGTCGGTCGCGACCAGCTGCCCCACATCGAGCTGACCCGCACGATCGCCCGCCGTTTCAACAACCGCTACGGCCAGGTGTTCCCCGAAGTCGACGCCCTTCTGTCCGACACTCCGCTTCTCCCCGGCCTTGACGGCCGCAAGATGAGCAAGTCCTACGGCAATGCCATCAGCATCTCCATGACCGCCGAAGAGACCGCCAAGCGCATCAAGAAGAGCCAGACCGACTCCGAGCGCATGATCACGTTCGATCCCGAGAACCGTCCCGGCGTTTCGGGCCTCATCTCCACGGCCGCTATCTGCACCGGCCGCGACGAGGTCGAGATCGCCGAGGAAATCGGCATGGGCGGATCGGGCGCGCTGAAGAAGTACGTGACCGAGGCGGTCAACGAGTACTTCGCTCCCATTCGCGAGCGCCGCGCCGCCTTCGAGAAAGACCTCGACTACGTCAAGGACGTGCTGCACGAGGGTAATAAGCGCGCCAACGAGATCGCGAACCAGACGCTTGCCGAAGTGCAGGAAGCCATGGGAATGGTCTACTAGCGTATTTTTTAAACCGATGCCGAAACCGCCCGAATCCGGGCGGTTTTTTTCGTATGGAGGGAATGGTGCGGGTCGACGATTGTCGGGAGGTTATGGGAAAAATCTGAACAATGTTCATCAATTGTTATACTGAGGGAGGAAAGCGGCAGGCGTGCAGGAGCGCCTGCGAAAGAAGGGAGTCCCATGAAGAAATATATGAATTGCGCGATCGTCTATGCCGTGCTGGCGCTTGCCGGCGGCGTGTTCTTCCGCGAGTTCACCAAGATCAACGGCTTCGACGGCACCACGGCCCTCGGCGTCATCCATCCGCACTACATGATCCTCGGCGTGCTGTTCTTCCTGGCGCTGACGATCTTCACCCGCGTGTTCGGCGGCGAGAAGAAGGGCCTGAACAAGGTCCTCATCGGCTATCAGGTCGGTCTGAATGCCGCCGTCGTCATGATGCTCGTGCGCGGCGTGTTCGAGGTCCTCGGAACGGCCCTGCCTTCCGGCGCCGACGCCGCTATCTCCGGCATCGCGGGTCTGAGCCACATCGTGCTCGGCGTGTGCCTGGTGTGGACGCTCGTCATCCTGAAGAAGTCCGTCGCCGCAGCCGAGCAGGCGTAACGGATCGAGGGTATACGCGACAGCCGGTCGTTTAAGATAAGGAAGGGGTGGAAGCGCAAGCTTCCACCCCTTCTTCGCGTTTACAGGGCCTCGACGGTGACGGCGGTGCCGCTTGCCGTGACCATCAGCATGTCGCCTTCGCCGAGTACCTCGTAGTCGAGGTCGACGCCTACGACGGCGTGCGCCCCCATGCGGGCCGCGCGCTCTTCCATTTCGTGCAACGCTTTGGTGCGTGCCTGCTCGAGCTCGTTTTCGTATCCGCTCGAACGGCCGCCGAACACGTTGCGCAGCCCTGCGCCGATGTCGCGCAGGAAGTTGACGCCGGTGACGACTTCGCCGAAGACGATGCCGTAGTAGCCGGTGATGCGATATCTCTCGACGGATTGGGTGGTGGTGACGATCATGGATACTCCTTTCCCACGGATGCGCCCGCGCGCTCAGGCGGCGGACGCCTCGTTTTCGCTATGCCGCGTCCGTCTGCTCGACCGGTTCGCGGAAGCTTACTTCGACGGTGTAGTCGCCGTCTTCGGTGAAGGGCAGAAGCATGGTTTCGACGATGGTCTCGGCCTGCTTCTGCGCGTCGCCGATCATGGCCGTGTGGTCGACTTTCTCCTCGGCGTCGTCTTGCGCCATCTGGAGCGCCTTGGCGGTGTCGTCGCGGTCCTGCCAGTTCAGCAGCGCGTATCGCTGGTCGTAGAACTGCAGGGAATCGGGGTCGATCGCGATGCTTTGGACGGTGGCCGCGGGAAGCGACACCTTCACGGAAGAGCCTGCGACCTCGACCGTCGCCTGGGACAGGTCGACGCCCGCGCGCACGTCGGCATCGTAGATCATGGTGAAGGCTTTCTTCGTCAGAAGGGGAAGCTCGCCTTCCTCGTAGGTGACGAGTCCTCGGTACTCGAGCTTCATCGTGGCCAGCTCGCTGCATTCGACGAGCTGCTCGGCCACCGTGTCGGCGCTCATCGTGACCGAAGGTTCGGCGGCGCGGTCGAGCAGCTTGGCTCCGAGGAAGCCGACGGCGACAAGGGCCGCGGCTCCGATGATCACGCCCCAGAAACGGATGCTTTTCATGGTATTCCTCTCGGGTGGTGGCCGGCGCCGGGCGGCGCGCGGGGAAGGCCTGCGCCTTCCGGGCGCCATCGTGACAGAACGGCGCGGCCGGGCGAAGGGTTTGTTTCCCTCCCGTTGCGTAGCGCGCCTATCCGTTGCCGGCGCGTTATGAAACGCGCCGTCGGCCGGGTTTACAGGGTGTCGGTGTCGAGCCAGATGGTGAAGGGGCCGTCGTTGACGAGCTCGACCTTCATGTCGGCGCCGAACGACCCGGTGCCGACATGCTCGACGTCTTCGCGTACGAGGCCGACGAAATATTCGTAGAGGCGGTTCGCCTCGTCAGGTGCGCCGGCATTCGTGAACGACGGGCGGTTTCCTCGCTTGCAGTCGGCGTAGAGGGTGAACTGGCTGACTACCAGCACGTCGCCGCCGACATCCGCCAGGCCGATATTGGTCTTGCCGTTTTCGTCTTCGAAGATGCGCATCTTCGAGATTTTGGCCCATAGCTTGTCGGCCTGTTCCTCGCCATCGTCATGGCCGACGCCCAAGAGGATGACGAATCCCTTGTCGATGCTCGAAACCGTTTCGCCGTCGATATCGACATGGGCGCGGGTCACGCGTTGCACCAAAGCTCTCATATATGTTCCTTTCCTCGGCCGCCTGCGGCCTTCTTTTCGCGTTGCGGGCCTATGATACGCTAAAGTGCGAACGTCATATCCGGGTGCATTTCGGGACCCGGTCTTCACGAAAGGTTTTCCATGCCCGTTTTGCAAGCCGTTCTTTTCGACAACGACGGAACGCTCGTCGACACGCACGACCTGCTTCTCGACAGCTTCCGCCATGCCACCCGGTCCGTGCTCGGCGAGGCCATCCCCGACGCGCGCCTGATGGCGAAGGTCGGGCAGCCCCTCGCGGTGCAGATGTGGGACTTCACCGACGATGCCGACGTCCACGACGAGTTGCTGCGCGTCTATCGCGCTTATAACGAAAGCGTTCATGACGATCGCATCTCGCTTTTTCCCGGCACGCGCGAGGCGCTCGAGCGGATGCGCGATGCGGGCATGACGCTCGGCGTGGTCACGTCGAAGATGCATCGCCTGGCGGCGCATGGCCTGGACGTGCTGGGCATCGCGGAGCTCTTCGACTGCGTGGTGGGCGCCGATGATTGCGAACGCCATAAGCCCGATCCCGATCCTGTGACGCTCGGCGCGCGCCTGATAGGCGCCGATCCCGCGCGCTGCGCCTATGTGGGCGATAGCCCCTTCGATATCCAGGCGGGCAATGCCGCAGGCATGCTGACGGCTGCGGTCACGTGGGGCATGTTCGACGAAGGAGTGCTGCGTGCCGAAAACCCCGGCTTGATGTGCGGAGATTTCGGCGGATTGGCCCGCATTCTGATCGAAAGGGGCCGCTAGGTTCGGCGCCCGCGGCCGCGACGTTCGCATATATTCTGTATTCGAACGATGAACCGATGCCACGCCCTTGCGCGCGTTCTGTCTGCTGTGGTATAAGAAATATCGTATTTGCACGGCTGGTACGTGCGATACGCTAAAACTTTTTCTGACGCATGAGAAAGTGGGCACGGCCCGCTTTCTTTTTGTATAAGCACCTATTCAGGGTGTCTGGAAAGGAGGACGGGATGCTTTCGTCCAAAGAGGCAAGCTTGCTTGCCGCCCTCGAGCCGCGCGCGGCCGACGAGGGAATCGAAATCGTGACGGTCGAAGTGGTCGGGTCCCGCAAGGCTCCCACCATCCGCGTGTATCTCGATACGCCCGAGGGCATCACGTTCGAAGAGATCACGACCGCCCAGGCGTGGGTGAACGAGATTATGGACGAGCTCGATCCGTTTCCGGGCGCCTATACGCTCGAGGTGAGCTCTCCCGGTATCGACCGCCCGCTGCGCACCCCCGAGCATTTCGCCCGCTTCGCCGGCGATGAGGTCTACGTCATGACGACGTCGCCCATCGACGGCCGCAGCCGATTCAATGCCCGCCTGTGCGGCTTCGACGAGGAGAAAGGCTGCGTCGAGCTTTCCATGGAAGACGGAGCGAAAATCGACGTTCCTCTGGGCGATATCAAGAAGGCGCACGTCAAGGGCGTCATCGACTTTTCCCGATAAAGACCGAGCGAGCACGTACGATACGTACGTCGACGAGGAAGGAATACCATGGCATCCGAACTTATGGAGGCTTTGCAAGCCCTGGCGCACGAGAAGAAGATCGACGAGTTCTATCTGATCGAACGCCTCGAGGCGTCGCTTGCCAAGAGCTATCAGAACATTCTCGACCTGGAATGGGATGCGCGCGTGACGATCGACCGCACCACGGGCCGCATCTACGTCTACGAACTGGTTCCGGTGGGCGAGCCCGATGAGGAGACCGGCGAGTACAGCGAATTCGAAGAGCGCGACGTCACTCCGAACGACGTGAGTCGCATCGCCGCCCAAAACGCCAAGGGCGTCATCGCCGCCATGGTGCGCGAGGCCGGCCGCCAGAGCATCTACGAAGAGTTCAGCGACCGCGTGGGCGACATCGTGACGGGCACGGTTCTGCAGGTCACGCCCGACTTCACGATCGTCAAGATTCGCGACGGCGTCGAGGCCGAACTGCCTCATTACGACCAGAAGCGCAATCCCGGCGAGCGCAACGAGCGTCCCGCAGGCGAGCACTACCGTCATAATCAGCGTATCAAGGTGCTGATCATCGACGTGCGCGACCCCAATGCGCTCGAGCCCCGCGTCCGCGGCGACCAGGCGCGTCCCGCCATCGTGGTCTCGCGCACCCATCCCGACCTGATTCGCCGCCTTTTCGAGCTCGAGGTTCCCGAGATCTACGACGGCATGGTCGAGGTCAAATCAATCGCCCGCGAGCCCGGCGCCCGCTCCAAGGTCGCCGTCGCCAGCCGCGAGAGCAATCTCGACCCGGTGGGCGCCTGCGTCGGCCCGAAGGGCAGCCGCGTGCGCATGGTGGTCGAAGAGCTGCGCAACGAGCGCGTCGACGTGATCCAGTGGGACGAGGATCCTGCGAAATACATCGCTCAGGCGCTCAGCCCCGCTCGCGTGACCCGCGTGAGCATCGACGAGGCCAACCACTACGCCACCGTTGTGGTTCCCGACGACCAGCTCTCCCTTGCTATCGGCAAGGAGGGCCAGAACGCCCGTCTGGCAGCGCGTCTGACCGGATGGCACATCGACATCAAGTCCACGAGCTTCGGCATCGCGCCGGCGCCCGAAGTGAATATGCTCATCGACGAAGAGCCCGAGGAAGACGAAGCGGAATTCTGCGCTTACGTTTCCGAGGACGGCGCGCATTGCCGCAATCATGCCCGTCCCGGCAGTCGCTTCTGCGGCATTCACGCCGACGAGGAGTAGTTCGAGAGAGTAGAGGATAGACGAGGAGTACCGTATGGCCAGCATGAGAGTTCATGAATTGGCGAAGGAATTCGGCATGGACAGCAAAGAGCTGCTCTCTCGCATTCAGGATATGAAGATCCCCGCGAAGAGCCACGCAAGCGTCCTGTCGGACGACAACGTCGAAGCGATCAAGAAAGCTATCGCGCCCGAGTTGGGCGAGAAGGCGGAAGGCATCGATGCCGAGGCCGCCAAGGCCGCGAAGGCCGAGAAAGAGGCCGCCGCGAAGAAGAAGGCCGAGGAAGAGCGCGAGCGCCGCGAGGCGGTCGAGCGCGAGCGCGCTTTGCGCGACGCCGAGCGCGCCCGCCGCGCAGGCGGTTCCGGCCAGGCCGCGGCCGATAAGCCGCAGGCCAAGAAGAAGCCCGCTCCCGCGCCCGCTTCTTCCGGCCTTTCCAGCCTCGCGCGCCAGATCGAGGAGCAGAAGGCGGCCGAGGCGCAGCGTCGCGCCAAGCAGGCCGCCGACGCCCGCGCCGCGAAGATCGCGGCCGAGGTCGCCAAGCGCAAGGCCGTCGCCGAAAGCCTCGCTCAGCGCGGCGGCAAGAAGGGCGCGTCCAAGCAGGCCGCTCCGGCGGCGAAGAAGCCGGCTCCGGCGCCTCGCGCGACGTCGTCGTTCGATTCGCTGCTGTCCCAGATCGAGGCCGAGAAGGCCCGCATCAGCGCCGAGAAGGCGAACAAGCAGGCGACCGCCCCCACCCGTGCTCCCAAAAAGCAGGGCGGCAAGGGCCAGGGCGGCAAGCGCGGCGCACATCATTTCGAACCCGACGTTCCCGAGCTCGCCACCCCGGCGGGCGAGGACCGTTACGCCCAGATGGCCGTCCAGGCCGAGAAGCTTCAGCGCGATAAGGTGCTCGCCGAGGCCCGCGCCGCCGTCGCCGCCGCTTCCAACAACGAGGGCGAAGGCCGCCGCAAGAAGCGCAAGGAAAAGCGCGAGGCCGCTCAGCGCGAGCGTATGGCCATGGAGGCCATCGAGAAGGGCATCGATCCCGATCTGGTGCTCGATGACAGCGTGGTCGAGGTCATGCAGGGCTCGACGGTCGGCGAGTTCGCCGACCTGATGGGCGTGCCGTCCAACGACGTCATCAAGCGTCTGTTCATGCTCGGCCAGGTTCTCACGGTCACCCAGACCATGACCGACGAGCTGATCGAGCTGATCGCCGACGATATGGGTCGCAAGGTCCGCGTCGTATCGCCCGAGGAAGAGTATGCCGTGGTGTATAACGACACCGAGGCGGACCTCAAGCCGCGTCCTCCCGTGGTCACCGTCATGGGCCACGTCGACCACGGCAAGACCTCCACGCTCGACGCGATCCGCCACACCGGCGTCGCCGCAGGCGAGGCCGGCGGCATCACGCAGCACATCGGCGCTTCGGTGGTCAACATCGACGGCCGTCAGATCACCTTCATCGACACCCCGGGCCACGAGGCCTTCACGGCGATGCGCGCCCGCGGTGCCCAGGTGACCGACGTCATCGTCCTGGTCGTCGCGGCGGACGACGGCGTCATGCCGCAGACGATCGAGGCTATCAACCACGCCAAAGCGGCGAACGTGCCGATCGTGGTCGCGGTCAACAAGATCGATAAGCCCGGCGCCACGCCCGACCGCGTGCGCCAGGAGCTGGTCGAGTACGGCGTCATCCCCGAGGAGTGGGGCGGCTCGAACATGTTCGTCGACGTTTCCGCCAAGCAGCGCATCGGCATCGACGACCTGCTCGAGACCATCCTGCTGCAGGCCGACGTCCTCGAGCTCAAGGCGAACCCCGACGCCCTGGCGTCCGGCTTCGTCATCGAGGCCAACCTCGACAAGGGCCGCGGCCCGGTCGCTACGGTCCTCGTGCAGCGCGGTACGCTGAAGCCGGGCGACACCGTCGTCGCAGGCACCAGCTACGGCCGCGTCCGCGCCCTGATCGACCCGCGCGGCAACCACGCCGAGGCGGCGCGTCCGTCCGACCCGGTCGAGATCCTCGGCCTTTCGAGCGTTCCCACCGCAGGCGACGAGTTCCGCGTCTTCGAAGACGAGCGCGACGCCCGCAAGCTGGCTGAAGAGCGCGCCCTGCGCGAGCGCCTGAAGGCTCAGGAGGCGAAGACCCACATGAGCCTCGACGACCTGTTCAGCCGCATCGAGGAGGGCACGACCGAGCTCAATCTCGTCGTCAAGGCCGACGTCCAGGGTTCGATCGAGGCCCTGCGCGACGCCTTCGACAAGATGGACCAGTCCGAGGTCAAGATCAATATCATTCACTCCGCCGTCGGCGGCGTGACCGAGACCGACGTGACCCTGGCTGCAGCGTCCGACGCCATCATCATCGGCTTCAACGTCCGCCCGACCGCGGGCGCGCGCAAGGCGGCCGAGCACGAGAAGGTCGACATTCGCCTGTATCGCGTCATCTATCAGGCGATCGAGGACATCAACGCGGCTCGCGTGGGCATGCTCGCCCCCGAGATCGTCGAGCGCGACACCGGCTCCGCCGAGGTCCGCGACGTCTTCCGCGTTCCCAAGGTCGGCAACATCGCGGGCTGCTATATCACCGAGGGCGAGATCTCGCGCGACGACAAGGTTCGCGTGGTCCGCGACTCGACGGTCATCTTCGAGGGCAAGATTTCCTCGCTGCGTCGTTTCAAAGACGACGTCAAGACCGTCAAGCAGGGCTACGAGTGCGGCATCGGCGTCGACGGCTACCAGGACATCAAGGTGGGCGACGTCATCGAGGGCTTCCGCATCGAAGAGGTCGAGCGCACCGAATAACGCATACGGCGTTTCATCCGCCGCTTTGGCGTCCGGCTCCCTTCGAGGGCGTCGGACGCCTCGTTTATCGAGATGGCGTGCATGGCACCAGGCCGCGCGCCATCCCTTCGGCGAGGTCCGCCTCGGCACGGTTTTGCTCCGGGCATGCCGAGACGCATCTCGCCGACGGTTTATGCATGAACCCTTCTGAAAGGAGGATTCGTTATGAAACAATCCAATGCGAATCGCAAAGTCAACGAGCAGGCTCGCGAGATTCTTGCGAGCATCCTGCTTTTCGAGGTGTCCGATCCCCGTCTGCGCCTCGTGACGATCACGGGCTGCGAAGTCAGCTTCGACCGCAGCGTGTGCAACGTGTTCTACACCGCAGAGCCCGGCCGCTATGAAGACGCCGCCGCAGGCTTCGCCGCCGCAGCGGGCCGCATCCGCAGCCTGATGGGCAAGGGCCTTTCCTGGCGCGTGACCCCCGAGCTCCGCTTCATACTCGACCCTTCGGTCGACGAGGCCGAAAAGATCACCGACGCGTTGGCCCGCGACGCGGCGCGCAACGCCGAATCGGCCGAGAAGAGCCGATCCGAAGAGGACGCGGAGGAGGAATAGCGCCATGGCGGTGACCCCTCAGACCAATACTACGCTCGAGGCCATGGCCGACCGCATGAGGGCATGCGACGATTTTGTCTTGTGCGGACATGTGAACCCCGACGGCGATTGCCTGGGCTCTCAGCTTGCGCTCATGCATGCCCTGCACGCCATCGGCAAGCGCGCGGCCTGCATTCTGGTCGAGCCCGATTCGGTCGACCTGGGATTGCGTTTCTTGCCGGGCGTCTCCGACATGAAGGCCGCGGCCGATTTCGACGGCCCCGCGGCGACGTTCGTGGCCTGCGACGTGCCTACGACGGCGCGCTTGGGCGCCGCGGCCGATATCCAGAGCCGCGCGCAGATGCGCTTCACCGTGGACCATCACGCCGCCGACGCGTCGATGTCGGAATGCAACTACGTCGATCCCGACGCGCCGGCGTGCGGCATGATCGTGTGGGAACTCGCCAAGCTGCTTGCAGGCGATGCCGTTCCCGCCGCATCGGCGATCTGCTGCTACACCGCGCTGATGACCGACACCGGCAGGTTCCAGTATCAGAACACCACGCCCGCGGCCTTGTGCGCGGCCACCGAGATGGTCGAGGCGGGCGCCGATCCGGCGCTCGTGTCGAGCGAGGTGTATCAGAGCCGCAGCTTCGCTTCGCTCATGCTTGAAAAGGCCATGCTCGAAAACGTCACGGTGGCCGAAGACGGCCTGTGGGCGTTTTCCTATCTGCATAAAGGCGATTTCGACCGCCTCGGCGCGGTGAAGGCCGATGCCGAGCCGCTGGTCGATATCGTGCGTTCGCTTGCGGGCGTGCGCGTCGCGTGCATGCTGCGCGAGCAGCCCGACGGCGTGCGCGGCAGCCTGCGTGCGAAGGGCGAAGAGATCGACGTGTCCGAGCTCGCACGCGCGATCGGCGGCGGCGGACATCGCGCAGCCGCGGGATTCACGTTCGAGGGCGCTCTCGACGAGGCGATCGCCGCGCTGCCGGCACATCTCGATGCGCTCGTCGCCAAGGCGGGTCTGCGATGAAGCGGGGCCAGAGCGGCATCTCGTGCATCGTCGGCGTCGACAAGCCTTCGGGAATGAGCTCGCACGACGTGGTGAACGCCTGCCGCCGGATATTCGGCGAGCGCCGCGTCGGCCACACCGGCACGCTCGACCCGCTGGCCACGGGAGCGCTGTGCGTCTGCATCGGCCCTGCGGCCAGGCTCGACGCGTACATGACGAACCACGATAAGACCTACGACGTGCGCATCGCCTTCGGCGTGGCCACCGATACCGACGACGCGCAAGGCGAGCCCGTCCGCGCATGCGAGGTTCCGTCCGAGGCGTGCGACCCCGACTTCGCGCGCGAGCGCGTGGCCGCGCTGGTCGGACGCCACAAACAGCTGCCTCCCGCGTATTCGGCTATCAAGCGCGGCGGCGTGAAGGCGTGCGACGCGGCCCGCGCGGGCAAGGTGATCAAGCTGGAACCGCGCGATATCGAGATCTACGACGCCGAACTGCTCGACCTCGAGCGCGACCATGATGCGGAGGTGCTCTACTGGGACGTGCGCCTTTCGGTGTCGAAGGGGACCTATATCCGTTCGATCGCGCGCGACCTGGGCGTGTCGCTGGGCACGGCGGCCCATGTCCAGAAGCTGCGCCGTCTGAAGGCGGGCTCGCTCGACGTGCAGGACTGCCTTTCGATCGAAACGCTCGAGTCCCGCGTGCTCGACGCCGCCATCGACCCGGTGTTCTTGCTGGGGTATCGCATGGCGTTTTTGACCGACGAACAGGCTGCGGCCGTTCGAAACGGGGCGTTTCTGCGCATCGCCGACATGGAGCTTTTCGAGGCTCCGTGTCGTTTCGACGAATCCGATTGCGGCCCGATGCGCGCGGCGAAGCGCAGCACGGCGCCTCTCGAAGACGGCGAGACGGTGAGCCTGGTGGCGGGCAACGAGCTGCTCGCTTTGTACGGCGCGCATTCCAAGCAGGGCGTCTTGCGTCCCTGCTGCGTTTTTTCACAAGGAGTGATTCGTGGCAAAGGTCTATAGGGTCAACGAGGCGTTCGATCACGGTCTGCTTTCGGGAGCGTCTTGCGCGTTCGGCGTGTTCGACGGCGTCCATCGCGGCCATCGCTTCCTGATCGACGAGGCGAAGAAGACGGCCGCCGAATGCGGCGGCCCTTCGGCCGTGCTGACGTTCGATATCGATCCCGACGAGCGTTTCCATGCCGACCGGCTGAAAAAGCTCATGACGAACGAGCGCCGCATCGAGGCGCTGGCGCAGACGGGCGTCGATTTCGTGGCGGTTCTGCCGTTCACGCCTGCGTTCGCGGCCCAGGCGCCCCTCGATTTCCTTGCGACGACGTTCGGCGAATCCTTTCCCGCGGCCTTGCATGTCGGCTGCGACTTCCATTTCGGCGCGAAGGCGGCGGGCCAGGTTGACGACCTGCGCGCATGGGCCGATGAGCGCGGCGTGCGCATTTTCGCGCACGACCTGAAAAGCGCGTTCGACAAGCCGATCACGGCGACGCGCATCAGGCTGCTGCTCGCCGAGGGACGCTGCGAAGACGCCGTCGAGCTGCTCGGCCATCCGTACGCGTTCGAAGGCGTGGTGGCGCAGGGCCGCGGCGAGGGGTCCGATATGGGATTCTGCACGGCCAACATCGAGCTTGCGCCCATGATGCGCGCGCTCGGGGAGGGCGTCTACGCCGCGTGGGCGACGGTTTCGGGCGTCCGCTACAAGGCGGCGATGAGCATGGGAACCGCGCCCACCTTCGCCGAGGCGACGGCGACGAGCGAGGTGCATATCCTCGATTTCGAAGGGTCGATCTACGGCGAGACCATCGCGGTGGAGCCGGTTCATTACCTGCGCCCCATGGTCGAGTTCGATTCGGTTGAAAGCCTGATCGCCGAGGTGCAGGCGAATATCGCGTGGGTGCGCGAGAATCTGTAGGAGGCGATGGGCCCGCGCGCGGCGAAGCGCCGCGGGCGTCGTCGGAAAGCGGGGGATGCTATGAAGTCTGAATACTACGCATGGATCGCGGGCATCGCGTTCGCGCTTGCGGCGTTCGCGGTCGCGATCATGGCCGTGGGCTATCAGCCCCTGACGTTCGGTCGCGGGGCTACCGTGGCGGTGCTTGTCATCGTCGGCGTCGTTTCGCTCGTTTTGCGCCGTAGGGGGCGAAACTAGATGGCGGGAATCTCGGACGACGACATCAGGCGCGTGCGCGAAGCGAGCGATTTGGTGTCGATTGCCGGGGAGCGCGTGGTGCTGCGCCAGCGCGGTCGCGATTTCTGGGGGTGTTGCCCTTTCCATAGCGAGAAATCCCCGTCGTTCAAGATCGACCCGACCACGCAGCTGTGGCACTGCTTCGGCTGCGGCGAGGGCGGCGACGTGTTCGGATTCGTCATGAAACTCGACGACCTGGGCTTCGTCGACGCGGTGCGCGAGCTCGCCCGCCGCGCCGGCATCCAGCTGACCGAGGAGCCGGGCGTCGTCGCGGCGCGCGGGCGCAAGGCGCGTTTGAAAGAGGTTTGCGAGGCCGCGGCGTCGTTTTACCATCTGCAGCTCATGAGGCTGCGCGGCCCTCAGGCCGATGCGGCACGCGCCTACCTTTCGTCGCGCGACCTGGGAGGCCGCGTTCCGAAAGATTGGAACTTAGGCTATGCTCCCGGCAACCAGGCGCTCGTGCGCCATTTGAAATCGCTGGGGTTTTCGGCCGAAGACATGGTCGAGGCCAATGTGGCCACGGCGTCGAAACAGGGCCGCGGCCTGCGCGACCGCTTTTTCGACCGCATCATGTTCCCGATCCGCGATGTCGAGGGCGACACCATCGCGTTCGGCGGCCGCGTGGTCGGCAAGGGCGAGCCGAAATACCTCAATTCGCAGGAAACGCCCGTATTTCATAAGTCGCAGGTGCTGTTCGGGCTCGACAAGGCGAAGGCGGCCATGGCGAGCACGGGCGTCGCGGTGATCGTGGAGGGCTACACCGATGTGATCGTGATGCATGAGGCGGGCGTGAAAAACGTCGTGGCCACGCTGGGCACGGCTTTGACGGTCCAGCATATCCGCACCATTTCGCGCCATGCGAAGCGTCGCATCGTGTATCTGTTCGACGGAGATGAGGCCGGCCAGCGCGCGGCCGACCGCGCGGCGCGCTTTCTCGACGAGAGCATGCTGCCCGAGGCGGGTCGCTCGAAGATCGACCTGTGCGCGGTCACGCTGCCGGACGATCTCGATCCCGCCGATTTCGTGCAGCAGCGCGGCGCCGAGGCGCTCGAGGACCTGATATCACATGCCCAGCCGCTGCTGCGCTATGCGATCGACAGGACGTTTTCGAAGTACGACCTGGCCGATTTCGGCCAGAAAAGCCGGGCGCTGGCCGATGCGCTCTCGCTGCTCGCTCCGATCAAGCGCTCGGTGCTCGCGCAGGAATACGCAGGCTACATCGCCGACAGGCTGCATTTCGACATCGCCATGGTGACCGAGAAGCTTGCGGGCGTTGCGGCCCCGCGCTCCTATGACCAAGCGCCTGCCGAAGCCGCCTCGGCGCCGTTGCCGAAGCCGGCCGTTTCGCTTCCGCCGCGCGAGCGGGAGCGCTTGCGGATCGAGCGCGAGTTTCTCGCCCTGTGCGCCCGCCATGCCGAAGTCGGTCTGGCTTACGCCGATACGCTCGTGCAGACGATGTGGCATCGCGATGTCCATCGCAGGACGGCCCAGGCGCTGATCGCCTATTTGGCCGAGCATCCCGAGGCGAGCGCGCCGGGAGACGTGGTGCGCGGCGTCTCGTCGATGGTGGAAGGCGCCGATTCGACGCTGACCGCCGCTTCGGTGTATGACGATATCGAGCCGGGCGCTCTCGGACGCTTTCTCGCCGACGAATTGGCGATACGCGATATGGAGGATTCGATCGCGGCCGTCAACGCCCAGCTGAAGCGCCCCGAAGCCATGTCGTCTTCCGAATACGAGCAGGCCTATCAGGACGTGGTCATGCTGCAAAGGGAGCTGGTGGCGTTGCGAAGCGCGCATCGCCCGCTCGGGTCGGCCGAATAGCGAAAACCGAAAACGACAAGAAAGGCCTGGTCATGTTGCATTGACCAGGTCAATGGATTCTTGGTACAATTATAAACTGTATCTTTAGGGCCATTGTGCCCATTTTCTGCGGCGAAAGGATAGCATCTGTGTCTGCTGCCAAAGCGAAAACAACTGAAGATCCCAAGAAAAGCAAGGCAAAAGGAGAGGATGCCGCTCTTGCCGGCGACATGGCTCTCGAAGACGAAAAGATAGACTCTTCGCTGTCTGACGACGAAGACCTGCTCGAGGGCATTCCCGAGGAAGAGCTCAAGGCCGCCGAAGACGCCGAAGTCAACCTGCCAAAGGTATCCACCCGCGCTTCGAAGGTGCGCCGCCGTTCGGCCGACACCTCCGTCACCATGCTCACGGGCGATCCCGTCCGCATGTATCTGAAAGAAATCGGCAAGGTTCCCCTGCTCACGGCCGCCGAGGAAATCGACCTCGCCATGAAGATCGAGGCCGGCGTCGCCGCTACCGCCGAGCTCGAGAAGGCCGAAGAAGAGGGCATCGAGCTCGAGCGTCGCGAGCGCCGTCGCCTGACGCGCGTCGAACAGGTGGGCATCGATGCGAAGCAGCAGCTTATCGAAGCGAACCTCCGTCTCGTCGTGTCGATCGCGAAGCGCTATGTCGGCCGCGGCATGCTGTTCCTCGACCTCATCCAGGAAGGCAACCTGGGCCTCATCCGCGCCGTCGAGAAGTTCGACTATACCAAGGGCTTCAAATTCTCCACGTATGCGACGTGGTGGATCCGCCAGGCCATCACGCGTGCGATCGCCGACCAGGCCCGCACCATCCGTATCCCGGTGCATATGGTCGAAACGATCAACAAGCTCGTCCGCATCCAGCGCCAGCTGCTTCAGGAGCTCGGCCGCGATCCCTCTCCGGAGGAAATCGGCGAGAAGATGGGCCTGAGCGCCGAGCGCGTGCGCGAAATCCAGAAGATCAGCCAGGAGCCCGTCTCCCTCGAAACGCCGATCGGCGAAGAGGAAGACAGCCAGCTGGGCGACTTCATCGAAGACGACGCCGCCATCGTGCCGCCTGACGCGGCGAGTTTCTCCATGCTGCAGGAGCAGCTGGGCAAGGTGCTCGACGGCTTGGCCGAGCGCGAGCGCAAGGTCATCAGCCTGCGTTTCGGCCTCGAAGACGGCCATCCGCATACGCTCGAGGAAGTGGGCCGCGAATTCGGCGTCACGCGCGAGCGTATCCGCCAGATCGAGAGCAAGACGCTCGCGAAGCTGCGTCATCCCAGCCGTTCTTCCAAGCTGAAGGACTACCTGGAAGACTAAAGCTTCGTCCGCTGTTCGCGCGTCGCGCGAAAATGAAAGCGCGTCGTTGCGATTCGCGTTCGTTGCGGTACAATAGCCGAACATCTCGTCTTGGGACGGGGTATACGGGCCTGTAGCTCAACGGTGGAGCAGGGGACTCATAATCCTTTGGTTCTCGGTTCGAATCCGGGCGGGCCCACCACGAAATATCGAAGGCCGGAAGTGGTGACGCTTCCGGCCTTTTTCGTTGCCCGGCCCCGCCTTGCGCCTTCGTACGGTCGCGCGGCGCAAGGCGGGTGGGCAGGCTAGTCTTTCTCGAACAGGTTCGCGTGCTCGACCATGGAAAGCTGGCGGTACGCCTCGGAGCGCGCCGCCGTGTCGCCGTGCCAGTGCCATTCGCCCTGCGCGTCCTGATAGCCGTTCAGATTGATGGCGGGAATGTCGTCGCGCACGGCGAGCGTGAAGGCGAAATATTCGTCGAGGGGAAGGCCCGCTGCGCGCAGCAGGATGGCGCCGAGGTAGTTCAGGCTCGTGTCGGCCACGCGCGGCTCGTCGGAGGCCTGGCGCAGCTCGGGGTTGTTCGTCCAAATCATGTAGGGCGTGACGTAGCGCTCCTGCACCAGGTCGATGCCCGTGGGCGCTTCTGCGGCGGGCTGCGCGCCGTCCGCTTCGCCTTCGCCGGCCTCGTTCGCGCCGTAGGCTTCGTTGGAAAGCCATTCCACGAATCCCGGCTGATGGTCGCCGAAGAAGCATACGATGACGGGGCGGTCGAGCTCGCGCAGCTTGCCGAGGAATTCGACCAGCTCGACCTGCGAGCGTTCGATGCAACCCAGATATTCGTTCACGTCGTCGTATTCGATGCCGTCGAGCGGCGCGTGCACCATATACTGCTCGTCGACGCCGCCCGTGTCGTATCCGCCGTGGCTCGCGATGGTCACGTCGAAGATGAAGCGCGGGTCGTCGTCTCGATTCAGCAGGTCCAAGATCAGGTCGTAGGTCGAGGCATCGCTGACCATGCCGCGAAACATTTCGGCGTCCTCGAAGCTGTCGATGTCGTAGAACTCGTCGAATCCGAGCTGGCGGTAGACGCGGTCGCGGCGCCAGTTCTCCTTCTGGGCGGGATGGATGGCGCTGGTCTTGTAGCCGATCGAGGAAAGATAGCGCGCAAGATTGTCGGCTCCGCGCAGGTCGTAGAGCATATACGGGTAGACGCCCGCGCCTAGAAGGCCCATGGTCGATCCCGTGAGGAATTCGAACTCGCTGTTGCAGGTGCCGCCGCCCATGGCGGACACGTAGCAGTCGCCCTTCACGAGTGCGTCGATCCGGTCGAATGCGACGGTCCCCGCGTATGTCTGCGCGACGTTGGGATAGCGCGACAGGTCGGAGAAGGTTTCGTTCATGATGGCCACCACGGCCGGGCGTACGTCGGGGGCGGTTGCGGGGGAGTCTTCGACCGCCTGGTCCGCCATGGCGATGGCCGCCTTTTCGGCCCTGATCGCGGCGGCTTCCTGGGGTGAGTAATCCTCGGGGGCATGCGGGGCGATCAGCTGGCTGCGCTGCAGGAAGCACAGCAGAGAGCCGTTCTGCTGGTAGGAATCGAGGCTGCTCCATACGTCGACGCGACAGCCGTAGTCTTTCTCGATGTCCACCGCGCCGAACCACATGGAGAAGGCGACCAGGATCGCTGCGCCCGCGCTCAAATCGATCGCGACCGAGCGCTTCGTGGCTTTCGCTGCGGGAAGCATGGCGATGAATCCGCCGAGAACGGCGAGCAGGGCGAAGGCCGCAAGCACGCTCTCTCCGACGGCGTAGGTGTAGCCGCCGCTGACGGAGGCGGCCGTTTGCAGCGCCATGACGTCGGAGGGAAGGATCGGCTGGCCCTTGAACGACGCCACGAAGTAATTCGCCGTTCCTTCGGCGAAGCAGGCGCACAGAAACGCGGCCATCGCCGCTTTCGAGCGTTGCCCGAGGAAGAACACGATGGCGAACAGCGCGCCCGTCACGCCGAGCCCGAGCGCGACGAAGGCCGGGTCGATCGAGAACGTCAGAGGGTTGTACGGTATTTCCATCAGGAGAAATCCTGCAGGGATGCAGGCGGCGGCGACTATGGGTTTCGCATGGGAAAGCACGCGGTCGAAGCGTCGCGCCAGATGCTTGCGCCGTATGATGGCGTACGAAAGGAAACAGAGGGCCGCGATCGCGCATACGACGGCGATCGGGCCGGCTTGGATTTCGATCATGGAACCGTCCTCGGAATAGGCCTGCGCGCGGTTTCGCGCCGGCGCAGGCGGGGGCGTAAGAAGGTAAAAGGAGCATTATGCCAAATTCGCCGAAGAAAATAGCCGTCATCGACGGTAATTCGCTCATGCATCGCGCCTTTCATGCGGTGCCCCCCACGATGAACGCTCCGGACGGCACGCCCACCAACGCCGTGTTCGGCTTCATGTCCATGTTCTTGAAGCTCTATGAAACCACGATGCCCGATGCGGTGGTTTGCGCGTTCGACGCCGGCAGGCCCGCGTTTCGCATGGAAGCCCTCGAGCAGTACAAGGCGACCCGTCCGCCGATGGACGACGCGCTGCGCGCGCAGTTCCCTTTGATCGAAAGCCTTCTCGAATCGATGAACGTGCCCGTGGTGCGCATAAAGGGCTGGGAGGGCGACGACGTTTTGGGCAGCATCGCCGCCATGGACGAGGCGCTCGGATACGAAACGCTTCTGGTGACGGGCGATAAGGACGCCTATCAGCTGGTGAGCGAGTTGACGCGCGTGGTCACCACGAAGAAGGGCATCAGCGACGTGGCCGTCTACGGTCCGGCCGAGGTGGAGGAGCGCTACGGCGTGACGCCCGAGCAGTTCCCCGACTTCTTGGGCCTGAAGGGCGATTCCTCCGACAACATCCCGGGCGTGCCCGGCATCGGAGACAAGGGCGCCGCCAAGCTGCTGCAGAATTTCGGCAGCATCGACGGCATCTACGAGAACCTCGACAAACTCAAGGGCAAGCAGCTGCAGAACCTCGTCGAAAACGAGGAGGCCGCGTTCACGAGCCGCCGCGTCGCCACGATCGCGCGCGACCTCGCCATCGACATCGACCTCGAGGCGGCGGCGTTTCCCGCTTTCGACGAGGAGGCGGTCGTCGAGGCGTTCAACGCGCTGCGCTTCAACGCGCATCTTTCCAAGGTGCTCGCGCTGGCGGGCGCCGACGCATCGCTTGCGGCGCCGACGAGGCTCGAGCTGCCCGATGCGCCCGTTTTGACGGGCGATGAAGCCGAGGCGGCGCTCGATGCGGCGATCGAAGGCGGCGTCATGGTAGGCGTCGAGTTCTACAGGCCCGCGCAGGAGAGCCTTTTCGAACCGGCTTCCGTGCTGTATGCGGCGTCGGACGAGCGCGTCATGGCGTTCGAAGGCGATGCGGCGGTCCGTGCATTCGCGCGCATCGTGCGCGACGGCGCGTTTTGCGCGCTCGATGCGAAGCACGCCTTGCAGGAGGTTTATCCGGCCGACGGCGCGCAGCCTGCGGCGGTCGAGCTTTCCGCGGTGGCGGACGCCCGCTATTTCGACATCGGGCTTGCGGCGTATCTGCTCGATTCCAATACAAGCCGCTACGAGTACGAGGCCCTGTGCGACGCCTATCTCGGGGCCGCGTTGCCTGAATTCGATGCGGAAGACGCGCGCGCCGCGGCCCATGCGTGGGTCGCGCGTCCGCTGAGCGAGGCTTTGCGCGAAGCGTTGGACGAAGACGGAAGCCTGGCGTGCTATGCCGATATCGACGCTCCGCTCGTGTCCACGCTTGCGGGCATGGAACGCGTGGGCGCCGCGCTGGACAGCGTGTCGCTGGCCGCGATGGGAGTCGAGACGCAAGGCGAGATCGAGGCCCTCAAGCAAGAGATTATCGAGCTGGCGGGCGAGGAATTCAACGTGGATTCGCCCAAACAGCTCGGCCATATCCTGTTCGAGGTATTGGGCCTTCCCGCGGGCAAGAAGACGCAGCGCGGGTTTTCGACCGATGCCAAGACCCTCAAAGGCCTCGAGGGCAAGCATCCGATTGCGAGCAAGGTGCTGCGCTACCGCGAGCTTGCGAAGATGCGTTCTACCTATATAGATGCGTTGCCGCGCATGCGCGCGGGCGACGGCCGCGTGCACACGAGCTTCAACCAGACGGTCACCACCACGGGCCGCCTTTCTTCGAGCGAGCCGAATCTGCAGAACATTCCCGTGCGCACCGAGTTCGGCCGCCGCATCCGCGAATGCTTCGTGCCGCTGCGTGAGGGCGACGTCTTCGTGTCCGCCGACTATTCGCAGATCGAGCTTCGTCTGCTCGCGCATCTGTCGGGCGACGAGAGCCTGATTGATTCGTTCTGCGGCGGTGCCGACTTCCATGCGGCTACGGCGGCGCGCGTGTTCGGCATTTCCGTCGACGAGGTGACGCCCGAGCTTCGCAGCCGCGCGAAAGCCGTCAACTTCGGCATCGTGTACGGCCAGCAGGCGTTCGGTCTGGCGAGTTCGCTGGGCATCGGGTTCAAAGAGGCCCAGGAGATGATCGACCGCTACTTCGAGGTGCACCCGCGCGTGCGCGCGTATCTCGACGAAACGGTGGCCGAGGCGAAAGAGACCGGCTACGCCGTCACGATGTTCGGCCGAAAGCGCCATATCCCCGAGCTGCGCGCGGGCAATGCGGTCCAGCGCGGATTCGGCGAACGCACGGCCATGAACCATCCCATGCAGGGAAGCGCGGCCGACATCATCAAGCTTGCCATGAACGAGGTGGCCCGCCGCCTGGCCGCCGAAGGCTTCGAGAGCAAGCTCATGCTGCAGGTCCACGACGAGCTGGATTTCAGCGTGCCGCGCGAAGAGCTCGAGACGCTTTCCGCCATGGTGGAAGAGGTGATGAGCGGCGTCGTCGAATTGAAGGTGCCGCTGCTGGTGGACGTGCAAAGCGGCGCGAATTGGGCGCAGGCGCATTAAAGGGGCGGCCCGCATGCGCGTTCGACGGGGCTTTCGCGCGAAGCCCCGCGTGCCTCGCGGCGAATAGAGGCAGGTGGGCCTCAAAGGCCACTAAGCGAAACCATTGTGAAAATGGCAAAATCACGGCTAGGCGAACAGGCCTCGGTATGGTAAAGTCTTCGCTTGCCTCTGATGGCGTGTTTTCCTCTAAATATTGGGACTTAGCCCCCCAAATGTATTGACGAGTGTGCATGGCGCGATGTACAATATCGCCCTGCGTTTTAACACATTCAAGGAGAATTACATGTACGCAATCGTGAAAACCGGTGGTAAGCAGTATAAGGTCACTCCGGGCGAATACCTCTCCGTCGAGAAGCTCGACGCCGAGGTCGGCGAGAAGGTCGAGCTCGAGGTCATCTGCGTTGTCGACGGCAGCAAGGTCGACCTCGACACCAAGGCCAAGGCCGTCGCTACCGTTCTTGACCAGTACAAGGACAAGAAGAAGCTCGTCTTCAAGTTCAAGAAGCGCAAGAACTACAAGAAGCTTCGCGGTCATCGTCAGAACCTCACTCGCATCCAGATTGAGAGCATCGGCGAATAACGGGCCGAAGAGAACAGAAGGCAGGTATAGAAAATGGCACATAAAAAAGGTCTTGGTTCTACCCGTAATGGTCGTGACTCCCGCGCGCAGCGCCTCGGCGTGAAGCGCTATGGCGGCGAGCATGTCATCACCGGCAACATCATCGTTCGCCAGCGTGGCACCCACTTCCATCCCGGCCAGAACGTCGGTCGCGGCAAGGACGACACGCTGTTCGCTTTGTGCGAAGGCACCGTCGAGTTCACCAAGGGTGCTCGTCGTATGGTTCATGTTCGTCCCCTCGAGGCCGAATAACAACGCATTCGATTGCGCAAAGACCCGCTTCGGCGGGTCTTTTTTCGTCTTCGGGCCGATCGGGGCGTGTCATCTCGCACACGGCGCCGTTCGAGGAACGTCTGCGCCGGGCGACCTGCCCCGGACAAAGGCCTTCGTCCGGGGCAGACATCTCGCGTATGGCTAAAGGGCGAACGCTTTCAGGAACATGCGGTAATCGGCGTCGTTTTGGTCGGCGTAGGCGCGTGCGAACTCGACGACCGCGCGGTCGAAGACATCGCTTTTGCCGAGATATCCCGCAATGGCGAATCGGTTGCCCGTGCGCGCATGGGCATGCGCGAGGGTCCATCCGCACGCGCCCGCAAGCGCCTGCAGCGAATCGGCGTCGATCTCTTCAAGGTCGACGGATGCTTTGCCGTCCCAAAGCTGGCGCACGTAGAAGCTGCGCTCCGCCTTGTCGGAGCGCATGTCGCTCCATCCGAGCAAGACGTCGCTGGCCGTCTGCATGGCCTTCTGGCCTCGGACGATGCGAAGCCCCGAGCTTTCGCTGGCGTCTTTGCCGGCATATCGTTCGAGCACCGATTCGCGCGCCTCTTTGATCTGGAGCACCAGGTGGTCGTCGGGCGTCGCCCCTTCCATGACCACGATCCAGGCCTGCAGCCCCACGCTTCCCACGCCGACCACCTTGCGCGCGATGTCGACGCCGCGATACTGCTCGACCAGAAGGCGCCTGTCATCGGGCAGGTTCTTGCGATAGCGGGAGAACAGCATCGCGATGATGCGCTCGCGTTCGCGCATGTCGGGGTCGGGAATATCGAGCCCGGTGCGCTGCCTGACCAGCTCGCGCAAAGGAACGATGAGCGGCGGGTCGTTTACGATGCGCAGCTCGCCGTCCACCACCTCGGTCAGCTTCGATACGGCGCGGGCGCTGTTTTTCGAACGCGCCTTGTCGAAGAGCTCCTTCGTCTCGCGGCGCTCGCGTTTGCTGGCGGCCTGCGCCATATGCTCGTAGAGCTCTTCGGCGTCCATATGGGCGTACCACACGTCCATCGAACCCATGCGCGCGAAATCGCGCATCGCCTGGCGGTAGCATTTCACGGATTCGAGGGTCGCCGCCTTGCGCTCCTTGTCGGAGAAGCCGCGCTCTCGTCCGCAGATCTCGATGCTGGCGGCCAGGCGTTTCACGTCCCATTCCCACGGCGCCTGCGCGGTTTCGTCGAAGTCGTTGATGTCGAAGACGAGGCGGCGTTCGGGGGAGTGGTACAGCCCGAAGTTCGCCACGTGGGCGTCGCCGCAGGCCTGGACCCTGATGCCGGTCGACGGGGTGCGGGCCAGGTCGGCCGCCATGATGGCCGCCGATCCCCTGAAAAACGCGAAAGGCGACGCGGCCATGCGCTGCCTTCGAATGGGGACGAGCTCCTGGACGCGGGTCTCGTCCTGCTCGCGCAAGATCGCAACGGCGCTTTCGCGGTCTGCTTCGACCTGCCAGGCGCCATGGCATTCGCGCGGCGCCGTCGCGCGAAGCCCCTTGCCGTGCTCTTTGCTGCTTTTGGCCGATACCTGGGCCTTATACGAAAGCGCCTTTCGGATGTCCTTGCGAACGCGCTGGGTGTCATCGATGGGCATGGTTCCTCCTTCGGCGGCCTATGGCCGCGGTTTGCATGCGTGCCGGGCCAGTATGGCACAGCTTTCGCGTTCGAGGGCCGCCTTGCGCCAGGCGGTTTCCATGCCGTCGATCACGGCGCCGCCCGAAGGCCTTCGGCGGCTCGATTTGCAGCGGCTGTGGGTTTTTCGACGCAGGATGCGCCAATCGTGCGCTCGCCGGCGAAACACCCTCGCGCATCGACCGGTATCTCGTATAATCAGGCGCAACCATCGAATAGAAATGGACGGTCATGTTTACTGATAAAGTGCATATTTATGTCAAAGGCGGCGACGGCGGCGCAGGCTGCATGAGCTTTCGCCGCGAGGCCCACGTGCCCAAAGGCGGTCCCGACGGGGGCGACGGCGGCCATGGCGGCAACGTGGTGCTCGAGGCCGACGCGTCGGTCTCGTCGCTGATCGACTATCGATACAAGCATCACTTCAAGGCGCCGCGCGGCACGCACGGCAAGGGAAGCCGCATGCACGGCGCGACGGGCGAAGACCTCGTGCTGAAAGTGCCCGTGGGCACCGTGGTGCGCGAGTACTTCGAGGAAAGCAAGGAAACGGGCGAGCTGATCGCCGACCTGACGCATGACGGCGAGCGCGTGGTCGTGGCATGCGGCGGCATGGGAGGCCGCGGCAATATCCACTTCGTCACGTCCACCAGGCGCGCCCCGGCGTTCGCCGAGCTGGGCGAGCCCGCCCAGGAATGCTGGGTCGAGCTCGAGATGAAGCTTATGGCCGACGCCGCGCTCGTCGGCGTTCCGTCCGCGGGCAAAAGCTCGCTGATCGCCCGCATGAGCGCCGCCCGCCCCAAGATCGCCGATTACCCCTTCACCACGCTCGTTCCCAATCTCGGCGTGGTCAAGGGCGACGAGTACAACTTCGTCGTCGCCGACATCCCGGGCCTGATCGAGGGCGCGCACGAGGGCCGCGGCCTGGGCCATGAGTTCCTGCGCCATATCGAGCGCACGGCGCTCATCGTGCATGTCGTCGACATGACGGGCGGCTACGAGGGCCGCGACCCGGTCGAGGATTATCGCATCATCAACCGCGAGCTGGCGCTCTACGCCGACGAGCTGGCGAACCGCCCCCGCATCGTGGTGGCGAACAAATGCGACGTGCCGGGCGTGGAAGACAATATCCGCCGCCTGAAGGAGGAAGTGCGCAAAGACGCCATCGCCGCGGCCGACGGCAACGAGTTCGCCGACGGCATCGACGAGGCGTCGCGCGTGTTCGAGATCAGCGCCTTGACGGGCAAAGGCGTCGACGCCTTGATCCACGCCACGGCCGCCAAGGTCCACGAGCTGCGCGAGGCCGCGCGCGAAGAGCAGGGCGCCGGGGTCCAGTACGACCAGGTCTGGGAGCACAAGCGCATGCAGCGCGACCGCCGCTTCACGGTGCGCAAGCTCTCCGACGGCGTCTTCCGCGTCGAAGGCCCTCAGATCGAGCGCATGGTCGTCCAGACCGACTGGGAGAACGAGGAGGCGCTCGCCTTCCTGCAGCACCGCTTCGACCGCATGGGCCTCGAGAAGGAGCTCATCAACGCGGGCGCGGTGAACGGCGACGAGATCCGCATCGTCGGCCGCGCGTTCGAATTCGAGAGCGCCGACGACCGCGTGGACATTTACAGGGAGCTTGATTTCTAATGACGCATGCTGCAAGGCCGCGTACGGCGGTCATCAAAATCGGGTCGTCGACGCTGACCGACGCCGAAGGCAAGGTCGACCGCGCTTACCTGGCCGACCTGGCCCATCAGATAAACCGCGTCCGCAAGGCGGGCTGGAACGTGATCATTGTCAGCTCCGGCTCCATCCCGTGCGGCCTGGAGTCGCTCGGGCTTCCGCTGAAGCGTCCGAAGGACATGCCGACGGTCCAGGCGGCGTCGAGCGTGGGCCAGCGCGCCCTCATCGCGGCATACGACCAGGTGTTCTCGCCGTACGGCATGCTGACGTCGCTCGTGCTGCTCACGCGCCGCGACACGGCCGACCGCAACGCCTACCTGCATGCCCGCGACACGTTCGCGCGCCTGCTGGAGCTCGGCGCCGTGCCGATCGTCAACGAGAACGACACGGTTTCGGTCGAGCAGATCAAATTCGGCGACAATGACACGCTCGCGGCATTGGTCGCATGCCTTGCCGATGCCGACCGCGTGGTCATTCTGAGCGACATCGACGGCTTGTACACGGCGAATCCGCAAATCGACCCCAAGGCCGCTCTCATACGTCGCGTCGACCGTCTGACGCCCGAGATCATGGCGGGCGCCACCGGAGCGGGCAGCGCGGTGGGAAGCGGCGGCATGATCACCAAGCTCACCTCGGCGCGCGTGCTGGGCGCCGCAGGCATCCCGCTGGTGATCTGCCACGGCCGCGCCGAAGACGCCGTGGTGCGCTCGCTTGCCGACGATCCGATCGGCACCTTGTTCACGGCGCGCGAGCGCAGGCACGAAATCACGCCGCGCAAGCTCTGGATCGCGTTGGGCGATTCCGTCAAAGGCCGCCTCGTGGTGGATGCCGGCGCCGCATGCGCCCTGGTCGAACACGGATCGTCGCTTCTTTCGGTGGGCATCAGGCGCGTCGAAGAGCCGTTCGAGGCGGGAGACGTGGTGGACGTTCTCGACGAGTCGGGCTACGTGATCGCCCGCGGCCTTGCCCGCTGCGACGCCCATGCGGCCCGCGAGGAGGCCGGAACGGTGATCCATCGCGACGAGATGGTCGTGTTCGAATAGCAAGTTCCTACGAGCGCGCTTTGCGCGCTCGCTTGTTCGGGAGGAGGCGCCATGGAGCGCGAATTGGAGACTTACGTGCGCGAGACGGCTCTTGCCGCCCGCGATGCGTCGCGCGTGCTGGCGCGCGCGTCCGAGAGCCGGAGAAACGAGGCTCTCGCCGCGATGGCGAGCGCGCTGCGCCTTCAGGCGCCCGTCGTGATCGAGGCCAACGCCCGCGATATGGAGCAGGGCGCGGCCGCGGGCATGAGCGAAGGCCTGCTCGACCGCCTTATGCTCGACGAAGCGCGCATCGAGGGCATGGCGTCGGCGCTCGAGGCGCTGGCGGGGCTTCCCGATCCGCTGAATCGCACGGTCGAGCAGCGTACGATCGAAGGCGGCATGGACCTGCGCCGCGTTACCACGCCTCTCGGCGTGGTCGCCATGGTGTACGAGGCCCGTCCGAACGTGACGGCCGACGCGGCAGGCATCTGCCTGAAATCGGGCAACGCTTGCGTCCTGCGCGGCGGCTCCCAGGCGTTTCATTCCAATATCGCGCTCACGCGCGTTTTGCGCGAGGCCGTGGAAAGCGTCGGGCTTCCGGCCGACTGCATCTGTTCGATCGAAACGGTCGAGCGCACGGCCACCGATGCGCTGATGGGCCTGCACGGCATCGTCGACGTGCTCATCCCGCGCGGCGGAGCGGGCCTTATCCGCCATTGCGTCGAGCATTCCAAGGTGCCCGTGATCGAGACCGGCACGGGCAACTGCCACGTGTACGTGCACGAGACGGCCGATTTCTCCATGGCGCGCGCCATCGTGATGAATGCGAAGACGCAGCGCACGGGCGTGTGCAATGCGTGCGAAAGCCTTCTGGTCGACCGCGCGGCGGCAGCGGACTTCCTTCCCGCTATGCTGGCCGAGCTGGCCGACGCGGGCGTCGTGGTCCATGGTGACGAGTGCGTGCGCGCTTGCGCTCCCGCGTCGCTTCGCTTCGTCGATGCGACCGAGGAGGATTGGGGCCGCGAGTATCTCGCGCTCGAAATCAGCGTGAAGACGGTCGAAGGCGCTTCCGAGGCGGTCGATCACGTCAACCGTTACGGCACGGGCCATTCCGAGTGCATCGTGGCCGACGAGGCCTCGCCGGCAGGCGCTCGCGCCATCGACGATTTTTTGGCGGGAGTCGACGCCGCGGCGGTGTACGCCAACGCTTCGACGCGCTTCACCGACGGCGGATGCTTCGGCCTGGGCGCCGAGATAGGAATCTCCACGCAGAAGCTGCACGTGCGCGGGCCGTTCGCCCTCGAGGCGCTCACGTCGTACAAATACGTGGTGCGCGGAGCGGGGCAGGTGCGCGGCTAGTGGGGGTGTCCGTCGCGCCCACGCAGGCCGCGTCGCCCGTCGTGTGCGAGCGTTTCGACGCGCTCGGCTCGGACGGGCGTCACGCGCGCCTCGGCATCATGGGCGGCACGTTCGATCCGATCCATATAGGGCATCTTGCCTGTGCCGAACAGGTGCGTGACCTGTTCGAGCTCGATGCGGTGGTGTTCATGCCCGCGGGCGATCCGTGGATGAAGCGCGGGCGCAGCATCACCGCCGCCGAAGACCGCTTCGCCATGGTGAAGGCCGCCGTGCAGGACAACCCGTTTTTCGACGCAAGCCGTCTTGAAATCGACCGCGCAGGCGAAACGTACACCGTGGACACGTTGCGAGCTCTGCGCGCGCATTATCCTGACAACGTCGAGCTGTATTTCATTTCGGGGGCCGATGCCATGCATCGCATCCTCGAGTGGCGCGACGCGACGGAGCTGGCCCGCCTGGCCCGTTTGGTCGCGGTTTCTCGGCCCGGCTATGAAATCGACGACGCCCGCCGACGCTATATGCTCACGCACGCGGCCATCCGCCACGTGTCGGTCATCGAGGCCACGGCGCTTGCCGTCTCTTCCACTGATTTGAGGGAGAAAGTGCGCTCGGGGCGCTCGATACGCTATCTCGTGCCCCGGGTTGTGTCAGACTACGTCGAAAACCACGGTTTATATCGCGGCGGCGCGTAGCCGTCCGCCATGCCGGCCATGCGTTCGCGCGGGCGACAGGCCCCGCGTTCGGCGCGCCGGTCCGGCATGCATCGCAAGGAAGGAAGCGGTCGATGATCGATCCCGATAGATTCGAAGAGATGCGCAGGCTTCTCGAAACGCGCGTGAAACCCTCGCGCTACCTGCATTCCATGGGCGTTTCGCAGACGGCCGAGCAGCTCGCCCGCATCTACGGCGCGAACGAAAACGACGCCGCGGTGGCGGGCCTTCTGCACGATTGGGACAAGGCTCTTTCGTACAAGGAGCTCAAGCGCCTGGCGAAAAAGCACAAGCTCGCGCCGAAGGCCGTGCGCAAGCAGATGCCGGGCGTGCTGCACTCCCTGACCGCCCCGTATTCGCTGCATGAGGAATTCCCGGAGCTTTCGCCCGAGGTCCTGCAAGCGGTCGGGCGCCATACGTGCGGCGCGACCGACATGACCGATCTCGACAAGATCGTCTTCATCGCCGACATCATCGAGCCGGGACGCACTTTCGGCGACGTCGCTCCTTTGCGCGAAGCGGTGGGCGCGGTGTCGCTCGACGAGCTGTTCTTCATGACGTACGGCTCGACGCTGGTCTATCTCATCGAGGCGGGCTTGCCCGTGCATCCCGATTCCCTCGATGTATGGAACGTCTTGGTCGCCGAGCGCGCCGAGCGTCTCGAGGAAGAAGCCGGCCGCTGCGATTCGCCCGCTTCGCCCGACGCGCTGCGCCCTCGCGGCCCGCGCGTCATCGTCATAGAGTAGAAAACTCGCGGGCGCCAGGCCCGCGTCGGAACAACGAAAGGACCATAAGCTACATGGCACAGGACAAAGGATTCCCCTCGATCGAGAAGGCTCTGATCGCGGCCCGCGCGGCCGATTCCAAGAAGGCGACCGACATCATGATCCAAGACGTGCGCGGCCTGTCCAGCGTCACCGATTTCTTCGTCATCGTGACCGCCCAGAACAACCGCCAGATCGACGCCGTGCTCGACGCCATCGAGGAGGCCGAGGTCAAGGAAGCGGGCGTGAAGCCCTATAGCGTCGAAGGCGCTCAGGAGGGCTTTTGGGCCCTGCAGGACTACGGCGATTTCGTGGTCCACGTGTTCCAGCCCGAAGGCCGCGACTACTATCGCCTCGAGGAGGTCTGGAACGACGCCCCGCTCGTCGACTTCCAGCCCGAGGGCGACGCCGCCCAGGAGGCGTAGGCGATGGCTCTCGGAATCATCTGCGCCACCAAGACCGAGGCGACTCCTTTCATCGAGAAGCTCGTCGGCGGCACGACTGAGCATGCGGCCTTGATCGACGTGCATGAGGGCGAATTCGCCGGCGTGCACGTCGTGCTGGCATGCTGCGGCGTGGGCAAGACCAACGCGGCCATGGTTTCCCAGATGCTGATCGACCGCTACGGCGTGGACGTCTTGGTGAATTCCGGCACGGCGGGCGGCATGGACCCCTCTCTCGATTTGTTCGATATCGTCGTCGGATCGACGTTCTGCCATCACGACGTCGATGCCCAGATGGTGCTCGTCGATTCGTATCCGTACTATCCGGGCGGCGTGTTCGACGCCGATCCCGCGCTGATCGACGCGGCCCGCGCCGCCTCCGAGGGCTTCGCGGCCCCCGTGCGCTTCGGCGCCATGGTGTCGGGCGAGCAGTTCATCGACGACGAGTGCCGCGGCGACGTGATCGCGCGCCACGACCCTCTTGCCGTTGACATGGAAAGCGCCGCCATGGCGCAGACGTGTTTCGCGAACGGCGTCGCATTCGTGTCCGTGCGCGGTATCACCGACACGGCCGAGCACGACGGCTTCGGCAACTACGAAATCAACAGTACGAAGGCCTCGGCGATCGCCTGCGATTTCACCGCATCGCTTCTGAAGGCGCTCGCAATCAGGAGCTAGCGGCTCTGCCCGCCGGGGAATCGGCGAATCATGCGAAGGCGCGGCCTCATGCCGCGCCTTCGTCGTTTCGGGCGAGGGATGGAAAAAGCGTCGGCTTTGCGCGGAGGGAATCGCGCGGGCTCGCCGTATAATGCAACGGATACGCTGCTGGAGTGAAGAAGGAAGAAGGGAAGGGGTCGTTTCGTGCGTCGTCTCGGAAACGCTTTGGCCATCGTGAATCCTGCCGCGCAAAACGGCAACGGCGCCCGAGGGGCGGCTTTTCTCAGGTATGCGGGCGCATCCGACGCCTCTCCTTTCCAGTCGCTTTCCATCGAGACCACGCGTGAGCCGGGCCATGCCCGCGCGCTCGCGGCCGCGGCCGGCGCTTACGACACGGTCGTCGTCGTGGGAGGCGACGGCGTGGTGCACGAAGCGGCGGCGGGCCTTCTCGAGATCGCGTGCGAGCACAGGCCCGTCCTGGGGCTTCTTCCCTGCGGAAACGGCAACGATTACGCCCGCACGCTCGGAATGCCGCTCGCCTTCGACGACGCCTTCTCGGCGCTCTCGCATGCGACGCGGCGCGCGGCCGACGTGGGGATCGTGAACGGCACGCCTTTCATGCAGACGCTCTCGTTCGGCCTGGACGCGGCCATCGCGCTCGGCACGCACGAGCGCAGGGTCAAGACCGGCCGCACGGGCACGCGTCTGTTTCTCGAAGAGGGCATCGAGCAGCTCATGTTCCACCGCGACGAATACGCCTACGAGCTGTCGATCGACGGGGGAGAGCCTCAGCGCCGTTCGATGTTCCTCTTCGCGGTGCAGGTGGGGCCCACCTACGGCGGCGGCTTCAAGATATGCCCCGATGCCGACCCTTGCGACGGCGTCTTCGACTGCTGCATCGCGCACCCGCCGATCGGGTTCGCACGCGCGGCGAAGCTGTTCCTCAGCGCGAAAGACGGAAAGCACACGGGCAACGCCGACGTGCTGTCGTTTTATCGGGCGAAGCGGCTGTCGGTCTCGTTCTCGGCGGCTCCGCCCGCGCAGGTCGACGGCGAGCGCATCGTCGCGGACCGCTTCGACATCTCGATCCTGCCGCGCGAAATCGACGTTCTTTTCTTCGACCGAAGGGCCTGATGCATGACGACGTTCAGCTTCATTCTCATCCTTGCCGTGGCCGTGGTCATCTCCGCGGTCATCAATCAGCTCGTGCGAGGGGTTTCGACGCCTCTTATCCAGATCGCCCTGGGCGCGGTCATAGCCCTTTGGGGCTTCACCACGTCGAACTTCACCATCGATCCCGAGCTGTTCTTGGTGCTGTTCATCGCCCCGCTGCTCTATGACGAGGCGCGTCAGGTCGACAAGGTGTCGCTGTGGTCGAACCGGACGGTGATCGTTTCGCTTGCCGTGGGCCTGGTGGTGGTCGCGATGCTCGTGGTGGGCTTCGTGCTCAATTTCGTGCAGCCGAGCATCCCTCTTGCGGCGGCCTTCGCCTTGGGCGCCGCCCTCGGCCCGACCGATGCGGTCGCGGTGGCGTCGCTGTCCCAGCGCGCGTCGCTGAACAAGCGCCAGGAGGTCCTGCTTTCGGGAGAATCGCTGATCAACGACGCCTCGGGCGTCGTGTCGTTCCAGTTCGCGGTTGCTGCGCTCACCACGGGGACCTTCTCGCTCCTCGACGCCACGACGACGTTTTTCGTGAGCTTTTTCGGCGGTATCGCCATCGGCTTGGTGTGCGCGGCCGTGCTGGCGTTCATCGCGTCGCGCGTGCGCGATTTCGGCCTGGAGGACACGACGTTTCACGTCATGTTCGAAGTGCTCACGCCTTTCCTGGTCTTTCTCGTGGCCGAGGAGCTTCACGTTTCGGGCATCCTCGCCGTCGTCGCGGCGGGCCTTTCGGGGTCGCTGTTCAGAAATCGCAGCATCGGCCCCAACATCGCCCGCATGAAGATCGTCTCCGCGAGCGTATGGAAGGTGCTCGGCTTCGTGCTCAACGGCATCGTGTTCGTGCTTTTGGGCGTGCAGCTTCCGCATGCCATGTCGGACACCTGGGAAGACCGTTCGGTGAGCAATCCCGAGCTGATCGCGCTCGTCTTGCTGCTTGCGGCCGTGGTGATCGGCGTGCGCGTAGCGTGGTTTCTCGCCCTCAGCTACATCGGTCGCAAACAGACCGCGCGCAGCGAGCAGCGCAATAGCGGCGGCACGCCCGAGCAGGTGAAAAGCGTCATGCGCTCGGTCAAGCTCATGACGAAGGATTCGCTGGCCGAGTCGTGCGCCTTGGCGCTCGCCGGCCCGAAGGGCGCCGTGACGCTGTCGATCATGTTCACGCTGCCGTATTCCATCGACGCGGCGGGAGGGGCGTTCTCGCAGCGCGACTTCTTGATTTTTCTCGCGAGCGGCGTGATCTTGGTCACGCTGCTGCTGGCGAATTTCGTGCTTCCGCTCCTTCTTCCCGACAAAGACGAGGCTCGGGCCTATGAAACCGACATCCAGGCTTCGATCGAGGTGCTGCGTCTGGTCATCGAGGATCTTGCCGCCCGCCAGACCAGGGAGAACCGCCGCGCCACGCAGGTGGTCATGAAGCAGTACAACGACCGCATCGACCGCATCAAGCAGGGAACGGGCTACGAAGACGACGATTCGTGCCTGCGCCTGCAGGCGCTCGAATGGGAACAGGACTTCATTCTCGAGGCCTTGGACGAAGACACGGTGTCGCCGGTGGTGGGGTACCGCCTTCTGCGCCGCGTGCGCCGCGAGATGGACCTCGTGTGCCACGAGCGCAACGTGTGGTGGCTGATCGGCATCGCCCGCAGCAGGCTCGACCTGGTGGCCCGCTCGATCAAGCGCGCCCTGCACGACAAGAACCTGCTGAAGACGTCGTCTCAGGAAGAGGCCGAAACGCGCGAATTCCAGGCGAAGGCCTTCGAATACGTGCTTTCCAGGCTGCGCGTGCGCCTGGACGACCCGGCATACAGAACCGAGCACGTCAGCGCGCTCATGGTGGAAGTGCAGCGCGACCTGCGTCGCGTGAGAAGGGCCGGACGCGGAGTGGCCGCTGCGGCGCGCGCCGAAGACAAGGCCACCGAGATGCGCCGTATCGCATGCACCCTCGAGCTCGACCATATCCAGGACATGTACGAGGCGGGCCGCATCAACCGCGCCACCGCCAAGATGATGCGCGAGAACGTGCATCTCATGCAGCTCGACCTGGAAGACAAGGTCTAGGCCGTTTCGGCGCGGGCGGCGGTCGGGGATCGGCCATGCTTGCTGTGGAATCGGGGAGGCTTCTCCACTAAAGCGGCTGTTTTTGCTATCATGTACTGTTGCGTGTCCCGAAAGGGGGCGCAAAGCGTGCGGGCGTGGCGGAATTGGCAGACGCGCCAGATTTAGGTTCTGGTGGGCGACCCCCGTGAAGGTTCAAGTCCTTTCGCCCGCACCATCCGCGTTTACGCGGCGGCGTTCGCCATAGGTAACCTGTTCGTCTTCGGACGGACTGAGCAAGACTCAGATGGAGGATAGAGTTGAAAACGAAGGTAGAGGTTCTCGAGTCCGGTGCCACCAAGCTCACGGTGACCATCGAGGCTGCCGAGATCGACGCTCGCATCAAGAAGACTTACAAGGATTTCGGCGCTAAGTACCGTTTCCCCGGATTCCGTCCCGGCCATGTGCCGCGCCCTGTCATCGACAGCAACCTGGGCAAGGACGCCGTCCGCTCCACCGTCACCGACGAGCTGCTCAATGAGAGCTTCCCCCTCGCCGTCGACGAGAACGACCTGAACATGATCTCCCAGCCGAAGTTCGGCGACGTCGAGGGCCTGGTCGAAGAGGGCAAGGACTTCACGTTCTCCGCAGAGTTCGAGGTCAAGCCGGCTCTCGAGCTCTCCGATTATTCCCCCGTGCACATCGAGGTCCCGTTCAAGACGGCCTCCGAGGCTGAAATCGACGAGCAGATCGAGGCTCTGGGCAACTACTACTACGATTACAAGAACGCCCCTGCCAACACCAAGGTCAAGCAGGAGAACAGCGTCGAGATCACTCTGGTCGTCAAGGACGACAAGGGCGAGGTCATGGAGTCCCTGGGCGCCGAGGACCGTCTCTACGAGATGGGCCAGGGCCTGTTCCCCGCGGCCTTCGACGAGGCTCTGCTGGGCATGAAGAAGGGCGAGACCAAGAGCATCACCCTCAACGTGGCCGAGAACCCCTGCATGATGACGTCCATCCTCAAGGACAAGACCGAGGAAGTCACCTTCGAGATCGAGGTCAAGGCCGTCAAGAAGAAGGTCGCTCCCGAGGTCACCGACGAGTGGGTCAAAGAAACCCTGGGCTTCGCCGACGTCGCCGAGCTGCGCGTCCGCATGGGCGAGTCCATCGAGCAGCAGAAGGGCGACATCATTCCCCGCATCATGGAGAACAACGCCCTGTTCGCTCTGCAGGAGCGCCTGATCGGCGAGGTTCCCGCGGTCATGGCCGAAGAGGCCGAGCGCGACCTGCTGCAGAACTTCTTCACCCAGCTGCAGAACCAGGGCGCCACGCTCGACGCCTACCTGAAGGCCCAGGACATCACGGCCGATAAGTTCAAGGAAGACGTCAAGCTCCAGGCCGTCGACACCGTCAAGCAGAACCTTGCTCTCGACGCATGGGCCCGCCATGCCGGCATCGAGGTTTCCGACGAGGAGATCGTCGAGGAGTTCAAGAACAGCGGCGCTCAGGATCCCGACGCCCTTTACGCCGAGTGGAAGGCCCAGGGTCGTCTGCACATCGTGCGCGAGGGCATCATGCGCGGCAAGGCTCTCGAGGCCCTGCTTGCCGAGGCCGACGTCGAAGAGGTCGAGACTCCTGCTGCCGAGGAGAACGAGGAGAAGCCTGCGAAGAAGACTTCCGCTAAGAAGACCTCCAAGAAGGCCGCCGCTTCCGACGAAGAGGCTCCCGCTGCCGAATAACGCATAGGGCCACGGCCCCTTGCTTCTATGGATGTACGGTAAGCCTGCAGCGCCTTCGAAGGTCGCGTTCGTTATATCGTGCTACATTGACCTTGGCTCGTCACCTTTCCGAAGGAGGCGAGCCAAGGTTGTATTACCGGAAAGGGAATATTATGGATATACGTAACGGCTACACCATCCCTTACGTCATCGAGCAGTCGCCCCGCGGCGAGCGCTCCTACGACATCTATTCGCGCCTGCTTAACGACCGTATCGTCTTTTTGGGCAGCGCCATCGACGACGACGTGGCGAACATCGTCGTCGCGCAGCTTCTGCACCTCGAAAGCGCCGATCCCGAAAAGGACATCTCCCTTTACATCAACTCTCCGGGAGGCAGCGTTTCCGCGGGCCTCGCGATCTATGACGCCATGCAGTTCATCCGCTGCGACGTCTCTACCGTGTGCATGGGCATGGCCGCCTCCATGGGTTCGGTCCTGACCACCGCAGGCGCTCCCGGCAAGCGTTTCATCACGCCGAATTCCCAGATCATGATCCACCAGCCCATGGGCGGCGCGGAATCGCGCACCCAGCAGACCGATTTCGAGATCGCGGCCGCCGAGATGCGCAAGTGCCGCGAGCGTCTCGAGGGCATTCTGGCGAAGCATACGGGCCAGTCCATCGAAACGATCCACGCCGACTCCGAGCGCGACCATTGGCTGACCGCCGAAGAGGCCAAGGCATACGGCCTGGTCGACGAAATCATCACCTCGCGCGCCGTTGCGAAGAAGGAAGCCTAACCGATGCGAATCAATGACAACGACCCGCAAAGCGTCGACCCCAAAGACGCCCGCTGCATCTTCTGCGGCAAGTCCGCCGACCAGGTGGGGGGCATGATCCAAAGCCCCGACGGCGTGTGCATCTGCGACGAATGCATCTCGGTGTGCTCCGACGTGCTTTCGCAGGGCGGCTATATGCGCGAGGGCGATGCCCGTTCCGACGAGCAGGCCGTCGAGCCGGCCGAGGACCAGCAGGCCGTTCCGAGCGCCGAGCAGGTGCTTGCTTCGCTGCCCACCCCGCATGAGCTCTACGACCGTCTGAGCCAGCATGTCGTCGGTCAGGACGCGGCGAAGCGCGCTCTTTCCGTGGCCGTCTACAACCACTACAAGCGCATCAGCCTCGGCCAGGAGGCGGGCGAGGGCGACATCGAGCTCGCGAAGAGCAACATCATGCTGCTCGGACCGACCGGTTCCGGCAAGACGCTGCTCGCGCAGACTTTGGCGCGCACGCTCCAGGTTCCGTTCGCCATCGCCGACGCCACCACGCTGACCGAGGCGGGCTACGTGGGCGAAGACGTCGAGAACATCCTGCTGAAGCTGATCACGGCCGCCGATTTCGACATCGAGCGCGCGCAGATCGGCATCATCTACATCGACGAGATCGACAAGATCGCCCGCAAGGCCGAAAACCTTTCCATCACGCGCGACGTGTCGGGCGAGGGCGTGCAGCAGGCGCTGCTCAAAATCGTCGAGGGCACCGAGGCCGCCGTTCCTCCGCAGGGAGGCCGCAAGCATCCCCAGCAGGAGCTCATCCACATCGACACGAAGAACATCCTGTTCATTCTGGGCGGAGCCTTCGTGGGCCTGGCCGATATCATCGGCTCGCGCGTCGGCAAGACCGGCATCGGCTTCACCAACGACATGCCCGAGAGTAAAAAGCACGCCGAGGCGGAGCTGCTTTCCAAGGTGCTGCCCGAAGACCTGAACAAGTTCGGCATGATCCCCGAGTTCGTGGGCCGCATTCCCGTGATCTGCTCTCTCGACGAGCTGACCGAAGACGACCTGGTCCATATTCTGACCGACCCCAAGAATGCGCTGGTCAAGCAGTACACGCGCATGTTCGAGTTTGAAGATTCGCAACTCGTGTTCGCCGATGACGCGCTGCGCGCGATCGCCCACGAGGCGGTCGAGCACGGCACGGGCGCCCGCGGATTGCGTTCGATCTGCGAGCGCGTCTTGCAAGACGTCATGTTCGATCTGCCTGAGCACGAGCCCGGCACGCGCGTCGTCGTGCGCGCGAGCGATATCGAGGGTTCGACGAAACCGCGGATCGAGACCGCCGAGGAGCTCGAAGACGCTTCCGATCAGGCCGAAACGGCCGACGAGACCCAGGAGTAGAGGCAATGGAAGAGCTTTCCAAGAACTACGACCCCGCATCCATCGAGCAGGCGATGCTCGACAAGTGGCTTGCGGGCGATTATTACAAGCGCTCGAAGGGCGTGGGCGACTGCACGGTCACCATCCCGCCGCCCAACGTCACGGGCAAGCTGCATATGGGCCACGCGATGGACGACACCATCCAGGACACCTTCGTGCGCTTCATGCGCATGCGCGGCCGTTCGACCCGCTGGATCTTGGGCACCGACCACGCCGGCATCGCCACGCAGACGAAGGTCGACAAGAAACTCGCCGCCGAGGGTATCTCACGCCGTGAAATCGGCCGCGAGAAGTTCATCGACGCCTGCTGGGATTGGACGCACGAGTACGGCGGCCATATCGTCGAGCAGGTCAAGCGCATGGGCTGCTCGGTCGATTTCTCCGACCCGCATTTCACCATGGACGACGATTACGCCAAGGCCGTGCGCAAGACCTTCGTGGACTGGTATCACGACGATCTGATTTATCGCGGCAAGCGCATCGTCAACTGGTGCCCGCACTGCCGTACCGCCATCTCCGACGACGAGGCGGAGTACAAGGAGGAGGACGGCCATCTGTGGCACCTCCGCTACCCGCTGACCGAGCCTGTCGACGGACAGGAGTACATCGTGGTGGCCACCACGCGTCCCGAGACCATGCTCGGCGACACCGGCGTCGCGGTTTCCCCGAAAGACCATGACAAAGACAAGTTCGTCGGCAAGACCGTCAAGCTGCCGATCGTCGACAGGGAAATCCCGATCTTCAGCGACTTCTACGTCGACGCCGACTTCGGTTCCGGCTTCGTGAAGGTCACGCCTGCGCACGACCCCAACGACTTCGCGATGGGCGAGCGCAACGGCCTCGAGAAGATCAACATCTTCGACGAGACCGCGCACGTGGTGGAAGGCTACGGCGAATTCTCCGGCATGAGCCGCGAGGAGTGCCGCGAGGCCGTGGTGGCCTGGTTCGAGGAGCACGGCCTGCTCGACCATGTCGAAGACCACCATCACTCCGTGATGCACTGCTACCGCTGCCCGTCCGCTCTCGAGCCGTGGCTGTCGGAGCAGTGGTTCGTCGCGGTCGATAGGCTCAAAGGCCCCGCGACCGAGGCTGTGACCAGCGGAAAGGTGAAGTTCCACCCCGAGCGTTGGACGCAGAGCTACCTGACGTGGATGGAAAACCTTAAAGACTGGTGCATCTCCCGCCAGCTGTGGTGGGGCCATCGCATCCCCGTGTTCTACTGCGACGAATGCGGCTGGATGGATGCGTCCATGGAAGACGTGCATGCCTGCCCGCACTGCGGCGCCGCCACGCGCCAGGACGAAGACGTTTTGGACACGTGGTTCTCGAGCCAGCTGTGGACGTTCGCCACGCAGGGCTGGCCCGATAAGCCCGAGCTCATGGAAGGCCATCATCCCACCGCGGCGCTCGTCACGGCGCGCGACATCATCGCGCTGTGGGTGGCCCGCATGATCATGGCGTCTACGTACTTCCTCGACGAGATCCCGTTCCACGATGTGGTCATCTACGCCACCATTCTGGCTAAGGACGGCACGCGCATGTCCAAGTCGAAGGGCAACGGCGTCAACCCGATGGACCTGATCGAGAAGTACGGCGCCGATGCGATGCGCTTCAACCTGCTCACGCTGGTCACCAATAACCAGGACGTGCGTTTCGACGCCAACCTGGATAAGGAGACCAAAGAGCTCATCGATTCGCCGCGCACCGAAGCCGCCCGTTCGTTCGTGAACAAGGTCTGGAACGCGAGCCGATTCGTGCTTTCCAACCTGGAGGGCTTCATGCCGGGCGAGCCCCGCGTGACCGGCCCCGCCGATGCGTGGATCTTCTCGCGCCTCGCGCAGCTTTCCGAGCGCGTCACCGCAGGCATCGAGGCGTACCAGTTCGGCGAAGTCGCGCGCGAGCTGCACGGCTTCTTCTGGAACGAGTTCTGCGACTGGTACATCGAGTTCACCAAGTCCGCGCTGCAGCAGGAGGGCGAGGCCCGTCTGCAGACCCAGCGCAACCTGGTCTACGTGCTCGACAACGCCCTGCGCTTGCTGCATCCCGCGATGCCCTTCGTGACCGAGGCCATCTGGGAGAAGCTGCCGCACGGCGACGAGGCCCCCGCGCTCATGATGGCCGCCTGGCCCGAGCCCGAGACGCTCGCATGCTGGAAGAACGAAGAGGCCGAGCGTTCGATCGACCTGGTCTGCGGCATCGTGTCCGCCGTCCGTTCGGTCCGCGCACGCTACGGCATCTCGCCGAAGCAGGCGCTCGACGTGGCCGTGAAGGCCGCCAGCGAGCAGGACGCCGTCCTGGTCGACGAGCAGCGCGCCTTGATCGAGGGCCTGGCTCGCACGGCGTCTCTGTCCGTCGCCGCCGACCTCGACAAGCCCGCCGAAAGCGCCGCGACGCTCGTGTCCGGCTGCGAGGTGTACTGCGTCCTTTCCGGCCTGGTCGATTTCGCCGCCGAGCGCGATCGTCTGGTCAAGGAGCACGAGAAGCTCCAGAAGGAAAGCGTCAAGGTCGAGAAGAAGCTCTCCAACCCCGGCTATCTCGCCAAGGCGAAGCCTGAAATCGTGGAGAAGGACAAGGCCAAGCACGCCGAACTCGTCGCGAAGATCGACCTGGTGGTCGCTCAGATCGCCGAGCTCGGCTAACGGGCCCTCGAAGCGCGGCGTCGACGTGCGGCGCGCTTCGAGCCGTTCCTGCGGTCTGTTCCGGCCTGCGCGGCTCGTGCCGAAGACCGGCCCCGGATATCGTTTCGGGGCCGGTCTTTTCGATTCGGGCGCAGCTCGCGTTCGCCGCATGCGCTTCGAAACCGGCGCGGCGCTTTCGAAAACACGTTCCTGGCAGGCGCCTTTTTCGACGCGGATGTGTGAAGCGCGCGTTCCTCGTGCGTTTCGGATGGCCGCGCCGAGAATCCGGTACAATGCTTTGCGTTTATTGCGTAGAAATCGATCCGCGGGGTGAATGGCCGCGCGGCCTGAAAAGGAAGCGAACATGAGCGAGATTCTCTCTCAGCTGTGGACCCCCGAACTTCAGATGGCGGTGACCGCCATCATCGTCTTGCTGGTGGCTCTCTACGTCCTTTCCGTCGTCTGGGTGGTGCGCGACGCTTATCAGCGCGGCACGTTGTGGTATGCCTGGGCTCTCGTCGCCCTTATCCCCGTGCTCGGCGTCATCGCCTATTGCCTGCTTCGTCCGCCGCTGCTGCAGATCGATCGCGACGAGCAGGAACTCGAAATCGCCCTGAAGCAGCGTCAGCTGATGCATTACGGCGAATGCGGCAACTGCGGTTATCCCGTGGAGGCCGATTACGTGCTGTGCCCGCAGTGCCATCAGCGCCTGAAGAACCAGTGCGCCAAGTGCGGCCATGCCCTCGATCCGTCGTGGACCATCTGCCCGTATTGCGCCACGCCGCTTCCCGGCGTCGCCGCGCGTCGCAGCGCGCGAACTACCGGCGCCTCGCGACAGCAGGCGGCACATCAGGCGAATCCGGCCGGTCAGGGCCAGCAGGGCGCAGCGCGTCCTCGCCAGGAGCGATAGCTTCGGTTCGAGCTTCGAAAGCCGTCTCGTTCGAGGCGGCTTTTCTTGTCGGCGTCCGCATCGCCGCGAAAGCGGCGCCAGGGCGCATCCGCCGGCATCCGTCCGAGCGCCGGCACCGATTCGTTTCACCATGCGTACTCGCATCGTTCGAGAGGAGACATTCCTATGAAGGCCCTGTATAACGACGGCTCCGTGGCCGAGATTTCGCCCGAGGAATCCACCCACGTCATCCGTCATTCCGCCGCGCATATCATGGCGCAGGCCATCAAACGCCTCTATCCAGAGGCCGACTTCGCGTACGGCCCCGCGACCGATAACGGCTTCTACTACGACGTCGATCTGGGCGACAAGAGGCTGTCCGAAGACGACCTTCCCGCCATCGAGGCCGAGATGAAAAAGATCGTCAAAGAGAACCTCAAGTTCAACGCCTTCGAGCTTCCCCGCGAAGAGGCCATCGCGCTGATGGAAGAGCGCGGCGAGAAGTACAAGGTCGAGCATATCGGCGACCTGCCCGAAGACGCCCGCATCACCTTCTATCAGCAGGGCGACTACATCGACATGTGCGTCGGCCCGCATCTCACCTACACCAAGGCCCTCAAGGCGTTCAAGCTCACGGGCGTTTCCGGCGCCTATTGGAAAGCCGACTCCAGCAACAAGATGCTCACGCGCATCAACGGCACCGCTTTCGCCACCAAAGAAGAGCTCGACGCCCATCTCACGATGATCGAAGAGGCCAAAAAGCGCGACCACCGCAAGATCGGCCGTGAAATGGACCTGTTCATGATGCGCGACGAGGCTCCGGGCTTCCCGTTCTTCTTGCCTAACGGCATGATTCTCAAGAACACCCTGCTCGACTACTGGCGCGAGATCCACCATGCCGCAGGCTACGTGGAGATCTCCACGCCGCAGATCATGAATCGCCAGCTCTGGGAGACCTCCGGCCACTGGGACCACTACAAGGACAACATGTACTCCACCACGATCGACGAGGAAGAGTACTGCATCAAGCCGATGAACTGCCCTGGCGGCGTGCTGGTCTACGCCTCCAAGCCGCATAGCTACCGTGAGCTTCCCATTCGCGCCGGCGAAATCGGCCTGGTCCATCGCCACGAGCTCAAGGGCGCCCTGCACGGTCTGTTCCGCGTGCGCTGCTTCAACCAGGACGACGCGCACCTGTTCGTGCGCCCCGACCAGCTGACCGAGGAAATCGTCGGCGTGGCCAACCTGATCACGTCCGTCTACGACAAGTTCGGCTTCACCTACCATGTCGAGCTCTCCACGCGCCCCGAGGACTCCATGGGCTCCGACGAGGATTGGGCCGCCGCCGAAAGCGGCCTGAAGACCGCCCTCGACCAGCTCGGCATGGATTACGTGGTCAACGAAGGCGACGGCGCCTTCTACGGCCCCAAGATCGACTTCCATCTGGACGACTCCCTGGGCCGTACGTGGCAGTGCGGCACGGTTCAGCTCGACTTCCAGATGCCGCTGAACTTCGACCTCGAATACACCGACGCTGACGGCGAGAAGAAGCGCCCGATCATGCTGCATCGCGTGTGCTTCGGCTCCATCGAGCGCTTCATCGGCATTCTGATCGAGCACTTCGCGGGCAAGTTCCCCACGTGGCTCGCTCCCATGCAGGTGAAGGTCCTGCCGGTGTCTGAGAAGAGCCGCGCCTATGCCCACACCGTGGCCGACAAGCTCGAGGCTGCGGGCGTGCGCGTCGTGGTGGACGATCGCGACGAGAAGATCGGCTACAAGATCCGCGAGGCGCGCAGCATCGACCGCGTGCCGTATATGCTCATTCTCGGAGAGAAAGAGGCCGAAGAGGGCAACATCTCCGTGCGCGACCGTTCCAACGAAACGGTGCAGAAGTCGGTCGACGAGTTCATCGCCGAAATCACCGAAGAGATCCGCACCCGCGCATAAGCGCGGCCGCGTTTTATCGGAATCAATACGGAAAGCGGCGAAGCCGGAGGGGCTTCGCCGCTTTCGGCTTGTCAGGGCTTCGTCCCTGCGGGCTTTGTCCGCCGAGGCATATGCGCCTCGATGTGCGAAAGGAGGTGCGGCGTGGCAGGCGCGACGTACGCTTTGCGCGCTCTGGTCTTGCGCAAGACCAAGCTTGCGGAGTCCGACCTCATCGTGACGCTGCTTGCCGAAGACGGCAGACAGGTGCGCGCCGTCGCGAAGGGCGCGCGCAAGCCTTCGTCGCCGTTCTCTTCGAGGCTTGAAATCTTCTGCGAGGTCGACTTGCTCATGGCGAGCGGCAAGAATCTCGACATCGTTAAAGAAGCGCGTCTCGTCGACGCCCATCGGGGGCTGACCGCCGATATGGAGCACGCCGCCGCGGCTGCGCCTATGGCCGACCTCGCTGCGCGTCTGTGCCAGCCGGGCCTGGAGTCGCCAAAGTTGTTCGCGCTTTCGTCGTCGGCGTTTTCCCATGCCGAGCGAGCCGATGCGCAGGGGGCGGCGGCGGTGTGCGCGGCCTATATGCTCAAGGCGTTCTCGTTCGCGGGCTTTCGTCCCAGCCTGCGTCGCTGCGTCGTCTGCGGCGCGCTGCTCGCGTTCGACGCTGTGACCGAAAGCCGCGTCGGCGTCAGATTCTCGGTGGCGGAAGGAGGAGCGGTCTGCGATTCATGCCTTCTGTTCTCCGACGCCGTGCGCGTTCCCGCAGAGGTGCTTTCGTGGGCCGATTTTCTGCTCATGTCGACGTTCGATGCCGTCGCCCGCCAGGCTCCGCCTGTGCGGGTTTCCTTCGAGGTGCTGCATGTATGCCAGTCATGGGCGCGCGAGCACCTCGGATCGAGGATCAAGTCGCTCGAGTTCCTGTTCGTTTCAGGCGTTTTCTGATATACGGCCGCGCTGTCCGGCATGCGCGGCCCGCCCGCCGCCCTTCGGTGCCGGCCCGCCCGCCGTTTCGAAGCGCAGGTCGCACGCTGCTCTGCGTTTTTCATGCCAACGGTCCGATCGCTTCATGCGCCGCCTGCGGTTGACGCTAGGATGGGGGCATGGAAAAAATAGCTATCATCTGCGTCGGAAACCGTCTCATGCTCGATGACGGAATCGGCCCCGCGGTTTTCGACGAACTCACCGAAAAATATTCGTTTCCCGAGCACGTGTCGATCTTCGACGCCGGGTGCATGACGATGGACCTTCTGCCCGTCGTGCGCGACCACGATTTCCTGATCGTGGTCGATGCGGTCGACGGCACGGGTGAGAAGCCCGGCACGGTGTTTCGATTCGCGCCCGAAGACATCGCGGGCCACCCTGTCATGCAATCGTTGCACGACCTGCGCGTCATCGACCTTCTGAATGCGGCGTCGCTTCTGGGCTATGAGGCCCGCGGCATCTGTTTCGGCATCCAGGTCGAGAATATGACGCCCGCCACGATCGCCGAAGGGCTGACGCCCGACCTCTACGACGCGTTGCCGCTCGCGGTCGATTCCGTGCTGGCCGAGCTGGTGCGCCGCGACGTGCGTTTCTCCTACGCCGACGGCACGCCGTTCGTTCCTCCGACGCAGCAGGCCGAGCTCGCGGGCGCTCCGTGCGCGCAGGGCCTCGCCGACGAAGTCGACTTCTCTGTGCGTGCGAACTAGGCGCACGTACTGCGCGCGAGCGCCGCGCATTCGATGGTTTTCACGCCCCGTTTTCCGCAGGATGCGGCGTACGGGACTTTTTCGACCGATGGGATTACGCCGATGAGCAAGAAGCAAGCGAAGAAAGAGGCGGCCGTTCGCGCCGAAGAAGAACGGGAGCGCATGGAGCGCGAGCTCATGGAAGGCGTGCCGCGCCTGAACATCGGCGCGTTGTTCCTGCCTCCGGTCTGGGGGCCTGCGTACGGGCTGTGGGTGGCGATCGTGTTCTATCCCTTGTGGCTCGTGGCCGATACGTGCTTCGTGAACGCGTTTGCCGACCGCACGCCGCTCGCTGTGGTGCTCGGCGCGATCGTGCTGGTCGCGCTGACGGCGGTGACGTTCGCGTTCGCCAACGCGACGCAGAAATACGCGCTGATGCGCGCGCTTTCCATGGGGGTTTCCAAGGAAACCTACCTCAAGCGCCAGCGCGTCTGGGCGGCGGTTTCCGTGCTGGTGGGCCTGGTCATGATCGGCGCGGCCACGTATTACAACGTGTTTCTCAATCCGCGCCTCGCGGGCGTGTTCGTCTAGCGAAACGCGCATGCGAGCCCGGCGCGGCGCCGTATGGCCCCGATACGAAAGAAGGCCCCGTTTCCGAGCGGAAAACCGTTCGGAAACGGGGCCTTCGCGCGTCCGACGCTAGCGGGCGCGGGTGGCGTTGTCGGGGTCGATCGACATGGTCTGGAAGCGTTCCTTCATGAATTCGTCGTCATAGTGCCGCGCGCAGAACTGCTCGATGGCGTTATGCGGCTCCTGTCCCGCTTCGCGCTGGTACCACGAGTCGAGCGCGAACAGCGTGAGCGCGCCGTTGACGATCATGAGCGCCGCGCAGATCGAGGTGACGGCGTAGCGCCAGTTCCACGGGATGATGTTGACGAACTTCAGCAGGTGGGGCAGCAAGAGCTTAATCCAGACGCAGCCGAGCGCGCCCCACATGCACATGAACACGAAGTTGGTGCGGCCGTCGATGGACATGAACGAGCCCGTGTAGTCCCAGGCCACGATGCCGAATGCGAACTGCATGAACCAGCTGGTCAGATATTCGAACGCGCCGCCGATCACGGCGCTGACCAGAAAGATCAGGGGCAGCGGCTTGTCGTGGAAACGGTTGAGGGCGATGGTCATGAGCACCGCGCCGAATCCGTAGATGGGGGAGAAGGGGCCGTAGAGGACGCCTGCGCGGTCCTGGTAGCCGCCGAACATCACGAAGTGATAGACGGTTTCGATCAGCAGGCCGAGCACGCAGCACACCATGAAGATCCAGAAAAGGTTGAAGAAGTCGAGGCGGATGAAGCCCTTGCCGCTCTCGTCGCGTCCGAGCGTTCCGTCTTCGGCTCGTTCGCGCAGCTCGAGGTCGCGCAGCTTGCGGCGCAGCTCGCGCTCTTCGGAAAGGGACGGGTCGATGTAGACCATCAACGCGACGGCCACCACGAGGCGCACGAGAGCGGAGACGATGCTTCCCAGCTCGATGCCGAACACCATCATCTCGCAGAGCAGCTGGGCGATGTCGAGCACAATCAGGGTTTCCAGCGCGGTTCGCGCATGGCGGCGGTTGCTGCGCAGCAGGTAGATGCCCAAAGCGATATAGAGGGCGCCCGTGGCCACGAGCAGGGCGATCTGCACGCCGAAGATGACGAGCGTCGTGGTGCCGTATTCGGCGAGCGACTTCTCGAATCCTTCCGACATGCTGAAGGCCGCGCCGAAAATGGCGGGCAGCGACAGCGCGCCGATGACGATGAGAACGATGCCGAAGACCTTCAGGGGAAGCGGAAGCTTCTTCTTCGACGGCTGGGCGAGCGATTGGTCTTGCAAAGCGGTATCGGTCACGGTGCTCCTTCGGTCGGGGTCGGCATTGCGGGCGCGCGCTTTCGCCTGTCGTGGGCGCGTCGATTCGAGTGTAGTTCGTCGGCGGCGCGAAAGAAATGACGCTTCGGTGACGGATCGGAGGAAATGGGGAACAAACGGCACGAAATGGATGAACGGAATCTTTTTATGCACGAACGTGCATCTTCATGAGAAAAGGGGGTTACATATGCTCGCATTCGCGCTATACTGGACAAGTCCTTTAAGACGGTACAGAGAGACCGGCAAGGCCGCGCGCCAGGTGCCAGAACAAGCGCTTACATATGGCACCCACGAAGCCTTCGCCCTCCCGGCCGAGGCATTTTTTATGTCCGGACGCGGAAGGCGGTCCAAGGTCAGTCTGTACGCACTCGCACAACGTGAAAGGAGAGTGTGTATGAAAGACACCTACCAGGTGAAATCCGTCGTCATGGATGACGCGGAAATCGAGCGTTCGCTTACGCGCATCGCCCACCAGATCCTGGAAGCCAACCACGGAGCCGAAAACATCGCGCTCGTGGGCATCGTCACGCGAGGCGACCTGCTCGCTAAGCGTCTCGCCGAGAAGATCGAGCAGATCGAGGGCACGAAGGTGCCGCTCGGAAGCCTCGACATCAGCTTCTATCGCGACGACTTCCTGACCAACTTCGCCCCTGAAATCCACGCCACGCACATCCCGTTCGACATCGACGGCAAAGACATCGTGCTCGTGGACGACGTTCTCTACACCGGCCGCACCATCCGCGCCGCGCTCGACGCGGTCATGGACCTCGGCCGTCCGAGCGTGATCCAGCTGGCGGTCCTGGTCGACCGCGGCCATCGCGAGCTTCCGATCCGCGCCGATTTCGTGGGCAAGAACGTCCCGTCTTCCCACGATGAGAACGTGCGCCTGTTCCTCGAAGAGGTCGACGGCGTTTCGGCAGTGGAGATTCTCGAGATGAAGCCGGGCGAACGCGCCGGCTCCGCTCCCCTTGGAGGTGAATAAGGCGATGGCCTTCAATCATAAGCATCTTATCGACATTACGGAGTATTCCGACTCCGACATCATGACCATCCTGGAAACCGCCAAGGCGTTTTCCGAGGTCAATCAGCGTACGATCAAAAAGGTTCCCACGCTGAAGGGCAAGACGATCGTCAACATGTTCAACGAGCCTTCCACGCGTACGCGCAGCTCGTTCGAGCTGGCCGAGAAGCGCCTTTCCGCCGACAGCCTGAACTTCGGCGGCTCTTCGACGGCCACGGTGAAGGGCGAAAGCCTCATCGACACGGTGGCCACGCTCAATTCCTATAAGATCGACATGGTGGTCGTGCGCGACAAGCACGCGGGCGCTCCCCATATCATCTCCCAGCACACCCCCGCTTGCGTCATTGACGCGGGCGACGGCAAGCACCAGCATCCCACCCAGGCCCTGCTCGACCTGTATACGATCTGGCAGCACAAGCAGTCCTTCGACGGCCTCAAGGTGGGCATCGTCGGCGACATCGGCCACTCCCGCGTGTGCGGCTCGCTCGTTCCCGCGCTCAAGATCATGGGCGCCGAGGTCACGCTGATCGGCCCCGGTACGCTGATGCCTGCGCGCCCCGACGTCCTGGGCGCCGACCATGTGAGCGCCGATCTGGACGACGTTCTGCCCGAGCTCGACGTGGTCTACATGCTGCGCATCCAGCGCGAGCGCCTCGAAGGCGCGCCGTTCCCGAGCCTGCGCGAATACCACAACCTGTTCGGTCTCACGCAGAAGCGCGAGAAGCTCATGAAGCCCGATACGATCATCTGCCATCCCGGCCCGATCAACCGCGGCGTGGAATTCGACAGCTACATGGCCGACCATCCCGAGCGTTCGGTCATCCTTGAACAGGTCTACGCCGGCATCTGCGTGCGTATGGCTGCAATGTATCTGCTTTTGGGAGGTGCCGACAATGGCCTTGATTCTTAAAAACGCGCACGTCGTCGATCCGTCCGTCGAGCTCGACGGCGTCATGGACGTCCTGATCGAAGACGGCAAGATCGCGCGCGTCGCCGAGGGCATCGAGGTCGAAGGCGCCGAGGTCCGCGACCTGTCCGGCAAGTACCTGGTTCCCGGCCTGGTGGACATGCACGTCCACCTGCGCGAGCCCGGCTTCGAGCATAAAGAAGACATCGCGAGCGGCACCCGCTCCGCTGCCAAGGGCGGCTTCACCGGCGTGTGCTGCATGCCCAACACCGACCCCGTGACCGACAACGGCGTCGTGGTGGGCTACATCGTCGCCCGCGCCGCCCAGGTGGGCAAGTGCCGCGTGTATCCCGCCGGCGCCATGAGCAAGGGTCTCAAGGGCGAGATCATCTCCGAGATGGGCGACATGGTGGCCCAGGGCGCCGTCGCCTTCACCGACGACGGCCGCGGCATCCAGGACGCCGGCATGATGCGCCGCGCCATGGACTACGGCAAGATGTTCGGCCGCGTCTTCATGAGCCACTGCCAGGACGAGGGCCTGGTCGGCGCCGGCCAGGTGAACGAGGGCGTCGTCTCCACGCGTCTCGGCCTTCTCGGCTGGCCTGCCCAGGGCGAGGAGCTGCAGATCGCGCGTGACATCATGCTCTCCGAGCTGACGGGCTGCGCCGTTCACATCCAGCACATCTCCACGGCCGCGGGCCTGGACATGGTGCGCGCCGCGAAGGACAAGGGCCTCGCGGTGACCTGCGAAGTCACCCCGCATCACCTGTTCCTCTCCGAGGACGACATCGACTCCACGTACAACACCTCTCTCAAGGTCAACCCGCCGCTGCGCACTAAGGCCGACTGCGAGGCTCTGATCGAGGGCGTCAAGGACGGCTCCATCGATGCCGTCGTGACCGACCATGCTCCGCATGCCGCATGGGAGAAGGCGCATGAGTTCGAGTACGCGCCCTTCGGCATGACTGGTCTCGAGACCAGCTTCGCGCTGATCAACACGCACCTGGTCAAGACGGGCCAGATCGACTACTCTCAGATGGTCGAGCTGATGGCCGTCGCGCCGCGCGAGATTCTCGGCCTGGAGCCCGTGAAGATCGCCGAGGGCAGCGTCGCCGACATCACGGTGTTCGACCCGGATGCCGAGTGGGTCGTCGACGAGGCGGAGTTCGTCTCGAAGTCCAAGAATTCCGGCTTCATCGGCGCCAAGCTCGTCGGCCGTGCGACCGACGTGTTCGTGGGCGGCGTCGCAACGCTGGAGAACGGCGAAATCGTCGAGTAGCGTCGAATCGGACGTTTTTGCAGCAGATGTGCTGTCGGGCGGCCCGCACGGCTTCAAGCCGAGGCGGGCCGCTTCTTGCGTTATACTCGCATGGCATGCCGGCGATAGGACCGGCATGGTCTTTTATTTCGGATAGGCAGGTTCTTTATGTGTGATCGCTTCGCGTCGAAGCATTTCGACGAAAAGGCGCGCGTGCTCGCGAACGAGCAGATGGGCCCTCGCTTGTACAAGATTACCCTGGCGGCTCCGAAGATGGCCCAGGCCATCGAGCCGGGTCAGTTCGTGCATATGCAGCTGACGGGCATGGAGGCCCACATCCTCCGCCGCCCGTTCTCGGTCTACCGCGCGGACCGCGAGGCCGGTTTCATCGAAATCATCTATCAGGTGGTGGGCGAGGGCACCTCGTTCATGACCTCCTACGAGCCGGGCGTCGAATGCGCCCTGATCGGCGCCATGGGCCACGGCTGGCAGGAGCGCGAGGGCAAGTCCCTCATCGTCGGCGGCGGCGTCGGCGCGGCTCCGCTGTTCCTTTTCGCCGAGAAGCTGGCGGCCGAAGGCCGTCCGTTCGAGGTCGTGCTGGGCGCGCAGACCGAATCGATGCTCGTGACCCGCGCCGATTACGCCGCCCTTCTGGGCCGCGACCCCGTGCTTGCGACCGACGACGGCAGCGTGGGACATGCGGGCTTTTGCACCGAGCCCGTGCGCGAGCAGCTCGCGACGGGCGAGTACGCCACCGTGTACTGCTGCGGCCCCGAGCCGCTGATGCGCGCCGTCGCGGCGCTTGCCGACGAAGCCGGCGTCGACTGCTTCGTTTCTATGGAAAAGCGCATGGCATGCGGCGTGGGCGCCTGCCTGTCTTGCGTGGTCGAGACCTCTGCGGGCAAGAAGCGTTCTTGCGTCGACGGCCCCGTTTTCGATGCGAAGGACGTGGTGTGGTAATGGCTTTGAATCTTCAGGTGAATCTGGGCGGCCTTATCATGCCCAACCCCGTGACCGACGCTTCCGGCACGTTCGCCGCCGGCCGCGAATACGCCGATTTCGTCGACGTGTCCCGCATGGGCGCGGTCACTACCAAGGGCGTCTCGCTGCATGGCTGGGAGGGCAACGATTCCCCCCGCATCGCCGAAACGCCGAGCGGCATGCTCAATTCGATCGGTCTGCAGAATCCCGGCGTCGCGCATCTGTGCGAGGTCGACCTTCCGTGGATCAAAAGCCAGGGCGTTCCCGCGATCGTCAACGTTTCGGGCCATAGCCTCGAAGAATACGTGCAGGTGATCGAGGCTCTCGAGGAAGACGGCACCGCCGACGCGTACGAGATCAACATCAGCTGCCCCAATGTCGACGCGGGCGGCCTCACCTTCGGCACCCACGTGCCCAGCGTCACGGCCGTCGTGAGCGCGTGCCGCGAAGTGGCGAAGCGCCCGATGATCGTGAAGCTTTCGCCCAACGTCACCGACATCGCCGAGATCGCGCGCGCCGCCGAGGCCGCGGGCGCCGACGCCATTTCGCTGATCAACACGCTGCTCGGCATGGCGATCGACGCGAACAGCCGCCGTCCCAAGCTCGCGCGCGTGGTGGGCGGCCTGTCCGGCCCCGCGGTCAAGCCCGTCGCCTTGCGCATGGTGTGGCAGTGCTACCAGGCCGTCGACGTGCCCATCCTGGGCATGGGCGGCATCATGACCGGCGAAGACGCCGTCGAATTCATGCTCGCAGGCGCCACGGCCGTCGCGGTGGGAACGGCGAATTTCACCAATCCGCATGCCGAAAACGACGTGCTCGACGGCATCATCGAATATTGCGAACGCCAGGGCGTCGAAGACGTCAACGAACTGATCGGAGGGCTGCAATGCTAGCAGCGTATGAAAGCATTCCGCGCGCAGACCGCGTCATCGTGGCGCTCGACTGCGACCGCCAGACCGCGCTCGACCTCGCCCAGCGCCTGCAGGGCAAGGCGAAGTGGCTCAAGGTGGGCATGACGCTCTATTATGCCGAGGGCCCCTCGATCGTCGAGATCTTCAAGCTGCTCGGCTTCAAGGTATTCCTGGATCTGAAGTTCCATGACATTCCGCACCAGGTCAGCGGCGCGGCCGCGTCTGCCGTCGAGGCGGGCGCCGACATGATCACGATGCATGCTGTGGGCGGCGTGCCCATGATGCAGGCGGCCCAGTCCGCCGTCGACGAGGCCGGCTGCGATGCCGACACGCTGGCTATCACGGTCCTTACCAGCATGGACGACGAAACGCTCGCGCAGACCGGCGTGAGCCGCTCGATGACCGAGCAGGTGAAGACCCTTGCGACCTGCGCTCAGGATGCGGGCCTTTCGGGCGTCGTGGCGTCTCCCCAGGAGGCTTCCATGCTGCGCGAGCTTCTGGGCCCCGACGCCTTGATCGTCACGCCCGGCGTGCGTCCGGTCGGCGCCGCCCTGGGCGACCAGAGCCGCGTGGCCACTCCGCGCCAGGCATTCGATGCGGGCGCTTCCCATATCGTGGTGGGCCGTCCCATCACGCAGGCCGAAGATCCCGCCGCCGCATTCGACGCCATCGCGGCCGAGCTTTAACCGCCTTGCCGCGCACCGCATATGCGCGGCCTTGCGCCCGCGATGCGGCCGCCTCAGGCGTCGAGCGATATCGAGCCTCCCGTTCCGACGCAGGGACGGGAGGTTTTTTACGCCCCGCGGCCCGTTTTTCGGGGCTTCGAGGCGCATGTGCGAACATGCCTTGCAACGGCGTGCGCACAGGCCCTCGAACGGTTCCGACGCGCGCTGCGCGTCATTGAAAATACACAGGTCAGAGCGGCAAAAACGGGTAATCCCGACGATAATGCGGCAACTTAGAGAATACGGGCAAGAGTTCTTGAAAACGCCGTTTCATGTGGTATTATCCCGTATCGCTGCAATCAAGACCATGCAGATGCGAAGGAGTACAGAATGGCAATTCCCCAATTGAGCGCCGAAGAGCGCCAGGCCGCACTCGAGAAGGCCAAGGCTGCTCGCATCAAGCGCGCCCAGGTTCGCGACGATCTTAAATCCGGCAAGCTTTCCCTGGAAGACGTCCTCGGAATGAAAGACGATCCCATCGTCGGCCGTATGAAGGTCTCCACCCTGATCGAAACCCTTCCCGGCTACGGTAAGGCCAAGGCCGAGAAGATCATGGGCGAGCTGAAGATCGCCGAAAGCCGCCGCCTCAAGGGCCTCGGCGAGCGCCAGGAGGCCGCTCTGCTCGAGCGTCTCCGCTAAAACGGGTTTCTTTCAAACAAAGGGGGATTCATGCGCAAAGGGAACCTTTTCGTCATATCCGGCCCTTCGGGCGCCGGCAAGGGTACGCTCGTATCTCGTCTTCTCGAGCGGGTTCCCGGCGCGTGGGTTTCCATTTCCGCCACGACGCGCGCGCCGCGCGAAGGCGAAGTGGACGGCGTGCATTATCTGTTCGTGGACGATGCCGAATTCGACCGTATGGTCGAAGAGGGCGGTTTGCTCGAGTGGGCCCAGGTCCACGACCATAAATACGGCACGCCGCGCGCTCTGGTCGAATCCCACATGGCCGTCGGCGACCAGGTTATTCTCGAAATAGACGTGCAGGGCGGTTTCCAGATCAAGGAAAAGAACCCCGACGCGCATCTCGTATTCATCGAGCCTCCTTCGCTCGACGAACTCGAACGAAGGCTGCGAGGTCGCGGCACCGAAGACGAAGACAGTGTCGTGCTGCGCATGCGCAACGCCGAACTGGAGCTTTCGCGCAAAATGGAGTATGATATACAATTCGTGAACGACGATATCGATGTCTGCACCGATGAAGTGGTGTCCTACATCGAACGCCAGGCTACTATATAGACGAGGAACGTAGATTTATGAGCATCATCGACCCCAAGATCGACGTCTTGCTGGACGCCACCGACAACGACCGATTCCTGCTGTGCTCTCTTGCTTCCAAGCGCGCGCATGATATCAACGACATGATGCGCGGTCAGCGCGATCGCGCCATCCAGCTTTCGAGCGCCGTCGAAATCGCCAAGGCGAACAACAAGAAGCCGCTTTCCATGGCTTTCGCCGAAATCGCCCGCGGCGAGGTTTCTTACGACCCCGAGACCATCGATATTTCGCAGCATTAAGCCGCGTTCCAGCTATCTGCTACAGGCCCGTTCATCGGGCCTTTTTCATCTTATGGCGGAAGGCTTCGCCGCCGTTTCCGCCGTTTTGGACCGCGTCGCGCCCGCGACGCCGCGAAAAGAAGGATGACCATGCCTCAGTTTCAACGCATCAGCCTCGTGCACTACCACGAGCTCGGCCTGAAGGGCCACAATCGCGCTGCGTTCGAGAAGCGCCTGATGTACAACATCCGCACGCTGCTCGAAGACGCGCCCGTAGAAAAGGTCACGCGCATTTCGGGCCGCGTGCTCGTGATGTATCTGCCCGACGCCGATACCGACGCCGTGTCCGAGACGGCCGACCTGCTCGCCAGGGTGCCGGGCGTCGCGCGCGTGTCGTGCGGCTTCGTTTGCGAGCGCGACCTCGATACCATGTACGCCGCCGCGGACAAAGCCCTGCGCGAAGCGGGCGCGTTCTCTACGTGGAAGGTGGTCGCGCGCCGCAGCCACACCGACTTCCCGGTCGATTCCATGGAGATGAACCAGCTCGTCGGCGCGTATCTGTGCGAACGCCATCCTGATAAGCCGGTGCGTATGAAGCACCCCGACGTCGAAGTGCACGTCGAAGTGGTGCAGGGCCATGCCTACATCTATGCCCAGAGCATTCCCGGCGTCGGCGGCCTTCCCGTGGGAACCGCCGGCAAGGTGGTGTGCCTGCTTTCTTCCGGCATCGATTCGCCTGTTGCCATGTGGCGCATGGCGCGCCGCGGCGCCACCTGCATCGGCGTGCATTTCTCGGGTCGCCCGCAGACGGCCTCCACGTCGGAATACCTGGTCGACGACATCGCGCACGTGCTCGAACGTTTCGGCGGCATCGCGCGCGTGTACGTGGTGCCTTTCGGCGACTATCAGCGCGATATCGCCGGCATGGTGCCGCCTGCGCTGCGCATCATCATCTATCGCAGGCTCATGATGCGCATCGCCGAGCGCATCGCACGCAAGGAAGGTGCGAAGGCGCTCGTGACGGGCGAGAGCCTCGGCCAGGTCGCTTCGCAGACCCTCGACAACCTCGCCGCCACCAACGCGGCGGTCGATATGCAGATTTTCCGTCCGCTGATCGGCAGCGACAAGCTCGAGATCATCGCTGACGCCCAGAAGCTGGGAACGTTCGAGATCTCGAGCGTCCAGGCGCCCGACTGCTGCACGCTGTTCATGCCTCGCAGCCCGGAAACGCACGCGAAGATCGCCGACGTGGAGGCCGCGGAGGAAAACCTTCCGTGGAAGGAATGGGTCGACGAAATCATGGACCGTCTGGAACTGCACGAGTACCGTTGCCCGTCGTCGTATAAAAGCGCCAAGCCTGCCCAGGTCGCGCCTTCCGCGGCCCAGGTAGGCGAGCTCTCGTCGCTCTCCTAGGGTTTTCAGCTGCCGGTTGGAACGAGGCACGGATGCGGCCGGGTTCGTTGCGGAGGGCCGATGAATCGGTGCCGGGTCCGTCCGGCATCATCGCGGTATTCCCGAACAAGGAGGCCGCCCATGTCTTTTCCCGAACGGATGCCGCAACGCCCGTTTTCCGACGCGCCCGCCAAGACGCGTGCGGCGGCTTTGGCGGGCGCGGCCGTTCTTTTGATCGTGGCCCTCGGCGGCGCGGCCGTCGGGCTTTCGACGTGTTCTTCGCAGCCCGCGCTGGTCGTCACGGGCGTGGACGAGCCCGCCGAAGGAGGGGCTTCGAATGCGCAGGACGATCCCGCCGATGCTTCCGCGGGAGGCGAAGGGCGGCAGGATGCTTCGTCCGAAGCATCCGATGCGGAGTCCGATATCGCATCTGTCGCCGTATATGTGTCGGGCGCAGTCGTCGCTCCCGGCGTATACGAGCTCGCGGACGGTTCGCGCGTATGCGATGCGGTGGATGCCGCAGGCGGCCTGCGCGACGACGCCGCGGCCGATGCAATCAACCTGGCGCGTAGGCTTGCCGATGGCGAGCAGGTGTCCGTTCCGACGAAAGACCAGGTCGAATCGGGGCAAGGGGTGATCGCCGCGGCGGTCGAGGGGGCGGCGCCCGCATCGCCTTCGCTCGTCAACATCAATACCGCCGACGTGGGCGAGCTCGATGCGCTTGCGGGAATCGGGCCCGCCACCGCCCAGGCCATCGTCGACGAACGCGAGGCGAACGGGCCTTTCGCCTCGGTCGAAGACATCATGCGCGTCAGCGGCATAGGCGAGAAGAAGTTCGCCAAGCTGAGAGAAAGCATCTGCGTGTGATGAGGATGCTCGACGAAGGCGCGCTCGAACGCCGCGACGCAGGCGCTGTTCCCGTCCGTCCGTCTGCGCCTCTCGCGTTCTTCTGCGCCCTTGCGGTATGGGCCGCGGCGGCGGCGCTGTTTTTCGCGTCTTACGATCCCGAGCGTCCGCTTCCCGAAGCGCTCGCGCCGGGCGTGTGGACCTTCGAGCTGGTCGAAGACGCCCGAGAGGGGGAGTTCGGCTACAGCGTGCCCGCCCGTGCGATGCGCGACGGCGAGCGCTTCGACGTCAGGCTTTTGTACCGCGGGGAGAAGCGCTTCATGGCGCGCGAGCGTTTCGAAGCGTATGCGACTTTCGACGCGTTTTACGAGGCGAACGCGATGCGTTTCGCCCAGCAGGGACTCGTGGCCGACGCGCACGTCGTGGGCGACATAGTCGCGGCGCCGTGCGGCATGCTCGGCCCCCTCGTCGAACTGCGCCGGTGGGCGTCGGGGCTTTTCGACGGCATGGATTCTCGCGGCGCGGCGCTCGTGCGGGCGCTCGTGACGGGCGACCGGGTCGATTTGGACCGCGACGGCATGTATGACGACATGAAGGCGGTCGGCCTCGCCCATATGGTCGCGGTGTCGGGATCGCATCTGGCGGTGGTCGCGGCGCTTGCGGGCGGGGCCATGAAGCGCTTCGGCGTGCCCAAGCGTCTCGCCACGGTGTTGATGTGCCTTTTCTACGGCGCCTATGCCGTGTTCACGGGGCTGTCGGCGCCCGTCATCAGGGCGGCGGCCATGTCGTGCATCGTGGTTTCGTCGTTTTGGGCCCGTCGGCGCTCGTCGGCGCTTGCGGCTCTGTCGGCGTGCGTATGCGTGCTTATAGGGTTGAATCCGCACAACGCGCTGTCGCTTTCGTTCTTCCTTTCGGCCGCTTCGACGTTCGGCGTGATCGTGTTCACGCCCTTGTTCGCGTCGTGGCTCGACCGCGCGTGCGCGGGCCGATGCGCGTCCGTCTGCGAGGCGTTCGCCCTGACGGCGGCCGCGAGCCTTCCGATCGCGCCCGCCACGGTGGCCGTGTTCTCGCGCATCGCGCTGATCGCCCCGCTCGCGAATCTGGCGGCGGCGCCCGTGTTCTCCCTGTTGCTCGTAGGGGGCATGGCGGCGCTTCCCGTGTGCGCGGCGGCGCCGTGGGCGCAGCAGGCGGTTCTTGGAGCGCTCGCTTTTCCGGCCGAGGCGCTGTGCGCCGCGGCGGCGTTTTCGGCCGGCCTTCCGTACTCGTCGCTTCCCGCGACGGGCGACATCGTGTCGGCGGGGGCTCTCGCGGCGTGCGTCGTCGCGGCCCTTTGGGCCTGGTGGCCGGCTCCGAGCACGCGAACGATACGAGGGCTTGCCTGCGCGGCGGCAGCGCTCGCGCTCGCATGGTTCGCCTTCGCCCCCTTCGCCGCGCAAGACGAGGTGGTCATGCTCGACGTGGGGCAGGGCGATGCGGTTCTCGTACGCAGCGGCGGCGCATCGCTGCTGGTCGACACGGGAAATAGGGAGCAGATGCTTTTATCCGCCCTGGCCCGCCACGGGGTGTCGTCGGTGGACGGCGTGCTCGTGTCGCATCACGACGACGACCATTGCGGCTGCCTCGAGACGCTCGCTCCGTATCTTTCGGGCGACGTCTTTCTTGCCGACGGCGTGCTTTCGTGCGGATGCGACGATTGCGGCGAGCTGTCGGAGACGGCGCGCGAAGCGGCCGGGGCGAGCCGCGTCAGGACGCTTCGCGCGGGCGATGCGGTGCAGGTGGGCAGGTTCTCGTGCACGGCGGTCTGGCCGTACGAATTCGAGGAAGAGGGCGGCAACGCCGACAGCCTCTGCCTGCTCGTCGAATACGATGCGCAAGGCGACCGGATTCCCGAGACGAGCGTCCTTCTGACGGGCGACGCGGAGGCGAGCCAGATACGCGAGATGCTCGACCGCGCGGGCATCGTGCGCGTCGACATTCTGAAGGCCGGCCATCACGGCAGCAAAGCGGGCGTCGACGAGGGCTTCGCCGACAGGGTGAAGGCGAAGGTCGCGCTTATCAGCGCGGGCGCGAACAACCGCTATGGCCACCCTTCGCCTGAAGCGCTCGAGGAGTTCGATCGCGCGGGGATGCGCGTCTTTCGAACCGACGAGCAGGGGGATGTGACGTGTCGCTTCGAGGGCGACGAGGTGGAGGTATTCGTACAGAAAGGATGACGCGGCCGCGCCCGCGGGCGCGATGCGCTACACTTGGAGTCATGGCTGGAAAAGACGCACTGCTCAGTGCATACCTCATCAACGGAGAAGACGAACTCAAGCGCGAAACCGTGCTGAAGCGTCTGCGCGCCCGCATCGCCAAGCTCGGCGACATCGATTTCAACTGCGATTCGTTTGACGGAGAAACGGCATCAGGCGTCGATATCGTTTCCGCATGCAACACTATGCCGTTCGCAAGCGATGTCAGGCTCGTGGTCGTTTCGGCGGCCGACGCGCTGAAGAAGGCCGATGCCGACGCCGTCACGGCGTATCTGGCGTCGCCCTCGCCGACTACGGTCTTGTGCCTCGTGGCCCGCAAGCTTGCGAAAAACACCAGGCTCTATAAGGCCGTGGCCGCGGTCGGGCCACGCGCGGTGATAGATTGCGCGCCCGTCAAGAAATACGAGCTCGCCCGCAACGTGCGTGCCATGGCCGTGACGCACGGCATCACGATGGACGACGCCGCCGCGCAGCGTCTGGTCGATCTGGTCGGCGAAAACACCGTGCGCATCGACGCCGAGCTGAAGAAGCTCGCCGTGGCGCACGGGGAAGACGGCCGCCCGCTCGGGCCGGCGGACGTCGACGCCATGGTGGCCCGCACCGCCGAGGCGAAGCCGTGGGAGTTCACCGATGCGTTCGCCGCGCGCGATATCGCGACATGCGTCCGTTTGCTGCCGAAGATGGAATCGACGTCCTCGTATGCCTTGATCGGCATGTGCACGACGCGTATCAGGGAGTTGATATGCGCCCATGCGCTCGCCGCGCGCGGCGAAAGCGGGGCGAAGCCCCTCGCCGCGCATCTGAAGGTTCCCGAGTGGCGCGTGAAAAACCACGGTTCGTGGGCGCGTCGTTGGAAGGCATCCGAGCTGAGGCGCGCGCTGTCTTCGGCGCGCGACTGCGAGCAGGCAATGAAGACCGGCGCCGATCCCGACGCCGCCTTCCTCGAATGGATGCTGGCGACGCTTCGCCGCTGATGCCGGTCCGCGTGCTCCCCGGAGGCTTTTTCATATGAGATGAAAGGGAAAGCATTTTTCTCTTGACGTCCGGGTTCTCTCCCCGTATAATTTGATGTCGCTTTTGCGTGATGCGGGCCTTGTCCACATGCCCGTCGCGCCCGAGCGCCGTGGTTCGGCGCGAGGGCGTACCTGCGCTCAAGCATGCGGCACCGATGCCGCGAAGGCGAAGGCCTCGAAGGGCGTTTCGCTTCCATCACCCCAATGAAAACTGGAGGAAAAACTGTGGCAAACATCAAAAGTCAGAAAAAGCGTATCCTGACCGCCGAGAAGGCCCGCCAGCGCAATCGCGCTGTCAAGTCCGAGCTCAAGACCGCCGTCCGCCGCGTGCGCGAGGCTGTCGAGGCTAAGGACGGCGTGAAGGCTTACGTCGCCGCTCAGGAGGCTTGCCGTCTGCTCGACAAGGCCGCTTCCAAGGGCGTCATCCACAAGAACCAGGCCGCTAACCGTAAGAGCGGCGTCATGGCTCTCGCCAACACCGTGGTGACCGCCGAGGACATCGCGGCTGCCCCCAAGCGCGAGAAGAAGATGCCCGTCGCCAAGGACGGCGGCAAGAAGGCCGCCAAGAAGGCCGCCAAGAAGGCCGCTTACGAGGCTGCCGCCAAGGAGAAGGCCGTCCGTCGCGAAGCTACCCTGAAGGCAGAGGCTGCCGCTCATGAGGCCAAGGCCAAGGCTGAGGCTGAGGCTGCTGCCGCCGAGGCCGCCGAAGAGGCCGCTGAATAAAGCAACTCGCGGTTTCCACCGCACATTCAAGGGGAAAGAGGCTCCGATTCGTCGGAGCCTCTCTTTTATATAGGCTCGCATCGATTCGAAGCCGCGCGGATGACGGGCCGCCCCTCCCATGCGCGTTTTCCTGTTTTTCCGAGCGTCGCGCATGCAATCGGCTAGGATAATGCCGACAAGATAGGAGACACGATGAATTACCATAACGTCAAATTCGCTGCCGCCTACGGAACGTCCTCCCAGCTTCCCGCGTCGACGCGTCCCGAAATCGCATTCGTCGGACGTTCGAACGTCGGCAAGTCTTCGCTGCTCAACAAGCTTTTCAATCGCAAGAAGCTCGCGAAGGTGTCGTCGAAGCCCGGCAAGACCTCCACGATCAATTTCTTCGATGCCGAAGGCGCGCATTTCGTCGACCTGCCCGGATACGGCTACGCGCAGGTGTCGAAGTCGGAGAAGCTGCGCTGGGCCGAGATGATTAACGGCTATTTCGAGCAGGACCGCGACTTCACGCTCGTGGTTTCGCTGATCGACATCCGCCATCCCGCGACGAAGCTCGACGTGCAGATGATCGACTTTCTGAAAGAGGCCGAGCTGCCTTTCATGGTGGTTCTCACCAAGGCTGACAAGCTGAGCAAGACCCAGATGCTTCGTCAGGTTTCCGCCCTGCGCAAGCAGCTCGCTTTCGGCCCCGAAGTCGAAGTCGTGCCGTGCTCGTCTGAAAACGGCACCGGCATCGACGATTTGAAGAAGGTCATCGAGGGCTATTTGGCGCAGGCTTAGCCTTTCGGCCGCCGAACCGTCGCGTCCCGGCGTATCGAGCGATACAATACACGGCGACGAAAACGCCTTCGAGGCTATGCATCCGACAACGCATCGCGCGCAGGCGCGGTATCGAGGAACGAACAGGACATCATGGCAACCGACCCCCGCTTTATCAGGAACTTCAGCATCATCGCCCATATCGACCACGGCAAGTCGACGCTTTCCGACCGCGTTCTCGAACTGACGGGTACGGTGTCTTCGCGCGACATGACCGAGCAGCTGCTCGACAGCATGGATATCGAACGCGAGCGCGGCATCACGATCAAAAGCCAGGCCGTCCGCGTCGACTACACGGCCGACGACGGCCAGGTCTATCAGTTCAACCTGATCGACACCCCGGGCCACGTCGACTTCACCTACGAGGTCAGCCGAAGCCTCGCCGCATGCGAAGGCGCCGTGCTGGTGGTCGATGCGACGCAGGGCGTCGAGGCCCAGACCGTGGCGAACGCCATGATGGCGATGAATGCCGACCTCGAGATCATTCCCCTGATCAACAAGATCGACCTGCCCGCCGCCGAGCCCGAGCGCGTCAAGGGCGAAATCGAAGACGGCTTGGCCATTCCTGCCGACGATGCCATTTTGGCGAGCGGCAAGACGGGCGAGGGCATCCCCGACCTTCTCGAGGCCGTGGTGCATATGATTCCCGCGCCCGAAGGCGATCCGAACGCCCCGCTGCGTGCGCTGATCTTCGACTCGTATTTCGACGCATATCGCGGCGTGGTCGCGTTGGTGCGCGTGGTCGACGGATCGATCAAGAAGGGCGACATGGTGCGCCTGGTCAACGCGGGCACCGAAATCCAGGTCGAAGAGGTGGGCGCCCGCCGTCCCGCCGAAATCGCCCTGCCCGAGCTTTCGGTCGGCGAGGTCGGCTACCTGGTCACGGGGCTCAAAGACGTTTCCCAGGTTCGCGTGGGCGATACGATCACGGCCAAGGCCGGCGGCGTCACCGAGCCTTTGCCCGGCTACCGCGAGGCGAAGCCCATGGTGTATACAGGCCTGTTCCCGATCGACGGCGACCAGTACGAGGCGCTCAAAGAGGCGCTCGAGAAGCTGTCGCTCAACGACCCCGCGCTGATCTGGGAGCCCGAGAACAGCCATGCTCTGGGCTTCGGCTTCCGCGTCGGCTTCCTCGGCCTTCTGCATATGGAGGTCATCAAGGAGCGTCTCGAGCGCGAGTTCGGCCTCGACCTGATCGCGACGGCCCCGAGCGTGGAATACCATGTCTACAAGACCAACAAAGACATGGTGAGCCTGCATTCGCCCCAGGATATGCCCGACCCGTCCGAAATCGACCACGTCGAGGAGCCGTATCTCAAGGCCACCATCATGATTCCGCCCGATTACGTGGGCGCCGTGATGGACCTCACGGTGGCGCACCGCGGCACGTTCAAGACCATGAACTACCTGTCCGCCACCACGGTCGAGATGATCTGGGAAATTCCCTCGTCCGAGCTGATCCTCGATTACTTCGACCAGCTCAAGAGCCGCACGAAGGGCTACGCGAGCCTCGATTACGAGTACCTGGGCTATAAGCCCGGCGCCCTGCAGAAGCTCGATATCCTGCTTTCCGGCAAGCCGATCGACGCGCTGTCGTTCATCGTCCACAAGGACAAGGCCTACGACCGCGGCCGCGTGCTGTGCGAGAAGCTCAAGGAAATCATTCCGCAGCAGATGTTCGAGGTCCCCATCCAGGCCGCCGTCGGCGGCCGCGTGCTGGCGCGCCAGACGGTCCGCGCGAAGCGCAAGGACGTTCTTGCCAAGTGCTACGGCGGCGATATCTCGCGTAAGCGCAAGCTGCTCGAGAAGCAGAAGGCCGGCAAGAAGCGCATGAAGGCCATCGGCAACGTCGAGGTTCCCCAGGAGGCCTTCATGGCCATCCTCAAGGTGGACGAATAGGCCGGAATCGGCTTCGCCGCGTCCGCCCTTCGATTCGCGGGCATGCGGCATACAACGACATAACAACCCGTCGACGGTTTCGCGAAGCGGAACCGTCGTTGTTTGGAGGCGTTTGCATGGAGACGAAAAGCGTCGCGTCGATCTTTTTCACCGGAGCCGGCACGACGAAAAGCGTGGTCGAGCGCGTGTGCGAGGGGCTGGGCGGTTGCGATGGGCGTTTCGACATCACTCCGCTGGCAGCCACGGTCGACCGCGCGTTCGAACCGGGCGATATCGCGGTGATCGGGGTTCCTTCGTACGGAGGCCGCGTTCCCGCGCCCGCCGTCGAAAAGATCGGGGCATGCCGAGGAAACGGCGCGCTGGCCGTGCTGGTCGCGACGTACGGCAACCGCGGCATCGACGACACGCTGGTCGAGCTCGCCGACGCCGCGCAGCGCGCGGGCTTCGTCGTCGCGGCGGCGGCCGCGTTCGTCGCGCATCACAGCCTGATGGTCGATACGGCCGTTGGCCGCCCCGATGAGCGGGATGCATCCGACATCGACGACTTCTGCGTCCGCGTTCGCGAGAAGATCGCAGCCGCCGCCGACGCGCATTCCATGGTGTGCCCCGACCTGCCGGGAAACAGGCCGTATAAGGAATTCGGCGGCGTGCCGTTCGTCCCCGAGGTCATCGGAGGCTGCACGTCGTGCGGCATATGCGCCCGGGTCTGTCCGACCGGCGCCATTCCCGAAGAGGTTCCTTCCTCGACCGATGCGTCGCGGTGCATCTCGTGCATGCGATGCGTGCATGCGTGCCGCCTGAAGGGCCGAAGCATCAAGGGAATGAAGTACAAGATCGCGAAATTCGTGTTCGCCCGTAAATTCAAGGCGCGCCAAGGCTCGCGCATGTATCTTTAACGTCGAAGCGGCCGAGCCTGCGCAGTCATTCCTTGCGCTCGCGGCCTTCATCATGCCGTATCGCATCGCGATTCGGCGCATGGTTCCATTCGAGGGAGGACGGCAATGCCACACGACCCTTATAAAGCGCTTTATATCCATCTTCCGTTCTGCAAGCATCGTTGCGCGTACTGCGATTTCGCCACGCGCGCGGTCGATCGGGACAGCCCGGAAATCGGGGAATACATCGAGCGGCTCATCGTCGATATCCGCCGCAAGGCGAAAGAGGGCGAGCTCGCGGCCATCGAGACGGTGTATCTCGGCGGCGGAACGCCTTCCTATATCGGTTCGAAGCATCTTTCGAACCTGCTGTACACCTTGGGCGTCTCGATGGATCTGACTCCCGACGTGGAATGCTCCATGGAGGCCAATCCGGAAAGCATCACGCCCGAACTGATCCGCGATATCTACGCGCTCGGCGTGAACCGCCTGTCCATCGGCGTGCAGAGCTTCGACGACGGCCTGCTTCGCACGCTCGACCGCGTCCATGACGGCGCGCGCGCCGAAGAGGCCGTGCGCATGGCTCAGGAGCGCTTCGAGAACGTGTCCGTCGATTTGATGTGTGGCATCCCGGGCCAGACGCCCGAGATGTTCCTCGAAAGCTTGAACAAGGCGGTCGATCTGGGCGTGACGCATGTCAGCGTCTATCCGCTCACCATCGAGGAGCACACGCCGTTTCAGAAGATGGTCGACAAGGGGCAGATTGACGACGTGGACGAGGAGCAGGAGGCCCTCATGATGTCCATGGCGCCCAATGTATTGGTGCCCGCAGGCTTCCATCGTTATGAGGTGGCGAGCTATGCCAAGGAAGGCTACGAGTGCAAGCACAACATAGCCTACTGGACGGGCGTGCCGTATCTCGGCCTCGGCTTGTCGGCCGTCACGATGACGCAGAACGACGCGCGCCGCATGCGTGTCCAGGACGGCGAGGTGGTCGACGACTTGAACCGCCGTCAGATGGCCGCCGAAGACCTCATGATGAAGATGCGCATGTGCCGCGGCGTTTCCGAGGAAGAGGTGCGCGAGGCCGCTTTGCTGCTTCCCACGGTCCAGGAGACGTTCAGGGGGCTGGTGCGCGACAATCTGGTCGAGCGCAAGGACGGCCGTTTCGTGCCGACGTTCGGCGGCTGGCTTCTGGGCAACGAGCTGTATGGGAGGATCTATGAACTGGCTCCGTAAGTTCGCTGCCGCGTATCCGTCGGCTGACGTTTCGGAAAGCCCCGCGCATCGCGATGTTCCCGTGCTGCTTGCACCCATGGCGGGCGTGAACGACTTGGCGTTCAGGCAGCTGTGCGTAGAGTGCGGGGTCGATCTGACCTATACCGAAATGGTGTCGTCGAAGGCGCTTTCCTTCGCCAACGAGAAGACGCGCCATCTGCTCGACCGCGCTCCCAACGAGAAGCGCGTCGCCGTGCAGCTGTTCGGCCACGAGCCCGCCACCATGGCGCGCGAAGCCGCCTGGGTGGAAGAGCAGATGGGCGATGCGCTCGCTTATATCGACATCAACATGGGATGCCCTGCGCGCAAGATCGTGAAAAAGGGCGACGGCAGCGCGCTCATGACGACGCCCGATACGGCATGCGAGATCGTGCGCCAGGTGTCCGCGGCGGTCGAGCATCCCGTGACCGTGAAGTTTCGCAAAGGCTATCGCGAAGGCGAAGATATTGCCGTCGAATTCGCGCGCATGATCGAGGATGCGGGCGCTTCCGCAGTCGCGGTGCACGGCCGCACGGCCGCCCAGTTCTATAGCGGCGCGGCCGATTGGGATACGGTGGCCAGGGTGAAAAGCGCCGTGTCTATTCCAGTCATTGGAAACGGCGATGTGCGCGGCGGCGCCGATGCCGTGGCGATCGTTGAGCGCACCGGCTGCGACGCGGTGATGATCGGCCGCGCCGCCCAGGGCGACCCATGGATTTTCGCGCGCGTGAAGGCCGCCTTGCAGGGCGGGGAAGAGCCCGCTTCGCCGACGGTCGAGGAGCGCGTTTCCATGGCGCATCGGCATGCCGAGATCTTGTCGCAGCGCATGGGAAACAATCTCGTGTACATGCGCAAGCACGTGATGTGGTATCTCCACGGCATTCCCGGCGCGGCGCATGCGCGCGGCGAGTTGAACCGGTGCGTGACGCTGGCCGATTTCGACCGCGTGCTGGAAGGCCTGCTCGAAGACCGCTCGCGCATCGAAGCGGAAGAGGCGGCGTATCTCGGCAAGGCTTCCGTGTAACGCGGACGTTTCTTGCGGGGCTATGGAATTTCGTCACGGCGCCGCGTTGCGCAGGATAAGGGGAAACGCTGGTCGAAAGTCAGTTTGGATTTATCGAATATGCATTTTTAATTGGTATCGATGGGTTCAAAAATAGTTTGAACCCATCGATACGTATAAAACAGGTCGATGCATAAGTTCAAAAAGTTCCGCAGGGCATATGCGTCTCGTTCCTGCGAAATTCTTGCACGACTTGATTTTCTTGTCTTGCGCCTTGTAAACTGCAAGATACGCAGCTGTTTCGCTGCGTCCGTTTTATCCAGAGTCGGGGTAGAGAGTTGGCTCGATGATCCCGACACCAACCGGCATCTTGCACGGTGGTCCTGCCGACATCGATGAAAGGAGTCCATCATGGACAATGCCTCTTTGTGTCACGTATGCGATTTTCTCAACCTCACGTTCGACCCCGAACCCATGCATTGGCTCGATGAGCCGACGGGCCATGCGTCTGCATTGGCCAAGGCCAATCTGGGCCATCAGATGCGCTATAGCGTAGAGTCGCTCGAATCGGAGCTGGCATGTTCCGAAATGCGCCATGTGCTTCAGCTTGTGTTCGAGGGCGGCACCGAGCGCGACCCCGAGTATTGGTCGCTGCATGCTGACGGTGCTTGCGTGGCGAGCGGCAGCGGCGCGTTCGCACGTGCATGCTTTCGTGAAAGCGCGCAGGCATTCAAGGACGTCTGCCGCGATGCGGTAGAGGCCGCGCACGGCAATGCCGTCGCCTCCCTCGACGCGCATGATTACCGTCTGCTTCGCATATGCCGCGATGTAGCGTCGATCGCGTAGCGTCGGCGTTTCGGGCCCTCGCCGCCATGTACGGCGAGGGCTTTTCTTATGCCGTTACGTTATGGCGCCACGGCGCGAAAGTCTCGCTTTCGATGCGCGATGACGCGAGGGGGCCTCTCAATGACGGGTTCGTGACGTTTGCGCGACGTGTTAGCACTCGCGCTTCAAGGCTGCTAGAATCACGTTCGTATCGAATTCATGCAAAGAACGGCAAACCTCGCGATGCGAAGGAGGACGAGATTCGTGTTGTCTGATCGCAGGCAAAGAGTGCTTCAGGCGCTCATCGAGGAATACATAGCCAACGCCCAGCCCGTCGGCTCGCGTACGCTCGTCGACCGGTATCGCCTGGGCGTGTCTCCGGCAACGGTGCGCAACGAGCTGTCGGTGCTCGAGGACGAGGGCTATTTGACGTCTCCCCATACGTCGGCCGGCCGCATTCCCACCGACGCGGGCTATCGCGCGTTCGTCGACGACCTTCTCGAAGACGAATACGGCGACGAAACGCAGGGGAGCGCCTTCGACGAGCTGCGCGAGGCGGCGTCGAAGATGGACGACCTCATGGAGAAGACGTCTGCGGCACTCACGCGCCTGACCGATTGCCTTTCCGTGGTTTTGGCTCCTTCGCTTCTGGGCACGGCCGTCAAGCAGGTCTCGCTCGTCTCGTTCACGCCGCGCCGCGCGCTCATGGTGGTCGTCACCGACGACGGACAGGTGCTTGATCGCCACATCGAGTTCGCCGAAGAGGTTTCCTCCGACGAGCTGGCGTCTGTCCAGAACGCGCTGAACGCGGTTCTTTCGGGCAGGCCCATGTCGGAGGTCAGGGGCATGGCCGCGCAGCGCACCTCGGACGCCTTGGCGAGCCCCCTCGGCCGCGTCGTCGTCGACGAGCTGGTGGAGTGCTTGAACGCGGGCGAATCGGACCGCGCCTACCGGCTGGGCATCTCGTCTCTTCTGAAGAAGCCCGAGTTCAGCAACGCCGCGGCGGCCCTGCCCGTGCTTCAGGTGCTCGAAGACGACACCGTGCTCATGCATCTGTTCGACGACGTCGCCGATTCGGGCAACGCGCTCGAAGTGCGCATCGGCAGCGAGAACGGCGCGAGCCAGCTTTCCGGCGTATCGGTGGTGGCCGCGCAATACGGCCCGTCCGATTCTTCGGGAATCGTCGCGGTCATCGGCCCCACGCGCATGGATTATTCGAAAGTCATCAACGCCGTCCGCGCCGCGCGAAGCGCGCTGGGCGATCTGTAATACGAGGAAGGTAACCAACCGTTATGGCAAAAGACCTCTACGCTATTCTCGGCGTATCGAAAACCGCCACCGACGACGAAATCAAGAAGGCGTTCCGTCGCAAGGCGCGCGAACTCCATCCCGACGTCAACAAGGCTCCCGATGCCGAGGACCGCTTCAAAGAGCTCAACGAGGCCTACGACGTGCTTTCCGATTCCACGAAGCGCGCCCAGTACGACCGTTTCGGCACCATTCCGGGCGCCGCGAGCGGCGCAGGAGGAGCGGGCGGCTATCAGTACGTCGATTTCGACGACCTGTTCGGCGGCGGCTTCGGCATGGGCGACCTGTTCTCGAGCTTCTTCGGCGGCGCCGCGGGCGGCCGCGCCAACGTGCGCAAGGAAGGCCGCGACATGGGCGTCGGCCTGCGCCTGACGCTCGAGGAAGTCGCGGCGGGCGCGAAGAAGGAAATCGTCTACGACCGCCTGGCTCCCTGCGAGGCGTGCGGCGGCAGCGGCATGGGCGAGGGCGGCCACGAAATCGACTGCCCCGAGTGCGAAGGTCGAGGCCGCGTGGTCACGGTCCAGCATACGTTCCTCGGCGACATGCAGACCGCCAGCACCTGCCGCAATTGCGGCGGCACGGGCAAGGTCATCGAGAACCCTTGCGAGGAGTGCGAGGGCCAGGGCCGCATTCCCGATCGCCAGCACGTCACGGTGGAGGTGCCTGCGGGCATCCGCGAGGGCCAGCAGTTGCGCGTGAGCGGCTTCGGCGAAGCGGGCATGCACGGCGCCAAGGCGGGCGATCTGATCGTCACCTGCCGCATCCAGCCGCATGAGTTCTTCGAGCGCGAGGGTGACAATCTGCATGCCCGCGCCAATGTGAGCTTCATCCAGGCCACGCTGGGCGCTGAAATCGAAATCGACGGCATCTTCGAGGACGAGAAGGTGCAGGTGCGCATCCCCGAAGGCTGCCAGAACGAGCAGATCGTGCGCGTGAAGGGCATGGGCATGCCGCGTCTGAACTCCGATTCGCGCGGCGATATGTACGTGCATATCAACGTCCTCATTCCGAAGAAGGTCACCAAGAAGCAGCGCGAGCTGCTCGAGAAGGTGGCGCAGGAGTTCGGCGAAGAGGTTTCCGACGCGCGCAGCCCGCTGCAGAAGCTGCGCGACGCGTTCAACTAAGCAGGTCCTGAAGGGCTCGCGTTTTCTCGGCGGCCGCAAGGCCGCCGTTTCGCGTCCCTCTAAGGCTTTTATGCTGTTTCTCGTCTTGCGTCCGCGCACGGCTTTTTCCGAGGCGTTTTCGCTTATATTCATGCGCATTCGTATTCCCGTTGAAAGGCTCCGATGGTCTCCGATAGCTCTTCCGATCGCGCCAAGACGTTTCATGTGGTCAACCTGGGCTGCAAGGTCAATCGCGTCGAAAGCGACGACTTCGCCGCCGCCCTGCTCGCTCGTGGAGGCGAGGCGGTCGACGCGGCCCGCGCCGATTTGATCGTCGTGAACACATGCACCGTCACCGGCGAGGCCGAGAAAAAGACGCGTAAGGCGGTGCGCGGCGCGCTGCGCGCGAACGATCATGCGCGCGTCATCGTCACCGGTTGCGCCGCCGCCATATCGCCCGAGGTGTTCGAGGGCATGGACCCGCGCGTGCAGGTGGTTCCGAAGGGCTCCATGATGGGGCTGCTCGCGCCCGAAGGCTCGTCGTTCGAGCCCCACGGCGCCGCGCCCTTGCTGCGCGTGGGCGACGAATTCCCCACGCGCGTGGGCATCAAGGTGCAGGACGGATGCGACAACGCCTGCACGTATTGCATCGTGCATGTGGCTCGCGGCCGCGCGTGGTCGAGGCCTGCCGACGAAATCGTTTCCGAGGCGGTGCGCCTGGCACAGGCGGGCGTGCGCGAGATCGTGCTGACGGGCATCAACCTGGGCTCGTATTCGTTCGAGGGCATGACGCTCGCGGGCCTTTTGCGCAGGCTGCTCGACGCCGTCGAAGACGACGTGCGCTTCCGCATCTCGTCGGTCGAGCCGCGCGACGTCCACGACGACCTGATCGAGCTGATGGCGCAGGCGGACGGCCGCATCTGCAGGCATCTACACCTGCCGCTTCAGTCGGGCTCGCCCAAAGTGCTCAAAGAGATGGCTCGCCCTTACAAGGCGTCGTATTTCGTAGAGCTCGTCGACAGGCTTTACGAGGCCATGCCCATGCTGTCTTTGTCCACCGACGTCATCGTCGGATTCCCTGGCGAAACGGAGGAGGATTTCCAGGAGACGGCGGCCATGGCCGAGCGCTGCCGCTTCTCCAAGATGCACATCTTCCGCTACTCGATGCGCGAGGGCACCCCTGCGGCCCGTCGTGCCGACCAGGTCGATCCAGTCGTGAAGGCGGATCGGGCCAAACGTCTCGAGGCGATCGCGCAGGCGCTTCGCGAGGCCGACCGCTCGCGCCGTGCGGGAACGGTCGAGTTGGCGTTAGTGGAGACGAACGGCGTGGCGACCACCGAAAGCTATCATGAAGTGCGCGTCGCCGAGGACGCGCCTGTGGGCGAGCTGATGGAGTTCAGGCTATGAGCGAAAAGACCGGAGCCGACCTGAAGCGCGAGAACGCGCTGATAAAATCGTTCGGATACGCGGCCCAGGGCACGCGGTCCGCCTCGTCGGAGCGCAATTTCAAGGTCGATTGCGCCGCGGGCGCGGGCGCCGTGCTTCTGTGCGTGCTTTTGCAGGTGCCGTTATGGGGGTTCGTGGCCGTGACGATGTGCGTCGGCATCCAGCTCGCCCTTGAAACGGTGAACACCGCGATCGAGGCGGTGGTCGATCTGGCTTCGCCCGAAATACACCCGCTGGCCAAGCGCGCGAAAGACTGCGCGGCGGGCGCCGCGCTCATCACGGCCTGTATGAGCGTCGTCGTGGGGCTCGCCGTCTACGTGCCTGCGGCATTGAAGCTTTTCGGCATTGTTTGATCACGGGGCCGACCGGCGCGTCGCAGGCGCGGCGGGCGAAGGCCCATTCGGAAGGGGAGCTATGTCTTTGCATCATTTCTTTCTCGACGGACAGGTCCTTGAACTGGAAACCGAACCGTGCTTCGCCTTGCGCCTGAGCCCCGAAGACGCCAAGCATGCCCGCGTGCTCAGGCTCGAGCCGGGCGAGCATCTCAGCGTCGTCGACGCCGCGCAGGATTATTTCGAGTGCGAGGTCGTTTCGACGGACGGCGATATCGTGGTGCGCATCGCCCAGAAGCTCGACGCCTCCGAAGACGGTCCGACCGTCGTGCTGGCGCAGGGCCTTGCCAAAGGCGACAAGATGGACGATATCGTGCGCCATGCCACCGAGGTTGGCGTGAGCGGTTTCGTTCCGCTTGCGTGCTCGCGCAGCGTGGTGAAGCTCGATGCGAAGAAGGCTGCGGCGAAAACGCAGCGCTGGCAGGCGATCGCCCGTTCCGCGGCCATGCAGGCGGGAAGGACGCTCGTGCCCGAGGTGTCGGAGCCTGTGAGCATCGCCCAGGCGGTCGACCTGTTCGCCGAAGCGACGGCCGTGCTCGTATGCTGGGAAGAATGCCCGGCCACGTCGACTATCGCGTCTGCGCTCGGATCGGCCTTCGAGGAGTGCGGCGTGCGCGACGTCCGCGATGCCCGCATCGTGGTGGTCGTGGGCCCCGAAGGCGGGCTTTCCGCTTCCGAGGTGGAGGCGCTTGCGGCCGGCCGCCGCGCGTGGCCGGTGACGCTCGGTTCATCCATTCTGCGTACGGAGACCGCGGGCGTCGTGGCTCCGGCGCTTGTCTTGTACGAGTGCGGAGGAATGGGGCGGGGGGGCATGTCGTGCTCGGACAGTCCTGGGCTCGCGCGAACGGCGCAGTAGGCGCCGTTCGGCTCGTGCGGAACTGCGCGCGGCACGCCCCCGCGCCCCCTGGGGCGTTTTTTCGGAAGGCTCGGCACCTTGGCGGGCGCCATCGCTGCGCAGGCTTCGGGCTCGGCGCGCCTTCGGGCGCCATCGCTCGGAACGAGGCGGCATTGCTCGGGACTGGGGGGGGGCTCGCTGCCCTTCGGGCAGCATCGCTTGAGGGCGGGCGCAATGGTTTCGGCGGCGTCGTCCGAAGGTTCGGGTTTGCCGTGTCGCGGTTGTTTGAGGGCGTTCTTTGACGGGCGCCATGAAGGCGAAAGGAAGAGGTAGTCGATGAATATCGCTGTCGAAATCGAACACGGTGCGGATATCGCCGAAGGGGTCGATATCGAAGGAATCGCCCGTTACGTGCTGGCGCAGGAAGGCCAGCCCGAGAACACCGAGGTGTCCATCACGCTGACCACCGATGAGGAAGTGCATCGTCTGAACAGGGAGTTCCGCGGAATCGACCGTCCGACCGACGTGCTTTCCTTCGAGTGCGACGGCTATGACGACGATTTCGACGAGGGCGACGCGTTCGAGGATGCGGGCGTTCCCGACGACGAGCCGTATCTGCTCGGCGATATCGTGATCGCATCCGATGTGGCCCGCGCGCAGACCGCTCAGTTCGGCACCACGCCGCAGCAGGAGCTCGCGGTGCTTTTGGTGCACGGCCTTCTGCATCTGTGCGGCTGGGATCACGTGCATTCCGATGAAGAGGCCGAAGAGATGGAAGCCCGCGAGCGCGAGATGCTCGCGGGCGTCGGGCTCGCCGGCATTCGATAGGCTCGCCGCCTCGGCGGAATCGTCCGCGCCGAATTCCGGGAATTCGGTGAATGACATGCGTATCTGTGCTATAATTCTGCGTCGGCTTCTTAAGCGCGCCGTGTTACGTCGGAGCAAACGGAACCTTATCGGAACCGCAGCGTTTCCATCCGACCTCTTTTACGGTGCCAGGCAGTCCAGGGTCTTCAAAGGCCCGGCCGACCAGGGCATTGCTTGCGATGCCCGCGCGATGCGCATACGCCGGACCCGAAAGAGCGCTTAGGCAGCAGGTCGTATCAAGACTCATAGAAGGAAACGAAACATGGACATCATCCGCGCAATCGAACAGCAGCAGATCAAGGAAGTCGCTCCGTTCAACGTCGGCGACACCGTCAAGGTTCACTACCGCATCAAAGAGGGTAACCGCGAGCGTATCCAGGTGTTTCAGGGCGACGTCATCCGTCGTCACGGCCACTCCTGCCGCGAGACCTTCACGGTCCGCAAGATCAGCTTCGCCGTCGGTGTCGAGCGTACCTTCCCGGTTCATTCTCCCAAGATCGAGAAGATCGAGGTCGTTCGTCACGGCGCCGTCCGTCGCGCAAAGCTCTACTACCTGCGCAACAAGGTCGGCAAGGCTGCGAAAATCAAGGAAAAGGCTTTCTAAGTCGATTACCTGCAAAAGCCCGCTTCGGCGGGCTTTTGTTTTATCCGGACCGATTCGGGCGAAGGGAATGGCATGAAACAGACGCTGGCAGACATCAGGGCGGCCCTGCGCGAGGCCGACAGGGAAGGGTTCGAGGCCCTTGCGCGCGATCTGCAGGCAGATGAGCGCAAGGGCGTGCAGCAGGCGATCGCATCCGCGCGGCGCAGGCTCGATGCCGAAGACGCCGAGCGGGCGCGCCTCGAGGAGATGTATGCGTTTCAGGCGCGCCTCGCCGAGGGCGGCGTGGCGGTCGGCCTCGACGAAGTGGGACGCGGCCCGGTGGCCGGTCCGTTGACGGTCGCGGCGGTCGTGCTCGCCGACGATGCGCGTATCGAGGGGTTGAACGATTCCAAGCAGATTAAGCCCGAGCGGCGTGAAGAGATAGCCGTCGAAGTGAAGGAGAGGGCGATCGCCTGGGCTATCGAGCATATCGAGCCCGCTTTCATCGACGAGCACGGCATGGCTCTTTCGCTGCGCACCGCCTTTTCGCGCGCGATCGCGGCGGTCGAGGCCCAGGGCGTGCGCATCGACCGCGTTTTGCTCGACGGCAACGCGATGGGCTTGGATCCGCGCGAGGTCAATGTGGTCAAAGGCGACGCCAAGTGCGCTTCGATCGCGGCCGCCTCGATCATTGCGAAGGTCGAGCGCGACGGCTTGATGCGCGCTTATGCGGATACGTATCCCAAGTACGGCTTCGAGAGCAACAAAGGGTATGCGAGCGCCGAGCACATCGCCGCAATCGAGCGTTTCGGGCTGAGCCCCGTCCATCGCGCGTCGTTTTGCCGCGCATGGATGCAGGATTCGCTTTTCTAGGCCAGGCCGTCTGCGCGGCGAGTCTGTCGCGGGCGGCCCGGCCGCTTAGCGTTCGGGCGCGGTTTCGGTCTGCCGGTTTCGGCGGGAAAGCGGCCGGGTGCGCGCCGGCATGCGGCGAGATGCCTTCCAAAACCGTGCCGGGGGCGTTTCCTATGCTTGTTTCCTGACGAAAGGAGGCGGCATGGAACGAGAAGAAAACCGCAGGGCCGCGACGAAAGAACGGATCGCACGACAGGCCGGCGCAGGAGGGTCGGCGATGCCGCAGGACCCGCCGCGCGACGCCGAGGCCGCAACCGAGGAGGTCGAGCGCCACCGCGAAGACGATACGGCGTCTCTGACCCCGCACGAGCTGGGCGTGCGGGGAGAGGAGGCCGCCTGCGCGTTTCTCGTGCGCAGGGGCTACGACATCCTCGAGCGCAATTGGACCTGTCCTGCCGGCGAGGCGGACATCGTGGCGAAAGACGAGGACGGCACCATGGTGTTCGTCGAGGTGAAGACGCGCTCGAGCCTGGAAGCGGGATTTCCCTCCGAGGCGGTCACGCCGCAGAAGCGCGCCCGATACGAGCGTATCGCAGGCTACTTCCTGTCTCAGTACGAGGGTGTGGAATGCCGCGTGCGATTCGACGTGATATCCATTCTCGTGCTCGGCAACAGCCGCGCTTTGATCAGGCATTACGTGAATGCGTTCGCTTCGGGGCGATAGGCCATGCATCTGCAATGCGTGCTGAAGACGGCCTGCATACGCGGCGTGCGCGCCGTTCCGGTGGAGGTCGAGGTGGTCGTCTCGAGGGGCCTTCCCGGAATGACCATCGTCGGCATGCCCGACGCGGCGGTCAGGGAGTCGCAAGAGCGCGTGCGCGCCGCGATCAGGGCCTGCGGGTTCACGATGCCGGCCGACAAGGTGGTGGTGAACCTCGCCCCCAGCTCGCTTCGCAAGGCGGGGTCGGGGTTCGACCTTCCGATAGCGGCCGCCATCCTCGCGGCCACGGGGCAGGTGGACGCGGCGAAGCTTCGCGAATATCTCTTGGTCGGCGAGCTTTCGCTCGAAGGCAAGGTGCGCCCCGTCCCCGGAACGCTTTCGTATGCCTGCTGCGCGCGCGAGCAGGGCCTTCGCCTCGCCGTTTCGTATGACGCGGCCGACGGCGCCCCGCTTTCCGATGTCGAGCAGCGCGGCGTGCGCGCCTTGGGCGACCTGCGCCGATGCGATTTCGCGCCGCTTCGTTTTCCCGCGCAGGACGCGCGAAGCGATGCGCCCGATTTCGGCGCGATCTACGGCCACGAGGCCGCGAAGCGGGCGCTGCAGATCGTGGCGGCGGGCGACCACGGCATTCTTCTGACGGGCCCGCCGGGTTCGGGCAAAAGCATGCTCGCCTCGGCGCTGCCCTCGATCCTTCCTCCGCTCGATGAAGAGGAGAGGATCGAGTCGGCGCGGGTGCATTCGGTCGCGGGCGAATCGGTCGAAGGGATTCTTTCGGGCGTGCGGCCGTTTCGCAAGGTACATCATTCCACCAGCATGGCGGGCCTGGTGGGCGGCGGGTCTCCCGTGCGCCCGGGCGAGATATCGCTCGCCCACAACGGCGTTTTGTTCCTCGATGAATTGCCGGAGTTTTCTCCTGCGGTGCTGCAGGCGTTGCGACAGCCTATGGAACAAGGGCGCGTGGTGGTGACGAGGGCGGATGGCAGCGTCGAACTGCCGTCGCGCTTCATGCTGGTGGCCGCCGCCAACCCGTGCCCGTGCGGCCATTACGGCGATCCGGACATCGCGTGCCGGTGCACCGACCTCCAGGTCGCCCGATACCAGGGCAGAGTCGGCGGGCCGCTGCTCGACCGCATCGACCTGCACGTGGACGTTTGGCGCTGCGACCCCGCCTCCATCATAGAGGGCGCCCATCGCACGGGCGCGACCTCGGAGGAGTTGCGCGCGGGCGTGCGCGAGGCGCGGGAGTTCGCAAGCTGGCGGCGCGACGCCCTCGGCGATGCGCGCTCGCGTAAGACGGACGACCTGCTGCGGTGCTGCCGCCTCGACGAGCGCTCGAAAAGCCTGCTCGAGGCCGCGGCGCGTTCGATGAACATGTCGGGCCGCGGCATAGCTCGGGTGCTGTCGGTGGCGCGCACCGTCGCCGATATGGCGCAGAGCCGCGATGTGGGCGAGGAGCATCTGGTCGAAGCGGTCGGCTTCAGGGTGAGGAGGGGGTCGTGATGGCGTCGGGCGGATACGGCAAGGCCGTGAAGGGGCCGCGCTGGGAGATAGCGCGCGGGACGAAGGGCTATCCCGCTGCTCTCGAATGCCTCGACGACCCTCCCGAAACGCTGTATGTGGTGGGCGATCCCGACGCGTTGCAGGAAGGCCTTGCCGTGGTGGGCGCCCGCAAAGCGACGCCGTACGGCAGAGCCGCCGCCCGCCTGCTCGCGGGATGCGCCGCACGCCGCGGCATCGCTATCGTTTCGGGCGGCGCGCGCGGATGCGACGCCGCGGCGCACGAGGCCGCGCTCGAGCAGGGAGGACGCACCGTCGCGTTTCTCGGCGGAGGCTGCGACAAGGTGTATCCGGCGTGCAATGCGGGGCTGTTCGACCGCATCGCGGCGTCGGGCGGCGCGGTGGTTTCCGAGCATCCCTGGGAATTCCCGCCGAAGCCGTATACCTTCAGGGCGCGCAACAGGCTCATCGCCGGCCTTTCCAGGGCGACGCTCGTCGTGGAGGCGGGGGTCGGCAGCGGCACGTTTTCCACAGCGGACGAGGCCCTGCGCGCGAACAGGGATGTGCTCGCGGTGCCGGGTTCCATCTTCTCGGAAACGTCGCGCGGCGCGAACATGCTGATCGGGCAAGGGGCCATGCCCGTGGTGGACGAGGAGTCGTTCGTCGAGATGCTCGACCGCATGTTCCCCGACACGGAGGCGGCGTGCACTTCTTTCGGGGCCGCGCCGTCGAAAGGCGTCGTGGCGGGCCAGGGGGTTTTGCCTCTGCCCGGTCCGCGGGAGACGCGCCTGGCCGCGGCCCTTGCCGCCGACCCGCTGCGGCTCGAGCAGATGGCCGCCGCCTTCATCGGCGGAGACGAGGCTCTTTTCGACGGCATGAGCGACCTGATGGCGTGCGTGGGCCGGCTCGAGGCCATCGGCGTCATAGAGCGCTATCCCGACGGAAGGTTCGGGGCGGTGAAATGACCTCGCCGCTTCGGCGGTTTCTATGGAAACGATATGGTCGCGGGCATGTCTCGTTCGAAGAGTGCGGGCATCCGCGGGCGAGCCGGTAGAATCACGGCCATGGATAAAACAGTTGATATCATCGGCGCGGGCCTTGCGGGAAGCGAGGCGGCTTTGCAGCTCGCCTCCCGCGGCGTCCGTGTCCGCCTTCATGAAATGCGTCCTGTCGTGCAGACGGACGTCCATCACGGATCCGATTGCGCCGAACTGGTCTGCTCGAATTCGCTCAAAAGCACCAAGCCCGAAAGCGCCGCAGGCATGCTCAAAGCCGAGCTTGCGGGGCTCGGGTCGTTTTTGATCGAGCAGGCGATGCTCAATCGCGTCGATGCGGGCGGCGCTCTCGCCGTCGATCGCGACGCCTTCTCGGCCGCGGTCACGCGCCTCGTGCGCGAGCATCCCTCGATCGAATACATCGTCGGAGAGGTCGAGCAGCCCCCGACCGATGCCGATGCGGTCATCCTGGCCACCGGTCCGCTCACGTCGGATTCGCTGGCGGCATGGGTGGCCGAGCGCGCGGGTTCCGACAACCTGGCGTTCTTCGACGCGGCGGCGCCGATCGTCATGGCGGATTCGCTCGACGAAGCCGTGCTGTTTCGCCAGTCGCGCTACGAGGAGCAGGCGGTGGGCGACTACCTCAACGCTCCTTTCAGCAAGGAAAGCTATGACGCCTTCATCGACGAGCTGCTCGCCGCCGACCGCGTCATCAAGAAGGATTTCGAGACGGGCGACCTGTTCCAGGCATGCCAGCCGATCGAAGAGATCGCTCGCAAGGGCCACGACGCCCCGCGCTTCGGAACGTGCAAGCCCGTCGGCCTGACCGACCCCGCCACGGGCAGAAGGCCGTGGGCCGCCGTGCAGCTGCGCGCCGAAAACGCCGATTTGACGGCGTACAACCTGGTGGGCTTCCAGACCAATCTGACGTTTCCCGAGCAGCGCCGCGTTTTCCGCATGATCCCCGGCCTTGAAAACGCCGAATTCGCGCGCTACGGCGTGATGCATCGCAATACGTTCATCTGCGCGCCCGAGCTGCTCGACCGCACGCTTTATTTCGAGAAGGCGTCTTCCGAGGTGCCGGTCTATGTCGCGGGCCAGCTTTCGGGAACGGAGGGCTATTGCGAGGCCGTCATGTCGGGCCTCGTGGCCGCCTTGTCCGTCTATGCGCGCCTCGTCGATGTCGAGATGCCCGCGATGCCGCGCGCCATGGCGTTCGGCGCGCTGCTCGATTACGCGACTGACCCGAACACCGAGGGCTATCAGCCCATGCACGTGAACTTCGGCATCATGGAGCCGTTCGAGCAGCGCATTCGCAACAAGCAGGAGCGCTATGCCGCCTATGCGTGCCGCGGCGCCGAGGCCCTCGAGTCGTATCGCCTCGCCCTGCAGGAAGCGGGCCTGCTGTAGCCGTGGACGGTGCGGAACGCATAACGCCCGCGGCGGTCGACGGACGCTTCCTCGATTGCGTCGAGCGCTTCGCCGCGGCTTTGGCGCTCGAGCGCAACGCTTCCGAGCACACCGTGCGCGGATATCGTTGTGACCTGCTCGACTATGGCCGCTGGGCGGCGCGGCACGGCATCGATCCGCTGTTCGCCGACCATCGCGCCATACGCCGCTATCTCGCCGAGCTCGATGCCGCAGGCTGTTCGCGCCGCACGACGAACCGCCGCCTTTCGGCCATGCGGACGTTTTTCCGCTGGCTTTGCGCCGCCGGCGTGCCGTGCGACGATTCGGTCGTTTCCATCCAAGGCCCCAAGGCCGAAAAAACCTTGCCTCGCGTGATGAGCGCGGCCGATATGGACCGCCTGCTCGGCGTCTACGTCGGCCGCGACGACGCGCGCGGCGTGCGCGACCGGGCGTTGCTCGAGCTTCTGTACGCGTGCGGGGTGCGCGTGTCGGAGGCCGCGTCGCTGACGGTGCGCGGGGTCGATTTCTCGGCGGCGCGGGTCAAGGTGTTCGGCAAGGGCCGCAAAGAGCGGGTCGTTCCTCTGCACGACGTCGCATGCGAAGCGATGCTTCGATATCGCGACGAGGCGCGCCCCGAGCTCGAATGCGACGGGCCTTCGCCGTATTTCTTCCTTTCCACGCGCGGGGCGAAAATGAGCCCCGACGCCATACGCGCGGTCTTCAAAGGGGCGCTTGCCGCTGCGGGGCTCGACTTGTCGTTTTCTCCGCATGCAGTGCGCCATACGTTCGCGACCGACCTGCTCGAGGGAGGGGCCGACCTGCGAAGCGTTCAGGAGATGCTCGGCCATGCGAGCCTGTCCACCACCCAGATCTACACGCACGTTTCTCCGACGCGCTTGAAAAACGAGCACAGCCGCGCGCATCCGCGCGGGTAGGCGTATGTGGCGAAACCGGGCAGAATGGCGAATACGTCGTCGGATGTATGGCGCTGCGGCTCGCGACGGCTTAGCATGAAACGATGAATGAATTCGAAAAACAGACGCGTGGATTCTCCGAGCTCGGCAGCAAGGCGAGCAAGTCGGCCCACGCCTTCGCCTCGTCTCTGTTCGGCGACCCTTTGCGCGACCGCGACGACGACCCCGCCGGTCCCTTCGAGCTTTCGGACATGGGCCCGCGCGATTGGGCTATCGATGTCGCGGTGGCCCTGGTCGCGTTCGTGTTCGGGTGCGTGCAGCTGATCCTCGCCTCCACCTCGGTGTTTTACGTGGACGGTCCGTTCAGGGAAATGGCGGGCCTGGTCAACATCGTTCCCAACGGATACGCCTACGCCGCGCTCGCGTTCACGACGTTTCCTCTTGTCCTGCGCCGCGCCGCGCCGTGGCCGACGCTCGCGATCGTGTCGGCGTGCTTTTTCTTCTCGAGCGGATTCATGTCGGGATACGCCTTGTCGGCCGTCGGCCCGATCATCGCCGCCTTCACGGTGGCGAGCGAGCTGAGCGGCCGCCATGCGGCGGGGGCGGGCGTCGTCGCGGCGGCGGTCATGCTCGTGGCGCCCACTCCGCTGCCGAGCGAGACGCTCGCCACCATCATGCGCGTGCAAAACGCCGTGTTCGCCGCCGCCGCGGTGTCGCTCGGGTTCGCCGTGCGTACGTATCGGGCTTATGCGCGCGAAACCGAGCGCAGGCTCGACGAGGCCGAGCGAAGCCGCGAAGAGCTGGCCGCGCGCCGCGTCGCCGAAGAGCGCGTGAGGATTGCGCGCGACGTCCACGACATCACGGCCCATTCGTTGTCGGCGGTCGCCATCCAGGCCGCCGCTGCCGAGCGCCTGGTCGACTTGGACCCGGCCGCGGCGAAAGAGGCCATTGTCGATATCAGGACGGTTTCCAAGGGCGCGCTCGACGAAATACGCTCCATGATCGGCGTTCTGCGCGGCGACGAGGCGGCACAGACGGCGCCCGCGGAAGGCACGGAGCGCCTCGAAGACGTGGTTTCCTATCTCGAGCGGGCGGGCCTCGAAGTATCGTGCGCGACGCGCGGCTACGAAAAGAACGCCGTGCCTGCATTCGTCGACATGGCCTTGTTCGCCCTCGTGCGCGAGGCGGCCACCAACACGGTGCGCCATGCGCATGCGTCGCGCGTCGATATCACGCTGCGTTCGAGCGGCGCGTCGGCGTCGCTGTCCTACGTCGACGACGGCGTGGGCTTTTCGCAGGCCGACCGCGACGCCGCCGAAGGCCACGGCCTGCAGGGCATGGCCGAGCGCATCGAAGCGCTCGGAGGCCGGTTCCGTGCGGTCGGAGAGGGCGGCTGCGCGCTTTCCGCCGAAATTCCCCTGGAAGGAGTTCGCGATGCTCGATAGCAAGGCAGGCGCCGCGCCGATCCGCGTGGCCATAGCCGACGATCAGGACCTCGTGCGCAAGGGGTTCCGCCTCATCCTTTCGTCGTTTCCCGGCATCGAAGTGGTGGGAGAGGCCGTCGACGGCTCCGACGCGGTGGCCCTGGCGCGCAGGATGAGGCCCGACGTCTTGCTGATGGACATCCGCATGCCGCGCAAAAACGGCATCGAGGCGACGAAGATCTTGGCGTCGGACCCTGAAACGTCCCAGGTGGCGGTGCTGATCTTGACGACGTTCGATATCGACGAATACGTCTACGACGCCCTTGCCGCGGGAGCGAGCGGCTTTCTGCTCAAAGACGTGGAGCCCGACGAGCTGGCGCGTGCCGTGCGCGTGGTGGCCGCGGGCGACGCGCTGATCGAGCCTTCCGTCACGCGCCGTTTGGTGGAAACCTACGCCGCCTCGCGACGCAAGACGCGCTTCGACGGCTCGGCGGTCGAAGGCCTCACGGAGCGCGAACGCGAGATTTTGAGTCTGGTGGGGCGCGGCATGAGCAACGACGAGATAGCCGACGAGCTGGTCATTTCCCCCGCAACGGTGCGCACCCATGTCGGCCGCGTCATGGCGAAGCTCGACGCGCACGACCGAGCCCAGCTGGTGGTGGCGGCTTACGAGAGCGGATTGGTGAAGCCGGGCATGTAGCCGCCCGCCCGCGCCGCCGCTTTTCCGGATGTATGGAAGATTCCGCGTACGTCCGTTCGTAGTTCCCGTTCTCTGCGCTACAATCAGCTGTCGCACATACCGTATTCGAAGAGAGGTTCGACAAGTGGCAAGCGATTCGATCGTGATCAAGGGCGCTCGCGAGCATAATCTCAAAAACGTGAGCGTGACCATCCCTCGCGATAAGCTGGCGGTCATCACCGGCCTGTCGGGCAGCGGCAAATCGAGCCTGGCTTTCGATACCATCTATGCGGAAGGCCAGCGCCGTTACGTGGAAAGCCTGTCGGCCTATGCCCGCCAGTTCCTCGGGCAGATGAACAAGCCCGACCTCGACAGCATCGACGGCCTTTCCCCCGCGGTGGCCATCGACCAGAAAACCACGTCGAAAAACCCTCGCTCGACGGTGGGAACCACGACTGAAATCTACGATTACCTGCGCCTCCTCTTCGCGCGCATCGGCGTGGCGCATTGCCCGGAGTGCGGACGCGAAATCAAGAAGCGCACCACCGACCAGGTGACCGACGAGATCCTCGGCCTGGGCGAAGGCAAGCGCGCGCTGATCTTGGCGCCCGTGGTGGTGGGCCGCAAGGGCGAGCACACGAAGATCATCGCCGACCTGCAGAAAGAGGGCTTTTCGCGCCTGCGCATCGACGGCGAGGTGGTCAAGCTCGGAAACGAGCTCGTGAAGCTCGACAAGAAATTCAAGCACACGATCGACGTGGTGGTCGACCGCGTGGTGCTCAAGGCGTCGGCGGCGAGCCGCGTGGCCGAATCGGTCGAGGTGGCCACCAGGCTCGCCGAAGGCCGCGTCGTCGTGCACGTGGTCGACGACGAGGCGCAGGCGGACGACGCCTTGAAGGCGACTCCCGGATTCACGGGCGTCTCTTCGGCCGACCGCTTCTTCTCGCTCGCGCTGGCGTGCCCCGAACACGGCCACTCGATGGACGAGCTTCAGCCGCGCGACTTCAGCTTCAACGCCCCGTACGGCGCATGCCCCGATTGCGCGGGCCTCGGCAGCAGGGAAGAAGTCGACCCGAGCCTGCTCGTGCCCGACCCGTCGCTTTCGCTGAACGAAGGCGCCATCGCGCCGTTCGCCACCGGAAACTATTACCCGCAGATCCTGCGCGCCGTCTGCCTGCATATGGGCGCCGACCCCGGCACCCCGTGGGAAGACCTACCGAAAAAGGTCCGCGACGCGTTGCTGTTCGGCATCGAGAAAGAGAAGGTCCGCGTCGATTACGTGACCGTCGACGGCCGCGAGACCTACTGGAACATCGACTGGGAAGGCGCCTGCGAGGCGGTTCTCGGCCGCTATAAAGACGCGCAGTCCGATTCGCAGCGCGACAAATACGGCAAATACTTCGCCACCATTCCGTGTGCGACATGCGGCGGCAAGCGCCTGCGCCCCGAGATCCTCGCCGTCACGGTGGGCGGCAAGAACATCCACGAGGTCTGCGAGATGGCCGCCGTGGATTCGCTGGCGTTTTTCGACGCGCTCGAATTGAGCGAACGCGAGGCCACGATCGGCGCCGCGATCGTCAAAGAGATCCGCGCGCGTTTGAAGTTCTTGGTGGACGTGGGTCTGGATTATCTGACCCTCGAACGCGCGACGGCGTCGCTTTCGGGCGGCGAAGCGCAGCGCATCCGCCTTGCCACGCAGATCGGCGCGGGCCTCATGGGCGTGCTCTACATTCTGGACGAGCCTTCGATCGGCCTGCACCAGCGCGATAACGAGCGCCTGATCGCTACGCTCGAGCACCTGCGCGACCTGGGAAACACGGTGATCGTGGTCGAACACGACGAAGACACGATCCGCCATGCCGATTACGTCATCGACATGGGTCCCGGCGCAGGCGAGCGCGGCGGCTCGGTGGTCGCCGCGGGAACGCCCGAGCAGGTGGCTGCGGCCACGGGAAGCTTCACGGCCGATTACCTGTCGGGCCGTCGCCGCATCGAAGCGCCGGCGCAGCGCCGCCGTCCGGGCCGCGGGTCGGTCAAGCTCGAGGGGGCATCCGAGAACAATCTGAAAAACGTTTCGGTCGAGGTCGAAATCGGCACGCTCACCGTGGTGACGGGCGTCTCCGGTTCGGGCAAGAGCTCGCTGATCACCGACACCCTCGCCCCGGCTTTGGCGAACCGCATCAACCGCGCGCACCATCGTACGGGCGCCTATCGCAAGCTTTCCGGCTACGAGGGGCTCGATAAAGTGATCGATATCGACCAGAGCCCTATCGGCCGCACGCCGCGCTCGAACCCCGCGACCTATATCGGCCTGTGGGACGACATCCGCGCGTTGTTCGCGAGCACGCAGGAGGCCAAGGCGCGCGGCTATGCGCCCGGGCGCTTCAGCTTCAACGTGAGCGGCGGCCGATGCGAGGCATGCAAGGGCGACGGCCAGATCAAGATCGAGATGCACTTTCTGCCCGACGTCTACGTGCCGTGCGAGGTGTGCGGCGGCAAGCGTTACAACCGCGAAACGCTGCAGGTGACCTACCGCGGCAAGAACGTCTACGACGTGCTCGACATGACGGTGGAAGAGGCGCTCGAGTTCTTCAAGAACATCCCCGGCCTGGCGCGCAAGCTGCAGACGCTGCACGACGTCGGCCTGGGCTATATTCGCTTGGGACAGCCCGCCACCACGCTTTCGGGCGGCGAGGCCCAGCGCGTGAAGCTCGCCAGCGAACTGCAGCGTCGCCAGACGGGCAAGACGTTCTATATTCTCGACGAGCCCACCACGGGCCTTCATATGGAAGACGTGCGCCAGCTGCTCGACGTGCTTCAGCGCCTGGTCGACAAAGGCAATACCGTCTTGGTGGTCGAGCATAACCTCGACGTGGTCAAGTGCGCCGACCGGGTGATCGACCTGGGTCCCGAAGGCGGCGCCCGCGGCGGAGAAATCGTCGTTTCCGGCACTCCCGAGGAAGTGGCGGCGGCGAAGGACAGCCATACCGGCCGATTCCTCCGTCCTCTTCTGGAGGCGGACCGATGAGGGCGCGCGACGCGTCCCCGTTGTCGGCGGGCGCAAGTCGCGAAGATCGCAAGGCCGTTTCGAAGGAGCCCTGTGCGACCGAATCCGACGAGCCTTCGTTTTCCTGCTCGGCCGAAGCGGCTCGCCTGATCGACGCGCGCTCCGCCGCCGCTTCGCGCGCGGCGAAGCAGCACAAGCGCGAGAGGATCGCGCTCGCGGTGTTCGCCGTTCTGGTTATCGCCGGCTTCGTTCTGCTGACTTCGTACATCTCCAATGCGGGGCGTGGATTGAACGTCGCCGCGACGAGCATCGACGACGTCGCGGGCGATATGTCGGGCTATGACGTGGTGATCTTCGACGGAACAGTGCGAAAGGGCGATTCCTCGCTTGTCGCCGACGAGAAATCCGGCGCGCAGGATAAAGGCATCAAGCCCATTCTGATCCCTTCGGCGTCGGGAAAGACGTCTTCCGAGACGGCCGGGGCATCCGCCGAAGACGAGCAGGCCGACGTGGACGAGCAGGTCGAGGACGCGCAGGCTCCGTATCCTGCGGACGAATCGCGTGACGGCGAGATGACGATGGAAGAGGCCAGGGCGGTCTACGAAGGCAAGAAGGCTTCGGTCATCGAGGTCGATTCGGAGTCGCTGCGCGACTTCGTGAGCGGTCGCATCGTCATGAAGGACGGTCATACGTATGGGTTCTTCAGCATCCCGTCCGAGATGACCGCCGATTTTGCCATGCCTACCACCACGATGACCAAAACCACCACGACCACCACCATCACGGCGACGGGCGAGTCGGGCGAGGTGGATGAAAAGACCACTACGCGCGTGAAGAGCGCCTATGGAAGCGTGGCCGAGCTGTTCGCCGCCGTCGACCCCGCGTCGATCGACCTCGCGCTGGTGAATCATATCGAAGACGTTCTGGCCCGTTTCAAGGCGGCGCGGGTCGACACCGTGGTGGCGTTCACTTCGGACCCCACGCCGTTTTCCGCGGTTTCGGGGGTGGATGCGGTGATCACGTTCAAAACCTCCGACCGTTTCTCGATGAGCGAGGTCATCGGCGGCACGCTGTATTTCGACGCGCCCGAAGAGGGAAGCGTCGGCGTGCTGATGATCGCGCCCGGCAACGTGGCATCGACGAAGGTCCTCACGGAGGAATGACCCGCATCGCGTCTTCCGCCATGCGACGAAGCACCGCCGGCCTATGGGTGAAAACCCGTTTGGCCGGCGGCGCTTTCTGTTTCCAGGCCGTGTCTTTTCCTGCGATTTCGACCCTGCGACGCCGCGCGATGGTATCATGACGCATCTTGCTTTCGTCCGCTTCGCCTGCCGTTCGCGGCGGGCGCGCCGTCGGGGGCTCAATCGGATTCGGCGGCCCTGCGGGGCCTTGTCGGGAGGAGGAACATGGGCATTGCGGAGGGGTACGCGCGAGCATCGCTTCATAAGCGGCTCGCCGCGCAGTGCAACGATACGGCGCGGCGCCTCGGCGCGACCGCGCGGGGGACGTGTCCGGTCGATATGACGCGCGCGCAGGTGGGCGTCGCCCACGCGCAGAGCTGCGGAAAGTGCGTTCCGTGCAGGATCGGCCTCGCGAGCGTTTCGAGCATGCTCGAGGACATCATCGACGGCAAAGCCGATGCGGACGCGCTTGTGCGCCTGCGTGCGCTCGCCGAGCATATCAGGGATACGTCCGATTGCGCCATCGGCTCCCAGGCCGCCGAGCAGGTTCTCGTGAGCATCGCGGCTTTCCACGACGATTTCGCGCAGCACATGGAGCACGGAAGCTGCCTGCGCAGCTCGTCGCAGGGCGTTCCGTGCACGGTGTCGTGCCCTGCGCACGTCGACGTTCCAGGCTATATCGCGCTCACGGCCGCGGGCCGTTTCGACGATGCCGTCGAGCTGATCAGGAAGGACAACCCGTTCCCTTCGGCCTGCGCCTACGTGTGCGAGCATCCGTGCGAGCAGACGTGCCGGCGCGCCCTTGTGGATGACGCGATCAATATCCGCGGCATGAAGCGCTACGCGGTTGACCACGAAACGCGTCCGCGCGCGGCGTCGCGCCTCGAAGACACCGGCAAGAAGGTCGCGATCGTCGGCTCGGGCCCGTCGGGCCTTTCGGCGGCGTATTACCTCGCGCGCCTCGGCCACGATGTCACGGTGTTCGAGCGCCTCGAAAAGCCGGGCGGCATGCTTCGCTACGGCATTCCGAACTATCGCTTTCCGAAAGACATACTGGATGCCGAAATCGCATCGATCGAAGCGGCGGGCGTGAGGATCGTCTGCGGCGTCGACGTGGGCGCCGACCTTCCGATCGAAGACGTGCGCCGCGATCACGACGCGCTGTATGTGGCGATCGGCGCGCATGGCGACAAGCGCGTGGGCATCGAAGGCGAGGATGCCGCAGGCGTCGTGTCGGCGGTCGAGATGTTGCGCGAGGTGGCATCGGGCCGCCGTCCCGACTGGAGCGGCATGGACGTGTGCGTCATCGGCGGCGGCAACGTGGCCATGGACGCGGCGCGCACGGCCGTGCGCCTGGGCGCGAAAAGCGTCACCGTGGTGTACCGCCGCCGTTCGGCCGATATGACGGCCTTGCCCGAGGAAATCGAAGGCGCCGTGGCCGACGGCTGCCATATCGCCGAACTGATGGCCCCGCTTCGCATCGAGGCCGACGCCGACGGCCGCGTTTGCGCGCTGCAGGTCCAGCCGCAGGTCACGGGCCCCGTTCGCAACGGCAGGCCTTCGCCTGTGCCCGCGCAGCGCCCCGCCGAGTCCATCGCGTGCCAAGCCGTGGTGGTCGCCGTCGGGCAAGAGGTCCTTTCCGAGCCGTTCGAGCGCGCGGGCCTTTCCTGCGAGCGCAAGACCCTCGTGGTCGACGACGGCCTGCGCTGCATCGACGCCGCGGGCGCGTACGCAGGGGGCGACTGCATGCGCGGTCCCGCCTCGGCGATCATCGCCATCGCGGACGGCAAGCAGGCGGCGCGCTCGATCGATGCCGACCTGGGCTTCCATCGCGCGCTTTCGCTCGATATCGAATTCGAACCCGTTTCGCAGCACGACCGCATGCCGTGGGGCCGCGCGGTGCTCGGCGAAAGGTCGGGCGAGCAGCGCCGACACGATTTCGACCTGGTGGAATACGGATTCTCCGAGCAGGAGATGCGCCAGGAGGCGGCGCGCTGCTTGAGTTGCGATCACTTCGGATGCGGAATCCTGCGCAAGGAAGGAAGGCTTGCATGGTAGAGGAGAACCCCATAGCGCGCGGCTGCGGCGAAACCGTCCGCGTCGTCATCGACGGCGTCGAAACGGATGCGCCGCGCACGGCGACGATCCTCGAGGCGGCCCGTCTCGCGGGCGTCGAGGTCCCCACGCTGTGCTATCTGCGCGAGCTCAACGAAATAGGCGCCTGCCGCGTCTGCGTGGTCGAGGTCGAGGGGATCGACCGCCTCGTCGCCGCGTGCAACAGCCCCGTGTTCGACGGCATGGAAGTGCGCACCGACACGCAGAGGGTCCGTCTTGCGCGCCGCACCAATCTGCAGCTCATTCTTTCGCGCCACGACCGCCGTTGCCCGACCTGCTTCAGAAACGGCGCGTGTCGCCTGCAGGCGCTCGCCGACCGCATGGCCATCCATGACGTGCCGTTTCCGACGAGCTTCGATACCGAGCCGGTCGATAAGCGCTTCCCGCTCGTTAAAGAGCCCGCGAAATGCATTTCGTGCCTCAGGTGCGTTTCGGTCTGCGAGAAAAGCCAGGCGCTCGCGGTCTGGGCCCTTGTGGATTCGGGGTCGCGCAGCCGCGTCGACGCGGTGGCGAAGGATGATTGCTCGTATTGCGGGCAGTGCATCACACATTGCCCCGTGGGCGCGCTGCACGAGCGAAGCGACATCGCGCGCGTGTTCGATGCGATAAGCGACCCTGAAATCGTGACGATCGCGCAGATCGCGCCGTCGGTGCGCACGTCGTGGCATGAAGGCCTGGACCTCGCCGCCGACGAGGCCACGCCGGGCCGTTTGGTGGCGGCGGTTCGAAAGCTCGGCTTCGATTACGTGTTCGATACCGATTTCGCGGCCGATATGACGATCATGGAAGAGGGCAGCGAGCTGCTGCTTCGGCTCGAGGCGGGCGTCGAAGGGCCGATGTTCACGTCGTGCTGTCCCGGATGGGTGCGCTTTCTCAAAACGCGCTATCCCTGGATGCAGGACCGTCTCTCCACGACGAAGTCGCCCCAGCAGATTTTCGGCGCGCTCGCGAAAACATATTATGCGGGCCTGTTGGGTATCGACCCCTCCAAACTCTTCGTGGTATCCTACATGCCTTGTGTGGCGAAAAAGGCGGAACGGGCCTATCCCGGCATGGATTCGAACGAAGGCGTGCCCGATGTCGACGCGGCGCTGACGGTGCGCGAGCTGCAGCGTCAGATCAAATCCCGTTTCCTGAATGTCGCTTTGCTCGATGAAGAGGAATTCGACGCGCCGTTGGGCGCAGCTACCGGTGCAGGACATATTTTCGGCGTTACGGGCGGCGTGATGGAAGCCGCGTTGCGTTCGGCGTATTTCCTTGCAACGGGTTCGAATCCTCACCCCGATGCATTCGAAGATATCCGCTACGACGGAATCGAGCGCGGATGGCGCGAGAAGACGTTCGATTTGGCGGGACGTACGCTTCGCGTGGCTGCGGCGAGCGGCCTGGCGAATGCGGACGCGCTTTGCGCCGCCATCGATCGCGGCGAAGTCTCCTACGATTTCGTCGAGGTCATGGCGTGTCCAGGCGGTTGCGTCGGCGGGGGCGGGCAGCCTATCTGCGAGGGCGAGGAGCGTGCCGCCCGTCGCGGGTCGGTCCTGCGTCGCATCGATGCGCGAAGCGAGCTTCGTTTCAGCCATGAGAACCCTTCCGTGCAGGCCTGCTACGGCGATTTCCTCGGAGCACCGCTTTCCGAACTCGCCGAACGGTTGCTCCATAGCGATCACGGCGCCTGGTCTATGCCGTGCGCCGTGGGAGTCGACGGTCCTATGAAGAAGAAGTGACCTCGTCTCGATCGGTCAAGGGTTCGACCGCGCTTCGACGGCTTCGGCAGGGCCGTTCGGCGCGATAGCGACAGGTGCGGGCGCTTTGCGGCGCCCGTGCCTTTTTCGCGTACGCTTGCCTAGCGGTTCCGCTTGCGCGGGCCTGTCTGGCAAGAGAGGTTTCCTCCGTCGGGCGGCGCGCCGCATCGTCGGCGGCGATTTTCCCGAATATGCACGGCCCGGGCATTGATGCATTTCGATATATGCCTCTTGGCCAGGGAAAATGCGAAATATATCTCATGTGTCGCTTTGCATATGCATACGCTATGCGAGATGGTGGATATATGCGCCGAAAATAACGGAAAACCCCTCGAAATACCTGCTCATGGGGAGTATGATGGCCCCATCGGCAGAATGATGACCTGGAATACCTAAGGAGTGATAACGATGACCGAACGTGAAATGTCTCTGCGATCCGCTTGTACGCCCGTCTTCTACGCTATGTCTCTCATCTGCGGCGTTGCCCTTCTTTGCGTCGCCGCTATTATCCTTACGGGAGTAATCTAGGGTTTCGGGACGTATGATGCGGCGGTTGTTTTCCCTCGGAATATCCTTTGATTCTGCCGATATTCGGAATTTCGCATAAAGCATCCGCAAACCCGCTGTGTCGCATTCGTCTCTGTCGCGGGAGACGAAGGGTAGAGAATCGCATCCCGATACATCCATCGAAGGCCTCGCGCAAAAGCGCGAGGCCTTTTTGTCGCCTGATCCTTTCGCCCGCCGCGTTCGAGCGCGGACGGGCCTCGTCGTAGAGGCCGTCGTTTTCGACGCGCACGGGCGGCATGAAAAAGCGCCCGCCTCAAACGTGTCGAGGCGGGCGCTTGCGTTCGCCGGAGAAAAGGCCGATTAGACGATGCCCTGGGCCATCATGGCGTTGGCGAGCTTGTTGAAGCCGGCGATGTTGGCGCCGACGACGTAGTTGCCGGGCTGGCCGACTTCCTCGGCGGCATCGGCCGCCGCATGGAAGATGTTCACCATGATGCCGTTGAGCTTGGCGTCGACCTCGTCGAACGACCAGGAAAGGCGCTCGGAATTCTGGCTCATCTCCAGGCCGGAGGTTGCCACGCCGCCTGCGTTGGACGCCTTGCCGGGGAAGAACGCGATGCCGGATTCGACCAGGTAGTCGGTGGCGTCGAGCGTCGTGGGCATGTTGGCGCCCTCGGCGACCACCTTGCAGCCGTTGGCGACGAGCGCCTTGGCGTCTTCGATGAACAGCTCGTTTTGCGTGGCGCAGGGCAGGGCGATGTCGCACGGAATGCTCCAGACGCCGCGGCCGTCATGGTATTCGGCGCCTTCGACGCGCTCGGCGTAGGCGGAAATGCGGCCGCGCTCGACCTCTTTGATCTGCTTCACCACGTCGAGCTTGATGCCTGCGGGGTCGTGGACCCAGCCGGTGGAGTCGCTCATGGTGACCACCTTGCCGCCGAGCTGCTGGGCCTTTTCGGCGGCATAGATCGCCACGTTGCCCGCGCCGGAGATGCAGACGGTCTTGCCCTCGAGGGAATCGTCGCTTTGGGCGAGCAGCTCCTGCACCAGATACACCAGGCCGTAGCCGGTGGCCTGGGTACGGGCGAGCGAGCCGCCGAAGGAGAGGCCCTTGCCGGTGAGCACGCCGGTCCATTCGTTGCGCATGCGCTTGTACTGGCCGAACATGTAGCCCACTTCGCGCGCGCCCACGCCGATGTCGCCGGCGGGAACGTCGGTGTCGGCGCCGATGTGGCGGGAGAGCTCGGTCATGAAGCTCTGGCAGAAGCGCATGACCTCGCCGTCGGACTTGCCCTTGGGATCGAAGTCGGCGCCGCCCTTGCCGCCGCCCATGGGAAGCGTGGTCAGGCTGTTTTTGAAGCACTGCTCGAAGCCGAGGAACTTGATGATGGACAGGTTGACGGAGGGATGGAAGCGCAGGCCGCCCTTGTAGGGGCCCAGGGCGCTGTTGTACTGGACGCGATAGCCGCGGTTGACCTGCACCTTGCCCTGGTCGTCGACCCAGGGGACGCGGAACATGACGACGCGCTCGGGCTCCACGAGGCGCTCGAGAAGGCCTGCCTCCTCGTATTCGGGATGCGCTGCGAGGGCGGGTTCGATGGAGGTCAGGACCTCGGTGACGGCCTGGATGAATTCGGGCTCGTTTGCGTTTTTCGCCTTGACCTGTTCGATCACGCGCTGTGCGTACGTCATGGCTTCCTCCTGTATCGTTCGTGCGGACTCGTTTCGTCCCGCGTTGTTCCGTGATGCACTCTAGCAGATTAAAGCCGCTCTGTTTCGTCGCTGTTACGGCGTCTCGATTCGGGGCGAAAGGCGCTCTGCAGGCGGCGCCCGTCGCATGCGGCAAGGGGTTGCGCGACACGGCGCGCGAAAACGTGGCGGTTCGGCAACGATGCTTCGCGGCAGGGCGTCGCTGCGCTACCATGGTGCATGAAGGCGCGAGAGAAGGATGCGCCGGACGGCGACGCCTTTCCGAGGCGTTTCGATGGCCCGTTCGCACGGGCGGATACGGCGGTGGAATATGCCAAACGGCACCATGGACGATAAGCAGCCGAGCGTGCGCCGCTCGGCGACCCTTCTGGCCCTCGCGGCGTTCTTCGCGTTTCTCGCGGCGCTCGGCGTGATGTATTCCCAGCAGGTGCTCGCGGCCATCGGCGCGGTATGGGCGGCGTTTTTCCCCCTTGTCCTGGGCTGCGTGATCGCATTCCTGGTCAACTTGATCATGGGCCGCCTCGAGCGCGTGTATTTCCCCTCGACGAAGGCGGGCCCTTTGGCGGCGTCCCGACGCCCGGTCTGCCTGGCGGCGTCGTTCGCCATCATCGCGATCGTCATCGCCGTCATCGTGAATCTGGTCCTTCCCGAGATGAAGGCGTCGGCGGGCATCATCCAGCAGGGCGCCGTCCTGGTTCTCGAGGATTTCTACCAGTGGGCGCAAGACGACCTCGACATGCTGCTCGCCTCGCTCGACACCACGGCCGTCGAGAATATCGAGCACAGCTTCGCCGATTTCATGGCCACGCTCTCGAGCGGCGACTCGTCGAGCTTGATGAACATGGTGAAGTCGGTCTTTTCGACCGCCACCTCTATCGCTCACAACGTGTTCTCCTTCATCGTCGCGCTCGTGTTCTCTCTGTATATCCTGCTCGATAAAGACCGCGTGTTCAGGGGCCTGGACACCTTCGTCGAGATGACGGTGCCCGCGCGCTTCGCCGCCACGCTGCGCCATGCGGGCCATGTGGCCAACCAGGCGTTCTCGCGCTTCATCACGGGCCAGTGCATCGAGGCGGTCATCCTGGGAACGCTGTGCGCCGTCGGCATGGCCGTCTTCGGCATGCCGTACGCCGTGGCCGTGGGCGCATGCGTCGGCCTTACCGCGCTCGTGCCCGTCTTCGGCGCCTGGCTCGGCGGCGCGATCGGCTTCTTGATGATCTTGACCGTCGATCCCATGCAGGCCGTGTGGTTCGTCGTGTTCCTCGTGGTCTTGCAACAGCTCGAATCGCACCTGATCTATCCCAATGTGGTGGGCGCCTCGGTCGGCCTGCCGGGCATTTGGGTGTTCGCCGCCGTGCTGGTGGGCGGCGCGCTGTTCGGCGTCGTGGGCATGTTCCTCGGCGTTCCCACGGTGGCCACGCTGCGCACGCTCGCGATCGACCGCGCCGCCGAGGTCCGCGCCCGCAGGAAGGAGCTTGCTGCCAAGCAGGCTGCCGAAGAGGCCGAGGCGCGCGAGACTTCCGGCGCATAGGCCCGCTCGGCCGGACGTCCGCGTCGTGCGCGGGCTTTGTCCGAGCTTTGAATAAAACAGGTAAAACGCCCGATAGGCGCCGCGAATCGTTTGTTCGCGGCGCCTCTTTTCTTTTTCGTGCGTGAAAGATTCGTCAAACCTGCGGCGCCCGGCGGCGTCGCTTTTCATGTTCTTGGATTTCCTTTCTCAATTCTTTCGTCTGCCGTTCGATTGGCTTTGACGGCCGCTCCTTAATCTTTTTCGATGTCTCCGCGGTCGAGCGGGACGCAGAAGCGCGCCGTCGGGTCGGATGCGGGCGCTTCTCGGTACGAAGGCAAAGGTCGATAGGAAACGAATATGTCTAATCACGCAATCAATCGTCGCGATTTCATCAAGGGCAGCGCCGCCCTCGCCGCGTTCGGCGCCTTCGCAGCGCTGACCGGCTGCACGGCGGGCGGTTCCGGCGCGGCTGCGGGATCGTCTGACGATGCCGACAAGGCTGAAGAGCTCACCATGGTGTGGCTCCCCGACAACTCCGCCGCCGACCTGACGGCGGCCCGCGACGCCTTCGGCGCGGCCATCACCGCGGCATGCGGCCGTCCCGCCAAGCTGATGACGACGACCGACTACAACGTGGCCATCGAGGCCATCGCGTCGGGCAACGCCCAGATGGCCCTGCTGGGCGCGGAGGGCTACGTGCAGGCGAACAAGAAGAACAAGGCCGTGCAGGCTGCGTTCACGAACAGCGATGACGAGGGAGGCCTCGAGGGCGCGTGTTACTACAGCCGCATCTGCGTGCGCAAGGAAGACGCCGACGCTTACAAAGACGGCGACGGCTACTCGATCGCCAACGTGGAAGGCAAGAGCTTCTCATTCGTCAGCGCCACGTCCACCTCGGGCTTCAAGGTCCCCTCATCGGCGATCGTGTCCGAATTCGGCCTCGACGGCTCCGACGTCCTGCTCGAGCCGGGCAGCTTCTTCAGCGAGGTCCTGTTCGGCAACTCCCACGCGGGCTCGTGCGTGAACCTGATGAGCGGCGACGTCGACGCCGCCGCGTTCGACGACGTCGACGTGGACATGTATCTCGACCTGGTGGAGGGCGAGAAGAACACTGTGGGCGCTGTGTACAAGGTCAAAGACGACGCCGAGGCGCCGCTCGATTCCGCTCGCGGCAAGGAGTTCGTCATCGTCGGCATCACTCCGGTGCTCAACGCTCCCGTCTGTTTCAACAACGACGCCATCTCCGAAGAGGAGCGCACCAAGATCGTGGGGTACTTCTGCTCCGATGAGGTGTCGAACAACCCGCAGATCTTCGTCGATCCCGACGACGAGAGCGTCAAGGGCATCTTCGAGAAGGATTCCGAGAAGACCTGCTTCGTCGAAGTGGACGACGCCTGGTACGAGCCCATCAGGAAACTGGGTGCTTAACGCATACGGTCGATATACGAAGCGACGCGCGGGCGAAACGCTTTCGCCCCCGCTTTTTGATGGGAGGCATCATGCAAGACGACGTCTTATTGCGCGTGCGCGGTTTGACGAAATGCTATCAGGGCGATGAGAAGCGCCTCGACGACGTGTCGCTCGACGTGCGCAAAGGCGAGCTCGTGTCGGTGATCGGGCCTTCGGGCGCCGGCAAGTCGACGTTTCTGCACAGCATCAACCGCCTGATCGAGCCCACCGAAGGCTCGGTGGTCTTCGACGGCCGCGAGGTGACGGAGCTTTCGCGCGGCGACCTGCGCGCCTGCCGCCGCCGCATCAGCATGATTTTCCAGCACTACAACCTGGTGCATCGCCTGACGGCCATCGAGAACGTGCTCCATGGGCGCCTGGGTTACAAGTCCACGATCGCAGGCGCGCTCGGCCTGTATAGCGAAGAGGAGAAGCGCCGTGCCTTCGAGGCCCTCGAGCAGGTGGGCATGGCCGACTTCGCCTACAAGCGCGTCGACAGGCTTTCGGGCGGTCAGATGCAGCGCGTCGGTATCGCCCGCGCCTTGGTGCAAGATCCGCTGCTCATGCTGTGCGACGAGCCGATTGCGAGCCTCGACCCGAAATCGTCTCGCACGGTGATGGAGCGCTTGCGCTGGGCCGCCGACGACCTGGGTATCGCCTGCGTGGTGAGCCTGCATCAGATCGACTTCGCCCTCGAGTTCTCCGACCGCATCATCGGCCTTTCGAAAGGCCGCAAGGTGTTCGAAGGCGCGCCGGCCGATTTGACCGACGAGGCCGCGCGCGAGATCTACGGCGATATCGAGATCGAGGGCCTGCCGAGCGAGGCGCAGCGCCTGCGCGCCGCGACCCGCATCGCGCCTGCGCCTGTTTCTTCGTCTGCCGAGGTGGCCTGATGGAAGAGAGCCGTTCGTTCTTTCGCGCGAAGACCCTCTCGTTTCTGGCGATGGTCGTCGTCTTTCTCTTGGTGAATGCGCTTTCCGCCACCTACGTGGGCTTCGATTTCATCGACGCGGCGGCCGAGGTGCCGGCGGGCGTGGCGTGGATGGCCGCGGAATTCCTGCCCACCGTCGAATCGCTTTCGAAGCTCGATTCGATCCTTCCGGCCCTGGCGTCGACCGTGCTCGTGTCGGTGGCGTCGAGCTGCATCGCGGCCGTGTTCGCCTTCGCGTTGGCAGTGCTTGGCAGCCGCACGGTGGGCGTGGGAAAGGTCGCGGCGTTTCTGGCGCGCGCGGTCGCATCGGTGTTTCGCAACATCCCGGTGGTCGCCTGGGCGCTCATTCTGCTGTTCTCGTTCAAGCAGAGCGAATTCACCGGTTTCCTGGCGCTGTTCTTGACCACGTTCGGATATCTGACGCGCTGCTTCCTCGAAACGATCGACGAGATGAGCACGGGCCCGATCGAGGCGCTGCAGGCCGCAGGCGCGACGTATTTCCAGATCTTCGCGCAGGCGGTGCTGCCTATGACGATCGCGTCGGCGATCAGCTGGGTGCTCTATATGGTGGAGACCAACGTCCGCGACGCGACGCTCGTGGGCATTCTCACCGGCACGGGCATCGGATTCGTTTTCGACATCTATTACAAGAGTTTTCGCTATGACGTCGCAGGCCTTGCGATCCTCGCGGTCGTCGTGGTGGTCATCGCGTGCGAGATGACGTCGAACTTCGTCAGAAGGAGGATCATATGATGCGCAGCGCTTCCGGCGAGGCGACGTCCCGCGGCGCGCGCCTATCGCGCAAGGGCTCGATCCGCGCCCATGCGACCGAGGAATCCAACGCGGTACTGTGGGCGGTGGTCGTGGTGCTCGCGGTCGTGAGCGTGTTCACGATGGCGACGATCGATTACGGCAAGGTCGATTTCTTCACGGCATGCAAAGACGCCGTGGGCGACTTCTGGATGATGGTGTCTTCGCCCGGTCTTGCGGGGCACTTCACGTTCGCCGATGTGATGGAGGGCCTGTTCGTTTCGCTCGCGCTTGCCGCGCTGACCACGTTCATCGGCGCTGTCATCGCGTTCGTCTTGGGCCTTTTCGCGGCGACGAATCTCTCGAACACGGCGGTGGCGGCCGCGATCAAGGCGGTCATGTCGTTCTTTCGCGCGGTGCCGACCATTTTATGGGTGCTCGTGTTCTCGGTGGCGATCGGCCTGGGCGCCGAGGCCGCGGTGGCGGGCCTTCTGTTCCATAGCATCGCTTACCTGGTGAAGGCGTATTCCGAGAGCTTCGAAGAGATCGACCCCGGCGTGCTCGAGGCCCTCAGGGCAAGCGGCGCGCGCTGGTGGCAGATCGTGTTCCAGGCGGTGGTTCCCGCCAAGACGAGCGAGATCTTGTCGTGGACCTTCATCCGCTTCGAAATCAATTTCGTCAACGCCGTGGCCGTTGGCGCCGTGGCGGGAGCGGGCGGCATCGGCTACCAGCTGTTCTTGGCGGGCAGCTTCTACCTGAACATCCACGAGGTGGGCCTGATCTCATATCTGTGCTTGGCCGTCGCGGTGGTTCTCGAGGTCGCCGCCACCAATCTGCGCAAGCGATACATCGTTCAGCACTAGAAACGAGAAAGGAAGACGACGCATGAGACGACGGGAAAGGACGCGCATCCTCGTGAAGGGCGATCCCGGCCTGGCGCGGCGCATCGCGGCCGATATCGAGGCGGCGGCGCATGTCGACATCGTCGAAGCTCCTCGCGAGGAGCTGGTCATGGTGAAGGTGCGCGAGTCGGCGCGGCGCAGCCTGTTCTACCTGGGCGAGGCGCTCATGACCACCTGCCGCGTCAGCGTGGAGGGCGTTTCGGGGAAGGGCATGGTACTCGGCTCCGACCGCGAAGCCGCCTATGCGCTCGCGGTGGTCGACGCCGCCTATGCCGCCCCCGAAGGACGCTTCGACACGGATGCGTACGACAGGATGCTGGCCGAGCAGGCGCAGGCGATCGAGGCGGCGGCTTCTTTCGAGCGGCGGGCCGTCGCGGCGACGAAGGTCGATTTTTCAACGATGGAGGATGAGCTTTGATTTCCAACGATGTCGAAATCCACCGGATGCAGCGGGCGTTTCGAACGGTCATGAACGCGTTCGCTCAGCCGGGCACGATAGCCGAGCTGCGCGACGACGCCGTCGACGCGGCCGGCGCGCGCGATCCGCTGATGACCCTGGTGCGCTTGTTCGTGGACCAGGCCGTGACGTTTTACTGCTGCGACGACGCGCTTGCCGAACGCATCGCCGTCGAGACCAAGGCGCGCCGCGCTTCGCAGTCGGAGGCCCTGTTCGTGGTGGTTCCCGCCGCCGCGTCCGCTTGCGAGGCGGGCGTCGGCGAGGCGAGCGCGGGGACGCTCGTTTCTCCCGAGAAGGGCGCGACGGTGTTCGTCGAATGCGGCCGCGTGTCTGCGACGCCCGACGAGGGCCTTGCGGGCTTCGAGGTGCAGGGCCCGGGCGTGCGAGACGTCAACAGGTTCTGGACCGATTCGGACGAATGGGAGCGCGTGCGCGAAGGGCGATGCGACGAGTATCCCCTGGGCATCGAGATGATCCTCGTGGACGGCGAGGGCCGTCTCGCGGCGGTGCCGCGCAGCTCGTCTGTGACGCGCATGGAAGGGGGCCGCTGATGGGATACGTTGCCGTCCGCGGCGGCGGCCGTGCGATCGAAGAGAGCCTGCGCCTGTTCGAACTCGAGCGCGCCTCTTCGGGCGCAAGCGTCGCGCTCGACCGGGTGCAGGCGTGCTTTCCCGATGCGATCGACCAGGTCATGGGCGAAAGCTCGCTGTATGCGCCGCGCCTGGCCGCGCTTGCGTTCAAGCAGGCGCGCGGGTCGGTGGAAGAGGCGGTGTTTCTGCTGCGCGCGTTTCGCTCGACGCTCGAGCGAACCAGCGAGACCTGCGTGGTGGATATGGAAGACATGCAGGTGAAACGCCGTATCTCGGCGGCGTTCAAGGACGTGCCGGGCGGCCAGGTGCTCGGCGCCACCCGCGATTACAGCCATCGCCTCATCGATTTCTCCCTGGCGGACGAAACCGACGGCGACGTGCGCGACGCGGCGGCGCGCCTGCGAAAGCATTTCGCCGAGGCGCCCGACGACGCCCGCTTCGACGGACATCTGCCGAAGGTGCTCGACTACCTGCGCGACCAGGGGCTGATCCCCTCGTGCGAAAACGACGACACGCCGCCCGCCGACGTGACCATGGCGTCGCTCGAGTTCCCGTGCGTGCGCTCGGCGCGCCTTCAGACGCTCGCGCGCGGCATGACCCAGGCGGTCGAGGCATTCGGCTACGCCGCGATCCGCGGCTACGGCCCCGCCCATCCCACCGTCGGCGAGCTGCGCAGCGGCACGGTGGAGCTCTGCGTCGCCGCCGACGCCTCGGACGACGCCGATCCGCTCGACGCCTTCTATCTGGGCGACATGCGCGTCTGCGAGGTGGAAAGCGTGTTCGAGGTGGAATCCGACGCGGCCGACGCGTCGGGCGCGGGGCTTTCGTTCGATATCGGCTACGGGCTCGTGATGGGCGACACCGAAACGAAGGCCGTTGCCATGAGCGTGCTCGACCACTGCCTCGAGCTGGGCGACCCGCGCTATCCCACCCAAGACGAAGAGTTCGTCTTGTACCACGTCGACGGGGTCGAGGCCCAGGGCTTCATCTCGCATCTGAAACTTCCGCATTACGTGACGTTCCAATCGAAGCTCGACACGGTGCGCACCGCCAGGGAAAGGCAGGCCCATGCAGCGTCTGTATAATTTCGCCTTCTTCGACGAGGCCTCCAAGCGCGAGATACGCCGCGCGATCGTTAAGGGAATATCGGTTCCCGGCTATCAGGTGCCCTTCGCTTCGCGCGAGATGCCGATCGGGCGCGGGTGGGGCACGGGCGGATTGCAGGTGACGCTTGCGATCATCGGCGCCGACGACGTGCTCAAGGTGATCGACCAGGGATGCGACGAGAGCGTCAACGCGGTCAACATCAAAAAGCTCGTGTGCGCCACCACCGACGTCGAGACGGTCGAAGATACCGCCGCGGCGACGATCATCCAGTCGCGCCACCGCATTCCCGAAGAGCCGCTGCGCAGCGACCAGGTGCTCGTCTTACAGGTTCCCACGCCCGAGCCGCTGCGCTCCTTCGAGCCGAGCGAGGCGAAGACGCGCGCCCTGCATGCCGAGGCCGATTACACGGGGGCTTGGCTCGGGCTGTTCGACCGCATCGTCCGCTTCGGCGAAGGCTCGACGGGCGCCGACCATCCGTGCCTGGTGAACGGGCGCTATGTGATGGCGCCTTCTCCGATCCCGCGTTTCGACACGACCAAGCTCGACGGCAGCGAGCATCTGACGCTTTTCGGCGCCGGACGCGAGAAGAAGATCTACGCCGTGCCGCCGCACACGCGCGTGGCGCCGCTCGATTTCGAGGACAGGCCGTTTCGCGTCGAGGATTTCGACGGCCTTTCGTGCCGGCTGTGCGGGGCCTCGGGGGTCTATCTCGACGAGATCGTCGACGAGGCCACGGGCGAAACCGTCCACCAGTGCAACGACACGGCATTTTGCGCGAAGCGGCGCGAGCGCGCCGCCGCAGGCGATGAGACGAAGGGGGAATAGCCATGACGGATATGGAACAGGCCCGACGCGTCGAGGCCGACGTGGACTCCTGCGACCCCTGCCTGTCGGTGTCGCATCTGTCGCTGCGCTTCGGCGCGGGATGTCCTTCGTGCATGGCGCCCGATGCGGCGCTCGAGCGCAACGTCTGCCCCGTGTGCGGGACCGTGCACGCCGTGCGCGACGTGAGCTTCGACGTATACCCGGGCGAAATCGTCGGCATCGTGGGCGAGTCGGGTTCGGGCAAGTCGTCGCTGATGAAGTGCATCTATTTCGACCAGGACGCAAGCGAAGGCGACGTGCGCGCGCTTCCTTTCGACGGCGGCGCGGGCAACATCTTGGATCTGTCGTCCCAGCATAAGCGCCGCGTGCGCAACACCGTGTTCGGCATGGTGTATCAGAACCCCTACCTGGGGCTTCGCATGGACTTCTCGTCGCTTTCCAACATCGCCGAGCAGATGATCGCTTCGGGGGAGCGGCGGGTCGACGCCATGTGCGAGCGCGGCTACGAGCTTCTCGGCGAGGTGAACATCCCGGCGCGGCGCGCCAAAGACGCGCCGGCGCTGTTCTCGGGCGGCATGCAGCAGCGCGTGCAGATCGCCAAGGCGCTTTCGAACAATCCGCCCATCCTTTTGCTCGACGAGGTGACGACGGGGCTCGACCTGTCGGTGCAGGCGAGCGTGCTCGATCTGATCTTGCGCATCAGGCGCGATTACGGGGTCGGCATGGTGGTGGTCAGCCATGACCTGGGCGTGATCCGCATGCTCGCCGACCGCACGCTCGTCATGCTCGACGGCCGCGTGGTCGAGCGCGGCCTGACCGACCAGATCCTCGAAGACCCGCAGCATCCCTATACCCAGCAGCTCGTCTACTCCTTGATTTAACGCTCGGAGTGCGCCCGGGGCGTTTCGGGCGCGCTTCATCGCTTCGAAAGGAAAACGATTCATGGTTTCTTCCGATACCTGCTCCATGATCATTCGCGGCGGGGCCGTGGTGTGTCCCGACCGCGTGCTCGAGAACCACGACGTGATCGTGCGCGACGGCGCGATCGAGGCCGTCGTTCCCACCTCCGACGCGTCGGCCACGGTGCGCCCCGTGTATTTCGCGGGAGCCGACGACACGGGAACGCCCGGGTTCGACGTCGATGTGGCCACGGGCTTTCCCGTGGTGGACGCTCGCGGCGCGTATGTGACGCCTGGCATGATCGACATCCATTCCGACTATATCGAAAACATCGCGAGCCCCCGTCCGAGCGTGGTCATGGACCTGCCCACCTCGCTGTACAAGTGCGACCGCGAGCTGGTCGGCCACGGCATCACGACCATCTTCCACTCCCTGTCGGTGATGGGCAACGATGAATTCAAGCCCAAGCCGATCCGCCATTTCGAGAACGTGAGCAGGCTTCTGTCGTCGATCGCCGCGATGCGCGCGGGCGAGGAGCGCGACCATCTGATCCGCCATCGCATGCATCTGCGCATCGAGCTTGATGCAGTGGACCGCTACGACGAGATCGCGGGCTACATCGACCGCGGCGAGGTCGATCTGGTCTCGTTCATGGACCATACGCCCGGACAAGGCCAGTACCGCGATCTTCTGGTGTATGCCGAAACCGTGAAGAGCTACCACGACGAGGGCATGAGCGACGAGCAGGTTGCCCGTGCGGCCAAGGCGCGCATGGAAAGCGACAAGATGGATTTCTGGCAGCTCGAGCGTCTGGCGTCTTCGGCGCATGAGCGCGGCATCCGCATCGCTTCGCATGACGACGACTGCCTCGAGAAGCTCGACGTGATGGAAAGGCTCGGCGCGCGCATAAGCGAATTCCCCATCGATATGGAAACGGCCCTCGAAGCGCGCCGCCGCGGCATGGCGACGCTCGCCGGCGCCCCGAACGTGATGATGGGCCGCAGCCATTCGGGCAATCTGTCGGCGCGCGAGGCCATCATGGAAAACGCCATCGAGGTCTTGTGCTCCGATTACTATCCCGCCGCCATGCTGACGGCCGTGTTCTTGCTGAACGAGGAGTGCGGCGTCGATCTTGCCGATGCGTTCGCCCTGGTCACGTGCAATCCCGCCCGCGCCGTGGGCCTGGACGGCTCGATCGGTTCGATCGAGCCCGGCAAGAAGGCCGACATCTTGGTCGTGCGCCGCATCGGATGCGGCGAAGGCGGCGTGATCCCCGTGGTGACGCGCGCCTTCGTCGGCGGCCATTCGGTGTATCGTACGCATTATCCCAGTCAGCCGTTCGGCTACGGCGTGAAAGCGCCTGTTGCCGCGGGCGAGACGAAGGAGGATTAGATGCGCCCCCTTCTTTCCATCCAGGACCTTTCGAAGTCGTTCGTCTTGCACAACGTGGGGCGCACGGTCACGGGATGCTCCCATATCTCCTTCGACATCATGCCGGGCGAATTCGTCGGCATCACGGGGCGCAGCGGGTCGGGCAAATCCACGATCTTGCGCTGCATCTATCGCACCAACCTGCCCGAATCGGGAAGCATCGTCTACGATTCGGCGGCGTTCGGGACGATCGACCTGTGCACGTGCGACGAGCGTAGGGTCTTGTATCTCAGGAAGAACGAAATCGGCTACGTCTCGCAGTTCCTCGATGCCTTGCCGCGCCAAAGCGCCTACGACATTGTGCTGAAAAGCGCGCTCGAGACGTTCGGCGTCGAGGAGGCGGAGCATGCACGCGAGCAGACCGAGGCGATGCTGCGCCACTTCAACATCGACGAGAACCATTGGGAGCTTTTCCCGCGCACGTTCTCGGGCGGCGAGAAGCTGCGCCTCAACATCGCGGCGGCCATGATCAAGCGTCCCCGCCTGCTGCTGCTCGACGAGCCCACCGCTTCGCTCGACAACGCGTCGAAGCTGAAGGTCCGCGAGCTGATCGAGCAGCTGAAAGGGCAGGGAACCACGATGCTCGGCATCTTCCACGACCTCGAGTTCATGGAGGGGCTGTGCGACAAGGAATTCAACATGCAGAAAGGCATGATGGCATGAGCGCGCCTACGTTGAGGGATGTTTTGGAGGAGCGCGCGGGCCTTGAGCCCGGGTGCCCGTTTTCCGCCGACCTGCATGTGCATTCGACCGTTTCGGACGGGTCCGATTCCGCCGCGGCGATTGCGGCCGACGCGGCCGCGCGCGGTTTGACCCATGTGGCATTGACGAATCACGATACGACGCGTGGGTTCGACGAGGCGGCCGCCGCAGGTGCGCGGGCAGGCGTGCAGGTGGTCGGCGGGGTGGAAATCAGCGCCTACGACGCGGCTCGCGGCCGCAAGGTGCACGTCGTCGGCCTGGGTCTTCGCGAGGAAAGCCCAGCGGTGGAGGCGCTGTGCGCGCAGACCCTCGTCCGCCGCGACGAGAATTCGCGTTGGCAGCTCGACCGCCTGATCGAGGCGGGATTCGCGCCCGACTTGGCGCTTATAGAGAAGCTCGCCGCCGTATCGGGCGTGCTGTACAAGCAGCACATCATGGCGGGGCTGACCGATGCGCCCTACGGCAGCGACGCCTACGTTTCGTTGTACCGCTCGCTGTTCAAAGGCGACGGCATCTGCGCGCGCGACATCGTGTACGTGGATGCATGCAACGCGGTTTCGGCGATCGTGGCCGACGGCGGCTTCGCGGTTCTGGCCCACCCGGGCCAGCTCGACAGCTGGGGTATCGTGCCCGATTTGGTTTCGGCCGGGCTTTCGGGCATCGAGGCGGCCCATCCCGACCACGGCGCCTGCGACGAGCGCCGTGCGCGCGACGTCGCCGAAGCGCACGGCCTGTTCTGCTCGGCGGGCTCGGATTATCACGGCCGGTTCGGCGCGCCGCCGCATGTGGGGTGCCGCCGCATCGAGGGCTGACGTCCGGCCTTCTCGAAGGCGCTCGGCCGCAAGCGGGTCCGTCGGGCGTCGGCCCGTTTCGGCCGGGCTTGCGGCGCGGCCGCGCGGTTTTTCGCGCTTCGGATCGCCCCTTAACGCACGCGGGCCCGGAATGGCGATCCATTCCGGGCCCGGCATCGAGGGCTCGGCTTATCCGAGCCCTTTTTCGTTGCACTGCGAAATCGCAGGCCGTACGGCTCTTAGTACGTGGTGGGGGCGAGCAGCACCTTGCCCGTGCCGCGGTATACGTTCACGAGGCCTTCGCCCGAGGCGGCCGAGCCGACGAGCGACTTGCCGGAACGTTCCACGGTGAAGTTCAAAGAACCGCTCCAGGCGAGCGCCATGTTGCCGTCCACCTTCAGCTCGTCGTTGTCGAGCGTGATCTCAATGAGCTCTTCTTTGGGGCAGGGCGATTCCAGACACAGCGCGCCGTAGCCCTGGATTCCCAGGTTGAACAGGCCTTCGTTGCCCGCGACCGCCGAGGACACGTTGCTGCGCATGATGGCTTTATGCTGCAGGCTGGAATAGCAGGCGAGGAACAGCCCGTCGTCGAGTACGATCGAATTGCCCCAATCGGCAACGTCGAGCACGATGATGTAGCGGAACGTGGGCTCGAGCACCAGCATGCCCGTGCCTTCGTATTCGGGCTTGATGGCCGACTCGTTGGTCACGGCGCCGCGCAGGGCTTTGCCGAACAGGTCGCCGACGCCTTTCACGCCCGTGGTGCAGTTCACATGGCCGACCGACCACTGCATGGCGCCCGCCTGCACCGTGACGGGGGCCTGGGAGAGGTCGCAGAGCACCTGGCGCCTGCGCACGTTCATTTCGCTCGCGAAATAGGCCGTGATGGCCGTTCCCGCCGTGACGCTCAGGTCGCGCTTCCATTCGATGACCTTGAAAGCGCCGAATTCGGTGAGCACATTGACGTCGTCGTTGTCGATGAAGTTTGAGATCTGATACATGGCTCTCCTCGCAAACCGCTGCGGCGAAACGGTATCGGTTTCGATACGCGTTTCTTTGTCGGATGAAGCATATCACGCAGATCGCTAAGATAAGGGGTCGCGCCGTCGTTTTCGACCGGCGCATCGCGGCGCGGCGGGCTCTCTCGCGCGGCCGCGTGGCGATGCGCCGGGTCCGCGTCGTCGACGACCTGTTCGAATATAGAAAGAGATAAGAGGTAGGAATGGCTATTCTATTCGGCGTTGTAGCCATCGTGGGCGTGATTTCGTGGGCGATCGTGAAAAGCGACGAGCTTTCGGGCATCGGTCGCACGGTGAAGAAGGGGTCGTTCCGCCATCCCCATGGCAGGCTCGTGGCCACCCATTGCGAAAGCGCGGCCGAGGATGTGCCGTACGGCGCCCGTCTGCTGAAGCGCGTGCCCGTGTTCACGTCGCTTCTTACGCTCGTCGTGGCGATCGTGGGCCTGGTCATGGAAGCGAACGGCATCGTCGCCGGCGTCGTGGTCGTGGACGTGGTCGCGTCGGGCGTCGTCGTGGTGCTCATGGCAGGCGAGTGCATCCTGCGCCTTGCCAAGGGCATGCAGCGTTTCTCCGTGTTCATCGTCGTGGTGTTCGCGGGCCTGCTTCTTTCCACGGCGTGCAGCATGTTCGCCACCGCGATGGGCGGCGGCGCGGAAAGCTTCATCGTCGTGGTGTCGCGCACCGTTTCGAGCGTCGCGGGCTGCGCGCTCGGCTGCGCTCTGGCGGCCGCAGCGTTTCGCGAGCCCGCGCGCTTCAAGCGGCGCTTCGAGGACGGCTATGAAAACGAGATCGCCGTTTCTCCCCATAGCGCCGTCTACAAGGCGTATCGCGAATTCATGGTGGGAAAGAAGGCCTGGGAGTCGGGCCGCAGGCAGGATTAACGGGCCGTATCCGTGCGCGCGGCGCGCGTTTCCGCTCGGCAACGGATGCCGCGCCGGCGCGCCGCGCTTTGCGATAATGGCGGCATGATGGCGCATTCGCCGCGTCGATCGCGGCAGGAAAGGGGTTTCCATGGGAATCTGGGATAACATCAGCGGCGCTCTGAACAAGGGCGTCGAAGGCGCCGGCCGCTTCGCCGACGCGACGAGCCTCAAGTTCAGGCTCGGCGAGGTCGAGCGCAAGCGCCGCGACTTGGCGGGAGACCTCGGCGAAAAACTTTACGAGGCCGTTTCTTCCGACGCGGGGCTTCCCGAAGGCTGCGAGGACATCGTGGCGGCCATGAAGTCGTGCGATAGCGAAATCGCGCAGATCAAGGCCGAAATCGAAAGCATCGCGCGCAAGACCGAGGCCTCCAGAGCCGCGTCGGTGACGTATTCGTGCCCGTCGTGCGGAGCCACATTGTCGCAGGGCGCGCGTTTCTGCCACGTGTGCGGCACGCAGCTCGCTCCCGTGCAGGCCGCCCAGCGCGCCGAGGACCAGGCGGCGCCTGCGGTCGATTCCGCTGGCAACGCGACCGCTTCGTCCGCGCAAAGCTATGAGGTTCCCGTTCCTGCGCCCGCCGCGCACGACGAGCCTGCGCAGCAGCAGTAGCGTTTTACCGGGCGCGAGCGCTTCACGGCGCCGCGCCCGTTTTTTTTCGCGCGAAAAACCCGGGACAGGAATCGATGCCTGCCCCGGGCGAGGAGGGGTCGCGAATCGTTGGAGCGGTTGCTAGAGTTTTGCGAGGGCTTCGCCTACAAGCATGCCATGTGTCATCGCCATGCCGTGGCTGATTCCAGGGCATGGAAGGGGGTAGGCGACGAGGAAGCGGCCTTCTTGGGCGTTGCCTACGGCATAAAGGCCCCCCGATGACTTCGTCTTCAACGTCAAGGACGCGGAACTCGTCGTCGGTTTGTAATCCGCCCATATTGACGAGGATGACGGTGTCTGTGAGCTTAAAAGAACAGGCTCGTTGAGGCATGCATCGGCGGCATCAAGGGTTTGACGGGGTCTTGCTTTGCGCTGTGCTACCATAGAGCGCTTGAAACGAAGACGGGCGAGGCGAAAGGAACGGACGAATGCGCGTGACGATCTATACCGACGGGGCGGCTCGCGGAAATCCCGGTCCCGGCGGATACGGCGCAGTCATGCATTACGTCGACCCTGCGGGCAAGCTGCATGTCAAAGAGCTCACGCAGGGCTTCCGCCGCACGACGAACAATCGCATGGAGCTCCTCGGCGTGATCGCGGCGCTCGAGAGCCTGCGCCGGCCGTGCGAAATAGACCTGTATTCCGATTCGAAGTACGTGGTGGATGCGTTCAACCAGCATTGGGTCGACGGATGGTTGAAGCGCGGCTGGAAAAGCGCGAAGAAGGAGCCGGTGAAAAACACCGATTTGTGGAAGCGCCTTCTGGCGGCGAAAGAGCCGCATCGCGTGACGTTTCACTGGGTGAAGGGCCACGCGGGGCATCCCGAGAACGAGCGCTGCGACGAGCTGGCCACCGAATCGGCCGACAACGGCCCGCTTTTGGTGGACGAAGGCTTCGAGCAGACGGGCGGTCTTTTCCAATAACGCCTGTTCACGTTGTAATTCAGCCGCCGTTCGGAATGCGCCGGCGCCCTCGGCCGCATGACGCGGCACGACCGCGCCGGCGCACGGAAGCGGGCGGGAACCCCTCCTTCGGGGCGGGCTCCCGCCCGCTTTTTCTCTTTCGGCGATGCGCTATGGGGCGTTGCGAGCGTGGTCCGATGTGCCGATGGCGCATTTCCGTGCTGCGCCATGGCGCTTTCACTCGTCGGCCATTTCCCGCTCCCAATCGATATCGGCAGGGCGCCCCTGCTCGTCGCGCTCGGGGTCCCAAAGGCACGCCTCCATGTCGACGTGGGTTTCGTCGGCGAACGTCACGCCTTCGCCGGCAAGCAGACAGCGCTGCTTATCCTCGCCGCCGAACGCGTATCCTTGCGCGAGCCTGCCGTCTTTGAATACGACGCGATGGCAGGGGGTCTTGACGGGCTCGCTGTTGTTTCTGAGCGCCCAGCCGACGTAGCGCGCCGATCGCGGGCTACCGATGAGTCGCGCTATCTGGCCGTATGTCGACACCTTGCCGCGTGGGATGCGGCGCACCTGTTCGAAAACCTTGGCGGAGAAATCTCCCATGAATCCTTCTTTCGTCGATCTTCGCTGCGAAGTGTAGCGCAGCGAAGGCCTGCTTGCTTTTTTCGAAGCGTCCTTGTCAACTGTATATAGCGTGTATATACTGTATATGTAGCGTATATACACTTGGTCCGCGTACGACGCACGCGCGGACCGTTCTTGCCGGGGGCGCTCGGCAAGAACGACGCCCGTTTCGATGCTTCGGCGCTTGTTGCGGCATCGTTTTGCGGTTCGGTTCGAAGGCGTTCGGCCGGGCCGCCGCCGGGCGGCGATGGAGTGCGGCGGCGACGGCCGCGGCGCTCCATATTTCGCCAACGCCCGCGATGCGCATCGCGGGCGGGATAAGGGGTTTTCTTGGATATCGTCATATCGAATGCAAGCAACAAGCCGATCTATGAGCAGATCGCGGAGCAGATGAAAGACGCCGTTCTTTCGGGCGCGCTCGAAGAAGGCGCCGCTCTTCCTTCCATCAGGGCTTTGGCGGCCGACTTGCGTATCAGCGTCATCACGACCAAGCGCGCCTATGCCGAGCTCGAAGCGCAGGGCTTCATCGAAACCGTGCCGGGCAAAGGCAGTTTCGTGGCGGGCGGCAATCAGGAGCTGCTGCGCGAAGAGCGCCTGCGCCATGTGGAAGGCTTGATCGACCAGGCCGTTCGCGAAGCGCGTTCGGTCGGCGTAGAAAAGAGCGAACTGCACGAGATGCTCGACATGCTGTTCGACGGCATGTAGGCCGGCTGCATTCTACCGAAAGGGGCTGTCATGGCCGATTCTCTTCGCGCTGTAGGGCTGAATAAACGCTACGGCGACGATTTTTCTCTGCGCGACGTTTCTTTGGTCGTGCCGCAGGGCAGCGTGGTCGGATTCGTCGGCGCCAACGGCGCGGGAAAGACCACCACGATCAGGGCCGTTCTCGGCTTGATGCGCGTCGATTCGGGCGCGGTCGAAGTGTTCGGCGAAGCGTTCGGCCCTCAAGCCGATGCCGCCGTGTGCAATCGGGTGAAAGAGCGTATCGGCGTCGTGTTCGACACATGTCCGTACGCGGGCGATCTGTCGGTTGCGACGGTCGGGGCGGTCATGGCGGCGGCGTATCCGTCGTGGCGCCCCGATGCGTTCAAGACGCATCTGCAGCGGTTCGGCATCGGCGCGAGGAAGAAGGTGAAAAGCCTTTCGCGCGGCATGGGCATGAAGCTGCAGATCGCGTGTGCGCTTTCTCACGATCCCGACCTGCTCGTTTTGGACGAGGCCACGGCGGGCCTCGATCCCATCGCTCGCGACGAGGTGCTCGATATGCTGCGCGCGTATCTGGCCGCCGACGAGCGCCGTTCGATTCTGATGTCGAGCCATATCACGTCCGACCTCGATAAAATCGCCGACCGCGTGGTCTGTATCGACGAAGGCCGCATCGTGTTCGACGAAGACAAGGACGCGATCTGCGACGTGGCGGGCATCGCGCGATGCCGGGCGGCCGAGTTCGACCGGGTGGCGCGAAGCGGCGCGTACGCCGATCGCGAGCTGCGCTGCGCCCGCCATGCGTACGGCATCGACGTGTTGGTGCCCGACCGGTTCGATTTCGCGCGCCAGTTTCCCGATATCGCCTGCGACAAGGCGACAATCGACGATTACATGCAGCTTGTCTTGAAAGGAGAAATCCGATGAAGGCCGCCTTCCTTTCCGAGTTCATCACGTCGAAAAGCGTCCTTGCCCAGTCGGCCGTCATCTACGTCGTGGTTGCGCTGGTCATCGGCGTGTCGATGCAAAGCCCTGTCGCGCTGGTCGCATGCCTCGGCGCCATGACGCCGTTCATGATGGTGTTCACGTTCTGCGCGCTCGACGGCGTGAACGGCTGGGAGCGTTTTCGCGCCACGTTGCCCGTGTCGCGCGCGGCGATCGTAGCGAGCCGCTATGCCAATATCCTGGCAGCGAGCTTCTTCATGCTGGTCGTGGGGTGGGTGATCGCGCTCGCTCTGGCAGCGGCGGCCTCCTTGCTGCCCTTCGATGCGCAAGCGGTCGCGTCGTTTTCGCGCGAGGCGTCCGATCCGGCGATGCTTTTGTGCGCGGGCGCGATGGGCATGGGCGTCACGCTGCTGGCCGCTTCGTTCATCCTTCCGTTCGCCCTGCGTTTCGGGATGACCAAGTCGATTCGCATCGTTCCCGTGGTCGCGATTTTGCTTCTTCCCGCGTTCATCTTCCTTATGCAGCAGGTGCCCGATCTTGCCAGGATGCTTTCGGAGGCTTCTTTGTGGCTCGATCGAAACGTAGTGCTGGCGACGGTCGTGTTCATGGCTGCGGCGCTTGCGGTCTATGCGGCCAGCTGCGCCGCGGCGGTCGCGATGTATCGCAACAAGGAACTCTGATGCGTGCGGTGTTCATGCCGGGATACGCACGGCGGCGTGGCGTTGGCCTTTGAAGCCATGTTTCCCCGGTCTGTTCTCGGCCGAAGCGCGGACGCCTATAATCGAGGCATGACAAGGGAAAGGAGCCCGAAATGAAGCTTTCGAAGATCATGGTTCCCTACGACGGGTCCGAGCATGCCCGCCGCGCGCTCGATTACGCTAAGGGCCTCGCCGCCATGGCAGGTGCCGACGCACGCGTGTTCATCGTGCATATCATGCCTTCCGATATGATCGATTCCAAAGACCTCGACGACGGTGGCTCTCTCGACGGCGTGCCGCTGGGCCTGGTCGACCGCGAAGCGTACCAGGGCCTGGTCGACAAGGCTCTCGCGCGTGCGAAGGCGAAGGTTGCCGAAGGCCTGGCCGACGTGGTGGCCGAAATGGGCGACGCCGCGGTTATCGACGTGGTGGCCGATCCTTCCGCCGCCGACGCGATCGTGTATTACGCGAAGAAAAACGACATCGACCTGATCGTCATGGGCCGTCGCGGCCTGGGCGCGTTGCGCGGCATGCTTGGCAGCGTGAGCTACGGCGTGCTGCACGGGGCGGACGCTCCAGTGCTCACGGTGAAGTAGTTCGGCGTACGCCATGCGGTGCGACAGCTGCATGTACGATACTGAAGAAGGGCCCGTCTCGCATGAGGCGGGCCCTTCGGGCGTTTCGGCCCGCCGTGGGGCGTCGAAGCGCGTTTTTTAAGTGCTCGTCCGCCGCGGCATGCGCCTTTTTGCGATAATAAAAACGTCTGGAATGAAGAGCAAGGCGCTTTGCGCCTCTCGAAATCTTACGAATGGAGCAACATGTCTGATTCTCGCTATGACTATCTGATCGTCGGCGCGGGCCTGACGGGCGCCGTGTTCGCCCACGAGGCCGCCAAGCTTGGAAAGAAGTGCCTGGTCATCGACCGTCGCAACCATGTTGCCGGCAATATCTACACCGAAGAGGTCGAAGGCATCAACGTGCATGTCTACGGCGCGCATATCTTCCATACCTCGCTGACGAACGTCTGGCAGTACGTGAACCGCTTCGCCGAGTTCAATAATTACGTGAATTCGCCCGTGGCGCTTTATAAGGGCAAGACGTACAACATGCCGTTCAACATGAACACCTTCTCGAAGATATGGGACGGCGTGGTGACTCCTGCCCAGGCCAAGGCCAAGATCGCAGAGCAGATCGCAGCCGAAGGCATCGGCGAGCCGTCGAACCTCGAAGAGCAGGCGTTGTCTTTGGTGGGCCGCGATATCTTCGAGGCGCTCGTGAAGGGTTACACCGAAAAGCAGTGGGGCCGCGATTGCAAAGACCTGCCCGCGTCGATCATCAAGCGCCTTCCGTGCCGTTTCACCTATGACAACAACTACTTCAACGACCGCTACCAGGGCATTCCGATGGGCGGCTATACCAAGATGGTCGAGCGCATGCTCGAAGGCGTGGAAGTGCGTCTGGGCGTGGAATACCGCGATCTGATCGCCGAGCAGCCCGATATCGCCGAGCGCACCATCTACTGCGGCCCGGTGGACGCGTTCTACGATTTCAAGCTCGGCACGCTCGAGTACCGCTCCCTGCGTTTCGAGAGCGAGACGCTCGACGAAGAGAACCATCAGGGCGTGGCCGTGGTGAACTACACCGAGCGCGAGGTGCCGTGGACGCGCATCATCGAACACAAGCACTTCGAGTACGGCACGCAGCCCAAGACGGTGGTCACGCGCGAGTATCCCGCCGATTGGAAGCCGGGCGACGAGCCGTATTACCCGCTCAACGATGCCAAGAACGAGGCGCTGTACGCCCAGTACAAGGAACTGGCCGAGCAGGAAGGCTCCGTGGTGTTCGCGGGCCGCTTGGGCGGATACAAGTATTACGACATGGACAAGTGCATCGCCGCCGCGTTCGACCTGGTGAAGGCCGAGTTGGGCGTCGAGCTGTAAGATCGGTTCGAACGAAGACCCCGCACGGCGACGTGAACCGTCTGCCGTTTTTACAAGGACCCCTATGGCCGGACAGGCAACGAACTGCTCCTGCCGTAGGGGTCCTTCGCGTTAGGGGGCGGGTTTGCTCGACGACCGCCTCCGATCGAAACGGTGCTTCGCCGCCAGGCACGAGGGAGCGCCAGCATCGCCGCATTGCAGCATGGGCTCGGGCGCACGAAGTCTGCGGCGGGGTCTTGAAGGGAAGATGCGGCCGGCTCGACACGGAGGTCGAGACCTGGACGTGGGCGCTATTTCACAAGGCCGATTTTCATGAGCGCGCGTTCGGCGCAGCGGGCGAAGCCGCGGCGCATGAGGTAGTAGCGCGCCTTATGCAGGGAAGAGACCACGCCGTCCGCATTCGTCGTTTCGGACGTCGCGCTTTCCGTCGCAAGGGCGGCACGGATGTCGGCCAGGCAGGCTTTCGTCGGTCGACGTACGGCGAAAGCCTCGCTCGGCGCGCTGAAGTGGCCGTCGAGCGAGGCCATGAGGCGCGCATAGCATGCCCGTTGGTCGGCGGCAGGAAGCCTGCTTATGTCGAGCATCGTGAAATCAAGACACCATTCCAGCAGTTCGCCCGCGCAGAAATCGCGCATGCCGCGCTCGTTCCAGATGCGGCAGATCGCCTCGATGGCCGTCAGGTGACGGTCGAGTTTCACAAGCATCGCGCGACGGCCGTCGGTTGACTCGTGGGTCACAGACTCGTCGTTCATGCGATAGATATAGAGCTTCTCGGAGGAGAGCACGGTGCGCTTCGAGAAGGGGTAGACGGCGAAGTAGAACACCTGGTCTTCGGCGAGCGCAAGGCCGGGTTCGAACCCGATGCCTTCGCGTTGGACGAACGAACGGGAAAGCGCCGTGCGGCAGGCGTAGGGGCGGGCATGCTCTTTGAACAGCAGGGCGGGCTCGAAGCCCTCGTAGACGGTATCCGAGGGGGAAAGCTCGCGTCGCAGGCTTGCGGGCGCGGCTTCGGGCGGATTGCACTCGATGCCGAATGTGAGCGCTTCGGGCGATTGCGTTTCGAAGATCTCGTTCACGCGGGCGCATGCGTGAACGACCAGGGTGTCGTCGGCGTCGACGAACATGACGATATCGCCCGTGGCGCGCGCGATGCCCGTATTGCGCGCGACGGAGACGCCCTGATTGGCCTGCTCGATCATGACGATGCGCTCGTCGCGGGATGCGTATTCCCGCAGAATTTCGCCGCAGCGGTCGGGCGATCCGTCGTTCACGCAGATGATTTCAAGGTCGCCGTGCGTTTGCCCGAGCAGCGAGTCGAGCGTGGCGCCCAGGTGTTTTTCGGCTTTGTAGACGGGAACGATGACGGATATCTTCACGGGGCCTCCCAGCGCGCGGGCGGCAAGGCGGCCTTGGGCCTTCCCGATGCCCGCTTTCGTCGTTGCTTGCAGATGCGCGCGGCGTATCTTTTATTGCGTGCGATGTTATTTCGAGCGTCCCGCAATCGCCTGGGCGAGCGCCTTCGGGCCGCCCAGGCGCAGCGCGAACAGGGCTTTGGCAGCGGTGCCGCTGTCGTTCGAGCGGGCACGGACGCGCAGGTATTTCTCAGGGTCGTCCATGATCGTGCGCAGGTTGAGCGTGCGCCAGCCGTTCCATTCGCTCCAATCGAGCGCGCCCGTCTTCTCGTAGGCCTTGAATTCGCGCCCCATGCGCTCGATGAATTCCATCTTGAACTCGGGCGCGAGGCGGTCGAGGTTCCAAAGGTAGGCGTTGTATTGCGATACCTGGGCCATGAAACGCAGGGAGCGTTCGTGACGCGCGTCGGCGCGGGCGTCGAGCCATCGGTTGATTTCCGCGTACTCCTCGCATACGCAGAAGACCTTGCCTTTGGAATTGACCGACGACGCCTCGTTGTCTTGGCGGTAATGGACAAGGGGGCTTTCCAGGAAAGCGGCGCGTTCGGCGCTCGCCCAGACCTTGAAGGCGAACGAAGTGTCCTGATACGAGGCGCCGGGCGTTTCGAGGAAGCGAATGTCGTTTTCGGCGAGGAAGTCGCGGCGGTACAGGCCGCTCCAGATGGAGGGCTTCTGGTAGAAGATGCGCATGTCCTCGCGCGTGTCCACGACACGGCCGCACATGTCGGGCTCGACCATACGGTGCAGCTCGTCGCGATCGCCTTCGGTCCAGTAGAACGTGAAGTTGCCCTTGACCGCCTGGGCGTCGTATTCGACGGCCGCACGGTGCAGCGAGTCGAGCGCATCGGGATAGAAGAAGTCATCCGATTCGAGCACGGCGACGTATGTGCCCCGTGCTTCGTCGAGGCCGACGTTCATCGTGGCGCCGTAGCCGGAATTGGCTTTGTCGACCACGCGGAAACGGGGATCGGCCGCGGCGTATTCGTGCGCGATCGTCGAAGACGCATCGGTCGAGCCGTCGTTGAGGCAGATCGCCTCGAAGTCGGAAAAGCTCTGTTCGCGAAGCGAATCGAGGCACTGGCGCAGGTATTTCTCCACGTTGTAGATGGGTATGAGGACGGAAATGATCGGCCGGGTCGTTTCGGTGGCGGCGTTCGATGCCATGCTGGGTCTCCGTTCTTCATCAGGCGCCGGGCGCGCGATGCGTGTTCGGAACGGACCCGCCTGCGAAGGGCGGGTCCGTCGTCGGGCGTTATTCTTCGTCGATCGCCGACGCCGCTTTCGCGAGCATCGTTTTATCGAGGGGGCTGAACTGGGTGCGGCTTCCCACGAATGTGATCAGATCGATGCGGCCGCGGCGGCTTTCGAACAGGTCGATCGCATGGGCGACGCTGTCGAGGTCTTGCGGGTCGTCGAGCACGACGAGCGCGCCGGTGCGGGCCGCATAGGGGCCGATCGTGTACGAGTAGGCGGGCTGCCACGAAGGCGCGGCGATGAACGAGCGGGTGAGGCCTTCGGCTCCGCGCTCGCCTTCGATCCATGCGCGGATGACTTCGTTGGCGCGGTAGGCGTCATCTTCGCAGAATCGCACCGTTTCGATGCCGCGCTCGCGCATGGGGGCGAGTTGTTCGTCAGGGCAGCCTTCCTCGCTATCGAGCACGAGCAGCCTGTCGTTGCCGTATGCGGCGATGCGCTCGAGCAGCCCTTCGCTGAGCGGCTTGCCGGGAGACTTGATCAGCAGCGGGCAGCGGCGCTCGCTTGCATAAGGCGACAGCGAGATCATATCTCCCATGCATCCGATATGGGTGAGGATCGCAGGCCCCTGCCAAAGGCCGCGCTGCAAGGCGTAATCGAACACCGCGAACGACAGTCCTTCGTAGGTGTCGGCCGAAAGCGCCTGTACGTCGCAGCGGACTTCGGTCGCGGCCTGCAGGGCGTCGGCGAATTTCCCGGCGTCGCAATAAGGCGTCTTTCCCACCAGGATGATGCGCTGCGCCTTGAGACGCTTGATTTCCTGCGACGTGGCGTCGGGGATGCCGTCGGATTTCGTGAGCAGCACAGGTGCGTCGAGCGCGCTGGCGAGCCCCGCGCCCAAAAAGCCGTCCATCTCGTATTCGCCGAACGCTACCACTACGGTGTCGGCGGGCTCTTCGCGGCTGCTGCTCAGGCGCGCCGCCATGGCATAGGGGCTGTCGGCCTCGAGCGGCTTGATCAGCGACTCGTCGGGCTGCACGGGGGAGGTGAGCGTGGAGAACACGCGCTCTTCCGCCTTCTTGCTGCCCGTGTGGCCGCCGAGCACGCGATAGGTCTGGCACACGTCGTGGGCGGTGCCCAGCATGCGCATGTGGCCCTTCTCGATCCAGACGGCTTTGTTGCACAGACGCTCGATCTGGTCGTTGTTGTGCGACACGATCAGCACGGTGACGTTATGCTCTTTGATCAGCGATTGGATGCGTTCCTCGCATTTCTTCTGGAACATGAAGTCGCCGACGGAAAGCACCTCGTCGACGATCAGGATGTCGGGCACGATCACCGTGGCGATGGCGAAGGCGATGCGCGCCACCATGCCCGAAGAATAGTTCTTCAGCGGCATGTCCAAGAACGGCTTGATCTCGGCGAATTCGACGATGTCGTCGAAGTTGTCCTGGATGAACTTCTTCGAATAGCCCAGCAGCGCGCCGTTGAGATAGATGTTCTCGCGGGCGGTGAGCTCCATGTCGAAGCCCGCGCCCAGCTCGATGAGCGGCGCGATGTTGCCGTGGATCGCGCACGTGCCCTTCGTGGGCTCGAGCACGCCGGCGATGATCTTGAGCAGGGTCGATTTACCCGAGCCGTTCGTGCCCAGGATGCCGAAGACGTCGCCCTTCTTGATGTCGAGGGTGATGCCGTCGAGCGCGCGGAACTCCTTGAAGCGCAGCTCTTTGCGCGCGAGCGCGATGGCGTATTCTTTCAGGCTGTTGAGCTGCTCGTTGGCCATGTTGAAGATCATGGACACGTTCTTGACCGAGATGGCGGTCTCGCGTTCCGGCTCATCGGGAAGCGTGGAGAAGCCGGAAAGCGGTGTGGTGTTGACAACTTCGGGCATGGCTTCTCCTAAACGTAGAGGATGAACTTCTTCTCGCTCTTCTTGAAGATGAGCAGACCGACGGCGAAGGTGACCACGGCCATGCCGAGGCAGATCAAGTTCTCTTGAAGGCCGGGAACGGTGCCGTCGAGCAGAAGCTGGCGGAAGTACGAGACGTAGTGGTACATGGGGTTGAGCTCCATGACGGGCATCATCCAGTCGGGAAGCACCATGACGGGATAGAACAGCGGCGTGGCATAGGTCCAGGCGGTGATCACGACGCTCCAGAGATGGCACACGTCGCGGAAGAACACGGCCAGCGCCGAAAGGGCCAGGCCGAGGCCCGCGGAAAACAGCACGACGAACAGCAGCAGCACCGGAAGCATGAGCAGGCTCAGGCTGGGCGCCACCCTGAAATACACCATGACGATCGCCACCGCGATCAGCGAGATACAGAAGTTGACCAGCTGGAAGAGCACTTTTTCGATTGGGAAGATCAGCTTCTCGATGCGCACTTTCTTGATGAGCGACGACGAATCGAGAATCGACCACATGGCGCCGGTGGTCGATTCCGACATCAGGGCGAACAAGGTGTTGCCCAAGATGATGTAGAGGGGATAGTTGGGAATGTCGAAACGGAAGAACGTGCTGAACACGGCGCTCAGGACGATCATCATGAGCAGGGGATTGAGCACCGACCAGACCACGCCCAGGGCGCTTCGGCGGTATTTGAGTTTGAAGTCTTTCGAGACAAGCGATGAAATGGTGAACCAGTTGCGCTTCAAGGTTGCCTTGTTTATCGCGTTGGACATGGCGTACCTGTGACTTTCTTATAGTTCGTCGGAATACAAACGAACCGAAATTATACCCCACGCGTCGCAGGCTCTGCATTCTTCACCGAAAGAGCTTCGAGAGTCCGGACGGGCGGACGGGCCGTGCGAAGGCCCCCCTTTTTTCGTCTCGAAAGCGATTTGTGTGCAAAATTCTTGTCATATTTACGTATGTTCAAAATGCTGTTACCATTTTGAGAAATGGAACACACCGTGCCGGCCGCCGTTACGCTGCAGCCGGCATACTTATATAAAGGAGGACATGCGTGCTGACGGAAAACGAATTCAAGGTGCTTCGAGCCATCGTTTCCTCGCCTTGCGGCAACCAGCGTTCGCTTGCCGAAGCGGCGGGCGTTTCTCTGGGAAGCGCCAACAGGGCTTTGAAGGGCCTCTCCGAACGCGGCATGATCGAAGGCTACGAGGTTACGGAAGCGGGCCGTGCATGTCTCGAAGAGTACAAGGTCGAAAACGCGGTGATCATGGCCGCGGGCCTTTCGTCGCGCTTCGCGCCCATTTCCTACGAAAAGCCCAAGGGTTTGCTGGTGGTGCGCGGCGAAGTGCTGATCGAGCGCCAGATCCGCCAGCTGCAGGAGGCGGGCATCGCCGATATCACCGTGGTGGTGGGCTATAAGAAGGCGCACTTCTTCTATCTCGAGCGCGAATTCGGCGTCAAGATCGCGGTGAACGAGGAATACGCCTCCCGCAACAACAATTCCTCGCTGATGGTCGTGCGCGAGCAGCTGGGCAATACCTACATCTGCTCGTCCGACGACTACTTCACGGAGAACCCCTTCGAGCAGTACGTGTACAAGGCCTTCTACGCCGCCACTTACGTAGAGGGCGAGACGAAGGAATGGTGCATCAGGCAGGGAACGGGCGGCCGCATCGAATCGGTCACGGTGGGCGGACGCGACTCGCTCGTCATGCTGGGCCATGTGTATTTCGACCGCGCCTTCTCGCGCGGCTTCGTCGATATCCTGGAGCGCGAATACGACCTTCCCGCCACGGCCGACAAGCTGTGGGAGGAGATCTATGCCGACCACATCAAAGAGCTCGACATGACGGCGCGCCCCTATGCCGAGGGCATCGTCCACGAGTTCGATTCGCTCGACGAGCTGCGCGATTTCGATCCGTACTTCCTGCGCAACGTGGATTCCGAGGTGTTCGACAACATCGTCGCGGTTTTGCAGTGCGACGTCGACGACATTCACGACGTCTATCCTTTGAAGCAGGGCCTGACCAACCTGTCATGCCATTTCGCCGTGGGCGACGCCGAATACGTTTATCGCCACCCGGGCGCCGGCACCGAGCTCATCATCGACCGCGAGGCGGAGCTCGTGGCGCAGTCGTTGGCTAAAGAGCTCGGTTTGGACGACACGTACATCTTCGAGGACCCGGAGCAGGGCTGGAAGATATCGCGCTTCATTCCCGGCTCGCGCCAACTCGACCCGAACAACGCCGAGCAGGTCAAACGTGCGATGGAGATGGCCCGCGTGCTGCACGAGTCGCCCATGGGGACGCGCCGCACTTTCGATTTCTACGACGAATCGAAGAAGTATGCCGCGCTCTACGAAGAGGCCAAGGGCCGCATCGATATCGCGGGCTTTCAGGAGATGGCGGCGAAAGCCGATCGTCTGAAGAGCTATCTCGACTCCGACGGAGCCAGACATTGCCTCACGCATAATGATTTTTTCTCACTGAACTTCCTGATTGACGAGAATGACAAGATGTATCTGATCGACTGGGAATATTCGGGCATGTCCGATTACGCGAGCGACTTCGGAACGTTCGTGGTGTGCGGCGAGCTCGACTTCGACCAGGCCCGAGAGGCGCTGACGTTCTACTTCGGCCGTACGCCTTCGTTCGAAGAGATGCGCCACAACTTCGGGTACGTGGCCATGGCGGGCTGGTGCTGGTACGTCTGGTCGCTGTTCAAGGAGGCTCAAGGCGAGCACGTGGGCGAATGGCTCTACATTTACTATCGCTACGCCGTGAACTACTTGGACAGGGTCATCTCCTGGTATGAAAACGGAGCGGAGCAGGACGCCTAGCGTTTTTTTGAAAGCCGGTCCGGAAGGGCGCGGCGTGAATGACGGTTCGAGAAGAGGAAAGCGGGTCGATCGTGGAACAGCGCGTCGCCGAACTGCGCGAGCAGCGCAGGAGGAAGTATTTCGTGAGGGGCCTGGCTTTCGCCGTGGCTTCGGGCGTCTGCTACGGCCTGTATACGGGCTTTCTGACGCTCGCCCAGACCCAGGGCGTCTGGGGGTCGTGGTTCGCGGGCCTCGAGTGGGGCGAAGGACAGGCGGCGCTGAGCGCCTTCGTGGTGACGTTCGCCCTGGCGGCTTTGGCCGCAGGCCTCAACGACCTTATCAGCGGCGTATGGTCGGTTGCGGTATGCGCGAAGAACCGCCAGGTCGGCGACTTGTGGAAAACGGTCAAGACGAAGCCGGGCCGCATCATGATGTTGTGCGCGGCGATCGGCGGCCCGTTCGCGACCATCGCCTACGTCGTCGCGCTCAATTCGGCGGCTGCTGCGGGAAATCCCGGCGTCATCGTTCCCATCGCGGCGCTCAACTGCGCCATCGGCGCGGTTTTGGGCCGCATCTTCTTCAAGCAGAGCCTCGGCGTCCACAAGGTCGTCGGCATCGCCGTGTGCCTGCTCGCCGCCGCGCTCATCGGCGGAGCGAGCTTCGCGGCAATGGGCCCGGGCGCGTTCATGGGTTGCCTGTTCGCCTTTCTGGCCGCGTTCGGCTGGGGCTTCGAAGGCTGCGTCGCTGGCTTCGGAACCATTCTGATCGACTACCGCATCGGCATCGCCATCCGCCAGGTCACGGCGGGCCTGCTGGAGCTGTTCGTGGTGTTTCCGCTGCTCATGGCGATCGGCGGCGGCTTCGATGCGCTGTTCGCCGTCTTCGGCGCGGCCGTCACGAGCCCCGCGATGCCCTTCTTCCTTATTTCGGGCCTGTTCGCCATGCCTGCGTTTTCCTTCTGGTACAAGGGCAACTCGATGTGCGGAACGGCGCTCGGCATGGCATGCAACGGCATGTATGCGTTCTGGGGCCCGTTTTTCATCTGGGTCCTCATGGGCCTGTGCAACATCGGCGGCATGGCCGCCGACTATCCGCCGCTGTCGGCCGTGCAGTGGATCGGAGCGCTGATCATGGTGGCGGGCATCTTCTGCATCGCGGTGAACCCCGCCGAACTGCTTCGTTCGAACAAGAAGAAAGGCTAGGCACATGGGCAACGGTCTGATTCCTCTGCATTATGCGATCATCGAGCATTTCGTCGGCGGCGAAGAGGATTGCGCCGCGGGCGTCGTGGCCGCCTTGGACCCCGATTACGGCGGCTATAAGATGCTGACGCATCGCGATGTCGAAGAGGCGCTGGCCACGGCGAAGGAAAACGGCATCCTCGACGAGACGCGCTGCGATTTGGATGCGCGCGGCGATCTGGTCATATACTATCGGATCAACGATTTCGGCAAGGACATGGCGCGTCGCTATCTGGGCTAGCCCGCCGCCCGGCGGCAACGCCCGCGCGCGATATCCGCGGCTTTCGCATGGGATACAATGGCGGCAGGAAATGTCGGTTTGCGTTGTTCGGGAGGCCCGTCATGGTGCGTTCCAGATCCTTTCTCGTGTCCGTATCCGCGGTTCTGCTTGCGCTCGTCCTTGCGGCGGGCGCCGCTTTCGCGCAAGCTTATGGGCGCGATGGCGCGCAAGGCGCCGATGCGGTCGATTTCGTCTATGTCGACGAGGCCGCGCTCGATGCGGGAGGCCGGCAGGCCGTCGCGGTGGCCTTGTCCGACGCCGCCCCGCGCGCGGTTTCGGCATCGGCCGCGTTCGTCCGCGTCGAGGACGGCGCTCGCTTCTCCTATGACGCTGCGGCATGCGGCGGCGCGGGCCTGCTGTTCGAGTTCGCGGCGCACGAGCCCGGCACCTACGCGCTCGAGACGGTCGAATACGCATGCGCGGACGGGTCCGTTCGGACGATCGACTTCTCGTCGGACGCCGGCCGTCCGTGCTCGTTTTCGGTAGGCGGCCCCGAGGTTTTGGGTCGCGCCGCATCGGACGAATCCGTCTCGGTCTACACGCTTTCTGCCGAAGGAGGCCTTGAAAGCGCGTCTTCGTTCGGTGCGGCGGAAATGCCCGTCCTCTCTTCGGACGCGGCCGGCGAATCCGAGGGATTCGCCGCAAGCCTGCTGTCGCGTATGCCTTCTTCCAAGCAGGGCAGGATCGTCATCGCGCTCGACCCGGGGCATGGCGGAAGCGACCCGGGCGCCGTTGCCAACGGGTTGAAGGAATCCGAACTCAATTGGAAGATCGCGCAATACTGCAAGGCGGAGCTTGAAAAATACGCGGGCGTCGAAGTGTTCATGACGCGCGGGCGCGACGAAACGCTCAATTCGCTGACGGAGCGCGTGGACAGGGCCGTCGCCGCCGGCGCGCGCGTCTTCGTGAGCATCCATATCAACTCGGCTTCGTCTTCGGCCCATGGCGCCGAGGTGTGGTATCCCAACGCCAGCAGCTGGAAATACGAGCAGACGCACCTGGAGGGCGGCGAGCTCGCGCGCGATATTCTCGACGAGTTGGTCGCGCTCGGCTTGACCGACCGCGGATCGAAGATCCGCGATTGGGCCGGATCTTCGTATGAGAACGGTTCGACCGCCGACTATTACGGCGTGATACGCCATGCGCGCAGGGTCGGCATTCCGGCCGTCATCGTCGAGCACGCCTTCATCACGAACGAACAGGATGCGGCCATGCTCGCCGACGATGCGACGCTCGAGCACATGGGCCGGGCGGATGCGCGCGGAATCGCCGAGTCGTACGGCCTGCGCACGGAGGGGTCGTGGGTGTCGAAGGACGGGTCGCATCGCTACCTTATCGACGGCGAGCCCGTGACCGACCGATGGTTGTATACGAACGGCTCGTGGTATCGGATGGATGCTCGCGGCTATGCGCTCGAGGGCTGGCAGATCGTCGACGGATCCTGGTATTACTTCGACCCTTCGACGGGCGCCATGTATAGCGCTGCGTGGCTCGAACAGAACGGCGCGATTTATCGCCTGTCTTACTCGGGAGCCATGAATGTCGGCTGGTTCACGGCGGACGGGGCCCGCTACGTCGCGGACGGTTCGGGCGCCTTGCTTTCCGGCTGGCAGTGCGAAAACGGCACGTGGCATTATTACGAGCCGTATGCCGCGACGGGCTGGCGTTTCCTCGGCGGCTCGTGGTATTGGTTCGATAAGCTCGGCGCCATGGCGACGGGCTTCGTCTCCGTCGGCGGCGACCGCTATTATCTGGATGCTTCGGGCGCCATGCGCACCGGCTGGATCCTGGACGACTCGGGGGCGTGGCACTACGCCGACGCTTCGGGCCGCAATATCCTTTCCGGCTGGGCCTTGATCGACGGAGCCTGGTATTGGTTCGACGACGGAAAGGCCCGCACCGGATGGCTCGACCTGAACGGAACGTGGTATCACTTCGACCGCGATTCCTGCGCGATGGATTCGGGCTGGTATCTCATCGACGGCCTGTGGTTCTATTCGGATGAGTCGGGAGCCATGCGCACGGGCTGGCTGTATCTCGGCGAAACGTGGTTCTGGTTCGACTCGTCGGGCGTCATGGCGATCGATTGGCGCTGGATCGACGGCGCCTGGTACTGGTTCGACGGCAGCGGCGCCATGGCCTCGGGCGTTTTCTTCGATTCCGCGGGCAGGCCGTGGCTTGCGGACCAGTCGGGCCGTTTGCTGGACGGAATGCCCGGATGGCGCATGCAGGGCGACGACTGGTTCTATCTCAATGCCGACGGATCGCTGCAGACAGGCTGGCTTTTCGCGGGCGGCGCATGGTATTACCTGGCTCATGACGGCGTCATGCAGACGGGTTGGATCGAGGCAGGCGGCGATAGGTATTACCTGGCCGCTTCAGGCGCCATGGCGACGGGCTGGGTCCTCGTGGACGGAGAGCCGTGCTGCTTCGACGAATCGGGCCGCTTCGTCGCGAATGCGATCGATTCCTTGGAGGCGGTGATGGGCGCGCCTTGCGCTTCTAAGCAGGTGCTCGTCGACGACATGGCGCGCGCGTACGAGCGTGCCGGGGCGACGTATCCCGCATCAGCGCTCGGGCGCGGGGGAGCGCCGACCTTGCGCGAGTTCTGCTCGATCTTGTACGACCAGGCCGTTGCGGAAGGGGTGCGCCCCGAGGTGTTGTTCTGCCAGGCCATGAAAGAAACCGGATGGTTGCGCTTCGGCGGCGATGTCAAGGTCGACCAGTTCAATTTCGGCGGCCTGGGTGCGACGGGCGGCGGCGTGCCGGGCGAGCGCTTCGCAGATGTGGCGCAGGGGCTGCTCGCCCAAGCGCAGCATCTGAAGGCGTACGGATCCGATGCGCCTTTGAACAGGCCTTGCGTGGACGGGCGGTTCTCCTATGTGAAGCGGGGAACAGCTCCGTATGTCGAGTGGCTCGGGATACCCGACAACCCCTATGGCGGCGGATGGGCTGCCGCCGATAATTACGGCTATGATCTGGCGGCCATGATGGGCGAGTGTTTCGCCTGATGGGTTGTGCGCTTCGGGCGCCTCGAACGCATAGATGCGAACGAGGTGCTCACGGAGCGCATGGTTTCGGGTTCGCGTCGGTCGAGGAGGGACCATGAGGGAGACGACGATGTGGAACGGACGTCTGGCGATCGCCGCGGCGGCGCTGGCGGCTATGTGTTTCGGCGCGGGGGCCGCTTATGCCGACGAGCATGCGGCGCCTGCGGCCGAGGCGCTCGTCGAGGCGGGCGCGGTTTTCGAGGGGCCTGGCGATGCGGTCGACGGCGCCGACGGACAGGCGCCCGAAGCGGGAGACGGAAGCCTTCCTGCCGAGCCCTTGCAGCAGGGCTGGAATTATCGCGAAGGCCTGTGGTATTGGACCGAAAGCCAGGGCGATCGCGCCGCGACGGGCTGGTTGTTTCTCGATGGGCGCTGGTATTGGCTCGATCCTGAAGCGGGCGGCGCCATGGCGACGGGCGCTTTCGAGGCATACGGGCATCGGTATGCCGCCGATGCATCGGGCGTCGTGATCATGGACGGCTGGGGCCTGCATGAGGGAACCTGGTACTACGCCGACGCGTCGGGCGTGCTGCGTACCGGATGGGCGTATGCGGGCGGAAGTTGGTATTGGTTCGATCGCGAGACGGGCGCTATGGCGCACGATACGTGGCTCGATGCGGGAGGTTCTCGCTTCTACCTCGCTTCCGACGGAACCATGGCGACGGGCTGGGCTTTCGTCGACGGCGGCTGGTATCTGCTTTCTCGCAGCGGCGAGCTTTATAGCGGATGGATATGCATCGAAGGCTCGTGGTATTGGCTCGACCCCGAGGCGGGCGGCCTTCTTGCCACGGGTTTGTTCGACGTGGACGGTTTCCGCTACTGCGCGCCCCAGGGCGGCGTGGTCGCGGTCGACGGCTGGTGCTTTTTCGAGGGCCGCTGGTATTATGCCGACGGCTCGGGCGCGCTTGAGCGCGGATGGCTGAATGCCGGCGGCGACACCTATTGGCTCGACCCCGAAACGGGGGCCATGGCCACGGGTTTCATCGATCAGGACGGCGCGCTGTACTGGTTCGACGAGACGGGCGCGCTGGCCAAGGGCTCGGTCGTGGTGGACGGCGCGCTGCGCTTCGCCGACGAGACGGGCGCGGTGCGCTTCGATGCGTCGGGCTGGCAAAGCGTCGACGGCAGGAAATACTATGCGGGCGATGACGGCGTGCTTGTCACTGGATGGTTCGAGGACCAGGGCGAAACGTATTGCTTCGACGAGCACGGCGTCATGGACACGGAGTGGATGCTTCGCGACGGCGTGTGGTATTGGCTCGGGGCGGACGGTGCCGTGAAGACGGGCTGGCAGTATATCGGCGGATACTGGTTCTATTTCGACGAGGAAACGGCCGCGATGGCCGTCGGATGGCGTGAAGTGGACGGCGCCATGTACAAGTTCGACGCCGCGGGCTTCATGCAGACGGGATGGATCGCCGAGGGCGGTTCGTGGTACTACTGCCGCGGCGACGGATCCATGGCCACGGGCTGGCAGTGGATCGGCGGTGCGTGGTATTGGCTCGATCCTGAAACGGGCGCCATGGCCACAGGCTGGCTGCATCTCGACGACGGATGGTACTGGCTGCGCGATTGGGGCGCCATGGCCACGGGCTGGATCAACGAGGGCGGCAGCGCCTATAAGCTCGATGCCGGCGGCCGCTGGGTCGAAAATACGGGGTCGGTGCTCGGCGTTTCCCGCACGAGGCTCGTGGAGTGGCTGTGGTCGCATGAGAACGACTGGTATTACTGGGGCACGCCGTATTCGAACGGCTTGAGCGTCGATACATGCATGTACCCCAACGGCTCGCCTCGCTGGGACGGCTTCGTGGGAATGAATTGCACCGGGTTCGTCGCGCATGCCTATGCGATGGCGGGCGGCGTGGGCGATCTTGATGCCATCGGCCGGACCCAGAGCTATTCGCCTTGGCCGACCGGTCCCGGCCGCGGCGGCTATGTCAACGCATGGCGCTGGTACGGCTATGCCGTCGAGCGCGGCGTCGAGATGTATACGTTCGACAGCGTGGCGAGCATGCTTGCCAGCGGCAAGGCCGACAAGGGCGATATCATCTTCTTCAAGACCAACGGCTCGATCGATTGCCATATCGGATTCTTCTGGGGCGATACGCCGTATGAGAACAGGATGTGGCATCAGATCTATCCGCAGAATTGCATTTCGGCATGCTTCAACAACGCCAACAGGTCCGAGTTGTACCAGCAGACCGTGCTGATCAAGGGCTGCTGGTAGCATCTATGGAAAAGGCCTCGTCATGAGGCCTTTTCGCTATCTCTGAGTTTATGTCGGGAGGAGATGCGCCGTTAGCGGCGGCATTGCGCGCGGTGCAGATAGAAATCCTGAAGCCATGCCGCGGACGTTTCGATGTCGAATCCCGCCGCCCTGACGTTTTCGATGTACGCGTCGCGTCGCGCAGGTTTCTCGTCGAGCTTCTTCAGCGCCTCGTCGGCCCACGCCTCGGCGCCGCGTTCGAGGTCGAGGAAGGTCGCCGCGTCGCTTACGCGGGCGATGGCCGGCACGCCTGTCGACACGACGCAGGGAAGGCCCGATGCCTGCGCTTCGACGACCGCCATGCCGAGGCCTTCCTTGAGCGACGTGAACACGAACACGTCGAAGGCGCACAGGACTCGGGCCACATCGTCGCGCACGCCGAGAAACGCCACGTCGTCTTCGACTCCGAGCTCGCGCGCATAGGCGCGCACGGCTCCATCGTCGGGCTTGCCCGCCAAGACGAGCTTCGCGGCGGGTTCCCGTTTCAGGATGCATGCGAACACGTCGAGCAGGAAGCGGTGGTTTTTCACTGGGTCGAAGCGTCCCACGTGCCCGAACACGGGCGCGTGCTCGTCGATGCCCATAGTATGGCGAAGCGCCCGGCGCGCGTCCTCGTCGAAACGATACGATGCCAGGTCGATGCCGTTGTTGAGCACATGGAAGCGGTTTTCGTCCGCGACGATTTCTGCGCCGAAGCGGTCGATGCCCGCCTGGCGCGAGCAGGCCATGAAATAATCGGCGGCGCGTCGCACCGGGCGCGCGGCGGCGCGAAAGATGACTTCGGTGGGCGAGAGAGGGTAGTTCTGCGCATGAGAGTGGGCGACCGCGTACATGCCCCTTCTGCGTGCTTCTTTCAGATAGATGGGCGCGGGCAATCCGATATGGCCGTGGACGATCGAGAACTCGCCATGCGCATCGAAGAATTCCCGACATGCTTTGCGGTACGCGAAGAAATTGGCGATCGTGTAGCGGGGGATGCGATAGATCCGTCCGCCGCGCGCGGCGATTTCTTCGTCGTAGTCGCCTTCGGCGTTGACGAGGAAATCGAACTGGACGTGCTCGGTATCGCATGCGCGATAGAGATTCATAAGCATGCTTTCGGCGCCGGCGCGATTCATGGCGCCGATGACGTGCAGGATGCGGACGGGGTTAGAGCTCAAAGGATTCCTCCTGCTTCTTGGTGCGGGCGGATTGCTTGCGGATAGCGGATATAAGAGCGAAGGTCAGGTATGCGACGCCCGCTACGCAGGCGCCGATGCCGGCGAAGCTCACGCCGTTCATATCCCAGACGTTCACGCAGACCACGCTCAAGGGAATCACGGCCACAAGCGCCACCACGTTGCCGATGAAGTTCGCCTTGAAATCGCGCAGGGCGATGAGCAGGTCACCGAAGAACCACAGGAACGCCGTGGCGGAGGTGGCGATGAGCACGGGATAGAGCAGATAGACGTGCTCGGCGATGCCTTGGCCGAACAGCAGCACGAGCACGGGCTTGCCGATGAACAGCAAAACGATCCAGCAGACGATCGTCACGGCGATAATCGACAGCACGGTGCGCGCCAGCAGCTTGACGAAATCGCTCATCTTCCCGTCGAAGAAATGCTTGGGGAAGATGTCGAGCAGCGGGCCGTACAGATACGTCGCGCCCATCTGCACGATGAGCGCGGGCGCGGCGACCGACGAATAGATGCCGAGGGCCGCATCTCCGCCGACCATGGACAGGTACTGCTTGGGAATCGTGAAGATGGCGCTTGCCGCGACGGCCGCGATCACAGCGGGAAGCGAGGTCTTCAGGAAGAAAAACGCCTTCTTGCGGGTGAGGTGCAAGGCGATGGGCTCGAATTGGCGCGTCTTGCGCATATCGAAAAGCAGGAAGACCAAGGCGGTGGCTACGGTCATGGCCACGATGGCCAGGTTGAGGTCTTGCGTCGGGTAGAACACGACGGCGAACGCCGCGATCGAGGCGACGCCTTGCAGCATGAACGACTTGCCGATGTAATCCATGCGGCGGTGCTGCTGGTCGCAGCCGTGCAGGATGTCGATCAGCAACCCGACGCCTTTGTATACGAAGAACAACGCCACGGTCATGATGGCGTGCGGAGGACAGGTGACCAGCGCGTAGGCGATGCAGGCCAGAAACGACAGCCCCAAGGTCAGGCATCTGAATGCCAGATACTCGGCCAGCGTGTTCTCGCGGTGGATGTCCGAGATCTGGTAGGTGCCCATCTTGTAGTTCGCGAACGTTCCGAAAATGCCGACGACCGACATGGCCAGCGAAAGAAGGCCTGCTGCATCGAATCCGGAAGAAAGGCGCACGACGAGCACCGTGATCAGCCATTGGCACCCGAGATAGAACATCGAGCCGATGGAATTCCACAGGACGTTGGCCTTCAGGGAAAGTTCCCGGGGCTTTTCTTGCTGCATCTCAGCCACGAATCACTCCTTGTCGATCGCGTATGCTTCGGGGAAGTGCAGATGGCGCTCGTCTTCGGGCGGCAGCGCCTTCCAGTCTCCGTAATTGAGCGAGAGGTATTCTTCCGCGCGGTTCGGAATGGGCAGCATATGGCCTTCGAAGGGGGCTTTGCGCGTAGGGAAGAACATCGATGCTTCGAAGACGTTCGCATCGCCCAGCATGTCGCAGAAGTAGCCCTTCTCATGGGGCGTCGCGGGGTCGGCGCCCGTGGCGGCCGGCAGCCCGATAGCGTCGTTTTCGAGGCTGCGGTTGAGCTTTTCCACGTCGAACAGAGCGCGAGCGACCGGGCAGACGATCTTTTTGACCAGTTTGATGGCGGGCGTCGACGCCACGGAGGAATCGGCCAGGGCGAAGCTGCGTTTGAGGCCGGTGCGCTTATGCCTGCGGCAAACGGCTTCGAAGGCGTCTTTCGCGGAAGGATCGATGCGCTCGAGCGGGAAGATGTCGACCCAAAGCCCGATGGGGCGGCTTTTCCCGACGAACGTCTCGTACGATTCGGTGGCGGGGTCGACCAGCTTGAAGAACTGGTAGATGGAGCTGCCGTCGCGATGCGTCTGCAGCTCGTAGGGGCTTTCGAGACCGTTTTGGAACAACGAATAGAGCTTCTCGTAATCGTCGCGGGGCATGAAGACGTCGATGTCGTCGTCCCACGGAATGAAGCCCTCGTGGCGCACCGCGCCCAAGCAGGTGCCGTAGGCCAGCAGATAGGCCAAGCCGTGCTCGGTGCAGATGCGGTCGAGTTCGAGAAGGATGTTCAGTTCGATCGATTTGATTTCGTCTGAGGATAGGCGTTTTTTCACGAAGCCTCCTGGAAAGGGCATGAAGCCATGCGCGCGATTCTTGTCATGAATCACCCATGATAGAGACAATGGGGCCGAAATTGCGGATAGGAACAAAAACAACAGCAAGCGTAACGCGGTTGTTTTGCGCCGCGCGGTCGCGGCCGGCTTCTTCGCGAAGGCGCGGCGTCGCGAAGCACGGCCGAGGTCTTACCTCTATAATGCTTGGAAGGCATCGCGGCGCCTGTCGGCGCGAGGGCCGTGACAAAAAACGAATCGCGCCCGTTTTCGGACGGGCGCTTTGTTTCGAGAACGTATGGAGTGACTGATATGAATGACGCCGAGGCGTTGAAGAAACTGCAGGAGACCGAGCTGGATATCCTGCTTGCGATCGACGCGTTCTGCAAAGAGCGCGGTATCGAATGGTTCATGGATTCGGGCACGGCGCTCGGCGCCATGCGCCATGGCGGGTTCATCCCGTGGGACGACGATATCGACATCGGCATGATGCGCGCCGATTACGACCGCTTCATCGAAGAGGCCCAAGACGGCCTTCCCTCCGGCTACTCGCTACAGACCTTCGAAAACAACGAGACGTTCGCGGGCCTGTTCGCGAAGGTGTACAAGGAAGGCACGGCGTTTCACACGAAAGAGACGATCGAAGCGGGTTGCGACCAGGGAATTTTCGTCGACATCTTTCCTTATGACGTGCTTGCGGCCGACGAGGGGCAGCGTGCGCGCCAGCTGAAGACGGCCCGCACGTGGCAGTCGGTCTCGTATCTCTACCATGCCAAGACGATCACGGTTCCGCACAAGGGGTTCATGGGGTCCGTGGAGCGTTTCGGATGCCGCATCGCACATTATCTGGTGTGCGCGTTCACGAACCGTGCGGAGATCGAGCGCCGCTTCGATGCGTCGCAGTCTTTCGAGGGGGCCGCTTCCGACGAGGTCATGTTACTTTCCTGGCCTTCGATGAAGCCGTGCCGCGTGCAGGACATGGTTCCTCCGGCGCGCGTTTCGTTTTGCGGGCATGACCTTCCGATAGCGGCGAAGCCTGAACTGTATCTCGAGAACATGTACGGCGACTGGCGTACGATTCCCGCGCCGGAGGACCGACGCACCCATCTTCCCGAGTTCATCGATTTCGGCGACGGAACCGTGTGGCGTGCGGGCGGTGCCGCATAATGGCCGATTCGAAACGTTTCGCGATCTTTTCGGCGCAGTTCCTTCCTAATGTCGGCGGCGTTGAGAAATACACCGACAACCTGGCTCGCGAGCTTGCGCGCCAGGGCCACGAGGTCGTGGTGGCGACGACCGATGCGGCTGCGCCCTCGGGCATCGAGAAGGTCGCTCCCGGCGTGGAGGTCGTGCGCCTTCCGTGCTTTCCGCTGATCGGCGGCCGCATGCCCATGCCGCGCAAGAACGGCGAATTCAAACGTCTTTGGGGCGAGCTGTGCTCGCGTTCGTATGACGGCGTCCTGGTCAACACGCGTTTCTATCTGCATTCGCTGCTCGGGTTGAAGCTCGCCGAGCGGCAAGGCCTGCGCGCCGTGGTGTGCGAGCACGGCTCGGCCTATCTGACCTTCGGCAACGCGCTGCTCGACAAGGCGGTCGTCGCATATGAGCATGCGATCACGGCGCGCGTGAAGCATTACCGCCCCGATTTCTACGCGGTTTCGAGCAAAGGCCTCGAGTGGCTTTCCACCTTCGGCATACAGGGCCGCGGGGTTTTGAGCAACGCGATCGACGCCGATGCGTTTCGCGCATCCTCGTCGGGCCGTTCGTTTCGTTCGTCGTTCGGCATAAAGGATGAAACGCTGCTCGTGTCGTTCGTCGGCAGGTTCATTCCCGAAAAGGGGGTCGACGCTCTGCTCGAAGCCATGAGGATAATCGATGGGAAGGGCGTCGATGCGATGTTGGTCATGGCGGGCACGGGCCCTCTCGAAGACCGCATTCGCTCCGCGAACCTCGGCACCGTAGCCGTGGCGGGGAAGCTTTCCGCTCCCGATGTCGCCGCGCTGCTGGAGGAGTCGGACCTATTCTGTCTTCCCACCAGGTCCGAGGGCTTTTCGACGTCGCTTCTCGAGGCCGCTGCGTGCGGCACGCCTTCGCTTATCACCGATGTGGGCGGCGTGGCCGAGATGATTCCCGACGAAACATACGGGACCGTGCTTTTGGACGCCCGGCCGGAAACGATCGCCGCCGCGATCGAGGCGGCCGCCAACGATAGAGGGCGCCTCGCGAAGCAAGGCGCCCTCAGCTTCGAGCGCGTGCGCGCTCTGTATTCGTGGGAATGCACCGCCTGCGCCGTTGCCGACGCGTGCCAGGATGCTAATCGATAGCGTCCTGGCCGCGGCGCGCCCGCTCGTTGCGGTCGAGCGCCACTTCCTGGACGAGGGAGTCGAGCTTCGTTCGCATGAGCGAGACCTTCGCGGTCAACGAAAAGATGCGGATCATCAGGATGGCGATCACGCACAGGAATATGAAGTTCGAAGGCGATTCGAACCCGAGAATGCTTGCCAGGCCGTACGAGATGCGGGGGAAGGCGGCCAGCACGACGAGCAGGGCGATGAAGAAGAGCCAGAAGATCGAATCCGACGCCTCGAACTTCGACTTCCTGATCTTGCGCACCACGAAATACAGCACCGCAAGGGCGCTGACGACCAGAAATACGCGCAAAGTGATGTTCACGGCTAGCTCCTAAACCACTGGACGAACAGGATGGAAATGCAGGTGCGCATCATGTATTCGATCGACCTGGTGAAAGTGAGATAGCTTTCGCCCGCCTGGCGTTCGCGCATGCTCACCTGCACCTCGCGCACGACCGCGCCCTTGCGGGCGAGGTAGGCGATAGAATCGGGCTCGGGGCCGAAATCCGATTTGGAGCTGAAGCATTCGATCATCTTGCGGTTATACAGGCGCATGCCCGAGGTGGGGTCGGAAATGGATGCCCCGGTGGTCAGCTTGGTGATGGCCGAGATCAGGCGCGAGCCGATCATGCGCATCGACGTGGATTTCTTCTCGGTCACGAAGCGCGAGCCGATCACGATGTCGGCGCCGGTGCTTTCCATCTCGGCGGCGAGCTTCTCGATGTAGGCCGGCATGTGCTGGCCGTCGGCGTCGAACTGCACGGCTGCGTCGTAGCCGTTGCGCAGTGCGTATTTCATGCCCGCCTGGAAGCCGCCCGTCAGACCGATGTTGACGGGAAGGTCGATTAGATTGAAGCCGTGCTCGATGCACAGGCGCTTGGTGGCGTCTTTCGATCCGTCGTTGATGACGACGTAATCGTACTGAGGGGCGGTCTGCCTCAGCTCTTCGACGGTTTGGACGATGCAGTCCTGTTCGTTATATGCAGGAATGATTACAAGAAGTTTCATGAGTCCATCTTCTCGGTTGAGTACATAAATGCCTATGGTATCACGTGTTATGAATATAGCGAAGCGTCTATGCGGGGACAAGCGCGATATGCATAGTGTATATTTGAACGGTTAGTGTCATGACGTTTATTGATGCGCCGTGCGGCTTATGTCTGCAATGCGCTGTTGTCTTGTTTCGTTCGAACGGATATCGGACAAAGATAGGTTTTATCGAATATGTGGGTGACGTTTTTTCTCGTAATGGCTGCGGCCGCTTCGTTTTTATATGTCCCGGGCTTTTTTATCCTGAGAGCGCTTCGTCTTGAGCCGATTGCCGCGCTATGCTGTGCGCCGCTTCCGACTATTCTTTTTTATGTGGTCCTCTCTGCCGTGTATCCTACGTTCGGTATTTCGGCGTCATGGGTGTCGCTTTTCCTTCCGAGTCTCGCCGTGGCCGTCGTCGCTTGTGCTGTTTCGTTCAAGGCCGCTCCCGATTTCAGCTCTGACGATTTCGTCGATGAATCGTGCGGGACGTTTTTTAAGGGTCGCCTGAGCGTCGATTGGGCCATATTGATCGTGGCTATTGCTGTGAATCTTCTCATCGCTGGCTGGGTTTTCGTCGTTTCCCTCGACGGTCCTGGGTCGTTCTCGCAGGCGTGGGACAACGTTCATCATCTGGGGTCCGTGAAAGCATTTCTTGATTCCGGGGTATATTCGTCGTTTACCACGTCCTCGTATGCCGCTGTGGTCGACGCGGCTGAAAACCCTTTTGTGAACGATTCGGCATTCTATCCTTCGGCGTGGCACTGCCTTGTTGCGATGTCGGCCGGCGCCACGGGGGCTCCCGTGTTCGTCGCCGTCAACGCGGTCAACGCGGTTATCGCGGGAATCGTGTTCCCCGTGAGCTTCTTCGTGTTCATTCGAGCTTTGTTCCCCGGGAAGCGGGGGGTTCTTTGGTGCGGCTCGTTTATGCCCCTTTTGTTCACGGCGTTTCCCTGGGGCTTTCTCATCTGGGGCCCTTTGTATCCCAATCTCTTGTCGTATTCTTTGATTTTTGCTTGCATGTTCGTGTTCTTGCGGCTTTTCAAGAAGGGGATCGCGCGCTTTTACCGTGTCGAGTTCGTGCTGCTCGCCCTGGTCGGCATGGCGACGCTTGCATTCGCGCAGCCTAATGCTTTGTTCACGCTCGGAGTTTTGGTTGCGGCCTTTTTGGTTGTCTCTATTTCGGGAATCGTCGACCGCTTCAAGTGCTTCTCGAAGGGAAGAACGGACTGGAAAATTTTGATAGGAGCTCTTGCCGTTCTTGCCATCTTTATAATCTGGTCCTTTGTTTACAAAACGCCGTTCGTGGCCGGGGTCGTCGCCTTCGATTGGCCCGCCAAAACCACGCTGCTCGGAGCCGTTTCGTCTGCTCTTTTGCTTTCGTGCGTCGAGCTTCCTGCCCAGCCCGTGCTTGCTTTCGTCGTGCTTGTCGGCTTCTTTGCCGTTTTGGCGAATGCCCGGTATCGCTGGGTTGCATTCTCGTATGCGTTTGCGTTCGTTATTTATGCGATTGACATGGGCGTCGACGGCCCATTGAAGCATTTTCTCGCAGGTTTTTGGTATACGGACCAGTGGCGTACTGCCGCTATGCTTGCGCTCGCGGCCGCTCCCTTGGCGGCGTATGGATCCTTTGCGCTGGCCAGGGGCGTTGCTTCTTTGCTGGAGCGTATTCCTGTTTTCTCAGGGAACCGTGCGAAACTCGACTCTATCGTAATGGGATTGGCCCCTTTCGCTATTGCAATTGTCGTCTTGATGGTGCCGTATGTCGCTTCCGATGGGGGGTTCCGTTCCGCTTTCGATGCGTTGAAAGAGCGGATGGCATCTCAGAATTGCGCGACAGCTCAGGATGTCTTCGAGAAAGATGAGCGGGAGTTCGTCGAGCAGGCGGTCGAACTCGTCGGCAAGGATGAGTTGATTATCAATGACCCAGGCGACGGAAGCGTGTTTGCGTATCCTTTCGATGGAGCGAACACCTATTATCGCTATCTTTCGGGCTTTTCGGGAGACGATGACGAGACGAGGGAGAGCTATCTGATTCGAACGGGAATCGATCGTATTTCGTATGACCCTGAAGTTCGTGATGCGGTGGCTGAGGTCGGTGCCGAATATATGCTCGTGCTTGATTCGGGCTGGGTATCGACCATGGAGGAGTCGACCGTCTATCGTCATTTTTGGCCTCATCAGGGTGTGGGCTTGAAGGACTGGAAGGGAGTCACTGCGGTCACCGATGAAACTCCTGGCTTCGAAATCGTGCTGAGCGAGGGAGATATGCGTCTGTATCGTATTGTGGCCTGATGCCGATTGTGCGAGTGATACCCTGTACATGTTGTGCGTTTCATCGAGAGGATGCTATATGTCCGAACCGTTGGTTTCTTTGCTTGTTCCTATTTATAATGTCGAGCGCTATTTGAGGGAATGCCTCGATTCCGCATGCTCCCAGACGCTCGAGGACATCGAAATCATCTGCCTGAACGACGGATCCACCGATTCGTCTCCCGATATCATCCGAGAATACATGGCGCGCGATCCGCGCGTGCGCATGGTCGATAAGCCCAATTCCGGCTACGGCGCGTCCATGAACCGCGGCCTTGCCGAGGCACGCGGCCGCTACATCGGCATCCTGGAATCCGACGACTTCTTCGAGCCCGATGCGCTCGAGATGCTCGTGAACGCCGCCGAAAAGCACAAGGCCCAGGTGGCGAAGGCGAACTTCTGGCTTTATTGGTCCGTTCCCGAAGAGAAGAACGAACTGTTCGAGGTGGTTCCGAAGAAGGCGGCGGGGCGTGCGGTGAATCCGTCGGAAGAGCCTGATATCTTCTTCGCGAAGCCCTCTATCTGGTCGGCGGTCTATCGTCGCGACTTCCTCTTCGAGCACGGCATCGACTTCCTCGAAACGCCGGGCGCGTCCTTCCAGGATTCAGCCTTCAATTTCAAAGTGTGGGCATGCGCCGATCGCGTGGCGTTCTTGGACGAGCCAGTGCTTCATTACCGCCAGGACAACGAGTCTTCTTCGGTCAATTCGCCGTCGAAGGTGTATTGCATCTGCGACGAGCATGCCGAAATGGACCGCTTCCTCGAGGCCCATCCTGAAAAACAGGGCCTGTGGGGCGTGAAGGAGAAGGTCAAGCTCGACAACTACCTCTGGAATTACGAGCGCCTGGCAAGTCCTTTGAACGACGAATTTCTGCAGCGCATGCACGAAGAGTTCAAGGCCGACATGGCAGTCGGCCGCGTCGATTTCAGCGTGTTCGAGCCGTGGAAGAAAAAGGATTTCCAGATCATCTGCGATTCCCCCGAACTGTTCAAGGCGGGCCGTGCGGCGAGCACGAGCAAGGGCGCGCTTTCCAAAGCCCGTTGCTACGTGCAAGAGGGCGGCATCTCCTTGCTGGTCAAAGGCCTTGCGCGCAAGACGAAGGGTCGGTAGGTCGAGTCGTGGCGAAGTTCTCCATCATCATTCCCGTCTACAACGTCGAGAAGTATCTGTCGTATTGCCTCGATTCGGTTCGTGCGCAGACCTATGACGACCTCGAGGTTATCTGTGTGGACGACGGCTCGACCGATCGCTCCGCCCGCATCATCGAGCTGCATGCGGCCGCCGATCCGCGCATCCGCCTGGTAAGCAAGGAAAACGGCGGCGTTTCGTCGGCGAAAAACGCCGGCATGCGCGAGGCGACGGGCGATTACGTGCTGTGCGTCGACGCCGACGACGCGCTCGTGCCCGAGGCCTGCGAGCGCCTTGTCCGCGCATTTCGAGAAACCGATGCCGACGTGGTGACGTTCGGCGCCAACTGCGTTCCCGCCTGCGACGGCTACCCGTGGCTGGTCGATTGCCTGAGCCCGCGCGATGCGGTCTATGACGGCTTCGACTGGAAGATCCTTCTCGAAGAGAAGTCGCGTCCGTTCGCATGGCGCACGGCGACCACGAGGGCGTTTCTCGTCGATAACGGCATCGCATATGACGAAAGCCTTCCTCTTGGCGAAGACCAGGCGTTTCATTTCGACGTGTATCCGCTTGCGCGCAAGACGGCTTTCATTTCGGACAAGCTCTACGACTATCGCGTCGTGCGCGAAGGGTCGGCGATGCGCATGCTGTTCGACGACCTTGCGGGACGTATGGGCAAGCATCTCGACATCGTGGAGGCCGTGTTCTCGTCGTGGGACAGGCGCGGCCTGATTGATCTGGGGCCTTCCCGGCTTGCCGATTGGTCGCTTGATTTCTTGTTCCTGGACATACGAGCCTTGGCTCCCGATGACGCGCAGCGTGCGTTCGCGCGTTTGAAGGAGCTCTACGAGCGCTACCTCGAGGGCCACGGCGACCCTGCGGCGGGGCTGTCCGACCCTATCGCGCGAGTGTATCGCCGCGTTCTCGAGGGTTCGGCCCAGGCGATGCCGCGTATGGAGCTATGGCGCTACGTCGCCGCGCGCATGGGCCGCAAGGCCTATGTGAAAGGACTGGTCATGAGGCCTTTCATCAAGGCGAAGGACCTGTTCCGCCGCAAGGCGGGCCCCTCGAAGAAGCAATTGGCGGGCTGGCTGGACGGCGAAAAGGAGCGCGCCGCATGCGATAAGCGCCTTGCCGATTCGCTCGAAGAGCTGCTGCTCTCGAATCTGGAATAACGATGCGCCGACGCGCTTGGCGCGTCTGTTGCTCGCGGCTTTTATACGCCGCTTGCATGCCGCCCGTCTTCCGCGTTTCGCCGGAAGACGGGCGTTCGATTGTTCGCATGGCTTTTCTCGTAGAAGGAGACGATGTATGGCGCAAACGCGCATTTTCGGGTACGACCTGGTACGGGCCGTTGCAATGTTTTTCGTGGTCGCGGTGCATTGCCGCGTCGTCGTCGACACTGGCACTACGGTCGGGTTGCTTTGGTTCATCGCGTGCGGAACGGTGTTTTTGTCGGGCAATGCCCTATTTTTTATCATGTCGGGCAAGTTTAATCTTCGAGAACGCGATGGCGAAGGCGCCCTCAAGGGCTTCTATCGCAGCAAGGCGCGAAATATATTGGTCCCTGTCTTGGTTTACTTCGCCATACGTAGCGTCTTCGATTTGCGCGGCGATTTGCAAAGCGTCGGCCAGGTAGCCTCGTATTTCGTGCACGGGACCCTTTCCGATTTTGCAGGAACGGAATATTGGTTCGTGTTCACGCTTTGCGGCTTTTTGCTGGTTGCTCCCTTTTTGGCGCGCATGTTCGCGCATATGCCCGATTCCGAAGCGAAGGCGTTCATCGGCATCGGCATCGGATTCAATGCCGTTTTGACCGTTTTGGACAATATGGGAATCGGATTTTCTTGGTCTTATTTGTTCAGCGGATTTGCGTTCGCATTCTGCCTCGGCGTTCTGATAGACCGTTTCGGCGGGAACTCTCGCGTTCGAAAGGCGTTGAAATTGTTGGCGCTCGTTTGCTTCTTCGTCAATGTCGCGGTCCAATATGCAGGATTTTCGACCTACGCAGTCGAGGTTTCGCCTCTTTATACGGTCATGGCCGTCGGCATCTATGTTGCGCTGCTTGACCTGGGGGAGAAGATTCCCCGATTCCGTCTCGTCTCTTTCGTGGCGAAGCATTCGTTCGGCATCTATTTGTGCCACATGATGGTGCTGTATGCGATTCAGCCATTTTTCATGTTTGACCAAGGAATTTCCACGATCGCGGTCCATGGCTTGTTCGCCGTCGTTGTATTCGCGGCGTCGACTGTTCTAGCCTGGCTTATCGACTCCACCGCGGTCAAGGGTGCCAAGGCGCTGTTCGATGCGGTAGCGAATCGCATCGCGCCGAACAAGGCCGCTTAACGCAAGAGCTCGGCCGCTCGACGGTCCTGCGCCCCTTGTAACGGCCCAAGCGGCGCAGGCGCTGCTTGGGCGCGAAGACTGAACCGAAGGAAGACGAATCATGCTTGAAGCGCTTGCGCACGCCTTCTCCTACATCGTGCAGCCTTGTTACGACCTGACGGGCAGCTGGTGGATGGCGATCCTGCTGTTCACCGTCATCATCAAGATCGCGCTTATGCCGCTTTCGCTGTGGTGCCAGTGGAACAGCATCGTGATGGTGAAGCTCATGCCCGAGCTCAACCGCATCAAGGTGAAATATTTCGGCGACGCGGAGACCATCGGCGAAAAACAGACCGAGCTCAATAAGAAGCACCATTATCACCCGCTGCTTTCGCTGGTGCCTTTGGCCGTGCAGATCCTCGTGCTGTTCGGCCTGGTCGAAGTCATTCACGGAATCACCGACCATGGGGCGCCCGGTACCGAATTCCTCGGCATGGTGCCTGCCGAAGACGGCGGCATTTCGTGGGCGATGCCCGTGCTCGCCGCGCTTTCGGCTGTGGCTATGGGCTTCGCGCAGAATCGGATCAACCCCTTGCAGCGCGAGCAGTCGAAGATGGAGAAGAACACCACCAACGGCCTTTCCATCGCCTTGTCGTTCGTGCTGGGAATCTATGTGGCGGCCGGCATGGCCTTCTATTGGATCTGCTCGAACCTGATGGCTATCGCCATCCAGGCGCTGTGCAACCTGTGCATCCGTCCCGCCAAATACATCGACTACACCGAGCTCGCGCAAAGCCGCGTAGAACTTGAGGCGCTCAACGCCTTCGCCGCGCGCAAGACGCCCTGGTACAGGCGCGACCCGCTGGCGAAGCGCGAGAAGCGCGACTATCGCCGCTTCATGAACGTGGTGGACAAGCATATCGTGTTCTATTCCGAGCGCAGCGGCTTCTATAAATACTTCCAAGGAGCCATCGAGTGGCTGCTCGAGAATTCCGACGTGGCGATCCATTACGTGACGAGCGACCCGAACGACCAGGTGTTCGCCCTGCATGGGGAGAACCCGCGTCTCATGCCGTACTACATTGGAGAGCGCCGTCTGATCACGCTGATGATGAAGCTCGATTGCGACGTGGCCGTAGCCACGCTCGACGATCTGGAAAACTTCTATCTCAAGCGTTCCTACGTGCGCAAAGACGTCGAATACGTCTATCTGTTCCATCACATGACATCGGTGCATCTGGTGTCTTCGCGCGAGGCCCTCGACCATTACGATGCCGTTTTGTGCGTGGGTCCCCATCAGAAGCACGAGTTGGAGCGTATGGCCGAGTTGCGCGACATTCGCCCCCGCGCGCTCGTGGAATGCGGCTACGACCTGCTCGATCGCCAGATCGCCGGCTACGCCCGCCGCGAAAAGCCCGCGCACGGCCGTCCCGTGGTGCTGCTTGCGCCTTCGTGGCAAGAGGATTGCATCCTCGACATCTGCGCCGACGAGGTCATACGTCCGCTGCTCGGCCGCGGCTACCGCGTCATCGTGCGCCCGCATCCCGAATACACCAAGCGCTACCGCGCCCGATGGGAATCGCTGCAGGGCCGCTATGCGGATTACTCCGATGACGAACTGCACTTCGAACAGGACTTCAGCTCGTCCGATTCGATCTACGACGCCGACGTGCTGATCACCGACTGGTCGTCCATATCGTGCGAGTTCGCCTTCGCCACGCTCAAGCCGTGCGTGTTCGTGGACACGCCCATGAAGACCTGCAACCCGCAATGGCAGGAGCTGGGAATCGAGCCGACCGATATAACGCTGCGCAACGGCATCGGCCGTTCGGTGCCGCTCGATGCGCTTGATAGGCTGGGAGACGTGGTCGACGAGATGGTCGCGCATCCGGAAGCGTGGCGCGATGCGATCGCCGAGGTGCGCGCGTCGATGATCTACAACGTGGGCCGCGGAGGCGAGGTCGCGGGCGCCTATCTTCTCGACCGCGTGCTCGAGAAGCAGGCGCAGCGCGAGGAAGGGGGCCGCAATGGCCGTTGATGCGAAACAGCGTCGGGCATATGCGTCGGTGAAGGCGGCCGACTGCTTCGTCGTGCTTTCGATCGCCGTGGTTCTGGCCGCCGGCTTCGCGCGGCCTGCGTACGCGTACGTGGACCCTTCCGTCATGACCTATACGATTCAGGCGCTCGCAGGCGTGGCGGTGGCGCTGTCGGCGGTCATCGGCGTGGCCTGGCGCCGTCTGCGCAAGTTCTTGTTCAAGGCGCTTCGCATAGACCCGAATGCGGGCAAAGAGGCGGACGCCTCTGTGCATCGCATCGAAGGCGACGATGCCGAACGCGCGCGGCTGCGCGCCGAAGCGGACGAGCGCGCCCGTCGTCTCGAGCGCAGCCTCGACGCCGAAAAGCCGGTCGAATTCTGCCGTTCCGCCCGGTTTCTGTTCGCGCTTGCCGCGTCGGCCATGCTGTTTTTCACGGTGGTCGTGGCAGGCCCTCTTGAAATCGTGGCGGCGAGCCCTGAAAGCCTCATGTTCTCGGTCGACGACGTGGCGGGCCTGCTTGTCGCGGCAGGCGTCGCCGCGACGATCGTTTCCGCGGCGGCCATGTCGTGCTTGAAGGGCCGCGCGTTCGGATTCGTGTTTGCGGCCACGGCCGTTTTGGGCATCGCGGCCTACGTGCAGGCGACCTTCATGAACGCATCGCTTCCTCCCGCCGACGGATCGCAGGTCGATTGGGAGGCGTATCTGTCCGTGACGCTGCTGACCGGGGCGGTATGGGTCGCGCTGTTCGCGTCGGCGGCCGTGCTTTCATGGAAGAAGCCCCTTGCCTTCACGGGGTCGGCGGCCGCATTGTGCCTGGTGGGAATCGTTGCCCAGGGCATCAGCCTGGGACTGGTCCTTCTGACGCCGGGCGATGACGGCTATACGCCGCTCGACGACAAGCCGACGGTCACCATGGAGGGGATTTCGGAAGTGTCCTCGCGCGACAATGTGATCGTGTTCGTGCTCGACACCTTCGACACCGAATATCTGCGCCGTGCGGTCGAGACCGATCCGACGTGTCTGGACGCGTTCACGGGATTCACGTGGTTCGAGAATTCGACGGGCTCCATGATTCCCACGCGCTATGCCATGTCGACCTTGCTGACGGGCCGCTCGCTTGCCGCCGACGATGCGAGCTATTCGACGCGAAAGATCGCCGACTGGTACACGCAGCCGAACTTGCTCGACGATATCGCGGCCCAGGGCTACGCGGTGGATTTGTATGCTACAGATATCTACGACGCGATCGGCGCGCTCGAGGCGAAGGCGGACAACATCAAGCCGCTTGCATGCGAAATCGACCGTCCTGCCGCGCTGGCCATGCTGGTCAAGTGCGCGCTGTACCGCGACCTTCCCTGGGCGCTCAAGCCTTTGTGCTGGTTTTATACCGACGAGGTGAACAACGAAGTGCTCGTGGAGCACCCCGACGACCCGTCGCGTTCGGTATGGAAGATGGACGATGCGGGCTATTACGACCTGCTGTCGCGCCAGGGCCTTACGGCGGTCGAAAAAGGGGAGGCCGGCAGCTTCCGCGTCATCCATATGGCGGGAACGCATGCGCCGTACACGATCGGCCGCGACGGCCTGCGCGTCGAAGGCGAGGGGGACATGATCGAGCAGGGCCTCGGCGCGCTGCATATCGTGGAGGCCTATCTCGACGAGCTCAAACGCCTCGGCCTGTACGATTCGGCGACGATCGTGGTGACGGCCGACCATGGCGACTGGTACCTGGCCGACGAGATCTCGGGGCCGACCAACCCCATGCTGATCGCCAAGCCCGCATCTTCGGGCGACGCTTCTCGGGCGCCGTTGAAGGTGTCGCAGGTTCCGACGGGCCATCTCGATTTCGCGGCCACGGTCCTCGATGCGGTCGGGGGCGACCCGTCGACGTACGGCGGCATGAACATGTTCGACGTGCCCGATGAGCCGCGCACGCGTTACTTCTGCTCGACTTCCGTGGTCGGGCCCGATAATGAGTACACGCGCATCAAGGAGTGGAGCATCGACGGCGAGGCCACGGATTGGTCCGCGTGGCATGCGACGGGCGCCGAGTGGCCTATCGAATAAGGCGCGTCATCGTGCCATGCGATGAAACGAAGGGGCGCTTGCCAGAAGCAGGCGCCCCTTCGTCTTCGCCGCCTTGTGCGCGGCGGCTTCGTTTCTTGCGTTTGTCCTATGAATCGGCCAGTTCAGACGCTATTATGTTCAGGACTGTCAATTCTACGTAAAAAATGAACGAGGCATTATGCTGACGCGCTATCAATTCGACATTCTGTATCGCCTTTCGAAAGAGGGCGTCTCTACCCAGCGCGAGCTTGCCGACGCCGCCGATATGTCGCTCGGCCTGGTCGAAAAGACCTGTCGCGAGCTGTGCGACGAGGGCCTTATCGACGATGCCGGCATTACCGGGCAGGGTCTGGATGCGCTTGCGCCGTATCGCGTGCAGAGCGCGGTCATCCTTGCGGCGGGCGCGGCGACGCGCCTGGCCCCGCTGTCGTTCGAAAAGCCCAAGGCCATGTTCGAAGTGCGCGGCGAGGTGCTGATCGAGCGCTTGATCTCTCAGCTGCGGGAAGCCGGCGTCGAGCGGATCGCCGTGGTTGTGGGCTATATGAAGGAGTCGTTCTTCTATCTGAGCGAGAAGTGCGGCGTGGAAATCGTCGTGAACCCCGACTATGCGACGCGCGGCAACCATGCGTCGCTCTACGCTGCGAAAGACGTGCTGCGCGGCGGCGCCTACGTGTGCTCGTCCGACCAGTACTACACGGCCAATCCGTTCGAATCGCACGAATACGAGCCCACGTTGCGCCTCGACCGCAAGGCGGCGCGCACCAACGACATGGCCGTTTCCTGGAATGCGAACGAAGTGGCGGTGTCGGTCGAGCGCGACCGCGGCAACGGATGGTGCATGCGCGGCCCCGTCTACATGGACGCCGATTGCGCCGGCCGCCTGCTCGATATCATCGAAAGCGATTACGACGCCCCCGAAATGGAGCCGCTGCACTGGGACGACGTCTATGCGGCCCACTGCGGCGAATTCGTCTTCCATGTGCGTCTTTTGCCTTCGGGCACGCTGCACGAGTTCAACTTCATGAGCGATTTGTGCGCCTTCGACAGGGATTTCCTGGCGAACGTCGATTCGTCGATCCTCGACAACATCTGCACGACGCTCGATTGCGAGCGAGAAGACATCGTGCGCGTGCGTCCGGTGAAGGCGGGCTTGACCAACCTGTCGGTCCTGTTCTCGTGCAAGGGCGTTCAATACGTCTACCGCCATCCGGGCCTGGGTACCGACGAAATCGTCAACAGGCAGGCCGAGGCCCATTCGCTGGCCGTGGCGAAGCGTCTCGGGCTCGACGACACCTTCGTCTACGAAGACCCCGAGCAGGGCTGGAAGATATCGCGCTATGTGGCGGGCTGTGTCGAATTCGATTATTACGACCCCGACCACGTCGCCCGCGCGCTCGCCTTGGCGCGCCGCCTGCATGAAAGCGGCGAGAAATCGCCTTGGCAGTTCGACTTCTACGATGAGGCCTGCAAGATCGAAAATCTGCTGCGCGAGGCGGGATATCCGTTACCGAGCGATTTTTCCGCCTTGTCCGAAACGCTCGGCGAGCTGGCGCGCTACGTGCGCGCCGAGGCGGGCGCGCCGGTGCTGTGCCACAACGATTTCTACGGGCCGAACCTTTTGGTCAAAGACGATGCCATGCATCTGATCGACTGGGAATACTCGGCCATGGGCGATTACGCCTGCGACATCGGCAACTTCATCGCCCAGGGTTCGGGCTATTCGGTCGAAGAGGCCGCGCACGTCGTGGACGTCTATTTCGGCCGCAAGGCGACCCAGGCGGAGCTGCTGCATTGCATGGGATGCACGGCGATCGTGGGGTACTACTGGTACGTCTGGGCCATTTATAAGGAATCGCAAGGCAACGCGATGGGCGAGTGGCTGTATGCCTGGTATCGCGCCGCGAAGGAGTTTTCGGCGTATGCGCTGCCTGCTTATAAGGAAAGAGAGGTTTTGATGCATCCGCTTTCTGAGAAGGAATTCGACGAGCTCGTGGCGAAGGAGCGCGCGGGCGTCGCGTCGGGCGAGGAACTGAAGCGCCTCGAGCCCTATCGCGCGAAGCGGGCGGTGTTTTTCGCCGCAGGCTTCGGCAGCCGCATGCTGCCGATTACGGTGAACACTCCCAAGCCGCTCGTGCGCGTCCACGGCAAGCGCATCATCGACCGCCTGATCGACGCGGTGCTGGCCGCGGGCATCGAAGAGATCTACGTGGTGCGCGGATATCTGGCCGAGGAGTTCGACCAGCTGCTGAGCACCTATCCCATGGTGCGCTTCATCGACAACCCGCGCTACGATAAGACGAACAACATCTCTTCGGCCGTCCTGGCCAAGGACCTGTTCGAAAACGCCTACGTCTTCGAAAGCGATCTGTATCTGGTCGACCCCTCGCTGGTGACGAAGTATCAGTACCGCTCCAACTATCTGGGCCTGCCCGTCGAATCCACCGACGACTGGTATTTCGACGCCGACGAGGACGGCCGCATCGTGGCGCTCGCCAAGGGCAAAGACGCCCCGTGCTGGCAGATGGCGGGCATTTCGTACTGGACGGCCGAAGACGGCGCGAAGCTGCGCGAAGACATTCCTGCGGCCTTCGAGGAAAACGACGAGAACAAGCAGGTGTTCTGGGACGAAGTCGCTTTGCGCCTGCGCGCCGACCGCTACGACGTGCACGTGCGTCCTTTCGAGGCTTCCGCGATCGTGGAGATCGATTCGTTCGCCGAGCTGCAAGACGTCGATCCCGCGTACCGCATCGCCTAAGCGCGTCTTCCGCCGCGCAGGCTCTGCGGAAGACGGTCGCCGATGCGGCCGCGTTTCTCCCAAGGCGGCGGCATACGCCCCGCCGTTTCATCCGCTCCATGGTTATTTCGAAGGGCCGGCCCGCAGGGGACGGCCCTTCGGGTAAGCTGCTATGCATGCACGCGCTTCACGACCGCTTCGATGTGGGTTTCGGCGTCATCCGGGCGCGCGCCTTCCTTTGATCTTTTCCGTCGCATTTCGACGTTGCTTTAGAAGAATCGAGAAGAATCCGAATGTGGTCGACGTTTTTCATCGCCATGGCCCTTGCGGCCGTGTTCCTCTATATGCCCGGCTTTCTTGCCCTGAAAGCCCTGCGCGTGCGTTCGGCGGTCGCTTTGTGCTGTGCGCCCGTGTTCAGCATCGTCGGATATGCGGTCGTCACGGCGGTTTTGCCTTCCTTGGGCGTTTTCGCCACGTGGCAGACGGTGTTTCTGCCGTGCCTTGCCGCAGGCATCGTCGCCGCCGCGATCGTGCGCTTCGTGCCGTGGTTCTCGTCGTGGAATCCGACGCGCCTGGGCGTGGCGGATATGGGGCGCTCGTTTCGCAAGGCCATGAATGAGGAATGGTTTTCGATCGCTTTGTACGTGCTGGCGGGCCTTGCGGTGGTCGGGCTCGTCTTCGTGAAAAACCTCGACGGCCCCGATTCGTTCCTGCAGGCGTGGGACAATTCGCATCATCTGAGCTCCATCAGGGCTTTCGTCGAGTCGGGCAATTTCTCCATGCTGACCACCACGTCGTATGCCACCGCGCTCGACCGCTCTTTCACGCCGTGGCAGGGCGAGTCGATGTTCTACCCGTCCGCATGGCATTGCCTGGGCGCGCTGGTGGTAAGCGCATCGGGCGCCACGGTTTCCATGGCCGCCAACGCCGTTAACGCGGTCGTCGTGGGCATCGTGCTGCCGCTGTCCACGTTCGTGCTGATGGAGCGTTTGTTCGAAGGAAGGCGCGGCATCGTGCGCTGCGGCGCGTTCGTCTCGCTCGCGTTCGCCACGTTTCCGTGGGGCTTTCTGACCTTCGGTCCGCTGTATCCCAACCTGCTTTCGTATGCGATTCTTCCCGTGGTGGCGGTGCTGTTCATGGGCATTTTCGACGACGGCGTCGGAGCTCGCGTGCGCATCGTGCGCGCGGCGCTGTTCGTCGTGGGCATCGTGTCGCTCGCGTGTGCGCAGCCCAATGCGGTCTTTTCCGCCGCGGTGCTGCTCGCGCCGTTCTGCGTCGTGCGGGCAGCCCGCTTCGCACGCTTCCTCCCGTGGCATGCGGCGCATCCTCGCGCATGCCGGATCGGCCTTGCCGCCGTTGCCGTGGCGGGCATCGCGGCCATTTGGTGGGCGCTGTTCAACGCGCCGTTTTTGCAGGACGTCATCTGGTTCGATTGGCCTGCGAAAGAAGGCGAGGCCCAGGCGATCGCCAATATCGCGCTGCTGTCGTTCAGCTACGCGCCGGCGCAGTTGCTGTTGTCCGCGCTCGTGCTGATCGGCACGGCGTGCAGCCTGGTCGACGGACGTTACCGCTGGTTCGCCTGCTCGTTTCTGCTCGCGTGCGCGATCTGCTATGTCGACCTTGCCCATGACGGCTTCATCAAGCATCTTCTTGCGGGCTTCTGGTACACCGACCAGCTGCGCACGGGCTCGACCGCGGCGCTGCTCGCCGCTCCCATGGCGGCGCTGGGCTTGAGGCATGCGGTGCATTTCGTCGCGCGCGGGCTCGACCGTGCGGTCGAGTCGGTAGGCGGAAAGCCTACGCCGTACGTGTCCGCCGTGCTGGTGCTCGCGTTGAGCGTCACGGCGGTATTCTTCCCGAGCTATGTGATTCCCGGGCACCACAAGGTGGAAACGGCCTTCGGCGACATCAGGAACCGCGTCGAAGACCAGAATTCGGTGTCGAAGATGAATTACCTCGACGCTTCCGAGAAGGAGTTCGTCCGCCAGGTCGAGCAGATCGTTCCCGACGACCAGCCGATCATCAACAGCCCCGACGACGGAAGCATTTTCCTGTACGGATACGAGGGCGTGCGCACGTACTATCGTTATTTGACGGGTTATTCGCCGGAGTCGAACGAGTCCGAAGACAGCGCCGCGATCAGGCAGGGCCTGTACCGGATCGCCGAAGACGAGCGCGTGCGTCAAGCCGTGGAATCCATCGGGGCCGAATACGTCCTGGTTTTGGACCAGGGCAAAGACCAAGACCTCGGCTCCGACATGGAGCGTCGCCGTTTCGTCCTGAAAGACGATATCGACAACGAGCTATGGAGCGGCATCCGCGCTATCGACGACGCCACGCCCGGCTTCGAAACGGTGCTGAGCGAAGGCGATATGAGGCTGTATCGCATCGTGGTATAAGGTTTTCCGCCCTTGCCGCAAAGCTGCGAAGGCCTCCCGCATCAAGCGTGCGGGAGGCCTTCGCGTATCGGGTTTCGAACGGGCCGGGGCATTCGTCCGTCGGGCGCTTCGGACGCCGTATTTTCGCGCTTGTACGGATGCGATGCCCTGAACGCATGAAGCCCCGCCTTGTCCGGACGTCGTTTGACAAGGCGGGGCTTCGTTTCGATAGCGTATGGTTGCGGGCGTTGCGCCCAGGCGGGCGTTACGCGTGCTTGTGCATGCTTTCCTGCTGGACGCGATAGACTTCCAGCTCCCACATCTTGCGATGGCTTTTGGCCACGGTGTCGAGGATGGCGCCCGCCGTGATCGCGAGCGCGCCGCATGACACAAGGCCCGTCGCGAGCACCGTCGAGGGGAACTTCGGCACGAGGCCCGTTTGGAAGAACTCGAGCACCACGGGAACCCCGACGATCAGGCCGAGCGCGAAGAAGACGAACGCGATCCACCCGAAGAAGGCGAAGGGCTTGCTTTCGCGGAACAGCGAGGCGATGGCCATGAGCACCTTCGCGCCGTCTTCGAAGGTGGAAAGCTTGCTTTCGCTTCCTTCGGGGCGGTCGCGGTACTCGATCGGCACGTCGACGATGCGCCAGCGCTTGTCGACGGCGTGGATGGAAAGCTCCGTTTCGATCTGGAAGCCGGAGGAAAGGACGGGCATGGTCTTGACGAACGTGCGATTGAAGGCGCGGTAGCCGGTCATGACGTCGTCGAAGGCGTAGCCGTAGATGAATTTGATGAGCCAACGCACCAGGTCGTTTCCGAATCCGTGGAAGGCGCGGTCGTTTTCTTCGCCGTAGCTGCCGTTGGACAGGCGGTCGCCGACGGTCATGTCGGCCTCGCCGGCGATGAGCGGCGCGAGCAGTTCGCGCGCGGCTTCGGCGGGATAGGTGTCGTCGCCGTCTACCATGAGGTAATAGTCGGCTTCGATGTCGCGAAACATCTGGCGCACGACGTTTCCCTTGCCCTGGCGCGGCTCGCGCTTCACGATGGCGCCGTGCGCACGCGCGATTTCGGCGGTGGCGTCCGTGGAATTGTTGTCGTAGACGTAGATCGCGGCCTCGGGCAGCGAACGCTTGAAATCGTCCACCACCTTGGCGATGGTGATTTCTTCGTTGTAGCAGGGAATGAGTACGGCAATGCGGTCGGTCATGGTGTGCTCTCCGTGGGAGGTCTAACGACGGGTATCGGATCGGTCGGGGTCGGCTTCGTCTGCGGCTTTATCGGATGCCGCGGCGTTGTCGACGGCTTTGTTGAACTCTTCGGCGGCGCGTTTCTGGCCCGTTGCCGGGCGCGGCGCGTAATGGTGGCGCAGCACCGGTCCCAGCAGATGCAGGCGCACGACGAAAAACGCCGATATGCCGAAGGCCAGGGCCATGAACGCAAGGCGCATGACGCCGTGCGTTTCGGTGATGAAGATGGCGGAAACAGCCAGGATGGCGGTCCATCCCCACATGATGAGGACCGTTTTGCGCTGGCTGAAGCCTTCGCGCAGCAGCTGGTGGTGGATATGCCCGTTGTCGGCCTGCTGGATGGGCTGGTGGGCGCGCATGCGGCGGATGATCGCCGAGGCGGTGTCGATGATGGGCACGCCCGCCACGAGGATCGGCACGAGCAGCGATACGAACAGCGCCGAGCGCGTGGTGGCGAACAGCGACACGATGCCGAGCGACATGCCGAGCAGCAGCGACCCCGAATCGCCCATGAAGATCGACGCGGGGTTGAAGTTGTAGCGCAGAAAGCCCAGGCAGATGCCGATGAGGCCGACCGCCAGAAACGCCGCGTCGAGACGGAAGGTCAGGGTGGCGAAGATGAACATGGTCAGCGCCGAAATGGCGGTGATGCCCGATGCCAGGCCGTCCAGGCCGTCGATCAGGTTGATGACGTTCATGAAGGCCACCAGGTAGAAGATGGTGATGGGGTAGGCGAAGATGCCGAAATCGATGTAGCCTGGGCCCACGGGATTGTGCATGTCGGAAAGCAGCAGGCCCGACGCCGCCACAATGCCCGCCGCCGCGATCTGTCCGAGCAGCTTGGTGCGCGGACGCAGGTCGAAGATGTCGTCGGCCACGCCCACGAGGAAGATCAAGACCACGCCGATCATGACGCCCGGGTACCAGATATTGCGGCTCACGGGGCTGTGCAGGGGGTAGTTCCATCCGAAGAACTGCGTGCCGATCCAAATGGCGGCAAGTCCTGCGGCCAGGCCGCCGAACATGGCCACGCCGCCGAAGCGCGCCGTGGGCTGTTTATTCACACGGCGGGCGTTCGGATAGTCGACGGCATCGACGACGAATGCGAGCTTTTTGACGGAGGGAACGAGCGCCATGGTTACAATGCAGGCGACTGCAGTCACTATGACATAATGCAACCAGGTCAACGTAGCTCCGTTCGATGATGATGAATAAAACCGCGCTGCGAGACGATCGAGCGCGTACCAAACTAATATTTTATAATAGATCGAACATGGTTTTCGAATTTTATCGAAATAGATTCGTGCGACGCGTTAAATTCCAAGGAGTCTTCCAGTGGCGAACAAACCCGGCATCAGCGTGATCATTCCCGTCTACAAGGTACAAGACTGGGTGGGGCGCGCCATCGAGTCGATCCAGGCCCAGACGTTCGGCAATTTCGAGTTGCTGCTCGTCGATGACGGAAGTCCCGACGAAAGCGGCGCGATCTGCGACTCCTACGCCGCGCGCGACGAGCGCATCACGGTGATCCATAAGCCCAACGGCGGCGCGGCAAGCGCGCGCAACGCTGCTATGGCGCAGGCGAAAGGCGAGTACCTGTTCTTCATGGACGCTGACGACTGGTGCGAGCCCGAAATGCTCGAGCGCATGTACGAGCGCGCCGAATCGGGCCCGTATGACCTGGTGGTCGCGGGCTTTTACATCGACACCTATCGCAGCGACGACAAATTCTTCCGCGAGACGAAAAGCCTTCCGTCGAAAACCTACGCGTCGGTTCGCGAGTTCCGCGAAGACGCATACCGCCTGTTCGACCGCAACCTTTTGTATACCCCCTGGAACAAGCTGTTCAGGGCGTCGTATCTGTTCGAGCGCGATATCGAATTCCCCGACGTATGGTGGGACGACCTGCCGTTCAATCTGGCCGTCCTGCGCGATGTCGAGCGCGTGGCGCTCATGGAAGACGCCTTTTATCACTTCCTGCGCGCACGTTCCGAAAGCGAGAACACGAAGTATCGCGCCGGCACGTTCGAGAAGCGCGAAGAGGAAGACGGCTGGATGCGCGAGCTTTACGAGCATTGGGGCGTAAGCGACGAGGCCTCGCGCGAATTTCTGGCCCGCCGCCACGTCGAGCGTGTGGTGGGCTGCATCGAAACGGTGACCTGCGCCGATTGCCCGCTTTCGCCGCAGGAGAAAAAGGCGGAGGTCGCGCGCATGGTGCTGGCCCCGTCGGTCCGGCGCGCCGTGGCCGAGGCCCGTCCCGGTTCTTTGATGATGCGCGCCATGCTTCTGCCGATCCGCTGGCGCAAGCCCGGCCTCATGACGGCGGAAAGCCGGTTCATTTCCTGGGTGAAGCGCAATTTCGTGGGCGTGTTCGCCTATTTGAAAGCCCATCGATAAGATGCGAAGAGGCGGTTCCGTATGCATCGGAACCGCCTCTTGTTTTCCGGCGCCGAGCGTTCGGCGCGGCGTCCTTCATTCGAAAGGCATCCGTTCGGCGAATGCAGACATCGTACGACGGGCGTTTTCTGCGTTTCATTCAGGCGGAAGGCGTGCGACGAACGTCACGCACGGAGTCCGCCGCCTCGTCGTTGCCGCCGTGGCGGCGAGAAAAGGGGCTCATGCGGTCAATGGGGCGCTTTACGCCAGCTCGGCCTTCGTTCGCCCTGCGCGTCCGATGCGCTCGAAGCGTTCGAGGTCGCTTTCCGACATGCCCTGGGTAGGCGTCTGGCGCTTGGCATGCTGCGGGTCGGCCTCGTCGTTCCAGATTCGGTCGGCAGCATCCGCCCAGGCTTCGGCGAACGGCCTGCATTTCGCGCACAGCTCCTCGGCGCTTTCGGCGCATTGCAGGTCGGTCGAGCGGGCATGCGTGCGCGCCACCATGGATTCCAGGCAATCGGGGTTTTCGAGCATGGGGCAGGGGCGCAGCAGATTGTCGTTGAACGGCTGGCCTTCGTAATAGGCTTTGAAAAGCGGCGATCGCAGCGCCTCGAGCAGGCTTACGTCATGGATGTTGGCGTTCGAATAATGGATGAACACGCAGGGCTCGACATCGCCCGCGGCGTTGATATGCAGGTAGCGCCTGCCGCCCGCGATGCAGCCGCCCACGAATTCGCCGTCGTTTTGAAAATCGAGCGTGAACAGGGGTTTCTTCGAGCGCATCGCGCGTACGAATCGGTAGAGATGCTCGCGCTGCTCGACGCTCGGCATCAGTTCGACCGGCGCGTCGGCGCCTACCGGCATGAAGGTGAAGATCCAGCAGAACAGCGCGCCCGCTTCGATCAGGCGGTCGAAGTATTCCTCGGATGCCACGGCTTCGGCGTTTTGCGAGGTGTAGCATGCGGAAATGCCGAACGGGAGGCCGTGCTTTTTCAAGAGGGCCATGGCTGCTTCGATGCGGTCGTAGGTTCCCTCGCCGCGGCGCGCGTCGGTAGTTTCGCGCGTGCCTTCGGCGCTGATGGCGGGAACGAAGTTCTTCACGCGGATCATATCCTGGCAGAACTCCTCATCGATCAACGTGGCGTTGGTGAAGCAGAGAAACGCGCAGTCGGGGTGCTTCTCGCACAGGCGGATGACGTCTTTCTTGCGCACGAGCGGTTCGCCGCCCGTGTAGATATAGATGTGGACGCCCAGTTCCTTGCCTTGGCGGATGATCGAATCGATGTCGTCGAAGCTCAGGTTGAGCTTGTGGCCGTAGTCGGCGGCCCAGCAGCCGGTGCAGTGCAGGTTGCAGGCGCTGGTGGGGTCGAGCAGGATGGCCCAGGGAATGTTGCATTCGTATTCCCGGCGCGCCTTCTCCTGTTTCGGCCACGCGAGGAAATTCGCTTCCACCAGGAGGGTTTTCAGAAGGGCCGGCACGATTTCCTCGTTGAGATGCAGGGTCTTCATGGCCAGTTCGTACCAGTTGTTCTTCTGTTCGAACGCCGTGCGAAACGCCGCGCGCTGTTCGGGGAACAGCGATTCGGGCAGCAGAGGCTCGAGCATGTCCATGATCGTGTCGACGTGGCCTTCGGGGTCTTTGACGATGTAGTCGACGAGCTTGTTCAGCGCCAGGCGCTTCATGTGGTCGGTCGTGTTCACGGCAGTCGTCCTTTCAGTGCGGACCTCTGTGGTTTCGTTCCATTCGATGTTGTTTTTTCCACATATGGGGATTATATTCTTGGGAACACCGCCGACAATTGCCAATGAAAGGCGTTGTGCGCACTAAGCCGCGCAGCGTTTGAGAACGAGGGGGAACATCATATGCCGATTGAACGCACTATGAAAACGAAGAAGGTCGATCGTCGCGTCCTGAAGACGCGCAAAGCCCTTTTCGAGGCATTCGACCGCCTTTTGTGCACGAAAGATTACGACAAGATCACTATTTCCGAGCTTGCACGCGAGGCCGATATCGACCGCAAGACGTTCTATCTGCACTACAGCTCGATCGACGACATGATCGATGACAAGGTTGACGCCATGGTGGCCGAAATCCTCGACGACGTGGAAGAGGACATGCGCCGCCGAAGCGGGGAGGCGGCGAATGCTTCCGAGCGGGTCGAGCCCGACCTTCACGTGTTCTTCGCCGGGGTGAACAGGGCCATGATGGCGCATCTGCCCATGAAAGAGCATATTTTCTCCGCCATGCCCGCCACCGTGCTGGCCGACCGTCTTGCCCGTCCGCTGGCCAAGGAAGTGCGTCTGCGCGCCGCCGACCGCCTCAAGGTGGAAGACGACGTGCTTGAAATCTATATCGCCTCGCTGGTCGGCGGCATCCTGGGCGCCTACAGCGCCTGGATCGAGCGCGGCATGAAAGTGCCCGACGAGCGCGTGTCCGATATCGCGAGCCGCATGCTCGGCGTGTGCGTGCGCGAATTCTTCGAGATGAACGGCGAGGTGCTCGGCCGCTAAAGGCGGCTGCGCGCCTCGCGCGTCGCTCGCTATCCCTGGAGCAGCTCGAGCAGCTCGTCGCCGGTCAGTTTTAGCGACGAGGCGGCGTTTGCGCCGATGACTTTGTCGGCCAGGTCGCTTTTCGCCTGTTGGAGCGCCACGATGCGCTCTTCGATCGTGCCTTTCGCGATCACCTGGTGCACGTTGACGCAGCGCGTCTGTCCGATGCGATGGGCGCGGTCGGTGGCTTGGGCCTGCGCGGCCGCATTCCACCAGGGGTCGGCGTGGATCACGACCGAGGCGCCCGTCAGGTTCAATCCCGTGCCGCCCGCCTTAAGCGACACCAGAAACACCGGCGTGTCGTCGGCATTGAACGCATCGACCAGGTCGATGCGTTCTTTTTTGGGCGTCGCGCCCGTGATGGTGTAATACGGCATGCCGAGCTTGTCCAGCTCGTCGGCTATCAGCGTAAGAAAGCTCGTGAACTGTGAGAAGACCAGGGTTTTCTGCCCGTCGTTTTCGGCCGATTCGAGCAGGTCGACGATGGCTGCGATCTTCGCGCCGGGCTCGGGGTAGTCCTGCATGGCCAGGCGCGGGTCGCAGCAGATCTGGCGCAGGCGCGTCAGCTCGGCGAGCACTTCGACGCCCGGCCCCTTGGCTTCGCCGTCTTTGCTTTTGCGCAGGGCACGCTGCGCGGCGAGCGATTCTCTGAGCTGCTGTTCGTAGGCGAGGTAGAGTTTTTCCTGCTTGCGCGTCATGGGGACATGCACCGCCGATTCGATCTTGTCGGGCAGGTCGTCGAGCACGTCGGCCTTCAGGCGCCTGAGCATGAAGGGGCCCACCAGGGCCTGCAGGCGCGCGGCCGCATCGTCGTTTCCTCCGATGATGTCGAGCTCGAAGCGCTCGCGAAAGCGCATGTAGGATCCCAGAAGCCCGGGCATCAGGAAGTCGAAGATGCTCCAGATCTCGCTCAGCCTGTTTTCCATGGGGGTGCCGGTCAGGGCGAACCGGAGTTTCGCGCGCACCCGCTTGACGGCGCGCGCGGTGAGCGTGCCGTGGTTTTTGATGTATTGCGCCTCGTCGAGCGCGCAGCAGTAGAAATCGCGTGCGGCGTAGTCCTTGACGTCGATGCGTGCGAGGTCGTACGAGGTCACGAACACGTCGACGGCGTCCTCGGCCCGCGCGGCGATTCTTTCCTGCTTGGTTCCCGCTACGGCGCGCACGTTCAGCTCGGGCGCGAAGCGCTCGAATTCGGCGGTCCAGTTGTAGACCAGCGAGGCGGGGCAGACCACCAGGCTCGGTCCTATGGCGCGCGCCTCGTCGCGGCGGGCGAGCAGAAACGATATGAGCTGCAGCGATTTGCCGAGGCCCATCTCGTCGGCAAGGATGCCTCCGAATCCCAGGTCGGCGAGGGAATTCATCCACGAGAACCCTTCGCGCTGATAGGGGCGCAGCGTATTCGCGAGCGTTTCGGGCACCGCGCGTTCGACGGTCTTGGCGCCGCGCAGCTTCTGGACGTACGTCTCGAACGCCGCGTCGCGGCGCGCGTCATCGAGCGTTTCGTCCAGATAGACCGCGCGATATGCGGGCAGCTCGACGGTTCCGGCCGTGAGGGCGGCGGGCGTCAGGTCGAGGTCGCGCGCGAGCTTGTCGAGCTGAGCCAGCTCGAAATCGGCCATATCGAGGAAGGCGCCCGATTTAAGGCGGTGGTAGCGCTTGCGCGCGCGATAGCTTCCGAGCAGCGCGGCCAGCTCGTCGCGGTCGAGGTCGGTCGCGTGCACGTCGAGGTCGATCAGGTCGCCCGCGAGCGATATGCCCACGCTGATGCGCGGCTTCTTGTCGGAAACGAGCCGGTCGAACGCGTCGGTGGTATACACCGACCCCTGTTCGGCGAAGCGGGCCATGCCGCTGAACAGCAGGTCGGCGACGCTTTGGGGGCGCTCGAGCGAAAGGAAATGGCAGCGCGCGCGATCGTCGGCGCTCGCCTTGCGCGGCGCAGCGTCGTCGAAGTAGGCATGCATCAGCGCATAGGCCGCGCGTTCGAGCTTCTCGTCGGGAAGCGGGCGGGCCTGCGCGTCGTCGCCTTCCCAGCGCGGACCTTCCATCGTAAGGGCTCTGCGGCTCGCGCCGTATTTCACGACCGCCTCGCACGTGACGGCGGCGTCGATTTTGTCGAAATAGAATTCCAGCGTTCCTTCGACGGGCCTCCAGGCGTCGAGCTTCTCGGGCGCCGATACCTGCAAGGATCGCTCGATGCGCGGCAGGATCGCCGAACAGAACAGGGCGAGGTCATCTTCGCTGACGAACAGTTCGTCGCTGTCGGCAGAGTGCAGCATGTGCAGAAACGCCGCGCAGCCGGCGAGTTTTTCGGAACAGCGGTAAAACGTCTCGTCCTGCCACAGATAGAGGCGCCCGCCGTGCGAGATCGCCACCGCTTCGCATGGCGAAGCGATCGAGATGCCGCCGTCTTCCCAGGTCATATTCACTTCGATGCGCGGGTCGCAGCATTCGACGTGGGCGACGGTGCGCGATCTTACGCCGTAATCGGCGCCCTCGACGAGAAAGGACGCGTCTTGGCAGGCGTCGAGGAAGTCGATGAGCTCGAATTCGTTCAGGTCGAGCACGCGGCCCGACGCCTCGCTTCCGCGGATGCCCGTCGCCGCGCGTCGGCGGGCGCAGACGGCGCGGTCGATCAGTTCGGCCATGGCGCGGCCGTGCGCGGTGAAGGCGTCGAGGGCATGGGTGAACGCGAGCTTTTTGCCGTAGGAGCGCCATGCGCCGCGTTGCACGTCGTCGACGAACGCGCCGACGTCTTTCATGACGTATGCGCCGTCGGGGCCGACCACCTTGAACTGCACCGCCCACGAGCGGTAGCCGTATACGAACGTGGGCTCGATGTCGATACCGCTAACCTCGACGGCCTTCTCGGCCGCATCGGCGCGGCGGATCAGGTCGGCGAGGCATGCGGTGGTTTCGGGCTTGCGATGCGCTTTGTAGCCCATGAAGCCCGCGGGCCTGCGGTTGTAGGACAGCGCCAGGGCGAGGCTGTGCTTGCAGGGGCCGTCGTATTGAAGATATGCGGGGCAGGTGCATGCGTAGTCGATGACGCGGTCGGCGTCTTCATCGAACGAGATGGAACTGCGATAGCAGTCGTTCCATCCGTGGCTCGAGGCGACGAATGCGCTGAGGTGCGTGCCGCTGCGATCGTAGCGGCATTTCTTCGTGAGGATGTTCTGCTCCGACGAAGCGATCTGGCGCGCCCGCTGCAATGTTTTCGGGGCGCAGTGACATGCGAGTTCCTGCTCTGAGATCATTCGGCCTCCCTTTCGCCAAACTTTCATGATACGGAAAGGCTTTTGCCCCGACAAGGTCGCTGCAGCGCATGCGTCAAAGTAAGACAAGGTTTACAACGCTGCTTTTTCCGGTAGCATGAAGTAAGCCATGGCAAACATAAGCCGTGGCTTCTTTTTCGGATGAAAGGACGAAGCGTGTTCGACAGACGTCTTCTTGCCATGGTTCCTGCGGCGAAGCGCCCCATCGCGGCGAGCGTCGTGCTGCAATGGACCGCCTTGCTCGCCAACGTGGCCCTGTTCATTGCCGCAGGCAGGTTTTTCGGGCTGATGCTGGAAAGGGAGGCCGACGCGCGGGCTTTGGCATCGTTCGTCGTCGTCGGTCTGTTCGCCATCGTCGTTCGGTTCCTATGCCAGGCCGCGGCCGTGCGCGCCGGGGCGAAGGCCGCGGATAGGGCGAAGCGCGTCGTCCGCCGCCGCGTGTACGACAAGCTCGTCGCTTTGGGTCCCGGGTATCGTGAGAACGTATCGACGGCCGCCGCGGTCCAGGTATGCGTCGAAGGGGCCGAGCAGCTGGAAAGCTATTTCGGATCGTATCTTCCGCAGCTGTTCTACGCGGTGCTCGCTCCGGCGACGCTGTTCGTCTGCCTGGCGCCGCTTTCGCTTCCCGCCGCCGCGGTGCTGCTGGCATGCGTGCCGCTCATTCCCGTCTCGATCGTCGCCGTTCAAAAGATCGCGAAGCGCACGATGGGCCGCTACTGGGGGTCCTATATCGATCTAGGGGCGTCGTTTCTGGAAAACGTCCAAGGGCTCACGACGCTGAAAATCTTTTCCGCCGACGGGCGCGCCCATGAGGCGATGAACCGCCAGGCCGAAGGCTTTCGCCGGGCCACGATGCGCCTGCTTCGCATGCAGCTCAATTCGATCACGGTCATGGACCTATTCGCCTTCGGCGGGGCGGCGGCGGGCATCGCCTGCGCCGTCTGGCAGTATTCGCACGGCGCGATAGCGTTTTCATCTGCGTTTTCCATCGTGTTCCTTTCGGCCGAGTTCTTTCTTCCGCTGCGTACGCTGGGATCGTTTTTCCATACGGCGATGGGAGGCATGGCCGTCGCGGACAAGATGTTTTCCATTCTCGACGCGCCGGAGCCGCCGTATGCTGCAGCGGAAATCCCGGCCGATGCCGCCGATGTGCGCTGCGAGGGGATCGGATATTCCTACGATGGGTCCCGCTTCGTCCTTTCCGACGTCGATTTCCACGCTACGCGCGGCTCCTTCGTCGGCGTGGTCGGCCCGAGCGGGTCGGGCAAGTCGACGTTGGCGGGAGTGCTTGCCGGGTCCAACAGGGCTTTCGAAGGAACGGTGAGAATCGGCGGGGTCGATGTCGGAAAGGCTTCGGCGGCGTCGCTTTCGCGCGCGGTGACCTATGTCTCGTTTTCGAGCCGGCTGTTCGCGGGGACGATCGCCGAGAATCTTCGCCTTGCCGATCCCGATGCCGACGACGAAGCCCTCTGGAACGCGCTCGAGCGCTGCCGCCTCGCGGACTTCGTGCGATCGCTCGGCGGGCTCGATGCCGTCGTCGGACCCGATGCGGCGGACCTTTCGGGCGGACAGCGTCAACGGCTCGTTTTGGCGCGCGCTCTTCTGCACGATTCGTCCGTCTATATATTCGACGAGGTGACGTCGAATATCGACGTGCGAAGCGAGCATGCGATCATGGACGTTATCGGCGATCTGGCACGGGAAAAGACGGTCGTCGTGATATCGCATCGTCTGGCCGCTCTTCGTCATGCGGCGCGGATCTACGTGCTCGACGACGGCCGCGTGGCCCAGGTCGGCACGCACGACGAGCTGGCGGCGGCAGACGGCTGCTATGCCGGCATGTGGAGCGAACAGGAAAAACTCGAGCGCTTCGCGGAAAACGCCTGCGGCGATGATGCGTGCGAATGCGCTTCGCCGTCGCGTGTGGGCCCGGGGCAGCGCGATCGCGCGAACGGACGGGAAAAGCCCGGCGCTTCGAAGCCGCGTTCGAAAGCATCGGTGATGATGGGCCTGGTCGGACTCGTCGGGTCGCTTGCCTTCGTGATGTTTCTGGCGGTCGTGCTCGGCATCCTCGGTTTTCTCGCCGCGATCGGCTTGACGGTTTTCGCAGCCGCAGCCCTGCTTGCTGCCGCGGGCTTTCCTATGGGTGCGCCCGCAGGGGCGTTCGTCGCGGCGGCGGGCATATGCGCCGTCGTGCGTGGGCCGTTGCGTTACGGCGAGCAGCTGTGCAATCACTACCTCGCATTCAAGGTGTTGGCCGATGTGCGCGACAAGGTGTTCGCGCGTCTGCGCGTTCTCGCTCCCGCGAAGCTCGAAGGGCGCGACAAGGGAGACCTGGTGTCGCTTGTCACGTCCGACGTCGAACTGCTCGAAGTGTTTTTCGCCCACACGCTTTCGCCCGTTGCGATCGCCGCGGTCGTTTCGGCCGCCATGGTCGCGTTCATCGCCTCGCTCTCTCCCATGCTCGGCGTCTTCGCCGCCTGCGCGTATCTGACGGTGGGCGCAGCGATTCCCTTCGCGGCTTCGAAGGCCGCAGGCGGTCTCGGGCGCAAGGTGCGCGACGGCATGGGATGCCTGAATTCCTTCGTGCTCGAAAGCCTGCGCGGCTTGCGCGAAACGCTGCAGTTCGCGGGGCAGGACGCTCGCGCGCGGGATTTGGATGCGCGCATGGATGAGGTCGGTCGCGACGCCATGCGCCTTAAAAAACGCGCGTCGCTCGCGTTCGCGGGAACAGGAGCGACGGTGCTTGCCTTCGACATCGCGATGATCGCGATGTCGTCGGGCCTCGTCATGCAGGGATCGGCGCCGTTCGCGGCAGCCGTCCTCGCAAGCGCGGCCCTGATGTCCTCCTTCGGCCCGGTTATCGCGCTCGCCGACCTCGGAAGCACGTTGCAAGGCACGCTCGCTGCGGGAGCGCGCGTGCTCGACTTGATGGGAGAGCGCCCTGAGACGCCGGATGTATTGGAAGGCGAGCGCCTGGAGGGGTTTTCGGGCGCACGCGTTCGCGCTCTCGATTTCTCCTACGACGGGCGCAGCGTGCTCGAGGGCGTGGATTTTTCGATCGCGTGCGGCAGTGTCGTCCAGATAACGGGAAAAAGCGGATCGGGGAAGTCGACGTTGCTCAAGCTGATGATGCGCTTCTGGGATCCCGATTCGGGCTCGATCGAGATATCGGGCGAGAATATCGCGGAGGCGACCACCGAGAGCCTGCGTGGGATCGAGGGCCTCATGACCCAGGAAACGCATCTGTTCACGGGAACGGTGCGCGACAACGTGGCGCTTTCCGATCCCGACGTCGACGACGAAGCCGTTCTCGCGGCGCTCGACAAAGCGGCGCTGGGCCAGACCGTCGCGCGTCTTCCGAACGGCCTCGATACGCAGGTCGGCGAGCTCGGCGCGTCGTTCTCGGGAGGCGAGCGTCAGCGGCTGGGCCTTGCGCGCCTCTTCTTGAGCGATGCGGCGCTCATGCTGCTCGATGAGCCGACGAGCAATCTCGATAGCCTCAACGAAGCAGCCGTGCTGCGCGCGCTCGTCGAGAATCGGGGCGATCGCACCGTCGTCCTGGTGAGCCACCGTCCTTCTGCGGCGTTTTTCGCAGATGCGTCGTATTCCGTGGAGCGGGGCATGGTCTCGTAGGCTTTCGTTTCCCGAAAGCGCATCCGATCGGGCCGTCATTCGACGGTTGCCGGATTCTGGGCAAGGCGCCGCCCCGTCGAGGGCAGCGCCTTCGCGTATCTCCGGGAGGAAAGCGGCACCCGCGCGGTCGCGGCCGGCCGAACGCTCCGTCGGCACGTTCGGCGGAGCGTTTCGTTTCGAATCGTCTCCTGACGCAAACGGCCCCGGAACGGATTTTCGTCCCGGGGCCGTTATCGAATGGTCGGTTCGCAAGCGCCCTTTCCCAAAGGGCTTCGCGTGCTTACGAGGCGTCGTCCGTTTCGTCGAGGAGCGTCTCCAGCGTGCGCCAGGCCAGCTCGGCGCATTTCACGCGCGCGGGCATGCGCGCGATCGATTCGAGCTGCGCCGCCTCGTCGAGGTCTTCGAAATCGTCGTCGGAAAGGCTTTCGCCGCGCACCATGGCGATGAACAGCCTGCACAGTCGGCGCGCTTCGTCAACCGATTCGCCGGTGATCAGATCGGCCATGATATCGGCCGACGCCTGGGAAACGGCGCAGCCGCTGCCCGAAAACGCCGCTTCTTCGACCGTGCCGTCCTCGATGCGCAAAGAAAGCGTCAGCCGGTCGCCGCAGCTCGGGTTGACGCCTTCGCGCGCGTGCGTGGCGTCTTCCATATCGTATTTATAGTCGGGGTGCGCATGGTGCTGCATGAGCGCCGCCGTGTAGATGCTAGCCATTGAAGGTCCTCCAGACCGTTTCGAGCCCGCGCCCGAGCGCGGCGATGTCCGATTCGTCGTTGTAGAAGGCGAGCGACGCGCGGCAGCATGCTCCCGTGCCGAGCCATGTCAGAAGCGGCTCTGCGCAGTGGTAACCTGCTCTGATGGCCACGCCCTGCATGTCGAGGATGCTCGCCACGTCGTGCGGGTGGATGCCGTCGACGTTGAACGACACGACGCCGTGGCGCGCGTCCGGGTCGCTCGGCCCGACGATCGAGACGAAATCGAGCGCGTCGAGCGTCTCGATGCATGCCCGCATGAGGGCCGCTTCGCGCGCCTGCACGGCCTGCATGCCTACCGACTCGAGATAATCGACCGCCACGCCCGCCGCATGGATGCCGGCGGCGTCTTGGGTGCCCGCTTCGAATTTCTCGGGGATGCCTGCCCAGGCGGCGTCTTCGAACGTGACCGATTCAATCATTTCGCCGCCGGTGAGAAACGGGCTGCTCGATTCGAGCAGGGAGCGCCGTCCCCAGAGCACGCCGATGCCGAAGGGACCGAAGGCCTTGTGGGCCGAAAAGGCGAAGAAGTCGCATTCGAGCGCCGCGACGTCGATGTCCATATGCGGGACCGATTGCGCCCCGTCGACCACCAGGTATCCGCCGTGCTCATGGACGCGTCGCGCCATGTCGGCGATGGGGTTTTCCACGCCCAAGACGTTGGACACGTGCGCGGCCGCCACGATGCGCGTGGAGGGGCCGATTTTGGCATCCATCTCCTCGGCCGTGATGACGTCGTTCTCGTCGGGGAAAAGATACGTCAGCTTCGCGCCCGTCGCGCGGCAGGCCTGCTGCCACGGGATCAGGTTGCTATGGTGCTCCATGGCGGTGACGCATACCTCGTCGCCTTCGCGCAGGATATCGAGCGCGAACGAGCCCGCTACGATATTGAGGGCCTCGCTCGTGTTGCGGCAGATGACGACTTCGTCGCGGTCGCGCGCGCCGATGAGGCGGGCCAGCTTGGCGCGCGCCTCGCCGATCGCGGTCGTGGCCTGGACCGAGAGGTCGTACAGGCCGCGCAAGGCGTTGGCGTTGAGGGTCTCGTAGAAACGCGCCTGCGCGTCGATTACGCAGCGAGGGCGCTGCGCGGTGGCCGCGCTGTCGAGAAACGCCAGGTCGTCGCGGGCGGCGAGCAGCGGGAAGTCGGCCTTGTAGGGATTGGTCGAGATGTCGCCGGCCTGGGCGGCGCTTAGGGGCAGACGATGCACGGGGCCTCATCCTCCTTCGTTTCGAGGGCGCCGTCGGCGATGCGCCGCACGGCTTCTCGGCATCGGTCGTCAGGGCAGGCGGCCAGCGCCGACTCGAGCACGGAGCGCGAGAACAGCGCCTCGGCCGCGTCGGGCGAAAGGCCGCGGCTCGCCAGATAGAACATCCGGTCGGCGTCGATGTGGCCGATCGAGGCGCCGTGGTCGCCCGCCACGTCGTCTTCGCCGCACAGGATCACGGGGCAGCTGCGGTTGTGCGCATGCTCGCCCACGATGAGCGCCGACTCCTGCTCGTGGCCGCTTGCGCCCTTGCATCCGCGAATGAAATCGATCGTCGCCTTGAGCGTTTTGACGCTTTCGTCCGCCAGGACGCCGTCGGCCTGCAAGTCGCTCGTGCTGGCCGCTCCGCGGTGCTCGAAGATGTAGTTGAAGTCCGTCTCGGCCTGTTCGCGGCCGAGGTAGCGCACGTCCGCGCGCGCCCGGGAGCCGGCCCCGCGCAGGTCGCATGCGAATCCCGTAGAGGAGGCGCCGGTCGAGAGCGCGAAATGCCGCACGTCGACCGAGGCTTCGTCGGCCAGGACGCAACCCGCGTCGTCGAGGACCGTCGTGCGCGCCCCGCCCGCCTGCAGCGCGGTCAGCGCGAGTTTGCTGCGCGCTCCGCAGAAGATGCGCAGGACGGAACCGAGAAACGCGTCCGCGGCGCGCGTCGCGTCGAACACCACCGCGACTTCGGCCGCGCTGTCTTCGGCGAGCACGATATCGAGCGCGTTCGCGCACGCTCCTCCTTCGCCGGCTTCCAGATACACGACGGCGCGGGCGTCGGCGGCGCCGCGGACGGTTTGAAGGACGACGCGCTCCGGCGCGATCGATTCGACGAATGCGGCGGCGTCGCGTCCGGCGCCCGTCTTGAACGCGCCTGCCGCGTCGCCGATCCGTTCGCGGTTTGCGAGGTCGCTTTGGTAGCGTGAAAGCGCGCAGGCATCCAGGCCCGCCGCGTCGTCTGCCGCGCCCTCGGCAGGCGCGGCCGCGCACGGCAGCGTTCGCAGAGCCGCGTCGAACGCATCGGGCGCGGGGGAGTCCATGAAGCCCGTCGCATCGACGGTCGCGGCGCGCACGGATGCGGCGGGCGCTTTCACGGCGATGTCGGCATGGTTCATGCCGAGGCGATGCCAGGTGGGGGCGGGCATCGCGTTCGCATGGCGAATGACGGTGTCGAGCATTATCCGATCGCCCCTTCCATTTCCAACTTGATGAGATTGTTCATTTCGACCGCGTACTCGAGCGGCAGCTCTTTGCTGACGGGCTCGGCGAAGCCGTTGACCACCATGGTGCGCGCCTCTTCTTCGGGAATGCCGCGGCTCATCAGGTAGAACACGGTGTCGTCGCCGATGCGGCCGATGGTCGCCTCGTGTCCGATGTCCACATGCTTGCAGCGGATGTCCATGGCGGGAATGGTGTCGGCGCGGCTTTCGTCGTCGAGCATGAGCGACTGGCACGACACGCTCGCGCTTGCGCCGCGCGCGGCTTCGGTCGCCACGATCGACGAGCGGAAGGTGGAGATGCCGCCCCCCTTCGAAATGGATTTGGTCTGCACCGCGACCGACGTGTTCGGCGCGGCGAGGACCGCCTTGCAGCCGGTATCGAGGTTCTGGGCGGTTCCCGCGAAGGTGATGCCGGTGAAGGTGCAGGCGGCGTTTTCGCCGGCGAGCACCGACATGGGATAGAGATAGCCCACGTGGCTGCCGAACGATCCGCTGACCCAATCGATCGAGCCGCCTTCGCCCACCAGGGCGCGCTTGGTGTTGAGGTTGTACATGTTCTTCGACCAGTTCTCGATCGTGGAATAGCGTAGGCGCGCGCGGTCGCCCACGAACAGCTCCACGCAGCCGGCGTGCAGGTTCGCCACGTTGTACTTCGGCGCCGAGCATCCCTCGATGAAATGCAGGTCGGCGTCGTCTTCCACGATGATGAGCGTGTGCTCGAACTGTCCCGCGCCCTTCGCGTTGAGGCGGAAGTAGCTTTGCAGCGGGAAATCGAGCTTGGCGCCCGCGGGCACGTAGACGAAGCTGCCTCCGCTCCATACCGCGCCGTGCAGCGCGGCGAACTTATGGTCGCGCGGCGTGACGAGCGTCATGAACTTCTCACGGATGAGCTCAGCGTATTCGCCCTTGAGCGCCTCTTCGATGCCCGAATACACGATGCCCATCTTCGCGGCCGATTCCTGGACGCTGTGATAGACCAGCTCGGAATCGTATTGTGCGCCGACGCCCGCGAGATAGGCTCGCTCCGCCTCGGGAATGCCGAGGCGCTCGAAGGTGTCCTTGATGTCGGCGGGCACGCTTTCCCAATCGCTTTTCTGCTCGGTGTCGGGCTTGACGTAGGTGACGATATGGTCCATGTCGAGCCCGTCGAGCGCGGGGCCCCAATCGGGCACGGGCATGCTCAGATAGGTTTCGAGCGACTTCAGGCGGAATTCGAGCATCCATGCGGGCTCGTCTTTCTTGCGCGAGATCTCTTCGACGATGGCGGGCGTCAGGCCCGCGTCGACGCGTTCGGCGCCTGCGTCTTCGAAGCGGAAATCGTACATGCTGCGGTCGATATCGGCGACTTCGGTGCGGTTCTTTGCCATGGCTTCGCCTACCGTTCGTCTGCCGCGACGCAGTGGCCGTCGGTCTTGCCGCCGAGAAGGCCCTCGTCGGCATGGTCGCAGTGAAGCGCGCCGCGCTCGCCGGCAGCCTCTTCGGCATGGCGCGCGAAACGCTCGAACCCGGCGCGGTCGATTTCTTCCACGAGCGACGCGTCGCCGCTTTCGACCAGCCTTCCGTCCACGATCACATGCACGCAGTCGATCGACAGGTTTTCGAGGATGCGGGTGTTGTGCGTGATGATGACGAGCGTGCCGTCGCAGGATTCGCGATAGGCGCGGATGCCGCGCGACACCACGCCGAGCGCGTCGACATCGAGGCCCGAGTCGGTTTCGTCCAGGATGGCCAGGCGCGGCTCGAGCAGCAGCAATTGGAGCATCTCGAGCTTCTTCTTCTCGCCGCCCGAAAAGCCGACGCCCAGTTCGCGCTCGAGATAGGAAGGGTCCATTTCGAGCTTTTCGGCCAGGTCGGCGATGCGGCGGCGGAAGCGCTTGCCCTTCATCTCGATGCCTTCGCGGCCTGCGGTTTGGGCGCGAAGGAGGCTTGAGACCGGCACGCCCGGAATCTCCACCGGGGCCTGGAAGCTCAAAAACACGCCGGCGCGGGACCGCTTGTCGGGGGAGAGGTCGACGATATCGTTTCCTGCGAAGACGATCGATCCTTCGTCGACGTCGTAGGCGGGGTCGCCCATGACGACGTGGCCGAAGGTCGATTTGCCGGCCCCGTTCGGGCCCATGATGACATGGGTCTGGCCGGCGGGAATGTCGATCGATATATCGCGGAGGATGGGTTTTCCATCGGCGGAGGCGCTAAGGCCCTGGACAGAAAGCAGGATGTCAGGGTTCATGGCATGCCTTTCTAATCATATTAAATTTCTAGGATTAAAATACGGCATGCCGACGAGGTGTCAAGCTAATTCATACTAAAAAGGTATCAATTAAAACAAACGCCGCATCTTCGTGCGGCGCGGGGAAGATCTTATGATTCGCCGCCTGTCGCGCAGGCTTCGATCCGATGGGGGCGGGCCAAATCGTCCAAGGTCACGCCGTCGACGTAGGATTCGATCGCCTCGTCGAGGCCTTGCCAGAACGCGAGCGTGGTGCACGTGCCCATGCGGGGACAGTCGACGGCCTGCCCGTCGACGCAGGCGACGGGCGCGGTGCTGCCTTCGGCGGAGCGCAGAATGTCGCCCGCCGTCACCGACGACGCCTCGCGGGCGAGAAGGTAGCCTCCTCGTTGGCCGCGCACGCTCTTGAGCAGGCCGTCACGCGTCAGGGAGCGCACGAGCTGCTCGAGGTATTTGAGCGGCATATGCTCGCGCTGGGCCACGTCTTTCAGCGACACGGGCGCTTCTTGCGCGTTGACGGCGACATCGACCATGAGCCGCATGGCGTAGCGCCCTTTCGTCGAGATCATCATGGCCGCTCCTTCGGGTCGTTCAAGCAGGTGCCCTTATAGTAGCACTCGCGATGCGATTGTCGCGCCCGAATGCCGCGGTCCGCCCGCACGGGCCTGCGGCGGGCGAGCCGTGCACGAAAAAGCCCGGCCTCCGAAGAAGCCGGGCTCGGGTCCGTGTCGCCGGCCGCAGCCGGGTCGGCGGAACGTGCGTGCTCGAAGCTATCGCCGTTAAGCCGTCTCGCCGCTTTCCTCTTCGCGGCGATCCATGGCCTTGACGAAGTCGCGGGTGCCCGTGAACACTTCGTGGGTGTAGGGGTTCACGCCGAGCTTCTTGGCGCGGTAGACGATGTATCCGAGGGCCGCGATATTGGCGACCAGCGCGATCACGGAGATGGCCAGGTTGATGTCGGGGTTATTGACCGAGTTCACCGCGAACACGCTGTCGTTGGCGAACATGGGGCAGACCTGGCAGAACATGCACCAGATGGCCAGCGTGTAGGCGCGGTTCTGGATCCAGCCGCCCTTGTTCCAGATCGCATTGGCTACCGTGGGCGCCAGCAGCAGCGCCAGGCCGCAGTACCAGGAGTGCGTGGGCAGGCAGTTGTAGGTGTAGCAGAAGTTCCACAGGTCGTAGGCGAGGATGAACACCCAGGTCATATCGGGCCAGAGCATGTCCTGCTTCTTCTTGGACACGTAGATGCCCCACCAGCCGGTCATGCAGAAGATGTTGATGATGCCGGCGATGCCGTTGAACACGTTATGCCAACCGCCGTAGAGGGTGACGCCTTCGGAGGAGACCCAGGTGGTGCCGAAAGCGCGCACGGCGCTTTCGAAGTCGCTCACCACGGCGATCAGGATATTGATGGCCACGATGACGAAGGGGAAGGCCTTGAACCAATGGCTCTTGCCGATCTTGCCCCAGCGATATTTCAGGGCCATGAAGCCGATGCAGCCGATGGTCGCCGCATAGAGCTTCGCGTAGTGGAACCAGCTGTTCATATCGGTATAGGTGGGGTTGTTCAAGGCCCACTGCGCGCCCGCCGCCGCGCTGATGCTGATCGCGATGAAGTACACGGTCAGGATGGCGGGAACGACGAGGAAGCAGATGATGCCGCCCGCTTTGGTGCGGCGGGCGAATTCGTTCATCAGGATCAGGCCGACGAAGACGACGACCCATCCGACCCATTGGAAGACGGCGGTATCGCCGTATACGTCGAATAGCATGGTGACTCCTTGGTAATGCGATGGTTGAATGGTTGCGCCGTTGCGCCGTCGCCGTCCTTTCCCGGCCTTCGATGCGCGATTTCGGGCGCTCGAGCCTGACGCTTCGCGATGGGAAGCGTCGAAGGGAAGCGCCGGGTCGCGGCTTGTTTTTCGATGCGGCCGTGCCGCACTGTTCTATACTCGGATGCGCCCTCGGTCGAGATGCAGGGACTGGGCGACGATGTCTTCGATGACCGCGTCGGGGGCTTCGGGGTGCGACCGCACGTATCCCGCGACGCCGAGGATCAGCACGTAGAAGGATTCGTAGACGTGCTCGATGCGGACCTCGTGCAGGCGCTCGTAATCTTGCACCGTGGTGGCGACGATGTAGCGCGCCGCCTGGTCCGCCACGCGGTTGATGAAATCGATGTAGAGCGCGGCGTTTTCGCGCGACGCCAGCGCGCGGCGGAACGAATCGCGTTCGAAGAGCGCGCGGCGCAGCACGGGGACGAGCGTGTCGAGCGCGCCGTCCACATCGCCTTCCACGCGGCAGTCGTTCCATGCCTTGAGCATGGCGAGGAAGTCTTCGATATACGAGTCGAGCACGGCCGACGTGACGGCGTCTTTGTCGGTGAAGTAGTGGTAGAAAAGGCTGCGCGTGACGCCGACCCTGTCGGCGATGTCTTGCACGGACGTTTTGGCGAGGCCCTTTTCTTCGTAGAGTTCGCGCGTGCAGGCGATGATCTGCTCTCGGCGGCCCATGGCTCCTCCTTCGGCGCGGATGCGGCGCGCCTTGCGGTTCGCGCGCGTTTCCCCGCGGCCTTCATGTGTGCGGCGAGGGCGTGAAACGCACGTTCCCCTTTGTGCGCCGTCTCGTCGCGTTCCCCTTGATTTCTGCAGGATACGCTCCTTTTTGACGCCCCGTCAATGTACAGTTCCGCGAATCCGTCAATCCGTAAAAAACCAGTACAAAGGCTATTTTCAGGCGAATATACACGTGCTATAGTTCGCGCCGTAAAGTTCATTGATGTAATGAATTAAAAACTTCAATGAAGTAAAAGAACGAGAGGGGGAAAGGATGGGCGAGAAAGAACGGCAGGACGGTTTCGAAGCGCCGCAGACGCATGGGGAGGATGCGTCCGCCGTCGAGACGTCGGGCGTCGAAGGCCCTCGCGAGCCGCGCGCGAAAAGAAGGTGGCCGATCGTCGTGGGCTGCGTCGCGCTGGTGCTCGCGCTTGCGGGCGCCGGGCTTTTCGCATGGCATCAGACGCCGGGCTTTTGCAACGCGGTCTGCCACGTGCCGATGGACAACTACGTGCAGGGGTATTTCGAAGACGAGAGCCTGTGCGCGAACGCGCATTATCGTGCCGGCACGTCGTGCCTCGATTGTCACGAGCCCAAGCTCGAAGAGCAGGTGGCCGAAGGGCTCGCGTGGGTCCGCGGCGATTTCCGGGTGGACGAGAACGGCGACATCGCCACGGTCGGCGTGACCGCCGACGAGAAGATGTGCACCCAGGGCGGCTGCCATGACATGAAGGACGTGATCGCGGCCACCGCAGATTGGGGCGGCGAGGCGGGCGTCAATCCGCACGAGTCGCATCAAGGAGCGCCGATCGATTGCAGCAACTGCCACGGCGTGCACAAGGTGTCGAACATGTATTGCAACGCGTGCCACGACTACCTGACGCCCGAAGGGTGGACGAATCCCGCATAAGGCTCAGGAGCCGTTGATTCGAAACATGCAGAGGCGGGATCGCCGCTTCTCGAGGGGAGGTTCTATGAAGGGGAAGACGCAGGCGGCGGCAGGGGCCGCGGCCGCGCTCATGCTTGGCCTGACGGGCTGCGCGGCGTCGTTCGAAGGGTCTGGGTCGAAAGACGCGGCGAGCGCCGAGCAGCTCGCCATGCGCACCGACGACCCGTGGGCGGCGGTGCAGACGGAAGCCGTGCGCACGCACGCCGAGAAAACGTATGCCGACGGCGTTTACACCGGCACAGGAACGGCTATGGAGGGCCTGGTCACTGTCACGCTTTTGGTGGACGGCAACCGCATTTCGTGTTTGGAGGTGACCCAGGAGGGCGAAAGCCAGAGCCGCGGCGGCTACGAAGCGGTGCGCGACGGCACGTTCGCCGCCATGATCGAGGCGGCGCAGGGCTCCGATATCGATGCGGTCAGCGGAGCCACCATCACGACGGCCGGCGTGAAGATGGCCGTAAACGACGCGTTGGCTCAGGCCGAAACGGCGCAGGGCGACACCGCGGCGGCGGGCGAATAGGGGGTCATGATGAACGATTACATGAACGAAGGGATGTCGCGTCGCGACTTTCTGGCCCGCGCGGCGGCCGCCGGAGCAGGAGCCGTCGCCGTCGGGGCCTTCGCGGCGCAGCCCGCCCAGGCGGTCGAAGAGGGCTTTATCGGCGACTGGGCGGCCGACGGGTCGCGCGCGGTCGAGGTTCCTGCAAGCGCGGACACGAATGCGACGGCGCCCGACGGCACGTATCGCGAGCATAACGCAGCGGCGTTTCCCGCGAACGACGCATCGCCCATTCCTCCGCGCCCGGTTCCCGAAACCTGGGATTACGAGTGCGACATCTGCGTGGTCGGCGCAGGCGGCGGCGGACTGAACGCGGCCGCGCGCGCCGCCGAGCTGGGCGCTTCGGTGATCTGCGTGGAGGCCGCCGGCCTCCACGGCGGCAACGCCCAAGAGGCGGGCATGTGCGGCATCCTGGGCGGCTCGAAAATGCAGGAGTCGAAGCGTTTCGCGTTTCCGTCCTATCCGTTCGACGCCAAAGCCCTGACCGATTGGGCCATGGACGAATACCATTACGCCGCCGATCCGAAGCTGATCTACAAAATCGCCGAACAGGGCGGCCCGAGCTTGGACTGGATGGCCGAATGCGGCGTGCAATGGCGCTTGGGCGAAGTGCCCGTGTACGTGGCTCCCAAAAACGCCACGCTCGACCACCACGTGCTCAAGATGAAAGACGCCACCGATGCCATGTTCAACTACGGCCAGCGCAAAGGCGTCGACTATCGCTTCCAGTGCCCGGCCGTGGCGCTCGTGCAAGACGGCGACGGACGCATCGTAGGCGTCGTGTGCAAGGAAGACTATCAGCACGAGGTGTTCATCCATGCCGCGGCGGCCGTCATTCTGACCGCGGGCGGCTTCTGCAACAACAAGGCGCTGCTCGACCGCTATATTCCCACGGCGGCGATGGGCTGTGCGTCGAGCTATCTCACCTTGGGCGAGACGGGCGAATGCTTCCGCATGGGCCTCGGCGTCGGGGCCGACGTGTCGGGCTTCAACAGCTCGGCGAGCTTCGACGGCGGCGTGGATTGGGAGGCCGAAGGCGGCCAATGGGCGCGATTCCTCTACGATGGCATGACGCAGCTCTCGCGTCAGCCCTGGCTGACGATCGACCGCTGCGGCAATCGCTTGCGCTACATGGACAGCCGCGTCGGCGAAGACGGCGCGAACGCGATCTATGCGCTGGGCGACCTCGCCACGATCCAGATGACGCCTCCCGGGCACCGCTCCTACATCATCTTCGACGCGAACTACGAGGACCATCTGGCCGGGTTCGCGCAGGAGCACTGCCGCAAGCTCATCACGCCCGACCTCGAGCAGATCGAGAAAGTGCCGCCGCATTACCGCGATTGGCACCACGGCGTGCAGGACGCGATCGACGCCGACGTGCTCAAGCGCCGCGACACGCTCGAAGAGCTCGAAGCCGACCTGGGATTCGCACCCGGCGTGCTGGTCGATGCCGTGGCGAAGTGGAACGAGGCCTGCGAGCGCGGAGAAGACGACTACCTGTATCCCATGCCGAAAGAGTGGCTCCATGCGATCGTCGAGCCGCCGTTTTACGGCTGTCGCATCGGCGGCAATCTGTACGGAACCAAGGCGGGCCTGGCGATCAACGAGGATATGCAGGTCATGGGTATCGACGGAAGGCCTGTCGCAGGCCTGTACGCAGGCTGGCACACCGCGGGCGGCGCCTGCGGCGAGAACAGCTATGTGGGCGACCCCATCCTCGGGTCGCTGATGGGCGATGTGGGCCTGGCGTTTTGCGGAGGATATCTGTGCGGCACGTCGGCCGTCGAGCACGAGTTGGACCGCGCCTAGAGGCGCCGCTGGGAGGTTGAGATGGCTACATTGATGAAAGATATGGCGCGCCCGTACGCCGGGCTGTTCGCCATCGCGCTCGTGGTGGCGCTTTTGGCCAGGATGGGCCTGTGGGTCATGGACATGACAGGCACGATCGCCTACGACTATATTTCCGCGTCGGGCGTGGCCGTTTTGGACGTGATCTGCTCCATCCTCACCGGTTCGGCGTTCGTCGCGTTCGTATTCGCGGGATCGCTGGCCCTGACGCTTTCGACGGCGGGCGTGGCGCTTTACGGCTATCTGACGCGCCGAGATGCGATTCCCGCCCATCCGGGCACCGCGTTTTTGTGGGGCTGGGCCACGGCGCTCGTGGCGATCGCGTGCCTGGGCATCGTGGCGAGCGGCATCCTGAGCGGCGTGCAGGTCGCGTCGATGAGCTCGAAGCTGCCGGGAACGCTCGCGCTGATCGCGGCGGTCGCGGTGTTCGCGGCGTTCATCGGCACGCTGCTGATGGCGGCGTCGCTGGTCGTGCATGCGTGCATCGTGCGCGCGGAATCGCCGTGCGCGCTGGCGAAGAACCTGGTCGTCGCCACGGCGGCGTGCGGCGTCGTGGTAATGCTGCTGACGGTGGGCACGTTCGCCTCGATCGATACGGTTTCGATCAACCTCGCGCGCGCAGGCGGATGGTTCGTCGCCGACATCGCGGCGAATGCGGCCATGGCGGCGATCGCATGGCGCATGGCGAAAAACGCCCGGCCGACCGCGGCATAGATAATAGATAAAGAACCGCAGACGAAGACGGCCCCACGAGGGGCCGTCTTCGCTTTATGAACCGTTTTCGCCTAGCCGATCGGCCGCAGGTTCTCCGACGCGGAAAGGCCCTTGCGCCGCTCGCGCTCGCGCAGGCCCTCGATCACCGTGTCGGTCACGGCGCGGATGGCGTCGCGCTGCGGGCGGGACAGATGCTTCCAGAGCAGCTTGCGGCCCAGGTCGTCCACCGTGCGCGCGATGACGCGCTGCTGGGCGGCGCCTGCTTCGGTGACCTCGACGAACACCGCCTTGCGATCGTGTTCGGCGCCCATGCGCCGCACCCATGCGCGTCCTGCGAGCCTGTCTACGGCCCGGGCCACGTTGACGGGCGAGAGCTGCAGCTGCGCGGCGATGTCGCCGATGCGCATGGGGCGGCCCGTTTCGGCGAGCCGTTGCATCACGCGGCATTCGTTATACGTGGCGCCGCATGCCGCGCGCAGCCCCGCTTCGATGGCCGAGCGGAATCGCTCGAGCGAAGCCAGGGCGCGCGAAGCCGGATAGCAGGAGGTTTCGCGTTCTGAAACGGGCGGGTCGATGAAAGCGCCCGCCGCGATCGAGGTTTCCAAGATCGCGCGCCAGGCGGCGTCTTCGGTGGGGAAGAGCTCGTAGAGCTGGGCCACGATCGACTCGTTGGCGGCGGCCACGTGCGCGATTCCCTTTTCGGTGGCGGCCACGGTGCGCGAACGGCTGTCGGCGCGGCCCACCTCGCGCTTGGCGAAGCCCGCGGATTCGAGGGCGTTGGCCGCCTGGGTGACCACGTTGGGGCGCAGGTCCAGCATCCGAGAAAGCTCTCCTTGGGCGATGCTTCCGCCCGCGGCTGCCAGCTTGACGAGCATGCGGTATTGGGTGATGTTCAGCTCGCTTGCAGCCCGCAAGCCGCGCTTGAGGGCGTCGTGGGTCATTTCGAACGCGACGAAATAGGCCGAATCGAGGGAGAGGTTTTCTTTGCGAGGGCTCATGCGGGCTTTCTACGATACGAGATATTTCAACGATGTAACGATATGGTAGCGTCCGCGAACCTTCGCGATCCGGCGGATCGTCCCTCGCCGCAAACTCTCCATGCCGCCCGTCGTTTCTCCGAGCCCGTTCATCGCGGCGGGTTCGGGCCGCACGATAGAGGAAAGGCCCCGTCTCTGCGAATCGTCTTCCATTCTTTTCTCTTATCCGAGAAACGGGAGACGATTCGCGATCGAGAGACGGGGCCTTCGATGGTCGAAGCGGGTCCGCGGAGCTTCGAGTTAGGCGTCCATGCCGGGAAGCTCGAGCTCGTCGATCACCGCGCGCAGGGCCGCGGCCGACTCTTCGAGCTTGCGCTGCTCTTCGTCGCTCAAGCTGATCGGCACCTTCTGTTCCATGCCGCCGCGGCCGATAATCGCGGGCATGCTCAGCACCACGTCGTCCAGGCCGTAATCGCCCTCCATCAGATTCGACACGGGCAGGACCGATTTCTCGTCGCGCACAATCGCCTCGCACAGGCGCTTGACCGTCATGGCGATGCCGTAGTAGGTCGCGTTCTTCTTCTCGATGATTTCGTAGGCGCTGTTCTTCACGCCTTCGGCGATGCGACGCATCGAAGCCTCGTGGTCGTAGAATCCGCGCAGCTCGCAGAAGGAATTGATCGGCACGCCGCCGACGTTCGCCGTGCTCCAGACGGCGATTTCGCTATCGCCGTGCTCGCCGACGATGCGGGCGTGCACCGTGCGCGGGTCCACGCCGAGATGCTGGCCGATCGCATACTTGAAACGCGCCGTATCGAGAACCGTGCCCGAACCGAGCACGCGGCCGAGCGGCAGCCCCGAAAGCTTGATGGTGACGTAGGTGAGCACGTCGACGGGGTTGGAGACCACCAGGATGATGCCCTGGTAGTCGCGCGCCGCTATTTCGGGGATGATGGTCTTGAAGATCTCGACGTTTTTCTTCACCAGGTCGAGGCGCGTTTCGCCCGGCTTCTGGTTGGCGCCCGCCGTGATCACCGTGATCGCGGCGTCGGCGGCGTCGTCGTAATCGCCCGCATAGATGTTCATGGGACGCGCGAAGGGCAGGCCGTGGCTGATGTCGAGCGCTTCGCCTTCGGCTCGGTCGCGGTCGACGTCGATGAGGACCATTTCGGTGAACAGCCCGCTTTGCATCAGAGCGAACGCCGACGAAGATCCGACGAATCCGCATCCGACGATGGCTACTTTCCTGTCGTTCACCGATTTTGCCATGCTTCCTCCTGAAATAGATATGTGTTTGTGCACTGCGGTATCGGCGGGACTTTATACGAGCACGCGCGCGCCGTCAAGGAGAGGCGCTGGGAGAGTAGTACAATGCATCAGGCACGAAAGCTCTATCGAGCCTCGCAAGGGGCGCGCAGAAAGGAACACCATGGCCGCATACGATTTCGAGCGTCTGATCGTCGACATTCCCGATTATCCCGAGCCGGGAGTCGTGTTCAAAGACATCACGCCCTTGTTCGCCGATCCCGAAGGCTTCGATGCGGTGGTCGAGTCCATCGCCGCCCGCTTCGCCGACGCGGGAGTCACCAAGGTCATCGGCGCCGAGGCCCGCGGTTTCATGGTGGGCGCCCCCGTGGCGCATCGGCTCGGCGCAGGCTTCGTGCCCGCCCGCAAGCCCGGCAAGCTTCCCCGCGAAACGGCGAGCGAGAGCTACGCGCTCGAATACGGCACCGATTCCCTCGAGATCCATCTCGATGCCATCTCTTCCGACGACGTGGTGCTGATCGTCGACGACCTGGTGGCCACCGGTGGCACCGCGGTCGCGCAGGCGCGCCTGGTCGAGCGCTTCGGCGCCCGTCTGGCGGGCATGGGCTTTCTGATGGAGCTCGCGTTCCTCGATCCGCGCAAGGCCATCGCCGAAGCCACCGATGCCGAAGTGTTCTCGCTGGTCAAAGTAGGCTAACCCCGAATCAAAACGCTTTTGCGGGCTCGATGCGGGTCCGCCTCCGAAGTCTCCGCCGCCTGCGGGGGCTTCTTTTATAGAAGGGTAGAAGGAGAGGGGCGCGCGAATCGGATGCGGAAGGGATCGCCTCGGTATTTGTTATTCGTTCTGTAACATATCGACTATATATCCTACAAAAACGGTAGGTATTATGACGCGCAAATACCGAGAGGGAAAGCCCTCGTCAGAAAGGAGCGATACCATGCAGTATCCCGTTTCCGATTCCTACAAGCTTTTCATCGGCGGCCGCTGGGTCGAGGCATCCGACGGCGCCGTGCTCGACACCTACTGCCCCGCCAACGGCGAGCGCATCGCAAGCATCGCCGATGCGACGCGCGAAGACGTGGACGCGGCCGTCGATGCCGCCCATAAGGCCTTCGTCTTCTGGGGCCGCACGGATAAAGCCGAGCGTGCGCGCATCCTGAACGCCGTCGCCGACATCATCGACGAGAACGCCGAGCATCTGGCGCTCGTCGAATCGATCGACAACGGCAAGCCGATCCGCGAAACCCGCGCGATCGACGTGGCCTACTCCGCCGAGCACTTCCGCTACTTCGCAGGCGTCCTGCTCGCCGAAACCGGCGAGGCCGATATGGTGACGCCGCAGATGATGTCGATCGTGCTGCATGAGCCGATTGGCGTGGTGGGCCAGATCGTGCCGTGGAACTTCCCGCTGCTCATGGCCGCATGGAAGCTCGCGCCGGTGCTTGCCGCGGGCGATTGCACCGTTCTCAAGCCGTCCTCTTCCACCTCGCTTTCGGTTCTCGAGCTGGCGCGCCTGACCCAAGACGTCATTCCTGCGGGCGTGTTCAACGTGGTCACGGGACGCGGGTCGAAATCGGGGCAGTACCTGCTCGAGAACGAAAGGCTCGCCAAGCTGGCGTTCACAGGCTCTACCGAGGTCGGCCGCGAAGTGGCCCGCGCCGCCGCAGACCGCCTGATCCCCGCCACGCTCGAGCTGGGCGGCAAGTCGGCCAATATCGTGTTCCCCGACGCCAAGCGCGACATGGCGATCGACGGCATCCAGCTGGGAATCCTGTTCAACCAGGGTCAGGTGTGCTGCGCCGGCAGCCGCATCTTCGTCCACGAGGACATCTACGACGAATTCGTCGCCGAAGCGGTGGAGGCGTTCAAGAAGGTCAAAGTGGGCCTGCCATGGGACGAAGACACCCAGATGGGCAGCCAGATCGACCGCCGCCAGGCCGACAAGATCCTCGAATACGTCGAAATCGCCAAGCAAGAGGGAGGCCGCGTGCTGGTCGGCGGCGAACGCGCGACGGAAGGCGAGCTTGCCAAGGGCGCCTTCCTCAAGCCGACCCTGCTCGAGGTCCCGAGCAATTCCTGCCGCGTCGCCCAAGAAGAGATCTTCGGTCCCGTGGCCGTGGTGATGAAGTTCAAAGACGAGCAGGAGGTCATCGACCTGGCCAACGATTCGGTCTACGGCCTGGGCGGGGCGGTATGGACGCGCGACATCAACCGCGCCTTCCGCGTGGCCCGCGGCATCCAGACCGGCCGCATGTGGGTGAACACCTACAACCAGATTCCCGCAGGCGCCCCGTTCGGCGGCTATAAGGAATCGGGCATCGGCCGCGAAACCCACAAGGTGATGCTGGAGCATTATTGCCAGACGAAAAACATCCTGGTGAACCTGTCCGAAGAGCCTTCGGGATTCTACCCGGCGCAGTAACCGCCTCGAGAAAAACGATGCGCCGTCCGCGTGCGGCGCGCGATCGCGGGCCCGTCTCTTGCCGAGGCGGGCCCGCTGCTATTCCCAGTTCCAATCGGGCCGCACGCTTCGCGCCCCCAGCTCGAAGTGGCGCTTCACGATGCCCAGGTCGATGCTCGAGCACGGCCCCGCAAGCGCTTCGGCGCGGACGGCGCCGTTTTCGAGGACGATCAGGAACCGCTGCTGGTTCAGGGCCGTCGGGGCGAGCCGCGCCGCCTCGATACCCGCTTCGAACCAATCGGGCATGGGGTCGCAGTCGCTGCGGCAGAGCTTTTCGACAGGCTTCGTCTTATGAGTAAAGCCCTGGTTCGACCCGTGCCCGACAGCGAGGACGCAAGGACAGGCTTCGCTATCTGCGACCGTCGCGGCAAGGACCTTCTTGCGATACGTCAGCGCGACCCAACAGGTATTGAGCCCCGCCATCTGCGCTTCGAGGGCCACGAGCTCGCCGTAATAGCCGACCCGTTCTTCGAGCGTCGGGCCTTTTCGCCGACGAGCGCCACGTAATTGCGCACGCCTTCGAACATGCCGCATGTGGCCAAGCGCGACGCGAAGGGGTCGGGGTGCTCGAGGCAGAGCTGGAAACGAAGCCCGCCCTCAACGTTGCACCGCTCGATGACGCGCCTCAGCCGATCGATGGCCGCGGCGCCGATCGGCTCGTCCGAATACTTTCGCACGGAATGGCGTGCCGCTATCGCCTGTATGATGTCCATGGCGCATGCCTCCTTCTTCGAACTACGGCCCGAAGCGACGATGCACACGCAGGGCCGATGACAGAATTGTAGGGGTTCTCGCCCCGCGCGTCATCGGCGCGCGGGGCCGCGTCGCACGGCGCGAAGCGCGCCTGCACTGCGCTATCATGGTCTCGGCAAAACCGCGTCGCGCCCTGCGACGCGTACAAAGCATCGAAAATGAGGAGCGTCGCATGAATGTCTTGGTGAGCGCCTGCCTTCTTGGCGAGCCGTGCCGCTACGACGGAAAGGCGAAATGCGCCGCCGGGCTCGAAGAGACGCTTGCCGCGCACGGCTGCGACATCGTGCGCATATGCCCCGAACGAGACGGCGGTCTGCCGTGTCCGCGGCCCGCAAGCGAGATAGCGCCCGACGGCGCGCGCGTGGTGAATGAAGCAGGGGAAGACGTGACCGACGCGTTCGAGCGCGGCGCGCGGATCGCCGTCGAAACCGCGCGCGAACACGGCTGCCGCCTGGCGGTGCTCAAGGCGAAAAGCCCTTCATGCGGCGCAGGGTCGGTCTATGACGGCACGTTCACGGGCCGCTTGACGGAAGGGGACGGCTTCGCCGTTCGCGCATTGCGGGCCGCCGGCGTGCGCGTGGTGGACGAGCGCCGTTTCCTCGAAGACCCGCAGGCTGCGTTGCGCTTCTCGGCTCCTGAGAAACAGTGACGCGCGGATCCGTTTCTTCTTTCGCGAACGGCGGCCCCATGCTTGCTTTACGAACAAACATTCGCTATTATGAAACAAGTACAAATGTTCGTAACGGTTGGTTCAGCCTAACTTCACGCGAAGGACAGCCGCTTCCTGGAAGGGGGCTGTCATGTTCGCGCCGTACGCCTATCCCAATATCCGCCACCTGTCGCAGCTTGATCGCGCAGAATGTATTTCCTGCGAAAAAGAGCCGTGGGACATGCGCGCAAGCGGAATCTCCGTTCAAGAAGCCGATCCGTTCGGCGTGATGCTCGCCATGCAGCAAGGGTTCGCCGCGCGTCGCATTCCGTTTTTCTGCGACGATGCGCCGTCGGCCCTGACGAATCTCGGCTTATCGCGCGGCGGCATGCTGACGAATGCCGCCGCGCTCTTGTTCCATCGCTTCGAAGACGCCCTTATCCTGTGCCGGGCATACGATTCCCCCCGATGCGACGTGCTGATCGAAGGGGCCGATTGCTCGGGGTCCTTTTCGACCGCGCTCGAGGAAGCGCGGGCGTTTCTCGAGCGCCACGCGCCGCGCGCGCTCGCCATACAGCGGGAAAACGCGCATGAAAAAGAATCGTGCATCGCCTGCGCGCTCGGGGAGGCGCTCGTCAATGCGCTTGCGCATCGCGATTACGAAATCGCAGAACCCGTACGGGCGGTCGTTTCGCCCGGGTGCGTGCGCATATCGTCGCCCGGGCCCTATCTTTTCGACGTATACGTTCCTTCTCCGCGGAAGGAAGGCGCCGCCGAGACGCTTCGCGATCGGCCGGCCGCAGGCGCCATGCCTACGCGCAACGCTTTGCTGGTACAGGCGCTTTATCGGTTCGGGGGCGTCGACGCACGAGGGTCCGGGATGCCGCTCATCGTTTCGACATGCTCGTATTGCGGCCTTCGCGTTTCGTGGTCGAACGAAAACGGCCATGCCGTCATCGCATTCGAGCCTGCCGATGAATAGCCTCGCGCACCCGTCCGGCCGTATCGTCCATATCCGCGAGCAAACGTTCGCAAAACGCGTCGCTCGAAAGCACGGAAGCGCCGATGAAGGCCATGTCGGCTATGTTGGCGCGCTGGACGTCTTCCGTGCGCGACGAGGTGGCGTCTTCTACAACGGCTACGTTGTAGCCGTACGAAAGGGCGTCGTAGCAGGTGCTGCGAATGCAGTTCGGCGTCGTGGTTCCCGTCAGCACCACGGTGCGAATGCCGGCGGCTTTCAATGTTTCGTGCAGCTGCGTTCCGAAGAATGCGGAGAAGCTCGGCTTCACGATGACCAGGTCGGAATCGATCGGCGCCAGCTCGGCCGGCTCGCGGTCGTCGATCGAAGGGTCGCAGCTTGCAGAAAGGGGCTTGCCGCGAAGCCATGCGTCATAGCGGCACGGCTCCACGTCGGATCCGTCGGCGGCATAGCTTCGCACGGCATGCACGATAGTCATGCCGCTGCGCCGAGCGGCTTCGAGCACGCGGGCGCACGCGCCGATCGTCGCGCGGGCTCCTGCGATATGGAGCGGAGAGCGTTCGTGTATGAAGCCGTTTTGCATGTCTATCATCACGACGGCTGTCTTTTCGGGTTCGATCATGGGCATCCTCCTCGCGTCAACGGCTCGGTTTCATCGATACCGCTCTTTTCGTGAGCATATGATAAATAAGCTATGCTTCTTCAAGCCGAGCCTTTCGGGGCGGGCGGCATGAATCAGCATGAAGACGACAGGGGGCATCCGGTGGCCGAATCCGATCTTACCCGCGAACAGAAAAGCGGCGCAGGGGAAAGCCCGATCGGCCGTTTCGGCTGCGATGCCATGCAGCAAGACGAAGGCGTTGCGGCGGCCGAGCCGTTCGTCGTGTTCGTGATGCACGCTTCGGTAGGGTCGGGACACCGAAGCGCCGCGCTGGCCGTGGCAGAAGCGTTCGAGGCGCTGAAAGCCTCGGGCGACGAGCGCGTTCCCTCCGATGCCGAGATAGAGGTCATCGATATCCTCGATTACGGCCGCGTTCCGATCGACGGCGACAAAACCGCCTCCATGTTCACGGGCCCCACAAGGCCGATCTACGACATCACATGGCGCTACACGCTTACCGGCAGGCTTCTCTGGGGCGGCGGAACGGCGTGGTCGCACATCATGTTCGGAAAGCTCACCGAATACGTCGAGCGACGCAAGCCGTCCGTGGTCGTCTGCACGCATATCACCGCGGCGAACGCCGTCGTAGGCGCGCGCATGCTCACGGGCCAGCGTTTTCCCATCGTCTGCGTGCCGACCGATTACGAAATCGAGGGCTTGTGGCCCCATAAAGAAACCGATTTGTTCTGCGTGGCCACCGAAGCCATGGCAGAAACCCTGCGTCCGCGCAAAGTGCCCGAGCACAAGATGGAAATAACCGGCATCCCGGTGCGCGGCGGGCTGGGGGAGGAATACGACATCGCGGCCGTCCGCGCCGAACTCGGGCTTCCGCTCGACAAGACCCTCGTGCTCGTCATGGCAGGCGCCCACCTGCCGCAACCGTATGTTCGCTTCCGCGCCACGATGGACGAAACGCTTTCGTATCTCAAGGGCCTGCCCGGCATGCACTTCGTCTTCCTTCCCGGAAGAGACGAAGAATACGCCGTGCATCTCGAACGCCAACGCGAAGCCATGTCGATCGACAACATGAGCATCCTCGGCTACGTCGACAAGATGCCTGCGCTCATGGCGGCCAGCGACCTCGCCATCTGCAAGTCGGGAGGGCTGACGGTCACCGAATGCCTGTGCGCCCGCCTGCCCATGGTGCTTCTCGGCCATTCGTACGGCCAGGAGAAAGCCAATACCCGCATGCTCACGTCGCTCGGCGTCGGCATGCACGTCACCACGGCGCGCGAACTGCTCGGTGCCCTGCGGCACCTGCACGCCAATCCTTCGAGCCTGCATGCCATGCTCGTCAACGGAGAAATCCTGAGGCGTCCGAATGCCGCCTTCGATATCGCCGACGCGTCGTTGCGTTTGATCGGCTCGGTCGATGAGCCCAAGAAGCACTTCATCGAGCTGTACTGGGGAGGAAAGCCCGCCCACACGCGCTAGCATCCGCCCATCGACAGCGCCGTCGCGCTGCGCTACCGTGAATGGCCGACCGATGATCGTTTCAAGAAAGGACGAGCCATGATGTTTTTCGAACGAATCGGCGCCCGTTTCACGGAGTGCGAGAAAGACCGCTTCGTGATGGTCGCCCCCGTCGTCGACGAAATGCTGCAACCCCAGGGCATCATCCACGGAGGCATGAGCGCATATCTCGCCGAAACTGTGGCGAGCGCCGCCGCGGGCTTCGCGCTCGACGACGACCGATGCCACGTGGTCGGGCTCGATCTGACCAGCACGCATCTTCTGCCGGTCGCGGCGGGAGACACGGTGCGCAGCGTCGCGACGCCCGTACGGCGCGGCGGCCGCATCCAGGTTTGGAAGGTCGAGCAATTCAGGGAAAGCGACGGCGAGATGTTCAACGTCTCCCAACTCACGACCTACACCAAGCGCCCGCGATAGCCTCCTGATCGCCGGCGCCGTCGACACGGCATCCATTCGCCGATAAGCATCGACCCCAAACGTGATCGAATCGGTGGCACTTCGTACACGGATGATCCACTTTGATAGAGTACCGAGCGGCGAGGTCTTCTCGCCGCTTTTCGTTGTACCGTCCGTGCGAAGGAGGAGGAACCGATGGAGTTGATTGTTTCCCTCGTGGGCGTGCCCTGTCTCGCGGCGCTGCTGATGCTGGCAGTGCGCTGCGACAAGGCTCGAAACGTATTGGCCGTGGCGTCCGTCGCGGCGATCGGCTTGCTGTCAGTCGTGTTCGCGGTTCGCTATCTGGGCGAAAGCCCCGTGTATTTCGTGCTTCCCGAATCGACTGCCGGCGTATTGGGAATCGTCAATTTCTTGATCGAGATTGCCGTCGGGGCCTTCATTCTCGCCTACGCGATCCGCTACAAGCGCATGCTGGCGCTCGGATTGGCGCTGGTGCAGCTCGTCATGGCCGTCTGGATCGAGGTGTCGGTCCTTGCGGGCCACGAGTTCTCCACCCAGATGCGCGTCGACCAGCTCTCGGTCATCATGGCCCTCATCATCGGCATCGTGGGCTCCGGCATCTGCGTCTACGCCCTTGGATACATGAAGGATTTCCAGGAGCACCATCCCGAGCAGAAGGACCGCCGCCCGTGGTTCTTCGCGCTCATGTTCGCGTTCCTCGCGGCCATGTTCAATATCGTCTTCAGCGACAACATGGCATGGATCTATACCGCATGGGAAGTCACCACGCTGTGCTCGTTCCTGCTCATCGGCTTCACCAAGACCGACGAAGCCATCAATAACGCATTCCGCCAGATCGTGATGAACATGCTCGGCGGCGTGGCGTTCCAGGTCGCCATCGCGTTCGCGGCGCTCAACGGATTGCCGCTCGTGTTCAGCGAATTCCTCATGGCGGGCGCCATGTCGGCCGGCACGGCCGCTGCCGCCCTGTTCGCCGTTCCCGTGGTGCTGCTCGCCTTCGCGGGCATGACCAAGGCGGCCCAGATGCCGTTCCATACGTGGCTTCTCGGAGCCATGGTCGCTCCTACGCCCACGAGCGCCCTGCTGCACTCCTCCACGATGGTGAAGGCGGGCGTGTTCCTGCTGATCAAGCTGTCGCCGCTGTTCCTGGTCTTTCCGATCGCATCGGGCATGGTCGTCATCGTGGGCGGCCTGACCTTCCTGTTCTGCTCGTTCTTGGCCATCTCGCAGAGCAACGCCAAGCGCGTGCTCGCATACTCGACGATCGCCAACCTGGGCCTGATCACCGCCTGCGCGGGTGTCGGCACGCCTGAGGCGATCTGGGCCGCGATCTTCTTGGTGGTCTTCCATGCCGTGGCGAAAAGCCTGCTGTTCCTGTGCGTCGGCACCGCCGAGCACCATATCGGCAGCCGCAACATCGAAGACATGGACGAGCTCTTCGAGCGCATGCCGCGTCTGGCTCGCTTCATGATGCTCGGCATCATGACCATGTTCATCGCTCCCTTCGGCATGCTGGTCTCCAAGTGGGCGACGCTCGTTTCGTTCGCCACCACCGGCCAGGTGCTCCTGCTGGTCCTGCTGGCATTCGGCAGCGCGGCCACCTTCATGTTCTGGGGCAAGTGGCTCGGCAAGCTCGCCGGCATCGCCGCGCATCGCGAAAGCGAGGAGGTCACGGTCAACAAGACCGAGTGGAGCGCGATCATTTTGATGGCCGTCCTGGTCGTGGCCTGCTGCGTCGGCATGCCCTTCATCTCCTCCGCGTTCGTCGAGCCGTACCTGGCAGGCGTCTACGGCATGGCCCCGCTCGCCATCGGCTTCGACAACATGGCGATCATGGCGATCATCGTGGCCTTCATCGTCGTGGTGCTGTTCGGCACGCTCGGCAAGGCTAAGAAAAAGGTTGTTCCCGTCTACATGGCAGGCATCACCGTCGACTCTTCGAAGCGCGTCTTCAAGGGCGCCCTCGGCGGCGAGCGCGAGGCCACCTCGCGCAACTGGTACCTCGAAGGCATCTTCGGCGAGAAACGCCTCGACAAGCCCGCCACCATCGTCACCGCAGCCGTGCTCGTCGTCTGCCTCGTCGCGAGCATCTTCGCGGGCGGCACGCTCGGCTCCGTCTCGCTGCCCATGTATCTGCAGACCGCTTCGCTGAACGAAAGCGTGTTCTCCACGCTGATCGGCATCGTCGTGTTTCTCGTCGTCGGCCCCGTTCTCGGATGCCTGCTGGCGGGCCTCGACCGCATCATCAGCGCCCGCATGCAGGGCCGTGTCGGCCCTCCGCTGCTGCAGCCGTATTACGACGTGCGCAAGCTCATCGCCAAAGATGACGTGAGCGTCAACACGGTCGAAGGCACCTACATCACCATGGCGCTCATCTTCACGCTGATCGCCGGCGGCGTGTTCTTCGGCGGCGGCAACTTCCTGATGTGCGTGTTCCTGGTCACGTTGTCGGCTTTGTTCTTCATCCTGGCAGCCTACTCGTCGCGCTCGCCGTATGCCGAAATCGGCGCCGACCGCGAAATCCTGCAGGTCATGTCCTACGAGCCCATGATCTTGTTCGTCGCGGTGGGCATGCTGCTCACCATGGGCACCTTCGATGTGGCGGGCCTGTTCCACGGCAGCGCCCCGATGATCGTCGCCGCATGGCCAATCTTCATCGGACTGCTTTTCGTGCTGACCATCAAGCTGCGCAAATCGCCGTTCGACCTTTCGTATTCGCACCATGCCCACCAGGAGCTCGTCAAAGGCGTGACCACCGAGATGTCCGGCCGCACGCTCGCCAAGGTGGAAGTGATGCACTGGTGCGAGAACGTGTTGTTCATGGCCTGGGTCGCGATGTTCTTCGTCTGGTCTAACCCGGCATCCATCGCCCTCGCCGTGGTCGTGGCCGCAGCGGTCTATTTCCTCGAGATCTGGATCGACAACAACTTCGCGCGCGTGAAGTGGCAGTCCTGCCTGAAGTGGGCCTGGATCGTCTCGCTCGTCGCGGGCCTCGTCAATATCCTCGGTCTCGTGCTGTACATCATCTTCGCGTAGGAGCCAATCATGAGCAGTGTTTCCAAATCGCCCTGGGTCATCCATTACGATGGCAGCAGCTGTAACGGCTGCGATATCGAAGTGCTCGCCGCATTGACGCCGCTCTACGACGTCGAACGGTTCGGCATCATCAACACCGGCAACCCCAAGCACGCCGACATCTTCCTCGTCACCGGGTCGGTGAACGAGCAGAACATCGACGTGGTCAAAGAGATCTATGACCAGATGGTCGAGCCGAAGGTCGTCGTGGCATGCGGCATCTGCGCATGCTCGGCGGGCATCTTCCACGACTGCTACAACATCATCGGCGGCGTGGACAAGGCCATCCCGGTCGATGTTTACGTGCCGGGATGCGCGGTGCGCCCCGAAGCGATCATCGACGGCGTCGTGCAGGGCCTCGGCATCCTTGAAGAAAAATCGAAGGCGCTCGCGGCCTCGAAGAAGAAAGGGGAGTAGACCATGGCCTTGCATACCACGTTCGAAACCATCCAGACGGCCGACCTGCTCGCGCTCGCCGAAAAGAAGCGCGATGAAGGCTATCGCTTCGTCCAGATGCTGTGCGTCAACACGGAGCAGGGCATCGACGCCCTCTACGCCTTCATGAAAGATGACCGCCTGGAGAACTACACCATCTGCGGCATCGATACGGCCGTCGAAACCGTTCCGTCGGTCACGGGCTTCTTCCTCGCCGCCTTCCCGTTCGAAAACGAGGCGCACGACCTATTCGGCCTGAACGTCACCGACATCGCCATCGATTTCGCCGGCAACTTCTACAAGGTGGCCATGGACAAGCCTATGACCGTCATCTCGCCGGCGCAGAAGGCGGCACGTGAAAAGGCTGCTAAAATCGCGGCCGCCAAGGCCGCGAAGGCCGCCGGCAAAGACAAGCCGGCCGACGATATCGAAGCCAAACTCGCGGGCATGGACCCCGAGAAAGCGGCCAAGGTGCGCGCCGCCATGGAGGCGAAGGCGGCCAAGGAAAAAGCCGCGGCGGAAAGCGCGAAGCGCGACGAGCTCGAAGCGAAGCTCGCAGGCATGGACCCGGAAAAGGCCGCCAAAGTGCGCGCGGCCATGGAAGCGAAGGCGGCGCGCGTTGCCGCCGAGAAGAAAGGCGGCGAATAGCATGGGCAAAGCGACGGTCATCCCCTTCGGCCCGCAGCACCCGGTGCTGCCCGAGCCGCTCCATCTCGACCTGGTGGTGGAAGACGAGCGCGTCATCGAGGCCATCCCTCAGATCGGCTTCATCCACCGCGGTCTCGAAAAGCTCGTGGAAACGCGCGACATCCATCAGTTCATCTATGTCGCCGAACGCATCTGCGGCATCTGCAGCTTCGGCCATTCGCTTGGTTACGCCGAAACGGTCGAAGACCTCATGGGCGTCGAGGTTCCCAAGCGCGCCGAATACATCCGCGTGATCTTGCACGAGCTTTCGCGCATGCACTCCCATTTGCTGTGGATGGGACTTGCGGCCGACGCCTTCGGCTTCGAGAGCCTGTTCATGCACTGCTGGCGTCTGCGCGAGCGCGTGCTCGACATCTTCGAGGCCACTACGGGCGGCCGCGTCATCCTGTCGGCCGTCTGCATCGGCGGCGTGAACCGCGATATCGACGACGTCATGATGAAGGCTATCATCGACAAGATCGACAGCATCGAGTCCGAATACAAAGAGATCACGGACACCTTCCTGAAAGACTCCTCTGTGAAAAGCAGGCTCGTCGGAGTGGGCCACATCTCCAAAGAAGAGGCCGAAGCCCTGTGCATGGTCGGCCCGTTCGCCCGCGCCTCCAACGTGGCCTACGACGCGCGCATGCTCGGACGCGGCGGCTACGGCGACCTGGAAGGCTTCGAGCCCATCCTTTCCGACGAAGGCGACTGCTACGCCCGCTGCAAAGTGCGCGCCCTGGAAGTGAACCAGTCGATCGCCATCATCAAAGAGCTGGCCGCCAAGATGCCCCACGACGGCATCGGCGAGAAGAGCAAGCTCACGCCTCCTGCGGGCTCGCAGGCAGCAAGCGTGCTCGAACAGCCGCGCGGCGAATGCTACTACTACGCGCGCGGCAACGGCTCCAAGAACCTCGACCGCATGCGTATGCGCACGCCCACCAGCCAGAACCTCGCCGGCATGGTGAAGGCGCTCGAAGGATGCGACCTGGCCGACGTGCCCATGGTCATCCTGACTATCGATCCGTGTATCAGCTGCTCTGAAAGGTAGGAACGCGATGGGAAACTTCAAACTGGGGAAGATGACCCTGCGTTCGCTGTTCAAGAAGCCGGAAACCATCATGTATCCGGCGCAGACGCGCTATCAGCCCGAGGGTCTCAAGGGCCAGGTGCTCAACGATATCGACGCGTGCATCCTGTGCGGCATCTGCGAAAAGCGCTGCCCGACCGACGCCATCAAGGTGGCTAAGAAAGACGGCTGCTGGCAGATCGATCGTTTCAGGTGCGTCCAGTGCGGAACCTGCGTGCGCGAGTGCCCGAAGGATTCCTTGACGATGGATCCGAATTACCCGGCGCCCGCTGCGCAGAAGAGCATCGATGCGCTGCATAAGCCCGAGCCTTCCGAGGACGAAAAGGCGGTCGTTGCCGCCAAGGAGGCCGAAAAGGCCGCGCGGATCGAAGCCGCGCTCGCCGCGAAAGCCGCCCGAGAGGCGGCCGGCGAACAATAAGCCCGACCAGCGGGGCCCGATGCGCGATATGGCGCATCGGGCCCCGTTTGTTTCGGCGAGCGATGCCGGCACTTACACGAAAGGCGGGCCGCGATGCGCGACGCCGTCGTTTCGTGCATTGTTTCTCAACTTTTCTCAACGGCTCCGTGACGGTATCGCGAATATGGCCGACATAGGTTCTTCACGTACGAAAAGCCTGATACAATCGACAGCCGTTTGCCCGAAAGCGGCAGACGTCGTTCGGTTCGTTTTGAAAGAGATTTCCATGGGGCAGCAGGAACAAGTCAGTAATAGAATATTCACGCTCGCGAACGTGATTTCGTTCATCAGGCTGTGTATGGTGCCTGCGTATCTCGTATTCCTCCTCGAAGGCCACGATATCCTCGCGACGTTCCTTTTCGCGTTGGCTGCGTCGACCGATTTCGTCGACGGCCAGCTCGCTCGCCGCACCCATACCGTTTCGCGTCTCGGCCAGCTGCTCGACCCTGCGGTCGACCGCATCCTCATGATCGCAGGCGTGGTGGGATTGCTGCTTGTGGGTCGTCTGCCTCTGTGGGTCATCGTCGTCGTAATCGCCCGCGACCTCTTTCTCCTGATCGGCGGTGCGTGTCTACTGCGTTACAAGAAGCGTATCGCCGTGGTGTTTCCCGGCAAGGTGGCAACGACGCTTCTCTTTATCGGCTTCGCCGGCCTTTTGCTGAATTGGCCGATGATTCCCGGCCTCGGTCTTTGCGATTTCGCATGGCTTCCCGGCTTCAACGGGGAAGCCGTTTCGTGGGGCATCTGGTTCGTCTACGCGGGCCTCGTCACGGCCCTTGCCACGACGGCGGTCTATATCCATCGCGGCTGGCTTGCCCTGCAAGAAGTCCGGGCAGGAATCGCGGAGCGCTGATTCGCGCCACGATTTCTCCGGTTTATACGCATTCGTGCAAAATCAGGTCAATTCACGCGATTTTAACTTCACGAATCCACTCTACTAGACTAGAGTATAAAAGCGGCGGGCGACACGTCGTCCGCTGTGTACGTGAAGAGAAAGGAATCGCCGATGTATTACCAGGAGGAAATCGAATGCATGCCTCGCGCCGAGCTCGAAAAGCTGCAGCTCGAGCGTTTGCGATGGGCCGTCGTCCATGCGTATGAAAACGTTCCCCTTTACAAAGAGCGATTCGACGCCGCAGGCCTCGACCCCTACGACATCGAATCGCTTGACGATATCGCGCGATTCCCCTTTGTCGTCAAGCAGGACATGCGCGACGCCTATCCGTTCGGTCTGTTCGCGGTCGATCGCAAAGAGGTCAAGCGCCTGCACGCGTCTTCCGGCACGACCGGCCAGGCCACCGTTGTGGGCTACACCGAAAACGACCTGAAGAACTGGGGGCAGTGCTTCGCGCGCGGCATCGCCATGGTGGGCGGCAACGCCGATTCCACGATGCAGGTTTCGTACGGATACGGCCTGTTCACGGGAGGCCTGGGAGCCCACATGGGCGGCGAGACCGCCGGGTGCACGGTGGTTCCCACCTCGACCGGCAACACGAAGCGCCAGATTCAGGTCATGAAGGATTTCGGGGTCGACATTTTGTGCGCCACTCCTTCCTACGCCTTGCTCATCGCCGATACCGCGATCGAAATGGGATACGACCCGGCCAAAGACTTCAACCTTTCCGGAGCCATCCTGGGCGCCGAGCCGGCCTCCGAGCACATGCGCGACGAAATCCGCCGCAAACTGGGCGTGCAGTACTGCGACGTGTACGGCCTTTCCGAGATCATGGGGCCGGGCGTGGCCATGGAGTGCTCCGAAGGATGCGGCCTGCATGTGGCAGAAGACCAGTTCCTCGTCGAAATCGTCGATCCCGAAACGCTCGAGCCCGTGCCCGACGGCCAGCTCGGCGAACTGGTGATCACCACGCTGACGCGCGAATGCAGCCCCTTGATCCGCTACCGCACGCGCGACCTGACGCGCATCATCTCCGAGCCGTGCGCTTGCGGACGCACTCACCGCAAGATCGACCGCATCCTCGGCCGCACCGACGACATGCTCATCATCAGAGGCGTCAACGTGTTCCCGTCCCAGATCGAGCAGGTCATCACGGCGTTCCCCGAAGTCGTTCCCCATTACCAGATCGTACTCACCACCAGGGGCAAGCTCGACCATGTGGAATTGCGCGTCGAAACGGCGTCCGATTTCCCATTCGACGAGATTCGCGCCCTCGAAGACTTGCGACGCCGCCTCGCAGGCGAGCTTAAGAGCAACCTGCAAATCGCCGTCGATATCAAGATCGTCGAACCCAAAACGATCGAACGAAGCGAAGGCAAGGCGAAACGCGTCTTGGACCTGCGCGACAAAGACTAGCCGCCGGCATCGCGACATCGGGAAAAGGAGACATCATGATCGAACAGCTTACCGTTTTGCTTCAGAACGAAAAGGGCCGCCTTTCGCAGTTGTGCCGCGACATGGCCGATGCCGACATCAACATGCACGACCTCTTCGTGGCCGACACGTCCGATTTCGGCATCGTGCGCATTTTCTGCGACACGCCGCGCCGCGCGGCCGCCATGCTTGAAGAGCGAGGCTATCGCGCCCGCGTAGTCGACGTCCTGGCCGTGCGCGTGCCCAACGTCGCCGGCGGCCTCGCAACGCTTCTGGAGGCGATCGAGGATGAGGAATGCAACATCGAGTATGGCTACTGTTTTTCTCGCGGCGAACAGACGGCGATTGACGTTTTGAAGGTCGGCGACGCGAGCATCGAGAGTAAACTGTCGGAAGCAGGATTCGATATCGTAGAAGCTCAGGAGGTTTACGAGCTCGATGAATAGCTCGACTTCGATATGGTCGAATGAATTCGACGCGCGGCAGGGCGGGGGAAGGCCCTGCCGCATCGGAATGCCGGCGCGCATCGGCACCGGACTGGTGTCGTGCGCGCTGGCGGCCGCGCTTTGCAGCGTCCCGGGCGAGCAGGCCTTCGGCGTCGTGCTGCAAAACGACGAAGTGCTTTCGCAAAGCGTAGCGCAGCGAGGTCTTGCCGACTCGGCATGCCCCGACATAGAGGCCCGAAACGCCTTGCTCGTATCGCGCGATGGAACGGTCTATTTCGCCCGCGGCGCGCACGAGCCTGTCAAGATCGCGTCTATCACCAAGGTCATGACCGCCGTAGTGGCGCTCGAAAACGCTCCGCTCGATACAAAGGTGACGGTCGACGCCGAAGCGGCCGAAGTTGGCGAGTCGTCGGCCGGATTGCTCGAGGGCGACTCCATGGACCTCGAAACGGCGCTTTACGCGCTCATGGTGCCGTCGGGCAACGACGCCGCCATCGCCATCGCCAAAAGCGTCGGGGCGCTTCTGCCGGAATACGACGGCGCCGACCCGCAGGCCGCATTCGTCGCCGCCATGAATGCCAAGGCGCAAGAGCTGGGCTGCGAGGATACCGTCTACACCAATCCGCACGGCCTCGATGCCGGAGCGTTCGAAAGCGACAGCCGCTCCACGGCGGCAGACGTGGGAATCGTGGTTTCCCACGCCATGCGCAACGACACGTTCCGCTCCGTGGTCGATGCGGGCGACACGTCGATCGAGGTCTCGTCGGCTGACGGGTCATCGCGCTTTCTCCGGCTCGTTTCGACCGATGAACTCATCGGCGTCTACGACGGCGTCTGCGGCGTGAAGACGGGCACCACCGATGCTGCGGGGTATTGCTTCGCAGGCGCCGTCTCGCGCGAAGAAGGAGAGTTCTACAGCGTTGTCCTGGGAAGCCCCGAGCCTGACGTGCGTTTCGCCGATACCGTGGCGCTTTTCGACTGGACGTATGGCAATATCGTACAGAAACGCTTGATCAACAGCATGGAACACATCGAGGTCGATGGCATCCGCCAGCCGCTCGTCGCCAAAGTGGCCCATACGCAGTGGCCCGACTGCACGATCGACGCTGCGGCCTCCGACCCCGATCTCGCCGTCGAAGTCTTTGACCTGGCCGGCCCTATCGAGCAGCAGGTCTCGTTCGTCGACGTGAAAGGCGACGTTTCCGAAGGAGACGTCGTCGGTCATCTGACATTCACCCAGGCAGGCGAAAAGATTGCAGAATGCGACCTGCTCGCCGCCGAAAACCAGGCCGCGCCCGGCTTCTTCCAGAAAATCGGCGTGTGGATCGACTGCTTCGTCCGCGGCCTGCAGAATCAGCCCACGATGGCGACGTCGGTCTGCCTGAACGACCCGGCCGCCATCGCCGACATGTAACCGTCGCGGCCTTATTCGATACCTATCCGGAGCATTGCTCTCCGTTCGAGAAAGGAACATCATGGCAACCGTATGCCCCGTTTGCAACGCGCCGCTCCCTGAGGGCGCCAATGCCTGCCCTACCTGCGGATTCAAGCTCCTCGGCCAGACGCAGGCCTTTTCTCCGATCGCCGTGCAGCCCAACGCCAACACGGCGCCTGCCTCCATTCTCGAGGAGTGCACCCTGAGCATCGTGAAGGGCCCCCAGGTCGGAAACGTGTTCCGCCTGTCCTCCGACGCCATCACCATCGGCCGAAGCCCTCAGTGCGACATCTTCCTCAACGACATGACCGTATCGCGCATGCATGCCACGCTCAAGCGCGTGCGGGGCGGCTATGAAATCGTCGATGCCGATTCGTTCAACGGGCTGTGGGTGAACAACCTCAATGTCAAAGAAGCGGCTCTCAAAGACGGGGACGTCGTCCAAATCGGCACGTTCTGCCTGGTCTATCAGTCCATGCCCAGCATGTAGAAGCGGTTTCGCAACGACGTTTGATAGGATGTGACCCTATGGAATTGATATCCGGTAACGAGGCGATTGCGCGCGGCGCTTGGGAAGCGGGCGCTTCGATCGGCGTCGCCTATCCCGGCACCCCTTCGACCGAAACGATGGAAAACTTCGCCAAGATGCCAGGCGTCTATGCCGAATGGTGCCCGAACGAGAAAGTCGCCGTCGAGGTGGGTCTCGGCGCATCGGCCGCAGGCAAGCGTGTGCTTTCCACGATGAAGCATGTCGGCGTGAACGTGGCGGCCGACCCTCTGTTCACGGCCGCCTATACCGGCGTCGGCGGCGGCTTCGTGGTGCTTGCGGCCGACGACCCCGGCATGCACTCCTCGCAAAACGAGCAGGATTCCCGCTATTACGCCATGGCCGCGCACATTCCCATGCTCGACCCCGCCGATAGCGCCGAGGCCCTAGCCTTTACCAAAGAGGCGTTCGTGATTTCGGAGCGTTTCGACATTCCCGTGTTCATCCGCTCCACCGTGCGCGTATCGCATACCAAATGCGCCGTGGAAACGGGGGAGCGCGTCGAGACGGCGCCCGTCCCGTATGAAAAGAACCAGCCGAAATGGGTCATGATGCCGCTTTATGCCAAGCCGCGCAGGCTCGACCTCGACGAGCGCATCGAGCGGTTGCGCGCGTATGCCGAAACCTGCCCGTTCAACCGCGTCGAGCGCCGTGGCGACGCGGTCGGCGTCATCTGCACGGGCGCCACGTACCAGCACGTGGTCGAGGCGCTTCCCGAGGCAAGCGTGCTCAAGCTGGGCATGTCCTGGCCGCTGCCTGCGCAGACCATCGCCGATTTCGCCGCGAGCGTCGATGAGGTCTACGTGGTCGAAGAGGCGTCCGTGTATCTGTCCGACCAGGTGAAGGCGTTGGGCGTGAAGCTTTCCCAGCCCGCTCGCCCGCTTTCTCCGGCAGGCGAGCTCACGCCGCAGGCGATCGCCTGCGCATTCGGCGCCGACGAGGCTCCGCACGCCGATACCCCTGCGAATCTTCCGCCGCGCCCGCCCGCGCTGTGCCCGGGATGCCCGCACAGGCTCGTATTCCGCGAGCTCGCGCGCATGAAGGCCATCGTGACCGGCGACATCGGATGCTACACCCTCGGCGCCCTCGCGCCGCTTTCCGCCGTGGACACCTGCGTCGACATGGGCGCGTCCATCTCGATGGCGCACGGCTTCGAACTGGGCCTCGAAGGCGAGAAGCATCGTCCTGTGGTCGCCGTCATCGGCGATTCGACGTTCGCGCATTCCGGCATCACGTCGCTTCTCAACACCGTCTACAACTGCGGAACCGGCACCGTGTGCATCCTCGACAACCGTACCACCGCCATGACGGGCCATCAGGGCAATCCCGTCAACGGCATCACGCTGCAGCACCGTCCGAGCCGCGAGCTCGACCTTCCCGCGCTCGTGCGCGCCCTCGGCGTGGACGACGTGCGCACCGTCGATCCGATGGACATGAAGGCCGTGCGCGCCGCGCTGAAGGAAGCCGCGTCCAACGACGAGCTGAGCGTCATCGTGTTCGAGTCGCCGTGCGTGCTGCTGACCAAGGAGCGCAACGCCCCCTACGAGGTGAAAAGCGACTGCCGCGCCTGCGGCACGTGCTCGCTGATCGGATGCCCCGCCATTTCGTGCGACCCCGAGACGAAGGTCGCCTTCATCGACGCAAGCCTGTGCGTCGGTTGTTCCCAGTGCTCGCAGGCGTGTCCGTACGGCTGCATCGTGTCGACAGGAGGAAGCCATGCCTAGCAATGCGACCACCGTACTTCTGTGCGGCGTGGGAGGGCAGGGCGCCCTTCTGGCCGCCGACATCCTCGCCCGCTGCGCCATGGCATGCGGCCAGGACGTGAAGCTTTCCGAAATCCACGGCATGGCCCAGCGCGGCGGCGCGGTCACCACGGTCGTGCGCCTCGGCGAGAAGGTCTCGTCCATGGTGGCCGACCAAGGCTGCGTCGATTACCTCGTGTCGTTCGAGACCACCGAGGCCTTGCGCAACATCTCGTATCTGCGCGAAGGCGGCGTGGCCATCGTCAGCGACGAATCGATCAAACCGCTGCCCGTCCTGACGGGCAAGCTCGCCATGCCCAAGGGCGCCCGCAAGCAGCTCGCCGCCCATCAGGCGCAGGTGATCCCCGCAGAACTTCTGGCGAAGCAGGCCGGCAGCGTCAAAGCCGTCAACGTGGTTCTGCTCGGCGCCCTGTCCACCTACCTTCCGTACCCGAAAGACGTCTGGCTGCGCGTCATCGAAGAGCGCGTGCCCGCGAAATTCAAAGACGTCAACATTACGGCATTCGAATCGGCGCGCGCCTGGGCCGAGCGCAACGCCGCGAAGGAGGCATAGCCGTGAGCGTATCCCAGATCAGCGTCTTCGTGGAAAGCCGCCCCGGGCATATGGCCCGCGTCCTGGAGGCCTTCCAGCGCGCCAGCGTCAACGTGCGCGGCTATAGCGCGTCCGACACGGGCGATTACGGCATCGTGCGCTTCATCGTGGACGACCCCGACAAGGCCCTCGAGGTCCTGAAAGACATGGGCGCGGCCGCCGTGAAAACCGAAGTTCTGTGCGCCCTTCTGCCCGACACGCCGGGCGAGCTCGCGCGCATCATGGCGATCATGGCGCGCTGCGGCATCAACGTCGAATACAGCTATTCGCTCATCTCGACGTTCATCGCCATATCCGTCAAAGACCTCGACGCGGCCCAGCGTGCGCTTGAGGGCGAATCTATCGAACTGATCGACCAGAACGACCTCGTCGACTTCGACCGAACGCCGACGAAAGAAAAGGAGTAGCCGCCGTGGCCGATATGACCGTCAAAGGTGCGGCGCTGGAAGCCGCGGCGCATGGGCGCTTCGACGAACTGCCCATACATAATCCCTCGATCGAGTGCGCGAGCCGCGAACGCATCGAGGCCATTCAGCTCGCACGCCTGATCGACCAGGTCGAATGGGCCTATGACCGCGTTGCCTGGTACCGCGAGCGCATGGACGCCGCAGGCGTTTCCCCCTCCGACATCAAAACACTCGCCGACATCCGCAAGCTTCCGTTCACCGACAAGCAAGCGCTGCGCGAAACGTTTCCGTACGGCATGTTCGCCGTGCCCCTCGACGAAGTGGTCGAACTGCATGCGTCCTCGGGCACCACGGGAAAGCCGATCGTGGTCGGATACGATAAGGGCGATATGGACCTGTGGGCCGATTGCATCATGCGCCTCGTGCAGATGGCGGGCGTCGTGCCGAGCGACCGCGTGCAGATGGCGTTCGGCTACGGCATGTTCACCGGCGGCTTCGGGCTGCATTACGGCCTGCAGCGCCTGGGCTGCATGATGATTCCCGCGGGCTCGGGCAACACCGAGCGCCAGATCCAGATGATCCAGGACTACGGCTCCACCGTGCTCGTGTCCACGCCGTCGTATGCGCTGCATGTCTGCGAAGTGGGCGAGAAGATGGGCATCGACTGGGCGAAAAGCACCCTGCGCGTCGGCCTGTTCGGCGGCGAGCCGTGCACGCCCGCCCTCAAGGCCGAAATCGAGCGCCGCATGCATATCGTCTGCACTGACAACTACGGCCTCACCGAGGTCATGGGGCCGGGCGTTTCGGGCGAATGCCTGGCCGAACGCGACATGCAGCATATCGCGGAAGACCACTTCGTCTGGGAAGTGGTCGACCCCGAGACGGGCGAGCCGGTCGCCGAGGGAGAGATGGGCGAGCTCGTCTTGACTCCGCTCGGCAAACACGCCATCCCCGTGCTGCGCTATCGCACGCACGACCTCACGCGCGTGGTGACCGAGCGCTGCGCGTGCGGACGCACCACGGCGCGCATGCAGAAAGTGCGCTCCCGCTCCGACGACATGCTCATCATCCGCGGCACGAACGTGTTCCCGAGCCAGGTGGAAGACGTGCTTTCGGGCATCGACGGCGTGACGCCGCACTACCGCATCGTCGTCGACAACGAAACCGGCCTCGACCGCATGACGGTGCATGTCGAGCTCAAACCCGAGGCGTTCTCCGACTCCTTCGAGCAGATGGATGCCTTCCGCCGAGCCATCGAGGAAAAGCTCAAGGGCGTCTTGCTGGTTTCTTCGAAAGTCAAGCTGGTCGAGCCGGGCGGCATCGAGCGCAGCACGGGCAAGACCAAGCACGTGCAGGATCTACGAAAGATGTAAGATACGGTTCGGGCGTGTTTCGCGCCGCTTGAACCGATGCGAGGCGCGGTCCGGATTCGTCTTCGACGCTTTCCGGGCCGCGCCCTTTTCATGACGAAGAGCAGGGAAGAAGGCTTTCGATGCAAGACCGCCGCACACCGTCCGAATACGCCGTGCCGTTGAAGGGGCGCTTCGCTCCGTCGCCGACCGGGCGCATGCATGCCGGCAATGTGTTTTCGGCGCTCGTCGCGTGGCTCACCGCGAAGGCGAGCGGAGGCACCATCGTGCTGCGCATCGAAGACCTGGACAAAGAACGTTCGAAAGCCTGCTTCATCGACGACGTGCAGCGCGATTTCGAAAGACTCGGCCTGTACTGGGATGAAGGTCCGTACTTCCAACACGGCCGCGACGAGGCCTATGCCGCGGCGTTCGAAGAGCTGCGCCGTCGCGACCTGATTTATCCGTGCTTCTGCACGCGTGCGGACCTCCATGCGGCCTCCGCGCCGCATCATGGCGAAAAGTTCGTCTATCCTGGCACGTGTCGCGGCCTCGACGAGGCGATGCGAGCCGCGCGGGCCGCATCGCGCACGCCCGCCCAGCGCCTGGCGGTTCCGGACGAAGCCGTTTCGTTCATCGACGGCATCCAAGGCCCCTATGAGCAGAATCTTGCACGCGAATGCGGCGATTTTCTGGTAAGGCGTTCGGACGGCGCGTTCGCCTATCAGCTGGCCGTGGTGGTCGACGATGCGGAGCAAGGCGTGACGTCGGTCGTGCGCGGAGTCGACCTGCTTTGCTCGACTCCGCAGCAGATGTATTTGCAGTCGTTGCTCGGCCTGAAGCATCCGGCATACGCACATGTGCCCCTGATCGTGGCCGAACACGACCGACGCCTTTCCAAGCGCGATAAGGACGCGGCCCTCGACGCGCTGCTCGAGCGGTTCGGCAGCCCGCGCGCCCTTATCGGACATATCGCCGGCATCACGGGCCTGGCTCCCACGTGCGAGCCGGCATCGCCCGAAGAGCTGCTCGAGACTTTCCACCCCGAAGCCCTGCCGCGCACGCTCGTCGAGCTCGAACAGATCCGCTGGCGATAGCGCGGCGCGCGTCGGCGCTACAGATGCAGCACGGCGCCCTGCGCGATGATGCAGGCGGCGTAAAACGCCCCGAGCGCGATGTTCACGCTGCAGATCTGAGCCATGCCGCCGATGCGCGAAGCGGGAACGAGGGGATTGGCGACGAGCGCTTTCACGGGGGGATACGCGGCGAGCGCCATGAAGGGCAAGACGACGGCGCCGTTCGGGAAAAACACCGCGCACAGCACCGCGACGGCGGCGATCCATACACCGAGGGCGACGTGATAGAGCGTGCGCGCCTTATCGCGGCCGATCAGCACGGGAAGCGTCCTTCGGCCCGCTTCGATATCCTTTTCGATATCGCACGTGTTGTTGGTCAGCATGATCAGCCCCACGCCGATGACCTCGGGCACGGCCCACAGCAGCATGATCCAGTTCATATCGCCGGTCAGCGCCTGATAGCAGGCAAGCGGAATAAGGCCGCCCATCACCACGCCGCTGACCGCCTCGCCCAAAGGAAGATAGGACAGGGGCGTCTTGCCGGCGGAATACACCACGACGAAAAACGCGCCGACCACGCCGATGGCCAAAGGAATCCATCCCGCGTGATAGATCACGTACGCTCCCAGGACGAACGCCGCCGCCAGAAATCCGATGCCCAGACGCAACGCCGATCGAGGATTCACATTGTTGTACACCAGCGTGGCGTCGCTTTCCTCGACGTCGTCATCGGCGGAATCGGACCCCTTCACGAAGTCGTAATAGTCGTTGAAGGTGTTCACGGACGATTGCATGAGCACGCATATGGCAAGCAGCACGCATGCCATGACGACGGACGCGCCCGACGGGGAAACGGCCGCCGCGCATACGGCGACGAGACAGGGAAGAACCGCCGCGGGCCAGGTATGGGGCGCGGCGAGCTGAAGCGCCATGCGGGGGGTGAAGCGGGCATAAGACGGCGATGAGGCCATGAGAGGTCCTTTCTAAGGCATGGAAACGCGCCGCAACAGGCGGCAGGGTTCGCGTCGGGCGGAAAGAGCGCGCCGAGCGCTATCGTCCGCCGGGCATGGCGACGGCCGCATCGCGCATGCGCGCGGCAAGGCGCTTGAGGCGCTCGCGCACCGTGGCGTTGGTCACCGTGGCCAGATTGCGGATGGTGTGCGCGATGATCTCTTTGGTTTCCGCGTCGAGATTGCGCCCGTCGCGCAAGACGCCCGCCACGGTTCCGACCACGCCGCCTTCCCAGAACTCCTGCCACGTGTTGGAGTCGGTGGTCGAGGCGATCAGGTCGTAGAAGGTGTCGATGAAGCGCTCGCGCTGTTCGGGCGTCACGCTTTTCAGCCAGCGATCGAGCGTTTCGTCGAACAGCGCCGCGCTTGCATTGAGGCCTTCCTGATAAAGGAAGTCGGTATCGTCGACAAGCCAGGTGAACGGATTATGCTGGAAGATTCCCGTGGCATCCGATTGCACCACCGCGTAATCGTCGCGATGCTCGAGCACCATGCCGAAAATCGACGACTCGGGCACGGTCTTGGACAGCTTGTCTTTGAAGTGCTGTTCGGCGATACGCGGCGAAGGGGCGGCAAGAAAGCTCGGGCCGTCGTGATTGAAGACGCGCTCGACGCGGTCGTAGCTCGCCTCGTCCATCGTGGCAACGGCGAATTCGGCGAGGTTGCCGCCCTTCGAATGGCCGCCGACGAACACCCGCGCATCGCGCGGCAGGGCCGAAAGCACGCCCGAGACATAGCGCTCGGCCGAGCGCTGCGAGGGGATGATCTTGCGATAGCTCAGGTTGAAATCTTCCTTCCATCCCGCGAACGTCCCGTCGGTTCCCTGGAAAGCGATGTAGTAGGTCTTGCCGCCGTCGAAGCCGAACGTGCACGCGGCGAATTGCTTCTCGATCACCACCGCGTTCTCGTTGACGTGATACGACACCGTCAGGTCGGCGAACCGATGACAGCGCACGAGGGCGTCCAGAAACACCGGGAGGTCTTTCGACGCCCTGATCCAACCGCCCGTAAGCATCGTGTCCAAATCGGTGAAACGGAGGATGTCGATGAGGGGCACCTGCTGCGCGCCTCCGACGTCGCCGTAAGGATACGCGCTGAAATCGAGGTAGGCCAGCGCGGAAAGCACCAGGCTGTCGACGGGGGAGAAGGGGGTTTCATCGAACCCTTCGTGATGGCGGCGCAGATAGTCGCTCATCGTGGAATCGGCGAGCTTGGAGGCGACCGCCGATGAAAAAGAAGGATGATGCGGATTCTCAGGGGAAGGCCCCGAGGCCTCGCGTTCTCGGTCTTCCTTGCGTTCGATATCCTCCGACATGCCTCGTCGCCTTCTTTCCTACGATTTGTTCCGAGGTATTGTAGCGCAGAGGGATAACCGTTCTTTATAATTCCCCATACCGTACGCATTCGACGGGCCCTTCGAAGCCGAGAAAGGAAGCCGACCATGTTCATGCAGCTGTGCGCCGTCGCCGCAGGCGGAGCGATCGGCGCCGCGGGGCGCTACCTCGTCGGCCTCGGCGTGCCGGCCGTCGCGGCGTCCCTTCATGTGCCGGGCGATTTTCCCGCCGCCACATTCGCGGCGAACTTCATCGGATGCTTCGTCATCGGCGTTCTTTCGGTGCTTTTCGACGGCGGGCCGTGGAACGGCGAGGCCGGCTGGCGCGCGTTCGCCGTCACGGGCGTGCTCGGCGGGTTCACCACGTTTTCGACGTTCGGCCTGGAAACCGTTTCCCTCATCGAACGCGGCGCCGCAGGGATGGCGACCCTCAACGCGGGCCTGAGCCTCGGCGCATGCCTCGCCGGCGTCATGGCGGGACGCGCCCTCGCGCGCGCCCTTTTCGTCGCGCAACCCTGACCAGCGCGACCGCAGGCCTAACCGCGCGGCCGGGCGCTGCGCACCAGATTCTCGCCGTAATCGATCAGTTCCTGGCGCGAATGGACGCCCGCTTTCGAATAGATGCGCCTCAAATGAGTGTCCACGGTGCTTTTCGCCACGACGAGCTCTTGCGCGATGCGCTCGTTCGTCCTGCCGCGCAAGGCGAGTGCGAGCACTTCGGCCTCGCGCTTGGAGAGCCCCGCCTGCTCGACGATCGCGTCATGCATCGCGTCTTCGGCGCTTCCCGCATCGACGATCGCCGACAGCGCCCTGAAGTCGCTTTCCGTGAAAAGGAAGAGATAGGCGATGAGCGCCGCAAGCCCCGCGAATGCGAGCATGCCGTGCTGCACGGCCACATTGGCTCCGAAGCCGTCGATCACGTTGCCCGCGGCGATGCCGGCCGCTTCGCCCAGGTACAAGGCCCCGAAGCCGCGGCAGAACGCCAACGCCGAATCTATGCCGCGCAATACGGACACGGCTATGAAAAGCGCGATGAACGACGCCATCAGGCCGAGGCATCCCGCAAGCACGATCGCCTCTCCGGGAACGCCGCTTTCATACAATGCCGGCGTGAACAGAAAACCCGCCATCATGACGAGGATCGCGATGCGGTAGGTGTTGCCGAGCGAGCGCTCTTCCGCGCCGCCGCGCAACGACTGAAGCGCCGCCGCGCAGAAAAGCGAAAGGATCAGCAGGGTTGCGGGAAGCGTAGGCGTGCTCGACGCGCCCGGATTCGAACGGAAGGTCTCCATAAGGCCCGCCGCCAAGCCGAACATGACGGCGCCGACCAGCATCCTGCGGGAAAGCGCCGCCACGCCCGATCCGCCGCGTTCGTCGAATGCCCCGGGACGTGACGCGCTTTCCAAGCCGCGCTGGCTCGCCGCGCTGCCTACGCCTGCAACCAGCAGGACGCCGGCGCTCGCCGCAGGCAGGGCGGCGGCAAGTACGACCGAAGCGCCTTCGCCGAAAAACGACGCGATGAAGCAGGCCGCCGCCGCGATGCCGGTCGATGCGAATATCTCGCACGCGGCCACACGGGGGGAGGACAGGCCCAAAACCCTGCCCCACGCCACGAGCAGCACCGCCATGGGAAGGCCGACGAGAAACGCCTCCAAGCCGGCGCCTGCAATATCGAGCGACCCCGAAAGGCGCGGCGCGAAGGCGCCCGCCGTCAACATGGCCGCGCAGGCTGCGATCGCGGCGTCGCTTGCAAGGACTCTGCCCGCAAGGCGCGGAAGGGCCGTCATGACGCAAAACGCCGCCACCATGCCGAAGAGCGTCGCCAAAAGGTCGGCGCGCTCGATCGCGACGCCCCCGAGGGCGAACGCCTTGTTCGCGCCCATGTAGAACACGGCGTAGATGAAGCCTTGATAGCATGAGAATCCCAGGATGCGCCGCAAAGACGGCGCGCTTCGGGACAGGGTTGTCGATTCGCTCACTCGATGCTCCTTTGTCGAATGACCATCATAGCAAACGCGCCCATGAAAAAACGAAACCCCCGCGGGGGTTTCGCAGGGGTTTCGATACAGGGCGCGACGCTCGATTAGGAGGCTGTGACAGCCGTCTCTTCCTCGACGACGACCTCTTCGTCCTTGGCGGCCTCGATGCGCTTGACGGCCTTCTTCTTACGCTTGGGGGCGGGCTCTTCTTCCTCTTCCTCGGCGGTCTTTTTGATCATGCCGTCGCCGGAATTGAATCCGTCGCGCAGGTTCTTGATCGTCTTGCCCAAAGCGCTGCCGAGCTTGGGAAGGTGCTTGGGGCCGAAGATGAGAAGCGCGACGCCCAGGATGATGAGAAGTTCCGGCATGCCGAGACCGAAGATTTTCATGAATGCCTCCTATTGAGTGGATATCGGCTGTGTATCCGCGATGCCCTTGTTCGTAAGCCATGCGGACGAATCGACGCACCCCACAATAGCCGAACAGGTCGTGCAGGCTATCGTGCAAATGGATTATTTCAGGGAAATACGTCATGCATCATGTCATGTAAATAGAGGATATTTACAAAACGCCAGATGAAAACGATGCCTTGAAAAATGAGGCGAACACGGCCCGACAGACGGCCAGACGCAACGACAAGAGGCGCGCCCGCTGTAGCATCCATCGAAAATAGACGGGCCGTCGATGCCCTTCAAAGGTGGAAATGTTAGAATTCCGTTACCTTGCTCGAAAGAGAGGGAATTGTCGCATATCCACGAATCGAAGGAGGAGGACTTTCTCGGTGGATAAGTTCTTTAAGATTTCCGAGCGCAACTCGACGATCGGAAACGAAATCATCGGCGGCTTGACGACCTTTCTGGCCATGGCCTACATCATCGCCGTCAATCCGTCTCTTCTGGAGGCTGCGGGCATTCCGTTCGATGCCGCGCTGACGGCAACCTGCCTCGGCGCCGCCGTCATGACCGTTGCCATGGGCCTTATCGCCAACAGGCCGATCGCCCTCGCTTCGGGCATGGGCATCAACGCCATCGTGGCCTACACGTTGTGCCTGGGCGAAACCGCAGTCGACTGGCGCGTTGCCATGGCGATCGTCTTCCTCGAGGGCATCGTCATTCTGGTCCTGGTTCTGTGCGGTCTGCGCAAAGCCATCATGGACGCCATCCCGGCAAGCCTGCGCCACGCGATCGGCATCGGCATCGGCCTGTTCATCGCCTTCATCGGCCTGAAGGGCGGCGGCCTGATCGTCCCCGACGAGGCCACCATCCTGGCATTCGGCGACCTTTCGTCCCCGATCGTCCTCGTTTCTCTCGTCTCCATTCTTCTGGCCGTCGTGCTGCAGGCCCTCAATGTGAAAGGCGGCCTGCTCATCTCGATCGTAGTGGCCACGATCGTCGGCATTCCCATGGGAGTCACGCCGCTGCCCACCGAGTGGAACTTCGGCCTTGACTTCTCCGCCTTCGCCGCGCCCTTCCAGACGGTTCCCGGCACCGATACGATGGCCATCGTCCAGGTGTTCCTGCAGCCCGCGCTGCTGCTGTTCGTCTTCTCCCTTCTGATGAGCGACTTCTTCGACACCATGGGCACCGTTGTGGCCGTGGGCGAGCAGGGCAAGTTCGTCGATAAAGACGGCAACGTCGAAGACATCCAGCCCATCCTGGCCGTCGACTCGGTCGCCGCTGCCGCAGGCGGCTTCTTCGGCGCAAGCTCCATCACGAGCTTCGTCGAGTCCACCTCCGGCGCCGCGGCAGGCGCCCGCACCGGCCTTTCCAACATCGTAGTCGGCATCCTCTTCGTCGTCTTCGCGTTCTTCGCGCCAGTCATCGGCATGGTGTCTGCTTCGGCGACGTGCGGCGCATTGGTCGTCGTAGGTTATCTGATGCTTTCCGACGTGACGAGCATCGACTGGTCCAAGATCGAGCATGCGTTCCCCGCGTTCATCACGATTCTCGGCATTCCGCTGACCTACTCGATCACCAACGGCATCGGCTTCGGCTTCATCTCCTACTGCATCATCAAAGTGGTGCAGGGCAAGGCGTGCGAAGTCAAGCCGCTCATGTGGATCGCCGCCGTCGCATTCATGGTCATGTTCATCGTCGGCTAGCTTCGGCATCGGCATATAGCAAACGAAAGAAGGGGCCGCGGCCCCTTCTTTTTTGCATGCACATATCGGCATCGCCTTGCATGCCGCTCCGCAAACGAGCGGCATGCGGTTCGAAAGACAGTCGATTTCGTTGGCTCGACCACACCGATCGCTTTCCGACGACATTCAGAAACGATCGACCCGCCCGTTATGCGTCAATCATTTCGACCGTCCGAAACGCCCCGTTCTCGTAGATGCCGTAGCTGTGCGAGCCGTCCTTAGGGATTGATACGCTTCCCGGGTTGGCGAATAGCAGGCCGTCTTTTTCGTCGTTCGTCTTGATATGCGTATGGCCCGACAGCACCACGGAGCCGGCGGGCAAGGGCGGCACGTTGTCGGGGCCGAACACGTGCCCATGCGTCGCGAACAGCGTACGCTCGCCGTCGAGCACGAAAGCGTAATCGCCCATGCAGGGAAAATCGAGCAGCATCTGATCGACTTCCGAGTCGCAATTACCCCGCACCGCCACGATTCGCTCGGCAATGCTATTGAGCATCGCAGCCACATCCTGCGGAGCGTAACCGTCCGGCAGGGGGTTGCGCGGCCCGTGGTTGAGCACGTCGCCCAGAAGAATCACCTTGTCGGGAGCCTCCGCCTCGATGCACTTCATCAGCGCGGCGCACCAATACGCCGATCCGTGAATATCCGATGCTATAAGAAACTTCATATTGATTCCTTTCGCGTTCCGGCGCATCCGAGCCGAACCGCCGCGGTTGCCTTATCGGCCGTAGCCTATCACAGCGAATACGCGCCCGCGCACGGCCCGATACGCCGGCGGTCAGCGAGCGGCGACTCGTCCGAATCCCGCTTTCATCATGAGGCAGCCGGCGCGCCCGAAGACCGATGCGCCAGCCGTGCTCTTTCAAAATAAAACCGCTCGAAGCCGCCGTGTCGATCCCAAGTCAGGCGGGAAAGGACCGTGGTCGATTCGGCGATCCACCCTGCGCTATTCGTCTTCGACAAACGCATTCACGGCAAGCGACACAATGCCGCAGCACAGACCGCCGACGACCCATGCCATCCAGAAGAGATTCGACTTCCAATCGACATCGTCGGGGTCAATCCCCTGGGCAAGCGGCAAGAACAGCATCACAAGACCGGCGATGCTGGCGACGATCATGATGATGCCGCACAAATTGCCCGTCAGGCGCTGCTTGCGCGTCTTGATTCCGTGAGCTGCGAGCAGCGCCTTCTTACGCTCTTCGTCAACGGCGGCTTTCGTGATGTCTTCGAGCTCCAATTCGTCAATCGCATTCTGGTTATATTCGGTTAGATTCGTTCGCGAATACATCATGCTCGTATTCACGATGACCCATACTGCAACGGCCACGAGCGCAGTCAGGACCGCTGCGCCCACATTTTCATATCCGGTCTTATCGGTAGAAATCATAATCAGCACGCCGAGGAATATGATGCCGACGCTTGCGACGATGGAAATGCCGCACCGCTGTCTTGCTTGGGTTTTCTGCTCGACGGTGTAGAAATCCTCGATATAAGGGTGCGCTTTCACGAAAGATGAATGACGCATTCCCGCGGGAACCAAGAAGGCAAGTCCCGCCAGGATACCGGCGAACAGCCCTGCGATCGAAAGCACGTCGCCATCGCGCAAGACGCCCGTAGGGCCTCCGTCGAAAAAGACGGTCCAGGCGACGCCGAGCACGATGCATGCGATGCCCGTAGGAACCTGCACGGAAAACGCACGCATATGATCGTCGTAACCGCAAACGTCGGTCGTCGGGCCGCATGGCATCACGGCCGGCATTGCGGCATCCGATTCGCAGCGTGAGGACAAATCGCCCTGCACCAAATCATCGAGCGTGCATTCGAACAGCGCGCACATTTTCAAAAGCTTGTCCATTTCGGGATAGCTTCTCTCGGATTCCCACTTCGTGACCGACTGACGCGATACGCCGAGCAGCATAGCAAGCTGCTCCTGGGTCATATTGCGCGAGGCGCGCAAATAAAGAAGGTTGTCTCGAAAACTCATAGCGATGCCTTTCCTGAATGTCGGCGAAGCATTTTGCATGCATCGAACGCTTCGGATTGAAAATGCCTTGCAAGACGTCTTACGGGAGCGAATATACGATGGCATCATGTCGCAATCCACCAACCAGCGGCTTCATTTTACGGCATCGCAATGCGCCTTATGGTTGCAAATCGCAGGTCAGAAAGGTATGCAAGAAGATTATCGGATACAAGCCCGTTCGCAAGGCTTCTGTGGAAATAGGGAAGACCGCCACGGCGGTGCTATGATAGAAAGCCGCTTTGCGCCGATTGGCGCACATCGAAGCATCCGGCCGAAAGGAATCCGTGGAAAACCTCGCATTCAGCCTCAACGCGACGATGCCGGTATTCCTGCTTATGGTCCTCGGCATGGTCTTGCGTCGCATGCGCGTGATCGACGACGCGTTCGCGGCGCGCCTCAACGCATTCGTGTTCCACGTGGCGCTGCCCGTCCTTTTGTTCAGCGACATGGCCGCGATCGATTTCGACGGAGGATGGAACGGCTCGTTCGTCGCATCCTGCTTCGCGTTGACGGTCGCATGCATCGCCGTTTCGGTCATCCTGTCGTTTTTCGTTCCGCACAAGCCTGATCGCGGCGAATTCGTCCAGGCGTCGTATCGCAGCAGCGCCGCCTTGCTCGGCATCGCGCTCATGCAGAACATGTACGGCTCGTCTTCGATGGCCGCGCTCATGATCGTCGGCGCCGTGCCGCTCTACAACGTGGCCGCCGTCATCGCTCTCGTATTCACGGCTCCGCATCCAGGCGAAGAAAGCGCCTCGATGCGTACACGCCTGGCAGGATCTTTGCGCGGCATAATCACCAACCCTATCATCATCGGCATCGCCGCAGGCTTTCTCTGGGCGGCGCTTCGCCTACCCATGCCGCAGATCGCGGCGAACGTGATCGGCAGCGTCGGCGGGCTCGCTGCGCCGCTCGGACTCATGGCCATGGGGGCCATGTTCGACCTGCGCCGCGCTTCGGGGCGTCTGCGTCCGGCGTTCGGCGCCAGCGCCGTCAAGCTCATCGGCCTCGCGGCATTGCTGCTTCCCGTCGCCGCCGCGATGGGCATGCGCGGAGAGGAGCTGGCCACCGTCGCGGTCATGCTCGGTTCGCCTACCACGGTCAGCTGCTTCGTCATGGCGCGCTCGATGGGCCATGACGGCGTGCTTTCCTCGACGGCCGTCATGGCGACGACCCTCGGCAGCGCCTTCACGCTCACGGCATGGCTTTTCGTCCTGAAGACGATGGGGCTGATATAGAGTGCGAGATGACAGCGCAAACGAAGTCGCCTCTTACGGCTTCGGCATAGCGGAGCCTGTCCCTTTCGGACCCCTTGAAGCGCCTTTCGGAACGCATCGAATCGCCCATCAGGGAATACGCGGCGGAACGATCTTTTCCCGCGAATCAAGCCTTGAAAACCAAAAAAGAGCCATCTTTATTGCTGACCTGCACAAATACTATTTCTAGTTCGATTCAATAAGAATTCACAATATCTTGTGCCTAAATGGCGTATCATGGATGAACCAATCACAACGGCATGTTCGGCGCCGGGCCTTATCGAAGACCCGGCGCCGAACATTGCATAGAGGAAATATTGGCCATCGCAGAGAGGGAATCGCACCGATGAAGATCATCAAGCGCAGCGGGTCGGAAGCCGTCTTCGACATCGAGAAAATCATCAACGCCATCAAGGGCGCCAATGCCGACGTCGCCGAGGGCGAACGCATGACCGATGTCGAAATCGCCGAAGCCGCCGCTCGCGTCGAAGCCCTGTGCGAAGCCGCCGGCCATGCCGTCTCCGTCGAGGAGATCCAGGACATGGTGGAAAACGAAATCATGGCCCTTGGTCGATTCTCGCTCGCCCGCGCCTACATCATCTACCGTTACGTGCAAAGCCTCAAACGCGTCGCCAACACGACCGACGACAAGATCTTGTCGCTGATCGAATGCAATAACGAGGAAGTGAAGCAGGAGAACTCCAACAAGAACCCCACCGTGAACTCCGTGCAACGCGACTACATGGCGGGCGAGGTGTCCAAAGACCTCGCCATGCGCATTTTGCTGCCGCAAGACGTCGTAAAGGCCCACGAAGAGGGTATCATCCACTTCCACGACTCCGATTACTTCGCCCAGCACATGCACAACTGCGACCTGGTGAACCTCGAAGACATGCTGCAGAACGGCACGGTCATCTCCGGCACGCTGATCGAGCGCCCGCACAGCTTCAGCACCGCCTGCAATATCGCCACGCAGATCATCGCCCAGGTCGCGTCCTGCCAGTACGGCGGACAGTCCATCTCGCTGACGCACCTGGCGCCGTTCGTCGACGTCAGCCGCCAGAAGATCCGCCGCCAGGTGGTCGCCGAGCTCAATGCCGTCGGCGTCGAGCCTTCCCCCGAGCAGCTGGCCGAAATCGTCGAGAACCGCTTGCGCGACGAAATCCGCCGCGGCGTGCAGACCATCCAGTACCAGGTGGTCACGCTCATGACCACGAACGGCCAGGCTCCGTTCGTCACCGTGTTCATGTATCTCAACGAGGCGCGCTCCGAGGCCGAGAAGCACGACCTGGCCATGGTGGTCGAAGAGGTCCTGCGTCAGCGCTACGAAGGCGTCAAGAACGAAGCCGGCGTCTGGATCACGCCCGCATTCCCCAAGCTGATCTACGTGCTCGAAGAGGACAACATCACCGAAGACGCTCCGTATTACTACCTCACCAAGCTCGCCGCCAAGTGCACGGCGAAGCGCATGGTGCCCGATTACATCTCCGAGAAGAAGATGCGCGAGCTCAAGCTTTCCAAGGGCGAAGAGCCCGGCCAGGGCGATTGCTACACCTGCATGGGCTGCCGCAGCTTCCTCACGCCCGACCGTTCCGGCAACGGCTTCGACAACGTGGCCAACGCGGGCAACTACGAGCCCGACAAGCCGAAGTACTACGGCCGCTTCAACCAGGGTGTCGTGACCATCAACCTGGTGGACGTAGCGTGCTCGTCCGGAAAGGACGAAGAGAAGTTCTGGCGGATCTTCGACGAACGCCTCGAGCTGTGCCACAAGGCCCTGATGTGCCGCCACGACCGCCTGAAAGGCACCTTGTCCGACGCCGCCCCCATCCTGTGGCAGTACGGCGCGCTGGCGCGCCTCGAAAAGGGCGAGCCGATCGACAAGCTGCTCTACGGCGGCTATTCCACCATTTCGCTCGGCTACGCGGGCCTGTACGAGTGCGTCAAGTACATGACGGGCAAAAGCCACACCGACGCGGCGGCGACTCCGTTCGCCATGGCGGTCATGCAGCACATGAACGACAAGTGCGCCGAATGGAAGGCCGAAAGCGATATCGACTTCTCGCTCTACGGCACGCCGCTCGAATCCACCACGTACAAGTTCTCGAAAGCGCTGCAGCGCCGCTTCGGCCTGATCGAGGGCATCACCGACAAGGGCTATATCACCAATAGCTACCATGTCCACGTCAGCGAGGAGATCGACGCCTTCACGAAGCTGAAGTTCGAAAGCGAGTTCCAGCGCCTTTCGCCGGGCGGCGCCATCTCCTACGTCGAGGTGCCCAACATGCAGGACAACCTGCAGGCCGTCATTCGCGTGCTTCAGTACATCTACGACAACATCATGTACGCGGAGCTCAATACGAAGAGCGACTACTGCCAGAAGTGCGGATTCGACGGCGAAATAAAGATCGTCGACGATGACAACAAGCTGGTTTGGGAGTGCCCGCACTGCGGAAATCGCGACCAGGACACGCTCAACGTCGCCCGCCGCACCTGCGGCTACATCGGAACGCAGTTCTGGAACCAGGGCCGCACCGAGGAAATCCGCGACCGCGTCCTGCATCTGTAGGCCATAATCCCGGTGCACGGCGGCACCGGCGAAAACCCGCCGACCATACCGAACCAACTATGCAGAAAGCCACGTTCAGTGGCTTTCTGCATGTGCGTGACCGCAGCTGCCTACAAACGAAAAGCTCGGCCTTGCCCGAACATGCATCGGGGTCTTCTGCAGAACCATCTGCCCGAAAGAGGTTGTAAAGTGAATTACTCGACGATCAAATACTGCGATATCGCCAACGGCGAAGGAGTGCGCACGACCCTGTTCGTCTCCGGCTGCCGCAGGCGCTGCCCGTTCTGCTTCAACGAGGAGGCGTGGAGCTTCGCCGCCGGCAGGCTTTTCGACGACGAGACGCAAAATGCCATTCTCGCAAGCCTCGAACCCGCCTATATCGACGGCCTTTCCGTGCTCGGCGGCGAACCCATGGAGCCCGAAAACCAGCGCGGACTCGTTTCGTTTCTCGAAACCGTGAAAGCGCGCTATCCCGAAAAAAGCATCTGGTGCTACACGGGCGATACCTACGAAGAACTCGTATCGGGACCCAAGCGCACCGAAGATACCGAGCGCCTGCTCGCATCCATCGATGTCCTCGTGGACGGTCCGTTCATCCAGGAACTCAAAGACATCACGCTGCGCTTTCGCGGCTCGTCCAATCAGCGCATCATCGACATGGCCGCGACGCGGGCGGCGGGCAAGGTGGTCCTGTGGGCCGACGACCCCGTGTTCGCCACGCACACGATGGATTAGCGGAAAATCAGCGCGCCTTTTCAACAGGGCGTTTTCGACCGTGCCGCTCCGGAATCGCACGGCCGCGCGCGTCGGTACAATCTTCGTCGGCCGTATAAGCGACGCGTGGCGGCGACGTGAAAAACCAAGCGCTTTTTCGCTCGCGTATGCCGCATGGCCTATAATTCTCGTCATTCACCGAACCGGCTCTAAGGAGGCATCCGCCGCATGACGCGCAAACAGAACTTCATCGTGCGCATCACGAACGAATGGTGGAACCGCCTTTTGGGGGCGGTGTCCGAAGGGTCGCTGAGCGAGCAGGAAGAGCAGTACGCATCGCATCGCACCCGCCGCGACTTCGTCTGCACGACGCTCGGCGTGGGGGCGTGGGGCATGGTATTCCCGCTTCTGACGATCGTCGTGACCCAGCTGGTCGGAGCCGAGCAGGCAGGCATGTTCTCGATGGCCTTCATCACGGGCCTCGTGCTCATGTTCCTCGGCAACTACGGCGTGCGCACGTTTCAGGTATCCGACCTAGACGAACGCTATTCGTTTTCCGACTACCAGGTCAACCGCGTCGTAACCTGCATCATCATGCTTCTCATAGGAGCGCTCTACTGCTTCGCGCGCGGCTACGACGGCCAGATGTTCACCATCTGCATGGGCGTTTACTTCTACAAGATGGTCGATGCGCTCGCCGATGTCTACGAAGGCCGCCTGCAACAAGCCGACAAAATGTATCTGGCGGGCCTTTCGCAGGCGATCCGCTCGGTCGCCGTGGTCATCGTGTTCTCGCTTTTGCTCCTGGTCACGCGCAACCTGGCCATCGCCTCGGTCGCCATGGCCGTCGTGTCGCTCCTGTCGTTTTTCGTGCTCACGTTCCCGCTGGCCCTGTTCGAAACGCCCAAGTCGCGCCGCTGGAGCCCGATGGCCGTCATCGAGCTGCTCAAGCAGTGCTTCCCGCTGTTCGTCGCGCTGTTCCTGTTCAATCTGATCGAGAACATGCCGAAGTTCGTCATGGAGGGCATGCTGCCCTATGACAACCAGCTCTATTTCAACGCGCTCTATTTCCCGGCGCAAGGCATCCTGCTCACCATCAGCATGCTCTACAAGCCGCTGCTCATCCGCCTGGCGGAAGTATGGGCCGACCCCGCGCGCCGCAAGCGCTTCGACCTGGCTATTCTGGCGATCGTCGCGATCACGGTGGTGCTGACGGGCGGCGTGATGGCCGTCATGGGTTGGATCGGCATTCCCATCATGAGCTTCCTCTACGGCATCGACTTCGAACCGTTCCGCGGGCTCGCCTTCGTCATGATCGCCGCAGGCGGCGTGACCGCCGTGATCGACTTCCTGTACCAGGCGATCACCGTGCTGCGACGCCAGAAAGACGTCACCAAGCTCTATCTGCTCACGTTCGGCTTCTCCATTTTCGTGCCGCTTCTGCTGATCGGGTTCACGGGCCTTGCGGGCGCCGTGCTTTCGTACCTGATCGTGATGTGCATCCTGCTTTCGCTTTTGGTGATGGAATACGTCTCCATCAGAATGGACCTGCGCCGCCGCTTCATGGCCATGCGCGCAGAGGGCGACGCCGCTTGCGGACGCGGCGCCGGACACCATGCTTCCGCGGATGCCACGGAAGAAATCCGCATCGACCGCATGCCTGACGATGCGCAAGCGGGCGCTTCGATGCCGGTCGAAGCGATGGAAACCGTTCGCTTCGACATGGCGCCTGACGCACGGACCTATGATGCCGAATACGACCCGGCCCGCACCGCCGCGATGCCCGGCCGCCATGGAGGCGAGGGCGCGCCCGCGCATGAGACGACGCGCATCAAAGGGGTCGTGCCCGTGGACGGCAAGCCCGTGGCGAAGCTTTCGGATTCGCGCCAAGCTGCGGCGCGGTCGATGACCCGTATGCAGCGATCGCGCCGCAGCGGCGCGGCAGGCAAACCGACGAGAAGCCATGCGCACGACACCGAGCGCATGCAGCGCCAGGAACCGCCTCGTGAGGCGCAAGAACGCGCACGCCTGGAGCGCGAGCGCGATTTCTTGCGCGGCGGCACGCAAGACCTGGGCGACATACGCACCCGTCCGCTTCGTTCAGACGACACGAAACGACGCCCGCGCCCTTAAAACGAAGAGCCCATCGCAGACTCCTCAGCTGCGATGGGCTCTTTTTTATGGCTGCGAAAGTGCGTCGACGCCGATGCGGGCTTGGCGAACACGACTTCGTCCGCTAAGCCTCGAAACACGGCAAGGTAATCGTAGCCCGAGCGCCGCGCGCGGTGTTATCGAGGGCCAAGGTTCCGCCGCATGCACGGACGCGCTCCGAAGCGATGGCGAGGCCGAGGCCGTGATGCCCGTCGCGCATGCGGGCGGCATCGTCGCGATAAAATCGCTCGGAGGCATGGGCGAGCGCCGATTCGGAAAAGCCGGGGCCTTCGTCTTCCACCGAGATTTCAAGACGACCCGCAACGTCGCTCGATGCATCCGCCGCACGCTCCGATGCGTAGCGGCAGCGCATCGTCACCGGGGATGCGCCGTATTCGAACGCGTTATCCACGAGGTTCGAAACGGCCTGGACGATATCGGCATCTATCCGCACGAAAACATCCGAGGGAACCCCTTCGATTGACGCGTCGAACGACGATCCGCGCGCGGAGGCCAAGGCCTTCGCCTCACGAACGGCTTCGTCGCACAGCCCTCGCGCGCACGCCACGCGACGGCCCTCGGGATGCGCGCCGCCCGACGAGCGCGTGACATCGATGATGCGTCCGATGAAATCCTCCATGTCGCACGCCGCATCGCCGATAAAGCGCGCGGAAGCCGCCTGTTCTTCGTCGAGGGACGATTCGAGCAGCAGGTCGGCATTGCCGCGCACGATGGTCAACGGCGTTTTCAGGTCATGGGCGAGCGACGAAAGGGCGTCGCGCTGAGCCTGCTCGGCCGCCCATTGCGCCTCGAGCGACGTTTTGAGCGACTTCCGCATATCGTCGACCGCGTCCAGCACGTCGTTGGCTTCGCGCACGCTGCCGTTGATCACCTCGAAATCGAGTTCGCGATCGCCGATGCGATGGGCCGCGTCGACAAGAGGGGAAAGGGCGCGCCGCATCATATGCGACGCACGCATCGCGATGAGCGCGACCATCGCCACGAACAGGCAGGCGCCGACCGCCAATATGAAGCCTTGCGGATCGGGCAGGCGGTCGCGCAGCGTCTTCGAAGCGAAGTCGGGATTGAAATCGTAAACGAGAACACAGACGGAGCCGTCCTCAAGCATCGCACGCGCCGCATAGACGGGAGAGGCGAACGGCGACGAATACACCACGGAGTCTATGCCGCCATCCTGCAGGAATTCTTTCGCCAAGCCTTCGGAGCGCGCGTCGAAATCGCCGTCGACAAGACGCCCGGATTCGTCGAAAACGCCCCAGCGGTAACATGAGGGGATATCGTCGGCCGATGCCGTACCGCGCTCTTCGATGGCGCCGACCATCGCATCGCGATTGATGCTCGCGTAATTGCCGGGGTACAGCGCGCCCGAATCGACGGCGACGATAATGAGCGACACCACGGCGCCTGCCAAGAACAGCGCCCCGAACAGGACATAAGCGAAATATCGAACGATGAACAAAGAGAACGGCATGCCGCGACGGCGCTCGGCTCCGCGCTTGCCGAATGTTTTCAAGCGGTCCATTTGTATCCAATCCCCCAAACAGTTTCGATCGGAGCGACGCCCGCCGATTTCAGCTTTGTGCGGGCGTTGCCCACATGTACGGCCACGGTGGAAACGTCGCTTTGCGCATCCCACCCCGCCACGGCCTCGAGGATCTGCGCCTTCGAAAACACCTGGCCGGGATGCTTCGCCAGATGCTCGCATATCGCGTATTCCCACTTCGTCAGCTTGATAGGCGCGTCATGCACGTACAGCTGCTTTGCGGCCAGGTCGATCCTTATGCCGTCGAAGGTCAACGCAGCATGGCGTTCGCGTTTCTCGCGCCTCAGGTGAGCGGCCACCTTCGCACGCAGTTCGGCCGCCCCGAACGGCTTGCGCATGTAATCGTCGGCACCCACGGACAGACCGGTCACCGCATCGTTTTCCTCGCTTTTCGCGGTCAAAAACACGATGGGGCAATCGATGCGCTCGCGCGCGGAGGCCACGAATTCGAAGCCGTCGATGCCCGGCATCATCACATCGCACAAGATAAGGTCGAAGCGAGAGAAGTCGAGCGCGAGCGCCTTTTCGGCGTTTTCCACGGCGACCACCTCGTGTCCGTCTTTCTTCAAAATGGCGACGAGCAGGGAAAGGACGGCGGGCTCGTCGTCGATTGCAAGAATCTTTGCCATATCCGATTCGCTCCTTTCGATAGCGCGGCGCGCGGCGCATCGCGCGCGCCGCTCGATATTGCGCAAGACGCCGGATGCGGCGGCAACGACGCATCGCATTGCGAAGGCCTATGCGCCCCCGGCAGAATCCGACACGGGGAGGCACTCGAGCGATTCAGCATATTCCCAGGTCTGAATGCTCGACCCCTTCGCGACCATTGCAAGGAAGGGTTCGGTTTCATCGAGCATTGTACCGAACGAAACCAGCACGACGCGTCGTTCGTTCCCTTCGGCATCATGCGCCTGGACCTCGTAGACGTAGTTCTCATACGCGCCCGTCGCATCATCGTAGACCTGGAAGTAGCTTTGCGCATCGGGCGTTTCGGCATATAGAACCGCCGGGGCGCTCCAGGGCGCGATGCGGTCGACGACGCTTTTCACGAGCCAGGCATCGCGGCTTTGCACGATCCAGGCCGACCCCGCGACGCAGACGGCGACGATCGCGGCCGCCACGGCGATCGCGGCGGCCGTTTTTCCTCTTATCATGGTTTTCGCCTCCTATTCTTTCGTCCGGCGCGCATCTTCGAAACGAGACACGTACGCCGCCCATACCGCGGCGATAAGCACCGTGCCGGCCACGCACAGCGTAATGCTCGCCTGCGCGTTCGATACAAGCGCCTCGAGCATTCCGGCCGCACCGGGAGCGCAGCCGGCGGCGGCCAAGGGAGCTTCGACGCTCAACGACGCGAGACGCGCCGGCCAGGTAAAGGGCACCGCCATAAGGGCGAGCGGCGCCACCGATGCGCTCATCGTGCCTGTGACCAGGCCGTTTCCAAGGCCGCCAAGCGATGCGAGAGCCGTCATGAATCCAAGCGCCCCGAGCGCGATGGCGGCATTGCGGCCCCATCGCAGCGCCACGACGATCGCAATGGCGTACAGCGCCGCCGAAGCGCCCGTCAACGCGACGAACGACAGCGCCACAATTCCTGCCGAAGGAACGGGCTTGCCCGCAAGCGCCACGGCGCCGACGAACAGCAGGATCGCGCACAAACAGGCGAGCGAGCCCATTGCAAGCAAAACGACCCCCTTCGCACAAAACGCCTTGCAACGCGACGGGTGGCCCGAAAGGTTCGCGTAATCGCCGGCATCGCGCTCGGCCTCAAGCGATAACCCGCATGAAATACCTGCAAGCAGCGACGCGCCGGCGCCGAGAAGCTGCACGAACGCATCGTAGGCGAGCAGCGAATCCCACGGAGTCGCCGCGAAATACAAGCCTGCCGCAAGCCCGACAGCCGCAGCGATCGCCGCATGCAACACCACGAGAGGGGAGCGGCGGACGCGAAGCAACTCGGAGCGCGCCATCGCCATGAAGGCGGTGCGGCGCGCGCCTTCGAAACCGTTGGCCCGATCCATCATCAACGCACCTCCTGTCGAGCAAACCACGCCGCGCCTGCGGCGACGAGCAACACGCCGAACACTGCCGAAACGGCCAACGCGACGAACCAAACCGCATCGATGACGCCGTATATCTCGCCCGGCATAAGCGGCACACCCGATGGCGCCACGCCGGCGAACGGAGAGCACAGGCGCATGGCGGCGGCCGGCGGCAAAAGCCACCATAAGCCGCTTCCGTACAACGCGATGCCTACGCCAAGCTGCACTAGAAGCGGCGCGGCTATTCCCGCCAGCATGCCGAATCGCGCCGTCAGGAAAAGACCCGCAGGAACCATCCAGAGCGACGACACGCTCAAAAGAACGACCATACACGCGCTTGCGAGAAGCCCGGCTGCATCACCCCCGAGCGCATCGATTGCGACCGATACCGTCGCCACGACAAGATTGGCCGCCGCGACCAGCATGAACGCATACGCTGATTTCGCGCCCCAGACGCTGCAAAGGCTTACAGGCGAGCTCATGACGCCATGGAATTTCTGGCGCGCATCGATGCCCGCCACACTCGCCGTAATAAGCGCCACAGCCACCGGCAACAGCAACGTATACCACCAGCACCAGCCATACGTGTTGAATCCCACACCGCCAGGACCGTGTCCTTGAGTGACAAGCCCCGAGCTCATCAGGCCCAAAACACAGAGAGGAAGCGGGGCGATAAGTGCTACCTTGCGCGCGCCCGCACGCTTGCCTTTCGCCACCTCGGCCGCAAGCGCCGCCTTGAAGCCGCGCAAGGGCCGCTCCTGAAGCTGGGAGGCCTCGGCATGAACGCATCGCCCGTCGAACGTCATCGCACGCCTCCCTTCATCGAGCCTTCGCTGGAAGGCGAAGCGCCGCGGCATACGTCCATGAACAGCTTCTCCAAATCCATGCCGTCTTCGAAATCGCCCTCGAACGCAAGCCTGCCTTGCACGATGATGCCCACGCGGTCGGCCACATGGGCTACTTCGGCAAGAATATGACTCGACACCACCACGGTGATGCCGGCCTGAGCGAACGAGCGGATCTGCGCGCGCAGATCCTCGATGCCGATGGGGTCGAGACCGTTGGCAGGTTCGTCGAGCACGAGCAATTTCGGTTGCGCGAGCAGCGCAAGGGCGATGCCAAGACGCTGCTTCATGCCGAGGGAGAAGCTGCCCGCACGCTTCGACCCGGTATCGGTCAACCCGACCGTTTGAAGAACGTCGTGAATGCGCGATTCATCGACACCGAACAACATCGCCCGCACCCTCAGATTCTCATGCGCGGTCAGGTTAGGATACAAAGGCGGCGTTTCGATAAGCGATCCTATGTCGTACAGGTCGTCGCGTCGCCATGCGTGGCCGTCAAAGATGATTTCGCCCGATGTAGGACGCAGCATGCCGGTCACCATCTTGAGCAAGGTCGATTTCCCCGCGCCGTTAGGGCCGAGCAGTCCGTAGACGCGGCCCGCCTCCACATGCATATCCACGGCATCGACCGCGGTCTGCGCACGGTCACCGCAGCCGAACGTCTTGGTGAGAGCTTTCGTTTCCAAAAGGCACTCCATGCCGAACTCCTTTCGTTCCATCTTTCGGATTCCTTCGATTCATCCAGCATGGACGACGTTTCTAAAGAAACTTGAAAGACGGAAAAGAAATCGCGGCGGCCGGCCTTTCTATGCTTCGCCGGTCCCGTTCGACGAACGCTCCCGCATATGCAACGAGGCCCCCGGCATGCCGGAGGCCTCGTTTTCAGGATGCTTTCAATGGCAGCGAACGGCTATTCGCCCCGTTTCTCATCCTCGTCGTCGTGGAAAAGCAGGTCGAACGCGTAGCGCATGATGCTCGAACGGCGAATGACGCCCACGAGCCTGCCGTGCTCATCGATCACGGGAAGCTTCTTGAACTTCTTCTTCGCCAGCGTATCGGCCACGCGGCCGATGCTTTGGCTTTCCGTCACGCACAGCACCTTGCGCGCGGCAAGCTCCATCACGTTGCGGTCTTTGAGCGAAAGGACCTTCTGCTCGATCGTTTCGTCGTCGTAGTAGAGCATGGTGGGAGCGCCGCCCGAGAAGATCGAACGCGTCTTGTGCTCGGCGATGGCGCGCATGATGTCGCCGTCGCTGATGAAGCCCACGACGCGATTGCCCTCGTCGACCACCGGCAGGCTGCTCACGCCGAGGTCGATGAGGCTTTTCGTCACGTCTTTCAACGTGTCCTGAGCAGAGCACGAGTACGCATCGCGCTCCATGATAGAACCGACCGTCGTCGTATTCATGACCCTATGCCTCCTTTTTGTTCGAACGAACCTTGACGATGGCGAACACGAGCGTCGCCGCGCCGACGAGCGCGCAGACGCCGTAGGCCGCCTGAACGCCCAGAGCCGTCGACTCGACCAGGCCGCTGGAAGCATTCGCCGAGGTCACCATGGTCATGACAGTCACGATGAGCGCCGTGCTGATCGCGCCGCCCACCTGGCGACCCGTATTGCTGATCGCGTTGCCGTGCGCGATCATATCGTTGGAAAGAGCGTTGATGCCCCACGTGTTCGCGGGCATGTTCGCCATGGTCTGGCCGGCGGCCATGCACGTGCACAGCACGGCGGCCACGAGCAGGGTGGTGTCGGAGCCGATGCGCGAGAAGCCGAAGAGCGCGGCGCTCATCAGCGCCAGGCCGCCCACGGTGATCCAGCGGGGTCCGAACTTGTCGAAGATCACGCCGGAAAGCGGGCTGATGATGATACCCACGGCGGCGGCGGGCATCATGACCATGCCCGTCTCAAGCGCGCTTGCGCCCAACACGTTCTGCAGGAAGATCGGCAGCGTGACGTTGGTCACGGCGGCGGCGCAGTTGATCAGGGTCACGATGATGGCCGACGATGCGAAAATGTCGGATTTCAGCGTGGCGAGCTGCAGCAAGGGCTCGTCGAGCTTCTTCTGGCGAAGGACGAAGAGCACGAGGCACACGGCACCGATAACGATGACCGCGACGACGATGGGATTGGTCCAACCCAGGCTCGACGCGCTCGAGAAGCCGTAGAGCAGGCCGCCGAACGCGACGGTGGAAAGCAGGACGGAAGGCATGTCGAGGCGGGGGTTTTTCAGCTCGCCGACGTTGCTGAGCAGGAAGATGCTCGCGATCAGCACGATCACGCCCAGCGGAGCGATCGACCAGAACATCGCGCGCCAGCCCATGGAGTCGATGATCATGCCGGCGACCACGGGGCCTGCGGCGGGAGCGACCGACATGACGATGCCGGCCATGCCCATGGCCGTGCCGCGCTTCTCAGGCGGGAAAATCAGCATGGGAACCACGGCCACCAGGGGCATCTGCACGCCGGCGCCTGCCGCCTGTAGGATACGGCCCGCGATCAGCAGCTCGAAATTAGGAGCCATGGCGCAAAGCACGGTGCCCGCGATGAACACGCCCATCGACGCGAAGAACAGCTTGCGCGTGGGGAACTTGTCGATCAGATATGCGGAAATAGGAACCATGATGCCGTTGACCAGCATGTAGATGCTGGTCACCCATTGGGCGGTGCCGGCGTTGACCTGGAAGGTCTCCATAAGGCCCGGCAGGGCGGGGGCGAGGACGGTCTGGTTCAGAATCGCGAGGAAAGCGCCCGCGATAACGACGCCGACAACCAAGATTTCATGACGCGTCGCCTTACGGACGTCGTTCGAAGCAGAAGAAGAGCTCAAAGAATCGATCCTTTCCGAAAACGAAAGAGTACAGAACAACACCTGGCGGCACGGTGCCGCTCGAGGATTTTTTCGGTTGTATCGTGTTTCGAAAAGAGGCTTAGATGAGCATAGCCGATAGACGCGTGGCGTTGGACGTGACGAAAACGGCTTCGCTCGATGCGAAGTCGTTCAGAAGTCGTGCATGTCGGTAGATTTTCACCACGGAAGAAAACATGTCGGATACCTTACCCACGCACTCGGAATGGGTCAACCTGGAGGCGGCATGCTTCACAGTATCGGCACGGCGCGAAGCGCGCGGTCGCAAGAGGAAATGCCGCGTCTTTTTTGCAGTTGGCGGTCTTTTCTCTTGCGCGGGCGCCCTTCACGCATGACAAAACGCCTGGTCGCTTCATGCGATACCGCCCTGAAAAGGCTGCGGCGATGCGAAGACGAGGTTTCCCCGCCCCGAAAAGACCGCCGACTGCACTTTTCGTGCAGGAAATGCGGTTTTCTCCGTGCCATAACGTGAATCGCCCCGGCAAAACGCCCGAGCGATTCGCTGCATCGATGCTAGAGAATCAATTCGTAGGCGGCGCGGCGGCGCTTGCGGCCCAGGCTGTTTTTCAGCACGATCGAACCGCACGAATGGAATCCGTAGCGCTCGAACAGACGCCTGATGGGGGAGTTCTCTTCGTACGCGTCTGCGCGCACGCAAGCCTTGCCGGCTTCTTTCGCCATGCGCTCGGCCTCGCCCAGAATGAACATGCCCACGCCGCTGCGGCGGGCCTCGGGGACGACCGTCACCCAATGAAGCGCCGCATATTCGCTGCCGCCTTCAGGCCTCATATCGCTGAAGTCGGTCCAAACGGCTCCTTCCGAGCGAGCATATGCCGCGTCGCCGCCCATGTCGAGCGAAAACACGCCGATGACGCGACGGCCCTGCGTATCGACGGCCACCGCGTCGATGACCGAGGCGTCGCCCGCTCCGGCGTCGGCCTTGGCGGCCTCGGCGTCCATGGTCACCACGTAGGCGTTGCCGCGGTCGATCGCGCGCATAACACGGCGTTCGGAGGGGTATTTCTTGTCGCCCTGCTCGGATATTCCCAATTCGGCCATCATCTCGTGACCCGTTTCCAGCACGGCGGAAAACGCATTGAAATCTTCGCTCGTGGCGCGGCGCGCCTCATAGTAGCCGAGCCTCGACGCGCTTCCCTGGAAAAGCGGCACGTCGCGCAGCGAGCCCGAGAAACGGTCGTGCTCACGCGGCTCTTCTTTCTGCGTGGTCAAGACGACCATCGTCAAAATAAGGGCGGCGCCCACGATGTCGAAGATGCCGATCGGCGTATGCAGCCACACCGCCGAGATAACGATGGCGGACACGGGCTCGAGACAGCCCACCAGGCCGGCGCGCATGGAACCCGCGTCGTTGACGCCCTGCAAATAAAACAGATACGCGGCGAACGTTCCGATGACCACCATGACCGCCACGATCAAAACCACCTCGAGGGTGACCGTCACATCGAGCTTCCAAGGCTGCAAAAGCACGGCCGACGAAACCGCCGCGGTGGACATGGCGATGCCCGTCACGATGAAGCTGCCCCATTTGGCCAGGGGTTTTACCGGCATAAGCGTATAGCACGCCATGGCGACGGCCGTCATGAGCCCCCAGAACAAGCCTTGGGGAGGAATGGCCAGCGTGCCGATGTTTCCATGCGTGGCGATAAGGAACACGCCCGCGAGCGCCAATGCGACGCCCACGGCTTCGCGCAGGCGGGGAAGCCTTCGCACGGTCATGCAGATATAGAACAGGATGATGACCAGGCCGAGCCTCTCGAGCACCGTGCCCGTTCCCGCATTGGTGTAGGAAATGCACGTGATATAGCTGAACTGCGTCAACAGCACGCCGAAAAGCCCGAATATCATGATGTGCACGAGCGAGCGCGTGTCGCGCAGGGCGGCACGGAAGCTGCGCCAATTCTTGCCCAGGCATACCGCCAAGAACAACAAGGCGCCGGCGCACATGCGCACCGTGATCAGCCACGAAACCGGAATGCCGTATTCGTTCGTGAGCAGCTGGGCGCATGTTCCCGAAAAGCCCCAGCAGCACGCGCCGATGGCGGTAAGCAGGATTCCGCGGGCTACGTGGCTTTTCGAGGCATTCGACGTCGTCATAACCGGGGCCTTTCAACAGGGTGGAGCATAGGGAAGCCCCCGTCGAAACGAGGGCTTCCAGGATTATTGCAACAGCGAAGACGAGTTGCAAGCATCGTATGCGCGCGATGGAACATTGCGGCGCGAAAAATCGCGCAGGCGAGCGAGGGGCGGACGGATCGCGGAAACGGCCCCGCGGCCGACCGACGGCGCCGCCACAGCCTGCACGCGTGAAGCGATCTAGCAATATCGCCTGATGGCAGCGGCAAGAAGAGCGTCCAGGCGAACCAGGTCGGCCTGGCTGTAAGAGATGGACGTGTAGGATTCATCCATGCCCATGGATTCGGAAAGCATACTTGCCAGCCCTCGCGCGCGACGGTCGATCTGCAGCATCACGCGGGCTCCCGCATCGCTCAAAAGAAAGACTGCTTCGAGTTCATCGAGCCTACCGTGGAATTCTCCGCCGACCGTCTTGAACTCGAACTCCTGCACGAACGGCAAGCCGTTGCCGGCATTGCGGAAATCGGATTTTTCGCAATCGACCTGGTAGAGACGGAATCCAAGACGCTGTGCGGAAGCGACGAACCCGTCGACCAGCGGATGCGCCCTTACCTCGAGCGGATCGCGGTCCTGAGGATCGACGGCCGATTTGATGTCGAGGCCCGTCTGCACCCACACCTGGCTTTTTCCGATGGACACCGGCGTATTGAGCGGCACGGGAATCGAAAACGACATGACGAGCTCTTGGTTCGCCTGCACGGAAAATTTATCGGTCAGACGGATGCAGTTGAGATCGGCCGTGCGCCTGACCTTGGCGTCGTCGATTTCGACCTCATAGCTCGCCATAAGCGAAAGATAGATCGTCTCGATTTCCTGAGGCGCGTTGCCTCCGTGCACGCGCACTTCGCCGGCGATCGAGCCGCCAGGGGTGCAAACCGTGTCGGACAAAACGGTGTCGACCCGGGCGCTGCCGATGCCGATCGATTGAAGCAGTTTATTGAACATGCGAATCCTCCATTCGTAGAACCGTGCGAACATCGCTCGCGTGTCCATGCCAGCATAACGTATAGAAGGTACCGTTTTCGGGTCGGCGGCGATACGACACCGAACCGCTGCCGACAATATCGGCGCGCGACCGAATGCGCGGCCTTCGCCGCAGCGCCACAGACGCGACCAGGCTACGATCGCCCCGATACACAACAGAGGGCGACCCGATGCGGCTTCGCGCATGAAAACCGAGCCATCGCTTGGAACATGCGCCGCGCTCGATCCCCCGAGCATGCAACCGAGCGTTGCGAACTATGCGAAATGGAGAAAACCATGAACATGAGAAAGACGCTTCCGCTGATGCTTTCGGCCATTCTGCTGGCGGGCTGTTCGGCGCCCGTAGGGGAGAGCGGCGGCGCGGCGGAGACCTATGTGCAAACGACTGCCGAGGAAGCGGTCGAAATGATGCAATCCCAGCAGGACTACGTCATCCTTGACGTGCGCACGCCCGAAGAGTACGCCGAAAAGCACATTCCTGGCGCGATCAATGTTCCCAACGAGACGATCGGCAAGGAAAAGATCGCCGAGCTGCCCGACAAAGACCAGGCCATCTTCGTGTATTGCCGCAGCGGCAACCGAAGCAAGCAGGCATGTGAAAAGCTCGTCGCCCTGGGATACACCAATGTCATCGAGTTCGGCGGCATCAACTCCTGGACGGGAGAGACCGTTTCGGGAAAGTAGGGCCATACGATTCACGCTAGCTTGACGGCCACCCGATAAACATCCTTCTTCCCTGACGGCCTGTTTTGTCGTGCAATCGTCTTATGGATGGTCCCAGGATCGTCCACCATCTGTATGCCCCTGATGCTTCGCGTCGGGGGCTTTTCTTTTGTCCGCATCAAGCCGGCATCCACGAAGTTCGCGCCGACGACACGAACGGCTGGCACGGGGCCTGAGCACGGCGCCATTCGGAATGAGCAGTGGAGTGCATGGTACATGCAGCTCGAACAGATGCCAGAACATTGAATCATGAATGCAAGGCGAAGGCTTGGTTATATAAGAGAAAATCGAACAGACCCGGAAACAATCCGGAAAAAATTACAGATTTTTTTGCAACGCGCCACAAGGCAAGGTGCAGCGTCATGCATCAATAACCGCAGGTCAAAGCGTGAAATAGACTGCACGACGCTTTGCCTCGTTTTATGTCGTTTTATTCAACAGCTTTACATAAGATATATTATCATAGATAAATTTTCGAACAAAAAGCGAACAGATATTATTGAACATCTGTTCGCTTTTAAACCATTCTCCGGCGCGCAGCCCGCCTATGCTCCGATTCCGTAGTTCGGAGCCTTGCGCATATGCAATACCGGATACGGCCTTCCTGCGTCATCGCACGACGAGCGCGACATCACCCTGAATCCCTTTTTAGAATAGAACTCGATCGCGTTCGGATTGCCTTCGTTCACGTCGGTGAATTCGATCGGCGCGTCTTCGATCACGCGATCCATCAAGGCGCTGCCATATCCGTTTCCGCGCAAAGCCGCTTCAACGAAAATCATCTCGAGCCTCACGCCCGAAGCTCCGGCAAAACCCGCCGCATGACCCGCATCGGTTCGAGCGATATAGAGCGTCTCGATATCACGAATGCTGTTTCGCACCTCGGGTTCGATAGCATCGACATCCGCCTTGCTCAAAAACCAATGGCTCGCCGTTACCGAACGTCGCCAAAGCAAGGCAAGTTCGTCGATCAATTCGTCGGTTCGTTCGCTTTTTTGCACCTCTTCGACCATTTTCATGAGCTATTCCCCTTCAAGCTCGTTCCTACACCCATCTGACCTGGGCTTTTATAAATGAAGCCCTGAGAGCCGTTCTAAGGCCCCATTTTAGTGTTTTATGGGCAAAGTATCACGGAGAATAGCCGATTCGTTGGTTCGAATGCGCACCGGATACGTCGGAATAGAGCAAAACAGCTTCAGACAATGAAAAAGCCGCCTGCGATCGGGAAACCCCGAACGACAGGCGGCCTGAAACGCGGATGGCACGTGCGATTTTAGAACATCGCACCCGAAGTGCCCACAGTGCCTTCAAGCAACGCAGGAGCCAGGAATGCGGCCGTAAGGGCGTTCGCGATGAATGCGACCAAGCTCAGCACGACGCCGATCTTGGCAAGCTTCATAGCGTCGCGCGCATAGATGTCATCGGCGTTCGCCATGGCGAGCTTGCGGGCGCCGGTCAGCGCGATGAAGCCGATGATGAAAGCGACGATGTCGAGCAGCGCGCCGAACATAATCAAGCTGATGCCTGCACAAACGATGCTCACGATGCCGAGCGTTCGGCATTTCTTTGCGTCCATTGATTTCTCCCTTGAAACGTTTCCGCGCATCGCAGCGACGCGCTCGTGCATAATCTACTATATAGTACATGAGCGTAAATCTGTTCGAAGTTTTGCGCGCCAAGACGTTCTCGAGACGTTACGAAGCCGCTTGCACTCCTATAGGAACTTTTGTTCGTATATAATGAAACATAAAAGCGAACGGATATTCGTAACCGAAACATAAGGAAGCGACATGCCATTCGAAGGAACGAACCAGCACCGCCCTTGGCCCGGCCCTGCCGTGCTTCTGGTCGACCTGGATGCATTCTTCGCCTCGGTCGAACAGCTCGATCATCCAGCATGGCGCGGCAAACCCGTCATTGTCGGCGGCGACCCCGACAAACGCGGCGTGGTATCCACGGCAAGCTACGAAGCGCGCGTCTACGGCGTTCGCAGCGCCATGCCCGCAGCAACGGCCAAACAGCTCTGCCCGCATGCCATCTGGACGCATGGCCATTTCGACCGCTACAAAGCCATGTCTCGCGCGATCATGGGCATCCTTCTCGACGAAAGCCCTTTGTTGCAGCAAGTCAGCATCGACGAAGCGTTTCTCGACGTTTCCCCGAACGCGGTGAACACCGAGCATCCCGTCGCGATCGCGCAGCGCATCCAAAGCCGCGTCAAAGAGCTCGGAGTGACGTGCTCGATCGGCGTCGGCACGAGCAAGACCATCGCCAAAATTGCCTCCGACATGGATAAACCGCAAGGCCTTACCGTTGTATACCCAGGTCGCGAGCGCGATTTCCTCTCTCCCCTGCCCGTTCGAACCATGTCTGGAGTCGGTGCTCGAGCGGAAGAAATGCTCCATCGGCATGGCGTTTCAACCCTCGGAGAAATGGCCTCAGCCCCGGAGCGGCTCTTAAAAGCCATCTGGGGAAAGAATGCCGACATGATGCGTAGCCGCTGTTTGGGGCTCGACATGACCCCCGTCAGCGCCGAAAGCGACCCGGTGAAATCGGTTTCCAGCGAGATGACCGCTTCGAGCGATCTGCGAAGCTTCGATTCGATCGCCGCCGCCGTCGACACCATGGCGGCGAAGGTGGCGCGCCGGCTCCGCAAGAAAGAACTGGCGGGACGCACGCTTGCGTTGCGCATGCGCTATTCCGACCGCAGCACCCGCAGCGTCCAGCGCAAGCTCCCCCGGCCCGAAGACAACGAATTCGCATTCATTCCCCTGCTTCACGAGATGATCGACGAACTCTGGAAGCCAGGCATGGCGGTGCGCCTCGTCGGCGTGGCGGTGACAGGCTTCGAAGAGGACGAACACGTGCAGGGATCTCTTTTCGACAGCGAAGATTTCGCCGCGGAAGACAAGGGAAAGCACCCGCATGCAGAAGCGAAGCCTCCCGCAATCGACGCAGATCATGGACGCAAACTCTCGCGAGCGACCGACATCGTCAAAGACCGATTCGGCGAATCGGCCGTCTTTTACGGCCGCGAACTGCAGGTGAAAGACAACACCACGGGCACGGCGGCGAAAAACCCGGCCGACTATTAGCGTTTCTCCAGGGCAGGCACCCATCGAGCCGTCGAGAAAGCTGCCTGGCCCACTGCACAAAAGCCCCTGCGCTCCCTCGAAAGCGAGTGCAGGGGCAATAGGGTCCGTATCGAACGCCGCAGCGTTAGTTGAACTTGAACACGCGCTGGGCGATGTGATACGCCGAAAGAGCGAAGCGGCGACCCATCTCGGTGGGAATATTGCTTCCCCAATTCAGCACGGTATGACGGATGCGCTTGTACAGAACGGGATTCGCATCTTCCAGATACTGCCAAATGGCGGCACGATCGCGCTCGTTCTCGTCGGTCTTTTCAAGACGTAGAAACACCGAGCAGATGCACATCATCATGGACAGATAGTTCTCCATATAGCGCTCGAGCTTCTTGGACTCGACGTCGTCGGGAAGATAGACCGAATCGATCATGATACGCGTCACGCGAAGCTGCTGGTCGCGACGCGAATACATGACCTTCTCGTTCACGCTCTGGTCTTCGCGGCCGATGAAGTAGCGATACATATCCACATCGAGGTAGTAAATCGTCTTGACATGGGGCAGCGGCACGTAGACGAAAATGTTGTCGACATAGAACGTATGCTCGGGAAGCTTGAGGCCACAGTCGCGCAGAAGCTCGGTGCGATAGATTACCGAGTGCATAAGCAGGTACTGAGACTGATTGAAGTGGCCCGTTTCGTCCCACGTGAATTCTCGGCCTTCGGGAAATACGTTACGATATCGCATCACCGTACGCGCCCCCTCATGCACCTTTTCGTACACGTAGTTCGCGATAATAAGATCGGTGGAATCCTTGAGCTCGCACTGCCTGCGCAGGTAGGCCATCACATCGCGCATGGCGTCTTCGTCAAGCCAGTCGTCGGAATCGACCACCTTGAAATAACGGCCGGTGGCATTGGCCAGACCGGCGTTCACCGCAGCGCCATGACCGCCGTTTTCCTGATGGATCGCGACGATCGTATCGGGATAGCGGCGCTGCCATTCGTCGGCCTTCTCCGCGGTGTTGTCCTTCGTCGAACCGTCGTCGACGATAAGGATTTCGATATCGCCGCGATTGCCGAAATCGCACGCAAGAATGGACTCGATGCATTTGTCCATATACGCGGCAGAGTTGTAGCACGGAATGGCGAATGAGACGGTTTTCATGCCTGAAAGCCCCTTTTGATTCGTTTTAAGACGGTCTCGCCGTCGAATGAATGAAAACAACCCGACTATTATACGTAGACGCGCACAGCCCCTTCGCCGATGCGGGTGACAACCATATGAAATTCAGCATTTCGGCTCCCCTGGAGGAACTTCGCACGACGGCGAACGGGCGCCAGCACGTTCCGCGGCCGCCGAGGCCGCAAAAGAAAACGGTAACGGCACGACAACGACGTTGCCGCATAACCGAAAATGAACGGCGCTCCCCCGTTGCGGCAAAAAGAATCCGAACCCGTGCATTATCATTGCACGCGACGAAAACAGACAACGAAAGGAGCACCCATGGCTGCGTTTCTCAGCACCATGATCGAGCGTGCGAAAGCCGACAAGAAGACCATCGTGCTTCCCGAAGGCAACGACGAGCGCGTTCTCGAAGCCGCCCGGAAGATCGTCGACCAGGAAATCGCCGACGTCATCGTCATCGGCAACCCCGACGAAATCGCTCAGAAGGGCTTCGCGCTCGAAGGCGTTCACGTCATCGACAACGTGAACGACCCGCTGCGCAAAGAACTAGCCGAAGGCCTGTTCGAGCTTCGCAAGGCCAAAGGCATGACCGCCGAAGAGGCCGACAAGCTCATGGACGACGTCATGTATTTCGGCACCATGCTTCTGAAAACCGGCCGCGCCGACGGCCTTGTGGGCGGCGCATGCCATGCCACCAAAGACGTCTTGCACCCCGCGCTTCGCATCATCAAAACCGCTCCCGGCAGCAAGCTCGTGAGCTCGTTCTTCGTCATGGAGGTTCCCGAGTGCGCATTCGGCGACGGCGGAACCTTCATGTTCGCCGACTGCGCGGTATGCATCCAGCCCAATGCCGAAGAGCTTTCGGAAATCGCCGTCGCAACGGCAAGGTCCTATGAGAAAGTCCTCGGCAGCCCCGCACGCGTTGCGATGCTCTCCCACTCGAGCTACGGATCGGTGAAAGATGCCGATACCGAAAAGGTGACCGAGGCGCTCGCGCTCGCGAAGCAGAAGGCTCCCGAATTCGCAATCGACGGCGAGCTGCAGGCCGACGCCGCCCTCGTTCCGAGCGTCGCCGCGTCCAAGGCTCCCGACTCCCCCGTCGCCGGCAAAGCGAACGTCCTCGTGTTCCCCGACCTCGACGCCGCGAATATCGGCTACAAGCTGGTTCAGCGCTTGGCGAAGGCCGAGGCGTACGGTCCCATCCTGCAGGGTCTCGGCGCCCCGATGAATGACCTTTCCCGCGGCTGCACCGCAGACGATATCGTGGGCGTCGTCGCCATCACCGCCGTTCAGGCTCAAGGCGAATAGCCGCATCGCAAAACAGAACCCGTTCGTCCCATCAAGCGCCACAGCGGCGAATACGGCGAACGGCAATGCCGGCCCGACCTATCGGGCCGGCATTTTTGTGCGCGAGTCAGAACCAGGTTGTAGGGGGTTATAGGACGAAAAAAGAAGCGGGCCGAAGCCCGCTTCCGATAAGCGCTTTCCACCCGATTAAAGCTTGGAGACGATCTCGTAGGTATCCTGCGCGATCATGAGCTCTTCGTTCGTCGGAATGACGATGATCTTCACCGGAGAGTTGTCGCTCGAAATGAAGCGCTCCTTGCCGTGGTAATCGCGGCGGTTCTTCTCCTGGTCCAGGATGATGCCCAGAGGCTGCAGGCCCGCGAACGCCAGACGACGCATGCGGTCGCAGTTCTCGCCGACGCCTGCCGTCAAAACGATGGCGTCGACGCCGGCCATCTCGATCATGTACTGGCCGAGATACTTGCGAATGGAGTGAGCGTACATCTCATATGCGAGAACCGCGCGCTCATCGCCCTCTTCGGCGCCCTTGCGCACGTCGCGCATGTCGTTGCTGATGCCAGAAACGCCCAGAAGGCCGGACTTCTTGTTCATGATCTCATTGATCTGAGGAGGCGTGAGGTCTTCAGCCTCTTCCAGGAACGGCACGATGGCGGGGTCGATGGCGCCGCAGCGCGTTCCCATCATCAGGCCGTCGAGCGGCGTGAAGCCCATCGACGTATCCACCGCGATGCCGTGGTCGACAGCCGAAATGGAGCAGCCATTGCCCAGATGGCACGTGATGATCTTCAGGTCTTCGAGAGGACGCTCCATCAACGCGGCGCAACGGGACGCGATGTAGCGATGCGACGTGCCGTGGGCGCCGTATTTGCGAATCTGATGCTTCTCGCACAGCTCGTACGGGAGCGGATACATATATGCCGCAGGCGGCAGCGACTGGAAGAACGACGTGTCGAACACGGCGACCTGGGGCAGATCCGGAGCCAGACGCTCGCACACCCGGATGCACTTGAGCGCAGGCGGGTTATGCAGGGGCGCCAGCGTGCAAAGGCTCTCGATTTTCTCGATCACATCGGGGGTGATCAAGGCTGAAGAGTCGAAGTAGTTGCCGCCGTGCACGATGCGGTGGCCAATGGCGTCGATCTGGTCGATCGAGGTGATCGTGGAACGCTCGCTGTGGATCAGGGCCTCGAAAACGATCCTGAGCGCTTCTTCATGGTCTGCCATGTACTGCGCGAAGATGCGTTCGTCCTTGTCGGCACCGTGCTTGATGTAGGAGTCTTTGCTGCCTACGCGTTCGCACAGGCCTTTGGCGAGCACTTTATCCAGCTCGGTATCGACGAGCTGGTATTTCAACGAAGAAGAGCCGGCATTGATAACGAGAATTTTCACGTGATGCTCCCGTGTTCGAAGTTACAGGGCAGGAGATCCTGAGTTCATCGGCGCGCCGCCGAGAACATGGACGTGGATATGATGGACGCTTTGCTGGGCGTCGTCGCCGGTATTCACGATAACGCGATATCCGGACGAGGCGATGCCTTTGAGCTCGGCGACCTTTTTCACGGTATTGAAAAGGTATCCCATCAGGTCGTCAGGAATGTCGTCGCCGATATTATCGTGATGCTCCTTGGGGATGATCAACGTATGAACGGGCATCTGAGGCGACAAGTCGTCGAATGCGACGACGCGGTCGTCTTCGTAGACCACGGTTGCGGGAATTTCACCAGCGGCAATCTTGCAGAAAATGCAATCCGTCATAGTATGCATACCGCCTTTCTTCAGTTTCTTCTACCACGCATAACGCATGACAGTGTAATGGAAAAAATCGAACGCCTATGAAAGAGTCGTGTCAGTGGTTGCATCGTCGGCGGGAGCGTCGAGCCTGCCCATGAGCACGTCGACTTTCTGCTGCGCATTCGCAAGGCGGCCCTTCAGGTCGGCGAGCAGAGAAACGCCGTATTCGTAGGACTTCAAGCTGTCTTCGAGCTCGAGCGTATTGCTCTCGAGCACGGACACCGTTCGATCGAGCTCCGCCATGGCTTCGCGGAAACTCATCTGATCGACGGGACGGGATGCGGTTTCGGTCATGATGCCTTCCTATTCCGCCGCATGCGATGCGGCAATATCGTCGACCGTGCATCGAAGCACGCCGTCTGAAATGGATACGTCGATTTTCTCGCCGGGAGCGACCGCCTCGACGCTCGAGACCACTCGGCCCTGGGAATCTTTCGCCATGGCGTAGCCGCGCGAAAGAACCTGCAGCGGGGAAAGGTCGTGCAAGCGCCCGGCGCGAAGAGCCAAGGCGTGCTCGAACGGATCGAACATGCCTGCTCCCTGCCGGCGGAGACGAGCCGTCATTTCCGCCAAAGCGGCGCGGTCTTTCTCAAGACTCGCGGGCAGCGCTCGAGACAGGCGCTCGTGCAGCATATCGACGGTCATGAGATCCGTCGCGAACAGCTGACGCGGGTCCTTAAACACCGGACGCGTTTCGTAACGCTCCAGCAAAGCCTGAGCCTGCCCGACCGTGCGCTCGAGCGCATTGGCCATAGCCGCCTGACGCGATGCAAGCTCCCGGCCGACCGTCTCGACCTCGGGGGTCACGCGCTCGGCCGCCGCGGTAGGCGTCGAAGCCCGCACATCGGCCACCATGTCGGCGATCGAGGTGTCGGGTTCGTGGCCGATGCCCGTCACCACGGGAACAGGGCATGCCGCGATGGCCCTGGCGAGCATTTCGTCGTTGAACGGCATCAGGTCTTCGAAGCTGCCGCCGCCGCGCACGAGCAGAATGACCTCGCAGCCCGCACGCACGCAGGCGCGCAAGGCCTCGATCATGCCGGCCGGCGCGTTCGCACCCTCCACCGCGACGCCCGCGACCGAGAGCTTCGTGAGCGGGAAACGTCTGCGCATCGTGCGCATGACGTCGTGAACGGCATCGCCGCGAGGAGACGTGACCAGGCCGACATGAGCGTTCATGCGAGGCACCGGGCGCTTGCGGGCCTGATCCATCAGCCCTTCCTGCTCGAGCCTGCGCGCGAGCTCAGCAACCCGGCGTCGCAGGTCGCCTTCGCCCGCAACCGATACCGAGAAAACGTCGAAGTTCATGCGGCCTTTCGGCGCATAAAGCGTGAAACGGCCCGTCAGCTCGACGCGCTGCCCCACTTCGAGCCGAACGCCGGACTGGTGGTAGCGGTTGAGCCACATCATGCAAGGAAGCGAAGCGCCCGCATCTTTGACGGTGAAATACACCGCTTTATAGCCGGGCTTGGCATTGACCTCGGAAACTTCGCCGATCAACGTGAGCGTGAGCGACTCGAGGGAGTTCTTCGCGGCCTGCATGGCTTCCGAAACGGAAAGAGGCCGCGAGGACGCGGCCCCTTTCCGAGCTGATCCTTGAGAGGACGCTTGAGAGAGCAACATGATTAATCTTCCGAACGCGTGGACAGAACCAGGTAAAGAAGCTGCAGCAACGCGGTCAGAGCCGCCGCCACGTAGGTCAGAGCACACGCGCGCAGAACGGAGTACGCGCCCGAAAGCTCTGCCTGGTTCATGCCGGACGCCTGCAGGTACGCAAGGCCGCGACGCGACGCGTCGAACTCGACAGGCAGCGTGACCAGCTGGAACAGCAACACGGCAGCGAACATGATAATGCCGATCTTCATCATGGTGGTGCCGCCGGCGGCGCCCATGACCACGCCCAGCATGAAGATGATCATCCAGGCGTTGGAGCAGAAGTTCACCACGGGCACGAGCGCGCTGCGGAACTTCATGAACGCGTAGCCTTCGGCATACTGCTGGGCATGACCCATCTCATGCACGGCGGTAGCGACCGCGGTGATGCTGTACTGGGCATACGAATCGGTACCCAGCGTGACGGAGTTCGAACGGGGATCGAAGAAGTCCTGATTCGGACCGCCGCGGTGCACCTCGACGTTGGGAATGCCGCTGTCGATCGACATGCGGCGCGCCATTTCGGCGCCGGTGATGCCGTACGAACTGGGAACGTGGCTGTATTTCTTCAGCTGCCTGGTCACATAGATTTGAGCGCCGGCGCCGATGATCAGCGTCAGAATCATAACGGCGAAATAGAGGCCCATGCCTCCGGAAACTATAGGCATTGGATGCTCCTTCTTGAACTCGAACCTGCCGTTGGATATATCGGCTGGTAATTGTAGTCGAACAAAAGTACCCTCGCACCGAGCGTGTCCGTTTTGTAACCTGAACCACAGCATTTCACGAACCCGCCGCATATCTCCACGCCGCAAAGCCGCGAAAGGCGAAGAAGCGAAAGCGCTGCCGAACAGGAGCCGCCGCGGCGCCCTACGGCCGCCGCTTGACGACCTTCAGCATGCCGTCTTCGATCCCGAGCATGATTTCGCCGCGCATCAAGGCAAGCAGTTCGTCGCCCACCAGATGTTTGCGCCACCCCTTAAGCACATCGACCTCGTCGTAATGGCCGCGAACGACTTTCGCCAGGTCGGCATGGGATGCTAGCACGCCGAAAGCCACGCCCGCCTCTTTCGCCCTGATCTTCACGAGCGAATACAGCAGATCGACCTGGGGGTCCACATTCGGCTCGCTCTTGAAGGACTTGTTCAATTCGGGCCACTCGTCTTCGGGCGCGTCGAGACCTTGCTTGCAAGCGGCCAAAACGCGGCGCGCGTCGTCGGTCTTGAGCGCGTTGGAAACGCCCCTGACCATGAAAAGCTCGTCGAGCGTGCGCGGTTCGCGCTTGCAGATTTCCACGACCTGCTCGTCGGTGAGAATCCACTTGCGAGGGATGTTGCGTTTCATGGCGGCCGTCTCGCGCCACGCGGCCACTTCGCGCGCGGCCGAAAGCTGGCGCTGCGTAAGCTGGTTGACACGCTTGAGGCGCTTGAAGCGCTCGTAAGGGTCGATCGCGTAGCGCGCGGGATCGCACAGCTCCGCAAAATCGGGGTCGAGCCACGACAGGCGGCCGAGCTTTTCGAGGCGCGCCTTCATCGAACGATAGATGCGCGGAAGATAGATCACGTCGTCGAGCGCGTACTGGATCTGCGAGTCGGTCAGCGGGCGACGACTCCAATCGGTGAACGAGTCGGCCTTTTTCAGCTTGACGTTGCACTCGTTGAGCACCAGCGATCCGTAGCCGATCTGGATCATATCGCCCAGCAACGACGCGGCGATCTGCGTATCGAAGACGGGCTTGGGAATGACGCCCATTTCATGGACGATGAGCTCCATGTCCTGGCCGGCGGCATGGAAAAGCTTGACGATGCCCTCGTCGACGAACAGCTCGGCCAACGCAGAGAGGTCTTTCACCCTGAAGGGGTCGACCGCCACGCTTTCTTCCTCGGTGGCAAGCTGGATAAGGCACAGCTTGGGCCAATAGGTCTTCTCCCTCAGAAATTCAGTATCTACGGCGAGAACGGGCGATTTCTTCGCGCGCTCGACGAATTGCTTCAACTGCTTTTGGTCGGTGATGTACAACGCTTTTCCTTTGAATCACGGTAATCGGGCAACAATATGCGGCTGGAATTATAATATGGTAGCGAAGAAAGGAGGCCGACCGCCGTGAAAGTGCTCATCATCAACAATCTCGCATCCGGATACCGCGAAGGATCCGTATACGACTTCATGCGCTCGTTCGTCGAAGACGGCGACGAGGTGTGCCTGCGTTCATCCGACGGAACCACGTCGATAGACCGCCTTCTCGACGACGCCGAAGAATTCGACGCAGTCGTCGCATCGGGCGGAGACGGCACCATCGCCACCGTGGCCTATCGTCTGCGCGGCACGGGCGTTCCCGTGCTTCCCTACCCCGCCGGAACCGCGAATCTTCTCTCGCTCAACCTGCTCGAGCCCAACGAGCCCCATGCGCTGGCGAAGCTCGCCCGCTCGGGCAAGACCCTCGATTTCGACATGGGCGAAATCGAAAAGGACGGCAAGACCTTCGGGTTCATGATCATGGCGGGCGCGGGCTACGACGCCACCATTATGGAAAGCGCCGCTCCCAATAAAAAGCTTTTGGGACCTGTGGCTTATTTCCTGGCCGCGGGATCGAACATCGCACCCCAGCACTCGAAGATCACGCTCGTCATCGACGGCGAGAAGATCGAAACCGAAGGCATGGGCGTCCTGCTGGTGAATTTCTCCCAGATCCAATTCGGCATTCCCGTGACCCACAGCAACCAGCCGCGCGACGGCAAGCTCGGCATCGTGGTGCTGAAGGCGAAAAACGCCGTGGAGCTGCTGCCTTCGGTGTTCGCCGCCATGCTCGACCGCGACGGGCATTTCCCCGACCGCGGCGAGGCGCTCGACATCTATTCGGGCAAGCATGTCGAAGTGGCCGCCGACCCCGCCTTCGAAATCCAATACGACGGCGAAACGACCGGCGCCACCACGCCCTTCGCGGCGCACGCCCTGCCGCAGACGACCCGTCTGATCGTATCCGACGAGGCCTACGAGCTGTTCAAGTAGACCGGCTCCGACATAAGAACGCATGCATGGAAAAGGCGCCCGGAACACCGGGCGCCTTTCGTGTAGAAACGCTATTTGTCCGCTAAGCCTATTTGTCGGAACCGGACGGGCTGTCATCTTCGACCGTCTCGTAGCCGATTTCGATGGGCGCGTTCAGCGAACGCTGGGCGCTCGCGCTGGCAAGCACCTGCTCGCGGAACGTCTTGGCGTCCTCGCCGTCGACGGGTGCCATAATGTAGACGTTGCCGCCGATGAAGATCGGGGTGGCCTGCGTGGTGGCGGGCTGAGAAGCGTCCGCGGAATCCGCGACCTTGGCACGCTCCTCCTCGATGCGCTCGAGCATCTCGGCACGCACGGTTTCGATCTGCGCAGCGGTCTCTTCCTGCCAACGGCTCTTCTTCCAGTCCGCGAAATTCTTGTTGTAACGCATCTGGATGAGCTCGAGCACGATGCAGAACACCATGGCGAAGTACACGATCAGCTTCTCAAGCGGCATATGCAAAAGCTCGATGCCCGTGTGGAAGCCGGCGCTGTCGATGACCAGCAGCGCGCCGATGGCGACGATGAAGGTCAGCGCGAGCATCTTCATCTCGGGGTGGCCGTTGATGAAGTTGGAGATGGGGTCGATGAACACCATCATCATGACGACGGCGATCATGACGGCGATGATCATGATGATCAGGTGGTCGGCCATGCCGACGGCAGTGATGACCGAGTCGATAGAAAACACGACGTCCATGACCATGATGGTGACGATGGCCTGGGGCAACGTGATCATATGCAGGGCCTTGTGCTCATGGGAGTGCTCGGCTTTGACCTCGGTGAGGCGCAGCATGTCGATGACCTCGGAAATGCCCTTATATATCAGATAGGCGCCGCCCAGCAAAAGCACGAGGTCGCGCATCGAGAAGCCGTGGTTGTACACGCCCAGGTCGATCGTGAACAGCGTCGTGGTCATGTGCACCAGATACGAGGCGAAGCACAGGAATACGATGCGCATGATCAAGGCGCCGGCAAGACCGAGCTTGCGGCCGATGTGCTGTTTTTCTTCGGGAAGACGATTCGTGGTGATGGAAATGAACACCAGGTTGTCGATGCCGAGCACGATTTCGAGGAAGATCAGCGTGACAAGGCTGATCCATGCTTCGGGCGTCGTGAAAATGGAAAAGTCCATTCCGCTCCTTTCAAACAGTCCGGAGCATGAACCCGCGCACGACGGAGACCCCGGCACAACCGATACGATACGGGCACGTCGCCCGCGAGCTGTGACATGAGTCTCGTTATTTCAGACACGCCAGGCGCGAAACCGGGTCTGTTGACGTGCCGCATCGAATAAGATGCCAACTACTCCCTCATAGGCTCGTGCCCCGCTTCGCTGAAAAGCGCGCAGAGCACGCGTGATATAATGACAGGGTTTGTCGGCATTGAGGACGGAAACTCATGAAGTTTATGAAACCTTCGCATAAGCACGATTCGACCGAGGCGGGCCCGGTGCGCTACCTCGACGATTCGGGCCTCAAGCGCCCGTTCGACCCGCCCAAGGCGGTTATCGCCGTCTGCATCGTCGCAGCCGCGGCAGCGGCCGCCATCGGCGGTATGATGGCGTCGAAGACGATCGACCAAGTTCTTCACGGCGAAGAGCGCGCGGCTGCCACCATCGAAAGCAACATCACGCGCGAAGTCTCTTACGATATTCCTCTGCTCCAAGACTACATAGCCCTGGACGACGCCGCGATTCTCGCGCGCTTCGACGAGACGGGCTTTCTCACGTACGACCTTACCGGCGAAGGCGATTCCGGCATCGACGTCATGAAGCTGCCCTCGGACACCAATCTGATGGACGCAGGCATCGCTTTGGGCGGCGGCATCGGCAACATGGACGGCGTGGCCGCATCGAAATACCTCGTGGGCTCTTGGCGCCTGACGGTCGATCGCGTCGAAGGCATTTCCATGCGCGTACGCTACGCCGACCTTCAATCGCCCGACGCGGCGGCGGCGATCGATTCCGCCATGACGAGCGAAGGATGGCTCGACAACCCCGCCGTCACGGTGACCGACGAGGGCCAAGACGAAGTGGGCAACACCTTCAGGGCGGGCACGCTGACCGCGGCCGACGGAGCGACCTACGCCTGGCGCGTTTCGGTATGCCCTCTCGATGACGTCTACGACATCGCCGGCCTCCCTGAAAACTCGCAGTACGTCGGCATCAGGCTTCAGGCGTAGATTGCATCGATACATGCCAACAAGAACGAAAAGCCCCGTTTATGAACTAGACCCCGAATGTTGGACGGTTAAATAAAGTTCTCAAGCGGACCCAGCTGAATGGCCTCGGTATCCTACCGGGGTCATTCCTTTTAATCCGACCTGATACCGGCCGTTGTTCCAGTAATGGATGTATGCGGTCAGCTCTGCTTTGAACGACTCGAACGAGGGGAACCTGCGGCCTCGGAAGAACTCGTCCTTCATATGGCCGAAGAACCCTTCCATGCAGGCGTTGTCCAGGCAGGTGGCCTTGCGCGACATGCTTTGGACGACGCCAAGCTCCTCGAGCTTCCTCTGATAGCCTATCTGCTGGTACTGCCAGCCCTGGTCGGAATGCAGGAGCGGCGACTCGCCGAACTCCAGGGAGGCCAGCTGCCCCATCATCTCGTTGATCTGCGCCATGTTCGGGCTCCGGGAGATCGAGAACGCCACTATCTCGTTGTTGAAGAGGTCCATCACGGGCGACAGGTAGGCCTTCGCGCCGGCCACGTTGAACTCGGTCACGTCGGTCGCCAGCTTGGTCATGGGCGCGTCGGCAGAGAACTCCCTGTTCAGGATGTTCTCCGCGGCCTTGCCCACCTTGCCGCGGTACGAGGCGTAGCGCCTGCGCCTGATCCTGCAGACGCAGCCCTCCTCGCGCATGAGACGCAGCACCGTCTTTCCCGATATCGACAGGCCCTGCTCGGCGCGCAGGGCCATCCGCACCTGCCTGTATCCCATGCCGTTGGGTGTGCGGGAGAAGATCTCCCTGACCAGCGGCCTGACGTCGGCGTAGGCGTCTTCCCTGGGGTGCGACCGCAGGTAATAGTAGGTGGAGCGCCTGAGATCGAGCTTCCCAAGCACCAGCTCCAAGGGCCACTCGCGCCTCAGCGACTCCGCCGCCTCTGCTCGATCTCGTCTGCTAAGGCGCTTATTCGTTTTAGGATCTCGTTCTCCAGTTCCAGCTCCCTGACCCTGGCCTCGAGCTCCTCCTCGCGGGTCGCGTAGGCGGGCTTTCCAGGCTTCGGCCTGCGCCCCCCGGGCTTCGGCTCGAGCGCGGCGGCGCCGGCGGTGCGGTATTCGCGTATCCAGCGCTCGAGCGCGGACTTGGACTTGATGCCAAGCTCCTCCATGATCCGGGATTTCGTCATCCCGTCGTCGAGGAACATACGCGCCGCCTCGAGCTTCAGATCCTGGGAGTACGACAGTCTCTTTCCGTTCAACAGGGCCTCCTTTCCGAGCGCCCTGTAAGCATACTCCCAGTTTCTCACCGTGCCATCGTTCACGCCGAGGCGCGCGGCGACGGCTTCTCGCCCGTACCCCTCTTCGAACAGGTCGGCGGCTTCGTCGATCAGCCCCTTGTGCTTCAATCTGCCTCCTAACGTGAAAAGACCTGGAATGAATCTTCATTCCAGGTCCAACATTAGGGGTTCAGTTCATTATCGGGGCTTTTTCATGTCTGGAGCAAGTTCGGCGCAACAAGGCGGCAACGACGCCGCAAGCGCGGCGAAGGCCTCCGAGCCTACTGCGGGCGACCGAACACCGTCATATGGAAACGCTGCTTCATCCAATCGTCGGGGAATCGCTCGTCGAAAAAGACCTGCATGGCATTGTCGGCCTCGATGCCCAGCATGCGCTCGCTCTGCCGTCCGACGGCTCCGAGCGTAAGGGCAATATCAAGCACCAAAAACGCCGTGAGCGCCACGCCGACGGCCTTCATCGCGACGGTCTCCACGTCGATCGCCGAGAACGCCCTTTTGAAAAACGGCAGAACGGTGCGTACCCACACCAGGCCGAGCATGCCCCACATCACGCCGAAAACGAAATTCGTTCGACCGTGAATACTGCCGAACGTACCTTCGTAATCCCAGGCCACCGCGCCGAAAAACACTTCCATGCCCCAGCTGGTCACGTATTCGAGAAGCGATCCCACGATCATGGCCACCGTGAATATGACCACGTTGTGATTGTGCCAGAACCGATTCAAGACGATCGTGAGAAACACGGCCCCGAAACCGTAGATGGGAGAAAACGGACCCCAGACCAACCCGGCACGGCTTTCGTAGCCGCCGTACACGATGACATGGAAGACCGTCTCGAGAACAAGCCCCGCGACGGAGCCCGCCACGAACAGCCACAGAATATGCCAATAGCTCAGCGAGAAGAATTCGTCGCGCGGCCTTGCCACCGCTTCGATTTCATGCCTGGCCTCTTCGACGAAATCGCGCACGTCGTGCTTGACCGCCTCCGTCGAAACGGTCTTTCTACCCGCGCGATCGCCGCGTTTCCCCTCGATGCTGTACGACAAGTCGGTCGGCTCGGCGATCCGCTCTTGCACCTTGCGCGGTTCCCGTCGCTTCGCCATGGATGAACCCCTCCCTTCAAGACATCCGTCCCGCCGCACCGAAGCCGCGCTCCGGGCGGTAGCACGGGCGTAAAACGCCCGACCCGCAAAACAAAACCGCCTGCGGCTTTCTCGAAGGAAAGACCCGCAGGCGGTCGGCAAGACGAAAGCGTTCTGCCTTATTTGACGCCGTACTGCTCGTAGTATGCGTCGATGGCGGCCTTGAGCTCGTCGTCGATGACGACGCGGCCTTGGCACTCGCGGCCGTAAAGGTGCTCGACAACCTCGGCCATGCTGACGATGGAGGCCACGGGGAAGCCGTACTTCTCCTGGACTTCCTGCTGGGCGGTCACGACGCCGCCCTTGCCGACCTCCATGCGGTTCAAGCTGACGATGAGGCCCTTCACTTCCACGTCGGCCGCAGCCTTGAGCTTGGGGTAGGTTTCGTCGATCGACTTGCCCGACGTGGTGACGTCTTCTACCATGACGACGCGGTCGCCGTCTTTAAGCTCGTAGCCCAGCATGCCGCCCTTGTCGGCGCCGTGGTCTTTGACCTCTTTGCGGTCGGAGCAGTAGCGGACCTCTTTGCCGTACAGGTTGTGCATCGCGATGGCGGTGACCACGGACAGAGGAATGCCCTTGTAAGCGGGACCGAACACGACATCGAAATCGAGGCCGAAGTTATCGTGGATGGCGCGTGCGTAGTACTCGCCCAGACGCATGAGCTGCTCGCCCGTGACGTAGGCGCCGGCGTTCATGAAGAACGGGGACTTACGGCCGCTCTTGAGCGTGAAATCGCCGAACTTCAAAACGTCGCTTTCGACCATGAACTCGATGAACTCGCGCTTGTAGTCTTCCATGTCGGTCTCCTTTTCGATAAACGCTTTCCGCCGTTCGGGCAAGCGGGCGCACGGCATGCGCGCGCTTTCGCAAACGCTGGGAAATCGCCCGGCTTCGAAGCCTGATTCTGCATAACGATGCCCTATGATACCGCATTCCTTCGATGCGGACGGCGCACGAACCCGCATGCGGGCCGCTCCGACACCGACTCGGCAGAGGTCCGGCCGCCGAATCGCGCAGCCCGCGCTAGCGCTGGGCACGCAGGCTTTCGGCGGGCTGGGCCATAATCCAGTCGAGGTCTTCGTCGAGCTCTTTCAAGCGCTTGACGCGAAGATCGTCGGCGAAGACGCCTCGCACCATGACCCGGCGAGGAACGCGCAGAGCCGCGAGGTCTTCCAAGGGATTGCCGTCCGTGATCAAGATATCGGCATCGTAGCCTTCCGCGATACGGCCCGTCACCTGCCCCAGGCCGAGCAGTTCCGCATTGGCCTGGGTGGCGGTATGCAACGCGAACGCATTATCCACGCCCACGTATTTCGCGAAATAGGCGGCCTCGCGCCACATGTCGTAGTGCGTGACGTACGGGCAGCTGGAATCGGTGCCGAGGCCCACGGGAATGCCGTGCTCGACCGCCGAACGGGCGCTTTCGATGATGCCCGCGCAAACGATGTCGCCGTTGACCTTCTGGACCTCCGTCGAGTTCGTCTTGGCGGGATCGAGCAGCGCGAACGGAAGCGCCGGCGAAATGGTGCAGGTCACCGAAGGCTTGCGGCCTTCCAGCTGCGCGACCCCTCCGCGATAGAGCTCGATGATTTCGGGCGTCATCGGCGCGCCGTGCTCGACGGTGTCGACGCCCGCCTCAAGGGCGACGCGCACGCCTTCGGCGCTTTCCACATGCGCCATGACGGGCAGCCCCGCGTTATGGGCGGCGGCGCATGCCGCCTTCGCCACATCGAGCGACATCCTCAGCACGCCGGGCTCGCCCGGTTCTACGGCGTCGAACACGCCGCCCGTGATGAACAGCTTGATGACGTCCGCTCCGTTTTTCGCAAGGTCGCGCACCTGCTCGGCCGCCTCCTGGGGCGATGCGGCCACCTGGGCGAACAGGCCTGCGCCATGGCCGTTCGGAACCGTCACGCCCGTGCCTGGAGCCACGATGCGCGGACCGACGTAACGACCCGATTCTATGGCGTCGCGCACGGCGATATCCGAAAGCAGCGGATCGCCCGCGCCGCGCACGGTGGTCACGCCGCTGGCGAGCTGGGTCTGCGCGTGTTTTTTAATGATGCGGCGCAGAATGGCACGACCGACCGGGTTGTCGATCTTCTTCATGAGCGACCCCGCGTCTCCCGCCGAAACGGGTTTGCCCGAACCGCAGAAGTGAACATGCATATTGATAAGGCCCGGCATAAGGTAGGCCCCGCCCAGATCGACGACACGCGCATCCGCGGGTACATCGACCTCGCCATCGCGAGCGATACGCGCGATCTTGCCGTTCTCCACGACGACGGTCGTATGCGGCTGCGGCTTCATCTCCTTCGTGCCATCGAGGACGGTCGCATCGGTGAAAACGATTTTCGCAGACGAATGAGCCATGGTTGCCTCCGTAAAAGCGCATTGCAGAACGAAGACCATTGTACATGTCCGCCTTCATGCCGATGAGCCGCCCGCGCCGGGTGTAAAATCGCCGAAAGAATGGACGCGTCGGAAAACGGACCGGCGCGCCGAAAGGCCGTGCGCCCCCGCAACGCCGGCCGCCGAAAAGCCCAGCACGGGCTTCGGCAGCATGCAGCGCACCGCCGACCTTTACCATCGGAAAGCCCACGACGAAAGCGGCGATTATGAGCGAAACGATATTCCACGGCACCATTCTCTGCTGCGACGATGCCGACACCGTCGCTTCATACCTTGTCGAACGCGACGGAACCATCGCCTACGTCGGCGACGAACGTCCTGCGGATTTCGCCTCCGCACACGTCGTCGAGCTCGGCGAACGTGCGCTCTGCCCGAGCTTCGTCGACACTCATCAGCACTTCGCCAGCTACGCCACCTTCGGCGCGGGCCTCAATGTCATGAACGCCCGGTCGAACGACGAAATCGTCCGCATGCTGCGCGACTTCGCCCCTCGGTGCAAAAGCAAGATCGTCATCGCCTTCGGCGCCTCGCCCTTCTCCGTCGAAGAAGGCCGCCTGGTCTGCCGCGCCCAGCTCGACGAAGCGTGCCCCGACAAGCCGGCGATGTTGGTCAAGTACGACGGCCACGCGTGCGTGGTCAATTCGATGCTGCTCGACAAGATCGAAGACAAGGTGAAAGCCCTGCGCGGATACCATCCCGATTCGGGCGAAATGAACCAAGAAGCGTTTTTCGCCGCATCCGACTACGTCACCGGCTCCCTTTCCATTCCGCAGTTGATCGTCAATATGCAGCGGGCGATGGACCGCCTTGCCGAGCAGGGCATCGGCATGGTCCACACGGTCAGCGGCGTGGGGTTCGCAGGCGATCTGGATATATCGCTCGAAAAATGGATTGGCAAAAGCGCCCAGTCCGGGTTTCAGGTACGCGTGTTCCCGCAATCGCTCGACGTGTCCGTCGCGCAGAAGCGCGGCATTCCCCGCATCGGCGGCTGCTTCGCATGCGCGCTGGACGGATGCTTCGGGTCGGCCGATGCCGCGCTCAACGAGCCGTACGAGGGAAGCGATTCGAGCGGTGTGCTGTATTACGCCGACGAAACGGTCATCGAGTTCTGTAAAGCCGCGAATCGCGCGGGCCTGCAGATCGAAATGCATGCGATCGGAGATGCCGCCTTCGACCAGGCCACGCGCTGCCTGAAGGCCGCGCTCGACGATTTTCCGCGCGAAGACCACCGGCACGGCATCATCCACGCATGTCTTCCCACCGAGCAGGGGCTGGACATATGCGCCGCATACGGCATCCATCTTCCCATGCAGACGTCGTTCATCGATTGGCCGCAGGAACCCGATTCGTATCTGGAGCGTATTTTGGGCGAGCGCGCCGGCCGTCTCAATCCGCTGCGAACCATGCTGGACAAAGGAATCATGCTTTCTGCGGGGTCGGACGCTCCCTGCACCGATCCCGACCCCATGCTGTGGCTCCATCGCGCATGCAACCACTCGAACCCCGACGAATCGGTCACGATTCAAGAAGCGTTGAAAATGTGCACCCGCAACGGCAGCTGGGTCACCTTCGACGAGGCGGAGCGCGGGTCGCTGGAAAAGGGCAAAGTCGCCGATATGGTCATTCTTTCGGGCGACCCCTACACCACGCCGCGTGAACGGCTGCTCGACCTGAAAGTGGAGCGCCTCTATCTTGCGGGAATCCCGTATCGCAAGCAAAGCCAAGGCGCAGTTCGCGCCGTGCTGGCGGGAATGACGAACAAGGCGAAGATCTAAGACCGACGAGCGGCTGCCTGAAGCGCCGCTCGTTTTTTTCGAAAGCGGGCCCGAGGCCGCAGCGGAACGAATCTGCGGCGCGGCGCCCTGGCGCACGGCCCTCGATTCGGCCGAGAAAAACAAAAAGACCAGGGCAAATGCCCTGGTCTGTGAGTTCTGGTCGGGTTGACAGGATTTGAACCTGCGACCCCTTGACCCCCAGTCAAGTGCGCTACCAAACTGCGCCACAACCCGTTGCGTTTTCGTTTCGTTTTTTTCGTTTCCCTCAAACGCAAGACGGTATATTACGCTTGATACGGTACTTTGGCAAGCACTTTTTCAAACTTTTTTGAAAAATATTCGCCCGATTTCGAAAATACCTGGTCATGATACATATATCGGATATCGCTTCCTGCCCTGCCTGCGCGCGGGCAACCGGCCATTTCCTGAACGCGAGCCCGGCGCGGCCCCATGTTCGTCATGTCCATCCTCTTCCGCAATCCGAAACACAGCGAATCGGGCTTCTCGAAACGAAAGCCGCGTTCGATCGAACGCGGCTTCCTCCCGTATCGTCTATTCCATTTCGGCCTGCTCGTCGTACCAGCGCGACACCTCGAATGCGCCGCCGAGGTTGCGATGGATGAAGCCGCTGCCCGTCAAGGCCGCGAAGGTTCCGACGCGCTCGTTCGGCGTGGCCAGAATGGGCTGCAGGCCGAGACGCTGCATCAGCTCGATGGCCTGGACGGTACGCTCGCTGTCGACCACCTCGAACGCCTCGTCGATTAGCACCGTGCGCAGCGTATTGCCGTCAAGGCCCTGCTTCTTCGTGCGGCATCGATGCGCCATCGACGCGAACAGCACCACGTAGAACGGCAGCATCTGCTCGCCGCCCGAGCTGCCGCCCAGACCGGCCTTCAGCGACACTTCGCTTCCATCGGGGCGCACTTCCTTCATATCGAAGCTCAGGTAGCTCTTATAGTCGAGAAGCGCGCGCTTGCGAGCAAGCGCCTCGTTGCGCTGTTGCTCGGTCTCGGCGCAGCGGCTGTCCCTGATCGTGTCGAAGAAGCCGTCGATCACGGCGCCGTGTTTCGCATGGAACGCGTCATCCCACAGGCCGCCCAGAGCATTGTCGAAATCGGGGTCCATGATCATGTCGTAGTACGGCGCGTAATCGGGGTTCTTCGACCAATCGAAGCGATACCTGATATCGCCGAACGGGCATTCGGCCAGATAGGCGTTCGTTTCGCGGATGGTCTTCCTGACGTCGACGATGCCGTTGCGCAAGGCGCCCACGATAGCCGTCGTGAAGCCCTCTTTGGTTTCGGCCTCCATGCGCTCGAACAGCACCCTGCGCTCGGGAATGACGTTCGTCTCCAAAGCGCTCCACTCGCGCTCCCACGCCTCGTTGCCGCGATCGGCTTCGTCGACCTGTTCCGCCGACACAGCGGACGCGTGTTCGCGGCGATACGCCACAAGCGCATTCCAGCATTCCCTGCTTGCCGACGCCTTAACGCGGGATTGCTCCTCCAGGTCTTTGAACGGCCTTGCCATGCATTCCTGGCGGGCGGCCTCTTCGAGACGATCATCCTCCAAGGCCGCATTCGCCACCTCGGTCTTCGCGAAATCCACCTCGCATCGCTCGCGACGGCTCGCCGCGTTTTTCGCACGACGGTCGGCATCGCCCAGGGCACGCTGGCATTGCGCCGACTCGGCACGCACCAGCTCGACTTCGTCTTTCAAGGCGCGCACCGACTCCATGACGGCCGCAGACTCGCCCGACCCCGAAGCGGCAAGGGCCGCGCGCATGCCTTCGGCCTCGGCGCGCGCCGAGGCCAGCCTGCCGTAGTCATCGACCATCGAAGCGATGCCACGGGCGAAACGCGATTCGCCGTCGGGACACGCCGCCTTGATGGCACGCAGCAGATCCTGGCGCGCCGAAAGGGCGCGGGCGAGCGTCTCGTTATCCTCGATCGCCTTCTCGGCCTCGCGAATCTCATCGGCACGGCGCGCTTCTTGGGCGGACGAGCCGACCATGAAGCGAATGCGATCGCGCGAAGGAAGGGCATACACGGCGAATCCGCGATAGCATTCCCCATCGGCCGTGACCGCCGATCTGCCCGGATTGTCCTTGATGAACGCCAGCAGGCTCTCCCTGTCGGCGCAGCACGAAATATCGCCGAGCGCCCAGTCGATATACGCTTCGGCGGCTTTCGCGAATCGGCCCTCGGAAGCGACCGTTTTGGCGGCCAGCGACCCTTCGACGCGACGCGCCTTCTCCATGTGCTTCAGGATGCCCGGCGTGTCGATAAGCCGCACGCTTTTGCGGCCGCGGTACGACCCGTAGGCGCGAAACGCACGCGCGAACGAATCGGGCGCCACCAGAAGGTCGGTGCGCTTGCGTCCGAGCATGCCTTCGACCGCGGCACGCCATACCTGCTCGCCGGGGGCGATGTCGATCGCGTCGCAGATGCATACCGCTTCGACGCCCGCCTCGTCGCGCAAATACTCGATCAGCGCATCCGCATCGGCGTCGCGCACCGCCTCGCCCGCCTCGGCGGCCGCCTTCCGACGCATCGCTTCCATCTGACGATCGGACGCCTCGCGATGCGCGTCGCGCGCCTTCAGCTCCTCGCTCTGCGCTTCCCTATACGCCTCGGTGGCAAGCCCGACAAGACGGTCGAGAGCATCGGGGCCTTCTTCGAGCAGGCCGACGCCGCGCTCGACGGCGGCCTCCAGGGCTTCCTCGAGACGCAGCACCGAATCGGCGCAGGAAAGCTGCTCGAATTCGGCGGCGCGACGCGCGGCGCGCAACGCCGCCGAATCGTCGGCAAGCGCGGCGAAATCGTCGCCGAAGCGATCCATATAACGCTTCGCCTCGGCGTCGATGCGGTCGATGTCTTTCGCAAGGCGGCCGCGCTCGCGCTGCACGTCATCGTTTTTGACCAGGTCCCACTTCGCCTGGCGTTCGCTGTCCAGGCTGTCGGCACGCGCTTCCAGAACCGCGATGCGCGCATTGAGCTGCGCGCGTTCGGCCTCGATGTCGCCCTCTTCTTTGCGCAGCGCGTCGATTTCGCCCGCAAGGTCGGCGCGCTGCCTCAGCACGCGTGCGCGCATGAAGACATCGCGCTCGTCCACAGAGGCCTGCCACGCGGCGAAGCGCTCGCGTTCCTGGGCGATCGCGGCTTGGCGCTCGATCGCGCGGTCGAGGTCTTCGCGGCACTGCTGCCAGCTGTCGATGTTGCTGTTCATGTCGTCGGCGGTCGTCACGCTGCGTCCGTCGCACAGGTAGCGATAGATGAAATCCTCGATGCGCGTGTCCTTGCCGATGGCCACGAGGTTTTTCAGCGCGCCGAAATATCCGGGGTCGCTGAATCCCATGCGCGCGAGAAAGCCCTTGTTGTATTCGGAGGTCGATTCGCACAGATGCAGATTCGAGATGACGCCCTCGTCTTCGAGATGCTTCAGGTGCAGCTTGGTATCGCGCACGCTGAGCGCCTCGCCGTCTTCCACGAAACGGTTCTCGGGAAGCCCGCCCTCGTAGAAATAATAGTTAGGCACCAGGTTGCCCGCGCCGAGGCGGCTGCGGTAATCGCAGCACATGCCGAAAGTCACTTCGGCGCCGCGCAAAGAGTCCCAGAACACGGCCACGATATGGGTCGTGAAATCCATGCCTTCGCGCACGCCCTTCTGAGACGAGCCCTTGCGCCTGCCCACCACGTATTCGGCGAAATTGCGCGTGTCGGCGCTGTGCGATTTCGACGCCTGGTTATAGTTCGACCGCCTGGTGCTGCCCAGCAAAACGGTGAGGAACGCATCGAAAGCCGTCGATTTGCCCGACCCGTTCGCGCCCGCGAACACCGAACCGTCGATGCTGAACGGCTCGTACAGCTTCATCTGATGAAGCGACCAGTTCACCACGAGCAGCTTGCGCGCGTAGATTCCCGCCTGCACGCCCTTATTCGCCATCGTCATCCCCCGCATCGTCGTCGGTCGCATCGGTCGCGGCATCCGTTCCGTCAAGCGCCGCCGCATAGCGCTTCTCATACGCGTCGATCGTCGCGCGATCGGCGACATGCGCGATCGCAGGCTGGATCGCGAACTCCACATCGAGGTCGGACCAACGGCCGCGCTTGCGCAAAACGAGGCCCGCGCGCTCGAAGCGAGCCATGATGCGCCTGACTTCGGCCACGGAAGGTTCTTTGTCGAATGCGCGATACGTGACGCACAAAAGGCCGAGCAGCTCGTTTATGTCGGAATCGACCGTCGCGAAACGGCCCATTTCGGAGCGCTTGTTCTCGTAAGTCACGGCCAGGCCGAACAAAAACAGCGTTTCGGCGCGGTCGAGGCGCTCGTAGCGGATGCCCGTATCGTCCTGCGGGGCGCAGATGTAGAAATCGCCCTGCGGATCGAGGTCGAGGTCGTATCCCACGGCATCGAGGCGCGCACGCACCTCGTCTTCGTGGTCGGCGCAGAACATGAATTCGGGCGAAACGTCTTTCGTCCGTTCGCCTTCCTGCGAAACCCACTTCATCTTGCACAGATAACGGCGCGCGATCAGCGCCGCGCAGACGGCTTTGACCTTCTTTTCCGTTTCCATTTGATAGAACCGCTTCATCGCGAAGCCCTTCCCACGAATCGGACGCGCGCGATGTTCTGCCCGCCCGACATTACTCGATCGTTATCGTCGACCTGCGGCACGACGTAGGCCGAATCCTTCGAATCGGCCGCCAGCACGTACAGCATCTGCTGAACGCGGTCGGCTCGGCTCGAAAGCGGCAGCGACGAGCCGTCCACCTCGCTCGCACGCGCCACCATAGCGCGCATGCGCCTTCCCGCGCGCGCCAAGGCGCTTTCCGACACGGCGTCGTCGCGTCGGACCGTCGCCATGTCGCCCTGGTCGGCGATCCTGACGCGATTCATCTTCTCGGCGTCGTCTTGCGCCCGAAACGCCGAAAGGCACGAATCGTCGAAAGGACCCTTGTCGGGCAGGGAAAGCGTCGCCTGCATGGCCTCGAGGGCATGCGCCGCACGCGCTTCGTCGCTTTGCGATATCTGCATGATCGCCCGCTCGTAAGCGGCGGCCATGGTGGACGACCCGCCCAAAAGCATGCGGTGCTTCTTCGACATTTCCGACGTGACGCGCTTTTCGAGAGAAAGCGCGTATTCCCACGCATCCCTGATTCTGACCGCATAGGTGTAGCGCACGTCTTGGATGAACTCGAACGGCCGCGAAAGGCCCTCGGGCATGCCGGGCAGGCGCGACGCCTCGCGCACCAAAGCCATCAGTTCGGAATCGACGCTCCATGCATCGAGCATGCGCACGATGACGTCGCCGTTGCGGTCGAAGCCGTCTTCGATGCGCAGCGGCTGCATGATCGAATCGAACAGGCCCCGCTCGTAATCGTCCATGACGAGCTGCAGGTCGTGCTGGGTGCGGCAGCCCGCGATGCGCATGGACGTGAGTTTGAATTCGTGGCATGTGCGGCGGATGCGCGCATTGAGCGCCTCCGAGCGCTCGCGCGCGTTCTTCAACGCCTCGCACAGCTCGCGGCCCACGACGCCCCTGACCACCGCATCGTCGATATCGCGGCCGTCGGTTCGAGCGCGTTCCAACCCGTCGTGGGCATGCTCCAGGCTTGCGCGCACGTTGAGCACGCACGACGTGGAGTCGACATGCGAACGGCGCGCGTCGGCGGCCACGAATTCGGCCAGGCGGCTTGCCTGGTCTCCCACGACGAGCGTGGTTTTCAGCGTTCCTTCGACGGAGTCTTTGAACAGCTCGAACCATCCCGTCTCGTACAGACGCCGAAGCACGATGCGGGCGCGCGACAGCGGGCTTTCTTCCTCGGGGGATTCGTCCTCTTCCACGGCGAAATTCTCGTCGAGGAATTCGTCGCGCCCGCCGAGCAAGCCGCCTACGAGATAGTTCTCGAAACGCGTCGCCAACGTGTCGACGAAATCGTCTTTGGTGATCCATCGCTTGGAGCAATGCAGGTCCCAAAGCACGATGATGCCGTGAACGTAGAATTCGCGTTTCGGCGACGAAAGCACGGCGTACAGGCGCCGCTGCGCCTCGCCGTCGCGGCGCAGCGCGAAAGGCTGCAGCCGCATGTCGTCATCCATCGACACGATAGACCTCCTTCGTCCTTCGCGAAACAACAAGCCGGAACGCTCCGAACGCGCGCACGAACAGCGGCCTTTTCGGCCTACGCCGCCGAAAGCCGCCCATCACGGCGACGGCCGCCGCGAAACGATTCCAGTCTATCGGCAGGCTTCGCAGCCGCAAGCGAAACGGCCGCTGGATACGGAACGCATCGAAGCGCTCCAGGATATCGAAACACGACTCGCCGGCCGATAAGCCCGCTTAGTAGAAATTGGGCTTGTATCAATAATGTTTCTGTATGCCCATAAGATACCTGACCTGCGGTTTTGTACGGCGATAAGTCCAAGAAATGCACGAAATTCACCGTTTCGCGTCAAGTTAGGATATCGCCGGGATATTTCGAGGCCAAAAGAGCCGCCCGACCAAGCGGATGGCTCAGCCCCAACGAGCGCGACCTGCTAGCGCATCTCGACGCGCAGCCCAACAAGGCCGGCCACATCAAGGCACTGATACGCGCCGACATGGAGCGCGGCGAATAGCAGCCGAAGATGCCGCGCTCCTGGCACGGTTCGCAGAAAGGTCGCCCGCGTGGCGGCCTTTTGCGTTTCATGGGAGAAAATACCAGGTCGATGCGGAGAAATATTCAGCATCCACTCACATTGCTATGGCACTTGCCCTATGATATAGACATCGAGTTAAGGAAGGAGGTGATGAAAAGCGGAAGGGTTCTTGACGAATCTCGCAGTGGCTGCGAAGGGCGCGGTGGTAACGGTTCTCGTCGAAATGGCCGTCGGGATTCTAAAAGAAAAGACCTCCCGCAAGCACGGAAAGCATGAAAGGAGGTCCTAGCAGCAAAGGTGGAGCCGTTGGCGCGGCTTCCCCGCCGACTTCGATTATAAGACAGGAGAAGCCGTATGAAAACGATTCTTATAGCCGTAGCCGCATCGCTGGCGACGATAACCGTGATGAGGTTCATACGCTGCAAGAAAGGAGAATAGCCATGGTCACCGACGCCCAGAAGAAGGCCACCAACGCATACCGCGCCGCCAACGTGAAGAACGTCACCGTGAAGTTCTTCCCCGCCGACCGCGAGGTCTACGACTGGATGCGCGAGAACGGCTACAGCGGCGCGTGGGTGCGCGAGCTGATACGCCGCGAATACGAGCGCGCGAAAGGCGAATAGCCCGCATCCGGGCATGAAAAAACAGGGGGGCGCCGAAGCGCCCCCCTGTGCTGCGCGTTGAAGCAGTTGCCGCTGCCTCCGTAGGTGTATCCCCGGACGTCTGCGGGCGATGCCATGTCCTCCCTTTTCGCTCCTATTCCGAACGCGGCGAGGATACCCGCGCGCAGCCGCCCTGTTCGGGTTGGCGAGGGCGGGCGCGTCCGCCTGCTCGAATGAACGGCCCTGCGTAAGCTCATCCCACTTGGCCGACTTGAACTCGTCGGCTGTCACCGATTCGGGCTTGGTCGGCACGGCCCCTCCTTTCGGGCATGAAAAAGCCGCTCCTATTGGAACGGCTAGAAAAAATGGCGAACGCCATCTGTCAGTCGGCGACGTATTCCACGAAATCGCATGTAAGCAATTCATCGTAACGGTCCATGGACGATTTGCCGTCGAGCTTCGGCGCATTAAGGAGCTCTTCAAGCGATGGGTAGCGGGCCGAAAGCTGCTTTATGCCGACGCCCGTGCGCATTCCCAAGGCGTTTATGAAGAAGAATTCGCGGCGCTTTCGCTTTTTGTCGAACTTCTGGTCGATCATGTAATCCTGGCCGTTGTATGTGAACAGCTTTTCATCGTATTCCTGCATGATCGCGCTTACGAAATCCTCCTTGTCGAAATCGCCGTAATGCTTGACAAGCCTGCCCATTATCCCGCACCCCCTCTGAATCGCACGTACCGCCTAACCGAATAAGCCGCATTGCGCTCGCTTCTGCTCATTTTCCTGGGATCGCCGCGCAGCAGATTCCCCTCGTCATCATAGCTGATGCCGTGGGCGTGTATGCCCATTCCTTTATGGTCCTGATAATCTACCTGCTTGTACGCCTTGCCGTCAGAGCCGATGTACGAAAGAGAGTGGAGCTTGCCCGTATCCTTGTCCACCGTCGCGTAAACACGCCCTGGAATCATCGACTCGACGGGGGCCTTCTTCGCTCTGCCTTCTCTTGGGGCAACTATCTTGACTCTTCCGAGGGGCGCCATCGCCGACGCGTATTCGTCGCCGTAAACGTTGGCTTTGCCGTTGAGCTTGTAGAAGCCGCTCGACGCCACGCGACCTCCCATCTAGACCTTCTTCCCCGTCTTCCAGTCGTACCCGCGCTTCTTGAGGGCGCGCGGCCTGCGTCGACTCGTTGTCCTCGTGGCCCCTGGCGGCCTTCATCATCTGCTCGACGGCGGTAGGCCGCCTCAGCTCGCCGCCAGCGACCTTGCGGGCATACTCGGCGCGGGCCGACTCCCGCCTTGCCTGGCACTCTTTCCCCGCGGCGGCCGCCTCCTTCTCGAACCTCCTGTGCTGCCTCTCGGTCATGCCGTACGGCCGCTGGAGGCCATGGGCGGCGCGAGGCCATCGACGCTAAAATCATCAACTAGTACGGAAAAGTTCCGCACAATTAAGAAAAGAAGTCTCGACGAAAGGAGAAAGACATGCCCGCCCTGACGGAAAAACAGGAAAAACAATGCCGCATGGACGTCCGGCTCACGCAATCGCAAAGAGACGCTTACGAGCGCGCGGCGGCGCTGAAAGGCCAGAGCCTCACCCAATGGGCCACTACGCACCTCGACAAAAACGCCCGTTTCGATATCGACACGGCCACGACGACCTTTCTTTCCCCCGAAGCTTTCGACTCGTTCTGCGCGATGCTCGAGGCTCCTATGCCGGAAGCCATGCAAGAGCTCCTCGCCCGCAAGGCGGTCTGGGAATGACGAATTTCACCAAGCCCGTACAGCTCGATCCAGGAATATGATTGCCGGGATTTCTCCTTCCCGCAGCCCGCCCTGCCGCGACCCTGTTCCATGCGGCCCGCTCCCCGCACCTCCGATCGGGCCGCCATGAACCCCCTTTCCTCCTCTCGGAAATGGGGATCCCACGGACGGGAAAAGGGCCTTGCGCCCCGCTTTCAGGAGCGTATAATGAAGACATCCTTTCGAAGACCTCGAGCGTTTTTAAAACGTCCGGTCTCGACCCTCTCCGGGCCTTGCCTTGATTCTCCGGAGGGGTACGGAAAGCCCCGGCGCCTTTCGAGGAGCCGGGGCTTTTCCATTCCCTGAGCGAAAAACGCGCGCTGCGGATCCGAGGGTTGCGTTTCGGGTTATGTTTCAAAAAAGTGTGTCCCGCCGGATCATTCACCGCCTGTAGTTCGTGGGCATGTGGAACTCCTCCCAGACTATGCCGGCGCCGTATTCGTCCGCAGCCCCGCCCTGCCGCCCCGACTCCTCCGACGCGGCCGCGAACAGGCCGTCCACGTCGTCGTCCGTCGGCATGACGCCGAGGATCTCGGCGAGGCGGGAGGAATCGCCCTGGAAGTTCTTCACGAACTCCTGGTCGAGGGCGGCGTTGACGGCCGCCGCGTTGGTGGTGTTTGCGAGTACTGCCATTGTCTCTCCTATCGGTACAGGTCGATGTGCTCGGCGCGCGCCATGACGCGGGCGAGCGGGTCTTTGATCGCTTCGATGGACTCGGTCGTGATCGCGGGGGCCGCGTTCGCCCCGCCGTCCGTGACGGACGGGTAGAGGCTGCGGGCGGCGTAGGACACGGCGAGCTTGTCGGCGTTCGCGGCGATCGCGTCGGCGTCGTCGCCCGCCATCGCGGCGAGGATTTCGGCGTCGACGCCCTTCTCGGCGGCGATGCGCGACACCGCGAGCTGGCGGTTGGCCCCCGCGAGGTCGGCTTCGGCCTTGTCGGCGCGGGCCTTGGCCTCGTCCGCCGCCGCCTGGGCGTCTGCCTGCTGCTGCGCGAGCGCGTCGTACGCCCTGGCCTTCTCCGCGTTGGCCTTGCTGCGGCTCTCCCACTTGCGCGAGGTCTCGAGAAGCGCGTCGTACTTGGCCTGCAGCGCGTCGTAATCGCGCTCCGTGGCGTTCTGCTCCGTCTCCGCCGCCTCGGTGGCGGCGGTGGTGGCGTCCTCGGCCATATGGCCCCCTTCCTGCGCCGTGCGGCGCGTCGTTTTCGCCCGTGCGGGCATGGAAAAGGCCGCCCGGAGGCGGCCCGTGTATGAAAAAGCCCCGTGCGGGGCTTGATTCCCGATAATGTGGTCGGGGCGGCGGGATTCGAACCCGCACGGACGATGCCCACGGCGTTCTGAGAGCCGCGCGTCTGCCTTTCCGCCACGCCCCGGTATGGTGTATAATCAAAGCGAGCTAATTAGTTCAGACAAACGCCGGAGGCCGCCCTGGTAATTGAGCCGGGGAAAGGAGCGCCGGCGTTTGCGATATATCGGCTATAATGAAAGCAGGCCCCCGATATCACCCATTGGTGATATCGGGGGCCTTACCTTATGAAGCGATAAAGCCCCGTCGAATCTATGATGTAGACCCGTCCGCGTCGAAAGCTCCTGCTTCTTCTCAGATGGCCGACAAGCTCATCGTCGTCAATCGCTCCTGCGGAATTGTCGAAGCATACGTATCTTGCATTCTTCTTTTTGCTTGTATTCTTCAAATAGCCGTTAATCGTGTTGTAGCTCGTCGCGCTTTCGAGCGTCTTGATCTCGTATCCGTTTTCGAAATCGGCGAGACCCACATGCTGGACGAAGCCCGTCAAGGGGTCGATGTAATCCGTTGAATCTTTTACGAAATTCGTTGCAACGCCGAACGCCCTAAGCCTATTTGCCGTAGCAATCTCTTGAGGACGCTCTTTGCGGGTTTCGTCTTCCAGACCAGTCGAATCAAACGTGATTTTGGGAATATCTCCCGTATGCAGCCAACGCCAGTCGCGCGTTTCGATTTCGCGCATGACCCTTGCGTTCTCGAAACGCCTGTAACGCTCCGAATCGTTGCCCCCCCCTTGTACTCGGCTCGCTCGGCCTTGGTCATCCGTTCCCACTCTGCGCGGAAATCCGAATCGCTCCTAGCCGTCTTCCGGCACTCGCTCCACCGCTCGTACATGCCGTCCGGGTCGTAGCCCTCTATCTGCTCGGACGCAGGCAGGCCCTTGAAGCCCGGCACGACGACGCAATCGCAGTGCTCGTGGAAGGCATGGGCATGTCCCGCCGTCTGCTCGCTTCGGTAGACGAACCCGCGCGAGCTGAGCATGAAGCAGAACGGGCACGTCTCGCGACCGCTCGGCACGCGGGCGTAGCGCAAGGTCGTTACGGTGGCAGTTGCGCTCCATGTTCTCGAAGGCGCTTCGCTTGATGTAGTAGCGGGTCAAGTCCGCGACATCGCGCCTGAACGCGTCGGTGTCGCCTTCGACGAGCTTGCGCGCGGCGTATCTCACGCCGTCGTCCACCATCTTCGCGGGTATCGCGTCTTCGATTCTCGCGTCGACGTCGATGCCGTGTTCGCGAACGGCTATCTCCTCGAACAGATCGAGCGCGAGTTCTGATGCCTGGTCTCCGAATGCGTGCAAAGCCGAATCCACCGCGTCTATCGCCTCTTCGCGCAATTCGGCGACCGATATGCCTGGGTTCTCTTCGACGATCGCGCGGATGAACTCGTCGACGAACAAGAACGCCGCCTGGCCGAGGTCGCCTAGCTCGGCGCGGTACCTATCGAGCCTCGCCTGCGATATCGCCATCGGTCACCTGCCGTTCACGCTGCGCTCTGCTCTGGATGAGCGCGGCCTGGGCCGAAGCGGCCGCCGCGCCCTGGGCCTGGCTGCGGCGCAGTTGGCTGCGGATGCTCTCCACCTCGGTGGGCGTGAAGCCCATGTTGGCCAGGAACTCGCGCGTCTGGGCGAAGCCGTCCATCACGCTCGCGACCTTGACCATCGCGTCGGCCGTGGCGGCGAGGCTGGGTCGCATCGGGTTCTTGAAGTTCGGCACGACGGACAGCTGCTCGTCGGTCAGGCCGTCCAGCGTCGTGTTGTTCCCCACGGCCACCGCCATGAGCGCGACGTTGCGCATGGCCTCGCGGTTGCTCTCGATGCAGTCCTCTGCGGCGATGCAGATGTCCTCGCGCTGGGCGGCGATGGCCTCGGCGCTCGCGGGGTTGTCCTGGACGATTCCCAGGGAGTTCAGCGGCACGCCCGTGGCCCCGCTGAAAAGCTTGGCGTAGGTCTGGATGCTGTCGATGTATGGCTGCGGCGACGCGCTCTGGATGCGCCTGTAGTCGGGCGACTGCCCGTTCTTGTCGCGCGTGCCCATGAACAGCGAGCCGACCATCACCGACCACTTGGCCTCGGACATGGCCTTGAACTGCTGGTCGGTCAGGCCGAGCAGCACGTCCTTGGGCGTGGCGTAGAGCGCGCCCGACGCGGCCATGTGCCGCATGGTGCGCTCAACCTCGTCCTCGTATCAAAGGAAATATGCTCGCTTAGTAGAACTCAGGCTTGAGCGAACGGTCGAACAGGGCGGCCGCGGCGACCTTCGGATCGACGCCTTCCCACAAGACGCTGCGGACCATGCTCGTGATGGGAAGCTCGACCTCGCGCGCATCCGCCAGAGCGCCGAGGGTCTTGCAGGCGAGCGCTCCTTCGACCACCATGTGGGTTTCGGCCTTGTACTGCTCGAGCGTCGTACCCTGGGCCATGCGATAACCGAACGTGCGATTGCGGGAATGCTCGCTCGTGCAGGTGGCGATCAGGTCGCCCACGCCGGCAAGGCCCAGACACGTCATGGCCGAACCGCCGCACGCCTCCACGAGCCTGCTCATTTCGGCCAAGCCGCGCGTCATGATGAGCGCGGCGGTGTTGTCGCCCATGCCGAAGCCGTACGCGGCGCCCACGGCGATCGCGATGACGTTTTTGAAGGCGGCACACACCTCGGCGCCCACGATATCGTCGCTGACGTAGGTTCGAAACGTCTCCGTGGCGAACAGGTCCTGGAAAAACAGCGCCGTATCGGCCCCGGACGACGCGATCACCGTTCCCGACGCGATTCCCTTGACCACCTCTTCGGCGTGGTTGGGGCCGGTCAGCGCGGCGATGCGGTCGCGTCCGCCCAGCTCTTCTTCGAAAATCTCGACCGGCAAAAAACCCGTTTCCGCCTCGACGCCCTTCGAGCAGATCGCGATCGGCGTATCGGGGCCGATGAACGGCGCGATGTCTCGCGCCGCTTGGCGCAGGATGGACGACGGCGTGACCACCACGACGGCTTGGGCTTCCGCCAGCGCGCGTTCGTGGCTCGACGTGGCGCTCACGTTGCCGCCGAGCACCGCATCCGTCAGATAGCGCGGATTGCGATGATTGTCATTGATGCCCGCGCACACTTCTTCCTTGCGCGCCCACAGCACCGCATCGTGGCCCGCCGTGGCAAGCACGTTGGCAAGCGCCGTTCCCCACGAACCGGCTCCGATAACCGCAACCTTCATGACAGCTCCCTTCATCGCGCACAAGGCGCGCTCTTGCGTCGCTGGATTCCAGCGCCTCGGCCCGACGAGCGCGGCCGGGACGGCATTCCGACGCGACAACGACGAAAGCGCCCCTTGCGAGGCGCTTTCCTTCGAACAGGCTTCGCGTTAAGCCTGGCGTTTCTTCGCGCCGATGCGCGATTCGGTTCCTGCCGCCAAACGCTTGATGTTGGCGCGATGGGCCCACACCACGGTGGCGCCCGTCAGGCCGTACAGCACGATAGCCGGCCACTGCCCCCAATACAGGAAGCAGGCGATGGCCGGACACAGCGCCGCCGAGGCGATCGAGCCCACGGACACGTAGCGCGTGATCAGCACGAGCGGCGCGAAAATGCAGAAGACCTCGATAAAGGCCCCCAGCGGGCCGAAGGTCATGCACAGCGCGCCGATGGCGACCGCGATGCCCTTGCCGCCGCGAAAGCCCAGCCACGGGCTGAAAATGTGGCCCAGCGTACAGCCCGCCGTGGCGATGGCGCCCATCAAAACGGATCCGATCGACGCATCGGAGGCCAGCAGGTTCATGGCGGCAAGGCCCAAAGCGCCCGAAACAAGGCCCTTGCCGAAGTCGAGCAGAAACACGGCGACGCCGCCCGCCTTGCCCATCGTGCGCATGGCATTGGTGGTGCCGATATTGCCCGACCCGTGCTCGCGGATGTCGGTGTGGTACACGACCTTGGAAATGATCAGGCCCCAAGGAATCGAGCCCAGCAAAAACGATACGGCGAAAACGCCGAGAGCGACCGCTACATCAGGCATGACGAACTAATCCTTCTTCTTAAACTTGAAGCGGATGGGCGTGCCCGAAAGATCGAACGCCTGACGCAGACGGTTCTCGAGGAATCGCTGATAATTGTCGTTGATCAGCTCGGGGTGGTTCACGAAGAACGTGAACTCGGGCGGGCAGGTGCGCGTCTGGGTGACGTACTTCATCTTGAGCACCTTCTTGCCCTGAGACACCGTGTGGCCGAATTCGCGGATATGCTGCAGCCATGCGTTGAGCTTGCTCGTCGAAACCTGAGAGGAGTAGTTCTCGTAAGCCGCGTCGACCGCCTCCCAGATGCGGGAAACGCCCTTGCCCGTCAGCGCGGAAATGCTGATGACAGGCGCATAGCCCACGAACATCAGGCGGTCGCCGATGGTCTCGCGCAGCTCGTCGAGCACCTCGCCGCTTTCCACGATGTCGCGCTTGTTCATGAGGACGATCATGGCGCAACCGCGCTCGGCGGCGAAGCCTGCGACGCGCTGGTCCTGGTCGGTCAGGCCGATCGTCGCGTCGATGACCAGGATGGCCACGTCGGCGCGGTCGATCGCGCGCATGGCGCGCACGAAGCTGTAGTATTCGACGTCCTCGTCGATCTTGCTCTTCTTGCGCAGGCCTGCCGTATCGACGATCATGTAGAACTTGCCGTCATGCTCGACCGTGGTGTCGACGGCGTCGCGCGTCGTACCCGCCACGTCGCTGACGATGGCGCGCTCGCGGCCGATCAGCTTGTTGGTCAGCGAGCTCTTGCCCGCGTTCGGGCGGCCGATGATCGCGATGTTGATCGAATCGACGTCTTCCTCTTCTTCCACCGGGATGTCTTTGATGTAGCCGACGACCTCGTCGAGCAAATCGCCCGTGCCGTGGCCGTGGATCGAAGAGATGGGCCAGGGATCGCCCAGACCCAGGCTGTAGAACTCCCACAGGCCGTCTTCTTTGCCAGGGGCGTCCATCTTATTGACGGCGAGCACCACGGGCTTGCCGCTGCGCTTCAGAATGCGCGCGACCTCGAGGTCGTCGGGCGCAGCGCCCGTGCGACCGTCGACCAGGAACACCACGGCGTCGGCTTCCTGCGTGGCCATGACGGCCTGGTTGCGGATGGATTCCTGGAAGGCGTCGTCGTTGCCCATTTCGATGCCGCCGGTATCGATCAGCGTGAAATGCACGCCGTTCCAGTCGGCCTCGTGATAAGAACGGTCGCGCGTCACGCCGCGCATCTCATGCACGATGGCGTCTTGTCCGCCCACGATGCGGTTGACGAACGTGGATTTGCCGACGTTCGGCCGTCCGACGACGGCGACGATAGGTAGTGCCATAATCATTTCCTTCTTATATATCCGTGCGCGAACGCGCACCGTCCGAATTCGCGAGAACGCTAGCCCGCTACCAGTTCCTCGATCTGCTCGATGAACTCGGGCACGCTACAGGATACCACGGTCACGGGAAGGCCCGCGGTGTCGCGAATATCATCCACGGTCATATCATCGAGCGTGTAGCCGTCGGCGTTGAACATGATGCGCGGCAGCACCACGAAATCATGCGCCGATACGCCGCGTATGGCATGCGCCACATCACAGCCGCACAAAAGGCCCGTCACGTCGACGTTTCCGCCGAAGTACTCGTTTTTCACGATCAGAGGGATCAGCCGTCCCGCAAGCGGGCTTTCGTCCATCATGGCCGCCATGCAGTCGCGCTGCGCCGCGCCGAGGACGTAGTAGACGTGCGCGTCGTATTCCTCGAGCGCGCCCGCCAGGCGCTCGATCGCGTCGGCCGATTCGTCCCACTCCATCATCTGGCTTCTGACGATGCCGATCCCGTCCTCGAACATGGAGAAGTCTCCGTAATTCGACGCCGGCGGAATATGGGCGAGCACATCGCCCGGATAGGCGTTGCAGTAGAACTCGTCGGCCAGATGAACCCACGGATGGCCGCGGTCTTCCAAAGCGTAGCGCTGGAAGGGCTCGACCGCCTCGACCACCGCGCGCGCGTCGTCGGGCTCGTCGAAGCTTTTCTCGAAGCGCGTCTGGTGCTTGGTGAATCCGAGCGGCACGATGCCGACGTTTTCGATGCCAGGATGCGTATATGCCCACGCAAGCGTCTTCTTCAGCTCGTCGCCGTCGTTGATCCCGGGAACGAGCACGATCTGGGCATGCACCTCGATGCCGCCTTCGAGCAGGCGCTCGAGCATCTTCACCCCGTGCGGGGCGTGCTTGCCGATCATCTTCTTGCGCAGCTCGGGCGTGATCGCGTGCAGCGAAACGCGCAGCGGAGAGACCTGGCGCTCGACGATGAGCTCGGCGTCTTCTTCGCTCAGGTTGGTCAGCGTGACGAAATTTCCCTGCAGAAAGCTCAGGCGCCAGTCGTCGTCGCGCAGCACCAGCGTGTCGCGCGATTCCTCGGGAAGCTGGCGCATGAAGCAGAACACGCAGGCGTTGCGGCATGTGCGAATGCCGTCGAACACCGCGCCGTCGAACGTGATGCCCCAGTTCTCGCCCTCTTCGCGTTCCAGGACCACCGTGCCGCTTTCGCCGTCGAGGTCGATGTAGGAAAGCCCGATTTCGTCATCGGCGCTGTACCACTGCCAGTCGATCACGTCGCGCAACGGATGGCCGTCGACCGCGCAGATCTTGCAGCCGGGCTCGAATCCCGCATCGTAGGCGGGCGAATCCTCTTCGACCTCGAGGATCACCGCGGCGGTTCGCGCCGGATCGCCGGGATACTCCCGCACGCCGGCGCAGGCTTTGCATTCCATTGATGCTCCTATCGAAAAAGGGGCGGCCCGCATGAGGCCGCCCTCTGAGGTACGTATGTCGTTACCAGCCGAAATACGCCGTGGGATTGACCGCCGTGCCCGTGACTCCGTTCGGGGAATTCACGTTGATCTGGAAATGCAGATGGGCGCCGGTGGAAAAGCCCGTATTGCCGGAAACCATGATCTGCTGGCCCGCCGAGACCTTCTGGCCCACGCTGACCAGAAGCTGGCTGCCGTGCAGATACCAGCTCACGATGCCGCCGCCGTGATTGACCGTGACGGCCTGGCCGCCCGTGCCGAACCAGCCGGACGTGGTGACCGTTCCGTCGGCCATGCAATAGACCGGCTCGTACTTGCAGCTCAGATCGACGCCCTGATGGTAGTCGCCGATAGAGGCGCGGTATCCGAAGCCGCTGGTGATGAATTTGCCGGGAGCGGGGTTCACCCAGCCCGACACGCTCGGCGAAGGCGTCGTGGAAACGGATCCGCCGCCGGACGGACGAGGGGCCGACGGACGCGATGCGGCGGCCGCCTGCTGTTTGGCCAGCGCTTCCTCGGCCGCCTTCTTGGCGGCCTCTTCCTTCTCGCGCGCGGCGTCGGCGTCCATGCGGATCTGCTCGATTTCGGCATGGATGGCGATGATGTCTTCGCTCATGCGGTCGTATTCCGCCTGCAGCGAAGCCTGGGCGCTTTCGAGCTCTTCCTTGGCAGCGCGGGCCTTCGAAAGCTCCTCGGCCGCGATCTGTTCCTGCCTGGAGAACTCTTCGCGAGCCGCCTCGGCCTCGGCCTTGGCGTCTTTGCTCTCCTGGACCAGTCTGGCGTCCTGCTGGCCGATCTTTTCCATGGAATCCCAGTTGGTCACGAAGTCTTCGAACGACTCGGAGCCGAACAGCACGTCGATGAACGACGGCTCGCCCTTGCGATAGATCGCGGTGGCGCGGTTGCTCAGCTGCTCATGGAGCTCGGCGATGCGCACGGTGGCCTCGTCGATACGGCCCTGCGCCTCGTCCATGGCCTCGACGGCCGCATCATGGGCGTCGTTGGCCGCGTTATAGCGCTCGAGCGCTTCGTTGAACTGCGCCTGAAGGGCTTCGAGCTTAGCAGCCATTTCGTCGGCCTGGGCCTGCTTCTCGGCGACGGAGGCCTCGAGGTCGTCGGCCTTGGCATTCAATTCGTCGGATTCGGCGGCGTAGGCGAGCCACGGGAACAGCATCATGGCTCCGGCGGCGCCGGCTGCTTTAAGGAAATTACGGCGCGTCCAGCCGTGCAACTGAGAGCTTGTTTCGGTCATAGTGTGATCGCTCCTGATCTGTCGAACATTGCCGAGCAATGTCTTTGAACCCTACGATGATACCGGTACCGACGCGCCCGCTTCCACTTTTACAAGGTTTCCAAATAATCGACCACCGCGCAGATCTGGTCGTCGGGGGTCGATGCGCCGGCGGTCACGCCCACCGTTTCGCAGCCTGCGAACCACGCCGGGTCGATTTCGTCGACGCGCTCGATGAAATAGGAGCGCTCGCAATGGGCCTTGCAGATGTCGTAGAGATGCGTGGTATTCGACGAGTTCTTCCCGCCGATCACCACGATGGCGTCCACTTCGTCGGCAAGGTCGGCCGCGGAATTCTGCCTCTGGCGCGTGGCGAAACAGATCGTGTTCTTCACCACGGGCTCGATGCCGCGGGCGCGGACCGCCTCGACCACCGCTTCGAGCTTCTCTTTGCTTTCCGTGGTCTGCACGACGATGCCCACGGGCTCGATGAGATCATCGGGCAGCTCGTCGACGTCGGCCACCACCACGGCGCGCTCGCCCGCATGGCCGCACAGGCCCTTGACCTCGGGATGCTCGGCGCGACCGATCACGATCACCGTTCCGCCCGCGTCGCGCAGCTCGCCCGCGGAGCGCTGCGCCTTCGCCACATGGGGGCACGTGGCGTCGATCACCGTCAGCCCCTTGTCCTTCAGCTGCTGCATCACATGGGGCTCGACCCCATGGCTGCGAATGACCACGATGCCGCTTTCGATATCGTCGACGCTTTTCGCAACCTTGACGCCCTGCTCTTCGAGCTGCTTGACCACGGTAGGATTGTGGATCAGCGGCCCGAGCGTATGGGTGTCGTCCTCGTCCATCATGGCCACGACGGCCATATCGAGCGCGCGCTCGACTCCATAGCACACGCCCGCATGCTTCGCCCTGACAACGCGCATCGGCTTACTCCCCTTTTCGTGACATATCGCGCCCCGCGAATGCGGAGGCGAAATCCTTCGCATCGGGGAAAAGCTCCCCCATGTCGATCTGCTCGCGATCGATGTCGCGAGACAACGCATAGCACTCCCTCATGACATACCATGCCACGGCATCGAGCCTGTCTTCCTTGGGAAGAAAGTCGAAATCTTCCAGGAAAACCGGCGCGCCGAAGACCACTTCGATCTTCGGGAAATGAACGAACGTGCTGTCCTTCGGCTTGACCTTTTCGACGTTGCGAACACTCGACGGAACGATCGGCGCCTTGCCCATGCGCGCGATGAATGCGACGCCCGCATGCAGCTCGGGTTCGGCCGAACCGCGGCCGCGGCGCGTGCCCTCGGGAAAGATGCCCACGGCCTCTCCGCGCTTGAGCATGGCAGAAGCCCTCTTGATGGCGGTCCTATCGGCGCTCGAGCGCTTGATGGGAAACGCGCCGACGCGGGAAATCACCTGGCCCGCGATGCCCTTCGCGTTTTCGAACATGTTGTCGCGCGCCATGAACCTGATCCACTGCGAGGGACGAGCGGACAGCCACAGAAACACCGGGTCGAGATACGACACGTGATTGCCTGCGATCACGCAGCCTTTTCCGTCGCGAAACGCGCGCACATGCTCGACGCCTTCGACGGAAAACCTGAACGCGACCTTGAACGCCGCGAACAAAACGCCGTAGACGACGTTACCCACCAGGTGAGGGATGGGTTTTGCGCCCTTGCCCTCCCGCTCGGCCGAAGCCTGATCGATAGGCATGTCCCACATTTCTTCGTATGCAAGCATCGGCTCCCCCTAGAAGCCGCGCGCGGCGCGTGCTCGCGTGCAGATGTCGTCGATCACATCTTCGATGGTGCGGCCCGTGGAATCCATCCGCACGGCGTCTTCCGCGGCGATAAGGGGGGCGGTTTCGCGGCTGGAATCCAGCTCGTCGCGACGCACGATGTCGGCGAGCACTTCGTCGAAATCGACCGATCCGACGCCGCGCTGCTCGTTTTGCAGGACGCGACGGCGGGCGCGCTCCTCGTTGCTCGCGGTCAGAAACACCTTGACCTCGGCCTTCGGAAACACCACCGTGCCGATGTCGCGGCCTTCGATGACGAAATCGCCCTGATGGCCAAGCCTGCGCTGCTGCTCGACGAGCGCCTCACGCACGAGCGGATGCGCGGAAACGATGCTGACGGAACGGTCGATGCGCGCCGTGCGGATGTCGTCGGTAACCTCGACTCCGTCGATGAAGACGCGCTTGGGAACCGGGTCGCCCTCGACGTGGCCGAACGAGATGGCCTTTTCTCGGGCGATGGACGCGCAGCGCTGCTCGTCGGACAGCTCGACGCCCGCCTCGAGCGCCGCCAACGCGATGCAACGATACATGGCCCCGGTATCGAGGCAGCTGAATCCGAGGTGTTTCGCGACGGCCTTGGCGACCGTCGATTTTCCAGCCCCCGAAGGGCCGTCTATAGCAATGATCATGAAAAGCCTTCCTTGAAAACCGTGCGAACTATCGAAGACGCAATAGTATAAAGCGAAACGAGGAAGTCCGTCGCCATCGCTTTCAGAAAGATGCGCCGATCAAGCGCGGCGCACGAGCGACCTGATATCGCCGAGGAACCCCGGATAGCTCGCCGAGACCGCCTCGAAATCCTCGACTACCACGGCCGATTCGCTCACGAGACCAGCCAAAGCCCAGGTCATAGCCAAACGGTGGTCGCCGCCCGACGAGAGCCGCAGCCCTTCGGGAACCTGCAGGCCGGGATTTCCTTCTATATAAAGGTCGTTTCCGTCCATCCAGGCATTGACGCCCAGCAGGCCGAGCCCGTCTATGACGGCCGCGATGCGGTCGGTCTCTTTCACGCGCAGCTCGCCCACCTCGCGAAACACCGTGATGCCGCGCGCATGGGCGGCCACCAGGGAAAGCGCAGGAACCTCGTCGACCAGCGACGCGATCTTTTCCGCAGGAACCTCGCATCCGTGAAGGTCGTCGCAATAGCGCACCGAAACGATGCCCGAAAGCTCCTTGCCCGACGAAGAGACGCCGCGACGCGACGCGTCGACGCCCATCTGCTCGAGCGTGCGCAGAAAACCGATGCGCGCGGGATTGAGGGAAACCCCTTCGATCTGGATGGCGCTTCCGGGCTTGAGCGCCGCGGCGCAGGCGAGAAACGCCGCCGACGAAGGGTCTCCCGGAACCTCGACTTCGCATGCATGCATGGGTGCGGAGCCGCACACCTGCGCCACGCCCGACGCCGCCGTGGTCGGCACGCCGAACAGCGGCAGCATGAGCTCGGTATGGTTGCGCGAAGGAGAAGGCTCCGTGACGCACGTCGTGCCTTCGGCGCCGACTCCCGCAAGCAAAACAGCCGTTTTCACCTGGGCCGACGCAATGGGAGAATCGTATTTTGCCGCACGCAGCGAACGCGTTCCGCGCACCGTCAGCGGAAGCGTGGCCGCGCCTTCGGGAAAAAAGCGCGCGCCCATCCTGGACAAAGGCGCGGTCACGCGCGCCATCGGCCGGCGGCGCAGCGATTCGTCGCCCGTAAGCTCGACTTCGATATCCCACGGCGCGAGAACGCCCATCAACAAGCGGGCCGTCGTTCCCGAATTGCCGCAATCGATGGGTCCGTCGGGCGTGCGCGGACCTTGCGCGCCCCATCCGGTGATTCCTCCCGCAAGGCTTCCGTCGGCCATCTTCTCCAACGCGACGCGCGCGCCGAGCTGCTGGACGGCACGGACCGAAGAACGCACGTCGTCGGAATCGAGCACGCCGGAAAGGCGCGTGGTTCCTTCGGCCATGGCGGCGAAAAGCACCGCCCTATGAGAAATGCTCTTATCGCCCGGCACATGCACGCTGCCCGTCAGGCAACCCTCGAGCGGTTCGATAATCGTGGTTCTTGCCTGCGTGTCCATGATCGCTCCTCGTCGTCGAACGACACGCGCCTAAACGCGCCTTGAGGCGGATTCTACCACTGCGCGTCTTCGAGGCCGGCGGCGCGGCGAAGCTCCGCCACCTCATCGGCATCCAGAAGCCTCCACGACCCTTCTTCGAGGCCGCGCAGCCCCAAGGGTCCGAAGCTTTTCCTATGCAGCTCGACCACCGGATGGCCTACGAACGAGCACATCCTTCTGACCTGGCGCTTGCGCCCCTCGTGGATGGTGATGGACACGAGCGAACGGCCCCGCGCGGCCTCGAGCACCTCGACTTCGGCGGGAAGCGTCATGCCGTCGTCGAGCAGCACGCCCTCGCGAAGGCGGCGCGCCTCGCCCGGCGTCATGACGCCGTCGACGAGCGCCTCGTAGGTCTTGTCGACGTGCTTGCGCGGATGCAGCAGCCCATTTCCAAGCTCGCCGTCGGTCGAGAACAGCAGCAGGCCCGTGGTGTCGTAATCGAGCCTTCCGATCGGGAAGAGCCCGGGATAGCGGTCGTGCGGAACCAGGTCGGCCACCGTCGGACGGCCCTGAGGGTCCGACATCGTGGTGATATAGCCCGCGGGCTTGTGCAGCATGATCGTGACGGCGCCGTCGGCCAGATGCACCTGCATGCCGTCCACAGTGACGACGTCGACGCGAGGGTCCACCCTGCTTCCGAGCTCGGTCACCACCGCGCCGTTCACGCAGACGCGGCCGGCGGTCATGAGGTTTTCGCTTCCCCTTCTGCTCGCGACGCCTGCTCGGGCGAGGAATTTCTGCAAGCGCATCGACACGATGCGCTTCTGTTCGGTTTCATCGGACAAGGCCGTCCTCCTTCGTTTCGTAAGGCTCGAACGCGAACTCGTCGGAAAAATCCGACACGAAGCCCGCCTCGAGCGCAGCGTCAGCATCGTCGCAGGCCGCGGCCGCCTCATCGGCCTGGGCCCTGGTTATGCCGAGTCTTTCGCCGATCAGCTCGCGCGTGCGCTCGTCGGGAGCAAACTCGTCGAGGTCGGGCAGATCGGCCGGGCTCGCCAGCCCGAATTTCTCCAGAAACGTCTTCGTGGTCGCATACGTCATGGGCTGCCCGGGGCTGCGAGAGTCCTTGCCCGCCTCGCGGACCAGGCCCTTTTCGACAAGCGAGTTGAGCGGGCTATCGGAATTCACGCCGCGCACCGACGCCACCAGAGCGCGCGTGACAGGCTGGCAGTAGGCCACCACGGCAAGCGTTTCCAGCGCGGCCTGGGAAAGACGGCGGGTATCCCACGAAAGCACGTAGCGCTCCACCAGGCCGTGGTAGCGCGGATGGGTGTAAAGCCTCCAGCCGCCGGCGACCTCGCGCAGCTGGATGCCCGAACCGTCCGAAGACAAGCGCTCCTGCAGCGCCTCGAGCGCCTGGAGCGCTTTCGAACGGTCGATTTCGAGCATCTCGGCGAGCGTCGAAGCGGCCACGGGCTCGTCGCTGACGAACAGCAGCGCCTCGATCGCGCCCGGAATATCGGAATCGGGCAGCTCTTGAAGCGTCATGACCACTCCTTTTCATCATCTTCGCCGAACACGAGCTCGCCGCTTCCCTCGATGAAATCGATGGCGATATCGGCGAAAGGGCCGTCTTGAACGAGGTCGACCATCGTGCGCTTGTAAAGCTCGAGCAGGGCGAGAAAGCTCGCCACGCGGGCGGACAGCGAAGGCGCCTCGGCCAAAACCTCGCTGAACATCATGTGCTTGCGCGCGCTGATGCGGCGATGAATCGAACGCACCTGTGTTTCCACCGCAATGGGCTTGGCCGCGATGTGCTCGCTTTCAAGCAGGAACACCTCGCGGCGTGCAAGGGCCCGGGCGGCCAAGCGCCCCAGGTCGTCGATGGTCGTCTCCTTCAAATAGTCGGGCGCAAGGTCGAGGAATTCCTCGTCGGGTCCGAACAGACGCGGATGCATGAGCCCCTCATGCTCGAAGCGCGCACCGAGCGCCGCCGCGGCGTTTTTGAACTGCTTGTATACGATCAGGCGCTCGACCAGCATATCGCGCGCTTCGCTGGGAGAAAGCTCGTCGAATTCATCGAGCGCTTCATCTTCTTCGCGCGGAAGAAGCGAGGCGGCCTTGATTTCGAGCAGCGTCGAAGCCACCAGAAGGAAATCGCTTGCGACGTCGAGGTCGAGCTCTTGCATGCGGTCGACGTAGGCGAGGTACTGGTCGACGATCCGCGCCACCGAGATGGAGCCGATATCGACCTTCTTACGACCGACCAGATGCAGCAGAAGATCGAACGGCCCCTCGAAGCTGTCTATGCGCACGCGATACGACATAGGACTATATGGCGAACGGGAACAGCAGGCGCGCCAACGTTCCCGCAGTGACGTCGAGGTATGCGCCGATCGGATTGACGTGGAAGATATACGGCACGAGCAGCACCACGACCATGAACACCGGCAGCGCATAGCGCTGGATGCGGTAATAGCTTGCAAGCTGCTTGTCGTTGAGGAGCAGCGCGATCACGCTGGAGCCGTCGAGCGGAGGCAACGGAATCAGGTTGAAGAACATGAGGTACAGGTTCACCAGCGCGAACATGGGCAGGAAGAACAGGTAGAAGTAAAAGAACAGCTCGCTTTCGGCCACCAGCTCGGGCGCCGACGGATAGAACAGCCACGCCACGACGCCGGCGAGCAGCGCCATGGCCAGATTGGCAGCGGGACCGGCAAGGCCGACGATGGCCTCGCCTTTCCTCTTGTCCTTGAAATACGATGGATTGTACGGCACAGGTTTCGCATAGCCGAAAATAGGACCGCCGAGCGCCAGCAGAAGCAGCGGCATGAGCACGGTGCCGAACGGGTCGATGTGCTTGAGCGGATTGAGGCTCAGGCGTCCGCGGTTTTTCGCCGTGGGATCGCCCAGCTTCGCCGCGGCGAATCCGTGCGCCACCTCGTGGAACACGATCGCGGGAATGAAGCTGAGCACAGAACAGATAAGATAAGGAAACGAAGTCATGGTCTCGCAGTCTATCGAAGGGACGGGCGCCTGCGCGAAGCAGGCATTCATGATGCAGAAGGACTCTTACGTAAGTCCCTGAAACGACGTCTGGCGCATCGCCTCGTACGCGCCGATGGCCACGGCGTTGCTCACATTGAGGCTGCGCAAGTCGCGGCGCATGGGAATGCGCACGCACGAATCCTGGAAACGCTCGAGGTATTCACGGTCGAGCCCGCGGCTTTCGCGACCGAACACCAGATAGCTTCCCTCGCCGTAGGAAACGTCGGAATACAGGCGCTCGGCGCTGCCCGTGAACAGGTGGAGTTCGTCTTGGGCATGGGCTTCGAAAAACGCCTCGGCGCAAGGCCAGCGGATTATTTCCACCTTATCCCAGTAATCGCAGCCCGCGCGTTTGATGTTGCGGTCGGTCAGGCGAAAGCCCATCGGCTCGACAAGGTGCAAACGGGCGCCCAGGCATGCGCAGGTGCGGGCGATATTGCCCGTGTTCTGCGGGATCTCGGGCTCGACGAGCACGATATTCAAAGGCTCCATAACCTTCCTTTCTGAAACGACGGCGAACGTATGCGAGACGAAACGCGCGCCCGCCACGCGACGGGCTTCGAAGCAGGCGGCTAGGCCTCCTGCTGGCGCGCCATTTCCTCTTCGAGCTCTTCGGTGAGCAGGAACCACTCCTCCTCCGCCTCGGCCAGGCGCTTCTTGATGCGGGCATGCTCTGCCACGGCATCCGAGCTCGCCGATTCGTTGATATAGAAATCGGGGTCGGCCATCAGCTCGAGAAGCTCCTTCATGCGCGCGTTGTCGCGCTCCATCTGGGCATCGAGCTCGGCGATGCGCTTGCGATGGTGCTTCAAGGCGGCATAGGCCCTGTTGCGGGCCTCGGCTTCGCGGCGCTTCTGCTCCTTGGATTTCGGAGCGCTCGCGCGCGGAGCCGTCAGCTCGACGGGCTTTCCGGGAGCAGCGGGCGCGGGCTGGGCGGCCTTCGCCTTCGCTTTCGCGCGCTTCTCCTTGGCCGCGCCGCGCTTCGCGCGCGAACGAACGTCGCCTTCGGGCTGGTCGAGGAAGTCCTCGAGCGAAGACGCCGAAAGATCGCCGCCCTGCTCGAGCTGGCCCGACTTGAACAGGTAGTAATCGTAGTCGCCGTCGTAGACGGTCATCTTGCCAGGGACCACTTCCACGATCTTGTTGGCCACGCTGCGAATGAGATGGCGGTCGTGCGTGATCAAGACGATGGTTCCATCGAAACGGTTCAGGGCCTGCTCGAGGATATCGGCGCTCGCGATGTCCAAGTGGTTGGTGGGCTCGTCCAGACAAAGCAGAGGCGCGGGGGCCACGAGCATCTTCGCCAAGGCGAGGCGGCACTTCTCGCCGCCCGAAAGCACGCCGACCTTCTTATCGACCGCGTCTCCCTGGAACAAAAACGCGCCGAGGAGGCTTCTGACCTGGCTGATCGTCCAACCGGGAGCCACGCGGTCGAGCTCTTCGAACACCGTGTTTCCGGGATAGAGCTCTTCGAGCTGGTGCTGGGCGAAGTAGGTCTTGCTCACGTGCACGCCGTATTCGATCGACCCGGCATCGGGGGCCAAGGCTCCCGCGATCATCTTGAGCAGGGTCGATTTGCCGGCGCCGTTCGGGCCGACCAAAGCCACCTTCTCGCCGCGGAAGATGGAGAAATCGAGCCCGTCGTAGACATGCTTCTCGCCGAAAGACTTCGACACGCCGTCGAGGCGAACCACCATATCGCCCGTGCGCGGCGGCTGCACGAAGTTGAAATGCACCGTTTTCTTTTCCTGAGGCACTTCGATGCGCTGGATCTTCTCGAGCTTTTTCACGCGGTCCTGGACCTGCTTGGCCTTGGTGGGCTTGTAACGGAACTTCTCGATGAACGCCTCCATATGGGCGATCTCTTCGGCCTGCTTTTCGGCCTCCTGTTTCAGACGCTCGATATGCTCCTCGCGTTGACGCAGATACGACGAGTAGTTGCCCTTATACAGCTGCAGGCGGCCGCCATCGATTTCGGCGACGCGATCGACCATATTGTCCATGAAGGCGCGGTCGTGCGAAACCACCACCACGGCGCCTTCGTAGCCGCGCAGAAAGCCTTCGAGCCACTTCACGCTTTCGAGGTCGAGATGGTTGGTGGGCTCGTCGAGCAGCAGCACGTCGGGCTTGCGAATCAAGAGCTTGGCCAAGGCGATGCGCATCTGCCAGCCGCCCGAAAACTCGTTCGTCGAGCGGGACATGTCTTCCTCTTTGAAGCCGAGGCCGAACATCACGCTTCTGACCTGGGATTCAAGAACGTATCCGCCCAGCGATTCGTACACGTCGCGCGCGCGGCCGCACGCCTTGAGCGCTTCCGGGGTCGGGTTGTCTCCCAGGCTTTCTTCGAGCTGCTGCAGGCGACGTTCGGCTTCGAGCACCTCGGACTGGCTGGAAATGACTTCTTCGAAAATGGAGCGGTCCTCCATTTCGATGGCTTCCTGCTCGAGATATCCCGCCTGGGCGCCGCGGGCGAACACGATCTGGCCTTCGTCGGCATCCTCGTTGCCCGTGATGATGTTGAGCAGCGTGGTTTTGCCGGCGCCGTTGGGGCCGACAAGGGCAAGGCGGTCGTGCGCCTCGAGGCGGAAGTTCACGTCGGAGAACAAAACGCGCCCGCCGAAGCTTTTGGACACGTGTTCTATCTGCATAATCATATTCGTTCACCCTCATACGCACGGAAGCGCCCGACGGCCATGCCGCCAGACGCAACCGAGAAAATCAATTGCATGAAAAACAATCGCCTAGTCTACACGATTTCGCGGCCCCGCTTCCAGACGGCGCGCGGCTTCGACCGCCCGCCCCGACGAAGAAGATGCGGCGAATCCGCGCGCCTACCAGTGCACGATCACGGCATCGCCCGTCTTGATGACGCCGAACAGCGCCGCGGCCTTGTCGACCGACAGGTTGATGCACCCGTGGCTTCCGTAGGTCTTATACGCGTTCGGATCGCCGAACACCTTGTCGGGCTGCCACGGCGCATCGTGCAGGCCGATCATATTGCCGACGAAGGGCATCCAGTAATCGACAGGAGAATCCCATTCGGGCTTGTTCGTTTCAGGATCGACCGGCCCGCGCAGCGACACGTCGCGCTGGAGGTTTTTCAGCGAGTACACGCCCGTGGGAGTGTCGTCGTCGCCGTTCGGCTTGCCCGTCACGATGGGAGCGTCCCACACGAGCGCGCCCGATTCGTCGTAGTAATAGGCATGCTGCTCGGTCAGGTCGATGTCGCAATAAGCGTCCCAATCGCGGCCCGGCGCCGTATAGCCGTTGCCCGTCACCGAGGTGGGGATTTCCAAATCGCCCACGGTGCCGTTGCCGACGGCCTCCTGGATGGCGCTCACCAATGCGGCCGAATCGACCTTCCAGCCGTAATCGCCGCCGCCCACTTCGACATGCTTGCCGTCGGGGCGCGTGTACGAACGCGTCTTGCCCACCGTATCGAGAGAAGACGCGAGCTTGTTGGCCCAAGCATCCAGAGCGGCGCTGTCGAGCACGGGCTCCATGTTCTCGTCGAACGTGATCCACTGAGAGATGGTCGAGCCATCGAGCTCGGCGATCTTCGTGCCGTCGGTGGACGACTTCAAAACCACGTCGCACCCGATCATCAGGTTCGCTTTATCCGCAGCGGCGGCAAGGCGGCTGTCGCCGGCAAGGACCGCGGGCTTGATCAGCACCTCGTCGGTCAGCTTCACGGAGTCCTGCATGGAAGCGATGGCCTGCGCGGCCGCCTGAGTCACGGCGTCGGCGGAAACCTGCTTGCCGTACACCTCGTCAATGACGGCATAGGCGCCCTGGTCCGCATCGAACGCCACGTGCGCGTCGGCGGAAGGATCGGCGGCTTCGTTGAAGGCATCGACAACCTCATGCACGGCTTCGCTCAGCGACTCGGTATCGCTTGCGGCCACCATGCGCTCGGTCTCGTCGTGGCTGCCTCCGATGCGAAGCGGCCATTTCCAGGGCTCGGAATCGGCAAGCGCCTCTTCGACGATGGCGCGGGCATCGACGCCGATGCCCGCCTGGACGGAAGAAATGGTGAAATCGAGACCCTGGCCTTCGACCTGCAGCGTGTAATCGCGCTCGGCCTCGGAAAGCATAGCGGCGGCTTCGTCGGCGCCCTTCATGGACAAATCGAGCGCGCCCATGACCGTATTGGGGTAGAAACGACCCGTGAACATAACGGCGCCCGCCACGTAAACCACGGCAAGAAGCAGCACGACGGCGCCCGCCGTGATGGCGGCCGCCTTTCCCTTGCGCGACTTGGGGGCATGCTCGAACGCAGAGCCGTTCGCGGGATGCTGCGGTCCCGGCTGCTGGGGACCCGCCTGGCGCGCGCCCCCGCGGGCACGGCGGGAAACATCCACAGGCATCACGCTGGTCGAGCCAGCAGCCGCATCGGGGGTCACGCGCGCATGCGCGCCCCTGCGCGCCTTCGCCGAGGCAGCATCGACGGGACGATACGCCGCCGTTGCAGCAAGATTGAACCCGCCCGTCGACGCAAGAGATTCGGCGCCGTTGCGACCAGGGGGAAAACTCTCATGTTTCGCCTGGTCGCGCGTCGCTTCCGCGAAATCCCGATTCTTTGCTTCTTTCTTGCCGCTCACGCTTGCCACCCTCTGTTGAAAACCCGCTCGGTTCTTTCATCCGTGTAACCTGGATAGTTTACTTATCGCAGAAGCGATGCGTCAATAACGGCACAAACCACGAGAGCAACAAACACAAACGCGCCATCGACGGCGAAGACCCAGGCTTAGGGGACGTGCTTTTTATCCTATAAGCCCGCTTTTTGTTCGCTAAGCCGCCAGGCCACAAGCCCAAAGTCCTGTACAAGCGCATATCGCGGGAATACGAAAAGAACCCGCAGACTTCCGTCGTGCGGGTTCTTGAAGATTCATATGGCTCCCCGGGTAGGATTCGAACCTACAACCTATCGGTTAACAGCCGAGTGCTCTGCCGTTGAGCTACCGAGGAATGTAGAGAATACAAGACCCGCCTGAGCGGGTCTTGAAAGTTTCAATGGCTCCCCGGGTAGGATTCGAACCTACAACCTATCGGTTAACAGCCGAGTGCTCTGCCGTTGAGCTACCGAGGAATGAAATGGTGGGCGTTACAAGATTTGAACTTGTGACCCCTTCCGTGTGAAGGAAGTGCTCTCCCCCTGAGCCAAACGCCCATTTCATGTGCTCTTTTCGCTTTGGAGTTGTTTCCTTAGCGCCAAGCGCAGGACAGTATATTACGCACATCGCCCAGTCTTGGCAAGCCCTTTTTTCAACTTTTTTGAAAAAGTTGGTCCTGCACTCCCGAACTACTCGGAGGCGCCTGCGTCGAACGCCTCCACGACGCGCGCGATTGCATCGAAGCACGCATCCTGGATCAGCCCATTGCCCCTGACGCGGTTCGAAGGCTCCCGAAGCACGTCGTCTTTCAGCCGCTCCAATGCCGCGGCCGAAACCGCGCCCGAAGACTCCGCCATCCAAAAGATCAGTTCGCCGCACTTGATCGACCTCCCGAACGTCGCGTCGGGAGCGCTCGCGGCCGACCACGATTCGATCAAGTGCCAATACTGCGTAGGGCGGTCGATGCCGCGTTCTCGCGCGCGATCTATATATCCGCCGCGTTTCTGAACGTACCCGCCCGCGATAAGGTCGTCCGTAAGCGGGGTTGCAACATCCTTCTTATCTATGAAGAACGCGCGAACCTGGTAGTTTTTCATCGCCCCGCACACCTTTCAGGAAACGCCTTCCCGTCCGTCTGCACGCCGCCCGACGGCACGTGTCTTACATACCTTCTTCGAAGCGCCGCACCGACACGCACCGGCGACAAAGCCCCTTCGCTGCCGCCGATGCGTCTTTTTGGCCCTATTAACTAACGTGATATTTTCACTATATAGATGCCACTTTTCCTTTTCTATACTTTTGGTCTTGCCGTTATAAATATTTCGATATATTCGATAAGTTCATATTGAATATATCGAATGCAAACATCGCAGAATACGCTTCGAATCCGTCGAGCCATGCGATCGAGGGCGGCAAGGTCGAGTTCGTGCTGCAGCATGGGCAGAAGGCCGTCGTGAGGAAGTCCCGCAGGGAGCCGGGCCGTACGCAGCCCGACTCCACCGACAGCCTGCTCCGATACGAAGCGCTCTTCCCTACTGCTTCAGCGCTTCGACGCTTGCACTCTTGCCAGGATAGACGCTCAAAGGCTCGAAGTGGATCTTGGCCACGCCCGCCAGATCGGTGCCGTTCTGAGCATTGTAATCGTCCAGATACGGCTGGTGCTGGAAGTAGTTGGCGTCGAGGTCGCCTTCGGAAAGCGCCACATTGGGCTGCACGTAATCGGTGAATTCGACCACTTCGAGCACCCAGCCCTTCGCTGCCAGCACGTCTTTCACCTGAGCGAGGATCTCGGCATGGGGCGCGGGCGATGCGCCTACCTTGATGACGACGTCGTCGCCTTCCGCCTGCGGGATATCGCCCGCCGCGCCCGGCTCGAACACGGCCGTCACGGCGCCGCTATAGGCGGCGGCGATGAACTCCTGCACCTCGTCGCTTTGCAGCGCCGCCAGAAGCGCCGCGGTCTTGACCGAGCCCTCATCGCCCGCACGGACCACGATCACGTTGGCGAACTTATCGGCAGCGGCCGAAGCGGCATCCTCCGAAGCGAACGCGGTAGCCGGATCGAGCCCTGCGCCGATCGCGTAATTGCCGTTGATCACCGCCGCGTCGACATCGGCCGTCACGCGCGGCAGCGACGCCGCCTCCGTCTCGACGATTTCGATGCCGTAGGGGTTTTCGACGATGTCGTTTTTAGTCGCCGCAAGGCCCGCGCCTTCGGCCAGCGTGATCAACCCCTGGTCTTCCAGCAGCAGAAGCGCTCGCGCCTCGTTGGTGGCGTCGGAAGGAACGGCGACCTGCTTGGCCGCGCCGCCGCAGCCGGCAAGCGAGAACGCAAGCGCGAATGCCGCTGCGAAACCTGCGCACGACAGGATGAATTTCTTGAATTTCATGGTTTCAGCCTTTCTTTCGGGTGCACGAACCTAGCGCGGCCGTGCACGTTTCGATTTCATAGATTCTTTTGTCGAGATTCCGTCAGGAGATGATTTTCGTATCGCGGCGCCATACCTGAGCGCCCTCGCGGCACTTCGAATGAAAAGCCCTACGGCAAAGGGCCGGCTAACGCAAGCGGTGATCCGTCCTGCGCGCCGCAGCGCTGGCCAGGCTCTGCGCCAACTGCACGATGACGATACACAGCACGATCGCCGCGATCATCACGTCGTCCTGATAGCGCTGGTAGCCGTAGCGGATGGCGATATCGCCCAAGCCGCCCGCGCCCACCGTGCCTGCCATGGCGACGAAGCCGAACAGCGTGATGAACGTGATGGACAGACCGCGGATCAGCGAAGGAGCGCTTTCGGCCAGCAGCACTTTGAACACGGTCTGCGCGGTGGAGGCGCCGAAGCTCGATGCGGCCTCCACCAGGCCCTCATCGACTTCTGACAAGCTCTGCTCGACCATGCGTGCCACGAAGGGAACCGCCGCCGCGGACAGCGGCACGATGGCGGCGGCGACGCCGAGCGACGTTCCCACGATGGCGCGCGTCGCAGGGATCATGAACACGATCAGGATGATGAAGGGAATGGAGCGGCCGATGTTGACAAGCCATCCGACGACCGCGTTGAGCACGCGATGCGGATGCAGGCCGCCCGGCGCCGTGAGGACGAGCAGAACGCCCAGGGGAATGCCGAGCGCGTACGCGAACGCCGTGGAAAGCGCGGTCATCACTACGCTGTCCACCGTGCCCTGCGCCATGAGCGCGCCGTACTGGTCGAGAAACGATGCGATGGACTCCATTTACACCGCCTTCTTCGCAATAACGGGGCTGTCGGCATGACGGAATCCGATCACGCCGTCGGCCTCGACCAGAAGACGGGCCGCCTCGCTTCGCGGCGCGGCGAGCACGTCTTCAACGAAGCCCGCTTCGGCAAGGCGTCCGCGATCGACGACCGCAACCTTGTTGCACACCTGGCGCGCCACGGAAAGCGAATGGGTGATGACCACCACCGTCACGCCGAGCTGCTCGTTGATATCGCGCAGAAGGCCCAGGATCGCATGCGTGGTCAGGGTGTCCAAAGCGCTCGTGGCCTCGTCGCAAAGCAGGATCTTGGGATCGTTCGCCAGGGCGCGGGCGATGGCCACGCGCTGCTGCTGACCGCCTGAAAGCTGGCTGGGATAGAAATCGGCCTTGTCGGCAAGGCCCACCAACGAAAGCAGATCGCGTGCGCGGGCGCGGGCATCGGCCTTGGATACGCCCCGAAGCTCCAGCGGAAACGTCACGTTTCCCAGCACGTCGCGCTGCTGGAACAGGCTGAAGCCCTGAAAGATCATTCCAATCTTCGAGCGCAAAACGCGCAGGTCCTTGCCTTCGTATACCGTTACATCGACGCCGTCGATGACGACCGATCCGCTCGTGGGGCGCTCCAGCAGATTGATGCAACGCACCAAGGTGGATTTGCCTGCGCCCGATTGTCCGATGATGCCGAACACGTCGCCGCGTTCGATATGAAGCGTCACGTCGCGCAGCGCGTCATGCGTGCCCGAGCGACCCTCGTAGGTCTTGGAGAGATTTTTGAGATGTATCATGATTCCTCATACATACCATAGGGGGAAACAACGAGAATGCGGCACGATACGGCCGCCCGGAAGCTAGGCCTGAGTATCGGCCCATGCGCCGATAAACCCAGGCTTGGGCATGTGCATCGGCATGAAGCTCATGGTATGTGCGGAAACGAAAATCATGCGAATCACTATAGTGCGTTAGAGTGATTCGTCAAGAAGAAATATGAAAAAAGCCGCCCGTTTCGGTAACGGGCGGCTCGATGGGCCGAACGCGTTTCAGGCGACGATGCGCGCTACGAAACCTTTTCGGGCTTGGCGGCGTCATAAAGCTCGTCGTAACGGTCCAAGTGCGACTTCGCCTTTCCCTGGGTGTACGTCGCCAGAATCTCGTCTTTGTGCTCGGAGGGCTTTTCGAAGGTCACGTCGAGCGCCCATGCGTTCGTCAAAGCGCTCACGCGGCCGACCTGGCATTCGTACAGCTCGATCACCGTCTGCGCCTGCTCGGCGTAGGCGGACTGCGACGGAATATGCATGGCCTCGATGCCCTTGAGGTCGTTTTGAAGGTCCGCGAGAACCTTGTCGGCGAACTCCTTGGAAGCGGTGCGCGTCGGCATGGAATTGGCCAGGAAGTTCGCATTGAACTCCTCGACGCAGGTGCCGATGCGCTCGTCATAGGACGACAGCTTGCCGTACGCGGCGTCGAGCGAATTGAATATCTCGGCCTCGGTAAGCTTGACCTGGGATTTGTCATCGATCTTCGCAGAAGACGACTCGTCCTGCGCCTTGTCGGGCGCCTCCGCCGAATCCTTGTCCAGGTCGGAAGCGGCATCCTGCTGCGAAGCCTCGGGCGCGGGCGCCTTGTCGTCGACGCCCGACACGGCGATGGGCTCCTTCTGCTGGTCGCCGCCCCATCCGCCGAAATACGCGGCGGCGAGGACGCCCGCCGCCGCAAGCAAGAGCACGATCACCGTCGCCGCTGCGATAAGGGCGGTTTTACGAGGACGCTTCGCGCTATCGAGCGAGAAACGCTTCTGCTTGTTGTCGGTGTTGACGACCACGGAGTCGCGGTCGAGGCGCAACGTGGCATCGGCCGGAAGCTGTCGGCCGTCCACGATGTCGAAGCCGCTCAGGGTATCGACCTGTTTCTTCGTGCCGTCGACCGTCACGGTTTCGAGAATGCGTCCGCCGCATTCTCCGCAAAACCGCGCGCCCGGCTCCAAAGGAGCGCCGCACCACGTGCAGAACTTGGCCATGGCCTAGATGCCCTCTCCGTATCCGAAGCGACGGATCTGGTTCAGATCGCGGCGCCAATTCTTCTTCACCTTGACCTGCAAGTCCAAAAACACCTTGCAGCCGAGCAGCTGCTCGAGGTCGTGACGGGCCTCGATGCCGACCTTCTTGATGCACTCGCCGCCGCGGCCGATGATGATGCCCTTCTGGCTATCGCGCTCGACGTAGACCACCGCATAGATGCGATACATGTCCTTGCCGCGGTCGTATTCGATCTGGTCGGCCGACACGCCGATGGAATGAGGCACCTCGTCGCGGAAGCTGCGCAGGATCTTCTCGCGGATGAACTCGGCGACGAGCACCTCGAAGGGCTGGTCGGTGTCCATATCGTCGGGGAACCATTTCGGACCCTCGGGAAGCCAGCGCGCCACCGCGGTCTCGAAACCCTCCACGTTGAAGCCCGACTTGGAGGAAAGCACCACCTCGTCGTCCCAGCGGCCCAAAGCGCGCGCCGCCTCGAGCTGTGCGATCACCGTGTCTTTATCGACCAGGTCGGCCTTGCTGATCACCAAGATCTTACGCGCATGGCGCACGGCGCGCACCTGCGCCGCCACCCATTCGTCGCCGCGGCCGATCGGCTTGCTCGCATCGATCAGAAATGCCACCACGTCGACGTCTTCCATAGCCTTGATCGCGCTCGTGTTGAGCTCTTCGCCCAGAGCGTCGTGGGGCTTGTGCAGGCCCGGCGTGTCGACCATGATCATCTGGACGTCGTCGCGCGTCACGATGGCGCGAAAACGGTGCCTGGTGGTCTGGGCCGTATTCGACGTAATCGCCACCTTGTGGCCGACCACGGCGTTGATCAGCGTGGACTTGCCGGCGTTGGGGCGGCCGACCAGCGTCACGAAACCGCTCTTGAACTTCTCTGCCATAGGATGGTCTCCTTCGTTTTCATCGACGGGCTTACGGCCCGCGTCTTCTTTCGTCTTCGCCCTCGGCGCGCGATGCGCCCGAAAGCCCGCCCGGTCAGCTTCGAGAGCCCTGCTCTTTCGCCGCCGCGCGCTCATAGGCCTCGACGATGCGCGCCACCAGGTTATGGCGCACCACGTCGCGGCCAGTCAGCGTGCAGAACGCGATGTCGTCGACATCCTGCAAGACGCTTTGCACGCTTTTGAGGCCCGAAAGCCCGCGAGGCAGGTCGAGCTGGGTGATGTCGCCCGTCACGACCATCTTCGAATTGAACCCGAGCCTGGTGAGGAACATCTTCATCTGCTCGGGCGTGGTGTTTTGCGCCTCGTCCAAAATGATGAAGCTGTCGTTGAACGTGCGGCCGCGCATGAACGCGAGCGGAGCGATTTCAATCACGCCGCGGTCGATCAGGTCGCGGGCGCGTTCCATATCGGTCATATCGAACAGCGCGTCGTACAAGGGCCTGATATAGGGGTCGACCTTCTCGGTCAGCGTGCCGGGCAAAAAGCCCAGGTTCTCCCCCGCTTCGACCACCGGGCGCGTGAGGATGATGCGGTTCACGTCTTTGCGCTTGAGCGCGGCCACGGCCATGGCCATGGCCAGATAGGTCTTGCCCGTGCCCGCGGGACCGATGCCGAACGTCACCGTGTTGGAACGGATGGCGTCGACATAGCGCTTCTGGCCGGCCGTCTTGGGACGGATCGCGCGGCCGCGATACGTGAGCAAGATGTCCTCGCGCAGGATGGACGGAGCGAATTCGCCCTGACGCAGAAGCTCGACGGCGCGCAGCGCGTCATCGACCGTCGGCGCCGTTCCCGACGCGGCCATCTTGATCAGATCGCCGAACAAAGCAGTCAGGCTTTGCACCTCGAGCGAATCGCCCGAAAGGATGATGAGATTGCCGCGCACCGTGATGCGTGCGGCGAACGCGTCCGCGATCGCATGAAGGACCGTGTCGGAAGGGCCGACGATGTCCGTCATATCGACGTGATCGGGAACAGTGAGTGTTATGCGTGCTTCGTCATTCATGCGAGCATTTTAGCAAAGACGGGGCTTCGCGCGGGCGCCCCGCATCAAAAGAAGGCCGCAGTCGAACAACATTGCCCTTCTCTTGCAATTCCGACACGAAACGTCCATACGAAAGGCCTCGGCGAGGAAAAATGCCCGGGCGCGCCCCTCTTCGAGAGGGTCGACGGCTTCGCCGATCATCCCCTCGCGCTTCAAACCGCCTCCAAACGTGAAAAGACCCGGAATGAAGATTCATTCCGGGTCAGATATCGAGAGTTCGGTCCGGCATGCGGCCGGACGCTCGAAAGCCCTTCTTCGAAGGAAAGCGGCCTGCGGCGCGCTATTCGCCGTCGTAATGACGCTTGTCAGGAATGACGAAAATAAAGACGAGCGAGCTGAGCAGCAGCAGGAACGGATAGAACAGCAGCGGCATAATCTGGAACGCGGACACCGCATAGCCCAGTTCGGCCGCAGCGGACACGGCAACCAGCATCTGGGCGCCGTAGGGGATCACGCCCTGGAAGACGCAGGAGAAGGTGTCGAGCAGCGACGCCGTCTTGCGCTTGGAGATGTCGTAAGTCTTGGCCATATCGGATGCGATCGGGTTGGCCATGACGATGGCCACCGTGTTGTTAGCGGTGGCGACGTCCATCGCGCCGACGAGCAGGCCCATGCCGAGCATGCCGCCCTTGCGGGACTTGAACAGGCTCTTGATGCCGTTGAGCAGGGCAACGAAACCGCCGTGCTCGCGGATGAGCGCGCAGATCGCGCTGACGAGCACCGCGACCATGGTGGTCTCGAACATGCCGGCGGCGCCGGAGCCCATGTTGGCGAGCAGCTCGGTGGCAGGCGTGGCGCCCGTGGCCACCATGATGACCGTGCCGGAAAGGATGCCGAGCAGCAGCACGATGAAGACGTTGATGCCGACGATGCCGCCGATGAGGACGATCACGTACGGAATGAGCTGGATCAGGTCGTAATCATGGGAGATGCTGCCGTTGAGGTCGGCGCCCATGGAAAGCACCAAGATCAGAATCAGCGTGACGATGGCCGCGGGAAGCGCGATCTTGAAGTTCTCACGGAACTTATCCTGCATCTTGCAGCCCTGGCCCTGGCAGGCGGCGATCGTGGTGTCGGAGATGAACGACAGGTTGTCGCCGAACATGGCGCCGCCCATGACTGCGGCGATGCACAGCGGCAAATCGAAGCCGGAAGCGGCCGAAACGGCCACGGCGATCGGCGCGATCAGCGTGATGGTGCCGACCGAGGTGCCCATCGACACGGACACGAAACAGCTCACCACGAACAGGACCGCCACCGCGTATTGCGGAGGGATGACCGACAGCAGCAGATACGCCACGCTTTCGGCGCTATCGCGACCGACCACGCCGACGAAGATGCCGGCCGCCATGAAGATGAGAATCATCGTGACGATGGTCTTATCGCCTATGCCTTTTCCCATAACCGCAAGTTTCTCCTCGAAGGGAAGCTTGCGGTTCTGGAAGCACGCGACGAGCAGCGCGATCAGGAACACCACGACGATGGGGATGTTGTAAAAGCCCATCGAGATACCCATGACGTACTCGAACACGATGCCGATGCCCAGATACAGGACCAGAAAGACTCCGATAGGGAGCAACGCCTTGACGTTGCCCTTCTCCTTCGCTTCGTTTTCCATTTCCTACCTTTCAAACGGGTTTCGAAAGAGGCGCGCATGAAACGCCTCAGATCTATTGCGAAGGCGCCGCCGCGGAAAAGCCCGAAGCAGACGCCCTTCATGCGCGAAGAAGGGCGCCCGGCTTCGCGCCGGCGCGCCCTGTCCGCGACGCGCCTAGTCGCGCGTCAGCTTGCGATGGATGCGATGCGGCTTGGCGGCCTCTTCGCCCAAACGCTCGATGCGGTTTTTCTGATAGCTGTCGAAGTTGCCCTCGAACCAGAACCAGTTGCCGGGGTTCTCGTCGGTGCCCTCCCACGCCAGGATGTGCGTGGCGATGCGGTCGAGGAACATACGGTCGTGGCTCGTGACCACGGCGCAGCCCGGGAACTCCATCAGCGCCTCTTCCAGGCTCTCGAGCGTCTCGACGTCGAGGTCGTTGGTGGGCTCGTCGAGCAGCAGCAGGTTGCCGCCCTGTTTGAGCGTGAGCGCGAGGTTCAGGCGGTTGCGCTCGCCGCCGGACAGAACACCCGCAGGCTTCTGCTGGTCGGAGCCCTTGAAGCCGAACGCGGACACGTAGGCGCGGCTGGGAACCTCGGTCTCGCCGACCTGCATGTAGTCGAGGCCGTCGGAAACGACCTCCCACAGGGTCTTGTCGGCGTCGATGCCCTCGCGGTTCTGGTCGACGTAGGACACCTTGACGGTCTCGCCCAGCTTGAGCTCGCCGGACGTGGGCTCTTCTTTGCCCACGATCATCTTGAACAGCGTGGACTTGCCCACGCCGTTGGGGCCGATCACGCCGACGATGCCGTTGCGCGGCAGGCTGAAGGACAGATCGTCGATCAGCACGCGGTCGCCGAACGCCTTGTGCAGATGCTCCACGTTGAGCACCTCGGCGCCCAGGCGCGGACCTGCGGGAATATGAATGTCGGTGAAGTCGACCTTCTTGGACTGCGCGGCCTCGGCCACCATGCGGTCGTAGTTCTCCAGACGGGCCTTGCTCTTGGCCTGGCGCGCCTTCGGAGAGCTGCGCACCCATTCAAGCTCGGCCTGCATGCGCTTGGCGAGCTTCGCGTCGCGCTGGCCCTGGGCGGCCATACGGGCCGCCTTGGTCTCGAGATAGGTGGAGTAGTTGCCCTTGTAGGGATACAGATGGCCGCGGTCGACCTCGCAAATCCACTCGGCCACGTTGTCGAGGAAGTAGCGGTCGTGAGTGACGGCCAGGACCGCGCCCTGGTAGCGCTTGAGGAACTGCTCGAGCCACAGCACGCTCTCGGCGTCGAGGTGGTTGGTGGGCTCGTCGAGCAGCAGCAGGTCGGGAGCCTCGAGCAGCAGACGGCACAGCGCCACGCGACGGCGCTCGCCGCCCGAAAGCACGTTCACGGGCATGTCGGGCTCGGGGCACTGCAGCGCATCCATGGCCTGGGAAAGCTGGCTGTCCAGATCCCAGCCGTTGGCGGCGTCGATTTCGTCCTGAAGCCTGCCCATTTCCTCCATGAGCGCGTCGAAATCGGCGTCGGGATCGCCCATCTCGGCGCTGACCTGGTTGAAGCGATCGATCTTGGCCAGGATGTCGCCGAACGCCATCTGGATGTTCTCGAGGACGGTCTTGTCCTCGTCCAGCGGCGGCTCCTGCTGCAGGATGCCGACCGTGTATCCGGGGCTCAGGCGAGCCTCGCCGTTGGAGACCTCCTCGATGCCGGCCATCAGCTTGAGAAGCGTGGACTTGCCCATGCCGTTCGGGCCGACCACGCCGATCTTGGCGCCGGGATAGAACGACAGCGACACGTCGTCGAGGATGACCTTGTCGCCGTGCGCCTTGCGCGCCTTGTACATGGTGTAGATGAATTCCGCCATGCGACACTTCCCTTCTTCAGGTTCGGTTCAAGAAACACGCCGAGGCCGCGCAGGGCGAAGCCGGGGCGCTTCGTGCGAAAAAAGAACGCGGTTTCACGCCGCGTCCTGCGTATTCTACCGGGCGGAACGGCGCTTCGCCGCAGCATTTCGCCGCAGCGACGCGGCAAAGGCGCCTCCGCCCGCCCGAAAGGGCGCGCTCGCTCCCGCGCAAACCCGTCCATACGAAAGAACGCGGCCGAAGCCGCGTCCTTCCCGTTGCGCCGTACGCCCCGCCGCGCCGGCGCGCCTCCGACAGGCCCGTCAGAAGTCGCGCGCGACCGACGCCAGCTCTTCCTCGGTGAACACCGGGCCGTCCAGGCAGATGAAGCGGCCGCCGATATTGCACCGGCCGCATTTGCCCACGCCGCACTTCATGCGCGCCTCGAGCGTGGTGATGATGTCTGCGGGCGACACGCCCAGCTCGGAAAGCGTCGCGCGGCACGTGCGGAACAGGCTCGGCCCGCCGCACAGCACCACGGCGCGGTTCTCCGTCGAAAGCCCGTTGTCGCGAAACACCTGCTCGAGATACGGCGCGGTATAAGAAACCGGGCCGTCCCAATCGTCGCTTCCGTGGTAGACGCTCACGTGGACGTGCGTGTCGGGCCTGTTCGGCCAATCGTTCGTCAGCTCGTCCAGATAGACCAGGTCGGCCTTCGAGCTGGCGCTGTACACGATATCGATGCGGCCGTAATCGTCGCGATGGTCGAGGCAATGGCGGATGAACGAGCGCACCGGCGCCAAGCCGATGCCGCCCGACACGAAGAGCATGTCGCGGCCGCGGCACGATTCGTACGGAAACCAGTTGCCGTACGGCCCGCGCAGGCCAACCTGGTCGCCCTCGCCCAGCTCGTGGATGCGCTCCGTCACGAAGCCGACGCGCTTCACGGCCATTTCGACGTAATCGTCGCCGAACGAGGTCGCCGCGAACATGCACTCGCCGAACGGAGGCACGGACAGCATGCCCAGTTGGCCCGGCAGCACGTCGAAGGGACGCGCGCCGTCGAGCGTCTGCAGGCGGATCGACTTCACGTCGCGCGTCTGGCTCTCGATCCGGACGACCCTGCAGACCTGGGGAACATAGGGCTCGCACAGATGGGCGCAGCCGTGGAAAATCCCGATCTTAGACATCGGCCTCTCCAATCCGCTCGATGATGCGCGTTATATCCACCGATGCGGGGCACTCCCTCATGCATCTGCCGCACCCGACGCACAGGCCCGTTCCGTAGCGCTGCTCGAAGAAGCACAGCTTATGCATGAAGCGCTGGCGCACCCGCGCGCTTTTGCGGGCGCGCGGGTTGTGGCCGCCCGCCATCTGCGTGTAATCCGCGAACATGCAGCTGTCCCAGCAGCGGAAACGCGAGCCTTCGTCGGCACGGACGTCCTGGCTGATGTCGAAGCAATAGCATGTCGGGCAGACGAAGGTGCAGGTGCCGCACGTCAGACACGATGCGGCGACGTCTTCCCAAAGGTCGTTTTCGAACAGGTGCGGAAGCTTTTCGGCCAGCCCTTCGGCATCCACCTCGAGGGTGCAGGCCGCGCGCTTGGGCGCCGACGCGGGCGCCCAAGCGCTCACGGCGTCTCCCCACGCGCGCACGGCCGCCTCGCCGCGCGGCGTCTGCGCCGCCGCTTCGTAGCAGTCGCCGCAATCGGTCAGCAGCACGTCGGCAGAAGGCGCGGCTCCCGAATCGACGCCCATCGACGAGCAGAAACAGGTCCTGTCGGCCGTCGGGCACGCCATGGCCACCACGGTCGCGGCGTTGCGGCGCGCCTCGTAGAACTCGTCGACGAACCCCTTCGTCAAAAACACCTGGTCGAGCCTGTCGATCGACGCCATATCGCACGGCCGCACGCCGAAGACGGTGAACGGGGCGTCGGCAAGCGCCGCCTGCTCGATCGAAAGCTCCCCTTCGTGCCTTTTCCAGCGATACATCTTCTCCGTCGCCGGGAAGAACAGCTCCTTCGGCGGCTCCTTGGTGTTCTGCATGTCGAACGCCGGCACCACGCCTTCGCCGAACTCGACGAACTTCGAGCCGCCGCTCACCTTGCACGGGACGAAAACCGGCTGCGTTGCCGAGATGCGCTCGAGAAGAGCGGCGACGGCGCTTTTCGAAATCGCCATGAGCGGCCTCCTTACATGAATTCCTCGACGTCGTCGGTCCTGTACGTGCGCAGCGGATCGGGGCCGCCATCGCTCAGGCCGCCGCCTTCGTAGGGTCCGAACAGGCGGTCGATATCGCGCACCTGCTTATGCACGAGGCTCATGAGCGGCAGATCCATGGGACACACGCGCTCGCACTCGCCGCATTCGATGCAGCCTGCCGTGCATTTGCCGCGCTGATAGCAGTCTTTAAGATTCACTCCGGCGTCGGATGCGATCGCGGCTATGCGCCGCCATTGCGATTCCCGCGCCTTCGTCAGGACGACCGGACCCATAGCACGCTCCTTCCACGCGAACGTACACCCACCATGACCAGGCAATACGAAGCTAAGCCCTCAAGGGCCCGGAATTTTTTCATTGTCGGATCGATGGGCGGAGGAAGAGATATTCCTCCCTTTGTGCAATTGAAACTATCTCACTGATAATTGGGTCCGTGGCACACAAGATGGCCGCCGACGCTATTGGCCGCCAATCGGCGCAACCGTGCGCCCCCTGCCGTTCGCCGCCCGTTTCTCAACTCGAATTATGAATGCATCTCCATGATTATGCAGAACGTATGCACGCCCGAAAGGTCTGCCCGAGTGTAAAACGAAGGCGCCTGGCCTTGAAAGACCGGGCGCCTCGAAAGACGGCTTTCGGCTAGCGGTTCTCGATGCTGCCGATGTTTTTCAACTCGATACTGATCAGGCCGTTGGGGGCGTTGACGAACTCGATGTACTCGGAGCTGTTGCTGTATTCCGAAGGAAACGTGATTTCGATGCCCGTATCCGTTCGTATCTTGTGATTTTTCGCCACGCGCTGGGCCACTTTCTTCTCGACGGGAATGCGCTCGGGAAGCCGCTCTTCGGCCACCGCCTGCTCGAAGCGCTTCTGCAGGGGCTCGTCTTCGAACACGTCGGCCGCCATGTCCCACGGAGCCAGATACTCCTCGTCGTCGGCCGCTTCGTTCACGCACGCCTTCGCTTTCGAAAGCGCCACCGCCGTATTGGCGCCGTATTCCTCGGCGACCTCTTCGACGATGCGGGTCACCGCATCGATGACCTCTTTGCTCGACGCCTCGTTGGTGCACTGCAAAAGCCCGTCGGGAATGATCAGGCGGTCTTCGCCCGAAATGGAGCGCGGCTTGTCGCAGAAAAGCACGGACATCGAACGCAGGTCGACGACCGCATACGAGGCCACCTTCTGCGAAGGATTGGGAAGGATGGCGTAATGGCGGGCGATCGAATTGCGCACCGCCCCGTTGTCGGCGCGGCCCACTTCATGCATGTAGGCCTGTTTGCTTTCCAGCAGCAGCAGGGCGAAATAGCGAGGCGTGCGGCCGTCGAAGGCCTCGTCGACCGCATCTTCCCTTTCGGTGCCCGCCTCGATTTCGGCATCCTCCTCGAAATCGATCGCGAGCAGGTCGGCCGATGCCGCCTTGTCCTGATGCTCCAGCTGACCGCAAAGATACTGCGCCGCCTCGATGGACAGATCGACGAAATCGACCCCGCCGTCGCGATAGGCGCGCAGCCTCTCGGCGAACATGCTGTCATCGGAAAAAGAGCCGTGCTTGTTGTCGATATTCGAAAGCGCGCGGCGGGCGTGCGTGGCCACGTAGTTTTTCACCTGGCGGCTCGACAGATCGAGCTCTTCTTCAGAAAAGACGTTCACGCACGAATTGAAATCGAAAACGTGCAAGACGGCATGGTTGATACGGGTGCTCATAAGCCTTCGTTCCTCGTTCGACTCGTTGGTTCGATATGCGGCCATACAGGATAGCACGCGAAAGCGGCCCGGCACCCGAAGCGCGTTCGGATGCCGGGCCGCGAATGCACGAGGCGATGCCGCCGGCGGCTCTAGGACGCGAACGCCCCTAGCCCTGCGCCGCGTCGGCCTGCTCCTGGGCGGCCAGCTGGTTGAGGGCTATCGAGTCGAGACGCGCCATGACCACGTCTTCCACGTCGAAGGAGAACGGGGCGAGTGCGTCGTCCTGGAACACGGTGCGCATGTAGCCGCCGCACTCGTCGCAGGTGGCGATGCGATGGGAATCGTCGCCTTCCACGTTGAAGTAATGCAGATGGCCCTGGTTGCGCGTGCCGCAACGGGCGCAGCGCACGCGTTCGAACGCCCACGTGCAACCGCATTGCGCGCACCACAGGGTTTTCGCGCGGCCGTCGCTTTTCTTGGTGACGCCCACGCGGGCCGCCGTGGCGGGCGCGCCGCACACGGGGCACTCGAGCGGATGGCCCTCGTCGGCGCCTGCGTCTTCGAGCGCGCGCTGCAAGGCCGCCGCGGAAGGCTCGACGAGCGCGCGCAGGGCGTAAAACACCGCCGACACGATGACGGAAGCCGCCGCCTCGTCGGCGCCGTCGGCCAGAAGCCTCTGCGCGAACGCGTCCACATAGGCGGACGGATTGCTGCCCGCCACCTCGAGCGGCGAGCCGTCGATGGCCGCCGCCCAATCGAACGAGGAAAGCGCGGTCGTCGCCTCGGGCGCGAACCCGCCCTTTTCGGCGATGCAGGCGGCCACGGCGCCGCACGCGTCGGCCAGAACCGCCGCATCGATCGCAAGCGACGCGCGATGGAGCACGGGCGCGCCCTCCGCAGCCCAGGCGCGCAGGTCGTCGGCCGCAGGCATCACATGCGCGCGCGGAGCATGCTCGGCCGCGATCCGCTCGCGCACGTCCCAGATCGCGCGGAAGAACGCGAGCCTGGCGTTGTCGGCATCGTCGAGCTGCTTTTCATATGCGGCCAGCGCCGCATCCGCCAACTTCAGATTCATGGATACTCTCCCATCCCGGCCGAAATGCGGCCGAGTCCGAATTCCTGCATGAAACGCATTCGAAGCGAAAGGCGCCTTATCGAACGAAGCGACAAGGCGCCTTTCACGTCGAACGACGGCCCGAAGCGCCGCCGCCGGCACGAGCCGGGATAGCGGCGCGTCGGGCCGTCGAGAAGGCTGGAAAGCGCGCCGCGCAGGGCGGCTTTCCAGCCGAAAACACCCGAGTCGAAAACGCCTACTTGCGCTTTTCGACCACGTTCTTGCCGTCTTCGAGCTCGGCACGGGCCCAATGGCCCCAGTGATAGAGCGCATCGGATTCGGAGACGAGGCCGTCGCCGAACATGGCGCGATGCATGCCCCTGTACGGCTGGAAGATGCCGCCGCCCAGGAAGATGTGCGCCAGACCGAACACGGCGATGCCCAAAAAGCCCAGGTCGTGCAGGAACAGCATGACGCCGTAGACGGTCGCGCCGAAATCGAGCACGGTGGTGTCGAGCAACAGGGCGATGCCCGTGATGCCCATCAGGCCGCCGAACAGCCACAACATGCCGTCGGCGAAACGCTGGCCGCTTTTGACCTCGCTCTGGTCGGGCATGTGGATGAAGCGGGCCATGAACAGGTACGGGAAGAAGAGGATCATCCACTTCTTATCGTCAGAATCCCACTTCGCGAACAGGTTCTTGAAGATGTGCACGACGCCCTTGGGAGCCATGATCGCGCTGATCAGCGGGACGGCGACGAACAGCACGCCGAGCACGCGATGCGCCATGCGGATCACGAACACCGTATCGGCGCCGATGGCCTGGCCCAGGGCCGGGACGAACACGAACAGGCCGCTGAAGCACAGCAGGATGCAGCACACGATGGTGATGCCGTGCGTCCAGCGCGCTTGCTTGGAATGGCGCTTGATGTATCGGCCCGTCTCGCTCGCCTTGCGCTCTTCGAGGAACTCTCGGTCGAGGGCTTCGTCGGCGGCGGAAACCTTCACGGCGCTACTCATGGCTGCCTCCTTTCTTCTTCGGCAGGTTCTCGGTCAGATGCTCGACGACCGTCAGCTCGTCCTGAGCGTCGCCGTGCTTGACGACCTCGCCGGTGTCGACATCGATGGTATCGCCGGTCTTCTCGTTGTACGCGAGGTTCTTGTGGCGATAGCCGGCCGCCAGGGCGAACATGGCGCCCAGGCCGAGCACCGTGGCGCCCGTGCCGACGGCCGTGATGGGCTTCATGATCTGCTGCAGGCCGACCATGGGGCTCACCTTGGGATCTTCGACCTGGCCATGCGCCTCGACGCCGTATTTCAGCACCTGGATCACATGGAGGCCGCCCATTTCGTTCTCGCCGTACACGGTCGCCTTCTCGTAGCCGTGGGCCTTGAGGAACTCGACGCGCTTATGGGCGATGGCGATCATCTCGTCGCGGTCGCCGAACTGCAGAGCGCCCGGCTGACAGGTGCTCACGCATGCGGGCGCCATGCCGTTTTCCACGCGGTCGATGCAGCCCGTGCACTTGTTGACCTTGCTCTGCGCGCCGTAATAATGCGGCACGTCGAAAGGACAGGCGCTGCTGCAGTACTGGCAGCCGATGCACTTGGAGTCGTCGACGGAAACGAAGCCGGTGGCCTCGTCTTTGACGAGCGCTCCGCCCGGGCAGACCTGGGCGCACGGGGCGTCCGAACAATGCTGGCAGCTGCGGCGGCCGAAGGCCCACGCGATGCTCTTGTTCGACATGCCCTCTTCGGCCTCCATCTCGTTGAACGTGATGATCAGGCGCGTGTCGCCGTTGACGTCGGGCGGGTTTTGGAGCGTGCCCGAGAACACGTTCTCGTTAAGCCCCGTCGGCGACGGCAGGCCGTTCCAGCATTTGCATGCGATCTGGCATCCCTTGCAGGCCGTGCATTTGGAGGAATCGAACAATATTGCTTTTTCACTCATGCCAATTCACTCCCTATGCCTTCTCGATGTCCACGAGGAACGCCTTGTACTCGGGCGTGAACGAGTTGGGGTCGCCCACGTTCGGGGTGAGGTCGTTCACGGTGTCGCCCGTGCCGAAGACGCCGGCCCAGCTGTAGTGATGGGTCAGGCCCACCAGGTGCTGGGTTTCGCCGTGCACCGTCAGCGGCTTGATGCGCTTGGTGACCATGGCGTCGACCACGACCGATCCGCGGTTGTTGAACACACGCACCTTGTCGCCCTTCTCGATGCCCTTCTCGGCCGCCAGCTCTTCGCTGATCTCGACGAACTGGGACGGCATGGCCTCGACGAGCGCCGGGCACATGCGCGACTGGCCGCCGGTCTGCCACATCTCGGTGACCGAGTACGTGGTGGCAACGATCGGGTATTCGGCCGAATCGCCCTTGCGGGTGGATTCGTTGCGCGCGAACTGCATGCAGGGGCTGTTGAGGGCGCCGTTGAGCGGATTGCTCTCGACAGGCGTCTCGAACGGCTCGTAGTGCTCGGGCAGCGGGCCGTCGGCCATGCCGTAGCTCTCCAGGCGGCCGTTTTGCTCCCACAGCATGAAGAAGGCCTTGTCGTTCGGCGGAACGGGCTTGCCGTTCTTGGCCGCGACGAAGTCGGCGGCGTCGACCAGGTTCCACTTGTCGCCGGTCCACTCGACCAGGACCTTCTCGGGGTTCCACGGCTTGCCCGCCATGTCGGCGGAAGCACGGTTGTACAGGATGCGGCGGTTATTCGGCCAGGCGTATGCCCAGGTCGAATTCAGGCCGATGCCCGAAGCGTCGGAATTGTCGCGACGGCCGATGGGCTGCTCGGCCGCATCGAGCGGCGCGTCGTTGTTGCTCCAGAAGCCCGAGTAGATCCACATCGCGCATGCGGTGGAGCCGTCGGCCTTCAGGTCGCCGTAGCCCGGAAGCAGGTCGGTCTTAGGCGCGGCGGACGTCGTGTTGCACTCGGTGCCTGCGACGCGGTAGCCGTTGAGCGCCCACGCCACGGGACGCGGGTCGATCTTGCCGTCGACGTAGTAGTCCCACTTCGTCTTGAGAATCGGGTCGGGGTTGGCGCCGCCCTCTTCCTCGTACAGACGGCAGACCTCGCGCCAGATGAGGTCGCACATCTCGTAGTCGGGCTTGGCCATATCCCACGGCTCGACCGCCTTGTTGCGGTACTGCATCCAGCGGCCGGAGTTCAAGATGATGCCCGGCTTCTCATAGATCAGCGCGCACGGCAGGAAGTACACCGTGGTGTCGATTTCCTCCGGATTCATATCCGGGGCCTTCCAGAACGTGGCCGACTCGGTGGCCACCTGGTCGGCGACGACCAGCCAGTCGAGCTTGGCCATGGAACGGCGGACGAAGCCTGCGTTCGGAGCGGAGTGACACGGGTTCATGCCCCAGTTGAAGTAACCCTTGATGACGCCCTGGTCCATGAGTTCGAACGTGGACATCATGGTGAAGTCGGGCGACGTGGGGACCTTCGGCCACCAATCGTAGCCGTAGTCGTTTTCGACCGTGGCGTTCTCGCCGAACCATTCCTTCAAGCTGGAGATGAGGAACTTGGGCTTGTTGGTGTAGTAGCCGTCGGAATACGTCTGGGACTCGAGCCACTTGCGCAGCGAGGAGCGGTCGGTGGTGTTGGCCCACTTCAGATATGCGGGATGCTCGTTGACCAGCATGCCCATGTCGGTAGCGCCCTGGACGTTGGGCTCGCCGCGCAAAGCGTTGAGGCCGCCGCCGGGAACGCCGATGTTGCCCAGGAGAAGCTGCAGGACGGACATGGCGCGCGTGTTCTGGGCGCCGTAGGTGTGCTGCGTCTGGCCGAGCGCGTACAGGACGGCGCCCGCCTTGCCGGGCTGGCCGGTGGAGGCGTAGGTGGAATACACCAGCTCGAGCGTCTCTTTGTCCATGCCGCAGATGCTGCACACGGTGTCCATGTCGTAGCGGGAATAATGCTTCTTGAACTGCTGGAAGACGCACAGCGGGTCTTGCAGGGTCATATCGCGCTTGGGATGCTGCACCACGGGAGGAGTGAACTCGGGCACGCCCTCTGCGACGGCCCATGCGTAATCGCCGCCTTCGGAGGTGTCCCAGACGGTTTCGGACTCGACCTGGTAGTGCCAGCTGTGGTTGCTGTATTTGCCCGCCTCTTCGTCCCAGCCGCTGAAGAAGCCGGTCGCGGGATCGAATTCGTATTCGGGATCGAGCAGGTAGGAAGCGTTCGTGTAGTTCAGCACGTATTCATGCTGCCACAGATCGTTTTCGATGATGTAGTTGTACAGACCGCCGTAGAACGCGATATCGGTGCCCGAACGGATGGGGCAATAGATATCGGCCTGCTCGGCCGTACGGGTATAGCGCGGGTCGACGACGATCCACTTCGCGCCGCGCTCGTGGGCCTTATGAATCCACTTCGAGCTGACGGGGTGGTTTTCCGCGCTGTTGGAGCCGATGTTCATGATGACGTCGGCGTTTTGGAAGTCGCACCAATGGCTCGTCATAGAGCCGCGACCGAATGATGCTGCCAGACCGGCAACGGTGGGGCCGTGTCAAACACGGGCCTGGTTGTCGACTGCTACGACGCCCAGGCTGCGCATGGCCTTGAGGATGAGATATTCTTCCTCGGAGTTCTGCTGGCTGCCGCCCAAGCTCGCGATGGCGGGCGTGTAGTTCACCGTGAGGCCGGTCTCGTCGGTTTCGACGAAGGTGGCGTCGCGCGTGTCTTTGACGTTGCGCGCGATTTCCTCGATGGCGTCTTCCCAGCTGATTTCCTCCCAATCGGAAGCGCCCGGACGGCGCACCATAGGACGGGAGATACGATCGGGGTTTTTGACGACCTCGCGCGTCTCGGGATCGACGATGTTGCGAAGCTGGAACATCGAAGCACCCTTCGGGCACAGACCGCCCTGATTGATCGGATGGTCGGGATCGCCCTCCAGATTGATCAGCTCGCCCTCGCGAACCGAGCACAGCGAGCCGCAACCGCCGGCGCAATAGCAGCAGATATTCGTGTACTCTTCGGTGTTCACGAGCTTCCAGTTCTTATCGGGCTCGACGGCGAGTGCCGGCGAAGCCGATGCGAGTTGGAATGCGGCGCCTGCCGCGAACGTGGCGCCCGCGGCCTTGAAAAAGCCCCTGCGTGTCAGGTCCATAGCCTCGTCTCCTTTCTTTCTTTCACTGCGGTGTATACGTTTTCGAAAATCGAAGCATGCGCTCGGAAAATGGACGGGCGCATGGCTCGAAAGTCGGAAACGAGGGGGCGTTACCCTCCCGTTACATTGATCAATGGTAGCATTGCGGCATCAATTGGACCGAAAGAACGCAAAGCGAAGCCGTTTGATTCGGCAAATGGACGCATCATGTATAAAAGCCAAAAAACATGCTTTCATTGAGATTAAAACGTGCTTTTTTCTAGATTCCGCTCATGCGGCGAATTTGTCGAAATTCCCTGGGGATCGCCGCGCCGCAGCATGTTGAATAATAGAAAACGCGGCTCGAACGGCCGCCCGATTCCGCATCGCCGCGAATGGGCTTCGGCGTCGCGGAAGTCCCTCGCACCGCCCGGCCCGCGCCGACGCGCAAGCCGACGGCGCCACCTTCGCCGAACAAAGCGACGGTCGCGGCGGCCCGACGCGGCGCATCGCATCTTTCCTAACGCAAGCGGACCCGGAATGAAGATCCATTCCGGGTCCGACATGAAAGATTCAAGCCGTCGTTTCGGGCTTTTCCGAGACATCGCGGCGCTTCGCCCGCGAACAGGCGTTTAAAGCTTTTCGACCAGATCGAACGATCCGTCCTTATCGGCATACAGCGATGCGAGGCCTTTGATCTGCTCGACGCCTTCGGCGAGTGCGCACGCGGCGGCCGTATCCTGCGCCGCGAAACGCAGCGACATGCCGCAGCCTGCGGAGATGGCCTTCGGCGTGGGGATCATGGCGGGCTTGGCCTGCGCGAGCGCATGATAGGCCGCCATGGCCGCATGGGTCGATTCGAACGCCATCACATACATGGACTCGATCACAGCTCGATCACCTTCGCGGCCTCGCGCATGCGGCCGAGGATGTCGTACATGTTGGACACCTCGCCCACGGCCAGCTTCTCCTTCAGGCCGTAGAAATCCAGGCACGTGCCGCATACGAGCACCTCGGTGCCCTGTTCCATCAGCTTGCGGACGCTTTCGATGTTTTGGTCCTGGCCCTCGACGAGCAACTTGACGCCCTCGTTCATGAACAAAAGCGACGCGGGGGGATCGCCCGCTTCGGAAAGCGTGTAGAGCGCCATCTTCATCAGGTTGCCGCCCAGTTCGCCCTCGCTCGTGCCGATGGCGTCGCTTTTGATGAACACCGCGTAGCCGCAACCCATCGGACCGCAGGCGCCTTGCACGGGAGCGGCGGCGTCAGGCGTCGTCAGTTCGACGGCTTCGGCGCGCTCGCCCACGGCGAACGAAACGAGCCATCCGCCCTCGATCGCGTCGACGGAAACGCCGATGCCCTGCTTCTCGCCCAGCCTGGAAAGGTTTTTCACCGCGGTCTCGTTGTCGACCTGCACGGCAAGCTCGGTGCAACCCGCATCGAGCTCCTTTTTCGCCATGACCAGCGGCAGCGGACACTGCTTGCCGAACGCGTCGATGATTTTCATAATCGGTCCTCCTACAGCATTTCGATGAAGGCGGCGATGCGGGTTTCGAGCTGGCCCAGATCGCCGGTCGAGTAATCGGTCTCGACCTTCAGGTAGGGAATGCCGCGCTCCTCGCATGCGGCCGCGACCTTCGCGGACTCGACGTTGAACGTGTGGCACGCCTGCAAAACGACCTCGATAACGCCATCGACTTGATATTTCTCAACCATGGCGAGGCTGTTTTCGATGCGTCCCTCGTTCGGCGTCATGACCGAGCAGTTGATGCCCAGGTAACGGTCGGAGATGGCGCGCAGGATATCGTCGGCATCCTCGTCGATCAGCATACTCTGAGTACGCTCTCCGGAGCAATCGTCGAGGCACACGATCGCGCCGCCGTTGCGTTCGATCGTCATGCCCACCTTCTGGATCACGCCGCCCGAAGGGCAGCCCGTGAGCATGATGCGCTTGGCGGAAGCGGGCACGGGGCGCTCCCTCGCCTCATAGGCGGCAAGGCGGTCGTCGGCGAGCTTTTCGACCGACTCGACGAACTTCTCGACGTCGAAGCTGAAGGTGCTCTTAAGCAGCGTGGTCATCATCTCGACGCCGCTCATCGCAGGCGGCGTGTTCTCCTGCAGCGCATAGAGCTTGTTGAAGGCGCGGCGGGCGCGGTTGCGCAGGCGCACGGCGTCGCGCAGGGCCTCGTCGGTGATCTCCACGTCGAAACGGCGCTCGAGCTCCTGCTTGAGCAGCTCGACCTCTTCGCGCCAGATGTCGGACGCATAAGCGCGGCCCTGGCTCTGCGGAAGATGCAGCACGTACGTCGGCTTGATGTCGTTGAGAAGCTCGTACATCTTCTTCTTGCCGTCGCAGGTGGTCTCGCCGATGATCAGGTCGGAGAAATAGGTGTAGGGGCACTTCTGCGTGAGCGCGAAGCCGTAGGTGCCCTTGATCAACGGGCAGAGGTTCTTCGGCAGCACGGCCTCGGCGTCGGGAACGGTCTCATTGCTCATGCCGCACAGGCCGACGGCGGCGATGCCCGCGGCATCGAGCAGCTCGAGCGGCGTGTAGGAGCACAAGCATCCGGCGAGCTTGCCGCCGTTCTGCTTGAATTCCATCGCGGCGATGAAGCCCGCGCGACGGGCGTCATCGAACGCCTCGAAGATCTCGGGCAGCGTGTCGGGGGCTTTCTGCGGCGTGGTGTTTTCCTGGCTCATGGACATCGTTCCTTTCATGGTCTGGAATGTCGGATTCGTATGGGAAGACCTCTGCATCGGCTGCAAAAGGGCCTTTGCCTAAGAAGCGCTCAGCGCCGCTCCGATGGCGCCGGCGAAACGGGCTTCGGGCGTCGTGCGCACCGGCGCGCCGAGGGCGCCGGCGAGACGCTGCACGACATAGGCCTCGTCACACAGGCCGCCCGTGAGCACGTAGGAGTCGCCGCCCACCTGGGATACCAGCGGAACCACCTTGGCGACCACCGAGTCGATGACGCCGCAGGCGATGTCTTCGCGCGGGATGCCGCGGCCGATCAGCGAGATGACCTCGGATTCGGCGAACACGGTGCACATGGAAGAAATGGGGGTCGGCTCGCCTTCGCGCGCCAAGACCGACAGCTCGGGCATCGAGACGCCGAGCCTGTTCGCCATGATCTCGAGGAATTTGCCCGTGCCCGCGGAGCACTTGTCGTTCATGACGAACTTCGCCACCTTGCCCTTCGCCAGGCGGATGGCCTTGGTGTCCTGGCCTCCCACGTCGACCACCGTCACGTCGTCGCCGAACAAGAACGCGGCGCCGCGGCCGTGGCAGGTGATTTCGGTGACGGCCTTGTCGGCGAACGGAACCGAGATGCGTCCGTAGCCCGTGGCCACCGTGGAAGCGCGCGGGTCTTCGACGTCGTACCCCTGCAAGCGCAGCTCCTCGGCAAGCCTTGCCGCCGCGTCGGCGCTGTTGTAGCCCGTCGGGATGGCCGTCGTGAACGCGAGCTTGTCGCCTTCGAACACGGCCGCCTTCGCCGCCGTCGATCCGATATCGATGCCGACTCGAATCGGCTTCACGGCGTCGAGGCCGCCCATCTGTTCTTTGCAATCAGTCGTCATCGTTCGCTCGCAATCGTCTCGAGTGCCTCCAAGGCAGCATCTATTTCTTCATCCGTATTGAGGTGGGAGAAGCTGAAGCGCACCACGCCCCCGTCCTGCGTGCCGAGCGCCTTGTGCATCAACGGCGCGCAATGGGCGCCCGCTCGCGTGCAGATGCCGTATTCCATCGACAGGCGCATCGACGCCTCGGCGGCCTCCATGCCGTCCACGTCGATCGCCGCGATCGCGCAGCGGGCATCCGAGCCGCCGCCTACCACGCGCACGCCAGGTATGGCGCGCACGCCGTCGAGGAAACGCGCGCACAGGCGGGAAACTTCCCCTGCAACGGCATCGATGCCTTTGTCCTGCAGGTACGCGATGCCCGCCGCAAGGCCCGCCAGGCCGTGGGCGTTCGCCGTGCCCGCCTCCAGCGCATCGGGCATGAAGCGCGGATGGCGCTCGTCGAAGCTGTGCACGCCCGAACCGCCTTCGGAATACGGCGCCACCTCGATATCGCGGGCGACGCACAGGCCGCCCGTACCCTGAGGGCCCAAAAGGCTTTTATGGCCGGTGAAGCACATGATGTCGGCGCCGAGGGCGGCATGGTCGAGGGGCATAACGCCCGCGCTTTGCGCGATATCCAGGATGAACAGCGCGCCGGCATCGTGGGCAAGGCGCGCCATGGCGGCCGCGTCGTAGACGTCGCCCGTCACGTTGGACACGTGCGTCACGGCGACGACATCGGGATTCAAGCCAAGCAGGCGTTCGTATTCCCGCATGTCGAGCGAGCCGTCGGGGCGGATGGGAGCCACGTCGACGGCGCATCCGCGCTCGTCGCGGGCTTTGAACAAGGGGCGCAGCACGGAATTGTGCGACGCGGCCGTAGTGAGCGCGCGGCCGTGCGCGGGAAGCGTTCCCGCGATGGCGGCATTGAGCGCGGCCGTGGCGTTCGCCGCGAATGCGACGCGCGAAGCATCCGGCGCCCCGAGGAATTCGGCCGTGCGCATGCGGGCGTCATAGAGCGCCTCGCTTGCCGCGAGAGAGGCTTCGTGGACGCCGCGGCCCGGCCCGCCGAACGAGCACAGGGCGCGCGAGACGGCCTCTACGACCTCGGGGGGCTTTTTCATGGTCGTGGCCGCATTGTCGAGATAGATCATGGGAATCACCTTGCAAACTGATCGAAGCATGAAAAGACGGGCCGCACGAACGCAGGCCGAGAATCGGGTGCAAGCGCAGCCGAACCGTCGCGCGAAAATGCGGCGCGACTCTTTCGCGATGCAGCGAATCGATTGAACGTGCGAGGCAGAGAAAAAGCTGACGCGGCGCTGCAAGCAGAGATGCGCCGGTCGCTATTCAGTATAGAACGCCGCGTGAAACCAGGCCGCCGCAAGCGGCGGACGGTCGCGTTCGAAGCGTGAGCGTCACTTCGAAAATATGCACTGCGACACGTTATTTCCTGCTTTTATATTCAAGAGATACCGTCGAATTGCATATTTTATCCAGGTAAGATCGAGCCGGCCTTCCGATAACGCTTCAATGCCGGAGCACGAAGCCGCGCGGCAGGGCGAGCCGCGGGCGTGGCGCGACGAGCGGCGGGCGCGGCGCGCAAAAAAAGAATGGCGGCATGACGCCGCCATTCTTTCGAAAAGCCGTGGATGCGCGATCGCGTTTAGTGATCGAGCTTGTCCTCGCCGGAAATGTTGTGCTTCTCCGGGTCGTAGGTCAAGCCGCCGTGCTCGGTTCCGAAGAACATGAGCTTAGAGGGGGCAAGACCCTCGATGTTGGCCAGGTAGGCATGAAGCATCGTGAAGCAGATGAACACGAACATCATGAAGTAGTGGATGATGCGCACGCTCATGGCTCCGCCCATCATGTTGATGGCAGCCTCGAACATCGGCAGGTTGGCCGTGGGAGGCCACAGCAGCAGGCCGGTGAAGAACATGAACGCCAGCAGCAGCGGAATGGCCAGATAGGAAAGCTTCTGGGGCACGCCGAGCTTTGCGGACAGCGGATGGTCCTTCTTCAGGAACAGGTAGTACTTGATCCATGCGCCGAGCTGATGCTTGTTGTCGGCCTGGGGCAGCCAGGTCTTGTAGTCGGGCACCAGTTCGCGCGTGCCGCCCGCAGGAGCGGACTTCACGGTGAAGGCCAGCACGATACGCACCAGGCAGTTGATGAAGATCACGAAGCCGAAGAAGATATGGGTGCCGCGAGCGATGCCCATGAACTCAGGCCAGAACGGGAAGTGAATGCAAAAGCCCGTCACGATCAACAGGATCATCGCGATCAGGTTGACCCAGTGGGTCACACGGAACGGCGCGGGATGCGCTTCGCGGTAATGCGCGAGATGGGCCATCTTACTTCACCCCCCAAGGGCTGGTAACGGTTTCGAACTTCTTGCCCGTCTTCGGCTCGACGATGTGCACGGCGCATGCGGTGCAGGGGTCGAAGCTGTGGACGGTACGCAGCGCGTTGATGGGCTTCTCGATGTCGGCCACGGGCACGCCGATCAGAGCCTGCTCCAGCGGACCGTAGTTGCCCTTCGGGTCATGCGGAGCGAGGTTCCAGGTGGACGGAATGATGATCTGGTAATCCTCGATCTTGCCGTCCTTGACCTTTTCGGAATGGTAGAGGGCGCCGCGCGGAGCCTCCCAGAAGCCGGTGCCTTCGCCGGTGATGTGGTCGGGAATCTCGAAGTAGGCGCTGTCGCCGCCCTTGACGGCCTCGCACAGCTCTTCGACCCATCCCTTCATCAGCGTGGCGATGTAGAGGGTCTCGATCTGGCGGGAGCCGGTACGGCCGAGCGTGTTCTGCAGCGCGGAAAGGTCGCCCTTCTTCGCGCCGAGAGCCTCGAGCAGCGAGTCGATGTGCTCGACGACGAAGGGAACGTTGCGCTTGTAGGCCACGAGCAGGCGGGCGAAGCCGCCGGTCTCGAGGGACTTGCCGTCATAGAGCGGGCACTTGTTCCACGTGTAGCGATCGTCGACGTTGTACTCCGTGAAGGCAGGCTTGACGCCCTGCTCGAACGGAGGCAAGTCGGCATCGCCCTCGTACCAGGAGCGACCGACGTACTCGGTAATCTTGGACTCGTCGACGTCGGAGAGCTTGAAGTTCTCGTCGAGGACGCCTGCGGGCAGGTAGCGGTCGTTCATCTCCATGGACGGACGCTCGAAGACGCCCCATGCAGCGTAGCGGCCGATGCCCTTGCCGAACGTGGCCGCCTCGGGATAGAACTTCGCCACGGCGAGCGTGTCCGGGATCATCGTGGAAGCGATCCAGTTGTACAGCTCGTCGACGAGGCCCTTGAGGTCGTCGAGCTTCTCCTCGGTGGGAACGAAAGCCGTGCCGCCGGGGACGATCGTCATGATGTGGGGCATCTTGCCGCCGAGCAGGGCGGCGATCTCGGATGCCTTGCTCTGCATCTGCAAAGCCTCGAGGTAATGAGCCGTCAGGATGAGGTCGGCCTCGGGGGTGAGGTTGTACTCGCCCGTGTCGAACCAATTGCCGCTGAAGATGGAGAGCTGGCCGTTCTCGGCGAACTTCTTCAGGCGGTCCTGCAGGCCGACGAAGTCGGCGGACGGCGTGCCGAGCTCGGCGGCCAGGTCGTAGGCGGCCGTCGCGTCGGCGGAAAGCGCGTTGAGCGGGTTGACGTAATCGAGGCCGGCCAGGTTGTAGAACCACAGGATGTGGCTGTGCAGGAACTGGGAACCTTCGATCAGGTTGCGGATGATGCGGGCATTGTTCGGAATGCTGATGCCGTAGGCCTTCTCAGCCGCGATGGAGGAAGCATGGGCGTGCGAAACCGGGCAGACGCCGCAAATGCGCTGCACGATCTGCGCCGCGTCCTCGGGCGTGCGGTCGCGCACGACGAGCTCCATGCCGCGGAAGCAACCGCCGGAAACCCATGCGTCGGTAACCACGCCGTCGGTGACTTCCATCTCAGCGCGCAGGTGGCCTTCGATGCGGGTGATCGGGTCGATGATGGAACGTGCCATTACTGGTTGCCTCCCTTCTTCTTGCTAGCGGCTTCGAGGTCTTCTTTCGGGTACACGCCGATGGCCTTATCGGGGTGCTTGGCATCCCATGCGCGCACCTTCTCGAAATCGGCGCCCTTGGGAACGCGGCCGGCGGCCTTCATGCCGAAGCCGTGGACCACCAGAGCGGCGGCGACGATGCCGGTCACGCCGAGCGCGATAGTGCCGGGCTGGACCACGAAATCGCCGATGCGCAGGTCGCGGTGACGCTTGTAGAACGGCGTGTTGACCTCGACCCAGTTCTGGCCCGGGTTCTCGGGGTTGGCCTCGCAGCAACCGATGCAGGGAGCGCCTGCCTCGACGCACCAGCTGCGACGATGGTTGTAGCGCACGACGCCGCAGTTGGCCTTGGTCTGAGGACCGCGGCAACCCAGCGGGTACAGGCAGTAGCCCTTGGCCTCTTCCGGAGAGCCGAACTGATAGACGAACTCGCCGTTCTCGAAGTGGCCGCGGCGCTGGCAGTTGTCATGCACGGTCTGGCCGAAGATCTGCACGGGCTTGTTCTCGGCGTTGAGCTCGGGAAGCTTGTCCAGCAGCAGGACGTCGATCAGGATGGCGCAGAGCCACTCGGGGTTCGGCGGGCAGCCGGGAATGTTGATGACGGGGGTCGCGATGCCCTGCTCCTTGAGGAACATCTGGACGCCCTCGGCGCCTGCCGGGTTGGGATGGGCGGCCATCCAGCCGCCGTTGACGGCGCAAGAGCCCAGGGCGACGACCGCGTTCGCATGCTCGGCGGCCTCGATCAGGTGCTCGTTGCCGGTCTTGCCGGCGATGCGCAGGGCGTTGCCGCCCCAGCCGTGAAGCACGGCGCCCTCGTAAACGAGGATGTAGTTGCCGGCCTTGATGGTCTGCTCCTTGGCTTCCTCCATGGACCAGCCCGCGGCGGCGCTCAGGGTCTCGCTGTAGTTCAGCGAGATCATTTCGAGCACGACGGCTGCGGCATCGGGAGCGTCGAGCTGAGCGAACGCCTCCGTGCAGCCGGTGCAGGATGCACCCTCGATCCAAATGACGGGGTACAGATCGCCCTGGCTCGCTCCGATGACGGACTCTTCGAGCGCCTGGGCCACGCGGGGAGCGGCGGCCTCTCCCAGACCGACCATGACCGCGAGCGTGCCACACAGTTTCATGAAGCTACGACGCGAGACGCCTCGCGCATCGAGCATACCCTGAAACTCTGAGACAGTGGCTTCGTTGTCCATACATACACCTCCTATTAGATGTGTCGAAAATACTGACAGGCGGCATTATGCGCGAACTGTTGCCGTCCTGACACCTAAAAATGACATTTATGCAAAATTCCTGTTCAAAGGCATAAAAATGTTACGAAAATATGCCGCGGTAGCAACGAAATATTACATATTTTGAAGCGGGTAACATACCCCAGGTCAGAGGCCTGCACCATAGGCGCATCACCCCATAAAGGTGATGGTTCGAAAACGCGGTATCCATCTGAAAATCCTGCCGAATCCGCGCTCCCGTCAAATGGGCGATGCAGAATTATGCATATGCATAAAATAAATGGAGCCGCATGCATATATGCGACTCCTTGCAGGGCATGCGACGCTTCGCACACCATCCCTTTGAGACGATGGGCCCGGCCTTAGTAGTTTTCGGCGCGGATTTCGAAATGGGCGCGCGGATGGTTGCACACCGGGCAGACTTCGGGAGCCTCCGTGCCGATGTGGATATGGCCGCAGTTGTTGCACTTCCACGCGTACACTTCGCCGCGCTTGAACACCTCGCCCGCATTGATGCGCTCGGTCAGCTTGCGATAACGGGCCTCGTGTTCTTTTTCGACCGCAGCCACGCCGTCGAAAAGACGGGCGAGCTCGTCGAAGCCCTCTTCGCGAGCGGTCGCGGCGAATTCGGCGTACATGTCGGTCCACTCGTAGTTCTCGCCCGACGCCGCGTCGGCGAGGTTTTCGAGCGTCGAAGGGATCGAACCGCCGTGCAGCGCCTTGAACCAGAGCTTGGCATGCTCGGACTCGTTCTTCGCCGTCTCGGCGAAAATGTTCTGAAGCTGGACATAGCCGTCCTTTTTCGCCTGCGATGCGTAATACAGATACTTGGTGTGGGCCTGAGATTCGCCGGCGAACGCCGCCATGAGGTTCTTCTCGGTCTTGCTTCCCTTCAGTTCCATGGTCTCTCCCCTTTCCACGAAGACGGTCGCGGGCGCGTCGCTCTTCGGCGGCGCGCGCATGCGCGAAGGCGCCGCATGGGAAACGACGCCTGTGTCAAGAATATCACGGCGCCTAGGCCCTGACGAAAAACGACACGAAACGGGAAACCCGAGACGCTACGCCTTCCAGCCGCCCTCCGTCAGAGAGAAGAATCCTTCGCAGGACAGGTCGGCCATGATCGAACGGTACTCCTGAACGGGCACGCGGTCGCGTCCCGCGCGCAGCTCTTCGGCATCGAGGCGCGCATGCAGCTCTTCGTCGGCGATGCCGGGGCATGCCATGACTTCGCGCACGATCCAAGCGCGCTTCTGCCGGCGCGACCCCTCGAATGCGCTCTGGCGCGTATACGACGCCGAACGCCTCGTCGGGTTGACCTGAGTCTTTTTCAGATGCGCGCCCACGTCGAGCAGCGCGTAATACCAGCCGCGCACGTCTTCGGCAGGACACGCCGCCTCCACCAGCGGACGCAGCTGCTTGTCGGTCACGCGCTCAGCATCGGGAAAGAACTCGTGGATGAACACCGCGCGCACGTTCGTCTCTATATATATGCAGGGGACATCGCGCGAAAACGCCGTGATTCCCGCCGCCGTCGCCTCTCCGATTCCCGGCAGCTTGCAAAGCTCGTCGACGCCCACGGGGAGCGCCCCGCCGAATTCGGACGCGCAGATATCCGCCGCGCGCTTAAGCGCCAGGGCGCGCCGGTTGTATCCCATGCCCTGCCACTCCTCGACCACATCGGCGCTCGACGCCGCCGACAAGGCGTCGACCGTGGGAAATCGGGCTATGAAGCGCTCCCAGCGCGTCAAGACGCGCGCGACCTGGGTCTGCTGCAGCATGACCTCGGAAATCCAGATGGCATACGGGTCGCGCGTATTGCGCCAAGGAAGGTCGCGATAGAGCTCTGCGCCCTGCTCGCGCACGCGGCGGACGAATGCGTCGATGTCGTCGGACGAAACGCCGTTCGGCAGCGCGGCCGTCATGCGCGGCGCTGCCCCTCGAACAGCGATTCGAGGGTGATCGATCCGAAATATTCCTTCATCAGGTCGTCGGCGCGCTTCCATACGCCGCGGAACTCGCATTCGCGGCAACGCTCGCAGTAGCCGGAATCGGCGGCGCACGGCGACATGTTGATCGGGCCCTGCAGGGCCTCGAGCACCTCGAGCAGCGTGGTGGTGGTCGGATCGCACGCCAACGACAGGCCTCCCTTGGCGCCGCGCACCGTTTTCAGAAGGCCTGCGTGCACCAGGTCATGCTGGATGCTGCGCGCGAACGCGTATGGAATGTTTTCGCGCTCGGCCACCTCGGACACGGACACGTAGGCGTCTTTGCTGTCGTAGGCCGCGCGGATGATACGGCATGCGTAATCGCTTCGACGGGTGAGTTCCATGACTATTCCTCGCCTTCCCCGCGCGAAGCGACGTCGCGGCCGGCATCGTCGATGCGCTCGAGCTCTTCCAGATGGTTGCGGAAATCGGTGGCCACCGCGTCTTCGAGGAAGCGGTACTCGTCCGACTCGAGGGGCTGGAAGTTGGCGATGTGCTCGAACATCATGCTCTGCGTGATGGGCACGTAGCGGCGCAGCTTCAGACCCTGCCTGTAGGCGTCTTCGACCGCCTCGCGCGCCGCGGCCACGATGTCGAAGCGGGCGAGATTGCGCGAAACCCTGGTCAGACGGGCCAGGTCGAGCTGACGGATGGAAGGATGGTCGAGCGCGATGGCGTTCCAGATCCGGCGGCGCTCGAGCTCGTCGGGAAGATAGATGTCCACGATGTTCATGGGCTCCATGATGTCATAGAGGATACCCTGGTCGAACGCATCCCCCGCCACGGAGGCGAGCACGTAGATATCGGGGTTGCCCACCGCGGAGCCGATCAGGCCGAACGCCTCGCGCGCGGCGCGCGACATGCTGGCGAACATGATGCCTTCGCCCTCGGTCGCGGATGCAGCCTCGATGAGCGGAGCGCCCCACAGGTCGATGTCTTCGAGCAGAAGCACGCTGGGAGATTCGAGGGAAAGCCTGCTGTTGCCGTTCATGCGGGCGGGACGGTCGGCCGCCGTGGTCACGCACAGAACCGGCATGCCCTGAGGGCCCGGCTGCATCTGCACGCGCAGCGTAGGAAGACCGAGCTCGCCGGCCGTGGCGGCCATGAGCAGGCTGGCGTCTTCGCGCGAGGACGTGCGAAACACCACGCTGCCCGAGGCGGAAAGCTTGTCGAGGCCGTGCTGGGCGCGCAGCGTGTCGAGAAGCAGGCGGTATTCTTCGTCTTCTTTCACGCCGATGCCGAGGGCGCGCACGTCTTCGACGGCCGATTCGAAGCCGACGAGGTCGTCGAAGCCCATGGGCCTGCCCGTCAAAGGCGATTTCGACGAGGCGTCTTCGGAGGCGTCTCGATCGTCCGCGGCGTCGGCGGCCGAATCGCGAGCCGGCGCGGCCTGCTCCTGCTCCTGATCCCGACCCTCTTCGCGAGGAAGCGACAGGGCGTCGGCGGGAGCGGACGTGCTCATGAGCGGCGTAACGCGCGCGATGCGCGCCTGGGCGCCTATTTCGTCCGAGATCATATCGGCCATGTCTTCGAGGTCGGAACGGGAAATTCCGAACTCGGAAAGCTTGTCGAGGGCCATAGACTGCAGGTCGAGGCCGAAATCTTTCGCCTCGTCGGCGGACAGATGCGGCTCGAGCTTGTCGTAGATGTATTCGGCGATCGAACGCTCGCGCAGATCGCACGCGAGCTTCCATGCCTCGCGCAGAGCCGCCACGGCTTCCATGCCGGGAAGCGGGGCGCGCTTGCAGGCCTCCTCATACGCCGTCAGATACAGATGCATGGCGAGCACGCGATCGCCCGCTTCGAACGCCTCGCGCGCCGCGGCGGAATAATCGGTCGCGCCACACTGGGCGGCGTCGTTTCCATGATGCTGGTCGGCGATGTTCGCTTCGTTATCGTTCGATTCGAGCATGCGCCCACCTCCTTTGCAATGTTCATCGGTCCTTCGCGCGCAAAATGCCTACGCGAAGGTAGCAGTTCTCATACTGCAGTGTAATGGGAAGGGGCGCGAACGGCAAACGCCGAGCAAAAGACTCGGGTTACGCCCCTCATTTCTCCACAGACACGTCCCAATCGAGCACGTCCCAGCCGCGGCGACGCGCCTCGCGCGCGAGCGGCCTGTCGGGAGTGACGGCGAAGCCGCGCGTGGCCGCGGCGAGCATGGGAATGTCGGAATGATGGTCGCCGTACGCCTCGACGAGCTCCCATTTGCCGGCGCCGTAGCGGGCATCGGCATAGGCGCGGATCGCATTGACCTTTTCCTCGCCTTCGATGCATGCGCCGTCGACGAGCGTGGTATAGCGGCCTTCGGCGTCGACCGCCATCTCGGTGCACAGGCACCCGTCGAAAGGATGCCTTTCCTGCGCGCGGCGAACTATCGGCCCGAACGTCGCGGACACGACGAGCACCTCCACGCCTTCGGATCGCAAACGCTCCATAGCGGCGTCGGCTTGCGGACGGAAACGCCCCGGCGCCTCGATCGTCGTGTCGTAGAATTCGGCGAGAAAACGGTCGACCTGCTGCTTCGGCATTCCCTCGAACGCGGTGAACACCTGGCCGCGCACCCAGGACTCGCTCTGCGGCAGGCGCAGCTTATAGGCCGCCGCCCATGCGAGAACCTTCGTTATGACGCGCTTGCGCAGCATATCGAGCCTGTTCAGATGGCGGACAAGGATCACAGGGGAATTGCCCTGGATGGATGTGCCGTCGAAATCGAATGCGGCGATCTTGCGTATGGCTTCTTCGGACATGGCCCGCGCCCCTTCGTTTCACGATGCTCATTCAAGATGACAGAAAGAGAATTATACCACGCGATCGAAAGGGCGGGAAAACGAAAGCGCCGCGCGCATCGTCTCGACACGCGCGGCGCTTCGCGGCTGCGGGCTACTCCCCCTCCCCTTCGCCTTCGAACTGGGACTCATAAAGCTCGGCGTATGCTCCGCCACGTGCGATCAGCTCGTCGTGCGTGCCCTGCTCGACGATATCGCCGTCGGAAAGCACCAAAATCAGATCGGCGTTGCGGATCGTCGAGAGCCTGTGCGCGATGACGAACGACGTACGGCCCTCCATCAGCTTGTCCATGGCCATCTGGATGCGGCGCTCCGTGCGCGTGTCCACCGAACTCGTGGCCTCGTCGAGGATCAGCATGCGGCGGTCGGCCAAGATCGCGCGGGCGATGGTGACCAGCTGGCGCTGGCCCTGGCTGATATTGCTCGCGTCCTCGTTGACCATCATGTCGTAGCCGCCCGGCAGCGTACGGATGAAATGGTCGGCGAACGCCGCGCGGGCCGCCGCCTCGACCTCTTCGTCGGTCGCGTCGAGGCGTCCGTAGCGGATGTTCTCGCGAATCGTGCCTTTGAACAGCCACGTGTCCTGCAGCACCATGGAAAACATCGAGCGCAGCTCGTCGCGGTCGATATCGCGCACGTCGGCGCCTCCGATGCTGATCGAGCCGGCGTCTACGTCGTAGAAGCGCATGAGCAGCTTCACCATAGTGGTCTTGCCCGCGCCCGTCGGACCGACGAGCGCCACGGTGCGGCCGCTTTCGACGCGCGCCGAGAAATCCTTGATCACGGGCTCGTCGGCGTTGTAGCCGAAGCGGACGTGGTCGAAGACGACCTCGCCCGACGCCGCATGCGCCGCATCCGAGCCGCGCGAAGGCTCCTCTTCGGGGGCTTCGAGGAATTCGAACACCCGCTCTGCCGAAGCGGCCATCTGCTGCAAGACGTTGGACACCTGGGCGAGCTGGGTCATAGGCTGCGTGAAGTTCTTCACGTACTGCACGAAGGCCTGGATGTCGCCCACCGTGATCGAGCCTTTGATGGCGAACGCGGCGCCCGACACGGCCACTGCGACGTAGCCCAGATTGCCCACGAAGCTCATGACGGGCATCATCAGGCCCGAGAGGAACTGCGATTTCCACGCGGACTCGTAGAGCACGTCGTTGGTCTTGCGGAACTGCTCGAGCGCTTCGTCCTCCTTGCCGAAGGCGCGCACCACCGTGTGGCCCGAAAACGTCTCTTCCACCTGGCCGTTGATCGCGCCGAGGTTCTTCTGCTGCGCGCGGAAATAGCGCTGGCTGCGCGAAACGACCGCTTTGACCAGCAGAAGCGACAGCGGAATCACCAGAAGCGCGATCAGGGTCATGGGCACGTTGATCGTGAGCATCATGGCCACGACGCCCACCACGGTGACGCTGCTCGTCACCAGCTGGGTCAGGCCCTGGTTGAGGCTTTGTCCCAGCGTGTCGACGTCGTTGGTGATGCGCGAGAGCACGTCTCCCGTGCTCGTGCGCTCGAAATAGCCCATCGGCATGCGCGATATCTTCTCGGCGATACGGCGGCGCAAAAGATAGCAGGTCTTCTGCGAAACGCCGGTCATAAGCCAGCCCTGCACGAACGAGCAGGCCGCCGAAAGCGCGTACAGCCCGATCGTGACGAGCAGGATGGAGGCGATCGCGTCGAAATCGATGCCGCCCGTGCCCGCGATCTTGGCGCCGACGCCCTCGAACAGCTCGGTGGTCGCGGTCGAAAGCACCTTGGGGCCGATGATGTTGAACACCGTCGAACCGATGGCGAAGACGAGCACCGCCGCCAATGCGAACTTGAAGGTCGCCATCAGCGAAAGCATCTTCTTCATGGCGCCCTTGAAATCGCCCGCCTTCTCGCCGGGCATCATACGATGATGGCCTCCATGGCCGCCCATGCCGTGACGGCGAGGCGGCATGGCGGATCCGTCCTGATGCATCACAGCGAACCGCCTCCTTTCAATTCCTCTTCCGACAACTGCGAGAGCGCGATTTCGCGATAGGTCTCGCACGTGCGCATGAGCTCGTCATGGGTGCCGCAACCCGCCACGGAGCCGTTTTCGAGCACCACGATGCGGTCGGCCGTAAGCACGGTGGAGATGCGCTGCGCCACGATCAGCACCGTCTTGCCGCGCAGGCCCTCGGCGATGGCGGCGCGCAGGCGGGCGTCGGTCTTATAGTCGAGCGCCGAGAAGCTGTCGTCGAACAGGTACGCGCGCACGTCGGCGGCAAGGGCGCGGGCGATCGAGAGGCGCTGGCGCTGGCCGCCCGAAACGTTCGAGCCGCCCTGCGCGACCGGCGCGAGCATGCCCTCTTCGCGTTCGGCGACGAAATCGGCCGCCTGCGCGAGTTCGACCGCCGCGCGCATGCGCTCTTCGCCCATGGACGGGTCGCTGTAGCCTACGGTGTCGGCTATCGTGCCCGAGAACAGAAACGCCTTCTGCGGCACGTAGCCGAACTGGGCACGCAGGTCGTGCTGCGCCATGGCGCGCACGTCCACGCCGTCGACGCGCACCGACCCGGAGTCCACGTCGTAGAAGCGCTCGACCAGCTTGATGACAGTCGATTTACCCGAACCGGTCGAGCCGATGACGGCCGTGGTCTTGCCCGCTTCGGCGGTGAAGCTGACATGGCTGAGCACGGGATCGCTTTCTTCGTCGTAGGAAAACGTCACGTCGTCGAAGACGATTTCGACGCCCTCGCTTCGGGGCTCCGCGAGGCTTTCAGGCTCGGCGGGGTCGGCGATGGAGCACGGCGCGGCAAGCACCTCGTTGACGCGCTTGGCCGCCACATCGGCGCGCGGCAGCATGATGGAGACCATGCCCAGCATGAGAAACGACATGATGATGACCATCGAATACGTGATGAACGCGATCATGTCGCCCGTCTGGATGGTACCGGCGTCGATCGAAAAGCCGCCCACCCACACGATGAGCACCGACACCGCATTCATCACCAGCATCATGGCGGGCATCATGAACGTCATGACGCGGTTGGTGAACAGCTGCGTGCGCATGAGCGCCGTGCTGGCCTGGTCGAAGCGGCCCTCTTCGTATTCCTGGCGGCCGAACGCCCTGATCACAGGGAGGCCGGTGAGGATTTCGCGCGACACGAGGTTCACGCGGTCGATGAGCTTCTGCATGACCTTGAACTTCGGCATGGCGAGCCCCATGAGCACGGCGACCGTCGCGAAGATCGCCGCAACCGCCACCACGATGATCCAGCTCATCGAGGCGTCGGTGCGCGACACCATGACGATGCCGCCGATCGCGAGGATCGGCGCGTAAAGCACCATGCGCAGCAGCACCGTCACGACCATCTGGATCTGCTGGATGTCGTTGGTGGCGCGCGTGATCAGCGACGCGGCCGAGAATTTCTGCACGTCGGCATCGGAGAACGAAAGCACCTTCGCGAACAGCCTTTCACGCAGGCGCTTGGCGACGCCTGCGGCGGTACGCGAGGCGATATAGCCGACGGCGATCGCGGCGGCCGTCATCAGCGCCGCCACCGCAAGCATGCGGCCGCCGATTCCCAGCAGATAGCGCATCTGCATCGAATCCATATCGTAGCCGAGCTGCTCGTATTCGGCCTTCGCGGCGGAGACGGCCTGCTGGGCGACGAGCGACTCGTCGGCGCCCGAAACGGCGGAAAGCGCGGCGTCGGCCATCGCAAGCACGTCGTCTTTCGAAACGGCGCCCTGGGCATATGCGTCCGTGAGCGCGTCGAGGTCGATCGGTGCGTCGGATGCGAGGTCTTCGCGCGCGGAGGCCGTTTGCGCGAAATAGGCGAGCGCGAACGGCGTCGCGATACGTTCGTCCAGTTCGTCGCGGCGTTTCTCGCCCTGCTCGTTCAGTCGGCACGTGCCGTCGTCGGCCTGCTCGTAACACGCGCGGATGAACGACTCGTCCTCGGCAGGCGCGAGCATGCACAGCGCCTCGAACATAGAGGAGCGCACGGCCTCGGGCGCGGCGTCTTCGACGCCCGCCTGCTGGATGCCCACGTCGACCAGGTCGGACGTCAGGCGCGGCAGCGACAGGTCGGCGAACGCCTGCGCGATGAGCAGGACGATCACCAAGGCCACAGCGGCCTTGGATTCTTTCAGGTAACGTATTATGCGCACGGGCCCTTCCCTTCCCCTTCGCAACGCTTCACGGAAGGACTTTGCTCGAAGAAATCAAGCACCGATTCGAGCGCATCGACCAGCTGCTCGATGCGCTCGGCGCCTACATAGGCGAACATTTCGTCCATGAAAGCGCGATGGGCGGAACGGCCCTCGGCGGCAAGGCCCTCGCCTTTTTCGGTAAGCACGAGTGCGACGGCGCGACTGTCTTCGTCGGAGCGCACGCGCTCCACATAGCCCTGCATCTCGAGTTTTTTGACCGACTGGGATACGGCCGAAGGCGTCACGCCGAAGCGGCGCGCCACGTCGGAGGGCCGCAGAGGCGTGCCGCTTTCGGCCGCCACGCTGACGCAACGGATGATCTGCATTTCGGCATGGGTCATACCGCAAAGCATTTCCGCAGGAACATAGCGCTCCCGATGGAAACGCCCCATAAGGTCGTAGAGTTTCGTACGCAAGGCCTCGGACTCTTCGTCGTTCATGGACTCTTTCCTTTCTTCGCCGTTCGATATGCGAATGCCCGGCTTCGAGCGAGGCGGACGGCCAACGCGCGTCGAGCCCCTCTGCGAAGCGGGATGAGTGAAACGCATGAATTGTAGCACCTACATAATGAAGTCTGTTAATTAAATAGAGCGCGTTTCGGATTCGTCATAAGAGAAGGCGGCGCGTTCGCGCGCGACCCTCTTGCGAACCTGCGAGGGGGGGGTCATGCAAGTCTGCGAGGATCGCGCGGGCATGCGAAGGGTCGCGCGAGCATGTGAGGATCTTTGCGAGCATGCGAAGGGCATCGCGAGCATGCGGGTTTGCCTGGTCGCTGCTTATACGCTCCCGGCTTGCGATCCCATAAGGCTTTTCGCGAGCGTATGCGAGCATATAAAGGCTTTCGTGGACATATGGGGTCTTTCGCGGGCTTCCACGCCGCCATTCCGACTTTTTTCGCTGCAGGACAAAATTTTTTTAAAAAAGTACTTGCGCCGCACGGGGATAGTGGGTAATATAACCGAGCTGTCTGACGCAGGAGCGAAAGACAACAACACGGGGTGTTAGCTCAGTTGGTTAGAGCGCCGGCCTGTCACGTCGGAGGTCGCGAGTTCGAGTCTCGTACATCCCGCCATCTGAATTCGAAAGAGTCGCTTCGGCGGCTCTTTTCTTTTATCCTCCCCCGCTCACCCTTCGTGTGCATGTCCGCCATGCCGAAACTGAGGCCCGAGGCCATTTTTCTGGCAGTTTGGCACGAATTGGCGATCATACATGCCTGATATGCGTGCAAACCACGCGACCAGCTGACATTTCCCCAGGTCGCGCCCATTCCCCCGCACCGTTTCATGGTCCATTTGCGCCAAACCAACGAAAAACCGGCACGAAACGCCTTTAAAATCCAAGAGGGCTTGAATGTCCGTATATATAACGCATAATTCAATATCTAATCTCAATTTAACGCATAATAATGCAAAGTGAGACAGTGTCCGAAAACGCAGAGATGGCACCCTCGATTCGCCGTCCCTGAAATCCACGGAGTTTCTCCCGTGCGCACATCCGCAGATCGGGTCGACAAGGCAGCATCCATCCATCTATGGCGATGGCGGGTGGTTCGACGCAGACCGCGGGTCAGGCTGACAAGACGGCGCCCGGCCCATACGAAAAACGCCCCGCCGAAGCGGGGCGTTCGCGCGGACTTCGGTCCGCGTCGTATCTGTGCGCTTAGCAGGACTCGGCCTGGCGCACGCGCATGATCGAAATCGCGTGCAGGCCCGTGCCCTCGAGCATGGCGTCCAGCAAGACGTCGGGCCTCAAGCTGCCCGTCTTCTTCGCCTCGAGCGTGAACGAAAGCGACGCATCGCCGCGCTCCATCTCGCCCACGATGAACTCGGACGGCACGAGCACCTTCTCCTTCTTCTTGCGCACCACCACGATCTGCTCGGGAATCGCGCAGGCGGCGACGGCCTGACTCAGCGCATCGGCATCGTCGCGGCCGTCATCGAATGCAAGACGGACCTCGTAGGTAGAGAACGGATACGCGACGCTGGCAGCCGCGTCCTCCTTGGTGATATAGCGCGCGGAATGCGGCATCAGGTCTTCGGCGCTCGCCGCGCGAAGGCGCTCCAGAGCGCGCTCGGGAGCCACGTATTCGGTCAGCTGCACATCGAAGATCTCCTCGTCTCCGCCCACGCCCACGGGCAGCGCTGCGCCGAAGGCCATCTTCATATGGGGCGAAAAGCCCTGGCTCACGGCGTAGGACAGATCGGCTCGACGCACGGCGCGCTCAAGGGCGCGCGCGACTTCGAGGTGGGACAGCATCACAAGGCGGCCTGCCATGCGATAGGTCACGCGCAGACGGAAATCAGCCATGGCGCACCTCCTGGGTCTGGATCTCGGTGTTCAGGCCCATGCACACGCCGCAGGCGGAGCAATGGTCGAACGTGCAATCGGGCGTGGTCCTCTCCTGCTGGGCCAGCTTGCGTTCGCGCTGAAGAAACTTGACGAACAGGCCCGCGGAAAGATGAGACCACGGCGGAATATAATCGGTATCGTAGGTTGCCTGGGCGACGCCTTCCATGCTCACGCCGCATTCCTCGCACGCCCGCTTCCAGATATCGAGCGAGAAATGCTCGGTCCATGCGTCGAAGCGAGCGCCCGAGCGCCACGCGGCCTCCACCACTTCGGCCACGTCGCGGCCGCCGCGGCTCATCATGGCCTCGACAAGCGACACGTCGGGTTCGTGCCAATGCACGTCGACGGCGCGGTATTTCACAGAGCGGCGCAAAAGGTCGATGCGGCGCTTCGCCTCTTCAGGCGTGATCTGGCCGTCCCACTGGAACGGCGTCTGCGATTTGGGCACGAACAGCGCGCACGAAATGCTCACGCGCACGTTGCCGCGCTGATTTTCAGGAACCGCCTTCTTCGCGCGGTCGTAGGCGCGTTGAGCGAGACTCGCGATGCCTTTGATATCGTCGTCGGTCTCGGTGGGAAGGCCGATCATGAAGTACAGCTTGCAGCGGCGCCAGCCTGCGGCGAACGCCGCGTCGATCGCGCCGAAGAGGTCGTCTTCGGTGACGCCCTTGTTGATAACGTCGCGCAGGCGCTGGGTGCCCGCCTCGGGCGCGAACGTCAAACCGCCGCGCTTGCCGCCCGCCACGAGCTCGGCCATTTCGACGCCGAACGAATCGAGGCGCTGGCTGGGAATGGATACCGAAATGCCCTTGCCCTCGAGCGCGCGATTGAGCCTGCGCAAGATCTGCTCGATCTGGCTGTGGTCGGTCGACGAAAGCGACGTGAGGCTCACTTCGTCGTAGCCCGTCTCGGCAAGGCCGCGGCACACCGCCGACACGATATTGTCGGCCGAGCGCTCGCGCACGGGGCGATACATCATGCCCGCCTGGCAGAAACGACAGCCGCGCGTGCAGCCGCGCAGCACCTCGACGTTGAATCGGTCGTGGATGACCTCGGTATACGGCACGATCATGGGCTCGTAGGCGTCGGATTCGGCGAAACCGTCCCACAGGCGCTTTTCTATCACGGCGGGAACGTCCTCGTAGCGGGGAACGGCCCATGCGCCGCGCTCCTGGGCCTCGACCTCGTCGAGGATGTCATAAAGCGAAGGAACGTACACGCCGTGCATATGCGCCATGGCGCGCAGCATTTCGGCGCGCGTCGCGCCTTCGGCCTTCATGGAGCGATGCAGCTCCAAAAGCTCGGGAAGCATCTCTTCGCCCTCGCCGAGCATGATCGCGTCGAAAAACGGCGCGTAGGGCTCGGCGTTGAACGCGCACGGGCCGCCGGCGAACACCATGGGGTCGCCTTCTCCGCGGTCCTCGGCGCGCAGCGCGATGCCCGCCAAGTCGAGGAATTCCAGCACGTTGGTGGCCGCGAGCTCGTGCGGAAGCGTGATGCCGATGGCATCGAATTCCGCAATCGGGGCACAGCTTTCCAGCGAAAACGCGGGAATGCCCTCTTTGCGCATGAGGTCGCACATGTCGGCCGCGGGCAGGAACGCGCGCTCGGCGGCCATGCCCTCCACGGCATTGACGCAGTTGCACAGAATACGCACCGCCTGGTTCGCCTGGCCGAGCTCGTAGGTGTCGGGATAGGTCATGCAGAAACGATACGGGGCCTCGGGTTTATACGTGCAGCCCCATTCGTGGTTCAAATAACGGGCAGGACGCTCGATCGAACGGCCAGCCTGGCGCAAAAGCCCCTCGATGCGGGGCCAGAGGTCGGTCATGGAAATTCCTGTCTGTCGTTTCGTACAAAGCCGCGTCCGCGCTTAGCGCGCCACGCGGTCGTTGGCCTGCTTGACGGCGTCGGCCGCGGTATGGGCGATGCCTCGGACGCAGGCGAGCGCCTTCGAAGGGGCCTCGCGCACGGCCTCTTTCGCCTTCGATGCCGCAGCGTCGCGGGCCTGACGGCCCATTTCGGCGGCGGCCTCCTTGGCCACCTGTCCGGTGCGCGTGGATGCCGCGGCATCCTGGACGGCGCGGCGGGCGTCCTCGACGACGCCTGCGATGCCGGCCATATTGCCGCCGTGCTCGAAATACTCGATCGCGGCGTGTCCCATGGCGCTCGTTCCCGCGTAGCCGATGCCGGCCTTGATGGCCCAGCCCAATGCAGGAACCACGCCGACCGCCTGACGGGCCACGGCGCGGCAGGCGAATCCGCCGCCCACCACCACGGCGAGCTCCTTGACGCGCTCGGCGCTCAAGGGCTGGCCGTACGCCGCGGCGATCTGCAGAACCATCTTCGCCTGATTGAGCGTCATGATCGGAAGGTCGGCGCCCGGGATGAACGCGACGAATCCGACGCCTGCGTTCTGGATCGACGTGGCGCGCACCGATTCGACCGAAAGCGGCTTGCGCACGAAGTCGAAAGCCTGGGCGAACGCGAGGCGCTTTGCCTTGAACGCCGCGACCACCCACTCGCCCATCTTGCGCGAAAGCTCGTCGGAGAACTCCTGCGTCAGAGGAATGGGCTCCAAGGCGAACGGGTCGCTCGGATCGAATGCCGAATAGACGCCCTCGGCATCGGCGTCTTCTTTGGTGATGTCGATCGGCTCGACCAGCATGACGATGCTGCCGTCCTTGATTTCGGGGGCGATCAGATCGCCTTCAGGAACGGCGAACCCGTGCTCTCGGGCGGCGGCATCCACCAGTTCGGGAAGCGTGGTGACCACCATGACGGGAATGCCCGCCTCGCGCACGCGCGCGGCGATTTCGCCGACCTCGGGCGTGACGCCGGCGGCGATAACCGCCATGTCGCTGCGGGGGTCGAACACCGCGGAGGCGTCGGAGAAATAATTCACCGACACGCGGGCCTGCGGCGATGCGCTCGCGAACGACGAGCGCACGAAGGCCGCCAGGTCGGCGGGCGCCGTGTCGTCGAGCATCACCGAGACGCACAACGGCACCGAACGGGCGGCATCGACATCGGTCGCCTCTTGAAACACCGCCATGATATCGATAGGTATCTTCTTCATGGGAATCCCCTTCGAACATTCGCTTCGGACGGAACGCGTGCCGATGCGCCGCATTCCGCCATTCGATTCACCTTACCACGCACGCTTCGCGGCCGTGCGCTTATCGACCGCTTCTCCGCATCATCGATGCGCGTAGACCGAGCCGATCAGACCGAGCAGCGAGAAATTGACCAGCATGAACGACGAGCCGTAGCTCATAAACGGCAACGGGATGCCCGTGACGGGCATGAGCCCGATGTTCATGCCGATGTTCTCGAGGATCTGGAACAGCCACATGCCCACGATGCCCATCACGATCAGCGTGCCGAACAGGTCGCCCGCGTTGCGCGCGATGCGGATGCAGGAAAGCACGAGCGCCAGGTACAGGCCGAGCAGCAGCAGCGCGCCCACGAAGCCGAACTGCTCGGCGAGCACGCAGAAGATGAAGTCGGTCGGCGCCTCGGGAACGAAGCCCAGGCTCGACTGCGACGCGTTCAGCAGGCCCTTGCCGAAAAAGCCGCCCGATCCGATGGCGATCATGGCCTGGTTGAGGTTGTAGCCCGCGCCCGACGTGTCGGCGCCCGGATCCAAAAAGACCAGCAGGCGGTTGCGCTGGTACTGCTTGAGCAGCTTGTATTCGCCCGTGGCGTTTTTCAGCATCTCGTCGACGGCGAACACCGTGGCCACCGCGGCCACCAACGCGCCCAGCGTGATCAGCAGATACTTCAAGCGCGCGCCGCCCATGACGAGCGTCACGCCGCCGATGAACAGGTACACGAGGCCCGTGCCCAGGTCGGGCTGGGTCATGATGCACGCGAAGGGAATGAGGATGTAGCCCAAAGCCTTCAGATATTCGCGCGGGTCGTCGAGGTTGCCGCCGTAGCGCGCCAGCACGCTCGCATCGAGCAGGATCACCGTTATCTTGGCGAACTCGCCCGGCTGCAGCTGCATGCCCACGTTGATCCAGCTCTGCGCGCCTTTCGCCTCCACGCCGATGATCGGCAGATGAGGCGAAAGAATCAGCGCCACGTTCACGATCAGGAGCAAGGTGGTATAGCCCGCGAGCTGGCGATAGTCGATCGAATAGAAGACCATCATAGCCACCACGCCCAAGCCGACGCCCATCAGCTGGCGTGTGAACGAATAATCCTCGTTGCCCTGGACCGCCGACCAGACCACCAGAAGGCCGTAGGCGATCAGGCAGAGCGCGATGGCGACGAGCGACTTCGGAATGGCGTCCATGAAGCCGCGCTTGCGCCGCGTCGCACCGTCGGGAGAACCCGACCCGACCACGCCGCCTTCGGGCGTGCGGACGCGATCGATCTCGTTGAATCCGGCCATGCTAGTCGACCCTTCCTGCGCCCGTGCCGTGATACGGGACGGACTGCGTGATCTCTTCCGTGGGAGTGAGCTCCTTGTCGAGGGCGCCCTGGCCGAGCTTCACGCACCCGTCCATGACCTTCGCCGCGATAGGGGCCGCGGCGGTCGCGCCCGCGCCGCCCTCGGTGATGACGCACGTCACGACGTATTTCGGCTTGTCGTAAGGCGCATACATCGCGAACCACGCATAGCCGTCGTGCTCGGCCCATTCGCCCGTGCCCGTCTTGCAGGCGCACTCGTAATCGTATTGCGACAGCAGATCGGGAATGGAGGCGTCTTCTTCGGCCACGCCGCGCAGCGCGTCGCGCACCGTTTCGAGCTCGGACTTGCGCACGTCGGGCTCGCCCGTGAACTCGGGCTCGTGGCCCACCACCTTCTCGCCGCTGGAATTGCGCACCTCTTTGAGCAGGTTCGGCTTGGGAAGCTTGCCCGTGGCCACGCCTGCGTAGCCCACGGCCATCTGCAAGGGGGTCACGATGACGTTGCCCTGGCCAATTACCATGTTGGACATGTCGCCCGGCTGCCACTGGCCCTGTTCGGGAGCGTTTTCCCAGTTCTTGGCCTTCCACTCGGGCGTCGGCACCACGCCTTCGCCTTCGCCGTCGAGCTCGATGCCCGTCTTCTTGCCGAAACCGAATTCCTTGACGTAGTTGGCCATGGCGTCCATGCCGAGCGTCGGGGCGGAATCGTAGAAGTTCTTCGCGATCTCGTAGAACACCGTGTCGCACGAGATCACCATGGCCTGGCGAAACGATATGGGTCCGTGGCCGTCGAGCTTCCAGCAGTTCTGTCCGTACGACTCGCCGAAGCCCGTCCATCGGCCGGTGCAGTTCCACGAGCGCGACGAGTCGGCGAAGCCGTAATGAAGGCCCGCCATGCCGGTGAACGCCTTGAACGTGGAAGCGGCGGGATACTGGCCCGCGATGCAGCGGTTGAGCAACGGAGACCCCGACGACTCCTTGTCGTTGTAGCGGTCCCAGTCGTCCTGGGACACGCCGCCGACGAAGTGCGTCGGGTCGAACGGCGGGAAGCTCGCCATGGCGATCACGTCGCCGGTATCGACTTCCATCGCCACCACGGCGCCCGATGTGCCCGTGCCGCCGCCAATCACGCCGTGCGGCGCGATCAGGGACTGAAGCTCTTCCTCGGCGATCTTTTGCACCTTGGCCGAAATGGTGAGGTACAGATCGCTGCCCTGCGCGGGAGGCGTTTCGCTGCGCACTTCGTGCACGGTGCCGTCGACGTCGGAAACGACGACCTTCGCGCCGTGCGAGCCGAACAGATAGCCGTCATAGGTCAGCTCGACGCCCGATTGGCCCACTTCGTCGCCGCTTTGGTAATCGCGGCCGGCGGGAATGGCCCCGAGCTGGGCGTCGGTCACGGTGCCCGTATAGCCGAGAACCTGGCCGGCCAGGCCTTTGTAGGGATACACGCGCTTCGAGCGCCTCTGCACGCTCACGCCGGGAAACGCGTCGGGATGCTCGGCGATGAACGCCACGTCGCGCGGCTTGGCGTCGGAAGACACCTCGCGCTGCGCCTGCGCGCCGCCGCTCGTGTCCAGGATGCGCTGCCTGACCACCGCGTAAGGCACGCCCGTCAGCGCGGAAAGGCGCATGAGGACGCTGCGGTCCTGGGCCACTTCGGCATCGGCCACGATCGCGGGCGTGATCTTGTTGTCCACCATGACGATGCCTTCGGTATCGTAGATGCGCCCGCGCGCGGCGGGCGTCTTGATGGTGGTGAGCTGGTTCTCGTCGGATTTCGCGCGGTATTCGCCCGAAGAGAGAACCTGCATGCTCCACAGCTTGATGGACAGGCTGCCGAAAATGCCCGCGATCAGAACGCCGAGCGCCGTGTAGCGCGGCCTGAGCCGGTCTTTCAACGGGCTGTTCGAGCTTTGATGCGCGCCTGCCGACGCCGCCATCGATTCGCCTTTATGCATGCGCAGCGGCTCGGCGGAGCCGATCGAAGAAACGGATTTCGCCACCGAAGATCCGGGTTTCACCGAACGCGAACGATAGTAGATGACCAGCGCGGCGCCCGATATGGCCAAAATGACGATGGCCGTGATGATCGCCGTTACCATAGAGCCTCCTTAACGCAGTCGTATCGTGGAAGATTCCGGCGCCACATGGTTCGAGGCGCCGCGCGCGAACAGGGCCGAAAGCACGGGAAGCACAATCAGGCAGACCGCGCAGTCGTAGAGCGCGCACGGAAGGGCGCGCATCAAAAGCGCATCGGCCGCAGTGATGTCGGTGGTGGCCACGTAGAACAGCGCATAGCACGCTTCGACCAGAAGCGACGAGGCCATGGTGATCAGAAGCGACACGGAAAGCGTATCGTTGCCGAGACGCATCGAGGCGCGGCTCGCGCAAAACGCCACCAGGGCCAGCAGGGCCGCCATGACGCCAGGCGTGCCGCTGAGCACCAGGTCGTACACCATGCCGAGAGCGAATCCGACCACCATGGTGGAATCGGCGGGGCGAAGCATGGCGGCCACGCCCACGAACACGAGCACGAAATCGGGCATGGCGCCGAAGATAGCGATCGAAGGCGCCAAGATCAGCTGCAGCGCAAGGCTCGCCAAGCCGGCGAGGAACAGAAACACCGAACCGCGCATCGGCTACTCCCCTGCCGTCGCGCCGGCCGGCTTCTTCGACGCGCCGGATGCCGAATCGGCGGCCGCGGACTCGTCGGCCGGCTGCTCGGCGGCCGACATGACCACCGTGACCTCTTCGAGCGGGTCGGCGACGGACAGAGGCGACACGACGATCGTGCGGTCGGAGGTGCCCGCGGAAGCGCGGACCGCCGAAACCGTGCCCAGCTCCATGCCGCGGAAGTAGCTTCCGCCCAGGCCGGACGTCACGATGACGTCGCCCACCTTCACTTCGACGGAAGAATCGACGTTTTCGAGATACAGCAGGCCCTCTACCGAGCCTTTCACCACGCCTTCGGCGCGATTGCTCTGGATGTAGACGGAAACGCCGCTTTGGGGGTCGTCGATCAGGCGCACCTTACACGTCAGGGGGCTCACCTCGACCACCTGCCCCAAAAGGCCGCTGGAGCCCATGACCGGAAGGCCGGGCTCGACGCCTGCGTTGGAGCCCACGCCCACGGTGATCACGCGGTCCCACGCATCGGAGGCAAGGCCGATCACGCGGGCCGTCACGCCTTCGGTGGCGTACTGGTCGGACAAATCGAGCAGGCCCTGGAGGCGCTGGGCCTCCTGGCGATATTCCTCGAGCTGGATGACCTGCGATTTAAGCTTGGCGTTCTCTTCTTTGAGCGCGGTGTAGGACTGGTCGCTCACCGTGGCGTTCTCCACCGCATCGCCCGCGGCCTCTTCGGCGAAAGCGACGCCCGTTCCGAGGAACTGGACCGGGGCGGCCGCCATGCCCGTGACCGACTGGACGTTATGCAGGAATCCGTCTTGGCTTTCGCGGCTATAGACCGAAGCGCACACGACCGCCACCACGAGAAGCGTGACGAGCAGCGCCACGCCGCCCGGCGCCATCGACTTCTTATGGACGGTCGGCTGTTTGAATGCCATACGCTACGTACACCTCCATGAAACGAGAGCGCCGGACGCGATGTCCGGCGCGAAACAGCGATACGGCCCCTTATTTGGAGCGCATGAGCGTCTGCTTGAGCGCAGACGGCGTTTCCAAAACCTTCAAGCAACCCATGGCCACGTTGGTCAGGGCCGTCTCGCTCGTCCAGACGGGGATCTCGAGGCGCTGCGTCAGGAAACGGTCGAGGCCGGAAAGCAGGCCGCCGCCGCCCGTCAGCAGAATGCCGTTGGAGATGATGTCGGACGCGAGGTCGGGGTTGGTCTTCTTGAACGTTTCCTTGATGTGGACGACCATTTCCTCGATCGGCGGCTGCAGCGCGGCGCGCACGTCCTCGGACTGGATCGTGACCTCGCGCGGCTGCTCGGTGACGACGTCCTGACCCGAAATAATCATATCCTTCTCGCGGCCGTCTTCGAACGGCAGGATGGAGCCGATCTTGATCTTGATGATCTCGGCCGTGCGCTCGCCCACCTTGATGCCCAGAAGATCGCGCAGGTGCATGGCGATCGCCTCGTCCATCTTGTTGCCGGCGAGACGAAGACTGGAGCTGGTCACGATGCCGCCGAGCGAGATGACGGCGACCTCGGTGGTGCCGCCGCCGATATCGACGACCATGGAGCCGGTGGGCTCGGTGACCGGCAGGTCGGCGCCCATGGCTGCGGCCATAGGTTCTTCGATCAGGTAGGCCTGGCGGGCGCCCGACTGGATCGCGGCCTCGAACACGGCGCGTTTTTCGACCGACGTCGCTCCGCACGGGATGCAGATGACGATGCGCGGCTTGGCCTGCCACGGATAGCGGCGCTCTATGGCCTTGTTGATGAAGGCGGAAAGCATGGCCTCGGTGACATCGTAATCGGCGATCACGCCGTCGCGCAGCGGATGCTCCGCGGAAAACGCGTCGGGCGTGTGGTTGATCATCTGCTTGGCCTCATGGCCGACAGCGAGCACGCGGTGCGTGCTCCGTTCTATCGCAACGACGCTCGGTTCGTTCAGAACCACGCCCTGCCCCGTCACCGCGACGAGCGTGTTCGCAGTGCCCAAGTCGATGGCCAGGTCGGACGAAGAGGAGCCCCCGAATCCGCCGAAGCCACCGGTCAGGTTGCTTATGAAATCCATGAACGACATAGAGAGTGTCCTTTTCCGTTTCGTTTTCTCTATTTTCAGCATGCCCCTTAGGCGTAGCCGTTAAACCCGTTCATTCTAGCACACGCCAAATTGCGAAAACGCAACGCAGACCGCATACACACAAAGGCCGAATCGAAGCAGAGCTCGAAGACGAGAAATGCCCGCGCGAAAAGGCGCGGGCATCGTTTCATGCACATGGATGCAGGAGCTTCGGCCTCGCTACAGGCGAATGCTCCATGCGCGCGTGGCGCCGATGGCATCGGACACGCGATCGACCACCTCTTTCGGCGCTTCGCTTTCGACGTTCAGGAACACGAGCACCTCATGGCAGCCGGCGCGCTTGCCGATCGCCATGGTGGAGATGTTGATCCCCTCTTCGCCCAAGATGGTGCCGATGCGGCCGATCTGGCCGGGCTCGTCGGCATACAGGAACACCAGGGAGTGGTCGGCGGGAACCACATCGAGGCGATAGCGCAGAATCGATACGATATGCGCCTCGTGCAGCGAGCCCGGAACCGTGACCGAGATCTCGAGGCCGTCGGCCTCCATGGACACGATCGAATCGTAGCCGCGCGAATCGGCCGAGGCGCACGCGTCCATCTTCACGCCGTGGCGACGCGCCGAAGCGTCGGCGTTCTCGGTGGAAACGGATGCCTGACCGTGGCGGGAAAGCACGCCGCCGAGCGCCGATGCCGACAGCACCTGCAAATCGCCCGCGCACGGGCCGGCAGCCATGATGGACAGGGTCTTGGGAACGTCGCCGCCGAGCTGGGCGAGCATGCTGCCGCACATCTGGCATGCAGGAATGTATTTCGCCACCGAGTCGGCCAGGTCGTCGGCCACCATGTTGATGACCGTGGGAACCACGAGGCCCTCGAGGCCGTTGGCAACGTAGCGCGCGATGTTGACGCCTGCGCGCATCTGGGCCTCTTCGGTGTTGGCGCCGAGGTGCGGGGTCAGAACCGCACGGTCGAACTCGGCCAAGGGGGTATCGGCGGCAGGCTCGGATTCCAGCATGTCGACGCCGCAGGCGAACACGCGCCCCGCGGCCATGAAATCGGCCATCGCGGCCTCGTCGATGATGCCGCCGCGCGCGGTGTTCACCAGCACCACGCCGTCTTTCATCATGGCGAACTGCTCGGCGGCGAACATGTGGTAGGTCTCCTCGGTGCGCGGAACGTGCACCGTGATGAAGTCGGCCAAAGGCAGCACTTCGCTCATGTCGTCATACAGCGCCACGCCGAGCTGGCTCGCGCGCGACGGCGAGCAGTACGGATCGTAGCCGACGACGCGCATGCCGAAGGCGCGGGCGCGCTCGGCCACCAGGCCGCCGATGCGGCCCAAGCCGAAGATCGCGAGGGTTTTCTCGAAAAGCTCGTGGCCCATGAACGCGTCGCGGCGCCACGCGCCCTCGTGCACCGACGCGTTGGCGGCGGGCACTTCGCGGGCGGCGGCCAGCATAAGGGCCATGGTGTGCTCGGCCGCGGAAACGATGTTGCTGGTGGGCACGTTGCACACGGGAATGCCGCAGGCCGTCGCTGCATCGACGTCGATATTGTCGCAGGTCACGCCCGCGCGGCCGATGATTTTGCAATTCTTCGCCGCCGCGATCACCTCGGCGGTCATCTGCGTGGCGCTGCGGACGATGAACGCATCGTAGTCGGGCGCGACCGCAAGAAGCTCGTCGGGGGTCAGATCATAACGGGTATCGACCGTATAGCCCTTCTTCTCGAGAATGGCGATTCCCTCGTCGACGATCTTGTCGGTTATCAGAATCTTCACGGCATACTCCCTTGCAGGCATAGACGGCGAAACAGTGCATATCCGCAGAAGGCGGACCACGAAACCCGATTATACCCACGAGCCCGCACAGCCCGCCGCCTGCGCCGGAGCAGCGGCGTGAAGACGCGCCCCAACGTGTCGCGCGCCGGGGAAAACGCTACGAAGCGGCCTGGGCGGCGCGGGCCGTGAGCACGCGCGAACGGCCCGCGAGGTCGGCCACGACGCGCACGTCTTCGTAACCCGCTTCGCGCGCGAGGCGGGCGGCCTCGTCCAGGCAGTCCTCATGCAGCTCGAACGCGAACGCGCCGCCCGGCTTCAAAAGCATGCGCGCCTGGTCGAGCAGGCGACGATACACGTCCAGCCCGTCGGCTCCGCCCGCAAGCGCCAGCCGCGGCTCGTGCTGCGCCACCTCTTCGGGCAAACGTTCCATCACGTCGTCGGGAATATAAGGCGGGTTCGACACCACCAAATCGAACGCGCCCGGAAGCTCGTCGACGAGCGTTCCCGCCAGGTCGCATTCGCGCACTTCGACGCGTTCGTCCAGGCCGAGCGCCGCCACGTTCTCGCCCGCAAGCGATGTCGCGACGGGAGAAATATCGGTCGCCACGATGCGCGAGCACGGGTATTCGTAAGCGATCGAGCACGCGATGCAGCCCGAGCCCGTGCACAAGTCGGCCACCAACGGGCCCTGCTGCGCGTCCTCGCACGCCGCCCGGCACGCTTCGCCTTCCGACGAGAGGAGCGCCTCTTGCTCGTCGAGGGAAAGCGAATCCGTCGCGCAGCGGCGCTTTTGCGCGGGAAGGAGCGCCAGTGCCTCGCTGACCAGCACTTCCGTTTCAGGGCGCGGAATCAAGACGCCCTGCCTGACCTTCACGGCGATATGGCGGAACGCCACTTCCCCGGTGATGTATTGCAAAGGCTCGCCCGCGCCGCGCCGCGACACGTAGCCGCGCAAGATATCGCGCTCGTCCATGGACAGGGGCCGTTCGAAGTTCACGTACAGGTCGATACGGCGCATGCCCGTGGCCTCGGCCAGAAGCCATTCGGCGGAAAGGCGGGGGTTCTCGTCGCCTTTCCTTTCGAGATAGCCCACCGTCCAGTCGAGCGCGGCCTTGACCGTCCATACTTCGGCGGAATTCGCCATGAATGCCTTCCCCTCCTTGCCTGCGCGCCGATGCGCACGGCCTGTCGAAGCCGTCGCCCTCGGCGAAAAGCCTGTCTATAGAAAAGCGCCCGGACACGCCGGGCGCTTCGATGCGAGAAACCGTATCCCGCACGCGTTCGAAAATTACACCGCCTGCTCGAGCTTGCGGGCGCGGTCGGCCGCCTGAAGCGCCGTGATGACATCGCCCAGGCCGTCGCCCAGCAGCACGCCGTTGTAGGTCGAGTTGAAACCGATGCGGTGATCGGTCACGCGGTCCTGCGGGCCGTTGTAGGTGCGGATCTTCTCGGAGCGGTCGCCCGAGCCGATCTGGGCCAGACGCTCGGCGCCTTCGGCCGCCTGCTGCTCGGCGAGCATTTTCTCGTACAGGCGGGCGCGCAGAACGGCCATAGCGGCGATCTTGTTCTGCAGCTGGGACTTCTGGTCCTGAGACTGAACCACCAGGCCCGAAGGAAGGTGCGTGATGCGCACCGCGGAGTCGGTGGTGTTGACGCACTGGCCGCCGGGACCGCCCGCGCGGTACACGTCGATGCGCAGGTCGTTCTCGTTGATCTCGATATCGATTTCGTCGGCCTCGGGCAGAACGGCCACCGTGGCGGTGGAGGTGTGGATGCGGCCCTGGCTTTCGGTCTTGGGAACGCGCTGGACGCGATGGACGCCCGACTCGAACTTCATGACCGAATAGACCTTGTCGCCCTTCACCTTGAACTGGATTTCCTTATAGCCGCCGGCCTCGGACGCGGAAACGTCCATGGTCTCGACCTTCCAGCGATGATGCTCACAGAAACGCATGTACATCTTGTACAGGTCGCCCGCGAAAATCGCCGCCTCGTCGCCGCCCGCAGCCGCGCGGATCTCGACGATGATGTCCTTTTCGTCGGCGGGGTCGGACGGAATGAGCATGAACTTGATGTCTTCCTCGAGCGGAGGAAGCTTCGCCTCGGCCGCCGCGATGGTCTCCTGGGCGAATTCCTTCATGTCGGGGTCGTCGAGCATCTCCTTGGCGTCGGCGATGTCGTCGCACGCCTGGACGTACTCGCGCGCCTTGGCCACGAGCGGGCCCTGGTTCGCATACTCCTTCGACAGGCGGGTGTATTCCTTCTGGTCGGCCAGAACCGCAGGATCGCCGAGCTTTTCCTGCAGGTCTTCGTAGCCTTTGATGATCTTTTCGAGCTTATCGCGCATTCTATTTCCCTTATTCGAGCGGCGCAAAGCCGCGTTTTCCATTCATAGAGATTTGCCAACTGCATATATTACCACGCCCGGCGCCTCGTCATGGGCTTTCCATAGCAGCCGTTCGGCCCCGCGCAAGAACCGGCGCAGACCGCGCGCGGTCCGGGAAAAAGAAAGGCCCCGCGCCGCACGGACGGATCCGCGGCGCGGGGCCTGAACGCTTCGAAGCCTATTCGGCCACCGAGAAGGTGCCGTTCGACTCGTCGTAGGTCATGGCCTTGGCCAGATAGCCCTTGTCATGCATCCAATCGAGCACGGGCTGCACCATGGCGGCCGTAGGCAGGGCCGCTTCGGGGTAGGTGCTGATCGCATAGGTATCGGCGACCGGCGCAGGCAGGTTGGCCTTTTCCACCAGCAGCGAACGATACGCCTCGGGATCGGCGTTGATCGAGGTCACGGCCTCGTTCCATGCGGCGCGCACCATATCGAGCGTCTTATCGCCGCCATCGGAGAGCCAATCGGTGCGCACGGCCAGGACGGACTGGCTGATGTTTTCGCCCTGGGTGTCGTCGGCCAGAAGCACCATGCCCGTCTGCTCTCCGAGAGCAAGCAGGCTTGCAGGGAGCGCCGCAGCCGCGACCTGGTTGTTCGCCATGGACTCGTAGCGGACGGGCATCTTCTTGATTTCTTCCTTGACCACCTGGTCGGCAGGAACGCCCGCGGCCTCCATCAGCTTGTCCATCACGTATTCGGGAACGGTGTTGGAGCCGACGCCGATGCCCTTGCCCGCAAGGTCGGCAAGGCTTTTGATTCCGGATTCAGGCGAGGTCATGATGCCGAAACGGCCCTGAGACGCCTCGGCGCCGAGGGTGACCCAGGCAAGCTGGACATCCACGCCGGAAAGCTTGAGGGACGCCGCCTGCTGCACGTCGGTCATGGCCGCATCGATTTCGCCCGCGGCGAACGCGGTGGAAAGCTCCTGGGCGCTCTGGAACGTGACGATCTCGACCTTCGCATCGCCGTAGAGGCCGTCCTGCTCGGCGACCCAGAACGGCAGCGCGTCCTCGGTCTGCATGGTGCCGATGCGCATGGCGGGCACCTGCGCCTCTTCGGCCTTTTCCTGCGGCTCCGAAGCGCCGGAGCATCCCGCGAGCGCCAGGCCGCACGCGAGCACGGCCGCGCACGCCAATGACATGAGAACCTTCTTCATCTTCATAGTGTTCGACATCCTCCCTTTCGTCGAAACGGACCCTCTCGGACCGCCGCGCGAGACGCCTTGAAAAGACGTCCGGACACGACGAAACGGGCCACAATGCGGCCCGTCCGATTAATCAACATACCATATACCTTACAAAGCGCCTACGAAAGCGAGAGGAACTCGAAAGCGGACTGAGCGGCGTTCGCGCCGTCGCCAACGGCGGTAGAGACCTGACGCAGCGGTTTCGTGCGCAAGTCGCCCGCCACGAAAACGCCGGGGATGTTCGTCTTGCCCGTTTCGTCGGACACCACGTATCCGCCGCGATCGAGCTCAAGGCCCGCACCGGCCAGCAGGGCGTTTTTCGGCGCGGTTCCCACCGCGACGAACATGCCCGCGACATCGATTTCGGAAGCCTCGTCCGTTTTCACGTTGCGAAGCGTCAGGCCCGAAAGCTTGCCTTCTTCATCGTGCAGCGCGTCCACCACGCTATCGAGATGCATGGTCAGGTTGGACAGCTCGCGCAGCGGCTCGGTGTAGACGGCATCGGCGCGCAGGGCGTCACGACGATGGATCAGGTGCACCTCGGAACAAATGCGCGCCAGGTACAAAACGTCGCCGACGGCCGTGTTGCCGCCGCCGACCACCGCCACGGCCTTGTCGCGGAAAAAGCCGCCGTCGCACGTGGCGCAATACGACACGCCACGGCCGGCCAGCTCGCCTTCGCGCTCGACGCCCAGCGGCCTGGGCTCGGCGCCCATGGCCAAAATGACGGCGTCCGCCGTGTACGCAGCGCCCGAAGCGGTGACGATCTTTTTAGGAGAAGCGTCCAGCTGAAGTTCGACGACCTCTTCGCCGACCGTCTGCGCGCCGAAACGCGCCGCCTGGCCGCTCATGGCGAACGCCAGCTCGAATGCGGAAACGCCGTCGGCGAAGCCGGGATAGTTATCGAGCTGCTCGGTATCAGTCATCTGGCCGCCCGGCCCCATGCGTTCGAACGATGCGGTGGAAAGGCCCGAGCGAGCGGTATACAGCGAAGCCGTCATGCCTGCGGGGCCCTGCCCGATCACGGCCACGTCGAAATGCTTCTCTTGAGTGCTCATAGGAATCCTCCTTCGAAACGGACCGGCAGCGTGAAATGCATCCGCGATGCCGCACGACCCGCGATCTTATACGAAAAAGCCCGGCTCCGAAGAGCCGGGCGTCTCATGCGTCGATTTAGTCGAGGAGAGCGAGCAGGCCCTGCTTGGGCTGAGCGCCCATGGAAGTCTTCTTGATCTGCCCGTTCTCGAACACGATCATGGTGGGAACGCTCATGACGCTGTAGCGCTGGGCCAGGTCAGGAGACTGATCGACATCGACCTTGTAGACCTTCGCCTTGCCGTCGACTTCCTCGGCCACTTCGTCGAGGATGGGAGCGACCATCTTGCAGGGGCCGCACCAGGTTGCGAAGAAATCAACCAGGACGGGGACGTTGGACTCGAGGACTTCGGACTGGAATTCGGAGGAGCTGATAACCTTGGCCATGATAGGACCTTTCTCTGATGTCGGTCATGCTGAGCGGGCTTTCACCAGGCTTCGCATGCCGAGCGCTTATTTGATACCTGAATAATAGCATATAGAGAAAAGGATGCAAACGGCGTTGTCGGCGAACGGTTTTCGCCACGATTCCTGCACATAACGCGCCGAGCCCGGTCGCGCGGACGAGGCAAGCGCCCGACCAGGCGGAAACGCGGCCCATGAATTTCGACGCTTTCGCGACAACACCCTTCCCCATGCTTGACCGCCGATACCATTTCGCCGACGATGGCATGAACGAGGAAGGAATCAAAATGAAGCAATCGTATTCCACCCGCACGGCCCTCGAACGCACGCCGGCATACGAGGGCGCGACCATCATGGACGCCGACCTTATCTTGGAAGGCGGCGCGATGCGAGGCCAATTCACGGCAGGCGTGCTGGACTTTTTCATGGACCACGGAATCTGGTGCAAAAACGTCTACGGCACGAGCGCCGGAGCGCTGAACGGATACAACTACATCGCAGGCGAATTGGGGCGCACCTGCTACCTGAACACGAAGTACTGCACGGACTCGCGCTATCTATCGATGCGCAACTTCGCACTCACCGGCAGCGCGCTGCGACGCGATTTCATGTTCGACGCCATTCCCAACGAGCTCGACCCCTTCGACTACGACGCGTTTCGCGATTCTCCGATGAATCTGACCACCGTGGCGAGCAATATCGAAACCGGCGAGGCCGATTATCACACCATGGAAGAAGCGCGCAGCGAGCGCGAGATTTCGTACTTGCAAGCATCGGCGAGCATGCCGCTCGTGTCGAAGATCATCGAGGTGGACGGCAAGAAGCTGCTCGACGGCGGAACGTGCGACAGCGTTCCCCTGCTTCGCTCGATGCTCGACCACCGCGCGAACAAGCGCATCGTGGTGCTGACGCAGGACGAGACCTACGTGAAGGGCCCCAACAAGACCATGCCGCTCGCCCGTCGCATCTACGACGAGTACCCGCTGTTCCTCGATCGCATGGAATACCGCCACATCGAATACAACCGCACGTATCGATGGATCAAGCGCCTGCACGATGCGGGAGAAATTTTCATGATCCAGCCCGCGAAGCCCGTGACCATCTCCAATTTGGAGAAAGACCCCGAGAAGCTCTTCGACCTCTACGAGCAGGGCTACGCCGAAGCAGCGCTCCATTACGCCGAGCTGATGGAATATCTGGCACGCTAAAGCCCGCAGAAAGCGCGCCGTTCGTCCGAAACGCCCGCCGCATCTATTCCCCGAAAGAATCGAACGGCGGGCTTTTTCGTGGCCTTGTAATCGGCGCGGCGAACAAGAGGGCCTGCGGGCCGTAAGACAAAAGCGAGTTATGCTTCAAAAGCCGCCTTTTGCGCGATGCATATATATAGGTAAGGAAAACGAAAAAGGCCCCGCTTTCGCGAGGCCTGTGCAATCTGGAGCGGACAACGGGGCTCGAACCCGCGACCCCAACCTTGGCAAGGTTGTGCTCTACCAACTGAGCCATGTCCGCATATGGAGGCGAGAACCGGATTCGAACCGGTGGTGAGGGCTTTGCAGGCCCCTGCCTTACCACTTGGCCATCTCGCCTTTTGTCAAAGCAGGTCCCGCCGAAACGGGACCTGAACATTGCTGGAGCGGACAACGGGGCTCGAACCCGCGACCCCAACCTTGGCAAGGTTGTGCTCTACCAACTGAGCCATGTCCGCAAATGGTGGGCGATACAAGATTTGAACTTGTGACCCCTACCGTGTCAAGGTAGTGCTCTCCCCCTGAGCTAACCGCCCATTCGCTGTGGTTCGAAGCGAACCGCTCGAACCGACGAGTTGATATATTATCCCTTGGATGCCTTCGATGCAAGTACTTTTTTTGAAAAAGTTTCCCGGAACGGAAGAAAGATAATTCGCCGCTCTGTCGGCAATACGCATTTCACCTGGTCAACCGCAAAATACTTGCAGGATCGAAGCGGAAGGGGCGTACATAAAGCCCGGTCGACAGTAAACGCGACATGGGCGCATGTCGAAGAAACCGTGCCGATCCCCTCGTTGCCTTGCGGTTCGGAAGGACGCAACAAGGTTCGACGCCGTCCGACAAGGTCGGCTTAGCGGATGCGCTTTCGTCCGCGAAGGCGCAAGGTCTGCCGCGCTTCGGTCCCTACGCCCGCAAAGACAGCAGGCCCGCCAGGGCCATCGATGCCGGCAGCACACGCCATAGCGCGCGGTCGAGGCGAAAGAAGGCGGCTCTTGCGCACGCAGGAGGCGTAGCGCATCTATCGAGAGCGCGCTGCAGGCAAACGTGAGCGAGACGTCGGAAGGCAACCCGTCAACATAGACGATCTTCGGGTTGTATCGAAAAACGAAAAAGGCCCCGCTTTCGCGAGGCCTGTGCAATCTGGAGCGGACAACGGGGCTCGAACCCGCGACCCCAACCTTGGCAAGGTTGTGCTCTACCAACTGAGCCATGTCCGCAAATGGTGGGCGATACAAGATTTGAACTTGTGACCCCTACCGTGTCAAGGTAGTGCTCTCCCCCTGAGCTAACCGCCCATTCGCTTGTCGTTCAAGTGCTTTGCTCGAAGCGACAAATCGATATATTAACCGTTGTCCAAAGCGAGCGCAAGCACTTTTTTGAAATTTCTTTCCGAATCAGAGCCGCCTTTCGCGCTCCATGCATCGCAAAGATAAGCGACCATGGGTTTCACCTGCGAAAACATTGGTATCGAATCCGATTCGCCTTGAAATACAAGTAAAAGAAATAGCAGCTGCATCCTGCGACAAAAGCATCTGCATCGGAAAAGACAGAGTGAGAAACCAGGGTTATAGGACGAAAATGATCGACCTGAAACGAAAAACCCGCCGTGGCGAAGCAAACGGCGCCGCACCCGAAACGTCTCCGGCGCGTCGCCCCGCCTTCGTCGCCCGCCCCTTTACCTTCGCGACAGGCACAACGCATTTCGGAGCTTAACGGACACACTTTTATCCGCTAAGCCGCCGCCAAGCCCCCATTTCGGACCGGCAGCCCTCGAGCCCTGCCCTATCTTCCCTGAACGCAAAAAAGGCAACCTTGCGGCTGCCTTTCGATTTCGATGGTGTCGGAGGCGGGATTTGAACCCGCACACCCGGTAAATGGGCACTAGCACCTCAAGCTAGCGTGTCTGCCGTTCCACCACTCCGACGTGTCAGCCTTATCGGCTGCGAGTTAGTATTCTATGCCAGAAGCCCTGCGATGGCAAGAGGTAATTTTGGGAAATTGTCTCGCCGAGAAATCGCGCCCCGCAGGAAGGGAATCCCGCCGCAGTCGCAACGAAAGCATCGGGGTCCGCGACGCGCAGATGACGAAGATGGCCGAGCTGCCTGATGGTCGCTGCGTAAGACCTCGTCTTCCTGTAGACCGCGACCGCTTTCCGCTTCTGCTCGTGGGCGTAGACGACTTTCATGGCGGACCTCCGTTTCTGTACGGAATCATGCCCGAACTCCCTTTCGCCCTATAGCCCTATAACCCTCGGGTCTCGCATGCGCGGCAGGAAACGAAAAAGGCAGCCTTGCAGCTGCCTTTCGATTTCGATGGTGTCGGAGGCGGGATTTGAACCCGCACACCCGGTAAATGGGCACTAGCACCTCAAGCTAGCGTGTCTGCCGTTCCACCACTCCGACGTGTCAGCCTTATCGGCTGCGAGTTAGTATTTTCTCCTATTGTCACGCTAAACGCAAGAAGAAATTTTAAAAAGTTTTACTGGGCGATGTGGCCCTGGGGATAAATGACCATGAGGACCAACAGCGACACCATGAAGACGACCGCGAAGATGATCGTGATGCGGTCGAGGTTCTTCTCGATGATATTGGTGCCGGTCTGCGTGGAGTACAGCGAGCTGGCGATCATGTCGGAAACGCCCGTGCCCTTGCCGGAATGAAGCAGAACGAACACGATGAGTCCGATGCCCGACAGGGCCCAGACGACGAGAACAGCGATGAGCAACGGATTCACGTCACTTCTCCTTACCGATTTGTGCGAGATAAATATACAAGCCATGAATTATAGACGCTCGGCGGCGCTTTTCGCAAGGAAATCACGCAAAAACAGAAGAGCGTCTCGGTAGCCTCGAATGCCGCGGCCCGTGATCGTATGCAGCGCAGCCTGGCGCACGTAGGAAACCTGGCGGAAACCTTCGCGCTTCTCGACCGCCGAGATATGCACCTCCACGAACGGTATGCCGACGGCCTTCAGCGCGTCGAGGATCGCGATGGAAGTGTGCGTATACGCCGCGGGATTGATCACGATGCCGTCATAGACGCCGTAGGCCTGCTGGATCGCATCCACCAAATCGCCTTCGTGATTGCTCTGGAAACACGTCGCCGCGAAGCCCTCCTCCTGCGCGGTGCGCTCAACCAGGTCGAGCAGGGCGCGATAGTCCTCTTTCCCGTAAATATCGGGCTCGCGCAGGCCGAGCATATTGATATTGGGGCCGTTGACGACCAGAAACCTCGGCCTCGAAGCGCCCTTGTCGCGACCGTCGTCACGCATGGCACGTCCTCCCCTCGCTCGTTTCGTTTTCCTCCAGCGCCGCGATAACGCGCTCGACGGCATCCTCGAGCGTCGCGTCGTTTTCGACCGCCGCATCGGCCCAGGCCTCGTACAGCTTCGCGCGGCGGCGGAAAAGCTCGGCCACACCCGTCGCCTTGCTCACCGGGCGCCCCTCGCATGCCAGAAGCTCGAGCGGGCGGCGCAGCAGCACCACGACGGCGTTCTGATGCAGAAGATCGTAGTTGCGCGGCTGCGTGACCACGCCCCCGCCGCATGCCGCCACGAGCCCCGATTCCTTGCAGACCTCCCGCACGGCCTCGGTTTCATACCGGCGAAACGCCGCTTCGCCGAGGCGCTCGAATATTTCGGGAACGGGCATGCCCACCCGCTGCGCGATGCGCTCGTCCACATCGACGAACGGCCTGCCGAGGCGCGCCGCAACAAGCGCGCCGACCGTGCTTTTCCCGCCGCCCGGCATGCCGATCAAAACGACGGAGCGCATATCGGCCGCCACGCGTTCGATCGCGCGCTCCATCGCGGATTCGTCGATGCGCACGCCACGAAACACCTCGCTTGCACGCTTGGCCTGCGCCACCAGCATGGAAAGCCCGTTCTCGTGCGCGATGCCGAGCTTTTCGGCCTGCAGGAGGATTCCCGTGCGTGCAGGGTTGTACACCACGTCGAGCACGGCGTCCAAGCCGTCGCGATAACCCGCGCGCGTCTCGCCCGTGCGGGCGAACGGCTCCAGGTCGACGACCGATTCCGGGCAATGCGGATACATGCCGACAGGCGTGGCGTTCACCACGATGTCGGCATCGTAATGGCGCTCGACCGTATCGAAGCCCGCCCCGGGCAGCCCGCGCGAAACCACGGCCACCTCGCGCGCGCCGCGGTCGCGCAGCACGGCGCAGACGGTCTTCGACGCGCCGCCCGCCCCCAACACAAGCGCCTTGCGCCCGGCCGCTTCGACCCCCGCGCGGTCGAGCATGAAAGAAAAGCCGTCATAATCGGTATTGTCGCCATAGATCGTGCCGTCGGCGCGGCGCACCAGCGTGTTCACGCACCCGATGGCGCGCGCGGCATCGGACAGCTCGTCGCACAGCGGCATGACCGTTTCTTTATAAGGGATGGTCACGTTGACGCCGTCGTAGCGGCCGTGCAGCACGAACTCCTTAACGTCTTCGGGCTCCACCTCGAACAGGCGATACTCGTATGCGCCCAGCAAGGCGTGAATCTTCGGCGAATAGCTGTGGCCGAGCGACCTGCCCAAAAGCCCGTAGACGGGCGCGTCCCCATGCTGCGCGCCGCAGGCCCGCTCGACACGCGGCGCGCCGGCGCCTTCGCAAGACGACGCCGATGCTTCGTCGCGGCACGACAACCCGTCGCAACGCGAAACGCCCGGCGCGTCCCCGGGCGCCGCGAGCGACTCGACGGACACGGCCCGTTCCTGCACCTGTTCGACGCGAGAGGAGCGGTCTTCACCGTCCAAAAGACGCTGCTGGTATTCCCTGCTCATTTCCATGATCGACTCGAACAGCGGCTCCATATAGCGCGCGAACTCGGCAGACGCGGCCTGCGTCGCGGCTTCGATCTTGCGCACCTCCCGCGCGCGGTCGAGCACGGGAAGGCCCTTCGCGCGCTTATAGGCGGCAACGTCGGCCGCGGCGCGCATCCTTTCCTCGAAAAGCTCGATGATGCGCGCGTCGATCGCATCGATGTTCTCGCGCGACGCCGCAAGGTCGACGGGTTCGTCGGCACGGGCCGGCGCATCGGTCCTTCGATTCATCGGTCCAGCCTCGCTTCCAGCATCAGGTCGTATACCGCCACGGCGCACGCCGCCTCCACCACGGGAACGGCGCGCACGGCGACGCAGGGGTCGTGGCGCCCTTCGAGCGCAAGATCGACATCGCGGCCGTCCTTCAAATCGACGCTGTGCTGCTCGATGAAGATCGACGAGGTGGGCTTGAAGGCGGCGCGCACGATCAGCGGCTCTCCCGTGGAAATGCCGCCCAGGATGCCGCCCGCGTTGTTCGATTCGAACGCCGGCGCGCCCGCATCCATGCGATACGGATCATTATGCTGCGAGCCGTGCATGTCGGCGGCGGCGAACCCCCTGCCGAATTCGACGCCCTTGACGGCGGGAATGCCGAACACGGCGCGCGCCACGGCGTTCTCGAGCCCGTCGAACAAGGGCTCGCCGATGCCGACCGGCAGCCCCACCGCGGCGCATTCCACCACGCCGCCCACGCTGTCGCCCTGCGCACGGGCGGCGGCGATCGCGTCCTGCATGGCCGCACCGCACGCATCGTCGATCACGGGAAAAGGCTTGCGGCCGGGCGCCGACACGTCTTCGGGGCCGATGCCCTGCAAAGGCCACGCGGCATCGGCGACGCACGCCGCCCGCGCCAGATGCGCGCCCACGAAAACGCCCTGCTCGGCAAGGAGCTGCTTGGCGATGCCGCCCGCGATGCACAGCGGCGCGGTCAGGCGGCCCGAGAAATGGCCGCCGCCCGCCACGTCCTGCGCCCCGCCGAATTTCACCTCGGCCACGTAATCGGCGTGTCCCGGCCGCGGCGTGCGGCGCAGCGCCTCGTAATCGGAGCTGCGCGCATCGGCGTTGCGGATGACGGCGGCAAGCGGAGCGCCGCAGGTCACGCCATCGACCAGGCCTCCCAGAAACTCAGGGACATCGGATTCTTTGCGCGACGTCGACCACGGCATGCCGCTCGGCGCGCGACGCGCGAGAAACGCCTGCAGCTCGTCGAGGTCGATCCTTTTGCCCGCGGGAATTCCCTCCACGACGCAGCCGATGCCCGCCGAATGGCTTTGGCCGAATATCGTGACGCTGAAATGGGTGCCTATACGGGATGCCATCGCGGCCCTCGCCTTCTTTCAATCACGCCCGCATCCGTCGAAAACGGCGGCGGGCCTACGAACACGCTTCGCGGACGAAGCGCGAGAAATCCTGCAAGTCAAGCGGCAGCATGCATGCACGTCCGATGCCCTCCATGGCCGCCACGTTCATCACGCCGCCCGCACGCTTCTTGTCGGCGAGCGCCGCTTCATAGAGCCGCTCGGCGGAAAACGGGGCACGCGCGGACATGCCGTATGCCTCGACGGCCGACGCGACGCGCGCGGCATCGGCCGCTTCGCACAAGCCGCGTTTCGCGCACGCGCGCGCCGCCATGGCCATGCCGCTCGCCACGGCGAATCCGTGCGTTATCTCGAAACCCGATTCCCTCTCGATCGCATGGCCCAGCGTGTGGCCGAAGTTCAGCAGCATGCGCGCGCCCCGCTCGCGCTCGTCGGCCTGCACGATATCGCGCTTGATCGCCACGCAGCGCGTGATAACCCGGGCAAGGCGCGCATCGCCCGGCACGAGCGGGGTTTCGAGCAGCGAGAACAGGTCCGCGTCGGCGATGGCGCCGTACTTGATCGCCTCGGCGCATCCGTCCGTGAAAAAATGCGGCGCAAGCGTGGCGAGCGTCGCGGTGTCGATAAGCACGGCGGAGGGCTGGAAGAATGCGCCCACCAGGTTCTTTCCCTGAGGAAGGTCGACGGCGGTCTTGCCGCCCACCGACGAATCGACGCATGCGAGAAGCGACGTGGGAATCTGCAGGCAGCGACAACCCCGCATGTAGGTGGCCGCCGCGAAGCCCGCCATGTCGCCCGTCACGCCGCCGCCCAAGGCCACGACCAAAGACGACCTGGTCAGCCCTGCTTCGGCCATCGCCTGCAGGCACGACCCGTAGGTCGAAAGATTCTTCGACGCCTCGCCCGCCGGAAAGACGAACTCCCCCACGGAAAACCCCGACGCCGCAAGCGAGCGCTTCACGCGGCCGAGATACAGCGGCGCCACGTTGCTGTCGCTGACCACGAACGCCGCATCGCCGCCGATCGAAGCGGCCACGGCGCCCGCCTCGTCGATCGAATACTCGTCGATCAAGACGTCGTAGGCCGTCGAGGCCTTCACCCGCACCGTGCTCATCGCGCCGACGCCCCTGCTCCGACGCGCGCCTTCGCGCGCAATTCGACCGCCACGATGAAGGCCCGTTCCGTCGAACGGGACGCCGAACCGACGCTCGCCGCGGCCATCCTAAAGCACCGCCAACGGGTCGGCGACGGCCGCGCGCACGAGCGACGCGCGGCGCATCATCTCGTCGAACTGCGCGGGCAGCAAGGCCTGCACGCCATCGGATGCGGCATGGGCCGGGTCGCAATGCACCTCTACCTCGAGGCCGTCGGCGCCCGCGGCCACCGCCGCATACGCCGCGGGAGGCACCAGGCGCGCACGGCCGGTGGCATGGCTCGGGTCGGCGATGATCGGAAGGTGCGTGAGGCCGCGCAGCACGGGAATGGCGGACACGTCGAAGGCGTTGCGCGTGCGCGTGTCGTAAGACCTGGTGCCGCGCTCGCACAGCATGACGCGCTCGTTTCCGCCCGCCATGATATACTCCGCCGCCATCAGCAATTCCTCGATGGTGGCGGCCAGGCCGCGCTTGAGCAGGATGGGCTTGTCGGTCTTGCCGAGCTCTTTGAGCAGCGAGTAATTCTGCATGTTGCGCGCGCCCACCTGCAGAATATCGACGTCGTCGAACAGGGGCAGATCGCGCGCGTCCATGACCTCGGAAACCACGGGCATGCCGAACTCGCGCTTGACCTTCGACAGAATAGCCAGGCCCTCCTCGCCCATGCCCTGGAACGCATAGGGCGACGTGCGCGGTTTGAACGCCCCGCCGCGAAACACCGTGGCGCCCGCCTTCTTCACGGCCGCGGCGACGGCCATGCACTGCTCTTCGCTTTCGACCGCGCAGGGGCCGGCCATCACGCCGAAATGCCCGCCGCCGAACACGGCGCCGCCCGCCTCGACCACGGTGTCATCGGGATGGAACTGCCTGCCCGCCTTCTTGAACGGCTCGGACACGCGGCGCACGGAGGCCACCTGGTCCATCGATTCCAGACGATGGACGTCGATGCAGGTCGTGTCGCCGATCAGCCCGACGACGGTCCGCTTCTCGCCGACGACGACATGCGGCTCCACGTTTTGGGACCGAAGGTAGCCGCACAGCTCGTCTAGCTTGTCGGGCGCGACGCCTTCGCGGACGATAACGATCATGGGCGCTGTCTCCTATCGTAAAAACGAACGCGCCGAAGGCCGGCTCCGACGCGTTCGCCACGGTCGTGCATATTGCGTGGCTATACTATCACTGTTTGTGGAAAGGACCGCGCGGATCGGGCGGCGCCGCGCCTCAGCGCTTCAGCAGGCTTTCGCCCGTCATCTCGGCGGGCGCGGCGAGGCCCATGACGTCGAGCAAGGTCGGGGCGATATCGCACAGCGCGGCCGGACGGCCCTCGGGCGCGGCCAGCGCGACGCCTTCGGCATCGTCGACGAGCACGAGCGGAACGGGCGCGGTGGTATGCGCGGTATAGGGAGAGCCGTCTTCGGCAAGCATCCTGTCGGCGTTGCCGTGATCGGCGGTGACCAGCGCGAAGCCGCCCTTGGCAAGCACCGCGTCGACCACCTTGCCCACGCCCGCGTCCACCGCTTCCACGGCGGCCTTCGCCGCGGGAATGACGCCCGTGTGGCCCACCATGTCGCAGTTCGCGAAATTCACGATATAGACGTCCGCCTCGTCGGCGGCGATGGCGGCCGCCAGCGTTTCGGCCACCTCGGGCTCGCTCATTTCGGGCTGCAGGTCGTACGTGGCCACCTTGGGGCTCGCCACGAGCGAACGGTTCTCGCCTTCTTTACATGCTTCCACGCCGCCGTTGAAGAAAAACGTCACGTGGGCGTATTTTTCGGTTTCGGCGATGTGGTACTGGCGCAGCCGCGCCTCGGCCAGCACGTCGGCCAGCACGTTTTCGGGGAATTCCTTCGGAAATGCCACGGGAGCGTCGATCGTCGCGTCGTATTCGGTCAGGCACACGAACTTCACGGCCGGCCTGACGCTGCGCTCGAAGCCGTCGAAATCGGCGTCGACCAGGGCGCGCGTGAGCTCACGGGCGCGGTCGGGGCGGAAATTGAAGAAGATCGCCGCATCGCCGTCGCGCATGCCGCGGCCGTCGAGCGACACGGGCTCGACGAATTCGTCGGTGACGTCGGCCGCATACGAGGCCTCGATCGCCTCTTTCGCCGAAACGGCTCGATACGGGCTGCCGCAGACCGCCGCCTCATAGGCGCGCTGCACGCGCTCCCAGCGCTTGTCGCGGTCCATCGCGTAATAACGGCCGCTCACGCTGGCGATGCGCACCTTGCCCGCGACATCTTCGCCGGCGAGCACCGATTCGAGCTCTTCGATGAAGCCCGCGCCGCTGCGCGGAGCCACGTCGCGGCCGTCCATGAAGCAATGGATGCACACGTCGTTCGCGCCGCGCGCCACGGCATGGCGCACCAGGGCGTACAGATGCGCGTTGCTCGAATGCACGCCGCCGTCGGACAGAAGGCCCATCAGATGCAGCGCGCCGCCCGCCGCCACGGCCGCATCGATCGCGTCGTTGATCGCGGCGTTGTCGCGGATCGCGCCTTCGCGGCACGCCTTGTCGATGCGCGTAAGCTCCTGATACACCACGCGGCCCGCGCCGATGTTGAGATGTCCCACTTCGGAATTGCCCATCTGGCCGGCAGGCAGGCCCACGGCCTCGCCCGACGCCTCGAGGGCGACGAAGGGACGGTTTTCGAACAGATCGTCCAGACGCGGCGTATCCGCCAGCGAGATGGAGTTGCCTTCGGAAGGGGCGTCGAGCCCGAATCCGTCCATGATGACGAGCAGGGCGGGAAGATGAAGCTTCGAATTCATGATTCCTCCTGGCCGGTCGTCGAGGCCCCGTCGGGACCGACGTAGCGCGCGGTCGTCCGGCCCACGCCGCGCGCTCCCCCTTCGTTTTTCGATATGCAGACCGCGAGGACCGTTAACGGGCCATCGCGGTTTTCACCAGGTCGACGAAATCCTCGGCATCGAGCGCCGCGCCGCCGATCAGGCCGCCGTCGATATCCTCGCACGCGAGGAACGCCTCGGCGTTGGCGGGCTTCATCGAGCCGCCGTACAGGATGCGCATGCCATCGGCGGTCTTATCGCCTACGAGGTCGCGCACGGTGGCGCGGATGGCCGCCGCCATGGCTTCGGCCTGCTCGGGCGTGGCCGTGCGGCCCGTGCCGATGGCCCAGATGGGCTCGTAGGCGATGCAGCACGCGGCGGCCTCTTCGGGCTCCAGGCCCGCCAGAGCGGCGCGCACCTGGTCGCAGACGAACGATTCGGCCTGCTCGGCTTCGCGCACGGACAGGCTCTCGCCCACGCAGACGATCGGCTTCATGCCGGCCTCGACCAGCGCGCGCACCTTGCGGTTGACCTGCACGTCGGTTTCGCCGAACATCTCGCGGCGCTCGGAGTGGCCCACGATGCACCAGGTGCACCCCACGTCTTTGAGCATGGGAATGCTGATTTCGCCCGTGAAGGCGCCCGAAGGCTCCCAGTGCACGTTCTGCGCGCCCACCTCGACGCGGGACCTGTCGAAATCGAGGACCGTGATCACCGAGCGCAGGTCGATCGCGGGCGGGAACAGCACCACGTCCACCTCGTCGCCGCCGCGGCCGTAACGGTTCGAAATGCCCTGGGAAAGCACCACGCTTTCCGCCGGCGTCATGTTCATTTTCCAGTTGCCTGCGATGATGGGTTTGCGCACCATACAAGCCTCCTTTGCATGCGATCGATGTATGCGTCGAATCCGCCCCGCGCCGTGCGGGCGCGAAGGGCCGACGGAAAGCGCCGCGCCGAACGATCCGACGCGGCGCGAAAAGCCTGCGCTATCGAAGGGCCGCGACGCCGGGAAGCGTCTTGCCCTCGACGAGCTCCATGGACGCTCCGCCGCCCGTGGAGATGAAGGTCATCTCGTCGGCGAGGGAGAACTTGTTCACCGCAGCCACGCTGTCGCCGCCGCCGATGATCGTGGCGGCGTCCTTGTTGGCGGCCACGGCCTCGGCCACGGCGCGGGTGCCGTGCTCGAAGGCCTTCATCTCGAACACGCCCATGGGGCCGTTCCAGAACACCGTCGCGCCTTCGGCGATGGCATCGGCATAGAGCTTCTCGGTCTCGGGTCCGATGTCCAGGCCCATCATGTCGGCGGGAATGGCATCGACCGAGCAGGTCAGGGCATTGGCGTCTTCGGCGAAGGCGTCGGCGGCCACCACGTCAACGGGAAGCAGCAGCTTCACGCCCGCGGCCTGCGCCTTCTCGATCATCTCGCCCGCGCGCTCGACCCAATCGTCCTCTTTGAGCGAGGTGCCCACGGCCTTGCCCTGCGCGAGCAGGAAGGTGAAGCACATGCCGCCGCCGATGATGATCGTGTCGGCCTTGTCGATCAAGGCGTCGATCACGCCCACCTTGTCGGACACCTTGGAGCCGCCCAGGATGGCGACGAAGGGGCGCTTCGGCGCGTCGAGCATGCCGGAAAGCGTTTCGACCTCGCCCGCCAGAAGGAAGCCCGCGTATGCGGGCAGCAGCGAAGCGATGCCCGCGGTAGAGGCATGCGCGCGGTGCGCGGTGCCGAACGCGTCGTTGACGTAGAGCTCGGCGAGAGATGCGAGCTCCTCGCAGAATGCGGGGTCGTTTTTCTTCTCGCGCTTGTCGAAGCGGAGGTTCTCCAGCACGAGAACCGCGCCGTCGGCCAGCTCGGCCGCCTTGGCGCGGGCGTCCTCGCCCACGGTGTCGGAGGCGAAGGCCACGGGAGCGTCGATCAGCTCGGCGAGGCGCGCCGCCGCGGGAGCGAGCGTGAACTTCTCCTCGAAGCCCTCGCCGGCGGGACGGCCCAGGTGGCTCATCAGGATGACCTTGGCGCCGCCGCGCACGAGATATTCGATCGTGGGAAGCGCGGCGCGGATGCGCGTGTCGTCGCCGACCACGCCGTCTTTGATGGGAACGTTGAAATCGACACGGACGATGACGCGCTTGCCGCGCACGTCGACGCCTTCGATGGTCTTGATATCGGACATTCGGTCCTCCTTCGGAATGCTTCGCGGAAACGCCACGGCCGCCTTCGAAGACGCGCGCACGCGGCAAATGCATAAGAAGCCGAACGCATGGTTCGGCTTCTGCGGGGTCAAGCAATGCGCCGCCCCGAAGAGCGGCGCGCTCGAATGCTAGAGAAGGATCTTCGCGAGGTCTTTGACGCGGTTGGAGTAGCCCCACTCGTTGTCGTACCAGGAGATGCACTTCACCATGTCGCTCTTCTCGCCCATGACCATGGTGAGCTGGCTGTCGAAGATCGAGGAGTGGGAGTTGCCCACGATGTCGATCGAGACGATCGGGTCCTCGGTGTACTCGAGGATGCCCTTGAGCGGGCCTTCGGCGGCGGCCTTCATGGCGGCGTTAATTTCTTCCTTGGTCACCTCGCGCTCGAGCTGGACGGTGAGGTCGACCATGGATCCGTCCGGGGTGGGAACGCGCGTGGCGAAGCCGTCGAGCTTGCCCTTGAGCTCGGGCAGGACCAGAGAAACCGCGCGGGCGGCGCCCGTGGTGGTGGGGATCATGGACAGGGCTGCGGCGCGGGCGCGGCGCAGGTCCTTATGAGGCAGGTCCAAGATCTTCTGGTCGTTGGTGTAAGCATGGATGGTGTTCATGTAGCCGCGCTTGATGCCGAAGTTTTCCATCAGGACCTTCGCGAAGGGAGCGAGGCAGTTGGTGGTGCAAGAAGCGTTGGAGATGATGTGATGCTTCTCTTTGTCGTAATCGCCGTCGTTGACGCCCATCACGATCGTGATGTCCTCGCCCTTGGCGGGGCAGCTGATGATGACCTTCTTGGCGCCGGCCTCGATGTGCTTGGAGGCAAGCTCGCCGGTCTTGAAGATGCCCGTGGACTCGACGACGACGTCGACGCCGAGCTCGCCCCAGGGCAGATTGGAGGGTTCGCGCTCGCAGAGCACCTTGGTCTTGTGGCCGTCGGCGATGAAGCCGTCCTCGACCACCTCGACCTTATCGAATGCACGGCCGTGCACGGAATCGTATTTCAGAAGATGGGCCATGGTGGGAATATCGCCCAGGTCGTTGACGGCCACGACGTCGAGCTCGGGATCGTTCGCCATTGCGCGGTACACGAGACGGCCGATGCGACCGAAACCGTTGATGCCGACCTTGATTGCCATTGCAAACCCCTTTCTAGGTTTTTCCATACCGCATCGATTATACGAAGGAGCGCGACAGGCGCAAGACGAAGCGTCGGCATGCGGTCGAATGCACACGGCTGCGGCCGTCCGTCCGCCCGGGGCGCCCGTTCGCGACGCCGCCGACGAGCTTGCGGACCCGGCACGCATGCCGACACCCGCGCAGACGCGCGCTTTGGCGAAAAGCGCCACGAAGGCCGCAGCTGCTTTCCCCGCCCGCGCGGCTTGGCGCGTCGAAAGAAACCGCGGCCGCACGCCAGGCAGTTCGCGCGCGGGCCCCGCGCCGCGCCCGCGCATGCGGTCGCAAAGAAAACCTCCCGCCCCTCGGCAGCAAGGAACGGGAGGCTATTCGATCGTCCAGGCCTTCGGCCGCAGCTATCCGGCCTAGATATCCATGTTGCCCATCATGTCCTGGAGCTTCTTCAGATCCGACATCTTCATGCCGCCCATGCCGGGAATGCCCAGACGGGGCTTGCGGCCTTTCTTGCCTTTCTTGCCCTTCTTGCCGCGGCCGTTCTGCATGGCCTCGGCGGCGGGCATGGCCTTCTTGAGCATCTTGCGCGTCTCGTGGAACTGCTTCATGACCTGGTTGACCTCCTGCACCGTGGTGCCGGAGCCTGCGGCGATACGGGCGCGGCGGCTGCCGTTGAGCACCTCGGGGTGCTCGCGCTCGTACTTCGTCATGGAGAAGATCACCGTTTCCATGCGGTCGAGGGCGCCTTCGTCCACCTGGCCGGAAGCCATGGCCTTGTCGCCGCCAGGCAGCGCGCTGACCAGCTTGCTGATGCCGCCCATCTTTTTGACCTGCTTCTTGATTTCGAGGAAATCGTTGAGGTTGATCTGGGCCTTGGCCATGCGGGCCGTGGTTTCGGCCTCGATTTCTTCGGCCTGCACCTTCGAGGCGTGCTCGATCAGCGAAACGACGTCGCCCATGCCGAGGATTCGCTTGGCCATGCGGTCGGGATGGAATTCCTCCAGGCTGTCGGGCTTTTCGCCCGCGCTGATGAATTTAATCGGCTTGCCCGTGACCTGCTTGAGCGAAAGCGCGCCGCCGCCGCGGGCGTCGCCGTCCATCTTGGACATGATCACGCCGTCGAATTCGACCTTCTCGGCGAAGGCCTGGGCCACGTTGACCACGTCCTGGCCGGTCATGGCGTCGACCACCATGAGGATCTGGTCGGGCTTGACGGCCGCCTTGATCGCGGCGGCCTCGTCCATCATGGCGTCGTCGACATGCAGGCGACCAGCCGTGTCGACGATCACCACGTCGCGCAGGTTGTCGATCGCGAAGCGCACGCCTTCCTCGGCGATGCGCACGGGGTCTTGGCCGTCGCCGCGATACACCTTCACGCCCATCTCGTCGCCGAGCGTCTGCAGCTGGTCGGCGGCGGCGGGACGGTACACGTCACAGGCCACCAGCAGCGGGCTGTGGCCCTTGCTCTTCAGCAGGTAGGCCAGCTTGGCCGACGCGGTGGTCTTGCCCGAGCCCTGAAGGCCCACGAGCATGATCACGTTGGGAATGCGGCTGGTGAGCACGAGCTTGGAATCGGACTGGCCGAGCAGCGCGGTGAGCTCGTCGAGAACCACCTTCACCACGTTTTGCGCGGGCGTGAGCGAATCGAGGATTTCGGCCTCGAGGCAGCGCGCCTTGGTGGACGCGACGAATTCCTTGACGACCTTGAAGTTGACGTCGGCTTCGAGCAGCGCCATGCGGATCTCGCGCATGGCCGCGTTGATGTCGTCCTCGGTCAGGCGACCTTTCGAGCGCAGGCCCGAGAAGATCCCCTGCAAACGGTCGGAAAGATTATCGAACATGGAAAAGAGCTCCTTCGATGCATCGAGCAGGCTTGTTTTCGTGAATCCTGTTTATTATGCAGCACCCCGCCCCGCCGGATGAAAAAAAGTCCCGGATTACGCGATGAATCCGGGACTGGGAAAACCGAGCGGTCGGGCGCGGATGGAAAACCTTAGGAACGTTCGTCGAAATCGCCCACGAACGCGCGCGCGAAATCGTGCGCGTCGAAATCTTTGAGGTCGCCGAGGCCCTCGCCCACGCCGATCTTGAGCACGGGAAGCTCCAGCTCGTGGCTGACGGCCAGCGCGATGCCGCCCTTGGCCGTTCCGTCGAGCTTGGTCACGATCACGCCGTCGAGCTTGAGGGCGCGGTCGAACTCGCGCGCCTGGGCCAGGCCGTTCTGGCCGGTGGTGGCGTCGATCACGAGCACCGTGTACACGGGAAGCTTCGAGCGCTTGCGCACCACGTTGACCACCTTCTCGAGCTCGCGCATCAGGTCAGCCGACGTATGCAGGCGGCCCGCCGTGTCGATGAGCACCAGGTCGGCGTTTTTCTGCTCGGCGCGCTCGATCGTGTCGTAGCACACGCTCGCCGGGTCGCTTCCGCGCTCGCGCGTGCAGATTTCCACGTCGGCGCGGCGCGCCCATTCCTCGAGCTGCTCGATCGCGGCGGCGCGGAACGTGTCGGCGCTGCCCAGCAAGACGGTGCGGCCCGCATCGGTGGCCTCTTTGGCCAGCTTGCCTACCGTGGTGGTTTTGCCGGCGCCGTTGATGCCCACGAACAGCACGCATGCGGGCTCGCCGCCGAACACCTCTTCGCCGCCCGCGCAAAACGCCTCGGCCATGCGGTCGTTGAGCATGTCGAGCACGGCGTAGGCGTCGGGCAGGGCCTTGCGCGTGGCCTTGTCGCGCAGGTCCTCGACGATATCGCTCGCCGCGGCGCCGCCGATGTCGGCGAGGATGAGCGTCTCTTCGAGGCCCTCCCAGAACTCCTCGTCAAGGTCGGGACCGCGGTCGAGCAAGACGTTCATCTGCTCGGTGAACTTTTCGCGCGAACGCGCCAGGCCTTCGCTGATGCGGCTGAAGAATCCCATGAGGGTCTCCTTTCCAATATTCGGTCGAGAAGGGGCGCGGGCGCGCCGCCTCTATCGTTTCGTGCGAGATGCCTTGTCCAGGCGCTGCGAGACCACCTTGGTCACGCCGTCAGCCTGCATGGACACGCCGTAGAGCACGTCGGCCATCTCCATCGTGCGCCGTTGATGCGTGATCATGATCAGCTGCGTTTCGTGACGCAGCGTGTCGAGATACGCGAGCAGGCGCCGCAGGTTGCTGTCGTCGAGCGCCGCCTCCACCTCGTCGAGGATATAAAACGGCGTGCGCCGGATGCTATACACCGCGAAAAGCAGCGCGATGGCGACGAGCGATTTCTCTCCGCCGCTCATAAGCGTCATCTTGGCGATCTTCTTGCCGCGCGGCTGGGCGTGCACCTCGACGCCCGTATGGCCGGCGTCGTCGAGCGCCACCAGCTCGAGCGAGCCCGAACCTCCCGGGAACAGCTGGGCGAAGATGCGCCCGAAGTTCTCGTTCACGCGTTCGAACGTCGCGTCGAACTGCTCCTTCATGCGCGCGTCGATGGCCGAAACGATGCGGCGCAAGGCGCGCCGGGCCGCTTCCACGTCTTCGATCTGCGACGAGAGGAAATCATACCGCTCTTTGGCCGCCGCGTATTCCTCGGCGACCGACGGATCGATCGAACCGATGGATTTCAGGCGGCGGGCCAACGCGGCTGCCTGCTCCTCGGCGGCGGCGCGGTCTTCGGGAGGCGGCGTCTCGATCGCCGTCTCGATCGGCACCCCGCAATCGCGCACGATCGCGGAAACGGCCGATTCCACCTGCACCTCGAGCCTTCCCTTCGAAACGCGCACCTCGTTGAGGCCCGCACGGGCCGCTTCGAGACGGTCCTGCGCCTGACGAGACGCCGCGCGGGCGGCCTCGATCGCTTCGGAAAGCTCGGCCGACGAGCTTTGCGCCAGCGCGGATTCGCCCGCAAGGCCGTCGATGCGCGCCTGCGCGCTTGCACGCAGCGCCGCAAATACGCCGTGCAGAGGGTCGATACGGCGTTCGGCCTGCTCGAGCACGCGCATCTGAGCCGCCGCGCGCTCGCGGGCCTTCGAAGCGCGCTCGCATTCGGCACGCCGGTCGCGCCATTCGCGCTCGAGCGATTTCGCCCGCTCGGCAGCCGTGGCGTGCTCCAGTTTCGCCTCGGAAAGCTCCGCGTGCAGACGGCTTTCGTTGCAGGCGGCCGCCTCGCGCGCGAGCGATGCGGCCGCCTGCGCGTCTTCAAGCGCGGCGCGACGGTCGCGACACGCCTGGGCGGCCGCCGAAAGCCGGTCTATTTCGGGACGCGCCGCGGCAAGCTTGGCCGTCGCGGCTTCGAGGTCGGCCTCGACCTTACGCAGCGACGCCTCGCCCGATGCGACCCGCGCTTCGGCGCGCGCCAGGTCGGCATGCGCGCTTTTGCACGCGCCCTCGGCCTGCGCGCACGCCTGCGACAGCACGAGGCTTTCGGCCCGCGCCGCTTCGAGCGCGCGGACTGCCTCGTCGGCCGAGCACTGCGCCGCGGCGAAGGATTCGCGCTCCTCGGCCATACGAACCTGTAGCTCGGCAAGCTCGCGTTCGCGCGCGAGCAGGCCCGTGCGCACGTCGGAGCCCGACCCGAACGACGCCTTCGCGCCGGGACGCACGACAAAGCCGTCGGGCGACGCGAACCGGAGGCGTCGGTCTCCCCCTTCGGCCTGCGCCGCAGCCTCTTGAAACGACGAAACCAGCACGACATCGCCCAGCAGGGCCTCCAAAGGGGCGCGAAGTTCGTCGGGGTATTCGATCCGGTCGAGCAGACGGCACGCCGCATGGTCGCAGCCGACGGCGGCGGCAGAGGCCATCAGCACGCCCGCCGCGCCTTCGAGGCGCGCGTCGCGCAAGGCCTCGACCAGCGCGCAGGCGCTTCGGGCGTCGGACACGCACAACGCGGCCAAGTCGTCTGCCAGAAGCTGCTCGACGAGCGGCTCGAGTTCGCACGGAACCTTGATGCGCGACGAAAGCGTGAACGCGGCATCGTCGAAACGGGCCGCATGCGCGCGCACCCAGGCCGAAGCCTCGCCGCGCTCGCCGATGCTTCGGCGCAGCTCTTCCAAGGCGGCGATGCGCGCTTCGGTCTGCTGCAGACGGCCGCGGGCCGCATCGCTCGCCGCGCGCGCCTGCGCGGCGCGATCGTCGGCGGATACCGCGGCCTCGGACGCGGCGGCGTTTTTCGCCTTCAGCTCGGACAGGCGCTCGTCGGCCTCTTTCGCCTCGCATGCCGCGCGATGCGCCTCGTCGCGGGCGGCGGCCACGTCGCGGGCCGTTTCCGCCTTCTTCGATTCGAGCAGCTCTTGAGAAGACACGCACCCTGCGATGCCGTCTTGGAGTTCGGATTTGCGAGCGAGGGCGTCGTTCAGCTCGGCTTCGCACGCGCGCATCGAAGACTGCGCCTCGGTCAGGCGTGCATCGGCCTGCGCGCGCTCCTCGCCCGCGCTTGCATGCTCGCGTTTGAGATCTTCGATCGACGACGCCAGCGCGTCGCGGCGCGCCGAAACGTCGTCGGCCTTCGCGCGCAGCTCGCCCGCCTCGCGCTCGAAGCGCTCGATGCGCCGCGCGCTGCCCTCGAACGTCTCACGCGCCGAAGCAAGGCGCGCCCGGATGCCGCGCGCCTTCTCGGAAAGAAGCATGTCGTTGGATTCAAGGCGCTCGAGCGCCATATGGAATCGGCCGCGACGCTCGGCAAGGTCTCCCACATACAGGCCTTTCTCCTGCAGAAGGACCTGAAGCTTTTCGAGCTTCGCCTGCGATTCTTCGGCCTCGAGGCTCGCCACGTCGATCGCGGCGGCGGCCTCACGCTCGCGCAGCAGCGCTTCGTCCCAGTGCCGCTGCAAAACGCGCAGGTCGTCGACGGCCAGCATCAGCTCCAGCTCGGCCAGCTCTTTCGAGACGGATTCGTAGGCCTGCACGCGGGCGGCCTTGCGGGCCAACGGCTTGAGCTGGCGCTCCACCTCGGCAGCCACGTCTTTGACGCGCGCAAGATGGGCGTCCATCGCCGCGAGTTTGCGTTCGGAGCGTTCTTTGCGCTGCTTGTGCTTGAGCACGCCTGCAGCCTCTTCGACCAAGGCGCGGCGGTCTTCGGGCCGGCTCGCCAGAATGGCGTCAAGGTTGCCCTGCCCGATGATCGAATGCGCGCCTTCGCCCAGGCCCGTATCGTGCAGAATGTCCATGAAGTCCATGCGGCGCGCGGGCGAGCCGTTGATCAGGTACTCGCTTTCGCCGCTGCGATACATGCGCCGCGTCAGCGACACTTCGGAGAAATCGACCGGCAGCGTGCCGTCGGCGTTGTCGAGCACCAGATCCACCTCGGCCACGCCGACGCTCTTGCGCGCCGAAGACCCCGCGAAAATGACGTCTTCCATCGCCTGGCCGCGCAGGTTCTTCGCATTGCGCTCGCCGAGGACCCAAAGCACCGCATCGGAGATATTCGATTTTCCCGATCCGTTCGGGCCGACCACCGCGGTAATGCCCGGCTCGAGCGATATCGCGCAGCGGTCGGCAAACGACTTGAACCCTTTCAGGACGAGCGACTTAAGATGCATTCCTAGCCTTTGCTCTTTTTCTCGGCGCGGGCCTGCTTCTTCTCCTGCTTGGCTTTCGCCTTGTCGGCCTTCGACGTCTTGCTGAAGCCGAGCGAGTCGAGCGCGGTTTTGGCCGCCTGGCTCTCAGCCTCCTTCTTCGTGCGGCCCATGCCGCTTGCAAGCGCCTTCATGCCGGCGAACACCTGCGAGACGAAGGTGCGGTCATGCGGCGGGCCCTGCGTCTCCACGAGCTTGTAGGTGGGCGTGATGCCCTCTTCCTGCAGTTTTTCCTGCAGGGCGCTCTTGGGGTTTTCGGGCTCGCGCGCCATATCGATCGACATGCGCGGAATAAGCGTGCGTCCCACGAATTCCTGCGCGCCCTGGATGCCCGCATCCAGGAACAGCGCGGCCACGATGGCCTCGTAGACGTTCTCGAGCGCCGAGTGCAGGCCGCGACGGCCCGTGCCGCGCTCGGAGGAGCCGAACACGATCACATCGGCGAAGCCGAGCTTCTCGGCGACCGACGACAGGCTGGCGCCCGAAACGAGCGCCACCTTGATGCGCGTCAGACCGCCCTCGTCGAGGTCGGGGTATTCATGAAACGCCGCGTTGGCCACGATGGCGCCCAGAATGCTGTCGCCCAGAAACTCGAGGCGCTCGTAGCTGAACTTGACGGGCATGCCTTCGGTAGCGGAAGGATGGGTGATAGCGGCAAGAAGAATGGCGGGGTCGCGGAACTCGTATCCCACGATGCGCTGCGCGGCTTCGATCTTGCTCTGCTGCTCTTCGGTGTGCGTCATCTACTTGCCCACCGCCTCGGAGATCAGGCCGGCCACGTCTTTGCGCACCATCTCGGCCGATGCGAGCACGCCGTTCATAATGGCGGTCGCGTTGCTGGAGCCATGGCCCACCAGGCACACGCCGGCAACGCCCAGAAGCGGCGCTCCGCCGTAGGTGTCGGCATTGATGCTGTCTTTGAGCTCTTTGAGGTCCTTCTTCAGGGCCAAGCCGCCCACTTTGGCCTTCAGAGACGACGTCATGACCTCTTTCAGGGCGCTGAAAAGCGCCTTGGAGGTTCCCTCGATGGTTTTGAGGGTGACGTTGCCCGTGAAGCCGTCGGTCACGATGACGTCGTAGCGGGCGTTGATGATGTCGTTGCCCTCGGCGTTGCCCACGAACCCGGGCACGCCCTCTTTCATGAGCTCGAACGTCTGCTGCGCGAACTGCGAGCCCTTGGTGTCTTCTTCGCCGATGTTGAGAAGCGCGATGCGAGGAGACTCGATACCGACGATCTTCTCAGCATAGATGGCGGCCATCCGAGCGAATTGCACCAGGTATTCGGGCTTGCAATCCGCATTCGCCCCGATGTCCGTCATAACCACAGGCGCGACCGGAGAAGGAATCACGCTGCACAGCGCGGGGCGCTGGACCCCTTTGATGCGACCGATGCCGAGCGTGGCGCCGGCAAGGCAGGCCCCCGTGGATCCTGCTGAGAAAAATCCCTGGGCGCGGCCTTCTTTGACGGCGCGGCAGCCCACGACGATCGAAGAATCCTTCTTCTTGCGCACGGCCTGCGCCGGATGTTCGTCCATCGCGATGACTTCGGTAGCGGGCTGGGCCACGCAGCGCGCGTGGGAGCTCGCGAACGGCTCCACGACCTCTGCGGGACCGACCAAGATCACCTGAAGCTTCTCGTCCTTCTCCAGAGCCGAAGCCACTCCTTCAAGCACGACGCCGGGAGCATGGTCGCCGCCCATAGCATCTACGGCGATGGTCACGGTATCGTCAAACGACATGAGATTCCTTTCGATTCTTGCTTTGTCGCCCGCGAAACGCGGGCGATACGGAACCCTTTATACACGAATTGCCGACTCGTGAGCCGGCAATAGTGTTGATGGTGGAACTTGTGATGCTCCTGTTACTCGGTCTCGAGGACCTCGCGCTTACCGTAGTAGCCGCAGTTGCCGCACACGCGGTGGGGCAGCTTGACCTCGCCGCACTGCGGGCACGTAGAACGAGCGGGCATAGCGAGAACGCTGTTGGCGCTGCGACGAGAGTGGGTACGAGCACGACCAGTCTTTTGCTTAGGCACTGCCATGGTTTTCCATCTCCTTATCCCCTCGACCGATACCATCGATCGAAACGGTCATATCTATAAAATCAGACGAAACGAGATAATAGCAAACCGATTCTGTTTGCGCAATACTCGAATTCGGGCTCTTGAAGAAAAACGTTCGGTTCCGAGCCGTTAATCGAACGACAAATCTTTAAGCGCGGCGAACGGATTGTTCTTGCCCACGCAATCGTCCTCTTCGACGACGGCGGCGCAATCGCACGCGCCCTCGTTGAGGCTCGCACCGCACTGCGCGCAGATTCCCTTGCAGTCTTCGTCGCACAGCGGAACGAGCGGCAGATCGACCAGGATGGCCGCCATCAGAAGCGTTTCCAAGTCGATTTCATGCGACTCGGGCAGGACGTCGAACTCGTCTTCGTCCATATCTTCCGGGGCCTGGCCCTCCCCTTCGATGATGAAGTAGCCCTCCACCTCGCCGGAAATGGGCACCGTCATGTCGTCGAGGCAGCGGGCGCACGACGTGCGCGCCTCGCCCGACACCGTTCCCGTGACCAGGATCGCGCCGCCGACGTTGGTCAGCACGACATGATAGGAAAACGGCGCGCAGGCGACGAATTCGTCCGGACCGCAGGTGAACGGGCCGGGGTCGAAGACGCCCTCGCGCATGGCGGTTTCCGCAGGCGAGAAAAGCTCTGCGGGAACTTCGATGATGAGGCGCTCCATTAGCGGCCGATGCCCTGGTTGTTGAGGCGGTCGCGGCAACGGCGCACGCTCGTGATGAGCGTGTCGAGGCTCTGCTCGACGTGGCCGAACACCTCGTCGGCGTAATCCTCGGCGCCGGCGCGCGTCTGGCGCTCCAGCTCGCGTGCGTCGGCCATGATCGTATCGGCCTGCTGCTGGGCGATACGCACGATTTCCTGTTCGGAAGCGATGGTCATAGCCTGGCTGCGGGCGTCTTCGATCAGGCGGGCGCTTTCGGCCTCGGCGTCGTCGATGAGGCTCTGGCGTTCGCGGACGATCTGGCGCGCCTGGGCGAACTCGCCCGGGAACGTGTCGCGGATCTCGTCCATGATTTCAAAAGCCGCCGCGATATCGACCTGACGAAGATTTCCTTTGCCGAAAACCGGCTTGGAGTCCTCGAGGAGAATGGAAAGCTCCTCGATCAGTCCAAGAACTCCTGTTTCGTCCATGAGTAGTCCCTTTCGTGCATGCTGCATTGAAGCTGCGTTCCTCCAGGGCGGACCCTGGTTGTTTTTGCCAAGATGACGGGACGAAGAGACGACCCGTGTGTGCAATGTCGAATTATTCTAGCACGAAAAAGCGGCTTCGATGCTTTCTCCACACCGCAAGCCCCCTCGCACGTGCCGTTTCGCCCGGCCTCGCGCATGCGGCCGGGCGGGCCCGAAACGCGTTCGCGCTCCCCTAGTGGGCGAAACGCTTGCGCAGCGCCGCTTCGACGCACGGCGGCACCAGTTCGCCGATTTCGCCGTTGAACGAGGCCACCTCGCGCACGATCGAGCTGGAAAGATACATGTACTGCGGCGGAGACATGATGAACATGGTCTCGATATCGCTGTTGAGGCGGTAGTTGGCGGCGGTCATCTGGAACTCGTATTCGAAGTCGGTGATGGCGCGCAGGCCCTTCACCACCACGTTGGCGTTGATTTCGGCGGCGAAGTGCACGAGCAGGTCGTCGAAAGGCTCCACGGTGACGTTGCCGAAGCCGGCCGTGGCCTCGCGGGCGAACGCGACGCGCTCGTCGAGCGAGAACAGCGGGCCCTTCTTCGCAGACGCCGCCACGCCCACGACGATTTCGTCGAACATCTGGGACGCGCGGCCGATGACGTCGAGATGCCCGTTGGTGATCGGGTCGAACGTGCCGGGCACGAGAGCTTTCTTCATGAGATGGTCCTCCTTGCGAACCGTGAGAAATTACAGGAAGCGGAAAAGGTCGATGACCGTTTTCGAGAATCGTTTGCTGGCAAGTATATCCGCCTGCACGCCGCGCTCGGCGAAAAACGCGGCCAGGTCGCACGACGCGTCGTGCTCGTAGCTCACGACGGCGTCGGCGGACAGGCGGCCGCCTTCGCGCAACGCCGCCATCAGACCATACACCTCGTCGACCGTGAATGCGTACGGAGGGTCGAGAAACACGATGTCGTAGGCCGAACCGCCGGCAAGAGGCGGGTTCTTCATCACGTCGGCCCTGAAGATGCGCGCGCGATCGGCGGGAAGGCCCAGCATGTCGACGTTGGAACGAAGCGCCGCCAAGGCGTTTTTATCGCGCTCGAAGAAATGCGCCGAAGCGGCGCCGCGCGAGAGGCACTCGATGCCCAGCGCGCCGCTGCCGGCGAACGCGTCGAGCACGCGTGCGCCTTCGATCGGGCCGTATGCCGATATAAGCGAACTCATCAGGGATTCCTTGACGCGGTCGGTCGTCGGGCGCGTGGACGAGCCCTTCGGCGCCGCAAGCGGCCTGCCTTTGTACAAACCAGCGATAACGCGCATCGCGCATCCTCCTATCGGCGCGTTCGCGCCTTGGTCGTTCTTGCGGAGCCTTCGGCCCCTTCGTCTTGCCGCATGAACGCGGCCTCGGCTTCGCGATACAGAAGCCTCAGCTCGCCCGTGCGGCCCTCGGCGTCGGCTTCGACCAGACGGCGGGCGTCGGCATGGGCGGCCTCGATCAGCGCGCCGTCGCGCGCCATGTCGACCAGCTTGAGCATGCCCGCGCCATGCTGCCTGTTGCCGAGGATATCGCCTTCGCGACGCATCGACAGGTCGAATTCGGCCAGCTCGAAGCCGTCGTCGGTGCGCTCCATCGCCGCCAGGCGCTCGGTGGCTTCGGCATCCGAAGTGGCCGCCACCAGATACACCTCGCCCGGCAGGCTCGCGCGTCCCACGCGGCCGCGCAGCTGGTGCAGCTGCGAAAGGCCGAAGCGTTCGGCGTCTTCGACGATCATCACCGTGGCGTTGGCCACGTCGATGCCCACCTCGATCACCGTGGTGCTCACCAGCACGTCGATCTGTCCCGCGGCGAAGCGGTCCATGACGTCGCGCTTCTCGGCGGGCTTCATGCGGCCGTGCAAAAGGCCCACCTTGTAGGCCGAAAACGTCTTCGCCTGCAGAAAGGCCGCCTCGGCCTCGGCCGCCTTCGGGTCGTCGCCGCGCATGTCGGCGTCGGATTCGATATACGGCTTCGTCTCCGCGGCGTCGGCGCGCTCCTTGCCGCGCCCCTCGCCCGGTGCGTCGGCAGGCTGCTTCTTGCCCACCAAAGGGCACACCACGTATACCTGCTCGCCGCGCGCGCAGGCGGCCAAGGCCGCGTCGTAGGCGCGCCCGCGTTCCCTGAACCCGAGCACCTTCGTGGTGCGGCCCGCCGCGTGGGCGGGCGCTTCGCGCAGATAGCTCAGCGCCATGGTGCCGTGCAGGGCCAGCGCGAGCGTGCGCGGAATGGGCGTGGCGGTCATGGAGAGGAAATCGGGCGCCTCGCCTTTATCGACGAGCTTGGCGCGCTGCTCCACGCCGAAGCGCTGCTCCTCGTCGACGACGGCCAACGTGCACCGCTTGCACACCACGTCGTCTTCGAGAAGCGCGTGCGTGCCGAACGCCGCCGACACCTCGCCCGAAGCCAGGCCTTCGAGGGCCCGGGCGCGCTCGGAGGCCGTGCTCGAACCCGTCAGAAGCGTCCAGCGTATGCCCGCCGCATCGAGCAGCGGCCCGAGCTTGACGGCATGCTGGCGCGCCAAAACGTCGGTCGGCGCCATCACGAGCGCCTGCGTGCCGCTATCGGCGGCGACCGCCAGCGCGAACGCGGCCACCATGGTCTTGCCTGTGCCCACGTCGCCGAGCAGCATCCTGTTCATGCGCTCAGGCGAAGCCATATCGCACCTGATCTCTTCGATCGCGAGCATCTGGTCGCTCGTCAGCTCGAACGGCAGCGACGCGAACAGGCGCTCGAAGCACGGGCCGCCCGCACGGTGCTGAAACGGCGTGCGCCCCTCGAAGGCCTTGCGCTGCTCGCGCATCAGCTGCACTTCGAGCAGCAGCACCTCTTCGTAGGCCAGACGGCGCCGCGCCTGGGCGCGCTCGGCCATCGACGAGGGGAAATGCACGGCGCGCAGCGCGCAATGGCGCGACATGAGCCGATAGCGGACGCGCAGCTCGTGCGGAAGCGGGTCGTGCATACAGGCGCACGCGTCGAGCGCCGTGCCCACCAGGCGGCGCAGCGAACCCGCAGGCAAGCCTTCGACGGCGGCGTGCACGGGCACGATTTTGCCGACGGAAAGGTCTTCGCCTTCTTCCAGCTTGTCGATGAACGGCGACGCCATGCGCTTGAAGCCGTAGTTGAACTCCATCGTGCCCGCCACGCTCACGCGCGTGCCCGCGGGCAGCGACTTGGCGAGCCACGGCTGCCTGAAAAAGGACGCGATCATGACGCCCGTGTCGTCGACGAGGGTCACTTCGGTCACCTCGAAGCGCGGCTTGGGGCGCTTGACCTTCACCTCGTACACGCGCGCGGCCACCGTTGCCGGGCGCCCGATCGGCGCCGAGGCGATGGTCTGCAGGCTGGACATATCTATATAGCGATAAGGGAAATGCGTCAGCAGGTCGCGCACGGTGCGCACGCCCAAACGCGAAAGCGCCGCCGCCCTGGCGGCGCTGATGCCCGCGATCTGCGTCACGGGGGAATCAGGCCTCAGGGCGGCGGCGAGTCGGTCGATCATATCGATGCGGCCTGTCGTTATTCGAGCGAGAACACCACGGGATACAGGGCCTGGTCGCCGCGATGCGGGTCGACCTCGACATCCTCGTATGCCTCTTCGATGCGCGCGACCAGGGCGTCGAGCTCTTCGTCGCTCATCTGCTCGCCCGCGAGAACCGTCATGGTGTCGGCCTCGTCGGCGCCCATGACCTCGAGCAGGGCCATGACCACGTCGGCCACGTCGCTGCCGACGCTTTCGATCGAGCCGTCGGCGATGCCGATGACGTCGCCGTCTTTGATCGGGTTGCCGTGGGCGTCTTTGGCGTCTTTGATGGCGCGCGTGACCTCGCCCGTCTTCACCTCGGAGAACGAATCGGTCATAGACTCGACGTTGTCTTCCAGGGAAGCCTCGGGGTCGAAGCCGAACAGCGCGGAGAACGCCTGCGGAACGCTTTTCGTGGGAACCACGGCGCAGGGCTTCTCGGACACGTCGACGCAGGCCTGGGAGGCCATGATGATGTTCTTGTTGTTAGGCAGGATCAGCACCGCATCGGCGTTGACCTTGTTGACCGCCTCCAGGATGTCTGCCGTGGAGGGGTTCATGGTCTGGCCGCCGGAAACCACCACGTCGACGCCGAGCGACTCGAGGATCTTCGCGTTGCCGGCGCCGGGAGCCACGGCGACGACGCCCATGGGCTTGCGGGCCTCGGTCTTTTCGCTCTCGAGCTTCTCGGTGCGCTCCTCGCTCTGGAGCTGCATGTTGTGGATATGCACCTCGGAGATCTGCGCATCATGCGTCAAGAACCAGCCCAGAACCTGGTCGGGACGGTTGGAGTGCACGTGCACCTTGAAGTTGGGGTGCATGCCCACCATGAGGTCGCAATCGCCCATCGTGGGAAGGAAGTCCTTCGCCTCGTCGACGTCGATCGAGTCGGAATGCACGAGGAACTCGGTGCAGTAACGGAAGGCCGAGCCCTCCCAGTCGTTGATCTGCTCGATTTCGACCTTGGGAGCCGGACGCGCGAACGCCATGGCATCGCCCACGAAGCCGTCTTTGCCGGTCAAAGACGCGGCGAAGGCGTCGATCAGGATGGCCAGGCCGAAACCGCCCGCGTCGACGACGTTGTTCTCTTTGAGAACGGGAAGGTAATCGGGGGTGCGCTGCACGGAAGCATAGGCCTCGGCCACCACGGCGTCGAGGGCCTCCTCGAGGGAGAGCTTCTTCTTGCGCGCCTTCTTCGCCGCCGCGGCGGCGTCTTCGACGACCGTGAGAATCGTGCCCTTGACCGGCTTGCGCACGGCCTGGAAAGCAACCTCGACGGCACGCGCGAAGCAGGAATCGAGCGCTGCGGTGTCGAGCTGCTCATGACCTTCGTAGCCCTCACACAGACCGCGCAGGATCTGGGAGGTGATGACGCCCGAATTGCCGCGGGCGCCCATGAGCGCGCCGGTGGTGATAGCCTTGCGGATCTCGGCGTTGGAGGCGCCGATTTCGAGCTTGGCGAGATTGTCGACCACCATCTGCATGGTCAAAGACATGTTGGTGCCCGTGTCTCCGTCGGGAACGGGGAACACGTTGAGGCGATTCACTTCCTCTTTGCGTTCGGACAACGCCTTAGTGGCGGCCGCAACGGCATTGAGGACGTCGTTGGTCGTATGCTTGCTCATAGATGTCTATATCTCCTTGGAACCTGCGCTACTTGCGCACCTTGATGCCCTGGACGTGCACTTCGACGCGTGCGACGGGCACCTGGGCATGCTCGGTCAGCATATAGGTGACGTTGTCGATGAGATTCTGGGACACGGCATTGATGTTGGTGCCGTACTCCACCACCACGTACAGATCGACATGCACGCCATCCTCTTTGGCCGCGACCACGACGCCGCGACGAAGACGATTGACGGGCAGGATGTTCGCGATGCCGTCGGAAACGGTAGGAGCCGCCATGCCCACGATGCCATAGCAGCCGAGGGCCGCGTTGCCGGCCAGATCGGCGAGAACGTCGTTGGAAACGTGAAGATTGCCGGAAACCTGCTGCGTCATGAACTCATTCCTTTCTCACGACTGCAATGCAAACGTAAATTATAGTCCTTACCGGGGGCGTCCGACCGCCATACCGCTTTTTTGCGGCGGTTCGACGTGAAAACGAACACAAAAAAGCCCGCATATCGCGGGCTTTTGCACAGTGCGAGGCTTATTTACGCGCGGGTAACCTTGCCGGCCTTCATGCATTTGGTGCAGACGTTCTTCTTGTGCACCGTGCCGTTCTTCTCGACGACGGTCACCTTCTGGATGTTCGGACGGAACATACGGTTGGTGACGCGGTGAGAGTGGCTGATGGAACGACCCGCCTGAGGGGCCTTACCGCAAATTTCGCAAACCTTAGACATAATCATTCACTCCATTACTATCAGATTTCATCTGGATGCAAGCGCAAAGCTTGACTACTATAGCATGCAGAAACACCCGTGACAATACTCTTTTTATCCGGCGTAACGCCTGTCCACAACCATGAGACGGCCGCAGTGCGGGCACTGCGAAAGCGGGTATTCGCTGCGCAGGGCCAAAACCTTGCTCGGGTCGAACTTCGTCCTGCAGGTGTTGCAGGAACCCTCCACCAGGTGCGCCAGGGCCACGCCCTGCTTGGCGCGGGCGATGCGGTCGTAGACGGCCATGATGTCGGCGCCCACCACGGCGACGAGCTGCTCGCGCTCGGCTTTGGACTCGCCGATCTTGGCCAGAAGCGCCCCGCCTTCGCGGCGGTATTCCTCCACCAGCGCGGCCTCTTTCTCGTCGAGGCGGGCCAGCATGGTTTCCACCTGGGGCTCCACGCCTTCGATTTCAGCGATGCGCGCGGAAATGGCCTCGATCTGCTCGGCGAGCTCGGCCTGATGCTGCGAGATTTCCTCGAGCTCGGCGCTGCGGGCCGTCACGACGCGGTAATCCCCCGCCGCGGCCTCGATGGCGCGCTGGGCCGCATCGAGCTTCTCGGCCTGTTCGGCCTGCTGTTCGCGCAACGACTCGATCTTGGCCTCGGCGTCTTTGCGGGCGCCCAGAAGGGCGCGGCGCTTCTGCTGGATGGCGGTGCGCTTCTCGCGCGCCACGGCGATGCCCTGCTTCTGCGGCAGCCCGTCGAGACGGCGCTCGAGCTGAGCGATCGACAGGTCGACGTGCTGCAGCTTCGTAAGGCCGATGATCTGGTCCGATGTGGCTTGCATGCTATACCCTCCTGCTTTCGGGGTTTGTCCAGTTGCGGTCCTGCGCCAGGCAGACGATCGAATCGCGCGGCACGCCCAGGCTTGCCGCCGCTTCGGCGAGGACCGCCGCGAACGGCAGTTCCGACACGTCGTGGCCGAGCTCGATCAGCGCGAGCCCCTCAGACGACGCGTCAAGGGCCGTATGATACTTCACTTCGCCGCAGACGAGCACGTCGATTCCGCGCTCGAGGCACAAGTCGGCGGCAGGGCCGGCCGAACCGGTCCAGGTGGCGACGGTTTCGACCGGGGCATCGGGATCGCCCCACATGCGCGGCGAACGGCCGAACACCGCGGTGCAGCGCAGCGCGAGTGTCTGAAGCGTCAGGGGCGCGTCGTCGGGCGCGGGAGCGCACACCTGCCCGTAGCCCAAACGCGCATCGCGCGCGAGCGGGTCGAGCACGCCCGTGCGGACGAGCGAGAGCATGCCGGGAAGCATGCCCTGCGCGGCGGCGCTCACATCGAGCGCGGTGTGGTAGTTCACCAAGGCGATGCCGCGACGCAGGGCTTCATAGACCGCCTGTCCCGCCGCGATCGCCCCGCTCGAGCGCGGGCCGATCGGTGCGGGCGGGTCGAGATATGCGGGATGATGCGTCAGCAGCACGTTGGCGCCTGCCGCCTCGGCGCGGCGGATCGCATCGACCGTCGGATCGAGCGCCGTGGCAACGCCTTCGAGCGGCGCGTCCGGATCGCCTGCCAAAAGGCCCGTCCTATCCCACGGCTCGGCGTCGGTCGGAGGGAAAAGCGCCGAAAGCCCCTGCACGAGCCGCCCCACCGTTTCGGGACGCTCGACGCGCTTTTGGGCCAACGGCCCGCGCGCGACGGCCCGCAGCTGGGAGTCGGGCGCCTGGGCGCCCTTGCACATAGGTTCTTCCATGAAAACCTCCTTCGATCGGCCGGACGCCTCGCGCGGCGAACGCGCGCGGCATGCCGCCTACAGATCCGAGAAACGCACCTCGCGGCCGTAGCCCGGCACGGCGAGCTTGCGATATCCCGCGGCACGCATGAGGTCGTAGGCCTCCTGCACGCCGCGCGCCGCATGCGCGGCTTTGTGCGCGTCGGTTCCCACCGTGCACGGCACGCCGGCGCGCGCGAACGCGCTCAGAAGATCGGGCGCCGGATACATCTGCTCGCACGGAGCGAACAGGCCCGAGGTATTGACCTCGATCATGCGCCCGCCCGCCGCGGCGGCTTCGGCCATGCGCTCGTAGTGCGGGGCCAGGTCGAACGACGGATAATGCGCGAACTTCTTCACCACGTCGGGGTGCGACATCACGGTGAAAGGAGCATCGCTCGCGGCGGCCTCGCACCACAGCTCGATGTAGCGCAGCCACGCCGCATCCACATCGGCGGTTTCCCAGCGCTGCGCATGGCGGCTACCGTTGATGAGCCAGCCGTCGACGAAATGGACCGAGCCCAGCACGATATCGAAGCGGTCGAAATCTTCGGGGCGCAGGCCGCGCTCTTCGTCGTCGCCGAGCCAATCGAGCTCGCACCCCAGAAGAATCTCCATATCGGACACGCGATCGCGCTCGGCGAGCACGGCGGCGCAGTAGTCTTCCAGAAGCTCGGCGCGCATGCTCGAATGGCCCGTGGGGTCGATCTTGTCGCCCACCGGGTAATGCTCGGTTGCGGCCATCACGCGCACGCCCGCCTCGCGAGCGGCGTCCACCACGTCGGACAGCGCGTCTTTCGCATGGCCGCAAAACGTCGAATGGGTATGCATCGTCACAAGATCGGTCATGAGACAACCTCCTCGAACGCCGAGATGAACGCATCGATATGGGCGCGTTCGGTGTATTCGCCGAACGAAACGCGCAAAAGCCCCTGGGCCAGATTGCGCGGCACGCCCATGGCGGCCAGCACATGCGAGGGGTCGAGCGAATTCGACGAGCACGCCGAACCGCCCGAAACGCAGATGCCGCGCATGTCGAGCTGCAGGATGGCGGTCTGGCTTTCCATGCCGCGCACGCACACGCTCGCGATATGGGGCGCGAACGACTCGTCGCCGCGCGCCACCTCGACCGCCGCATGCACGGACGGATGCGCGCAAAGCCTTTCGTAGAGCTCGTCGCGCCAAGCGCGCGTACGCTGCGCGAAAGCGGCCTGCTCGCGCACGGCATGCTCGATCGCGGCGGCGCATCCCACGATGCCCGCGACGTTCTGGGTGCCGCTGCGCAGGCCGCGCTCCTGGCCGCCGCCCACGAGCAAAGGCTCGAAGGGCGTGCGGGTCTTCAGGTAGAGCACGCCCACGCCTTTGGGGCCGCCCACCTTGTGCGCCGAAAACGACGCGGCGTCCACGCCGAGCGCGCGCACGTCGAAGGCGATCTTGCCGAGCGCCTGCACGGCGTCTACGTGGAACAGCGCGTCATGCTTGTGCGCCACGGCCGCCAGCGCGGCGGTATCCATCACGGTGCCCACTTCGTTGTTGACCGCCATGATGCTCACGAGAAGCGTGTCATCGCGCATGGCGGCTTCGAGCGCCTCGGGCGACACGCGGCCCGCGGCGTCGTTTTCGGCGAAGGAGACCTCGAAGCCGAGGCGCTTGAGCGCGGCGGCGCAATGCAGCACGGCATCGTGCTCGACGCGCGACATCACCACGTGGCCGCCCGTACGGCCCTTCAACCTGCGGCGTTCGCGCTGGCCGAGCGCCATGCCCAGCAAGGCGGCGTTGTCGGCCTCGGTGGCGCCCGATGTGAACACCACCTCGTCGGGGCGGCTCGCGCCGAGCGCGCGGGACACGCGCATGCGGGCGTCCTCGAGCGCTGAAAACGCCTCGCGCCCCACGCCGTGCAGCGAATTCGCGTTGCCGAAGGGCGCCTGGACGCCCGCCTGCATATACGGGGCCATGGCCTGCGCGGCGCAGGCCGACAAGGGCGTGGTGGCGGCGTTGTCGAGATAGATGCGATCCATGACGCTACGCGATCGCGGCGGTGCGGGCCTCGTCGGCGGTCTGCACCATGGCGGCGATGGCCGCGGCGCGATCGGCGGCGCCGAACACGGCGTTGCCCGCGACGAACACATCGGCGCCCGCGGCTGCCACGGCGCGCGTCGCATCGTTGGCGCCCAGGCCGCCGTCGACCTCGATCAGCGGGCTGGCCTGGGCCGCACGGGCGATTTCAACCACGCGGGCCACCTTCTTCTCGGTGCCTTCGATGTATTTCTGGCCGGAGAAGCCGGGATAGACGCTCATCACGAGCACCATGTCGAGCTTATTGATATAAGGCTCCACCACGCTGGCGCGCATGTCGGGCTTGAGGGCCAAACACGCCTTGGCGCCGGCCTCGTGGATCATGTCGATCGCGCGGTCGAATTCGCCGGTGGGCTCGTCGAGGGCTTCGGCGTGCACCGACACGATCGCAGGCTCGTGCTCGAGGAACCACGGCAGCTGGTTAAGCGGGTTCGAAATCATCAGATGCACGTCGAGCGGCAGGTCGGTGATGCGCTTGAGCTGCTTGACGAAGGGAACGCCGAGCGTCAGGTTGGGAACGAAATGGCCGTCCATGACGTCCACATGGACGAAGCCCGCTCCCCCTTCCTCGATCACGCGGATGTCGCGCTCCATGTTCATGAAGTCGGCCGACAGGATGGAGGGTGCGATGCGGGGTTGGGTGAACATCGGATTCCTTTCGTGGGCATACAGGTCTGCTTGACGGCTTCAATTCTAGCGCATGCACCGAAGAGTGCCCGAAAGCCTGCACGAATCCTGCGCAGTTTCGCGCGGACGGGCGCCCGCCGTTCGCCGACGCAGCCGACCGACGAACCCGCGCCGCGGGGCTGCGGCTCGTGCCATAATAGGAGCGTCGCATGCGCACGCAAGCGCATCGCAGAACCCGGAAGAAAGGCGACTATGAACCATTTCGTCTACGCAATGCCACCGGGCAGGCTCACCATCGTCGCCAGCGATCGCGGCATCGCGCGCATCGTCTTCGGCGACATTCCCGTCGATACGCCGCGCCGTCCGAGCGCGCTCACCAACACGGCGGCCACGCAGCTCCAGGAATATTTCGCGGGCAAGCGCACCGCCTTCGACGTGCCCGTCGACCTGCAGGGAACGCCGTTCCAGCTCGAAGTGTGGAACGCCCTGCGCTCCATCCCCTACGGGCAGACCCTCACCTACGCCGACATCGCCAAAGCGATCGGCAAGCCGCGCGCGTTTCGCGCCGTGGGCATGGCCAACAACAAAAACCCCGTGCCCATCATCGTGCCGTGCCACCGCGTGATCGGCACGGGCGGCAAGCTCATGGGCTATGCGGCGGGACCGAAGATCAAACGCTACCTGCTGGAATTGGAAGGCGTCGACCCGTCCTCGCTGCATTAGCGGGCGCGCAAAGAACGCAGGCAAAGAAAAAGGGCTCTTCGGTGGTTTCTGTGGGAGAGATTCCGGCATAGGCCCAGCTCAGCGGGCGAAAACAACGATCTGGAACTGAAACGGCCCCGGGAGGGGCCGTTTCCGCGTCATCCGCCTATGATTGCTAAGCCAAATTCAGACAACCGAAGAGGTGTGACGCATGAAGAGTCTACTACTTCTCGCCCTCGGTCTGGCCCGCACGGTCGTCCTGGGCGCGCGCATCGAGGCCGAGCGCATCGTCGTGAGCGTCCGGCCCTACAAGCGCGAGCAGCGCCGCTGCCCCGTATGCGGCAGGGCCTGCGACTTCTACGACATGGCGAACCGCGGGGCCCCCAGGCTGTGGAGGGCGATGGACCTGGCGCGCTCGGCCTGCTACCTGGAGTACGCGCCCTGCAGGGTGCGCTGCCCGGAGCACGGCGTGCGCACCGAGGCCGTCCCCTGGGCGCGGCACGGGGCGCGCTTCACGCGCGACTTCGAGGACTGGGTGGCGTGGCTGGCGGTCCGCTGCACCGCCTCGGCGGTCTCCGAGCTCGCCCGCGTCGAGTGGCACAGCGTGGGCGGCGTGTGCAGGCGCGTCTACGCCGAGCTGGAGGCCGCGCGCGGCGCCTCGAGGTTCGACGGCGTGCGCCGCATCGGCATCGACGAGACGTCGTACAAGAAGGGCCACAAGTACGTCACGGTGGTCGTCGACCACGACCGCGGCTGCCTCATCTGGGCGCACGAGGGCACCGGCAAGGACGTGCTCAACCTGTTCCTCGACGAGCTCACGCGCGAGCAGAGGCGCGCCATAGAGGTGGTGACCGCCGACGGCGCGAGGTGGATAAGGCAGCTGGTCAAGCGCCGCTGCCCCAACGCGAGGTGGGTCATGGACCCCTTCCACGTGGTCCAGTGGATGAACGACGCGCTCGACGCCGTGCGCTGCGAGGAGTGGAACGCCGCCAGGGCCGCCAGGCCCAGGCCCGAGGGCAAGCGCGGCAGGCCTGCCAAAGGCGAGCTGCCGCCCGAGGAGGTCAGGGCGCTCGAGGAGGAGGCGGCCTCCATCAAGGGCAGCCGCTACGCGCTCGTGAAGAACCCCGAGGACCTCACCGACGGCCAGAGGGCGAGGCTCGAGGCGCTCAAGAAGAGGGCCGGCTCGCGGCTGGTCAGGGCCTGGGAGCTCAAGGAGGACCTGCGGGCCGTCTTCCGGGCAGCCGACGGCTCCGAGGCCGCCGAGCTGCTCGACGACTGGATGCACAGGGCCGCCTACTGCAAGATCGCCAAGGTCGTCGCCGTGGAGAAGAAGGTGCGCCGCCGGCGCGACGACATCATCGCCGCAGTCGAGCTCGGCATCAGCAACGGGCGCGTAGAGGCCATCAACAACAAGATCAAGGTGACGGTGAGGATGGGCTACGGCTTCCGCAACACCGACAACCTCGTGGCCCTGCTCATGCTCAGGTGCGGCGACTGCCAGCCCCAGCTCCCGGGTCGCCCGGTGAAGGCGAGGAAGAAGGGCGTGAAGGGAGCGAAGAGCGTTGCTGCCTAGGCTAGCCCCTTGTCACACAAACTACCGAAGCCTCAGAAAAAGCCGGAAAGGACGCATCCTTTCCGGCTTTCTTTCGTTATGAATCCGGCCGCGAGGGCTTTTAGCGGACGCGCTTCATGCGCACCGCGTAGTGGGCGTCGGCGCCCGAAGCGCTCAGCGTGGTGGCGATCGTCTCTTCGATTTCGAACGCCTCGCCGAACTTCGTGCGGCGGAAACGGTCGACCACCTGGGAGTTCTCGGCTTCGAACACCGTGCAGGTGGCATACGTCAGCGTGCCGCCCGGCTTGACCATCTTGGCCGCCTCGGCAAGCAGGTCGTATTCGATCGCGGCCATTTCCTCGATCTGCTCGGCCGTCAGGCGCCAGCGGATCTCGGGGTGACGGCGCATGGTGCCCGCGCCCGAGCAAGGAGCGTCCACCAAAACGGCATCGAAGGATGCCTCGGGAAGCTTCTCGGACAGCTTGCGAGCGTCGGCCGTCAGCGGACGCACCGACTGGATGCCGTAGGCCGCCGCGCGCTTGGCCAAAAGCTCGCCCTTGAACGCATGGTCGTCGACCGACACCATGGGAACGGTGCGGCCGAACCTGCGCACCGCGTTGCCCTGCACCAGGATGGTCTTGGTGCCGCGGCCCGCGCCGATTTCCAGGAACGCCTCCACGTCGCCTTCGGGGCACGCCAGAGCCGCGATGGCCTGGGCGGACTCGTCGGACACGCAGACGCTGCCGTTTTCGAACAGCGCGCGCACCGCGGGCTTGCGCAGCACGCGGGCGTCTTTCACCAGATAACATCCGGGAACCGTGGCGGAAGGCTCCATCAGGCTGCCCGCCTGGTCGAACACCTCCACGACCTCGGCCTCGTCGGCCTTGATCGGGTTCACGGCGATGAACACCGGCGCGTCGGCGTTGCTGGCGCGCATGAAATCGGTGGCCTGCTTGAGGCCCATCTCGTTCATGAGGCGTTTGGCGAACCACAGCGGGAACGCCTGAGAGCGGGCGAGCACCTGAAGGCTCAGGTCGGGGTTGCCGTAAGGGAACTTCTTCGCGCTCGTGGACATCTTGCGCAGCACGGAGTTGGCCAGGCCCGATGCCTTGGGCTGGACCGAACGCACCAGCTCGACGCCCTGGTCGACCGCCGCGTAGGCGTCCTTGCCCAGGAACAGCAGCTCATAGGCGCTCACGCGCAACGCGTCGCGCACGTCGTCCTGGATGTCTTCGGGCGAACGCAGGTTGCGGTCGATGAATTCGTCGAGCGTGCCGAGCGTCGAGGTGACGCCGCGGGCGATCTTGGTGGCGAACGCCGCGTCCTCGGGCGAGATGCCCTCGTGCTTGGCGATGACCGAAGGGGTCACTTCGGAGACGAAGGCCTCGCGCTCGCGCACGATACGGCCGATTTCGCACGCCGCCGCACGGCCCGGCGAAAGCTTGACGGGCTGGGGACGGCCGCCGCGACCGCCGCGGGGACCGCCGTCGCGCGAACCGCGGCGGGCATCGCCCTGATGGCGGTCGTCGCGGCGGGGACGCTGCCCGCGATCGTCGCGCGCGGAACGGGCGTCGTGCTCGACCGCGGGAGCGGGCGCGGGGGCGCCGAAGCGCGAGGATGCGCGCGGGCTGGTCATCGCGACGGAACGCTCGGGCACGGCCGGCGTCTGCGTGCGATGCTCGTCGTCGCGGCGCTCGAAACGGCGGTCGTCGCGACGATCGTCGCGACGGTCGAACTTCTTCGGGCCGTCGTATTTCTTGCCATCGAACCTCTTCGGGCCGCGCTGGCCGCCGCGTGCGCCGTCCTTGGAGCCGCGATAGCCGCCCTGGCGCTTGTCGCCGAAGGACTTGTCGCCCAGCTTGCCGCGGTAGCCGCCCTGACGGTCGGATTTCGGGCCGTCGAACTTCTTATACGGCTTGCCGCCGCGCGAATCGCCGTCGCGGAAGTCGCGGTCGTCGCGACGTCCGTTGTACGAAGGCTTGCCGGAACCGTACGGCTTGCCCTCGCCCGGCTTGCCGCCGCGGTATCCGCCGCCGTTCGGCTTGCCGCCGCGGTAGCCGCCTTCGCCGGGCTTTCCGCCGCGGTAGCCGCCGCGCGAATCGCCCGAAGGCTTCTTGCCGTCGTATTTCTTGTAGCCGCCGGAAGAACGTCCGTCACGGCCGCCCGCAGGCCTGCCTGCGCCGCCGCGACGGGGGCCGCCGCCGTTGCCGCCGCGTCCCGCTGCTCCTCGATACCCGCCTTGATGCTGGTCGGTCATATTAGATACGCTCCCATACCATAGTGCCTGATTTGATATTCTGCACGCCGCTGGCGAATGCCGCCGCGTTCATTTCCTTCTTGCCGTCCGGCTTCACCGTGACGATTTCCAGCGCGCCGTCCGCACATCCGACGAACAGGCGCTTGGCGCGAAACGCGACCGCGCCAGGGGCCGCAAGGGCCTCGCCCTCGCCGTCCTGAGGACGCTCGACCTCGAGGACCGTGACGTTTTTGCCCGCGATCGCGCAGCGGCACGGATGCGCCGCGCCCGACGCGCGCACGCGGCGCAGGTTGACGTCTACCGTGTCGGCGGGGTCGATGTTGAGCTCGCCCTTGCCGATCTTTTCGGCGTACGTGGCCTCGGCGTCGTCTTGCACCGTCCAGCGCACCGCGCCCTCTTCGATCGCGTACAGCGCCGAAAGCAGCGCGCGGGCGCCCAGGTCGGCCAGCTCGTCGGTCAGCGCGGCGCAGTTCATGTCGCCGATTTCGCACGACCTGCTGACGCAGTAGTCGCCCGTGTCGAGGCCCGCTTCCATGCGCATGATGCACACGCCGGCCTCGCGCTCGCCCGCCAGGATCGCGCGCTCGATCGGAGCGGCGCCGCGATACTTCGGCAGAAGCGAGGCATGCACGTTCAGGCAGCCGTGCTCGGGAATGTCGAGCACCTCCTGGGGCAAGATCTTGCCGTAGGCCGCGACGCAGATGGCGTCGGGCTTAAAGCCGCGCAGACGGGCCAGTTCGTCTTCGTCGCGCAGCGTGCGCGGCTCGAACACGGGGATGCCCGCCTCGAGCGCGACCTTTTTGACGGGCGAAGGCTCGAGCGTCTTGCCGCGGCCGCGCACGGCGTCGGGGCGCGTGTAGACGGCCGCGATGTCGTGCTGTTCTTTCAGTTCACGAAGGATATTCGCCGCGAAATCGGGCGTTCCCATGAAAACGATACGCATGCGCATCACCTTTCCGGCCTGATGCGAAATCAGCGCCGACTCGACTGCTAGATGCGGGTCTCACCCGGCTTGGCGCCTGCGGCCTTGGCTTCCTCGTAATCGTGCAGCGCCTGGATGCGCGCGGAAAGGTCGCAGGATTCGAAGAGGGTCTTGCCGTCGAGGTGGTCGATCTCATGCTGCAGGCAGCGGCCCAACAGGCCGTCGCCTTCGATCATCCATTCTTCGCCGTCGAGGTCGAGATAGCGCACGACGGCGTATTCTTTGCGACGGATAGGCACCGAGATGCCGGGGCACGAAAGGCAGCCTTCCTCGTCGACCACTTCGCGGCCGCGGGTTTCCACCAGCACCGGGTTCACCATGACGATGGGATTCTGCTCGCCGTCTTCCTGGTCACAGTCCACCACGATGATGCGCTTGAGCACGCCGACCTGAGGGGCCGCAAGGCCGCAGCCGTTGTTCTTATACATGGTTTTCGCCATCTGGCGAGCAAGCTTCTTGAGCGTTTTGTCGTTGGGGTCGCACATCTCGCACACCTGGCGCAGCGTGGCGTCGGGGTACGTGACCACCTTGAGCGTATCGAATGCCATGATTCAAACCTCTATCCGTATTGTCAAACCGCAATTTTTCAGCCGCGAGTATACCGGAAAGCGCGCCGCGCCATGCCCGCTTGCGGCCCCATCAGGGGCCGGGCGGGTCGCAAAAGCGAAATTGCTCCACACAACGGCGCGCGAGACGCCGCAGGCGGCGCGCGGGCGGCGGACGTGCGATGCGCGCCGGAAGCTCGCCGACGCCCGAGACGAAACGTCGCGGGCCGCACACGGGGGGCGCCGAAGATGCGCAAGCGTCCGGGCCGACGCGCCGCAAGCCGCTCGCCGACGGCGCACGAGACGGCATCGCGAACTCGCCGACGCCCCGCGGCGAAACGCCGCGGGGCCCACATCGTGCAGCCGCGAGCGTTCGCCGCTCGCGGCGCGGCGGCCCTACAGCAGGCTGAGGGGGTCGACGTCGCAGGCCACGTTGACGCGCTTGTGCGCGCGCCTTCCTCTAATCGTAGGCGCGATGGCCGCGGCGATATCAGCATCGGCGGGCGCCTTGATCAGAATGTGCCAGCGGTGGCTGCCGCGCAGCTTGTCGATCGCGCAGGGCGCGGCGCCGAGGCTCGTCCAGCCATCGCCCGCCACGTCGCGGATCATTTTCTCGATGCGCGCGGACAGGGCTATGGCCACCTCGCGGACTTCTTCCGCCTTATCGCCCCACACCAATATATTGACCAGGCGCACATAGGGCGGATAGCCCAAAAGCTTGCGCTTGGGCAGCTCATCGGCCAGAAAACGCCTGCGGTCGTAGGCGGCGGCGGCCTGGATGGCGCAGCTTTCGGGCATGTAGGTCTGCACGAGCACGCGCCCCTCGAACGCGCCGCGGCCCGCGCGGCCCGCCACCTGCTCGATCAAATCGAACGTGCGCTCGGCGCTGCGGAAGTCGGGCAGGCGCAGCTGGGTGTCGGCGTCAATCACGCCGACCAGCACCACGTCGTCGAAATCAAGGCCCTTCGCGATCATCTGCGTGCCCAGAAGCACCGCCGCGCCCGGACGCGCGAACTCGTCGAGCAGGCGGGCGTGGGCGTCGCGCGTGGCGGTGGTGTCTGCATCCATGCGCACGATGCGCACCTCGGGGCGCTCGGCCAAAAGCTTGCGCAACTCGGCTTCGACGCGCTGGGTGCCGGCGCCGAACTTCTTCAAATACGGGCTGCCGCACGCGGGACACACCGGCGGCGCGGGCATGCGGCGGCCGCAATGGTGGCACGCCAGCATGTTGCCGCGCTCGTGATAGGTCAACGACACCGAACACGTGGGGCATTCGGGCACGAAGCCGCAATCGCGGCAGAGCACGAAGCTCGCAAAGCCGCGTTGGTTGAGCAGCAGCACCGCCTTGCGGCCGGCATCCAAGGCGGCGTGCAGGTCGGCCACCAGCTCACGCGCGAACATCGAACGCGACCCGCTGCCGAACTCGCGCGCCATGTCGATCACGCGCACCTCGGGCATGGGACGCCCGTTGGCGCGCTCGGGAAGCGCGACGCGATGCCAGGACGGGTCGGTCTTGCAACGGCACAACGTTTCGATCGACGGCGTGGCGCTGCCCAGCACCAACGCGGCGCCGTGGCGCTTCGCCATCCAGGCGGCCACGTCGCGCGCATGGTAGCGCGGGGCGCTTTTCTGCTTGTAGGTGCTTTCGTGCTCTTCGTCGATCACGATGACGCCCAGCGACGGCACGGGACAGAACAGGGCGCTGCGCGCGCCCACCACGACGCGTTTCTCGCCGCGGCGCACGGCCTCCCACTGGTCGAAGCGCTCGGCCTGCGTCATGCGGGAATGCATGACGGCCACCGTGGCGCCGAAGCGGCTTTCGAAGCGCGAGACCGTCTGCGGCGTGAGGGCGATTTCAGGCACGAGCACGATGGCGCCGCGCCCCAGCTCGAGGCTGCGGCGAATGGCGCGCAGATACACCTCGGTCTTGCCCGAGCCCGTCACGCCGTCGATCACCGCCACGTCGCCGCAGCCGCGTTCCACGCAGGAGCGCACGGCGTCGAACGCGCGGCGCTGCCCCTCGGTGAGCTCGAGGATCTCCAGCTCGCAAGCGCGGCGGGCGAGCTCCACATCGGTCGCGGGCGGCGTATCCGCTTCGCAGCCTTTCGGCTTACGACGGCGCGCGGGCTTTTGCAGTTCCCAGCCGTCTTCGCGCTTGACCACCTTGGGCGTGCGGCCCGCAGGAGTCAGCAGATGCACGCACGAACTCAAAGGCGCCAGGTAGGTATGGGCGATGTATTCGATGAGCGCCGCGCCGTCTTCGTCGAAATACGGGGCGGAAAGAACGGCCAGGACGGCCTTGAGCTCGGCTTTCTTTTCTTGCGGCGCGGGTTCGCCGCGCAAGTCGTCCACGAAGCACATGCGGCCGGGCACCGATGCGGGCGCATCGGGCGCGCTGCCCGAGCCGCCGAACCCGAACGACGGAGCACCCGCCTCGGGGCCGTCTGAAAACGCGGCGACGCTGCCCTCTTCGGCCACGACATAGCCCACCGCGCGGCGGCGGCCGAATTCCACCAGCACGGCGCAGCCCACCTGCACGCCGTCCATATCGTCGGGAACGGCGTAGGTGTAGGCGGCGTCGAGCGCCTGGGTTTGAATGTCGAGCACCACCGAAACGGTTCGCATGCGCCCCGCAGCTCCTTTCCTTCGCCGCCGCCGTCGCGATTCAAGCGATTTCTGCATGATAAATGCAGTTGACGGTCTTTTATCGGCCGAATTCGCGCCGGCCGCCCGCTGCGCTTCGGCAAAACGCCTGGTCGCGCAAATCGTAAACGGCGGGCGCAATAGCAGCACACCGTTTTCGACCCCGCAAAAGACCGCCAACTGCAAAAAACGTACAAAACAAAGGCGTCCTCCGACGCGACCGTCGAAGAACGCCTTGAAACTCTTGCGTGGAAACGGGCGCGCACGCCGCTTCGGCGATGCGCGGTTCGCCCTTCCTACAGGCCGCAGGCCGCGCGCAGGGCGTCGGCGCGGTCGGTGCGCTCCCAGGTGAACTCGGGAAGCTCGCGGCCGAAATGACCGTAGTTGCTGGTCAGGCGATAGATCGGGCGGCGCAGGTCGAGCGCGTCGATGATCGCGCCCGGACGCAGGTCGAACACTTCTTCGACCGCGCGCTCGATGTCTTCGATGGCCACCTTGTTGGTGCCGAAGGTCTCCACCAGAACCGACACGGGATGCGCCATGCCGATGGCGTAGGCGATCTGAACCTCGCAGCGGTCGGCCAGGCCCGCGGCCACGACGTTTTTGGCAACCCAGCGCGCGGCGTAGGCGCCGGAGCGGTCGACCTTCGTGCAGTCCTTGCCGGAGAAGGCGCCGCCGCCGTGACGGCCCATGCCGCCGTAGGTGTCGACGATGATCTTGCGGCCGGTAAGGCCCGCGTCGCCCATGGGGCCGCCCACGACGAAGCGGCCGGTGGGGTTGATGTGGATGCCCGCGTTTTCGTCAAGCACCACGCCCTCGGCGGCCATGACGGGCTTGATCACCTGCTCGACCACATCGCGGCGAAGCGTGTCGTTGTCGATGTCTTCGGAGTGCTGCGTGGAGACGACCACCGTTTCCACTGCGGCGGGAACGCCGTTTTCATAGCGCACGGACACCTGGGTCTTGCCGTCGGGACGCAGGTACGGCAGGGTCTTGTTCTTGCGGACCTCGGTCAGGCGCTCGGACAGACGATGCGCCAGATAGATCGGCATGGGCATGAGCGTGGACGTTTCGTTGCACGCATAGCCGAACATCATGCCCTGGTCGCCCGCGCCGATGCTCTCGTAAGGATCGGCTTCCACGTCGGCGCCGTGCTGGGCCTCCCAAGACTCGTCGACGCCCTGGGCGATGTCGGGGCTCTGCTCGTGGATCGCGTTCATCACGCCGCAGGTGCTGGCATCGAAGCCGTATTTGGCGCGGTCGTATCCGATGTCGGACAGCACGCCGCGCACGATTTCCTGCACGTCCACGTAAGCCTGCGTGCGGATTTCGCCCGCCACGACCACCATGCCGGTGGTGACGAGCGTCTCGCATGCGCAACGCAGCTGGGTCGGGTCGGCGGGCTGGCCGGACGGCGCGATGTAGCCTTCCTCGGCCAGCGCGATTTCCTTGGAAAGGATGGCGTCGAGGATGGCGTCGGAGATCTGGTCGCAGATCTTGTCGGGATGGCCTTCGGTCACGGACTCGGACGTGAAGACGTAGCTGGAATGGGTATCGGTCACGATTCCTCCTTCATCGCTGTTGGCAGGACCACCTTGGCTGACGCGCCAGGTTGGTGTCGGGATCGGCAAGCCAACCCTCTCCCCCGACTCTGGATAAACGGCTGTTACAAAAATAGGGTGCGGCGCGTACGCCACAGCCCTCAAACCATGAAAGAATAGCGCGAAAGCATGCCGTCGGCAACAGGCAACGCGCCTTCCACGAAATCGCCGCATCGAGAGCCAAGGCGCGGGCGGAGGGCGCGCATGCGGCATAATAGGCGCACGAAATCGAACAGGAGGATTCCTTGAAAACGCTGAACATGATCGCCCGCGTCGTGGCCACGGCCACGCTTGCCGTGCTGCTGGCCGCCGCGGGGCTTTTCGCGTGCTGCGCGCGCCCCACCACCCTCTTCCTCGCGCAGGCCACGAGCAACGACGCCGACTCGCCTTACGGCAAAGAGGCCCTCGTGGGGCTCGCCGCGCTCACGCGCGACTACACGGTGGACGGAGCCGACCGCGCCGCCACGCTCGATACGATCGCGCAGGCGGCATCCGACGTCTCGCCCGCCGTGGCCCAAAGCGCCGACAAAGCCGCGGCGCTTCAAAAGCTAGGCGAGCGCTACACCCTGACCGATGACGCGCTCGACCACCTGGACGACGTCTACAACGTGCTGGTCGGCATACGCTGGGCGCTCGCGGCCGTGGCCGCGGCCTGCATCGCGGCGGCCGCCCACGTATATGTACACTGCGGCAAAAAGGAGTTCGGCGCCGTGCTGTGCCACGCCGCGATCGCGGTGGCGGCCGCGTTCGCCGTGATGGCCGCCTGGGTCGTCGTGGATTTCGACGGGTTTTTCGCGGCGTTCCATTCGCTATTCTTCGCCGACGGAACCTGGACGTTCGCGTGGAACTCGCTTCTCATCTGCATGTATCCGCCCGCCTTCTGGATGGGCATGGGCGCCGTGTGGCTGGCCGTCACGGTTGCGGCCTGCGCCGTTTGCTTTATCATAGGGAGGTTGCTGCGCAAGCGCTTCGCATAGCGGCGCGCGCACGACCGAACCCACGTTTCGCACCCGTGCGGACCAGGCGCCCTCGCGCCCCGCACGTCGACCGCATATCTTCTCGCATCAGAAGAAAGGAACTCGGCATGACCGACACCGTACGCGTCCGCTTCGCGCCTTCGCCCACCGGCAAGCTGCACATCGGCGGCGCCCGCACCGCCATCTACAACTGGGCGTTCGCCCGCGCCATGGGCGGCAAGTTCATCCTGCGCATCGAGGACACCGACCCCGAGCGCTCCACCGAGGAGAACACGCAGATCATCTTGCGCGCCATGCGCTGGCTCGGCCTTGATTGGGACGAAGGTCCCGAGGTCGGCGGCGAATACGGCCCGTACAAGCAGACCGAGCGCTTCGACACCTACACCGCCGCGCTGGAAACGCTGAAGGAGCGCGGCGCCGTGTATCCGTGCTTCTGCACCAAGGAGGAGCTGGACGCCAAGCGCGAGGCCGCCGAGAAAAGCGAAGGCGGCTATGCGGGCTACGACCGCACCTGCCGCAACATGCCCGCCGAAGAGGCCCAGGCCCGCATCGAGGCCGGCGAGCCGCACGTGTGGCGCCTGAAGGTTCCCGAGAACCACGGCCCGATCGAATTCGACGACGCGGTGTACGGCCACATGAGCTTCCCCGCCGAGGTCATGGACGACATGATCTTGGTGCGCACCGACGGCACCCCCACCTATAACTTCGCCGTGGTGTGCGACGACGCCAACATGAAGATCACCCACGTGGTGCGCGGCGACGACCACCTGTCCAACACCCCGCGCCAGATCCTGATCTACGAGGCGCTGGGCCTGCCCGCGCCCACCTTCGCGCACCTGTCCATGATTCTGGGCGGCGACGGCAAGAAGCTGTCCAAGCGCCACGGCGCCACGAGCGTCGAGGAATACGCCGAGCGCGGCTACCTGCCCGACACCATGGTGAACTTCCTGGCGCTTCTGGGCTGGAGCCTGGACGGCGAAACCACCATCATCGACCGCGCCACGCTGTGCGAGAAGTTCGGCCTGGACCGCATCACCAAGAAAGACGCCGTGTTCGACGAGACCAAGCTGGACTGGATGAACGGCCAGTACATCAAGGCCATGGACGCGAACGAATGGGTGGAGGCCTCCCGCCCCTGGCTGATCGAAGCCGGCGCCACCGCCGAAGATATCGACGCGCGCCCCGAATGGTACGCCGCGCTGTATCCGCTGCTGGCCGAGCGCGAGACGCACCTGACCGACGCCGCCGAGAAGCTGCCCTATATGTTCTGGGGCGCCAACGTCACGCTCGACGAGAAGAGCGTCAACAAGGTGCTGAAGAAGGAAGGCGCCCGCGCCGACGAGGCCCTGCGCGCATGCCGCGACATCCTGGCCGACGAAAGCCGCGCCTGGGAATGCGACGCGCTGCAGGAGGCCTGCCGCGCGCTGTGCGAGCCCATGGACATCAAGCCGAAGAACATGTTCCAGCCTTTGCGCGTGGCCGTGTGCGGCAACATGGTTTCGCCGCCGCTGTTCGAGAGCATCGAGCTTCTTGACCGCGCCGACGTGATCGCCCGCATCGACTCCGTTCTGGCCGAGGTGTTTTCCGCTTAACGCGGCGCCTCGCCCGCCCCGCCGCGGCCCGAGCTGCGGCGGGGCTTTTCATTTCCCGCAGGCGTCGCGCCGCTTGAAGCGCCGGCGCCCGAACCCGACACGCATCCGATAAGGAACCGCCTCATGAAGATGATCACCGTCGATACGCATTGCGTGCGCCCGCACGGCGCGTCCTGCGAGCGCTGCCGCATAGCCTGCCCCGCCTCTGCCATTTCGTTCGACGCCGAAACCGGCCTGCCTGCGATCGACGAGCAGGCCTGCACGCAGTGCGGCGTGTGCATGGGCGTCTGCGACGCGTTCACGTCGTCGACCACCACCACGCTGCGCCTGTACGAGCATCTGCGACGCGTGGCCATGCGCGGCGAAATAGTGTATCTGACCTGCAAAGAGAACGTTTTTCCCGGGTTCACGCCCACCAAAAACGTCACGGTGCTGCCATGTCTGGCGTGCATGCCGCCCGAGCTGTGGGCGCTGCTGCTGGCGCAAAACGCGCCCCTGTGCATAGCCTGCGACCTGAAATACTGCGACGATTGCCCGCGCGCGGCCGGCCGCGGCGAGCTGCTGTTCACCCGCGCGGTGGAAATGGCCGAGGCCTGGAGCGGCGGGGCCGTGCGCTTCGACCGCGAAATCCCCGAGCTCGAAGAAGACGCCGCCTCGATCGCGCGCGACGAATTCGGCCGCCGCGAGGCGTTCGACAGCGCGAAAAACGACGCGATCGACATTCTTTCCGGCAAGCGCCGCCTGAAGAACTCGGACACGCTCAAAGACGTGTACCGCAAGAAGGAACGCAAGCGCATGCAGGACATGCTGAACCTGACCGAAGGCGACGTAATCAACGAGTTCGCCGAAAACGGCCGCAGCAGGCGCACCATGCAGCCGCGCCGCCGTATGCTGCTGGAAACGATCGTGGCCAAGCCCGAAGCGGCCGCGGGCATCGACGTCACGGTGAGCGCCACGAACCACGCCACCTGCGTGGAGTGCCTGGACTGCACGAAGGCGTGCCCCACGGGCGCACGCATGGCCGACCCCGAAAACGGCAGCCTGGCCTATGACGCGCGCTACTGCATAGGCTGCGGCGCATGCGTGGCGGCCTGCCCCACGGCGTCGATCGAGCTCGTGGGCGCGAGCCTGGCCGAGCTTCTGCCCGAAGGCCCGGGCGTCGCGGCCAAAGAACCCGCCGTTTCGTAGCGCCGAACCTTTCGCGCTTCGCCGCCGCACGGCCGAAGGCCCCGCCGCACGCAACCCGCAACGCGGCCGCACACCTTCGCCGCCGCGCACCCTGCGGCGCGGCGCAGACAGATCGCGCATCGCGCCCTACGCCTGCGGCCGGCAAAGCCCGGGCGCAAGGCGGACCCCGACCCCTCCAGAGAGGAGCAGCCATGACCCTCAACAAAGCCTACACCGACGAGTACCTGGCGCACGTGGACGCCCTTCAGGGCGACGCGGCCGGCAAGCGCGCCGCGCGCGAGCACATGGAGCACTCCACGGCGATCTATCACGGCACCGTGGTGAACTCGTCGTACGTGCCGCGCTTCTTCGACCAGGAAACCTACGACTACTTCAAGAACGCCTCGGAAACCACCCACCGCATTCTGGTGAAGGTGATGAACGAGTATCTGAACAACCCCGCATACCGCCACGTCTACGACATGGACGAGCGCCTGGTGGATCTGATCTTGCTGCCGCGCGATTACGACGCGGTGCTGCCCTTCGCCCGCGTGGACATGTTCCTGGACGAAGACGCCATGACGGCGAAGTTCTGCGAGTTCAACGCCGACGGCTCCAGCGGCATGAACGAGAACCGCGAAATCACGGCCGGCATGCAGAACTGCCCCGCCTACCAGGCCTTCGCGCGCGAGCACAGCCTGACCACGTGCGATGCGGCGCTCTTCGGCGGCTGGGTGGACGAGTTCCTCTCAATCTATGACACCTATGCGTTCAAGGTGGAGCGCCCGCACATCGCCATTGTGGACTTTTTGGAAAACGCCATTACTGAGGAGTTCAAAATCTTCGCGAAGCTGTTCGCCGAGCGTGGCGTGGAATGCTCGGTCTACGATGTGCGCGACCTGGCCTTCGAAGACGGCCGCCTGATCGGTCGCAAAGCGTTCTACGGCCGTGACGACGCGCCGATCGATGCAATCTGGCGCCGCAGCGTGACCAACGACATCATCGACAACTGGGAGGCGTCGCAGCCGCTAATCGAAGCCGTGCGCGCCCGCAAGGTGGCGCTGATCGGCAGCTTCACCGGCCATCTGGTGCACGACAAGCAAATCTTCCAGGTGCTGTTCAAGCCCGAGACCAAGGCGCTTCTGACCGACGAAGAAAACGCCTTCGTGGAAGCCACCGTGCCATTCACGGCATTCCTGACCAGCGACGAAGTGGACCTTGATGCCGTGAAGCGCGAGCGTGCGGCATGGATCATCAAGCCCGTGGATGCATACGGCAGCAAAGACGTGTATGCGGGCCTCGATTTCTCGGACGAGGAATGGGCGCAAATCATCGACAAGTACGCAAACGGCGCGGCAGGCGCACCGTTCATCGTGCAGCACTACTGCACCCCGCACCGCACGCAGGCCATTCCCCTGCGCGGCGAAGAGGCCGACTACACGGCCGAGGCGCAGCCCTACACCAACCTGTCGGGCCTGTATCTGTACAACGGCCGCTTCACCGGCGTGTTCAGCCGCCTGGGGCCCGAGCCCGTCATTTCGAAAAAGACCGGCGGCATCACCGCCGCCACGATTTGGGTGGATGCGACGGTCGAATAAGACTTCGAATATGACTTGCAACATGTAGCACCGTTTTAGGAAACGCCAGGGAAATCTCCCTGGCGTTTCTCTTTCACTGAGACGTTTCCGTGCGGCAGCTAACTCATCCATCACCGATATATATCCACAAACTTCTCGAAAAATGCCAATTCATCATCGAAATCTTCAATATCCGCATCAATAAACCGTTTCAAATCAGCCTTCATCCGTTCGAGCAAATCAAACGAGTCCTCCTGATTCGAAAACGTGGCATGGACCATACCGCCATATACTCCGCACGTTATCGCATCATATTTTTCGCAACGTTCTCTCGTTATGCGACATTGGCCTTTGTATTCCTCGTCGTCCAAAACAACGCCACCCTCAGAGCCAACGACTCCAGAATTCAGAATGCTCATCCAGTCGGTTTCAGTCATCTTGCACATAACGTCTCTCATCAAATGCTAGAATTTCATCTACATATCACATAGCCACACAATAAAACACCTAAATAAAACCTCCAGACGCAATCGTATCGCCATTTGCCGAATCTGAAATTGCCATTCCGATGGTCGACTGACGGTCCAAACGATCGATGCCGTATACACGCCATCGCACTTCGCGGCTCACGGGGTGGTAACACCCGCATTCAATGGACGCTGATCATCGTTAGGGTCCATGCCTAATTCCCAAAGGTCTTCCTCTTCTTCACGTCTCCGCTTTTCTTCATCAAGATATCCTTGATGGCTTCCGATGTAACCGTCATCCTCATCATCGACGTCGATAACGTTACCAAGACTGACATCATTATCTTCCCCGCAAGCAGCACACTCCCAGCTACCACCGCTAACCGTGAAACCTGGCTGATCGTTCATGTACGCCCCACAATTGTCGCAATACCAATCGCACCCACCGTCATCCCCCGACGAAATGACGTCCAAAATTGCATCGAGAAGCCCCATTGCTTCCCTTCTTATCTGTAAAATACTTACGATTCAATGCGACTCTTGATTACATTCTAGACAACGAAAATCACGCGAGCGCGCAACATCAGGAACACCGCCAAGCAGCCACCCCATCCCTTAAATAATTCACAGTCTAGAAAACGAATCTTTGATCACCTTCGACATCGGAACACGCCTTTCCTTCAGGAAATCCAGATAATCCATTTCCCCGAATCCGAGCGGAATGGCGTTCTCCTCGCAAGTAAAGCGACATGCCTCGTCCCCTAAAGCATCCTTAAACTTTTTCACATACACTCTCGGGTCATCATCGCTGATATAGATATTCTTTTGATAGTCCACACACATGAAGTTCGCCCTGCTGCCTTTCGTATGTCCATAAGGCTCACCCTTCAGGAAATTCGTCGGGAAAAGACGATGCTTGTCGTAGGCTTTTTTCGTACCGCCGCTCGCGGGAAGCAAAAGCTGCGCAATTGTGCCCGTGCCGAAAAGCACGCACGACCCCATAACGCCCCGCGCTGCAAGAAATCCGTTTCATACAGGATCTCTCGCAAAACAACGGCTTAGCCATATTTCACCTCTCTGCGCAAATGGAGCGGCGCGCATGCGGTACCCCATGCCTAGCCATCAGCCAACATATTATTCAGCCATAAAACTCGTACGTTGGTTTTATCCGCTATTGAGAAATCGGGCCGATTCAGTAAACCCCATCAGACATGCATCGCCTCGCTCGACGCGGCTTTCTTCTTGCGATTTTTTCTACCTTTCATCTCAATCGTTCTCGCAATCCTATTGCTACTGCGTTTGAGAAATTTTTGGCTGCGTTTGAGTATCTTGAGCATCTTTTTCGGACTGATTTCGTCCTTTTCAGCGGATTCATCGTTATCAACAGATGAATCTTCGGCAGCGATGCCGCGCTTGACCATTTCAATCTCAACGTCAAGTTCGATAATTCGCTGATTCAGCGCATCATGAACCTCCGCCACGGAAGCAAAATCGCCGTAACGCCCAATGAGCACCTCTTCGCAAAATGCAACCAATTTCGCGCATTCGTCCAAAACATGGCTCGAGCCAGTAGTAAGAGTCATGGACGCAACCGCAGATAAGCCCGAGCCGCCAACAGCTCCAAGCAGCGATCCGCCACCCACAATGAGCATAGTGCCCCCAGCCATACCCGCACCGCCAGCAGCCAAAGCACCTCCTCCCAGAAATGCAAGACTTGCGCTTGTAAGAGCCGCGCCGGAAAGTGCAGCCGTATTCGCGCCCAGCGACGCAGCAAGCGCGGGAGCAATGGCGGGCGCAAAATAAAAAGCCAGTCCTCCCGTTGTAGCAATGGCAACCACAACGCCCGCGCCTCCCACAATGCGCCTCGGTGCAGACCCATCCAATGCACTACGCCCTGAGTCCACTGATTTATTGAGCTTGGCCAATTCTTTTTTCGTCACAACAGAGCAACGCTCGCAAAGGACATCACCAAGATAATCGGACCCGATCTTCAACCCTTTGTACTTTTGCTTGCCGCTATCGGGCAGTGGTGCATAGGGTTTGAACCGAGAGGCTTCCATGACAACAAGCCAAACCCACGAATCATCATCGCCAGTAAAACGAGATATGGTTTCGTAAATTTTTTCATCATCAAGGAAATAGCCCGTATCAATCGACCATGCAAGGCCCACCGTATCGATGGTCAACGCACGCCATTCTTCGAGCCAAGCACGCTTTCGAGCCTTTCGCTTGTCATGCTTTTCAAGAACAATATCATAATCAACCATCCGATACATTAGCGAATGGAGAATGCGAGCCTTCTCGAAATCAAGCTTGAAGTGGTTGAGGTCGAACAAGTTTCGTTCATATAAATACTCCGCACCCTCACCCCTCTTATCTTCAAAGGACGTTCGAACATCCACAACACAGGCAATGACGAACGTAGCGACGCCTACGTAATTCACCCGCAAGAAAAACTCGGCAATTTCCCTTTTCTTTGCGGCGCGAACGGCCGCATCGGCAATATCCACCCCAATGAACACGCCACTTGATACAGAAATCATACGTCGCATTGCCGGCGTTCCCCAGGGAAGCACGTCTTCAATCGCTATGCGGCCAAGTTCTTTGGTGTTTTTGATATCGAGATCGCGAATTTCCCGCAAGGTTCTGCGGCAGAAATAAAACCCGCGCACAACGCATTGATTCACAAGCACGGGTATCGTCTGCCTACCCGCTTCCTCCAATACGCCAATCTCGGAACGCAAATCGAACTTCCGAGCGCTGCCCTTGATGATTTCGCCTTTTTCGTCATAGTCCGCGAACAGCGTTCCGTTGAAACTTTTCGACACCCAGAGACGAAAACCCATATCACCATCACTCGAGTTTTTGAAAAATGGCCATGCAGAAAATTCCTTCATGAGCGATACGAGGGGTCCAGGAATGCCAGTACCACCCATGAGGGAACCACTTGAGCCAGCCATATCGCTCAACATGTGAAAGAACCAGCCAATAACACCGAAGGCGATTTTTTCCTGGAAGTTTTTACCAATATATGCATGGTGCGATTCGGGCACGGACGCAATGCAAAGCCTTCCTTCCTTGTCGGTCCCAACAACCAAACCAGCGAACTGGGTAAAAATAGAGAAAAATATGCCGCTGATACTGAAGTGATGCGAAAAATCGCGCAAGTGATGCTGGAGTCCGCCGCCGAAATCGTTAGCATTGCCGTCCGCAGCAAACGGGTGGTTTTTCTCCAGCGCTTTTATTGCCCCACTTAACGTATCGCCCTTATAGCCTTCGGCTCTCGCAGCCTTTATAACAAACCGATTGACTTTGTCTTTTCCCCATTCGGTCGCACGGTCGAGCGAGAATTCCCCAACGTAAAAAGCGTCAATAAGACCAGCCAAAACACCACCGCTCGCGGCAACAATATAGTCAAGCTTGTCAGCCTTATCCACATGGGGTTCCCACTCAATGCGATCATCAAGAACTTCGGTAACGCCGACATGGGTGCCACCCGAATCGCCAGTCTCGCGCCCTGCGCTTCCTTCTCCGAGCAAGAGAGGCTTCTTCGGAAACGAGACTTCATACTGAATGAGCGGTTTTTCATCACTTGCATAGAAAGTCACGGGGCATTCCTTTCATTCGTCGTTTCCGCAGCAGCCACCCAACAGGAGCGTCAACAAAGCCACTGTTACAAGCCAGCAAGGTTTAACTTCGTTATTACCTCAATTACCTCCTGTGCGCGAAACTTGGAAATACCCGCCTCCGATGCAACCGCAAGCATATCCATATCAGAAATATCGCGACCCTTCCCATTAACCGTTGTCGCTCGCTCCCCGTTCATACCAGGATTGTCCGTCAGGTCATATGCTGGCGAAAGCGTCCATGCACCACACGAATCACAGATAAACGTGAAATTCTTTGAATGATCGTCTCTATTCCCGCATAGTACATTGAACACCATCAGCATGAACATGCGCTCGACTTCGGCCATGCTCCCCGTCAATTTAAGCGTCAATTGCATGAGCTGACCGTAGTCCAAATTAGGAATACGATGAGACGTTTCGAGAAGTGCCGCTGCAGATGCCATATAGACCTTCTCGATGCTTCCATCGGGCTTGCGAACTCGGTCGAAACGTTTTGTTGCGAAATAGCCGGCGCACTTCTCAGATGGCAACAAACGGACTTCGGGCATGACAATTCCGCATCGCTTCGCTGCAAGAGCTAACCTATACTCATCTTCACCTATACTTGCAGGATCGATTGACGAGGGGAATTTGACTATCCACTCCTCCCCATCGATTTCATAGAAGACCTTCGGGCGCGCACCGCCAGAAGAACCACCCATTGCAAACAACCCGTCCAAGTCCTTTGCATTTTGCGATGCGAGCACTGCGGAGCAGTCGGCCGCAATAGTGTCAAGGTCGGCATATGCCTCGGAGATCTCAATGTCAAAAGAAGGTCTATATTCAAGAGCGCCGGCGCCATTCGAACCGACAATTGCCAATCGCGCAAGATGGCCAATCTCGTGCGGACTCAAACCATGCCCTTTAAGCATCCTATCGACCAGGAGGCGACCCCATCCATCCGGCAAGCTGTCATCGAACACACCGAATAACCCATCCAAAGGATGGCGATTGGCGATGAACACTTCATTGCTCAAAGGAAGACTAAAAGGACTTATAGAATACCCATCTCGAAGCCAATCGCGTGTGTATTGAAACGCCGCCAATCCTTCTTGCGTCATCGACAAAACGCCAACATGTTCGCCATGCAGAAAAACGTCAAGCCTATCGATCTCGAAGCATTCTTTTGTAAAAACCATCTATCGCACCCGCCTTTGCGCTTTTCTCTCGGCAATCACCTCGTCAATTGACCTATATCCCCTTTTGGCGAAAAGCTCGTCGAAATCATTGGAACATCTGAAAACAAAGGAAACCGCCACCAAGGATTGAAACGCAATAAGCCCCTTTTGCTCGAAACGCTTATAAGACGCAAGCGACATGCCTGCCCTTTCGGCCACTTGCGCCTGTGTGAAGCCGAGCTCCTTACGGCGCTTTTTCACACGCTGCGCAACCTCGAGAACAATATCCTTGGGCATTTTTTGATTGATGTCTATCATGGCTAATATATTATCCTTTTTAATAGAATTCGGTCATTTTAGCTCATATATTAGCCTTATTTTTCACGTCATAGAAGCAAATGCCGATAAATGTGCATGACGATAGCAAGCAGATAATAACGATTGAAAAAGCCGTCACCGCCTGATTCGTCAACGAAAACGCCGAGCTCCCACACTGTGCTCCTCAAAATGAGAAAAGCCGGGGGAAACATCCCCAGCGCTTGAAAGCCTTCCTTTTCGGAAAACCGAAAATCTTATATCACGATTAATAGCAGAAAATCCGGCGAATGCAAAAGCAAACGGAGCCACTCATTGAACATTGCTCTTAGATGGTTTCGTATCCGCTCAAGAGGTTTATTTTCATAAAGACGCCCTCATCCTCTGCAGAATATGACCCATTGCCTCCATAAATCGCCGGCGTGACAACGCGGTCATTGCCAGCGTACTCCGCTTTGACAATGAAGACCTCGCCCGTTTCTTTGTGCTTAACGACTGTCAATTATCGTTTGCAATATGCGTCAGCGATGACATTGGAACTCGTAGTAACCTCCAAGTTCAAGAAAGACTACAAAAGGTAAAGAGCTGTTCGACGAATAAATCTTAGGCCTTCTGCAGCACCAAATACTTATTCATCGCACCAGTGCGGCCGTCGGCTTCGAAAGCGCCGATCAGGCGGGCTCGCGTTGATGCAGCGTTAACCAGGCGATCAACTTCCTCGTCGGAGAAATGGTGGCAGTAGCGCCAGGCGCCTTCGACGTTTTTCCAGCCCAGCAGATAATCACCTTCGTCAAACGCATCGGCCGCAAGACCGAGCGCTTCGCTTGCCTGTGCATGCGTCACATGGGCCTTTGCCGCCAACGTGGGGTTGTTCATGAACTGCCAGAGCGACACGGCCACGCATCCCCCAGGGCGTACCGCATCGATCAATCCGTCAAGCACGCGCACGCGCAAGTCGGCTCCCGGCACATGATGCAGAAAGCCGAACGACACGGCCATATCTGTCTGCGGCGCATGATGCAGCTCGTGCAACGGCGCGCCTGCAATCAAGCCGCCAACGATATCGGACGATTCGTAGATCACGGGAAACGTCAGGTCCCCGGCATCGGCTGCAAGCTCGTCGCAGCTGTCAACCACATACGCGCACACGTCCGCATACGGCAGAGCTTCCGCCAAATAGCGCTCGAAGCGCAGGTTGCCGCACGCCAAGTCGAACACAGAAAGGCCCCTGCGTAAATCCGCTTCAGCTGCGCATCGCGCGCCCCCGCTTGCACCCTCGTCAGGCGCCGTTTCGCCATGCGTTATTTTCCCCTCGGCACAATTCGCGCAAAACGTCTTCCCGCCCGATGCCGATGCTTTCAGGCAACCACCCTGTACGACACGAGAATTCGGCGGTATCGCCCCCGATGCGGGCACCATCAACGCACCGTTTGCCCCACTTGACCTCTGGAGCCCATCGCACGAAACACCGCCCGCAACGCCCAGCGCTTCGGCCACCACGGCCACGCAGCGCCGCCAACCATGCCACGGCGACGTGCGCGTCGCGGAAAACGACGCGGCTTGCGTGCGATAGAAATCGGACGTCACGTTGCAGAGTATTTCGGCGGTCTTCATATCCATAAGAATCGCCTGCGATTCTACGATAGACTTACCCACATGGATACTATTTTGCTTGAAATCATCGAAGAGATACGTCGCGGCGCCGACGTGGACCACAAGGTGCTCGCGCGCATCCTGCACGAACACAACCAGAATCGCACGCGCAACGAAGACCACTTCGCCAAAAAGCAGCTACTGCCCTATTACTTTGCGCTGAAAAACCGCTCGCCCGAAACGGTGGCGGCATGGGGTCTCGACGATGCCACCGAGCGCGCGCTGATCACGGCGCTGCAGATGAAGCCGCGCCGCACCGCATCGGGCGTGGCCACGATCACCGTGATCACCAAACCCTGGAGCTGCGGCAGCAACTGCCTGTACTGCCCCAATGACGTACGCATGCCGAAAAGCTACCTGCACGACGAACCCGCCTGCCAACGCGCCGAGCGCAACTGTTTCGACCCGTATCTGCAGGTGGCGTCACGCCTGCGCGCGCTCTACCAGATGGGCCACCCCATCGACAAGATCGAGCTGATTGTGCTGGGTGGCACCTGGACCGACTACCCCGCCGCCTACCAGACCTGGTTCATCGCCGAACTGTTCCGCGCGCTCAACGACGGCGTGGATGCCGTCGAACAGGTGGAAGCGCGCCGTGCCTTCTACGCCGACGCGGGTATCGCCTGCGACAACGCCTCGCTTGCCGCCTTCGCCCACGACGCCCAGCAGGCAATCGGCCAGGGCGCGTCGTTCAACACCGTGGTGCGCGCCCTGTATGCGAACCACGCAGGCTGGCAGCGCGCAGCCGCCATGCAAAGCGCGACGATCGAAGAGTTGGAGGCCCTGCAGCGCGAAAACGAGCAGGCGAACAGCCGCGTAGTAGGACTGGTTGTGGAAACGCGCCCCGACGCGATCGACGCGCGCACCTGCACCATGCTGCGCCGCTTCGGCTGCACCAAGGTGCAGATCGGCGTGCAGAGCCTGAACCCCGACGTGCTGGACGCCAACAACCGCCGCATCAGCCCCGGGCGCATCGCCGAGGCCTTCGCCTTGCTGCGCCTGTTCGGCTTCAAGATCCACGCGCATTTCATGGCCAACCTGTACGGTGCCACGCCCGCGGACGACAAGCGCGATTACGAAACCTTCGTGACCGACGCGCGCTATTTGCCCGACGAGGTGAAAATCTATCCCTGCGCGCTCGTGGACGGCACAGGCCTGGTGAAGCACTACGAAGACGGCAGCTGGCGCCCGTATTCCGAAGACGAGCTGATCGACGTGCTTTCGCACGACACGCTGATTACGCCGCCCTACATGCGCATCTCGCGCATGATCAGGGACATTTCGGCGAGCGACATCATGGCGGGCAACAAGAAGACCAACCTGCGCCAAATGGTGGAGCGCCACATCGAGCAGACCGGCCACAGCAGCCAGGTGTCCGACATCCGCTACCGCGAAATCAACAACCGCGCCACCGACACGGGCGGACTGTCGCTTCATATGGTGGAATACGGCACCTCCGTTTCGACCGAACGCTTCTTGCAGTGGGTCACGCCCGACAACCGCATCGCCGGGTTCTTGCGCCTGTCGCTGCCGAAGCCCGATGCCGTGGCCGCGCGCGACGGGCTGCCGATCGGCGAAGGCGAGGCCATGATCCGCGAGGTGCACGTGTACGGCGCCGCCGCCAAGCTGCACGCCACGAGCAAGGGCGCGCAGCATCTGGGCCTGGGCCGCACGCTGGTGGAAACCGCCTGCTCCATGGCGCGCGAGGCGGGCCATGGAGCCATCAACGTGATCAGCTCCGTGGGCACGCGCGAGTACTACCGCAAGCTGGGCTTCGCGGATGCGGGGCTATACCAGAAACGTACGCTTCCCGTACACGATAAAACATGCATCCCATCGCCATAGCCCCGCCATTCGAAACATGCGAAAAGATAGGAGACGAGCAATCATGGTCAGCGAAGCCCAGAAGAGAGCGGCCGCTAAATACAACCGCGAGAAAATGGTGCAGCGTGTCGTAAGGTTCAGCCCAAACGAACGCGACTTGCTCGCACATCTCGATGCGCAGCCGAACAAGGCAGGGTACCTTAAAGCGCTCATACGCGCCGACATGGAGCAAAGCCGTGAATAGCCAAAAGCATGCAGCGAATCTGGGAACGAGTTTCGCGCCAACGTGTCGACAATTGCTTTCGCCGAATTCCATGCGAAACGTTCAAGATGCCGAAAATAGTTCTTTACCAGGAGGTTTTATGAACATCTGCGTATTCTGCTCGTCGTCGAACAACCTTGACGACATCTACCTTGACGCCGCCGCGGCGCTCGGCCGCGCGATCGCCCGCCACGGACACACGCTGGTGTTCGGCGGCTACGACATGGGCCTCATGGGCGCCAGCGCCCGCGCCGCCGTGGAAGCGGGCGGCCGCGTGATCGGCATTACCACCGAAGGCCTGAGCGCCAAGGGCCGCGCCGTGGTGGCGGGCATCGAAGAGGAATGCACGACCGACCTGTCGGCGCGCAAAAAGCGCATGGTGGAGCTTTCCGACGCCTTCGTCACGCTGCCGGGCGGCCTTGGCACCTTCGACGAATTCTTCAGCGTGATTTCGCGCGTGAAGGCGGGCGAGCTGAACGCGCCCAGCGCCCTGCTCGATGTGGACGGCTTCTTCAAGCCGCTGGCCGCCCTGCTCGACGACGCCTACGCGCGCGGCCTGAACTCCTCGAACTGGCGCGCCGCCTGCGAAATCTTCGACGACGCCGAGGCGCTTGTGGCCTGGATCGAGAACGCGCGATGAGCGAGCATGCGAACGGCGGCCGCCCGCCGCTGCCTCCCCTGCCGAAGAAGCAGAACCTGAGCAAGCAATTCTTCGGCAGCGCGCACGCGTCCAAGGGCATCGGCCCCAATAAAGCGTGCGGCCACAAGGGCGGCATCCGCCGCCAGGGATCGAAGCGCGGCTAGGCCCGCGCCCCGATGCGCCCGAACATTTCCCGCACAACGAAACCGCCGCGCGGCATGGAGCCTGCGCGGCGGTTTTTTCGTTCGATGCTTCGCCCGATGCGCCGTGCGACCGGCGTCCGAAGCGGTTCTTAGTGATGGCACGCGTGCTCGGCGCCCATGACGGGAAGCTCTCCCGCCGCGGCGCGCTTGGCCACGTCGCCCACGCCCGGGGTTTCGGCGTCGTAGAACACCGTGATGCCCGCCTGAGCGAAGCCCTGCATGGGACGCATGCCCATGCCCGCCGCCACGATGGCATCGGCACCGGCGTCGGAGAGAATGCCCACCGGGCGCAGGCATCCGCCGCTTTCGTGCGGAGGATTGGCCACGATGGAGACCTCCTTGATTTCGCCGTCTTCGATATCGACCATCGTGAAGCAGTCGCTATGACCGAAATGACCCGAGCGAACCGCGTCCAAACCGCCCTCGCCCATAGAAGGAATTGCCAGCTTCATGCTTGCCACCACGCTTTCTGTTCGTCGTACCTGAGCTTTTCTGCCATGGTACTCCTTTTTGAGAGTGCGGCGGCATCATTTTTACCAGCGGCCGCAAGCGGGCCGCGAGCCCGCTGACGAAGGGTGCGGGCGCTCGAGCCGCCCGCAGCAAGAACCGGCCCCCGCCAACCGCGATCCGCGCGCGAACCGCACGAACGCCCCGCATAAGCCCAGGATGGCGACAGGTCCGCCCGCCTTCACGCGCAAGCCGCGCGCGAATCGACCGGGCGTCCCGACGCGTGCTTGCAGCTACGAAGCGGCGAACGCGTCGCTCCCTTGCAGGCGCTACTCCTGCGGCTTCTCCTGCGCGGGCTGCGCATTCTGCATGGCGCGCATGCCCACTTCGGCGCAGGCGTGCATGGACATCTTCTCGGCCAGCAGCATCTTGCAGAATTCGCGCAGGTCGGCCTCGTTGTCGGGCAGGATCTCTTTCTCGTAATCGTCGATCGTCTCGATCGCGTACGAGGCGTTCACGTCGAAGATGCTGAACTGCTCGGGATCGAAGCGCTCGCCCGCGCGCAGGCCCAGCCACTCGCGCGTCTCTCGATAGCGCGCGTCGAGCGGGTTGTCCAGCACACGGCAGAAATCGACGTAGCCCACCGTGCCGCCCACGCCTTCGGGAGGCGCCTGGCGCGCGCCGTCCAAGCACACCGGCATGAACGGGAACGCCGTTTCGTCATCGGCCGCCACGCGCTCGATTTCCACCTCGATTTCCCAATAGTCTTCCATATCGTAGAAAAACGACGCCTTATCGCCCGGCTTCATGAGCTCGCAGATTTTCTTGTCGTCGGCGCCCACGTGCACCTCGCCCTTCATGCGCGGCATGACGGCATTGCGCTCCATGAGCAGCGGATCGTCCAAGAACATGCTGCCCTTGTGGAAATAGAAGCCGTATTCGCCGCTCCAGTCGAAGGCGCCCAGCACCGCATCGCCCAGCATGAAGAACGTGTCGTCGGCGGGAATGAGGAAGCGGCGCCAGATGGCAGGCTCGATATAGAGCAACGTCGCCTTCACCTGGAAGACGCTTTTCGAGAAATCGAGCGCGCCCGCTGCTTTCGACGCGGGGAATTGGAACACGTTATCGGCCATGGCCGTCCTTTCTTCGCGAAACAAGCCAGTTCGTGCATCTTTTTTGCAGTTGACGGTCTTTAAAGGGCCGATTTTCGAGGCCGCGGCCTTCCGGGGGCCCATCAATTCATTTCCGACCTGGCATTATGCTGACAACAATAAAGCGCAGCCGGCGAAAAAGACCGCCAACTGCATATTTCGTGCGCGAATCGTCAAAAAACCGACGCGAGGGGCCCGCAGGCCGCCGATGCGCCCGATTTCATCCGAAAGACGATCGCCTCGCGCCCTTCGGGACGAATTTTACGTTGGGATGCTCAGACATGGGAGGCGCCGCCGCAAGCGTAGGCAGCCCGCGGCCGCCCCCCCCCTATTCGCCATCGTTCGAATGCGAACGACCTCTTGGCATCGAACGGTTAACGCGCGTCGGCGGCCTGCATCGCGCGCTCCTGCAGCGCGGCGGCGCGCTCTTCGAGCATCAGATCGCGGCTGTGCGCGGCATAGCTTTCCGAGCCGTAGCGGCCGATGAACGCGACCACCGATGCATCCGCGGAGATATCCGTGGTGAACAGCAGCGTCTCCTTGCCGATGCCGAACGCCTCGTCCAAAAACGCATAGGCGCTATCGAGCCCGCGCTGCGCGGCCGCCACCGCTTCGTCGAGCTGCTGCGCATACGCGCCGAAGCGGGCCTTGGCCTGGTCGAGAGCGACAGGCGCCGCCTCGTCGGCGATGGCGCGCAGGAAACGCGCGGCCGTCATGAGCGACGAGCCCTCGTCGGTGGACATAAGCCTGCTTTCGCGGCCCTCCTTCGCGCGGGCATCGTAATCAATCGCCGCGGCCGAACACGCCGCGCGAACGTCGGCGGCGTCGGCCAGGCCGCCTTCGCAATGCTGCGCGACCTGCTTGACGGCCGCGAAGGCCAAGTCGGTGGCGGCGTCTTGCAGCATCACGGCATGCAGGCGCCCCGCAAGCGAGCTGGACAAAAGCCCCACCAGCGCCACGCGCTCATCGAACGGCGCCGCCTTGGCGCGCTCGACTACGCGGGCCTCGGCGCTTCCTTCCAAAATCGCGTCGATCTGATAATCGGAGCGGTACTTGTTGAACAGGTCGTAATACACCGCGAAGCGCTTGGCCGTGCGCGCGTCCTGCACGTACTGGGCGATCAGGCGCTCGGTCACGGGAATGCCGCGCGCCTCGTAGACGCGCATCACGCGCGACAGGTCGTCCCAGCCGCGGGCCGTGACGAACGCCTTGCCGTCGAGCGTGGCCTCGATGTGGTAGAAATCGGAGGTCTCCGCATCCAGGTACGCGATGATCGCCGGATGCACGCGCGATGCGAGCGCGTAGGCCTTCCACGCCTCGTAATCGGGCTCGACGTCGATACGCTTGAGGCGGTCCCATGTGGCCACGTCGAAATCATGCGTGCTGCGGTTGTATTCGGACGGGTTGCCGGCCGTGACCACCACCCAGCCCTGCGGCACCTGGTGGCGTCCGAACACCTTGTACTGCAGGAACTGCAGAATGGCGGGCGTGAGCGTTTCCGAGACGCAGTTGATTTCGTCCAAAAACAGAATGCCTTCCCGCCTGCCCGTTTCGGCCATGGCCTCATAGACCGACGCGATGATTTCGCTCATGGTGTATTCGGACACGCTGAACGTCTCGCCCTCGAAGGAGCGCTCGGCGATGTAAGGCAGGCCCAGGGCGCTTTGGCGCGTGTGGTGCGTCATGGAATAGCTCACCAGGCCGATGCCCATTTCGCGCGCCACCTGCTCCATGATGGCGGTCTTGCCCACGCCGGGCGCGCCGATCAGAAACAGCGGGCGCTGTCGCTCGATCGGAATGAGATACGAACCGTTTTCGTCTTCGGCCAAATACACCTCGACCGCACGTGCCACTTCTTCTTTCGCCTGGCGGATGTTCATCGCATGCCCTCCTCATTGCCTTTGCGGAATTCCCCTGAACCGATCTTGACGCGCAACGCCCATGGAGGAACGTCGGGCTCTTCGATATATGCCTCGTCGGTCAGCACGAACGCCACGTCGTAGCGCGGCTTCATGCGCGGATACGCCCCCTGCCCGTCGGTGAAGTACAACAGGCCTTTCAAGTGCGCCAGTTCGCCCGCGTCCATCAGGTCGTCGATATAGGAGAACACGGGGCGGAAATCCGTGCCGCCGAAGCCTTTCAGCTCCAGCCCGTCGGCCCAAGCGCGCGCGTCGGCGCGGCTCGCGATGCGCGCGACGTCTTGGATCTGCGCGTCGCACTGGATCAGATACAGGTTGAGCGCGTCGGAGAACAGGCCGGCGTCTTCCAAAATGTCGCAGGTGCGCTCGACGAAGGCGGCCACCGTGTCGCCCTTGGTGGAGGCCGACGTGTCGATCGCGATCACGAAATCGCGGATGCGGCCGTCGTCGGCGTATTCCAGCGGCTCGATCAGGGGCATGTTGCCGTAGCGCACCAGCCCGTAGCAGTAATACACGTAGTCGAATTCTTCATCGTTGACGGCCATCTGCTCGTCGCGCGACACGAATCGGCGCAGGAATTCGCCGTAATCGACCCGCTCTGTGTTGGAGCGCTTGAGCGCCATGGAGAATTCGCCGCCGAACGCGCCCCAGAGCTGGGAGAAATCGTCGAGCGCCACGTCGGCGCGCAACGAAATCTCGCGCCAGTGCGTCTGCATGGCCTCGTTGAACGAATCGGTGGGCAAAGGCCGCGTGCGCTGCTGCGGCTCGGGCGCGCCCATGGCCGCCACGTCGGGCGACGGGATGCCGCCCGCGCCGTAGCACGATTCGGCCGCCTTGAGCGCATCGACGCGCGCGGCGGATGCGTAGGAAAGCATCATGGAGGCCAGTGCGTCGTCGGCGAACTCGGGCGCGGCGTCGTTCGCGTCGCGCATGCCCTCGTCGGGGGCTTCGTCGCGGACGTCTTCGTCGTCGGCGCGGGCGTCTTTGCCGCGCGCGTTCGCCTGAGGGCCGCCTTCGGCTTCGGGCTGCGGGAACAGAGCGTCGGAGCCGCCTTCCGCCGCGGGCTGCGCGTCGCGGGCGGCCGTGCCGCGCAGCCAGAGCGCGTGGTCGTCCACGAAGAAGGCGCGGCGCAGATCGATCGCCTCTTCGTCGGTCATGCCGTCGTCGGCGAAGCGGTAGTACAGCGATTCGGCCGTGATGAACGGCATGTCGGCGCACAGGCGCGCGCAGGCCGGCTCCTGATACGCCGCGCGGCGGCATGATATTTCAGAAAGCCCCAGGTCGTTCATGCAGCTTTCCACCGCCACGTCGCACGCCAGGTCCCACAGCGCCGGGCGGAACGCGGCGTTCGAGAACGGATGGCGGAACAGGCAATGCAGCGTCATGTGCAAGACGTCGCGCGAAAGGCGCGCGGGCTCTTCGGAAAACGCGCGCACCGTGCGCTCGGGGTCGTAATAGATCGCCGCGCCGTCGGTGGCGAACAGCGAGCCGGGCGCGGGCGTGCACGCGAGCCGCGAGAGCGCGGGTTCGAGAAAGCGCAACGCCACCAGAAGCGTTTCTTTCGCGTAATCGAGCAGTTCGCAGGAAAGCTCCGCGTAGCGGCCGTCCGTCGCGGCCGTTTCTTCGACGCGTTCGCGCGCGTCGCCGTTGCCAAGCGCCATACCCGCCGTCCTTCTTGTGAAACCACCTTGTCGAGGGCATCATAGCGCAACGAAGCATCGCTGAAGAGCGCGCCGGCAAAGGCCCCGAAACGTCATGAGTGCGTTACCATGGTCGCGTCCGGCATTCGCCCGCATCCACGCGTAGGGAGGACCACATGAACGACGCCATGCGCGAAGCGCTTTCCGACATTCTGTTCTTCGACGACGCCACGCCCATCGACGAGCTGGCGCGCCGTTGCGCCGAGCCGCTGCATCTGAGCGGCGAAGCGGCCGCGGCGCTGACGGGCGAAGGCAGGCCGTTCGCCCTGTGGCCCGAGCCCGACGGATGCGCGCTTTTGGCGGCCGACCTGCATTCGCTCGCGCGCGATGCGGGGCTGCCCGATGCGGGCCTTATCTTGCGCCTGCCGGCGACGATCTGCGGCACGCCCTTGGTGCGCATCACGGCCGACGCCTTCCGCCCGTGGCTTTCCTACGGCATCGGGCTGCGGCTGCTGGCACTGCCCGAAGGCATGCGCGAGACCGCCGACCGCTCGCTTTCGCCCCTGTGCTTCGAGAACCTGGCCATACCTTCGACCCTCGAGCGCTTCGGCGCGCGCCCCGTGCAGTGGAGCAAGCTCACGCGCTACCCCGACGGCGTGCGATACCTGGTGCATCCCGACAACCCCGCGCTGTTCGCCGAAGACGGTTCGCTGTATTCGCGCGACGGCGAAACGCTGATAGCGCAGGCCTACCCGTACGGCGAATGCGTCGAGGTGCGCCCGGGCGTGCGATGCATCAGGCAGGACGCGTTTCTGCACACCCCCAACCCGCCGCGGCGCATCGTGTGCCCCGACAGCCTGGAGGAGGCGCGCGACGACATAGACCCCGCCCTTCTGTGGATCAGAAGCAACCACGGCGCGTTCGCGCGCGTACTGAAAGAGACGGGGCGCAGGGCGGTTTCTCCCGCCTATAAAATCGTGGACGGCGACGTGTACGATTTCGACGACGAGGGCGCGCTGCTCGTGGCCACGGCGTCCGAGAAAACGACGGCCGTGACGCCCGATGCCGTGGAAGGCGTGCCGCTCGTGCGCATCGGACGGCGCGCGCTTGCGCCGCAAGCGACGGCGGTGGTCATATCATCGCAGGTGAAAGACATCGAAGACGGCAATATCTGCGAAGGCGCCGAAAAGATCGCGCTAGGCGAGAACGTCAGGCGGATCGGCCGCGAATGCTTCATGCATGCGGCGGAAGGCTGCGTCGCGCGCATCCCGCGCAGCGTGGAATGCATCGGCGAGCGATCGTTTTCGGGCGGATGGGTGCGCTTCGACGCGCTCGACACCGCGGCCTATATTCCCGCAGGCGTGCGCGGGCTTTTCAGCCCGACGGCCTATCGCGACGGCGGCGCGGCGGGCATCGAGCTTGCAGGCGAGGGCGCTTCCGACGAATCATGCTTCGCGGTTCCCTTCGACATGCGCGCCTACGACGAGCTGCTTGCGGGCGAGCGCGCGTTTCTGACCAAGACCCAGGCGCTTGTCGAACGCTTGGCCGGAAAAGCCCCGCTCCAAGACGACGCGGCGGCATCGTTTGCGCGCCAGCTGGAGAAAAACGCCGAAGCCGCCTGCACGCTGATCGCCGAACGCCGTTCGCGCCGGGCGATCGAGCGGCTCGCCGACGCGGGCTTCTACGAAGACGAGCAGCGCTTCTTGTTCCAGTGCGAGCAGCTTCGCAGGGCGCACGCCGCCGAAGCGCTGGGATGCCTGATGCAGCGCCGCGAAGCCGCGGCTCCGGCGAAGCCCTCCGACCGGTTCGCGTTCTAACGCGACGGGCCAGCGCATCGGTGCGAAGCGACGCTTGACGCGCGGCGGCACCGCGTAAGCATCGGCCCCCGAAAAACGAAGCCTCCCATTTCTCGGGCAAGAGAAATGAGAGGCTTCTTTATGCCGGGAAAACGCTATGCAGCGTCGGACCGAGCCGGCGCGCCGTCAGACTATACGAAAAGAAGCGGCGGCCGAGCCGCCTACGAGTCGAAGCGATACAGGTCGTAGCGGTCCATGACCGTCACCAGGTGCTCGGCATACGCGCTGTCGGTGGCCCAGCCCGCATCCTGCAGCCCCCATGCCATCAGCGCCGAGTTGCGGGTTTCGACGGCGCGGCGGATCGTGGGGTTGTCGGCGTAGGTGGACGATTGCAGAAAGACGCTCGACCGGAACTCGATGCATGCCTTCTTCGATTCGAACCGGATGAAGGAATCCTTGATCGCAACCGTTTTGCCGTCGTATTCCTCGTTGGTGCCCCACTGCACCGGTCCCACCACGCCGTGCTTGCCCGCGAACGCATCCACCCACTTCATGCCGAAGAGGTTGTTGTCGCGCTCCGCGAGCACCGAAAGCGCGCTGCCCTGGCCGCTTTCCTGGATGATCTGCGCGATCGTGCAGCCGGCCGGATGGCCGTATTCGTGCTGCATGGCGCGCGCCGTGTCGATCATCTCGTCGGTGATGTAGACGGGCAGGCCGTCGGCACGCTGCGTGACGGGCGCGTTCGACTGCGCCGAAAACGCGCTTGCGGCGATGAACGCCGCCGCCACGATCACGAAGAGCACCGTGGCGAAGCGCACCAGATACGAGCGCGTGAACGCCCGCACGCCGCGGCGCACGAAGCCGCCCGAGGAACGCGTTCGCTCAGGCGCCGCCTTGGCCGGCTGCGCCTTTTTGGCGGCCGAAGCGCCCTTTGCGCCGCCGGACGTTTTCGAACGCGCGGTCTGCCGCGCCGACGAAGCGGTCGTTTTGGAGGGCGCCTTGGACGCGGGCTTCGAGGCCGACGCCTTCGCGCCCGTCGTTTTCGAAGCAGCCGGCTTCGCAGACGCGGCCTTGGATGCGCGCAGCTTCGACGCAGCGGCCTTCGTCGCGGGCGCTTTGGCAGACGCGCCCGCCCTGCCGCGCGAAGCCTTGCCGGACGACGCCCTGCCCGACGAAGACCCGGCCTGCGACGCCTTTCCCGATGACGCCCTGCCGGCCGCAGCCTTCGAAGCCGCTCCGCCCCGCTTCGGCGCGGGCGACCCGGCCGCCTTCGATGCGGCGGCCGAGCGCCCGCCGCCCGTCGTGGCGCTCATGCGCGCCGTCCCGGCGCGCGACTGCCTTTGCGCGCTCATCGGGCCTTCCCCGCACGCGACGCCGCGCCTTCGGCCAAATCGCGCAGCAAGCCTTCGACGGCTTCGATCAGGCTGTCGTCTTCGCCCAGATCGAAATACTTCACGGGCACGGACAGCTTGGCCGTCTGCGCCACATAGCGGGCGCCGTAGCGGCGCAGCGGGGTGAGCGCATCGCGGCCCACCTCGATCGGCTCGATCGTCACCTTGCCCGCCGACGCGCTGATCAGCTTCACGCCGTGCTCGGACGCCCAGGCGCGCAGGCGCGATTTCGCGAACATGTTCTTGCACGCCTGCGGCATGGCGCCGTAGCGCTGCTCGGTCTGTTCGAGCAGCTCGTCCACGGTTTCGGGCACCTCGGCGCACGCGAGCTTGCGATACAGCAGCACGCGCTCGTCGGCATCGGGAACGTATTCCTCGGGGATATACGTATGCACCGGCATGTTCACCGTGATGTCGGACAGCGCAGGCGGCAGGCCCTCGCCCGCATCGGGCTTGCCTTCGCGGGCGTCGGAAACCGCCTGGCTGAGCATCTGGGCGAACAGGTCGAAGCCCACGCCGCTCATGTTGCCGCTCTGCTCGGCGCCCAATAGGCTGCCGGCGCCGCGGATTTCAAGGTCGCGCATGGCCACGCGCATGCCGCTTCCCAGGTCGCGATGCTCGTTGATCGCGTCCAGGCGCGCCATGGCCTCTTCGGTCAGGCTGATGTTTTCGGGGAACATGAAGTAAGCGTAGGCCTGCTGCGAGCTGCGGCCCACGCGCCCCTTGAGCTGATACATCTGCGCCAGGCCCAGACGCTGCGAGTCTTCGATGATCAGCGTGTTGGTGTGCGGGTTGTCGATGCCGCTTTCGATGATCGTAGTGGCCACCAGCACGTCGATCGCGCCGGCGGAGAAATCCTCCATCACGCGCTCGAGCTCTTCTTTGCTCATCTTGCCGTGCGCCACGCCCACGCGCGCCTCGGCCGCCGCCGAGCCCACGCGCTCGACGGCTTCGTCGATCGTGCGCACGCGGTTGCTCACGTAATACACCTGGCCGCCGCGGTTGAGCTCGCGCCTGATGGCGTCGCTCACCACGTCGACGTCCCACTCGCCCACATGCACGTCCACCGGGCGGCGGTTGTCGGGCGGCGTCAGGATCAGGCTCATGTCGCGCACGCCTGACAGGCCCATCTGCATGGTGCGCGGAATGGGCGTGGCCGACAGCGTCAGCACGTCGATCTGCTCGCGCAGGTTCTTCATCTGTTCTTTGTGCGCCACGCCGAAGCGCTGCTCCTCGTCGATGATGACCAGGCCCAGATCGCGCGGGTTCACGTCGCGCGACAGCAGGCGATGCGTGCCCACGAGCACCTGCACCGACCCGTCGGCGAAGCCCTTGAGCGCAAGCTTCTGCTCGGCGGGGCTGCGGAAGCGCGACAGCACCTCCACCTTCACGTCGAAGGGGTCGAAGCGGTCTTTGAACGTGGTGTAGTGCTGCTGCGCCAGAATGGTGGTCGGGCACAGCACCATGACCTGCTTGTTGTCCTGCGTGGCCTTGAACGCGGCGCGCAACGCCACCTCGGTCTTGCCGAAGCCCACGTCGCCGCAGACCAGGCGGTCCATCGGCTTGGACGATTGCATGTCGGCCTTCACCTCGGCGATCGCCGCCAGCTGGTCGGGCGTCTCTTCGTAGGGAAACGCCTCTTCCATCTCGCGCTGCCAGGGCGTGTCGGGCGCATAGCGGAAGCCCTGCACGCTCGCGCGGCGCGTGTAGACATCAACCAGGTCGAAGGCGAGCTGCTTGGTGGCCTTGCGGGCCTTCGACAGCGCGCGCGACCAGTCGCTCGTGTTCAGGCGCGTGCAGCGCGGGCTGGACCCCTCGGGGCCGACGTAGCGCGTCACGCGGTCGAGCTGCTCGACGGGAACGAACAGCTTGTCGCCTTCGGCGTATTCCAGAAGAAGGTAATCGCGCATCATGCCGCCGACGTCTTGGCGCACGAGGTCTTTGAACAACGCCACGCCGTGCGCGGCATGCACCACGTAATCGCCCGGGGCGAACGGGAAGGTGACCTCGGTCATGTCCACGCGGCGGCGGCCCCTGATCTGGGACGTGCGTCCCTGCGTGTCGTGCACCGACACCAGGCCGAGCTTGGCCTTGGGCACGATCATGCCCAGAGGAATGTCCACGTCCACCACGTTCACCACGCCGCGCTTGAGCTTGCGCACGTCACGATGCCAGCCCGCGTGGTCGGACCCCGAACGCACCGACGCGCGGCCGTGCGCGCGGCGGGGCCCATCGGAAGGCGCATCGTCATTCGGTTCGGCCGGCTCGTCGAGGATTTCCACCACGGGCAGCGCGTTATCTACCAGCAGCAGCTTCATATCGCGGCGGGCGCGCACGTCGGGCACGCTGAACGCCACGGTGTAGCGCTGGTCGACCAGCGAGCGCAGGCGCCCGATGAGCTTTTCGGCGCTGCCCGCCACCTCGGTGCGCTTGACCGGCAGCTGGTCGTCCACCATGCCGCCCACCTGCATGATCGACGAAAGCGTATAGCGCTGCGCCGACCCGAAATCGAGCGCGGCGGGCGCGATGTAGAGCCCGTCCGGCACGATATGGCTTCCCTTCGCGCGCTCGCAGGCGTCTTCGTAGGCGCGCGACGCGTCGTCGAAGATACTGCGCGGCTCGCTCAGCACCACGAGCGCGTCTTCGGCGGCATACGCGCACAGCGATTCGGTTTTGGCATACAGCAGCGGAAGCAGCGCGTCGGCCCCCGGGAAATCGGAGCCGCCCTGCAGGTTGCCGAAAAGCTCGCGCCAGACGGGGTCGCTTTCGGCGCGTTTGGCCGCCACGGGCACGGCGCGGGCGAGCGCCTTCTTGCTCAGGCGGTATTCACGCACAGGATACACGTCCACCTGAGGAAGCGACATGATGGTCTGACCCGTCGAGGGCACGATACGCCTGATTTCGTCCACTTCGTCGCCGAAGAAATCGATGCGCACGGGATACGGCGTATCGCCCGGGAACACGTCGAGCGTGCCGCCGCGCACGCAGAAGGTGCCGGGGCCTTCGAGCGCGTCGCCCGTGTTCTGGAACCCGCGCGCCACCAGGCCTTGGGCCATCGATTCGAAATCGAGCGCCTCGCCCGTCCCGGCGTCGAAGGCCTCCTGCTCGGGGCGGATCGAGATGGGCGCGAACACGCGGGCCGCATGCGGCGGCAGCGCGCGCACGATCGAGGCGGCCGATGCCACGACCACCTTGCGCGCGCCCGACTGCACGGCCCAGGCGGCGCTTGTCCTGCGGGCGATGAAGCGAGCGTCAGGCTGCTTGGGCGCGAAGGGGTGGTCGGCGCGGGCGGGAAACGCCGCCACGCGTTCGTCGCCCAGGTAGGCGGCCACGCTGCGCGCGAAGCCCTCCACCGCGTCTTCGCCCGGCAGCACCACCAGCATGGGCTGGGGCTTGGCCGCGAAACGCGCCGCCACGACGAACGGACGCGCCGAAGCGGCCACGGCCAACGCGGCGTCTTGGCCCGCATCGAGCTTGGCGTACACCTCGGCGAGGGCCCCGTTTTCCTCAATGGCTGCAGCAAGCGCGTCGATCAGCATAAGACTCCTTTTCGGGCGCGGCGCGGAAAGCACCGTAAGCGCAAACACGACAAGGCCGCAAGCGGCCTTGTTCGATGGATCGGATGATGACTCGTTCGATTATAGCAAACGATTGTTCGTAAATAACGGCATGCGCGCGCATGCGAAGAAAGCCTCCGCATCAAGCGGAGCCGGGCGGCGCGAGGCCGCGAAGCCGAGGCGCCCGGAACGGCCGATGCAGGATCGAAGCCGCCCCCCCCGGAGCGGCCGGCGCGACCGAAGCGCTTACACGGCAGGGTCTTCCACCACGCCGACGAACAGCGGCGCGCCTTCGGGAGAGACGATCGCGAACAAAAACGGCCTGTCGCACACGAAATCGAGATGCGCGTCGGGCGGCATGGGCATCGACATGGCGGAAACGCCCGCCATGGTGTAGGCGGCCGCCTCGGCGCCCTCTTCGTCGATCGACACGCAGGCGCCGTGGCGGATGCTCGACAGATACGCCGGCACGGATGTCATGGCGGAAAAATCGGCGCGGTCGGAAAACGGCAGCTCGAGGCCCATGGAACGCAGCGCGTCGATAAGCTGGAGCTCGGCGTCGAAGGAGAACTGCGGAATGCGATAGGTTATCTCGGCGTCGGCGTTATCGGCGTCGAACAGCGCCGATGCGGCCAACGCCTCGTCGGCCAGGATATCGGAGGGCGACGCGCCCTCGTCGGGCAGCACGAACAGCATCCGCGCGCCGCCGTTGAAATACAGGCTCGCGCGCGTGAACCCTTCGCCGTCGAGATAGGAGCCTTCGGCGGTGCGCTCCATGAAGCGGGCCTTCGTCTGGCCCGCCGCCGCGTGAAAGACGTCTTCGGCCGTCTGCTCGGCATCGAAGGCGCTCGCCCACGACCCCTTGAAGCGCATGGCGCTCACCAGCGCGGCGAGCCAATCGGCGTCGGTCTGCACCTGGGGCGCCAGCAGGCCGCCCGTCTTGTCGGCAATCCACGACGAAATGGCCGCGTCCACTTCCTTCGTGCCGAAATCGGCCTCGTAGGCCGAGGCCAGAAGGTCGTCGCGCGCCACGTCCAGATACGCCTTCTCGAACGGCACGTCGGCGGCGGTCCACACGGAGTTCGCCATGCTCATCTCGCACATCGGGTTGGCCTGCAGGGCCAGGGCCAAGTCGCGGCAAGCAGCGCGGGCGGCGTCGGAATCGTCCGTGCGCAGGAAGTCGTAGAGCTCGGCGCGCGTGTCGCCCGCGGCGCCCGCGGCGGCGAGCGAAAGCGCGTAATACAGGCTCAGCGGCGCATAGACGGCGTTTTCTCCCGCTGCGCGGTTTTCCAAAACGCCCGAGGCAGTATGCGTCGTGAAGGCCTCGAGCGATGCCACCACGGCCTCGCCGACCACAGGGGCCGACGCCCTGTCGAGCTCTTCGCCTTCGCCATGCTCGACGACGGCGGGCTCGGCCAGCACGCGCACCCCCTGCGCCTTCATCGCGGCGGAATCGTCGGCGCATCCGGCAAGCATGCCGCCCGCAAGCGATGCCGCCAGCAGGACGGATGCCGTCGCAGCCGCGAAGCGCGGCCTGGGCTTTTCCATAATCGGCCCCTTTCGGTCGAATCGGTTTTCGCGATGATACCCCGGCGCGCCGAACCGCGCAAAGCGGGCGCCGCGCACGGCGATGCCCTACAATGCACGACGAACGAATCTTTCCGGCTCGACACATAAGGAGCATGCCATGCCGCGCGAAAACCTCACGCAGAAACGCGAGCGCGCCGCCGAGATAGAGCGGCGCCTTTTCGAACGCTACGGCGAGGGCGAGTGCTCGCTCGACCATAGCGATCCTTTCACCCTGACCATCGCCGTGATCTTGTCGGCGCAGTGCACCGACGCCGCCGTGAACAAGGTGACGCCCGAGCTGTTCGCCCGCTTCGGCACGCCCGAGGCCATGGCGCACGCGAAGGTCGCCGATATCGAGGCGATCATCCATCCTTTGGGCTTCTTCCGCTCGAAGGCCAAAAACATCGTGGCCTGCGCGCAAACCGTGCTGACCGATTTCGGGGGCGAGATCCCCAACGATATCGACGCGCTGCAGACGCTGCCGGGCGTCGGGCGCAAGACCGCCAACGTGGTGATGTGCCAGGCGTTTCGCAACCCGCAGGGCATCGCGGTGGACACGCACGTCTTCCGCATCGCGCACCGCCTGGGCTTCGCCACGCGCAACGACGACACGCCGCAGAAGACCGAAGGCAAGCTGCTGAAGATCTACCCGCAAAGCGATTGGCTGTTCATCAACCATCAGTGGGTGCACTTCGGCCGCGACACCTGCAGCGCCCGCAACCCGAAGTGCGACCGCTGCCCCTTGGCCGACCTGTGCCCCACCTGCGGCAAGCACGCATAGCGAAGGGGCCCCGCGGGGCCCCTTCTCATAACCGATTGAACAGCGCGGGCTCGAAAACCTACGCCTGCGGGCCGAGCGCCTTCGCGATCGCGTCGACGATTTCATCGACCGGCGACAGCGTGCCGCGGGCCACGTCGCCGCATGCGAGCTTGCCAACGCCCGGGCCCACCAGCGAAATGCCGCGCTCTTCGAGCGTGCGCAGGTTGGCCTGCGTGGACGGGTTCTCGTACATATGGGTGTTCATGGCCGGGCACACGATCACCGGGCACGTGGCGGCCAGAAACGTGGAGGACACCATGTCGTCGGCGATGCCGTGCGCGATCTTGGCGATGATGTTGGCCGTGGCGGGCGCGACGCACATGAGGTCGGCCTCCTGCGCCAGCGTGATATGCTTGATCGACGCGTCGTAGCTGTAATCGAACGTATCGGTATACACCATGCGGCCCGAAAGCGCCTCGAACGTCAGCGGGGTGACGAACTTCGTGGCGTTCTCGGTCATGATGACCTGCACTTCCACTCCCAGCTTATTGAGCCTGCTCACGATATCGCAGGCCTTGTAGGCGGCAATGCCGCCGGATACGGCAAGAAGAACGCGTTTGGCCATAGAAGATGCCTTCCTTTCCTCGCAAGAATCCTCAGCAGTATACCCCGCCCCACGAAAAAGCCCGCCTTCCTCGACGAGAAAAGCGGGCTTGCACATGATGCGAGGACGAGCCGTCGCACGCCGCGAAACGAAGCCGGAAATGCCCGGACGTCCGTTTCGCGCGATTGGCGGAAGCGCCGAAACTCGCTACAGAACCTGGTCGGTTTCCTGGAACTTCACCACGTCGACCTTCTTCACGGAAGCATAGGCTTTCATGGCGATCCAATACACCACGCCTGCGAAGATCAGCGAGTTCAGGCCGGGAATGCCGATCGAGAAGATGCTGCTCGCCTCGCCGACGGCGAAGGCCGCGACCCAAACGGCGATAGTGACGGGGTTCCACTTCTCCACGGTCTTGGGAAGCTGGCCTTCGGCGCGCGTCTTCTCAAGATCGGCCCTGTTACGCTTGAGCAGGTAGTAATCGACCACCATGATGCCGGCGACGGGCGGAATGGCCACGCCGAGCAGCGTGAGGAAGTCGGTGAAGTAGTTGATGATGCCGATCATGGAGAGCACGGTACCCACGATACCGAGGACCCAGGTCATGATGGAGCGGTTCACTTTCACGTTGAACAGCGCGTTGATCATGGTGGCCATACCGAGGCCCGACGAGTACAGGTTGATGTCGTTGAGCTTGACGGTGGACGCCACGACGATGATCACGCCCAGCACGCCGGAGGTGGCCATCATGATGTCGGTCACGTTGTTGGTGCCGGTGGCGTGGGCCAGGATGACGGCGATGAGGTTCATGCCGAGCTCGCCCAGGAAGGTGCCGATGAGCGTCATCCAGAACACCTGGGTGCCGTTCTTCAGGTAACGGGCATAGTCAGGCGTGCAGATGGCGCCTGCGATGAAGCCGCCGGCGACCATGGTGGTGGCGGCGCCGAAGGACAGCGCGGGGCCGGGATGCGGGGAGTTCAGGAACTCCATGAGGCTGTGGTCCTGAAGCACGATGGCCGCAGACGCGATGACCGCGACGATGAACAGCGGAACGAACACGGCCGCGAAACGGGCGATCCACTTGATGCCCGCCACGACGAGCAGCGTGATGCCGAGGCCCGTGATCAGCGCCCAGATCGGGAAGTTCAGCATGCCGGTGATGTTGAGCATTCCTTCGGCGAACACGGAGTTCTGCACGCCGAACCAGCCCACCATGGAAATGGCCACGACGCCGCCCAGCACGGCGGAGCCCATCTTGCCCAAGCCCGCCCAGCGGGACAGCAGGCTCGTGGAGAGGCCTTCGCGCGCGGCGGCGGTGCCGAGCGCCCAGCTGACGATCTGCAGCAAGACCGAGCCGAGCATGGTTGCCCAGAACGCGCCCCAGAACGTCATGCCGTAGCCGAGCGCCGCGCCCAAAACAAGCTGGGACACGCAGCAGATGGCGCCGATGCGGATCATGAGGATCTGCCACAGCGGCTGCTTCGCGCCTTCGGGAATGCGGGATAGCGAGAAGTCGTTGTCGTTGGTCACGATGACTGCCCTCTTTTCGTTTTCGTATTCGTACCCTTACAGAAGAATGGCCATGCACGCGCGCACGCATTGCATGACCATTCTCATTTTGAATGTCAAATACTATTATACTCTGTCGCATTAAAGCGTCAAAGCATTTTCGAAAACCGGTCGAAAGCTAAGGAAGAAGCGCCGGGCCGTAGGTGAGCACCGCAAGCGAGCACACTCCCACCAGGATGCACCACGCCAGAGATTTGGTCTTGACGCCCACGGCCACGACCGCCGCGGCGGCGATCAGCGGTGCGAGCCACGACCATACGTCGCCCGATGCGATCTTGGCCGGGTCGAACAGATCGTTGGCCACGAGCGCGGCGAATGCCGCGGGCGGGATGAAGTTGAGCGCGCGCACCATGGTTTCGGGGAGCTGCTTGCCCTTCAGCAGAAACACCGGCAGCACGCGGCAGGCAAGCATGGTCAGGGCGCATACCCCGAACACGATGAGGAAATCGGAAACCGGCATGCTACGCCCCCACCCTGATATCGGAATCTTCCTTCGTGCCCGTCTTCAGGCTGAACGCCAGCGCGGCGCCGACGCCTACGAGGGCGCCGATCAAAATGGCGGGGCCTGCAAGGCCGATGCACTTGCACACGATCACGCCGATCATGGCGCTTACCGCGGCAACCGCGTTGGCGGGCGTGATCTTCTGCATGCACAGCAGGCAGATGAACAGGGCCGTCATGGCGAAGGAGGCCAAAGCCGTGGGCAGCGAGACGGCGGAGCCCACCAGCGCGCCCGCCACGTTGGACAGAAGCCAGGCGCTTTGCGAGAACAGGTTCACCGCCAATGCCGAGCCGACCGACCATTCGCCGTTGATGAAACGGGCCAGATTCACGCCGAAGCTTTCGTCGGTGACGGTGGCTCCGAAGAAGAACGCGAGGCGCTTGCGGCAGACTCCGCAGAATTGCGAAAGCGACGCGCCGTAGAGCATCTGGCGCGTGTTGACGAGCGAGACGCTGGCGATGATCGCGGTGAGCGGATTGCCCGCCATGTACATGTTGGGAATCATATATTGGCCGGCGCCCGAGTAGAACAGCGCGCACATGAGCGCGACCATCCACACGTCCATGCCGGCGGTGGCGCACAGAATGCCGCAGGGAATGCCCAGCACGACATAGCCCGCCATGATGGGCAGGGCCGTCTTGAAGGAATCTTTCAGCATTTCTTTGCGCATAACGCCCACCATTATACGGAGAGAGCGCATAAAAACCAGATGCTTTCTCACGGCAGAGCGAAAAAGCGGCGGCGGACGGAATAGGGCGTCCGTCCGCGCTTCGGAAACGGCCGCACGCCGGGCGAAAGCGGGTTCGGACGGTCTTTTTCGCGGCCGGGCCGCACGGCGCGAACGACGTGCGAAGCATTCCATCGAAGACCCGACGGGTTGCGCGAGACGGCCCCGCGCAACCCGTCGGCGCGACGACGACAACGGGCTGCCGTGCGACCCGTGCGACCGCCCGGATGCGCCGAAACGCCCGGACGGCCGCGCGGCGTAGGCGCTCTATGCGACGGTTTCGGCCTTCGCCTCGGCCTTGCGCGCGCCGCCGGTCCAGCCCAGCTTCTTGCCGAACAGCACCGCCACAACAGCCACCGTGATCGGATAGAGATAGCAGAAGAACGCGAAGGGCGCGTATTCCAGACACGTCACGCCCAGAATGGTGACCATATAGATCGAGCAGGTGTTCCACGGAATAAGGACCGAGGTGATGCCCGCGCTCGAGTTCACGATGTTGCTCCACACCTCGCCGGGCGTGCCGTGCTTCTTGAACGAATCGCCGTACATCTTGCACGAAAGCGCGATCGCGGGATACTGGTCGGGCAGCAGCACGTTGAACGCCGTGCCGCTTGCCCCGGTGGTGGCGGCCAACGAGCCGAAGCTTTTGAGCTTGGACGCGATCGGCTCGATGAGCGACTGCATGAGCCCCGTGTGCTGCAGGATGCCCACATACGCCATGACCAAGATCACGATGGAAATGGTGGGAAGCATCTCCTCGATGCCGCCCGTGGAAAACAGCGTGTCGAGCACCTCGAAGCCGGTGTTGCTCACCACGCCGGTGTTCGCGGCCGCCACGGCCGTGCCCAGATCCGCCCCCTGCAAAACGACCGCCTCGATGATGGCGAGAAGCACGCCCAGCAGAAACGACGGAATGGCGGGAACCTGCATCGCGATGCAGATAACCATCACCACCAGGGGAATCAACGTGACAGGCCCGATGGCGTAGGACTGCTCGAGCGCGCTGAGCAGCTCGTCGACGCGGCCCGCACCCGCCTCGGTCATGCCCGTTCCCAACGTGGAGCCGATGAAGAAATACAGACCCGCGCTGACGGCGCATACCGCGAGCGCGATCGGCAGGAATTTCTTGCACAGCGAAAACACGCTCACGTCGGCAATCGCCGCGCACAGCACGGGGCCGTCGGTCAAAGGCGACACGATTTCGCTCACGTACGCGGCCGCCACGATGGCGCCCGCCGCCATGCCCAAAGGAATGTCGAGCGCCGCCGCGATGCCCATAAAGGCGATGCCGATCGTGCCCGCCGCGCCCCACGAGCCCAAAACGATGCCCACGAGCAGCGTGCCCAGAAACGCCACGGGCAAGAACAACTCGGGGCTGATCACGCTCAGGCCGTAATAGATCAGCGTAGGCACCGTGCCTGACAAGATCCACGTGCCCACCAGCATGCCGATGCACATCAGAATGAGCACGGCCTCCATAGCGTCAAGCACGCCTTTCATGGCGCCGTCGAGCACCTCTTCGAAGCTGTTGCCCAGATACATGGCGATCGCTCCCGCGATGGCGCATCCCGCCACCATGGGGATCTGGGGCTCGGAGCCCAGTCCCACCACGCATCCGAACATGACCGCCGCCAGCAAGCCGAAGGCGAGCATTCCGTGACGGAATTTCACCTCTTTTTTCGTCTTCGTCTTCTCAGCCACGACCGACTCTTCCCCTCCTTCATCCGCATTTCCCGCCGCGCCCGCCGATCCCTGCATAACGGCGACGGACGCGGCGCAATCCGATTTATTGTACCCGCCGCGCCGGGTGAATGGCTCCCGCGCGCCGAGCCGACACCCTCCCGACACGCAGCCCAGGCGTTGTCGCGCGAACGGGCGGCCGCGCAAGCCGCAAACCCCGCCGGCGCCGACGAGCCGCATCCCGCAGGCGAAGCGGGCCTGCACCCGCCGCCGAAGCGGACCCGAACGGCCCTGCGCCGCTGGGCAAACAAGGCGAAACGCCCGACGGACGCACCCGACCACGCGAAGAGCGCGTCGGACGACGCCGAACGGCCCCGCCCTTTCACGCAAGCCGCACGAACGGGAGCAAACAAAAGCGCCGGCCGAAGCCGACGCTTGAAAAGCATATGGAGCGGCGCGCGATCAGCGCATCGGGCGCGGCACGAACAATTCCTCGTAGGTGCGCACGGCGTAGCGGTCGGTCATGCCGGCGATGTAGTCGGTGGCGGCGCGCACCGGGTCGCCGTCGGAAATGGCACGATACTCCCCCGGAACGGCGTCGGGGTTCGCCACGAAGTGGTCGAACAGCGCGGCGATGAGGCTTTGCGCCTTGCGCGCCTCGCGCATCACGGGTTCGCTCTGATAGACCGCCGCGAACAAGAACGACCGCAGCTCGCCCATCGCGTTCCACGCGGTATCCGAAAGCGCGATGTCGCCCGTGCGCGCGCTCGTGGACACCATGTCGGTCACGAGCGTCTCGATGCGAGACGAATGGTCGGCTCCGAGCACCTTGGCGGTGCTTTCGGGCAGATCGTCCTCGCGCAGAAGCCCCGCCCTGATCGCATCGTCGATATCGTGGTTCACGTACGCGATGCGGTCGGCCGTCGCCACGATGCGCCCCTCCATGGTTTCGGGACGCACGGGGCCTGTGTGATGGACGATGCCGTCGCGCACCTCGTACGTCAGATTAAGACCTCGACCTGCGTTTTCGATTACTTCCACCACGCGCAGGCTCTGCTCGTTGTGGCGATACAGACCCTCGACGCGCGTGTCGGCCGCATCGATTCCCAAGCAGCGCGCGATACTCGACGCCAACGCCGCCTCGCCCATGTGGCCGAAGGGCGTATGGCCCAAGTCGTGGCCGAGCGCGATGGCTTCGGCCAGATCCTCGTTCAAGCCGAGCGCCCGCGCGATGGTGCGCGCGATCTGCGCCACCTCCAGCGTATGCGTCAGCCTGGTGCGGAAATGATCGCCTTCGGCCGCCAGGAACACCTGGGTTTTATGGGAAAGGCGCCGGAAGCTTTTCGCATGCACGATCTTGTCGCGGTCGCGCTGGTATTCGGTTCTCAGGAAATCGGGCTCGGCCGAAAACGCACGGCCCTCCGTCTCGTCGGAAAACGCCGCATCGCCCGACAACGCGGCATGCTCCTGCGCCTGTCGGTCTTCACGCTTCACGATCCGCATGGCATACCCCTTCTCTCGCTTTGCGCGCAGTGTAGCAGCTTTCAGAGCCGCGCGGCCGCACGCGCGAAGCGAGCGGGGCATATCGCGAAGAAGACGGGGCGCCGCGCCGCCCGCCCGACCCGACGCTTTCGTCAGCCGGCTTTCGACCGACGAAAAAACGGTCCGCCTCGTACGAGACGGACCGTTTCAAGAAAGCGCGTTATCTCTTCGAGAGATGCGGGCTATTTCTCTTCCAGGGCGGCCTGGGCAGCGGCAAGGCGGGCCAGCGGCACGCGATACGGGCTGCAGGACACGTAGTCCAGACCGATCTTATGGAAGGTCTTCACGGAGTCGGGATCGCCGCCGTGCTCGCCGCAGACACCGCACACGAGGTCGGGATTGCCCTCGCGACCCAGCTCGACGCCCATCTTGACCAGCTTGGCAACGCCCGGGTCGATGGTGGCGAAGGGGTTGTACGGCAGAAGCTTCTCGGCCAGGTACTGCGGCACGAACTCGGCCTCGACGTCGTCGCGGCTGAAGCCGAACGTGGTCTGGGTGAGGTCGTTGGTGCCGAAGCTGAAGAAGTCGGCCTGGGTGGCGATTTCGTCAGCGGTGACGGCAGCGCGCGGAAGCTCGATCATGGTGCCCACGGGGATGTCCAGCTCGACGCCCGCCTCGGCAGCGACCTCGGCGATGGTGTCGACGGCCACCTTGCGCAGCTTCTCGAGCTCTTTGACGGTGGAGACCAGCGGAATCATGACCTCGGGCTTGGGATCGAGGCCTTCCTTCTTCAGCTGGGCGGTAGCCGTGGCGATGGCGCGCACCTGCATGACCGGAAGGATCGGGTACACGATGCCCAGGCGGCAGCCGCGCAGACCGAGCATGGGGTTGGCCTCGCTCATTCCGTCGATCTGCTCCATGAGCTTGCGCTTCGCGGCGATGACCTCGGCGTCGCCGCCGGCGGCCTCGAGCTTGGCGATTTCGACATCGAGGGCGCGGGGGCTCTCGAGGAACTCATGCAGCGGCGGATCGAGCAGGCGCACGATGACCGGCAGGCCGTCCATGGCCTTGAACATGCCGTAGAAGTCGCCCGTCTGAGCCTCGAACAGGTCGTTGACAGCGGCTTCGCGCACGGCCTCGTCCTCGTTGAGGATGAAGGTCTGGATGATCTGCTTGCGATCGCCCAGGAACATGTGCTCGGTACGGTCGAGGCCGATGCCCTCGGCGCCGAAGGAGCGGGAAAGCTCCGCGTCGGCCGGGTTGTCGGCATTGGCGCGAACGCCCAGGCGGCGGAACTCGTCGGCCCACTCGAGGATGACGTCGAGGTCGCCGGAAAGCTCGGGCATGACCAGCTCGACCGCGCCCAGGACCACGATGCCCGTGGTGCCGTCGATCGAAATCATGTCGCCTTCGCGGATGACCACGTCGGTGCCGGCCACGACGGCCTCTTTCTTCTCGGCATCGATCTTGAGGGCTTCGACGCCGCACACGCACGGGGCGCCCATGCCGCGGGCGATGACGGCCGCATGGCTGGTCTTGCCGCCATGGGAGGTCAGGATGCCTTCGGCGGCGATCATGCCGGCCAGGTCGTCGGGGTTGGTCTCCCAGCGGACGAGCACGCACTTGCGGCCCTCGGCCTCGGCGGCCACGGCGTCGGCGGCGGAGAACACGGCCTCGCCCACGGCAGCGCCCGGGCTGGCGTTCAGGCCGCGCGCGAGCACGTCGTACTCGGCGGACTTGTCGAACTGCGGGTGCAGGAGCTGGTCGAGCTGCTCGGGATCGACGCGGCAGACGGCCTCTTCCTTGGTGATCAGGCCTTCCTTCACCATTTCGATGGCGATGTGCAGCGCGGCGGCGGCGGTGCGCTTGCCCACACGGGTCTGCAGCATCCACAGCTTGCCCTGCTCGATGGTGAACTCGATGTCGCACATGTCGCGATAGTGGTTCTCCAGGGTGACGAACACCTCTTCGAGCTCGGCGCCGGCCTCCTGCAGGCCTTCGACATGCTTCAGCTCGGCGATGGGGCTCGTGTTGCGGATGCCTGCGACGACGTCTTCACCCTGGGCGTTGACCAGGTAGTCGCCGTAGAATTCCTTCTCGCCGTTGGCGGGGTTGCGCGTGAACGCGACGCCGGTAGCGGAGGTTTCGCCCTTGTTGCCGAACACCATGGTCTGCACGTTGACGGCGGTGCCCAGGTCGTCGGCGATCTTGTTCTGCTTGCGATAGAGGGTCGCACGCGGGTTGTTCCAGCTGCCGAACACGGCCTCGATGGCAAGCCTGAGCTGGGTGTCGGGATCTTGAGGGAAGGTCACGCGGCCGTCCACGACGAGCGCGGGGTATTCCTCGGCGGAAACGTTCTCGGAGAAGATGTTCTTGAACTCCTCGACGAGTTCCTGCAGGTCTTCGGCGGTGAGGTCGGCGTCGCTTTTCACGCCGCGGACGATCTTCTTAGCGTTGATGGCGTTCTCGAACAGGTCGCCGTCGAGGCCCATGACGACGTTGGAGAACATCTGGATGAAACGGCGATAGCTGTCCCAGGAGAAACGGGGGTTCTCGGTGTGCTTGATCAGGCCGTTGATGGACTGGTCGTTCAGACCCAGGTTGAGAACCGTGTCCATCATGCCCGGCATGGACATGGGAGCGCCGGAACGCACGGAAACGAGCAGGGGATCTTCGGAGTCGCCGATCTTCTTGCCGATGCGACGCTCCAGATCGAGACGGTACTGCTCGATTTCGTCGAGCGCGCCCTCGGGCCAGGTGTTGTCGGCGTTGGCGTATTCCATACAGGTCTGACAGGTGATGGTGAATCCCGGAGGCACAGGAAGGCCGATCACGGCCATCTCGGCGAGGTTCGCGCCCTTGCCGCCGAGGATGTACTTCATATCCTTGTTGCCCTCGGTAACGTTGTTGCCCTCGGCGTCCTTACCGAACGCGTAGACACGCTTGACGTCAGCAGTCACTGTATTCTCCTTCGTGATAGATACTCTACTGCACAAAGAGCAATATTACTCAAATATGGTCTTTTGGAACGGATGAGCCAGCTCATAGTAGCGTAAAATCTCCTGAGCGGTTTCTTCCACGGCTTTATTGTCCGTTCTGATCACGATGCAGCCCAGCTTGCGCATGAGCGCGCGGGCCTCTTCGAGGTCCTGATAGACCATCTCGGGCTCGGCATAGCTCGCCGCCACGGCGGCCGCGCCGCGTCCCGCTCCCCCGAGCCTGCGCGTGCGGATGCCCACCAATACGTCGGGCGTGGTCATCAGGCCGAAAACCCTCGACGGGTCGCAGTCGTAGATTTCCTTCGGCGGCTCGACGCCCAACGCCAGCGGAACGTTGGCCACCTTGTAGCCCTCCATGCCCATATATATAGAGATAGGCGTCTTCGAAGAGCGCGACACGCCCAAAAGCACGATATCGGCCTCGGCGAGGTCTTGCGGGTTGCGGCCGTCGTCGTGCTCGACCGTGAACTCCATGGCCGCGATGCGACGGAAATAGTGCGCGTCGGTGGTACGAAGCAGCCCCGGGTTGTTGCGCGGCGAAAGGCCCGACGCGTCGGCCAGGGCATGGATCGGCGTGCTCATGATGTCGACGCCGTGCAAGCCCGCCTCTTTGCAGAACGCGCGCAGCTTCGAGCGCATCATGGGATCGACCAGCGTGAAAAAGACCACCATGTCGTCCTTGAGGCCGGCATCGCGGTAAAGCTGCTGATGAGACGTCAAAAAGTTCGCGATTTCCTCGAAACTGCGGGCTTTCGGCAGAATCTCGATGTAAGGCTCGGGAACGCCGAACTGCCCTGCCGCCGCGCGCGCGAGCGTATGCGCGGTGGCTCCGAGAGAGTCGCTGACGATATAGATGGTAGGAAGCGGAGAATCGTTGTGAATGCAGATATGCTCTCGCAAGTCTCCCGACATGGCCCCTCCCCTTTCCGTGCGCCGAAACCCGACGCATCGATACGATTGGGCGAAGCGGCAGAAGCCGCCTGGACGAGAATCCGTCCATAGTTCTGCTCAATATACAAAAAACCGGCCCCCGTAAAAACGGGAAGCCGGTTCATCCATAGAAACGGAATCGATGCGCTCGTTATCGGCGCCGATTACTTGACCAGCAGGCCGAAGTCGGCCACGCGGGCGAACACGTCCACGAAGCGGTTCAGGATACGCAAACGATTCTCGCGCAAGGCGGCGTCCTCGTCCATGACCATGACCTTCTCGAAGAACAGGTCGACCGGCTTGCGCAGGGCGGCCAGCTCGGCGAGTGCCTCGGGGTAATCGTCGGCATCGAGGGCACAGGCGACGCGGCCTTCGGCTTGAACGACCGCGCAGGCCAGCGCATGTTCCACCTCGGAAAGCAGCGATTCGTCGTAATCGCAGCCCAGGGCGGCGTCGCGCAGGTTGTTGGCGCGGGCGTAGGCGATGGCGAGGTCGGCGAAGGTCTCGGGGGCCTCCTGGCGGGCATGCTCGAGGGCATGGACGCGATTGACGAACTCGAGCGGCTCGCGCACGCCTGCGGCGAGCACGGCGTCGATGGCGTCGGCGCTGCTGCCGCCGTCGCGCACCATGACCTTCGTGCGCGTGATGAAGAACTCGATGACCTGCTCGCGCACGGCCGCGGCGTCGAATTCGATGCCGTCGGCGGCATATGCGGCGAGCGATGCGTCGATCGCGGGAACGAGCTCGACCTGGAGCGCCTCATCGCCGGTCAGCATGGCCACGATGCCCAGCGCGCTGCGGCGCAGGGCGAACGGGTCGGAAGAGCCGGTCGGAGCCTGGTCCACGGCGAACAGGCCGCAGATCGTGTCGAGCTTGTCGGCGAAGGCCACGGCCTTGCCCACGCGGGTCGCCGGGGTGGCGTCGCCCGAGAAGCGCGGACGGTAGTGGTCGGCGATGGCGCCTGCCACCACGTCGGTCTCGCCCGCGGCCTTGGCGTAGTAGGAGCCCATGATGCCCTGGACGCTCGTGAACTCGACGACCGCGCCCGTCACCAGGTCGGCCTTGCACAGGTAGGCGGCGCGCAGAGCGTCTGCCTTCTCCTGGCCTTCGAGGCCTGCGGCGGCGCACAGGTGCTCGACCAGCTTGACGATGCGCTTGGTCTTGGCGAGCGTGGTGCCGAGCTTCTCCTGGAAGACCACCTCGTCGAGATGCTCGACGTAAGACTCCAGCGGAGCCTTGAGGTCTTCGTCGTAGAAGAACTTGGCGTCGTAGAGACGAGCCGCAACGACGCGCTGGTTGCCGTCGACGATGTTGGCCTCGAACTCGGGATTGCCGTTCGACGTGATCAGGAACTTGTTCGCAAGCGAGCCGTCGGCGTTGAACAGCGGGAAGTAGCGCTGATGCACGAGCATAGCGTCGACGATGATTTCCTTGGGCACGGCCAGGAACAGCTCGTCGAACTCGCCCACCATGACCGTGGGATACTCGGAGAGGTTCACGACCTCGGCGAGGGTCTTCGCGGGCAGCTCGGCCACCAGGCCGCATGCCTTCTCGGCTTCGGCTACCTGGGCGCGGATGGACTCTTCGCGCTCCTGCTCGGTCACGACGACATAGGCGTTGCGCAGCGTGTCGATCAGCTGGTCGGCGTGGGCCACGGCGTGCGGGCCGGGAGCCAGGAAGCGATGGCCGCGCGTCTCGTTGCCGGCCTCAAGGCCCGCGAAGCGAACCGGGACGACCACTTCGCCCAGCATGGCCACGATCCAGCGCACCGGGCGCGAGAAGTACTGGCTCGTGGTGCCCCAACGGCACGACTTGGGCCAGGAGATGGATGCGATGACGCCCTCGAGAACCTCGGGCAGCAGCGCGGCCACGTCGGCGGCGGGAGTCTCTTTTACCGCGTAGACGTATTCGACGCCGCCCTCGTCGCGGCGCTCGAGCGCGGACACGTCGACGCCCTTGCCGCGCGCGAAGCCGGCAGCGGCCTTGGTGGGATTGCCCTCGGCGTCGAACGCGATCTTGGCGGCCGGGCCGCGGAACTGCTCGACGGTGGCCTCGGTGCGCTCAGGCACGCCCTCGACGATCGCGATCAGACGACGGGGCGTGGAGTACGCCTTGACCTCGTCGAAAGGAACGCGGGCGGATGCCAGGGCCTCGGAAACCAGGCGCGGCAGCTGCTCGGTGGCGGCGTGCAGGTCGAATGCGGGAAGCTCTTCGGTGCCGATTTCGAATGCGAGCGTGGTCTTTTCCATCCTATGCCTCCTTCGAATCGGCTTCGGGCTTGACGCCCACGACATGTTCCATATACGACGCGCAGCACGCCTTGGCGATCGTGCGGACGCGAAGGATGTAGCCCATACGCTCGGTGGCGGAAATGACGCCGCGCGCGTCGAGCAGGTTGAAGGCGTGGCAGCATTTCAAAACGCTGTCGTACGCCGGAAGCGGCAGGCCCGCCTCGAGGGTGCGCAGGCACTCGGCCTCGCGGTCGTTGAATTCCTGGAACAGGAAGTCGGTATCGGCCACCTCGAAGTTGTAGCGGGAATACTGGCGCTCGTTTTCAAGATAGACGTCGCCGTAGGTGAAGACCAGGCCGTCCTTGCCGCGGCTCCACACGATGTCGAACATGCTGTCGACGCCCTGGATGTACATGGTCAGACGCTCCAGGCCGTAGGCGATTTCAACGGGAACGGGGCTGCACTCGAAGCCGCCGACCTGCTGGAAGTAGGTGAACTGGGTCACTTCCATGCCGTCGATCCAGACTTCCCAGCCGAGGCCCCAGGCGCCCAGCGTCGGGCTTTCCCAGTCGTCTTCGACGAAGCGCACGTCGTGCTTATCGGTGTCGATGCCGATGGCGCGCAGGCTGCCCAGGTAGAGCTCCTGGATATCGTCCGGGGAGGGCTTCATGAGAACCTGGAACTGGTAATAGAACTGCGTGCGGTTGGGGTTTTCGCCGTAGCGGCCGTCGGTAGGACGGCGGCAGCCCTGCACGTAGCAGGTGCGCCAGGTGTCGGGGCCCAGCGAGCGAAGCGTGGTCGCAGGCGCATTGGTGCCCGCGCCGACTTCGTTATCGTAGGGCTGCAGCACCACGCAGCCCAGATCGGCCCAGTAACGCTGCAGCGTCAGGATGATGTCCTGGAAGCTGAGCGCGTCGGGCTTAGCGGCATGACTCATGATTAAAGCACTCCTATATGATCGAGGGGCCAATAGATCGCGACGGCGCGCCCGCTCACGGACGCCTCGTCGATGGAACCGAAGTAGCGCGAGTCGGCGGAATTCATGCGGTTGTCGCCCATGACCCAAATCTCGCCTTCGGGAACCGTGTACGGGTAGAGGATATCGACGCCCGAGGCCGTCTTGAGCGGCGCGGTGGGCTCGCCCTGCGTGTAGGGCTCGTCGAGCGCGACGCCGTCGACATAGACGACGCCTTCGATGAGGTCGACCGTCTGGCCGCCCACGGCGATGGCGCGCTTGATCAGCGTGCGCCCGGGAATTTCGGGGTCGTCGAACGTGATGATGTCGCCCGGTTCGACGTCGCGGAAATAGTAGGTAATCTTCTCGGACCAGACGTTGTCGCCGATTTCGATCGTGTCTTCCATCGACCCGGAAGGAATGGTGTACGGGCAGATGATGAACTTCTGCATACCCAACACCAAAACGACGACGAGCACGGCATAGCCTGCCCATGACAGAACGGTTCTCAGCATACCGCGCGAACGCGGCGTCGCATGCTGGCCATAGCTCACGGAAAGTCCTCCTATGAAATGAAAAGGCGCCCTACAGACGCCTTAGAATGCCTCGCCGTGCAATGATAGCAAAAAAGCCCGTTCATCCTCGGTTATATTCGCCGTCTCCAGCAAATCGGGACGCAGGCGCGCCGTGCGCAGCAGAGACTGTTCGCGCCGCCACTTCTCGATAGCGGCGTGGTTGCCCGACCTCAGGATATCGGGAACGTCCATGCCGCGATAGCTGGCGGGACGCGTGTATTGCGGGTACTCGAGCAAGCCGTCGTAGAAGCTCTCGTCGATGGCGCTTCCTTCGTCGCCGAGCACGCCGTCGAGCAGCCTTACCACGGCGTCGATCACCACCATGGACGCGAGCTCGCCCGAGGTGAGCACGTAATCGCCCAGCGAAATGCAGCGGTCGGCCAGCGTGTAGACGCGCTCGTCGATGCCCTCGTAGTGGCCGCAGACGAACAGCAGGCGCTCCTGCGCCGACAGCTCGGTGGCCAGGCCCTGGTCGAACGGCTCGCCGCACGGGGTGAGAAAGATCGTGTAAGGCTTGGGGCCTTCGGCGGCGATGTCGTCGTACGCCTCGAAGATCGGCTCGCACTTCATGACGAGGCCCTGGCCTCCGCCATAAGGGTCGTCGTCAGTGGTGCGATGGCGGTCATGCGTCCAATCGCGCAGATCATAGGCATGGAAATCAAGCGCGCCGCAAGCCTGGGCGCGCTTCATGATGGATTCCCCCATCACGGAATCGTACATGTGGGGGAATGTGGAAAGCGTTTCTATCTTCATGATGCTATGCGTCGTCCTCAGCCGATGCGTCTTCGGCCGCGTCAAGATCGACGAGGCCGTTCGGCAAATCCATCGTGAGCACGCGTTCTTCGTCGTCGAACTCGACGATGAAATCGTCGACGAGCGGGATCAGAATCTCCCCCGCCTCGCCTGCGACCACCAGGAGGTCCTGCGTAGGCATCTCCTGCACGTCTTCAATCGTTCCGATGGCGCCGAGCGTGCTGTCGACGACCAGAAATCCTGCCAGGTAATCGGCGCTCGAATGCATGAAGTCTTCGAAATCTTCGGGCAGGTCGGCACGGGCCGCGAGGCAATGGCTTCCCGCAAGAAGCTCAGCCGCGTCGCGGTTTTTCACGCAATCGAATTCGACGGCGTATTCGCCTGCTCCGAGATGCTGCACGCCGCGCACGCGGGCCTTGCGGGGCCCGTCGAGCGTCGGCGGCACGAAATGCACGTCCAAACCCTCGCATAGAAGGAAAGGAAGGCCGCGCACCGGACGTGCGACAAGCCTTCCTTTGAGTCCTTGGGTTGCGATGAGTTCAGCTACGTCAGCCCAACGACGCGCCATAAGCTAATCCTCGATGAGCTCGACCTCGACATCGCCGCCGTCGGCGCAGGCCGCGGCGCGAGCGAGGATGCGGATGGACTTGATGACGCGGCCCTGGCGGCCGATGACCTTTCCGGCGTCATCGGCGGCGACGCGAATCTCGACGAGCTCGGAGCCGCTCTCGGAAAAAGAAGAGGACACCTCGACAGCCTCTTTGTCTTCGACAAGAGGCTCGACGATTTCACGCACCAAGGCGACGATGTCGGATGACGTCTGAGACATTGCTACTGAGCCTTCTTGGCGGTCTCGATGAGACGCTTGACGGTGTCAGTAGGCTGAGCGCCGTTGGCGACCCACTTCTCGACCTTCTCGAGGTCGAGAACGATCTCGGAGGGCTCGACGTTGGGGTTGTAGCGGCCGACCTGCTCGATGTAACGACCGTCGCGAGGGCTATGGGCGTCGGCAACGACCACGCGGTAGATCGGCTTCTTCTTGGCGCCATGGCGGGCGAGACGAATCTTAACTGCCATTTCAGTAGACTCCTTCATGTATACAAGTTGCTTCAAAAAACATGCGAGGGGACATGATATAACGTACCACCTCGTTTTTCAAGCGTCCGCGCTCCGCAAAAACGACGAGAGCACGGACGATTCGACGAATGATGCGCCTAGTGGCGGCGGCGCGGGGTGCGATGCTCATTGTTCGCAGCCTCGCGGTTGGCGCGGCCCGGACGGCGGTCGGCGCGCTCGCGGCGGTCGCCGCCGCGGCCTTCGCGACCGTCACGGCCTTCGCGGCCCTCGCCGCGCTGCTCGCGGGCAGGGGCGCTGCTCTCGGGAGCGTCGGGCTTGTCCAGACGGTCGAGCGAGATTTTGCCGTTCTTCGGGTCGATTTCGATGACCTCGACCTTCACCACGTCGCCCATGTTGAGGACGTCTTCGACCTGGCCCACGCGGCCGTTGGCCATGCGGGAGATGTGCAGCAGGCCGTCCTTGGAAGGCGTGAGCTTGACGAACGCCCCGAAGCTCTGGATGCCGACGACGGGACCCTCGTAGACCTCGCCCACCTCGGGCTCCTTGACGATAGCCTCGATGGCAGCGCGCGCGGCGCGGCCGGCCTCCTGGTCGACGGCGGCCACATGCACGGTGCCGTCTTCCTGGATGTCGATGCTGGCGCCGGTGGAATCCTGGATGCCGCGGATCGTTTCGCCGCCCTTGCCGATGACCTCGCGGATCTTCTCGACCGGAATATGGATGGTCTCGATGCGCGGAGCGGTGTCGCGCAGCTCTTCGCGCGGCGCGGCGATTTCGTCGAGCATGGCGGACAGGATGTGGGCGCGGCCTTCCTTGGCCTGCTGGAGCGCACGGCCGAGGATTTCAGTGGACAGACCCTTGGCCTTGTTGTCCATCTGCAGCGCGGTGATGCCGTTTGCGGTGCCCGTCACCTTGAAGTCCATGTCGCCGAGGAAGTCCTCGAGGCCCTGGATGTCGGAGAGGATGACGACGTCGTCGCCTTCCTTGATCAGGCCCATGGCGATGCCGGAGACGGGCGCCTTGATGGGCACGCCGGCGTCCATGAGCGCCAGGGTGGAACCGCAGGTGGAAGCCATGGACGAAGAGCCGTTTGACTCGAGGATCTCAGACACCACGCGGATCGCGTAGGGGAACTCGTCCTCGGAGGGCAGAATCGGCAGGATGGCGCGCTCGGCGAGGGCGCCATGGCCGATTTCGCGGCGCTTCGGGGCGCCCATGCGGCCCACTTCGCCCGTGCAGTACGGCGGGAAGTTGTACTGGTGCATGTAGCGCTTGGATTCCTGCGGGTCGATCGTGTCGAGACGCTGGGCCTCGTTGAGCAGGCCCAGGGTGCACACGGACAGCGCCTGGGTCTGGCCGCGCTGGAACAGGCCGGAGCCGTGGACGCGGGGCAGGTAGCCCGGGCGAATGTAGAGCGGGCGGATTTCCGTGGCGCTACGGCCGTCGGCACGCTCGCCCGTCTCGATCACCATGGTGCGCATGGCGTGCTTCTCGAGCGCCTTGCAGGCGGCGGCGATGTCGCTGCGCCACATCTCGCGCTCCTCCTCGGAGAAATCGTTCTCCTTGATGGAGGCCTTGAGCTCTTCGACCTTGCCCATGCGGGAAAGTTTGTCGGCGTCTTTGAGAGCCGCGCTCATCTCGTCGAAGTGGGCGTTCACGCGCTCGGCGATCGAAGGATCGGCCACGTGAATCGGGTATTCCTTAGGCTCGGGAGCGACGAGGGCCAAGAACTCGGCCTGCTTCTCGCAGAAGGCGGCGATGGCCTCCTGGCCGAACTCCATGGCGGCGAGCATGTCTTCCTCGGTCACCTCGTCGGCGCCGGCCTCGACCATGGAGATGTAGTCTCGGGTGCCTGCGATCGTGAGCTCGAGGTCGGAATTCTCCTGCTCGGCGTAGGTGGGGTTGACGATGAATTCGCCGGTCTCCTTATCGCGGGCGATGCGCACGCAGGCCGCGGGACCGTCGAAGGGGGTGCCGCCGCACAGAAGCGCAGCGGACGCGCCGCCGACGCAGATGCAGTCGGGCGGGTTCTGGCCGTCGCAGGCCAGCGTGGTGGCGACCACGTGGACTTCCTGCTTGAAGCCGTCGACGAAGCCGGGGCGGATCGGACGGTCGATCATACGGGCGGTCAGCGTACCCTTGTCGGAGGGCTTCGCCTCGCGCTTCAGGTAGCCGCCGGGAATGCGGCCGACCGCGTACATCTTCTCGATGAAGTCGACCGTCAGCGGAAAGAAGTCGTAGTCTTTCTGCTCTTTGGACACGACGGCGGTCACCAGGCACGTGGTTTCGCCCTGGCTGACCAGCACGGCGCCGGTGGCCTGCTTGGCAAGCTCGCCGGTTTCGAGACGGTACTCTTTGCCGTACAGCTCGAAGCTCGTCGAAATCTTTTCCATAAAGATTCTCATCACTTTCTCTTCTTCTTCGGAACGCACGCTTTTCATGCGTCCTCGCGAGCAGCGCAGGCCCCTGCCCGCACCGACCGCAATATGCAAAAGCCCGCATAAGCGGGCTTAATGCTTGACTTGAAGCTAGATGTTGTCGCGAATGCCGAGCTTCTTGATGAGGGCACGGTACTCTTCGATGTCGCGCTCTTTGATGTACTTCAGCATACCGCGGCGCTTACCGATGAGCATCATCAGGCCACGACGGGTGTGGTTGTCCTTCTTGTGGACCTTGAGGTGCTCGGTGAGGTTGCGGATGCGCTCGGAGAGAATAGCGACCTGAACCTCGGCGCTGCCGGAGTCGCCCTCGCCCTTGCCGAACTCCTTGACGAGCTCTGCGGTGCGCTCTTTGCTGATGCTGAGCTTGCTAGCCATGTGCTCCACCTTTCCTGCGGGCCTTCCCCGCTTTCGTGCGGCCGTTGCGAGCCGCGAACCGTATACGCCCGATGCTGCGAAACCATGCAGGTGGTGCGTGGCTGCGAAGCGTCGGGTAAAAAAGCAACCGTTGCAGTATACGAGAGCCGAAGGCCTGATGCAATGACGAATCGGCGCTTTCCGTCGAATCCACCGGACGTCCTCAATTCGCCCTATCATGACGAGCGGACGACTCCCCTATTCCATGCTTGGGCGGCCGGGAAAGCACCTGAGGGAGACCGTGTGTCGCGCGCCGAAAAACGGGAAGGGACCCCGAGGGGTCCCTTCCCGTTCCATCGAATGCTTCCATGCGCGCTGCGCCTTGGCGCGATTGTATTTCGCATCGCCATGCGCGCCATGTCCGCACGCGTAGCCGTTGTAACGCGGCTTTTTCGCCAACGTCGCTTCTTCGACCGACAGGTGCCACACGGCCCCCGTCTTGGAAACGCCGCGAATACGCTTTGCGTGCGTCCGCTTCGCCTTCTTCGACACTCGCCTCACCTCCTCTGAAATCGTGCTTCATGCATAGAGCGACGAAAGCCCATGAGGCCCCGCGCGCCCGTCCCGTGATGGTACCATGAAAGACGTCGACCGTGGCGTTCTCGCGAGCGCATCGAACGCACGGCCCGACCACCCCCGCATGTCTGATATGCATGCCGTCCCAACGACCTGAAAGAAACGGAACAGCCCCATGATTCGTCCCATTATGAAAAACGAATTCTTCCTTCAGCAGCAAAGCGAAGACGCCACGCCGCTCGATGCGCCGATCGCCCGCGACCTGCTCGACACGCTGGCGCTGCACGCGCACGAATGCGTAGGCATGGCGGCCAACATGATCGGACAGCGCAAGCGCATCATCGTGTTCATGGACGGCGAAACGCCGCGCGCCATGATGAACCCCGAGATCATCGCGGCGAAGGGCCCCTACGAAACGGAAGAAGGATGCCTCTCGTTGGACGGCCGTCGCCCGGCGAAGCGGTTCCGCACGATCCGCGTGCGCTATCGCGACCTGGCTTTCGAAGAGCACACCGAAACGTTCGAAGAGTTTTCCGCGCAGATCATCCAGCACGAAATAGACCACTGCAACGGCGTGGTGATATAAGCGTCGACAGAAGGGCGAACGCCGCAAACTCCGGAAAATAGGACGCCGGGCCGATAATCCAAAACTTGGCACGAAAACGCCGCCTGGCGCAGACATGAAGAAAGGAGGGTCTCCCCTCCTTTCTTTTACCTGTTCATAAGGCTTATTCGCGAGCGTCGAGCTCGTCGATGACGCACTGCAGGTCGTCGGGCAGAGTGTCTTCGAACTCCAGGCGCTCGCCTGTCACCGGATGCGTGAAGGCCAACTTGTACGAATGCAGGAACTGGCGGTCCAGCCCCAGGTTGTCCTTTTTCTGCCAGCCGTACACCGGGTCGCCCACGCACGGGTGCTTGATGTATTCCATATGCACGCGGATCTGATGCGTGCGGCCGGTATAGAGCTTGCAGTCGATCAGCGTGTAGCCGTCGTCGTTTCTGCCGGGCTCGAAGCGGCGCTTCACCTCGAAGGTGGTGATCGACGGACGCGCGTTGTCACGGTCGGACACCTTCATGCGCAGCCTGTCGCGATCACCGCGGGCGATCGGGGCATCCACCAGGCCCGTTTCAAGCGGAATCCAACCCTGCACGAGCGCCAGGTAATGGCGGTCGACGTCGCGCGTACGGATATCTTCCATCAGCGCCAGACCCACTTCATTGGTCTTGGCGCACAGCATCAGGCCGCTCGTATCCTTGTCCAAACGGTGCACGATTCCCAGCCTGTCCTGCTCGCCCTGCACATCGCACAGGTTCTCGCGGCCGCAATGGGCGATCAGCGCGTTGACCAGGGTATCGCCGTAATGGCCGTCGGCGGGATGGCACACCAGGCCCGCCTGCTTGGAAATGACCAGCAGGTAATCGTCCTCGTAGCGCACATCGAGCGGAATCTCCACCGCTTCGAGGGCGGGCGCATGCGGGTCTTCGAAGGTCTCGTACTCCAACACGTCGCCTTCGGCCACCGTGGCGCTCTTGCGGGCGATCTTGCCGTTCAGCGCGGCGCACCCGTCGGCGATGCATTTCGCCGCCGCCGAACGCGTCGGATACAGGCCTTCGGCAGCCATGAAGGCGTCGAGGCGCATGCCGGCGAACTCCGGCGAAACTTCTATGCGCGCGACATCGGTCACGACGACGCTCCTTTCTTCGTTCTCATATATCGCGAAGGGCCTTCGCGGATCCGTGCGAAACGGAACCCTGCGAAGACCCTCCGATGCGGATCGTTCGATTATGCCGGGCGCACGCGGCGAAACGGCCGCGACGCCCTCCTTCGCGGAAAACGTCCATCACAGCCGCGCGGCGCGCCTGCGTCCTAAACCGCGGCGTCCCTCCCTTCCGCTTCGTCTCCGCGCATTTCGCCGCCGCTTCGCGTCGCCAGCAGATAACCCGCGACAAGCAGCACGAACCCGCAGGTCACGCCGATATCGGCGATGTTGAACACGGGAAAGTCGATGAAGGTGAGGTCGATGAAGTCGACCACGTACGCCTGGGCGAAGCGGTCGATCGCATTGCCCAGGCCGCCCGCGAAGACGAGCGAAAGCGCGCAGGTCTCGAGCATGGTGGCGGCATGGCCCGTCAGGCGCCGATAGAACACGAACGCCGCGACGATGCCCGCGCACACGACAAGCGACATGACGCCGAGCGCGAACGTGGAATCGCCGAACATGCCCCATGCCATGCCGGTATTGTGCACCAGGCGGAACCTGAACAGCCCGTACGTCGCCTCGGACGCCTGTCCGAGCGCATAGGCGCCTTCGAAATACGCCTTGGTCAGCTGGTCGATGACGAGCCAGATCGCGGCGACGCCCGCGAAGACGCCGCCGCTTCTCGCCAACGAGCTCTTCCCGTTGAGCGCCATGGACGCTATTCGCCCATGCCCTGAAGGACCGCCGCGCAGCGAGCGCACACCTCGGGATGGGAGGCGTCCGTGCCGAGCTCGCGGTAGTTCCAGCAGCGCGGGCACTTCTCGGCGGCGGTCTTGGCAACCGTCACTTCGATGTCCTCGCCCTCGCCGCGCTCGACGGCCACCTCGGCCACGATGAAGAGCTCTTCGAGGTCTTCATCGGCGGATGCGGCCAGCGCCTCGTAGGCGCGCTCGGGAGCGACGATGGTCAGCGCGGCCTCCTGGCTCTTGTTGACCGTCTTCGCGTTACGCGCGTCTTCGAGCGCCTTGGTCACGGCGTCGCGCACCTCGAGCAGCGCGTCGAAGCGGGCCATGAAGGCCTCGGCCTGCTCGCCCTGCGGCAGCGCGGGGCAGAAATCGTCGTCCGTCGGCCAGCCGGCGAGCTGGACGTTCGGAACGCGGCCTTCGCGGTTGCGCTCGGCCTCGGGATAATGCTCCCACACCTCGTCGCAGGTGAACGTGAGGATCGGGCTCATGATGCGCACCATGACCTCGAGGATGTTCATGAGCACGGTCTGGGCCGCGCGACGCGACGGAGAATCGGGGGCCTCGGCGTACAGACGGTCCTTGATGACGTCCATATACACGGCGGAAAGGTCCGTGATGACGTAATCGTAGAGCGTGCGGAACACCTGGTGGTAGCGGTACTCGTCGTAGCCGCGCTCCACCTCGTGCAGCACCTCGCGCAGACGCAGCAGCGCCCAGACGTCAATCGGCTTGAGCGCGTCGAACTCGACGCGGTCGCGCTGCCAGTCGAAGCCGTCCAGGTTGCCCAGCAGGAAGCGGAAGGTGTTACGGAAACGGCGGTAGGCGTCGGAGGTGCGCTGCAGGATGGTGTCGCCGATGGACACGTCCACGGAGTAGTCGGTGGAGGCGACCCACAGGCGCAGCACGTCGGCGCCGTACTTGTCGGTCACTTCGCGCGGATCGATGCCGTTGCCCTTGGACTTCGACATCTTCTCGCCGTTCTCGTCAACCGTGAAGCCGCAGCACATGACGCTCTTATAGGGCGATTCGCCGAATGCGCCCACGCCGCACAGAAGCGAGCTCTGGAACCAGCCGCGATGCTGGTCGGAGCCTTCGAGGTACATATCGGCAGGCCAACGCAGGCCGTCCTCTTCGGCGCGATGCTTCAGAACGCCGACGTGGGAAACGCCGGACTCCCACCACACGTCCAGGATATCCTTCTCGGGGATGACGTCGGTGCAGCCGCACTTCGGGCAGCACGTGCCCTCGGGCAGGTACTCCTTAGGCTCCTTCGTGAACCACGCGTCGGCGCCTTCGGTGTTGAACAGGTCGATGACGGCGTCGAAAGTGCCTTCGTCAGCCACGGTCTCGCCGCAGGAAGCGCACTTGAACACGGGAATGGGAACGCCCCAGCTGCGCTGGCGGGAGATGCACCAGTCGGGACGGTCTTCCACCATGGCGCCGATGCGGTTCTGACCCCACTCGGGAACCCAGTTCACGTGGTTGCGGATCTGGTCGAGGGCGCGCTCGCGCAGGCCGGTCTTTTCCATGGAGACGAACCACTGGTCGGTCGCGCGGAAGATGACGGGCTGGTGGCAGCGCCAGCAATGCGGGTAGCTATGGTTGATGTCGACGTGGGACACGAGCGTGCCGCGCTCCTTGAGCCACTCGATGATCTTCGGGTTGGCTTCGTCGGTGTCGAGGCCCGCGAACTCCTTCACGTAGTCGGTAAAGCGGCCGTCGTCGTCGACGGGCATGATGGTCTCGATGCCGAACTCCTGGCCCACCAGGTAGTCCTCGACGCCGTGGCCGGGAGCGGTATGGACCGCGCCGGTGCCGGCATCGAGCGTGACATGGTCGCCCCAGATGATGCGGCCCACGTTGCCCTCGATGATCGGGCAGGCGTAGGTGATGCCGTCGAACTGGTTGCCCTTCATGAGCACGGGCTCGCCGTTCGCCTCGACCACGCGGTAATTCTCCCAGCCTGCGGCCTGGGCGACGGTTTCCACCATCTCGTGCGCGAACAGCATGAACTTGCCGTCGGCCTCGACGAAGCAGTAGTCGATTTCGGGGCCGAAGCACACGGCGGCGTTGGCGGGAAGGGTCCACGGCGTGGTGGTCCAGATCAGCACATAGGCGTTCTCGAGCTCGACGCCGGCGTCGGCGAAGACCGCGGGCACCTCGTTGAGCTTGAAGTTCACGTAGATGGACGGCGACATCTCGTCGGCGTATTCGATTTCGGCCTCGGCCAGGGCGGTGTGGCAGTGCTTGCACCAATGGATCGGCTTGCGGCCGCGATAGACGGCGCCGTCCAGGTACATCTGCTTGAACACCTCGACGTTGGCGGACTCGAAGTTGGGCTGGAAGGTCAGATACGGCCTATCCCAATCGGCACCGACGCCCAGACGTTTGAAGCCGTCGCGCTGCACGTCGACGAAGCGCTCGGCCCACTCGCGGCAAAGCTCGCGAACCTTGGCCTGGGGCAGCTGCTTCATCTTCTCGGTGCCGAGCTTTTTCTCGACCTCGTGCTCGATCGGCTGGCCGTGACAATCCCAACCGGGGATGTAGGGGGTGTAGTAACCGCGCTGAGCATGCGATTTGACGACGAAATCCTTGAGGATCTTGTTGAACGCATGGCCGATGTGGATCGGGCCGTTCGCGTACGGAGGGCCGTCATGCAAGACGAACGGCTCGCCGTCTTTGTTCTTCTCCAAAACCCTGTGGTAGATATCCTGCTCGGCCCACTTCTCCAAGCGCTTCGGCTCATTCTCGGGCAGATTCGCGCGCATCGCGAAATCCGTCTTCGGCAGGTTCATCGAATGCTTGTAATCGTTTCCCATCGTGTACTCCGATCCTTTCGTTCGTCTTCCGCGCTGCACTCCAGCACGGTGTATTGGACAATCTTGCTTATTATAGGTAACTTCACGCCGTTATCGTTCTCATTTTCCGCAAACTCGGGCTGCATGGTTGCAAAAGGGGACGCATGCGCCGCTTCGTAACCTTGCCGCAATGCCGAAGCGCGGGCGAAAGACCTATAATTCCAGGATGGACATCGACACGATCCAAGGAGTGACCCATGGCATACCGTATCGTGACCGACTCCGCCAGCAATCTCAGCGAAGAGATGATTGACGAATTCGGTCTGGAAATCTTGCCCATGACGTTCATGGTAGACGGCGTCGAACGACGCAGTTATCTCAAGGGAGAGAAAACCGACCTCAAGCAGTTCTACACCATGATGCGCGAAGGCAAGGTCATCACCACATCCCTTCCCAACCTGCAGGAAACCGAAACCACGATGCGCGCGATCCTCGACGGGGGCGAAGACATCCTGTATCTGGGATTCTCGAGCGCGCTGTCGAGCGCTTTCGGGTCGATCGACCTGCTGATGCAGCGTCTTGCGGGCGAATATCCCGAACGCACGCTGCGCGCCGTGGAAACGTTCGCGGCGTCGGGCGGCCAGGGCATGCTCGTGTATCTGGCATGCAAGAAGGCCGCGGCGGGCGCGACGCTCAACGAGGTGGGCGATTTCGTCGTAGAAACCCGCGACCATCTGTGCCACTGGTTCACCGTCGACGACTTGATGTTCCTGTTCCGCGGCGGGCGTGTAAGCCGTACGAGCGCCTGGGCGGGAACGATGCTCAACATCAAGCCCGTCCTGCATGTAGATGCCGACGGCGCCCTCATTCCCGTGGAAAAGGTGCGCGGCCGCAAGAAGTCTATCAAGGCGCTGGTCGACCGCATGGAAAAGACCGCCATCGACCCCGCGTCGCAGACCGTCTTCATCACGCACGGCGACTGCATCGACGACGTGGAAGTGCTGAAAAGCGAAATCACCGAACACCTGGGCGTGACCGATTTCGTGGTGAACTACATCGATCCCGTGATCGGCGCCCATTCGGGCCCCGGCACGCTTGCACTGTTCTTCCTGGGAACCGAGAAATAGCCGCCCGGCGTTCGCCGAGCACATGAATGAATTCGGGGCGCGGTCCGTACTGGACCGCGCCCCGAATTTAGAAACATCGTATAGAGCGAGGCGGCCGGGGCGCCGACGAAGGCCGACTCCTGCCAGGGGTCGGCCTTTTCGTTCTCGCCCGGCGTTCGCGGATTCGATGCGACGGACCGACACTTCGAATCCGCCTTGCCGGAGGCAACAGCCCACGGGCGGCATGCGGAAAAGACATGCGTGGCCGCTTTCGGCGCGACCGCATGGCGCGCGGCGAAAACGGCAAGCCTAGGCGACGCCGCTCGAACCGAAGCCGCCTTCGCCGCGCTCGGTCTCGTCGAGCGAATCGACCACGGTCCACGACACGTTTTCGACCTTCTGGACGACGAGCTGCGCAATGCGGTCGCCGGGCTGCACCTCGAAGACGTGTTCGGTGTCGAGGTTTATCAGCGCCACTTTGAGCTCGCCGCGATAATGGCTGTCGATCAGGCCGGGCGTGTTGAGCACCGTGACGCCCTGCTTGATGGCCAGGCCGCTGCGCGGCTGCACGAAGCCCGCGTATCCTTCGGGAATGGCGATGGCCAGCCCCGTGGAAACGAGCGCACGCTCGAACGGCTTGAGCGAAACGTGCTCGATGGCGCGCAGGTCCATGCCGGCATCACCCGGGTAGGCATAGGCGGGAATGGTCACGTCGTCGGCAAGGGTCGTGATGGCGATGTTGAGCGTATCGGCCATGATGCTTCTCCTTTTCTTTCGTATGGCATGCACGCCGCGACGGCGTGCGGATTTCCGCGCAGCGAACGCGGACAGAACAAAAGAACCCGCATGAAACCATGCGGGCGACTTTTGAAAACAACGGCGTTAGTGCTCCAGGCCGCGCAACGCTTCCTGGAACTCTTCGATCGTCTGGAAGTCTTTATAGACGCTTGCGAACCTGATGTAGGCCACGTCGTCGAGACCCTTGAGATGGTTGAGCACGATATCGCCCAAGTCTTTCGACTTGATTTCGTTGCGGCCCGAATTGCGCAGCTCGGCTTCGATCTGGTCGATGATTTCGGACTTCTTGTCGTTGGGGATATTGGGGCGCTTCGCGCATGCGATGCTGATGCCGCGATAGAGCTTCTCGCGATCGAACACCTGGCTGGTTCCGTCGGATTTGATGACGATGATGGGATTGTCGCCCAGCCTTTCGTACGTGGTAAAACGATTGCCGCACTTCAGGCATTCGCGGCGGCGGCGAATGGAATTGAATTCATCGGAAGGCCGGGAATCAACGACCTTGGATTCGGGATGACCGCAAGACGGACAGCGCATCGGTTCCTCCGTTCGGCCCCTTCGGGGCATCTTTACATACGGCGCATATAATACACGCTCCGTTTCGCAATCACGCAGACGGCATAAAAAAGAGGATGCCACGCCCGAAACCATCACGAGACGCGATACGCAAACACGGCGGCGAACCGCCCTTCATGCAAACGGGCCCGGAACGAATCCTCTTCGTTCCGGGCCCGCCGTAAGAATCGATTCACGATGCAGGCTTCAACCTTCTCGGTTTCCACCGCATTCGTTCGTGCGAAATGCTGCGGTGCGAATTCCGGTTAGGCAGCGGCCTTCTCGGCCTTGCGCGCACTACGGCGCTTGTCCATGGAGTCCAGGCAGAGGCAGCAAGCGGAGTCACCCGTGATGTTGAGGGCGGTACGCATCATGTCGAGGATGCGGTCGACGCCGGCGACCAGAGCGATGCCCTCGACCGGCAGACCCACCGAGGTGAGGACCATGGCGAGCATGATCATGCCGGAACCGGGAACGCCTGCGGTGCCGATAGACGCGAGAACCGTGGTCATGACGATCATGAACTGCTGCGAAATGGTCAGATCGATACCGAACACCTGGGCGATGAAAATCGCGCAGACACCCTGGTAGATCGCGGTGCCGTCCATGTTGATGGTGGCGCCGAGCGGCAGGATGAAGCTGGTCATTTCCTTACGGGCGCCCAACTTGGAGGTGCATTCCATGTTCATGGGAAGCGTGCCCACGGAGCTGGCCGAAGAAAATGCGAACAAGAACGCCGGGGCGATGCCGCGGAAGAACTTCAGCGGGCTCATCTTCGCGAGCAGCTTGACCATGCCGGAGTACACCACCACGAGGTGCGCGCCCATGGCGAGGTAAGCAACCACGATCAGCCACAGCAGCGGCAGCAAGACATCGGGGCCGTTGGAGGCGACCACGGGAGCCATGAGGCCGAACACGCCGAAGGGGGCGAAGCAAATGATACCGTGCATGACCTTGATGCAGACCTCGTTCATGCCCTCGACGAAACGGACCACGGGCTCGGACTTCTTGCCAGCCGCGATGACGCCGAAGCCGAAAACCAAGGCAATGACGATGATCTGGAGCATGGTGGCGTCGGCCATGGGCTTGAAGAAATTGGACGGGAAGATGTTCACGATGGTATCGATGAACGAAGGGGCCTCCTTGGCCTCGTAGGACAGCTCGGACACGGGCATCGTAAAGCCGCCGCCGACATTAAGGACATTAGCGAAAACCAGGCCGATCACGACTGCGAAAGCGGTGGTGACCATATAGAACAGGACGGTCTTGCCGCCGATGGCGCCGACCTTCCTGACGTCCTGCAGCGAAATGACGCCAGTCATGATGGAAAACACGACCAAGGGCACGACGATCATCTTGATCAGGTTGAGGAAGATGGTGCCGATGGGCTTGATGTAAGTGTTCGCGATATCAGGATTGGACTGAAGCGCCAGACCGCACAGGACGCCGAGAACCAACGCGACGAGAATCCACGTGGTCAGGGACAAGCGCTTATACCATGGCTTATGCTCTTCGGCGGGCGCCTGAGATTGCGTAAGCGTATCCGTCATGATTCGTACTCCCCTCTTGGTATGCCAAGGAGCGAAATGCCCCTTCTCTATTGAACTGATAGATAGTACATGGAATTGTCACATATGCTTGCAAAAAACCGTGCAAGGGGCAAATCGGCTATCGAACGGACGGCATCCGCCGGCGGCAGGAGGCGCGGCCCGAAGACGGGAGCGGAAAGACAGCGCTACCAAGCAAGTAAGAAAAGGCAGAACGCGAACAGCGCCGCACAGCATGCCAGCGTGACCGCGAACGAGCCTTCCGAGGCGACGCCCGAAGCGGTTCCCCTTTCAAGCTCGTCGCGCATCTCCCGCAACCCCAACGCGTCGACGATGACCGCGGCATCGCCGCGCAACGGAGCCGCACAGCGGGCACAACGGCGAGAGGCTCGCTCGAGCGGCATGACGCGCGGGCCGCAATCGGCGCGCGACGCAAGGCCCTCCTGCACGACAGGACGGTTCGTTGCGCCGAAGTCGACGCGGATCAGCCGCGGTTCGCCTTGCGGCCGCAGCCGACCGATTTTCAGCGCCGCGGTGCCTTCGACGTACGGATGAGTTCCACGATTCCCCATTACGACCTCCAGACTCTTGCAACGAACTTTTGTTCGGATGTATAATAAAGCGCACAAAAGTTCGTGTCAACGTTTTTCAAACGTTTGTTCGATAAAGGGGAAAGGCCATGGCCGAAGCGGAAATCAAGAACACGAAGAAGATCACTAAGAAGCAGAAAGCGGTGCTCGACTTCATCGCCAAAACCATCGACGAAACGGGGATCGCGCCCACCGTGCGCGATATCTGCGACGGCCTCGGTCTATCGTCTCCTTCCACCGTCCACGTGCATCTGAAAACGCTCGAGGACAAAGGCCTCATCCATCGCGATCCCCTGAAGTCGCGCTGCATCACCATCGTCGGCCACGAACGTCCCGCAGCCGACGACCAGGCGAAAAACGAGCCGCCGGTCGGCGCCGGAGCATTCGCGAACGTCGTGTCGCTGCCCGTGGTGGGAAACGTCGCGGCGGGTCTGCCGATCCTCGCCGACCAGAACATCACCGAAACCATCCCCTTGCCAACCGAAATCGTCGGCGATTCAAGCTCGTTCCTGCTCAAGGTGCGCGGCGATTCCATGATCGAAATCGGCATCAACGACGGCGATTTCGTCGTGGTCCAAGAGCAGCCCACGGCCAATAACGGCGATGTCGTCGTGGCCATCGTGGAAGACGGGGCAACGGTGAAGACCTTCTACAAAGAGCACGACCATGTGCGCCTTCAGCCCGAGAATTCGTCGATGGAGCCGATCATCGTGCGCGAGAACGTCTCGATCGCCGGCAAAGTGGTCGCCGTATTCCGCCGCCTCTAGCCCCGATCTGATCGCGGCAACGAAAAAGCGCGAGGGAAAACTCCCTCGCGCTTTTTTCATGCGAAGACAGGCCGGCACGCCGCAAGCTTCGCCGAAACCTATTCGGGCTTGGCCGCGTACGGCTCGAACAGCGCCTTCATCTCGGCAGGAACGCGCACCGACATGATCGTTCCGCGCTCGTCGTACGATTCGGCGAGCACCGTGCACCTGCTATGCGCGACCGAGGTCAAATCGCCGCGCGAAAACGGCACGACCACTTCCATCAGCGTTTCGCTGGCCGTGGCGGCGCGGGCGATCGCGTCGATCAATTCGTCGACGCCCTCCCCCGTCTCGGCCGAAACGAACACCGCGCCGGGAAAACGCGACGCCAGTGCAAGGCGTGCCGAAGCATCTACCAGGTCGATCTTGTTGAACACGAGGATGCGCGCGATGCCGTGCGCACCGATCTGCTCAAGCGTGTCTTCCACGGCGCGCATCTGCTTATCGTATTCGGGCGACGAGGCGTCCACGACATGAAGCACCAAGTCGGCGCCGCGAATTTCATCGAGCGTGCTCTTGAACGCCTCGACGAGCGTCGTGGGGAGCTTCTGGATGAAGCCGACCGTGTCGGTCAGCGTGGCCTCGCGGCCCTCGGGCAGCACGAGCTTGCGCGTCGTGGAGTCGAGCGTGGCGAACAGTTTGTCGTAGCTGAGCACCTCGGCATCGGCGAGCCTGTTCAAAAGGCTCGACTTGCCCGCGTTGGTATAGCCCGCCTCGGCCACCTTGAACACGCCCGACGCATAGCGCGCCGAACGCTGCGTCTGGCGCATGCGCGAAACCTGCTCGAGCTCACGGCGGATCGACGTGATGCGCTTGCGCACCATGCGGCGGTCCACCTCGAGCTGGCTTTCGCCTTCGCCGAAGCGCGATCCCACGCCGCCGCCCATGCGGTTGCTGGCCAGATGGGCCCACATGCCGCGCAGGCGCGGAAGCAGATATTGGTTCTGCGCAAGCCTGACCTGCAGACGGCCTTCCTTCGTGGTGGCATGCAACGCGAAGATATCGAGGATGAGCGCCGTGCGGTCGATCACCTTCACCTCTTTCGGCATGGCCTTCTCGAGATTGCTCTGCTGCGAAGGCGAGAGCTCTTCGTCGAAGATCACCACGTCGGCGGCGAGGCTGCGGCACATTCCGGCGATTTCTTCGGCCTTGCCCGATCCGATGAACGTGCGCGGGTTGGGCGCGTCGAGCTTCTGCGTGGCCGTGGCCACGACGGTCGCGCCCGCTGTATCGGTCAGGCGCGCCAGCTCGGCAAGCGACGATTCGGAATCGTCGAGCGAAGCGTCCTTGTATTCGATGCCCACTAGAATGGCGCGCTCGGCGTCTTCGGTGAAGCTTGTCTGGGACATTTCGGCGAACGACATAGGCGTTTCCCTTCCGTCATCGGACCGACGAAGCGCTCGCGCGCGCCGCGTCCAGCGAAGCGACGATTTCGTCGGCCATACGCGCCACATCGGCGTCGTCGGCATCGATCCAGCGGACGCGCTCGTCTTTGCGCCACCAGGTGCGCTGACGCTTCGCATACCGGCGCGTGGCCGTTTTGATCTGCTCGACCCCCTCGTCAAGCGTGCATTCGCCGCGCAGCGCGGCCACGATTTCCTTGTATCCGATAGCCTCGCGCGCCGTCAACGCGCCTTCGAACCCATGGGCGGCAAGCGAGCGCACTTCGTCGAGCAAGCCCCGCTCGACCATGGAATCGACCCTGCGCTCGATGCGCTCGTTCAATACGGCCGGGTCGACGGACAGGCCGAAGAAAACGGCCGGCACCGACTGCGCCATATGCGAGAAGCCTTCGTGCTGACGGGCGTAGGTGGTATTTTCCAACTCGATCATCTCGAACGCGCGGATGACGCGGCGCGTGTTGTTGGGGTGGATCAACGCCGCGCTTTCGGGGTCGCGACGCTCGAGCATGCTCCATAGCTCCTGCGCACCCTGCCCTTCGAGCACGCGCGCATAATAGTCGCGCACGGGATTTCCGGTCTGTTCTCCGCGCGGGAAGCGATAGTCGTCGATCGCCGCGCGCACGTAAAGCCCCGTACCGCCCGCCAACACGCTGCGACGCCCTTCGGCATCGAGCGATCGGAAGCACGAACGAGCGTAATCCTGGAACAGCGCCGCCGAATACGGCTCGCCCGGCTCGCAGATATCGAGTCCGAAATGCTCGACGCGGCGCTGGTCGGGCGCGATCTTGCCCGTGCCGATATCCATGCCGCGATAGATCTGCATCGAATCGGCCGAAATGACCGCGCCGCCGATGCGAGCGGCCACTTCCTGGGCCACATCGGTCTTGCCCGAGGCCGTAGGCCCCACCACGCAGACCACCGGATGCGCCAAGGCCAGCTCGAATTCGGACGCTGCAGGCGCCTGGGCCTGCCCGGCGCCGCTAATCACCGACGACCGTTCCCGACAGATACCAGGCGCGCGCCTGGTCGATGCGAACCATGACCGTGGTGCCCGCGAGGCTTGCGGCATCGAGACCCTCGGGCACGGGTGCATGCACCGTGACGTTGTGCGGGCTGTGGCCGGCGAGCACGCGATCGTCGCGCTTGGACGCGCCTTCCACGAGCACCGGCAGCGTGCGGCCGACGAATCGGCGGTTCTGTTCGAGCGCGTTTTCCTGGACCAGGTCGACCAAAGAATCGAAGCGGCGCTGGATGACCTCGCGCGGCGTGTCGTCGGTCATCGACGCGGCGGGCGTGCCTTCGCGCGGCGAATAGATGAACGTGAACACCTGCGAATAGCCGACGCGTTTGACCAGGTCGTAGGTGGCCTGGAAGTCCTCTTCGGTTTCGCCCGGAAAGCCCACGATGATATCGGTCGAAAGCGAGACGTCGGGATTGGCCTCGCGCACGGCGTCCACCAAGGCGAGATAGCGCTCGGCGGTGTAGCGGCGGTTCATGGCCTTGAGGATGCGGTCGCTTCCCGACTGCACGGGAAGATGCAGCGAAGGCATAAGGTTGTCGAGCTCGGCGTACAGGCCGATGACCTCATCGGTCAAATCCTTCGGATGAGACGTCGCGAAGCGCAGGCGCTCGACGCCCGACTCGGAAACGGCACGCAAAACGTCGGCGAAGCGGGGCTCGCCGTACAGGTCGCGGCCGTAGGAGTTGACGTTTTGGCCGAGCAGCGTGATTTCCTTCACGCCGTCCGCGACGAGCGCGCGGGCGTCGGCGGCGATATCTTCGAGGGTGCGCGAACGCTCGCGGCCGCGCACGTAGGGCACGATGCAGTACGTACAGAAGTTATTGCAGCCAACCGTGATGGGAAGCCATGCCGACCAGGCGCGATCGCGCTTGGAGGGCAGGTCGGTCGAAAACGAGTCGGACTTCTCGAGCACCTCGACATGATGGCCGCCCTCGGCCATAGCGGCCTCGAGCAGGTACGGAAGGCGCTCGACATTCTGCGTGCCGAACACCACGTCGACATGGGCGAGCTTGCCAGGAAGGGCGTCGCCGTCGCGCTGGCCGATGCAGCCTCCGATACAGACCATGCGCTTGCTCAGGGTGCTCCCCTCGGGCAGCGGGATGTTCTTGATCGAAGCGACCTGGCCCATGAGGCGCACGTCGGCGGCCTCGCGGATGCAGCAGGTCACGAAAACGGCGATTTCGGCCTCTTCGACCGTCTCGACCTGAATCGCGCCGTGCGACTCGAGCATGCCGGCGATGCGCTCGGAATCGTGCTCGTTCATCTGGCAACCGTATGTGTAAAGGCAGAACGTCTTCTGAGGCAGATTGGGCATAAATGACTCCTTTTCGCGGGATGCGGGCCCGCGCTCTTTAAGACAGGGGTTCGAGCGTTTCGCGATGCGAAGGAGCGGCGCCCCGAGGGCCGCGCGGCTCCACGCTGAAGCGGATCGCGGTGCGGTATTCGCCATCGATCACGATATCGGCGAATGAAGGAATGCAGACGATTTCGATACCGACGGGAGAAAGAAACCCCCGGGAGATGGCGATGGCCTTGACGGCCTGGTTGACGGCCCCCGCGCCCACGGACTGGATTTCAACGCACGACCCGTCTTTGATCATGCCGGCGATGGCGCCCGCGACGGATGCGGCCGACGATTTCGATGAGACTTTCAGACAGTCCGATGCGGGCTTCTGGTCGGTATCTTGAGGCATGTGTTTCCTTTATACGATGTTTGAACTGCGTTGTAAGCCTGGACGGCATGCCTTGCGGCCGTTCCGACCGCGAATCGCCATTGTACTACAGCTGTTTAGAGGCGGGAAACGCGACCCTCACCTCATCGCGCGAAACCTTCACGACGGGCTCGACGTCGGGATCGAGATAGTAGGCAGCGGCCAGGTCGCGCCAGGCGCGCTTGAGCGCGGCGGCGAAGTCGTCGAGGTCGTCGGGCGCGATCGAAAGGCCGCGCATGTCGCGCGGGGCGTCGCGGCGGTCGGCCGGCGCATCGTCGCGCGCACAGCGTTCGCGCAGGATTCCCAGAAGCGGCGCGAGGGGACTGACCTCGCCTTGCAGAATCCGATACGCGCTTCGCTGCGACACGTCGAGGCCGATTCCCTGCGCGCATTGCGAGAAGGCGGCCGCATCCGAGCAGAGCGCAAGCCGCTTCGCAGGCGCCGCGTCTTCGGGCGCGATGCCCGCTTCGGCCGCATCCCTCGCGAAACGACGGCCGTAGGCCGCAAGCGTCGCGGCTATTTCGACGGGGCTGCCGAAGTACAGCGTGCAGGCCGAACGGCACGACAGGGCGAATTCGGCCGCCGCGCGCGCGATGTTACGCGGACCCGTGCCGAGCCGCCATCCGAGCCGCACGCTGCCCGAAAGCTCGGGCAGCGTGCTCTGGTCTTTGCGCTCGGAGATATCGCCGATGCGAAACGACGCGCGAAACGCGCTGCCCTCGCCCGGGACCGACGCGACCACGCGCGCCTCGAGCGCGTTTTCCCTGATCGAATACAGCGCCATACCGCGGCCATGGACGCCCCAGTCGTCTTCGGAAAACGTATCGAGCTTCGAAGTGACGCGTGACTCGAAGATGCGCTCGCTCATATCCCTCGGCACGCCGTCGCCGTCGTCGACCATCGCGATCGTACGCACGTCGGCGTTGCGGGCCGTTGCCAGGAAGACGGTGCGGGCGTGGGCGTCGCGCGCGTTGCGCAGCATCTCGATCACCGCGTCCTCGACGCAGCGGATATCTTGCTTCGCCTGACGCTTCTGGGCCTCGGAAACGCGCAGGCGCACGAATCCGTTGCCCCAATCGTCTTCGACGCGCAGAAGCGATCCGTCCGACGCCTCGTCGATGAACGATGCCAGGCTGCGGCCTTCCATGCGGCCCTCCTTCCGATGCCGCATGCGGCGGCATGAAAACGAAGAGGGCGCATGCTGCCGTGCCGCGTGCGCCCGTCGGATACGAAAGGCGCGCCCGTTCGAAACACGGGCGCGCCTGGTTCATTCGATGCTATTTCGCGTAATCGACCGCGCGGCTTTCGCGGATGACCACGACCTTGACCTGACCGGGGTACTGCATCTCGTCCTCGATCTGCTTGGCGATATCGTGCGCCAGCACGACGGCTGCGGCCTCGTCGACCTGGTCGGGAACGACCATGACGCGGATCTCGCGGCCGGCCTGCATGGCGTAGGTGCGCTCGACGCCCTTGTGGGCATTGGCGATCTCTTCGAACTTCTCGAGACGCTTCACGTAGCTTTCGAGGCTTTCCTTGCGGGCGCCGGGACGGGCGGCGGAAACGGCGTCGGCGGCCTGAACCAGCACGTCGAGCACGCTGTTGGGCTCGACATCGGCATGATGGGCCTCGATGGCATGGACGATTTCGGGCTTCTCGCCGAAACGACGGGCCAGATCGGCGCCGATCACGGCGTGGGGGCCTTCGATTTCGTGGTCGATGGCCTTGCCCAGGTCGTGCAGAAGGCCTGCGCGCTTCGCGGGAACCGGGTCGAGGCCGAGCTCGGCGGCCATGACGCCGCAGAGATAGGCGACCTCGAGGGAGTGGTTCAGCACGTTCTGGCCGAACGAGGTGCGGAAGCGCAGACGGCCGAGGGTGCGGACGAGCTCGGGGTGCAGGTCGTGAATGCCCACGTCGAAGGTGGCCTGCTCGCCTGCGTCCTGGACCTGCTGGTTGACCTGCTTTTCAGCCTTGGCGTACATCTCCTCGATACGAGCGGGATGGATACGGCCGTCGGCGATGAGGTTTTCCATGGTCACGCGGCCGACCTCGCGACGAACGGGGTCGAAGCACGAGATGGTGACGCACTCGGGCGTGTCGTCGATGAGCAGGTTCACGCCGGTGAGCTGCTCGAAGGAGCGGATGTTGCGGCCCTCGCGGCCGATGATGCGGCCCTTGAGGTCGTCGGAGGGAATATGGATGGTCTTGACCGTGGTCTCGGCGGAATGGTCGGCGGCGACGCGCTGGATGGCCAGACTCAAGATCTCGCGCGATTTCTTATCGGCCTCGAGCTTGGTGCGCTGCTCGGCCTCGCGGATGATCGCGGCGCTTTCATGCGTGACCTCGTCGCGCAGGCTGTCGAGCAGCTCCTGCTTGGCTTCGTCGGGAGTCATGCCGGCGACGCGCTCGAGGCGCACGTTGACCTCCTGCATGGCGTTTTTCAGATCGCGCTCGCGGCGCTCGACCTGGCCCTGCATGGAGGAGAGCTGGTGCTCGCGGGCATCGAGGCTTTCGACGCGGCGATCGAGGCTCTCTTCGCGCTGGTTGATGCGGTTTTCGGCATTGCGCACCTCGCGCATGCGCTCCTTGTTCTCGGCCTGGGCCTCCTGCTTCATCTTGAAGACTTCGTCCTTGGCTTCGACCACCGCTTCGCGGCGCAGGGTTTCGGCCTGGCGCTTGGCGGAGGCGACGAGCTGCTCGGCCTCTTCGGCGGCCTTCTTGCTCGAGGCGTTGACGAGATAGCGGGAGATAACGAAACCGACAGCGACGCCGAGGATGGCGACGATGACTACGGCGATAAGCCATGGCAATTCGGGCATCGGCTTCCCCTTTCTTAGATTCGATTCAGACAAAATGATGTATCGGTGTACCGGAAATAAAAAAGCCGGGCATAAACACCTGGCATGAGCGAAGCGCATGGAACGATAAAGGCATGCATATGCGATTGTTTTTATCGAAAAGCATCGAACATTCGATGCGAATACACTCAAGCTCTCCCCATAATACACCGACACCGCGAGAAAACCCTCCGCGTTTCGTCAAAAAACCCTATCGTTCGCCTGTGTATAGCGGCGCGCAGCCGCGAACACCGCATCGCTGGAAAACCCGCGCGAAGCGAGCTTGCGGCACGCCGACGCGTAGACGTTTTTCGACCGCGGGGGCTTTTTGCACAGCAGCTCGAATGCGCGCTCTTCTTCCGAAAGCCCGTCGGAGGGAAAGTATTCGTCGGGCCAGCCGGGAATGTCGTACACGGCGATGCCGTCGGCGACCAGTTCGTTTTCGATGCCCGCCCTGCCCTTGCCCTGCGAAAGGCGCGAACGCACGAGCGTTTCCGCGTACCGGATGTCATCGACGAGGCCGCATGCCGTCGCGCGATCGATCGCCGCATGGATATCGTCATCGGAGAAACCGTCGCGGGCAAGGCGGTCGGCGAGCTCGCGCACGCAGCGGTCGCGGGCAGCCGAGAGTCTGACGATCTTCGAAAACGCCTTTTCCTGATCGTCGGAGACGCATGCCGCGATGGGCTCGCGCACGAGTTTCGAGAGGAATTCGTCGTCGATGACCGGCATGGCTTCTCCTATCGGACGCAGGTTTCCAAGAGCAGGTTTCGGATGCGCGAGGGGCGGGGTTCGCATCGCGGCGACGGCCCCGCCCCTCGTTCGAACGCTGCGACTTTCGCGCCGCACGGAAGCGCGGCGCTGTACGCAGCCTCGCGATATCGCGACACGCAGACTCCGCATGCACGCCTTGCGGCATCGCCATGCAACGCCGTCGCACGATGCAGCCGCACGGCGCGGGCGCGAGATGCGGCCGCGAGGCGGCGGGCGAAAAGGAATCCCCTCTTCTATTCGGCCTCGGCCTGATCGCCGCGCGCACTCGGGATGCCGAAGAATTCGCGGACCTTCCCCTCGATTTCGTCGCGCAGGTCGGGGTTGGTGCGCAGCATTTCCTTGGCCGCTTCCCTGCCCTGGCCGAGACGTTGCTCGCCGCAGGTGTACCAAGCGCCGCTCTTCTTCACGACGCCCGCCTCGACGCCCATGTCGACGATGCAGCCCTCGCGCGAGATGCCCGTGCCGTACATGAGATCGAATTCGGCCTGACGAAACGGCGGGGCCACCTTGTTCTTCACGACCTTCGCGCGCACGCGGTTGCCGATGGGTTCGTTGCTCTTATTCTTCAGGGTTTCGATGCGGCGGATGTCGATACGCACGCTCGAGAAGAACTTCAAGGCGCGGCCGCCCGTTGTGGTTTCGGGATTGCCGAACATCACGCCGATCTTCTCGCGCAGCTGGTTGATGAAAATGCACGTGGTGTTGGACTTGGAAAGCGAGCCCGCCAGCTTGCGCAGCGCCTGGGACATGAGGCGCGCCTGGAGGCCCACGCTGCTATCGCCGATTTCTCCCTCGATCTCGGCGCGCGGGACCAGCGCGGCCACCGAGTCGATGACGATGGCGTCGATCGCGTTGGAGCGCACCAGCATGTCGCAGATTTCAAGCGCCTGTTCGCCGGTGTCGGGCTGAGAGATCAGGACTTCGTCGATATCGACGCCGAGACGGGCCGCGTACGTGGGATCGAGCGCATGCTCTGCGTCGATGAACGCCACCACGCCGCCGAGCGCCTGCGCTTCGGCAAGGATCTGCAGCGCGAGCGTGGTCTTGCCGCTCGATTCGGGGCCGTAGATTTCCACGATCCTGCCACGCGGCACGCCGCCGATGCCGAGCGCCGCGTCGAGCGGGAGCGCTCCCGTGGGAATGACGCCGACCTCGAGGTCGCATCCGTCCTCGCCGAGCTTCATGATCGAACCCTTGCCGAATTTACGCTCGATCTGCTCGGTGGCGAGCTTCAGCGTTTGTTCTTTGTCCTGATTCATCCCTGCTCCTTGATATCGACCGTGCAGCCGCGAAACGGCAGCCGCATTATTATTGCGAACAGATGTTCTCATGTCAATCGCCTGCGAAGAAATGCTTCGCGAAGCGAGCGCATCCCCATGAAACCACAACGCCCTTGCCCGCATGACAGCGCGGGCCGGCGGGCGTAAGACGCGCATCCGGGCGTCGGCCGGCCCGCATCCGGCGCGAAACCGGCCCAGCCGCCGCAGGCGCGGCGTGCACCCTTCCGACGAAAAAAGCCCCGCCCTCCCCACCTGGCGATGGAAGAGAGCGGGGCCTGAAAAGCGGCGGAAATCCGGCCGTGCGGCTATTGCCGCACTTCGTCGAGAAGCGCTTCCAAGGCGGCATCGACGGCCTGGCGGCGCACCGCGGCGCGGTCGCCGTCGAAATGGTGCAGCGCGGCATGCTCGCCCGCGGCCGACGACACGCCGACCCAAACGGTTCCGACCGGCTTGCCCTCGACCGCGCCGCCGGGACCCGCGATGCCCGTGGTGGACACCGCCACGTCGACGCCGAGGGTCGCGCGGGCGCCCTTGGCCATCTGGCAGGCGGTCTGCTCGCTGACGGCGCCGTGGGCAGCGAGCGTGTCGCCCGAAACGCCCAGGCAGGACCGCTTCACGTCGTTGGCGTAGCTCACCACGCCGCCCCAGACGGCGTCGGAGGCGCCGGGCACGTCGACCAGCGCGGCCGAGACCAGGCCGCCCGTGCAGCTTTCGGCCGTGCCGATGCGCAGCTCGCGCTCTTTGGCGGCGTCGATGACGCGCTCGGCGAGCGGGCGCTCCTTCACGACGGCCGCATCGCCTTTCGGCTTGAAGCCGATCAGATGGCGCGCCTTCGAGATGTAGTCGATCATCGACACCACGGTAAGGATCAGCGCGATGCCCATGACGGTCCAGCTCAGCACGTACAGGCCGATATAAAAGCCCGACGAAGAGTCGCCGAACGCGGGGCTTTCCTTCACCACGAACAGCACGATCGCGACCATCTGGAACACGGTCTTGAATTTGCCGTACCACGACGCCGCGATGACCTCGCCTTTGCTGGCGGCCACCATGCGCACGCCCGACACGATGAACTCGCGCGCGACGATGATCAGCACGACCCAGCTGGGAATGGCGCCCAGCTCGATCAGCACGAGCAACGCCGCCGTGACGAGGATCTTGTCGGCCAGCGGATCCATGAACTTGCCGAAGTCGGTGACTTCGTTGCGCTTGCGCGCCAGATAGCCGTCGAGCCAGTCGGTGCAAGAGATCACGACGAAGATGCCCGCCGCGATCCATGCCTTCCACACGTCGAGCTCGGCGAAGCCGATCCACTCGGGCCACGGGCTGATGATCGCCGCCACGAACACGGGCACCAGGCAGATGCGGACCATGGTGATGATGTTCGCGGGGGTCATCACGCTATCGGTCGGCTTCGAAACGTTATCGCCCATCGCACAGCTCGCCTTCCATCTCGTACACGAGCGTGTCGACGATGCGCACGCGCACAATGTCGCCGACCTCGCCCTCTTCCAGATACACGACGCCGTCGACCTCGGGGGCCTGGCACATGGCGCGACCGAACAGCTGGCCGTCTTCCTCGCGTCCGAGCACGAGCACGTCCATCTCGCTGCCGATGCGGGCCGACACGCGGCCCTCGCCTATGGCGTCGGCGATGTCGCGGATGCGCTGGGCGCGCTCGATCTTGACCTCTTCATCCACCTGGCCGTCGAGCGTCGCGGCACGCGTGCCCTCCTCGGCCGAGTACGGGAACACGCCCGCGTAATCGAACTCGGCGTCTTCGAGAAACGCGCACAGCTCTTCGAAATCGTCGTCGGTCTCGCCTGGAAAGCCCGCGATCAGCGTGGTGCGCAGCGTGATGCCGGGAACGCGCGCGCGGATGCGCTCGACCAGCGCGCGATGCGATTCGGCGTCGCCCGCGCGGTTCATGGCGCGCAGCACAGGCTTGCTGGCATGCTGCAGCGGAACATCGAGATACGAACACACGTTGTCGTGCGCGGCGATCGTGTCGAGCAGCTCGTCGCTGACGCCCTGCGGCTCGATGTACATGAGGCGGAACCACGTCGCGGGGAATTCGCGCGCGAGCACGTCGAGCAGGTGCGCCGTGGTGTCGGGCTCGTCGAAATCTTCGCCCCAGCGGCCGGTGTCCTGCGCGATCAGCGTGATTTCGCGCACGCCCGCCGCCACGCGCTCGGCCACGGCGGCCCTCACGTCGTCGAGCGGGAAGCTGCGGTAGCGGCCGCGGATATAGGGAATAGCGCAGAAGCTGCAGAAGCGGTCGCAGCCGTCGCTGATCTTGACGTAGGACGACGGGCTTTCGGCGTACGGAGAATCGAACGCGTCGCAGCTCGCCTCGGGGCGCACGCCCAAAACGGCGCAGAGCACTTCGACGATATCGTCTTCGCGGCTGCACGGAACGAACGCCTTGGCCTCCTGCAGCTCGTCTTCGAGGTCGGCGCCGTAGCGGGCGGGCATGCAGCCCGCCACGATCAGCTTCGCCGATCCGTTCTCGAAGTTGTCGAGCCCGCAGATGTCGAAGATCGTATCGAGGCTTTCCTCGGTGGCGGCCTGGATGAACGAGCACGTGTTCACCACGACGGCATCGGCCGCGGAGGGATCTTCCACCACGTCGAATCCGGCGGAAAGGACGCGCTTGGTCATTTCGGCCGAATCGACTTCGTTCTTGGCGCAGCCGAGCGTGACGAAGCAGACCGCAGGGGCCGCCGCGCGCTCGCCGAGGTGCGCCGTCGTGACGTCGATGTTGGTCACAGATGCACCGCCTTGCTTATCGATAGTTGACGTATTGCAACGGCTGTCCGTAGTCGTTGCCCTTCAAAAACGCGATGACCTCCTGGAGCGCGTCGCGCGAAGCAGAGCTCACGCGCAGCTTGTCGCCCTCGATGGTCACCTTCACCTTAAGCTTCTGGGCCTTGATGTCCTTGTTGATCTTGGAAGCCGTTTCCTTGTCGATACCTTCGACGATCTCGCCCGTCTGACGAACGCTCTGGCCGGCGGCGGCCACGGGCTCGCCCCACTTCACGGAGTTCAGATCGATGCCGCGGCGGATGAGCTTGCTGGCCAAGACGTCGATGACTTGTTTGGCCACGAAGTCGGCCGGGGCGGCCACGGTGATTTTGCGGCCTCCCTTGTCGAGCGTGATCTCGGCGCCCGAGTCTTTGAGGTCGTAGCGCTGGGCGAGCTCGCGCTTCGCCTGGCCGAACGCGTTATCGACCTCCTGCATGTCGACGGTGGACACGACGTCGAAGCTGGATTCTTTCGCCATGATGGCAACCTTTCTTCTTGGATGGAAAAACGACGAACGGGCGAGTCGTGCGGCCCGCCCGTGGAAAAACGCATTATGCGGCAGAGGAATTCCCCGCGCTCGAGGCGGCCTCGCCCGAGCCTTCGCTCGAAGAGTCGCCCGCGGCGGCGTGCTCTTCGTTCCACTGCGCGAGGACGTCGGCGAAGCTCACGTTCACCGTGGCCACGCCCGACGATCCCGCCTTGAGGGGGATCTCGACGCCGTCCTGCGTCAGCTTCACGCCGTCAGGCGGCGTGACGTGGAATTCGAAATCGCCCGTGACGTCGTAGGACTGGCTCTTGGGACCGGTGGCGTCGCCGCCGTCGACGTATTTGCCGTCTATGTACACCTCGAAATAGGTGGTGACGCCCTTGGGGATGTCGTAGGCCATGACGGTCTTCGTGGGAGCGGCGGCCTTGGCGGCCTCTTCGGCCTTCGCCGCGTCCTCCTCGGCCTTGGCGGCGCCGTCTTGGGCCGCCGCGTCGTCGGCGGACGAATCGGTCGTGGCGGAGCCGGGAAGCCCCGTGATATTCATGGGCGCGGGTTCCTGCTCGACGTTCTGGGCGCGGCCGATGCCGTTGGCGAGCACCGCGATGACCACCACGAGCAACAGCACGATGATGCCCGCGACGATGAAGGGCATCTTGTCGCGCCAGCTGGGAGGACGCACGCCGATGTTTTTAGGCGCGGCGTAGAGGTTGGTGTAGTGCTCCCCCGGCATGCTCGAACGGCGGGCGCGGTGGGTGCTGCGCGCGTCATGGCGACGGCCGTCCTCGACCGGCTCGATGCGACGCGTCTGGTCGCTCGAGCGGCGCGCGTTGCGCTGAGAAAGGCCCTGGCCGTAGGCGTTGTACGAGCCCACGTGCACCGCGCCGATACGGCTGGCGGGCTCTTTGGGCGGCGCGATCGCGGCGTCGATATCGTCGAACAGCCGGTCGTCGAAGCCTCCCGACGAGCGACGGGCGCGCTCGCGGTCCGCCTGGGAAGCGGCCTGCTCCTTAGCGGCACGCTCGTCTTCATGCCCGCGGTCGAGCACCGCCGAGCGGCGCGACGAAGGCATGTCGAAGCCGGACGGCCTGATGTTCTCGCGCGCATGCTCCACCTGGCTGCGATACTGGGCGTTTTGGTACATCTTCACCACTTCGGTGGTATTGAGGCCCAGATAGCGCGCATAGGCGTTGATCATATTGCGAGAGTAGCCGCGCGGCGGCATGGCGTCGATATCGGAGTCCTCGATGCGTTCGAGGATATCGGGGCGTATGCGGATGCGTCGGGCGACCGACACGAGGTCTTCGCCGCTCTGCTCGCGCGCATGGCGCAACACGTCGCCGAAATTCATTTCGTCCACGCCGTTCCTCCTTAGAATCCTTCCGAGGCATCCTGGGCTTCGAATGCCTTGAGCGTTTCAAGTTCCATCGCATCGACCAGCACCTCGCGCGGCTTGCTGCCGTTCGGGGGGCCGACGATGCCTTTCTCTTCAAGCATGTCCATTATACGGCCGGCGCGCGAATAGCCCACGCTCAACCGCCGCTGGATGTTCGAGGTCGACCCCAGGCCGCTCGCCACCACGATATCGGCCGCCTCCCACAGCAAGGGGTCGTCCGAACTCGACGACCCGCCCGATCCGTCGGGCATCGACGAGCCGAGGCCGATGACGTTGGTCTGCAAGATCTCCTGGTGGTATTCGGGCTCGCCCTGCTCTTTGAGATGCGCCACCACGGCCTCGATTTCCTCCTCGGACACGAAGCAGCCCTGCAGACGCTGCGGCTTGGCGTATTCGGGCTTGCTGAACAGCATGTCGCCCAAGCCGATCAGGTTCTCGGCGCCCGGCGTGTCCAAGATGACGCGCGAGTCGATGCCCGACGCCACGTTGAAGGCGATGCGGTTGGTGATGTTCGCCTTGATCAGGCCCGTGACCACGTTGGTGGACGGGCGCTGCGTGGCCACGATCATATGGATGCCCGCGGCGCGCGCGAGCTGGGCGATGCGGCTGATCGAAAGCTCGACCTCTTTGCCCACGTTCATCATCAGGTCGGCGAGCTCGTCGATGATGATGACGATGTAGGGCATCTTCTTGGCGGGCTCGGCGCCTTCGTCGGCCTCTTCGTCGAAGACCCCCTGCTCGACCTTCTTGTTGTACTGGGCGATGTTGCGCACGCCCGCCTTCGACATGACCTTGAGCCTGCGCTCCATCTCGGCCACGCCCCATGCCAAGGCGCTCGCCGCCTCCTTGTTCTCGGTGACCACCGGGACATAGAGGTGCGGAATGCCGTTGTAGGGCGTGAACTCGACGCGCTTGGGGTCGATCATGATGAAGCGCACCTCGTCGGGCGTGGCGCGCATGAGGATCGACATGATCATGGCGTTGATCGCCACCGATTTGCCCGAGCCCGTGGTGCCGCCGATCAGCAGATGGGGCATCTTGGCCAGGTCGGTGACGATCGAATGGCCCTCGACGTCTTTGCCGATGGCCATCTCGAGCGGCGAACCCTTGGCGTCTTTGATCACGTCTCCCAAAAGCACGTTCTGGCGCACCTTGTTGGGAACCTCGATGCCCACGTGGTTGGTGCCGGGAATCGGGGCGAAGATGCGCACGCCGGGCGCCGCGAGCGCAAGCGCGATGTCGTCTTGCAACGCCATGATCCTGCTCACGCGCACGCCGCTGGGAAGGTCAACCTTGAACAGCGTCACCGTGGGGCCGGCGACCCAGCCGACCACCGTGGCCATGATGTTGAAGTCTTCGAGCGTGCCCTGCAGCTCGGCAGCCGTGGCCGCGAGCTCGCGCTCGTCGGCTTCGGCGGCATGCTCGCTATGGCGGATCAGGCTGAACGCGGGAAGCGTGAAGCCGCCGCGCGTCTCGCCCTCGCCGCCCGCGATACGCGATGCGGCGGGAGCGGCGCATTTCTTGAGAGAGCGCGTCACGCCCGAAACCGCGGCCTCGGGCGCGCTCGCGGCGCGTTCGAGCTTGCGCGTCATGGGCGCGGGCGGCACGGCCTTGGGCTCCTCGATGACGGGAGCAGCCGGCGAGAATACATCGTCTTCGGGGTCTTCCCACGGAAGGGCGCGCTTGGCAGGCGCCTCTTTGCGCGCGGAAAGCGAGCGCGTTGCCGTGGCGGGCGCGACGGGCGCGGCCTCGAACACGTTGTCTTCTTCCTCGGACTCGAGCGCAGGCGCAGGCGCAGGCGCCGCCGTGCGCTCGGAGCGCAGGAATCCAGGCTCCGCCGGGGCCTCGTCGGAAGCCGCGGGCACCATGCCCCGTTCGTCGAGGGGGTCTTCCACGCCGAGGACCCTCGTACGCTTCGCCTCGATCGCGCGGCCTTCGTCGGCGATGGCGCGGGCCTCGTCGTAGGCGTAGTCGGAAGGCCAGTACATGTCGACCGACATCGCGGACGGGCCGCCCTGCGCGGTGCTCGGGGCGCCGAGCACCTGGGTGGAAAGCGACTGCGACGCGCGTCGCGGACGCGACAGGTCACGCGGGACGCGGGGAATCGGGTCGGGGCGGCGCACGATGCGCGCCGGCGGCTCGGAGCTTTGCGCGGGACGATACGCGGGCGAATCGAGCGCGTCGGATTCGTCTTCCTCGGCCGCGGCCTCGCGCTGCTCGCGGCGGCGCTCGACGCGCTCTTTGACCGAGGCGATAGCGTCATGGGCGGTATGCAGCGCCCCCGACACGGAGAATCCGATGACCACCGCGCCGCCCAGGGCGAGGCCCACCATGACGATGGCGCCCACTACGCGGCCGAGAAGCTCGAGCAAGGCCCACGCGACGCCCGCGCCCAGGTATCCGCCGTGCGTGCGCAGCGCCTCGGCGCCGAACAGCAGCGACGGATCGGCATCGGCCCCCGGCACGAACAGCGACAGCAGGGCCTCGAACGCCACGAACAGCATGATGAAGCCGACGCCCATGCGCAAGGCGAGCACGTCCGTCTCGCCGCGCAGGAGAAAGCACGCCCCCACCGCGGCCAGAAGGACGGGCAGGACGTAGGCGCCCACGCCCAGGGCGGCATGAAGCGCCCCGGCCAAAGCCGAGGTGATGAAGCCCGAGGGCGGAAAGACGGCCGTGACGAACAAGACGACGGCCGCCACGGCGATGGCGACGCCCGCGATGTCGCGCTTGGTGCGCTCGTCGAAAATGAGCGGAGCGGCGCTTTCGGGCGCTTCGGCCTCGGGCTCTTTGCGACGGCCCTTGCTCTTCGAAGGCGCGTCCTTCAAAGCGACGCGGCCTTCCTTGGCCGCATCGCTTTTCTTCTTCGGTTGTGATTCGGTGGTCTTGGAACCGCGAGCCACGTTACTGCACTCCTTGCCTCATGCCGCGTCTATCATGCATTCGACCTGCGTTTTTCAACGCGTGTGCGCCCCGTTTACAGCTCGATGATCGCGCACACCACCATGGGACGCTGCTTGGTGCGCTCCCACAGAAGCGAGAGAAGGGCGTCGCGGCAGACCTTCTCGAGGTCTTTGCCCTTGGTGCCCTTGTCGAGCGCGCGACGCAGCGTTCCCTTCACGGTTTCGCCGGCCTCGCGGCGCAGCTGGGCCACGTCGCCGCCGGTGATGCCGCGCATTTCAACGCGCACCGGGCCTTCGATCTGCTTCTTGCGCACGTTGACCGCGGCCGCGATGGTCGCGATGCCGTAGTTGGAAAGCGCCTGGCGCTCGTCGAGCACGTCGCGCGAGGTGTCGCCCACCGACAGGCCGTCCACGTAGACGATGCCGCTTTCGACCGGCTCGCCGAAACGGACGCCCGCCTCGGACAGCTCGAGCGTGTCGCCGTTCTCGCACAGGAAGATTTTGCGCGGGTCGACGCCCGTGGCCTCGGCCAGGCGCGCATGGGCGCGCAGGTGCGTGGACTCGCCGTGCACCGGCATGAAATGCTTCGGCTGCACGATGGAAAGCACCAGCTTGAGCTCTTCGGCGCCTGCGTGGCCGGACACATGCACCATAGCGCGCTTCTTGTCATAGACCTCGCAGCCGATCTTGGCGAGCGAGTTGACGACGCGCGTGACGGCCTTCTCGTTGCCGGGGACCGGCGTGGCCGAAATGATCACGGTGTCGCCCTGGTCGATCTGAATCGTGCGGTGCTCGCCGTTGGCGATGCGCGCGAGGGCCGACAGGGGCTCGCCCTGGCTGCCCGTGCACATGATGACCACCTTCTCGGGCGGGGTGCCCTTGAGGTCGTAGGCGTCGATCAGGTCGACGTCTTGGATCTTCAGATAGCCCAGGCGACGGGCGATATCGGTGTTCTGCACCATGGAACGGCCCGTGACGACCACCTTGCGGCCGTTGGCCACGGCGGCGTCGGCGATCTGCTGCAGACGGTGGATATGGCTTGCGAAGCTGGCGATGATCACGCGGCCCTTCGCGTTTTCGATGATCCGGCGCAGCGTGCGGCCCACTTCGGCCTCGGAAGGCGTGAAGTTGGGGTTCTGCGCGTTCGTGGAGTCGGACATCATCAGGTCGACGCCCATCTTGGAGAAACGCGCGAGCGCGCCGAAATCGGTGTGCACGCCGTCGATGGGGCTCTGGTCGAGCTTGAAGTCGCCCGTGTGCAGCACGTTGCCCGCGGCGGACTGCATGAACACGCCCACGGCGCCGGGGATGGAGTGGTTCACCGCGAAGAAATCGACGATGAAGCCGCCCAGCTTGATTTCGTCGCCCGCCTTGATCTCGGCGAGCTTCGCCTTCACGCGATGCTCGTTGAACTTGCCCTCGATCAGGCCGAGCGTCATCTTGGTGCCGTAGATCGGCACCTTGCGGGACAGGTCCTTCATCAGATACGGCAGCGAGCCGGTGTGGTCTTCGTGGCCGTGCGTGATGATGATGCCGCGCAGCTTGTGCTCGTTTTCGAGCACGTAGGTGTAGTCGGGCAGGATCAAATCGATGCCCGGATGGTCGTCGTCGGGAAACATCAGGCCCGCGTCGACGAGCAGCATGTCGTCGCCGCACTCGAACACGGTCATGTTCTTGCCGATGGCGTCGAGGCCGCCCAGGGGAATGATTTTCAGCTTGGCGGCGGGGTTTTTCTTCACGCCCGCGCGACGGCGCGTGCCGCCCGTGGTCTTGGAGGCGTTGCGCGTGCGCGGCTTGGAAAAGCTTTCCTGCTCCATCTGGTCTTCCGGCGTGATCTGAGGACGCTTGTGCTCGACCGAGACGGTCTTGTGGCGCGTCGTGTTGCGACGACGGCGGTTCTGGCTGCGCTGCTCGGAGGCTGCGCCCTCGGCGGCGGGCTTGGCCTGGCCGCCGCGCGACTGCGAGCGGCCCTGGTTCTGGCCCTGGTTCTGATTCTGGCTGCGAGGCGCGCGGCGCGTCTCGGAACGGTCGGCCGCGCTCTTCTGGGAATTGCCGGCGTTCGCTTCGCCGTTGATATGTTCGTTGCTCAAAACGGTAATGCTCCTTTGATATCGGACGACATGGTTGCTATACAAACATCGGCGCCCATGGGCCGATGCTTCGTTCGTGAAAAGGGGCGCGTGCGCCCGAAACGCCGCGCGCGACGAGGCGCACGAAGCGTTCGCTTCCTTGATAATCAACGCTTTATTGTACCAATTAACCGCACTTCGCTCCATCGACGGAACGCAGCACGTCCAAACGCCACAACTCGCCGGGCGCGCGGGCGGCGGAAAAACGGGCGCGGAAGCGGACGGAACAGGCTAGTCGAGATAGGCCCCCGTCTGGCGATTCCACAGGTCGGCATACACGCCGCCCGCCTCGATCAGCTCGGCGTGCGGGCCGTCCTCGACGACGCGACCTCCCTCGAGCACCACGATGCGGTCGAGGCCCGCCACCGTGGACAGGCGATGGGCCACCACCACCGCGGTGCGTCCGCGCATCAACTCCTCCAGCGCGTCTTGCACCATCTTCTCGCTCTCGGAATCGAGCGCGCTCGTAGCCTCGTCCAAAACCAGGATCGGACAATCGGCCAGAATGGCGCGCGCGATCGCGATGCGCTGGCGCTGTCCGCCCGAAAGCTTCACGCCGCGCTCGCCCGTGACGGTGTCGAAGCCCTGCGGCAGGCGCTCGATGAACTCGAGGGCGTTGGCGCGCCGCGCCGCCTCGCGGATTTCCTCCATCGTGGCATCGGGCCTGCCGTAGGCGATGTTTTCGGCCACGCTGCGGTGGAACAGCAGCGATTCCTGCGGCACGTAGGCGATCTGGCGGCGCAGCGAGCGCTGCGTGGCGTCGGCGATGTTCTGGCCGTCGATTTCGATCCCGCCCTCCTGGATGTCGGACAGGCGCAGCAAAAGCTTGGTGAGCGTGGTCTTGCCCGCGCCGCTCGCCCCCACCAATCCCACGCGCTGGCCTGCGGGAATATGCAGGTCGAATCCGTCGAAGACGCGGGTCTTCACGCCTCCGTCGACGTAATCGAAGCCGATGCCGGCGAAATCGATCGCGCCCTCGCGCGCTTCGAGGTCGAACGCGTCGGGAGCGTCGGCCACCAGGCGCGGCTCGTCGAGCGCGGCCGTCATGCCGGAGGCGTCGCCGAAGGCGCGGTTGAAGCGCTGCAGGCCGTTGTTGATGAAATTGAACTGGTTGGTCACCGTGTAGGTGTAGGTGAACATCATCACGAGCGTGCCGGGCGTGATGCCGTACCATGCGTTGCCGCCCGCGATGAACACCGACACCGCCGCCATGATCGTCACCGCGATGCAGGCCGTGACGATGCCGCGCGTAAGCGACGCCTGCATGCGCTTCGAATCGCGCGCCACCACGTCTTTGTTCGCGGCGTCGAACAGGCCGCGCTCGTAATCTTCGCGGCCGTAGGTCTTCACGGCCAAGATATTGGCCACCGAATCGGACAGCTCGCCCGACAGGTGGTTCTGCGCGCCCGCCGCCTGCTCGTTGAGATGCAGGATGCGCTTATACATATAGTAGGAAACGCAGGCGTACAGCGCGAGCAGCGCCATGAGGATCGCCACATACACCGGCACGCGCGGCGCCAGGATGGCGCAGGTGAAGATAATCGAGCAGGCCACCGGCAGAAACGGGAACGTGATCGTTTCCAGCAGCAGCTGATAGGCACTCATGAACTTGGCGGTCTGGCTGACCAGCGTGCCGCCGAAACGGTTGGAATGAAAGCTCATGGACTGGTTGCACAGCGCATCGAAGCTCATCGTGGCCAGGTCGTACGACGCCGCGATCTGCAGCTTGTACATGGCGTAGTCTTGCAGCTTGCTTGCCGCCTGGCCGCACACGTTGATCGCGATCAACGCGAAAATGAACGGCCCGAACACCGAAAACACCTGGTCGGAAGGCACGGGGCCCGCGCTTACCTTATCGACCACCAGGCTCATCACGTACGGATTGCCGTAGGAAAGCAAGGCGACGAACAAAAACGTCGAAACCATAAGCAGCGAGAACAGGCCGAAATGCTTGCGCGTGACCTGCCAGTAGTAATGCAGCGTGCGCTTCGTGGTCGATGCCGCCTTCTTCTTTTCACCATCGGTCGCCATGAATCCCCTTTCGTCAAGCATCCGATTATGCCACAGCGCACGCGCCCTGCGACGAAACGCCGCGGGAACGACGCAGGCGCTGCCCCCGTATACGGCGAGGCGGCGCCGACCATGCGACGCCGCCTCGAATCTCTCGTATGCGATTTCGGACGAGTGCTACAAGCCCAGCCAGAGCGCGACCTTCGGCGCATAGCCCATGATGAAGATGATCACGATCAGCACGGGAATGCCCCACTTCACCCACAGTCGGCTCCATGCGGGGAATTTCATGCCCTCGCCCGCATCGGCCTCGGCGAGGAAGCTCTTCCAGCCCCAGCCGAAGCGCTGCGTGCAGAACAGCACGAAGATCAGCGCGCCAAGCGGCAGCATGTTGTTGGACACGATGAAGTCCTCGATCGACTGGATATCGCCGATGCCCGGAACTGCCACGCCCGAAAGCACGTTGAAGCCGAATACGCACGGCAGGCTCAGAACCACCACGAGCACGGCGTTGATCGCCACCGCGCGCTTGCGGTCGATGGCCCACTTGTCCATGGTGAAGCTGATCAGGTTCTCGAATACGGCGATGACGGTGGACAGCGCCGCGAAGCTCATGAACACGAAGAACAGCGCGCCCCAGACGTTGCCGAGCGGCATCTGGCCGAACACCACGGGCAGCGTGACGAACACGAGCGAGGGGCCGGAGTCGGGCGTGACGTTATACGCGAAGCAGGCCGGGAAGATGATCAGGCCGGCCAGGATGGCGACGAGCGTGTTGAGCAGCGTGACGTTGACGGCCTCGCCCGTCAGGCTGCGCTCGCGGCCGATCTTCGAGCCGAAGATCTCCATCGCGGCGATGCCGAGCGAAAGCGAGAAGAACGCCTGGCCCATGGCCGCATAGACCGCTTCGCCGAACGTTGCCCAGCCGCCTGCGAACATGCGGCTGAAATCGGGGATCAGGTAGAACTCCAGGCCCTCGGCGGCGCCGGGAAGCGTGACCGAGCGGATGCAGAGCGCGATCATGGCGACGAACAGGATGGCCATCATCCACTTCGTGATGCGCTCGACGCCCTTCTGCAGGCCCAGGCTGCACACGAGGAATCCGATGACCACCGCGGCGAGCATCCAGCCCAAAAGCTCGGAGGGGTTCGCGAGCATCGACGAGAACGCCGCGCCCGTGACCTCGGCCGTGCCGGCGTCGAACATACCCGACGCCATCTTGGGCACGTAGGCCAGCATCCAGCCCGCCACCGTAGTGTAGAACATCATCAAGATCATGCATCCGATGTAGCCCCACCAGGAGAACCAGTGGAAGCGGCGCTTGGGCTCGAGGACGTCGAAGGCCTGCGCGCAGCTCTTCTGGCTGGCGCGGCCCACGGCGAACTCCATCACCATGACGGGCAGGCCCAGGATGACCAGGAAGATCAGGTACAGCAACACGAAGGCGCCGCCGCCGTATTCGCCCGCGATGTACGGGAAACGCCACACGTTGCCCAATCCGATGGCGCAGCCTGCGGCCACGAGGATGAAGCCCAGGCGGGACGCGAAGTGTTCGCGCTTCTGCTCCCCGCCCGCAGGCTTCACGGAAGTCGTATCGGCCATAAATCACTCCTTCTGACTAAAGCGACGAAATGAGGAGGATTTTAGCATGAATACTCAAGAGGAGGAATATCGGCCGCCGAGGCGTCGGGCGAAAGGAGCGGGAGCCGCAAGCCGGGCGGCGCGGCGCAACGGCCCCCGCCGCGCCGGGTGCGTCACCGGCGCGGCGGGCCCGGGCTTTCGTGGGCGCGCGCGGTGCAACGGTCTCGCAGCGGCGGGTTTCAGCCGAAACGGATGCACGCGGCATCGCGGGTTCGCCCGACCCGCGGCCGCCGACGCGAACCCGCTCGCCCGCCTTCGGCCCTCCGCGCGAAGACGCGCGCGAAGACGCGCGCGAAAAAGGGCGCCCGCGGCGCCCGCGATCACAGATTCTTCGCGAGGTCTTCCAACCTGCGCACGCGATGATACACCGCCGATTTCGACAGCGGCGGATTCGCCCGTTCGCCGAGCTCTTTGAGGCTCGCGTCGGGATAGCGCAGACGCAGGCGCACGAACTCCTGCAGTCCCGGCGGCAGATCGGCCATCTTGCCGCTTTCCGCCAGCTTGCGGATGCTCACGATCTGGTCGATCGCGGCCTCGGCGCTTTTGGCCTGGTTGGCCAGCTCGGCGTTCACCTTGCGGTTGATGTCGTTGCGCACGCTTTTGCGCACGCGCTCGTTTTCCATGGCGAGCGCGCTTTGGTGCGCGCCCACGAACGCGAGAAACTCCGAGATGGCGGTGCCGCTCTTGAGATACACGATATACGAGTTGCGGCGGTGCAGGATGCGCGCCTTGATGCCGCGCTCGGTCATCAAGGCCACGAGTCCCTCGGCCAGTCCCTCGTTTTCGACCGTGATCTCGAAGTGGAAATCGCCGCGCGGCTCGGCGATGAAGCCGCTGCCCAGAAATGCGCCGCGCAGATACGCCGCCTCGCAGCAGGGCTTTTCGATCAGATGGGCGTGAATGCCCATCTCCAGGCCCGCATCGCCCAGGACGCCCAGGTCGTGCAGGGCCTCCTCCATGCCGGGCTGAGACGGGACCACAATCAGGTAGTTCGGGGTTTTATGCAGCACGCTGCGGCGCACCGTGAGCTCGGTCTTAAGGGCGTAGGTCTGATGGAGCGACTTGATGATCAAGCGCGCCACGGAGCTGATTTCGGTGGCCACCTCCAGGCGGTAGCGCCCCGGCCCCGAGAAGAACAGCGTGCCCTCGATGCGGATAAGGGCCGCCAAGGTAGCCTTGTCGCAATGGCTGCACCCCGGAGCCACGCGCGTGAGCTCGTCTTTGACATCGGCGGTAAACGACATGGAATCTTACTTTCTCAAACGCAGACGGGAAAGGCGGACCACGGTGCGCATGGCCTCGCGCAAAGCGGACGCGTCATGCCACGTGGGCCTCAAGGGATCGACGAGGTTGCGGACGAGCACCACGGGGCCCGCCTGCTGGATGGCGAAGGCGTCCTCGTAAGAAATCCGCACCGGACGGATGGCGTCGGACGGCCGGGCCGGTACGGCCGACGGCCCCGCCTGAGGCACGTCGCCGCAAACGGCGCGGGCCATGCGGTCGGCCCGATTCGCGGGTCGCAATGCCTCGGGGCTGTGCACCAGCACGTAATCGACCAGGCCGTCCATGCCGTGGCGCATCAGCGCCTCGAAATGCTCGCGCGCCGAAAGGCCCCAGGTCTCGCCCTGCATATCGGCCAGCGAGCACACGAACGCCACCACGCCGCTCGATTCCCTGATCGCGTCGATGACGCCCGGCACCAACAGGTTGGGAATGATCGACGTGAACAGCGACCCCGGGCCGAGCACGATCAGATCGGCCGCGCGAATCGCATCGAGGGCGGGACCGTAGGCGCGCACCGGCGTATCGGATTCGAGCCATACGCGATGCAGCGCCGTGGTGGACTTGCACGCCTTCGCCTGGCCCTCGAGCACCACGCCGTCGCAGGTCTCGGCGGAAAGCTGCACCTTGTCCAGCGTCGAAGGATACACGTGGCCGCGCGCGCCGAGCAGGCGCTCGCAGATGGCGATGGCCTCGGGAAACGATCCCGTGGCGTCTTCGAGCGCCGACAGCATCAGGTTGCCCAGCGTATGGTTGCGCGCGAACGAGAACCGGTATTTGAACGCGCGCGTCAGCGGGTCGGAGGCGTCGGCCGCCATGGCGGCCAGGCACTTGCGGATGTCGCCCGGCGGCAAGACGCCCGCCTCTTCGCGCAGGATGCCGGTCGAGCCGCCGTCGTCGGCCATGGCCACGACCGCGGAAACCTCGGCCTCGAGCGAGAGCAGGGTGCGAATCGACACGGGAGCCCCCGTGCCGCCGCCGATCACGACCGCCTTCACGGGGGCCGCCGTGTCGTGCAACGCCTTATCGCCCACTTCCGAGCGAAGGCGCGCGAAAGCGGCCGTCGCCGCCGGGTCGTAGGCGAACGGCACATCGCGCGGAGTGAATTCGGCCATGGCTATTCGGCCTTTCCATCGAGCGCCGAGCGCACCGATTCGGCCAGCGCGAGGTCTCGATGGCTCACGCTGACGCGATAGCCGCGGGTTTTCAGGTAGTCGCCCGTGCTTTCCGCCAGCGCGACGCTGCGGTGCTGTCCGCCCGTGCAGCCCACTGCGATCGCCAGTTGCTGCTTGCCTTCCTTCACGTAGCCCGGCATCACCACGTCGAGCAGCTCGCGCCAGCGCTTCAGGAATTCGACCGTCTCGTCGCGATACATGACGAAATCGCGCACGGGCGCGTCGAGGCCCGTCAGCGGACGCAGGGCGGGGTCGTAATAGGGATTGGGAAGGAAGCGCACGTCCATCACCATGTCGGCGTCAAGCGGCGCCCCGTGTTTGAACCCGAAGGAGTACACGGTGACGGCCAGGCCCTCGCGCTCGTCGACGCCCGCGAACAGGTCGCGGATCTTCGTGCGCAGCTGCATGGGCAGAAGCTCGCTCGTGTCGATCACGTCGTGAGCCATATTGCGCAGCGAGAACAGCAGCGCGCGCTCGGCGGCGATGCCCTGGGCGATGGTCATGCCCTCTTCGCACATGGGGTGGCGGCGACGGCTCGCCTTGTAGCGCGCCACCAGCTTGTCGTCGTCGGCGTCGAGAAACACCACGCGATACGCCACGCCCGCCGCGGACAGGCCTTCGAGCTCGCCTTTCAAGTCGGCGAAGAAATCCTTATTGCGCGCGTCGCAGACCACGGCGAGCTTGCGGGCCTTCTCGCAGGCGCCGCGCGCCGTGCTGAGCAGCTGCGGGATCAGGTTCGCCGGAAGGTTGTCGATGCAGAAATACCCCAGGTCTTCGAAGGCGTGCATGGCCTCCGTGCGGCCGGCGCCGCTCATGCCCGTGACGATGACGAAATCATTGGCGCTTTCGCCTTCGTATGCGGCGGTCTCGAATCCCATGGGCACCCTCTTTCTCGAACGCTCGGTCCTCTCCAGGGGCCGGCGGACTACACGCTTCGCTCCGAACGGAGCCGTCGTTCATTATACTGCGAGAGCACCGCGTAGACCTCTTCGGCCACTTCGACCGGAACCGCCTTCGCGGCGACGATGTCTTCGAGGCTCGCTTCGCAAAGTTTGCGAAAGCCCCCCATGGCCGCAAGCAGCGCCTTCTTGCGCACGGGGCCCAGTCCCGTCACGTCGTCGAGCACCGATTTGGTCATGCCCTTGCCGCGCAGCTCGCGATGGAACGCGATAGCGAAGCGGTGGCTTTCGTCTCGCACGTGTTTAACCAGGTACAACGAACTCGACCCGCTCGGCAGCACCACGGGGCCGCTCTCCTGCCAGGGCACGAACAGCTCCTCGTCGCGCTTCGCAAGGCCCGCCACGGGAATGTCGTCGATGCCCAGCTCGGCCAGCTGCGCCAGCGCGGCCGTAAGCTGCGGCTTGCCGCCGTCGACGATCAGCAGGTCGGGCTTTTTGCCGAAGCGCTCGTCGGCCATGCGCTCGGGCGCGTAGCGGCGGCCGAGCACCTCGCGCATGCTCAGGAAGTCGTCGGCCTCTTCGAGCGGCGTCTTGATCTTGAAGCGCCGGTACTGGTTTTTGTCGGGGCGTCCGCCCGTGAACACCACCATCGACGCCACCGTATACGACCCGTGGATCGTGGAGATGTCGAAGCATTCGATGCGCATCGGCGGCGCGTCGAGTGCAAGGGCGCTTTCGAGCTGCAGGAGCGCGTCGTTGATGCGCTTATCCTCGTAGTTGGTGCGCACCTTGTAGCGGCTGAGCGTATGCCCCGCGTTCTTGCGGGCCATGGCCAAAAGCTCGGCCTTCTCGCCGCGCTGCGGCACCGTGAAGCGCACCTTGGCGCCGTGGGGGCTTGCCAGCTTCTCGGTAAGCCACGCCTCCATGGCCTCGGCGTCTTCGAGCTCGCAATCGACGATCACCTCGTGCGGGATCGAGGTGGCGGCATCGTAGTAGCGCAGCAAGAAATTGTGCAGCAGGTCCACGTCGGGCACGTCGCGGCCGCGGTCGAGCACGAATTCGTTGCCGTTGACGATGCGGCCCTCGCGCACCATGAACACGTGCACGCCAGCGATGGTCTCCTCACGCTCGATGCCGATGACGTCGGCGTTCAGGTTGCGCGAAGACACCGCATGCTGGCGGTCCGTCAGCGACTCGATCGTGTCGATGCGCGCCTTGATGCGGCCCGCCCGCTCGAAATCGAGCTCGGCGGCCGCGGCGGCCATTTCCCCGGAAAGCTCGTCGACGAATTCGCGGCGATTGCCCGCCAGGAAGCGTTCGACGCGCGCGACGTTCTCGCGATACTCCTCGGGCGTCACCCATCCGCAGCATGCGCCGGGCCCCAGCCCCACGTGGGCGTCGAAGCAGGGACGGCACGATTCGTCGGACAGGACCTCTTCGACCGACGCCGTTTCCAGGCGGCGCTTGAGCCTGCGCCATTCGGCGCACTTCGACGCGCAGACCGGCACGATCTTGCGCACGATGTCCACCAGGTCGCGCGCGGCGCGGCTGTCGGTGTACGGTCCGAAATAGCGCGTGCCCGCCACGTGCTTCTCGCGCGTGTACTTGATGGCGGGAAACACGTCGCTTTTGGTGATCGCGATGAACGGATAGCTCTTATCGTCCTTGAAGTCGGCGTTGAAAAACGGCGCGTACTGGTTGATCAGATTCTTCTCGAGCACGAGGGATTCGTGCTCGTTTTCGACCACGATGTATTCGAATGAATCTATCTGCTCCAGCATGAGCGGGATCTTGGCGCGCTCGTCCTGCCCCATGACGTATTGCTTCATGCGGGCGCGCAGCTGCTTGGCCTTGCCTACGTAGATGACGCGGCCGTCGCTGTCTTTCCACAGGTACACGCCGGGAAGCGCGGGCACGCCTGCCAGCTCCTGCCTTATTTCTTGAATGCGGGTTTCGTTGCTCATGCGGGCAAGTATAGAGCACGGCCGCAGGCGACGCGGCCCGGGCGGCGCGTCGGCACCGTTTCGTCAGAACCCGCGCGCCGGGGCGCACGGGCGGGCGCGCTACATCAGCGCGTGGAAGAACTCGATGAGCACGGGCACCAGAGCCGAGCAGATCACGCCGTTGACGACGGAGAGCACCACGGTTTCGCCGTTGGTGCAGCGGATCATCATGGGAAGCGTGGTGTCTTCGCTCGTCGCGCCGGCGGGCGCGATGCAGGTGGGATAGTTCAGATGACGCGCGATCCAGGGAATGGTGAAAAACGAGATGAGCTCGCGCAGCAGGTTCGCCAGAAACGTCACGCTTCCCACCTGGGCGCCCGCGATCTGCGTCAGCATGACGCCCGAAAGGCTGTACCAGCCCAGACCCGACGCGATGGCTCCGCCCACGGGCAGCGAGAATCCGCACAGCACGGCCGCGAGCAGGCCGCCCGCCACCGAGCCGACCACGATGCCGAAGGGGATGATGAGCACGCGCACGTGATACTGCTTGATCTTGCCGATCAAGCCCTTGCTTCCGCCGACGCTGATGCCGACGAAGAACATGAGCGCGAGCAGCACCCAGTCGGAATGGGCGACGAGGAAATCGACCGGCGCGAGGTCGAACGGAGCCAGGCCCGCCAGCACGCCGAACGCCAGGGCGCCCACCGCGATCGCGATCATGACGCCTTCCCCGCCGTCGGCATCGACCGACTCGCGGGCGGCCTCGTGCTCGGCGTCTTCGGCATGGCGCTTGGTAATGTCGGACATGAACGCGCGCGACAGGAAATAGACGGCCGCTGTGGAGAACACGATGGGAAGCACGGCGAAGGCGAGGCTTGCCAGGCCGAGCTGCGCGAGCTCGTCGAGAAAGCCCTCGCGGCCGCCGAGCATGGCGCCCATCGAGAAGATCAGCAGGCCCGTGCAGACGAGCGTCAGCGTGGAGTTGGCCTTCTTCAGCGAATCGGGGAACACCGTTGCGCCCACGAGGACGCCCACACACATCACGACCAGTATTTCCACGACGCAAACCTCTCGTCTCGTTTTCGATGGAATCGTCCGTTTTTCGGGCGAGCGACAGTATACCAACCGCACGCGGCGTTTTTCGACCGACGGCGGCGAACGACGGCGAAAAACAAGCGGCCCGCCGCCGCGAGGCGGCCGCACCGAAACCCCGGGAGAAGTTCACGATACGTTGACGAATCGTCGAGCCTGCGCCCGAGGCGAGGGCACGCCGGCAATAATGAATTTCCGACCATATATTAGAAGGAATCCTATGCCCACGCAGAATAAAGACAGCGCCCCCTACGCCGACGTGCGCTCGATCGGCTTGCCGAGGGCCTTGATGTATTACCGCTACGCGCCTGCTTGGAAAGCGTTTTTCGAAGCGCTCGGACGCGAAGTGGTGGTAAGCCGGCAGTCCGACCGCGCGATGCTCGAGCGCGGATCGGCGCGCTCCGTCGACGAGTGCTGCCTGGCGTCCAAGCTCTATATGGGCCACGTCGAATCGCTTCTCGACGCCTGCGACGCCGTGTTCGTGCCGAGCCTGGCCAACCTGGGCCGCTTCAAGAGCTTTTGCACCAAGTACCAGGCCCTCCCCGACCTCGTGCGCAACACCTTCGACGAAGAGTCCATCAGGCTCGTTTCGTGCGTCGTCGAAGACCAGCAGTCCAAGACGTCCATGAGGACGGCCTTCCTCGATTTGGCCGCACAGTTCGGCGCGACGCCGAAGGAGGCCAAGGCCGCCTATAAAGCCGGGCGCGTCGCGCTCGAGCGCGCCGAGAAAGACGCCCGCGAATCGTTCGAAAAGGCGCTGCAGGGCGTCGAGCGGGCGCGCAAGGAGCGCCGCGACGAAGACGCCGACGAGTCGCTGGCCATCCTGGTGGCGGCGCATCCCTACGTGTCGCACGACCGCCTGATCGGCGGCCCGGTCGTCGATGCGCTGCGCGACATGGGGGTCACGGTCTTGTTCGCCGACGAATTCGACCGCGAGCGCGCCTATAAGGAAAGCGGCAAGTTCTCCTCGACCATGCCCTGGCTCATCAACAGGGAGCTGATCGGAGCCATGCTGTGCCTGCGCGAGCGCGTGGACGGCATCGTGGCGGTCAGCGCGTTTCCCTGCGGGCCCGATTCCATGACCAACGACGCGATCGCCCGACGCGCCGGCAACACCCCCCTGCTCTCGCTGACCGTCGACGCCCAAAGCGGCACCGCCGGCCTGGAGACGCGCGTCGAGAGCTTCATCGACATCCTTCGCTATCGCCGGAAAGGAGGCTACCTGCAATGACGACGCCCGAATCGCCGCATAAAACCGCGTTGGAGCGCGAGCGGCCCAACGACTCGCTGCCCCTGCGCGCGGCGAACTTCCTCGGAGACACGATCGACGCCTTCGACACGCTCACGCGCCGCTACGACGACGGTCCGCGCGCCGACGTGCGCGCCGAAGATTCCGAAGGCGTGCGCACGAGGCTGGTGGCCAAGCGCGCGAAACGCAAGCGCGACCGCCACGCCAAGACGAAGGTCGCCTTCCTGCGCTACAGCTACTACGACGTGGTGTTCCGCTTCTTCGTCGAACGCGTGCTCGACGCCGAGTTCGTCGACTTGGGCGAGCCGACCAAGGTGACGCTCGAGCTGGGGGCGATGCACAGCAACGACTTCGTCTGCGCGCCCTTCAAGCACATCCTGGGCGATTACATCGAGGCGCTCGACGCGGGCGCCGACGTGCTCGTGCAGTTCACGGGCCCGTGCCGCCTAGGCTATTACGGAGAGCTGCAGGAATCGATTCTGCGCGACATGGGCTACGAGTTCGAGATGCTCAACTTCGCCGAGATCGCAGGCAAGCCGCTGAAAGAATATGTGGCCGCATGCAAGAAGCTGGTCAACCCCGACCTTTCGGTGGCGCAGGGCGTCAAAGGCATGCTCGCGGCCTTCAAGATGGTCGAATGCCTCGACGCCTACCATGCCCGCTACCTCGCACTGGCGGGATTCGACGCGCACCCGGGCGATTCCGACGCGGCGCGTGAGGAGTTCTTCGCGGCAATGGCGCGCTGCGAAACGCGACGCGACGTGGAAGACGTGTATCGCGCGGGCATCGAGAAGCTCGAATCGATCGAGCGCGACAAGCCCGCCGACGCGCTGCGCATCGGCATCGTGGGCGAGTATTTCACGGCGGCCGACCCGCGCAGCAACCTCGACATCGAGCGCAAGCTGCTCGCGATGGGCGTCGAAGTGTCGTGCTCGATGAACGTCACCAACCGCAACATCCGCTACAACGAGCCCGAGCTGCGCCGCGAGATCGAAGAGTACGTCGCCTACGACATGGGCCCCACCTCGACGCTCACCATCGCGTCGGCGAAACGCTACGCCGACGAGGGCTTCGACGGAATCGTGCATCTGAAATCGTCGGGTTGCACCCCCGAAATCGACTGCATGCCCGTGCTGCAACGCATCAGCCGCGAACGCAAGATTCCCGTGCTCTTCCTCAGCTATGACTCGCAGACCAGCGACACCGGCCTCGACACCAGAGTCGAGGCGTTCTACGACATGATCGCCATGAGAAAGGCTTCACGATGACCGACAGCACCCCCTCCGAGAAGCGCCGCACGGCATTCCTCGGCATCGATACCGGCTCCATTTCGACAAAGGGCGTGATCATCGACGAGAAGGGCGCCATCATCGCCCGCACGTATCTGTGGACCGAAGGCGACCCGTCCCGCGCCGCGGGCCGCGTGGTGGACGACCTGGCCTCCCAGATAGACCGCGACGAAGTGGACGTGGTGGCCGTGGGCACCACGGGAAGCGCGCGACGTCTGGTCGGCGCGATGCTCGACGCCCAGGTGGTCAAAAACGAAATCACCGCGCACGCGGTGGGCACCACGTTTCTCCACCCCGACGTGAGGACGATCCTCGAGATCGGCGGCCAGGACTCCAAGATCATCTGCGTCGAAGACGGCGTGGCGGTCGATTACGCCATGAACACGCTGTGCGCCGCCGGCACCGGATCGTTTCTCTCGAGCCAGGCGCATCGCCTGGGCGTCGAGGTGGAAGACTTCGGCCCGATCGCGCTGACCTCGGAAAACCCCGCGAACATCGCGGCGCGCTGCACCGTGTTCGCCGAAAGCGACCTGGTCCATAAGATCCAGATGGGCTACGCCCGCGAAGACGTGATCGCGGGCCTGTGCAAGGCGGTCGCCGTGAACTACCTGAACAACGTGGGCAAAGGCAAGAAGATCGTCTCGCCCGTGGTGTTCCAGGGCGGCGTGAGCAAAAACGTCGGCGTCGTGCACTTCTTCGAAGAGGCGCTCGGCTGCGACGTGACCGTCGACGAAGACGGCCACCTGATGGGCGCATTCGGCGCGGCGCTGCTCGCGGCCGCGGCGCCCGAAAGCGCGAGGCGCTCCTTCGAATTCGACATCGACGACTTCGAATTCAAGACGAGGGAGGTCGTGTGCGGCAAATGCCCGAACCACTGCGAGATCGTCTGCGTCTACCGCGACGACGACTTGATCGATTCGTGGGGCAACCGCTGCGACAAGGGAGCCCTGAAAACGGCGCGCAAGCGCGCATAAGCATCGAGGACACGGCGGAAGGGCGCCGTGTCCTTTTCTTTTCCCATGCATCCGGGGTTGCATCGCTTGCGTCCGTGCGCTAAATTACGAACATCGGTACGATATAAGCGAAAGGACCCCTATGCGCCTTCTGCATCTTTCCGACCTCCATATCGGCAAGCAGGTCAACGAATTCCCCCTGCTCGAAGACCAGTCGCGCATGCTCGAATCGGTGATCGGCATCATCGAGCAGCGAAACGTCGACGCGCTCGTCGTCGCGGGCGACGTCTACGACAGGTCGGCTCCGAGCGCCGATGCCGTCGCCTGCTTCGACAGGTTCCTTTCGGCGGTCGCCGAAACGGGCGCCGCATGCTTCATCGTTCCCGGCAACCACGATTCGGCGGAGCGCATCGCCTACGCCGCGGGCCTGCTCGAGAAAAACGACGTCCACATATCCCCCGTCTACAACGGGTCGATCGTCAGCCGCACCTTGACCGACGAACACGGCGAAACCGTCTTCTGGCTCTTTCCCTTTCTCAAGCCGGCGCTCGTGCGACCGTTCTTTCCCGACGAAGACATCCCCGATTACACCGCCGCCATGCGCCGCGTCGTCGAATCCTGCGATATCGACCCCGCCCGGCGCAACGTGGCGATCGCCCACCAATTCGTCACCTGCGCAGGACGCGAACCCGACCGCAGCGATTCTGAGCTTTCGCTCGGCGGCCTCGACAACGTGGACGCAAGCGTCTTCGACGCGTTCGACTACGTCGCCCTGGGCCACATCCACCGCCCGCAGCGCATCGGGCGCGACACGGTGCGCTATAGCGGAAGTCTCCTGAAATACTCGGCCTCCGAAATCCGTTACCCGAAGTCGGCGCCGCTGGTCACGCTGGGCGCGAAAGGCGAGGTCGACATCGAGCTCGTCCCGCTTATCCCTGCCAGAGATATGCGCCAGATCAAAGGCCCTCTGAAGCAGCTGGTCAGCGAAGAAACGGTCGCCGGCCTATCGAAAAGCGAGCGCGACGATTACATCCATGTCGTCCTGACCGACGAATTCCAGCCGATCGACGCGCTTTCGGCGCTGCGCGCCGTCTACCCGAACGTGATGAGCATCTCGTTCGACAACGCGCGCGCGACGGCGACGGAAGCGGCGGAGTGCGGCGCCATCGCCGAAGACGTCGACCATCTCGATCCGATCGAGCTGTTCGCGCGCTTCTATCACGAACAGAACGGCGCCGGTCTGACGGCGAGCCAATACGAAACGGTGCGCGAAGCGCTCGAGGAAAGCGAGGAGGACCGATGAGGCCGATCCATCTGACCATGTGCGCGTTCGGCCCTTATGCGGGCACGACCGAGATAGATTTCTCCGAACTGGGACGCAACGGCGTCTATCTGGTCACGGGCGACACGGGCGCAGGCAAGACCACCATATTCGACGCCATCGCGTACGCGCTGTTCGGAAAAGCGAGCGGCGAAGATCGCGACGCGAAAACGTTGCGCAGCGATTTCGCCGCGCCGACCCTCGAGGCGAGCGTCAAGCTTGAATTCGAATACCGCGGCCGCGTCTACGCCGTATCGCGCAGGCCCGCGCAAGAACGCGAGAGCCGGCGGGGAAAAGGAATGACCCAAGTCAACGCCGACGCCACGCTCACCATGCCCGACGGGTCGGTTGTCACCGGTCCGAAAAGCGTCAGCAATGCCATCGTCGGCATCCTCGGCATCAACCGCGAGCAATTCGCCCGCATCGTCATGATCGCCCAGGGCGATTTCCGCAAGCTTCTTTCGGCGAAAACCGACGAGCGACGCGATATATTCCGCCGCATCTTCGGCACCGAACGCTACCAGGCCTTCCAGGAAAGCCTGGCCGCGCGCAAGCGCGCTTTGGACAGCGAGCATAAGGCGCTGGTCGAAGAGCTCAAGCTCCACGCCAAAGCCGTCCACATCGACGAGGGAACCGACGAAGCCGACGAACTGCACCGCCGCATCGAAGCCGACACGTTGCAGGCCGAGTGGCTGCGCGTGATGCTGCAGGAGGCGACGCAGCGAGACGCCGCCCTGCTCGAAGCATCCGACCTGCGCCTCGCGGAAGCCGAGGCCGAAAGCCGCGACGTCGAACGGGCCGAGAAGGAACGCGAGCGCGCGCAAAAGCTCCAAAGCGACATTGGCCTGGAGCGATCGAAGAAACAGGCCCTCGAAGAGGCGCTCGAAGAGGCGCGGCGAGCGCTCGACGCCGCCTCGGAATCGCTCGGCCGTCGAGATGCGCTGGCAAGCGAGGTCGCCGTCGAAGAAAACGCCCTGGATTCCTACGATGCGCTCGAGGCGGCGCGCGCCCAAGCGGCCGAGGCCGAGGCGCTCATGCGCTCCGCCGACGCACGCCTCTCGAAGCTTGCCGCGCACGAAGCGGCGGCGGCGCAGAAGAAAGAGCAGGCGTCGGACACCATCGCAGAGCTCGCGAACGCCGACGAGACGTACGCGCAGGCGAGCATCGCCCGAAGCGAAGCCGAAGCCCGTTTCGATACAACCGACCGATACCGGAACGCATGGAACGAAGCGGCCGCGCTCGGCAGAAGCGCGCGCGAGGCCCAGGCGAAAGCCGAGCAGGAAGAGAAGGCGTCCTGCGAAGCCGAAGAGCGGCGATGCGCAGAGGAACAGGCCATCAAAGACGGCGATGCGCTGTGCGCGGCCCTGGCCGCGGCGCCCGAACAGGCGGCGCGCCACGAAGCCGAGACGAAACGCCTGACGGACCTCATCGAACGCATCGAAGGGTCCCGGGCAAGCGAGCGCGCCGCAGCGCAGGCGAGCGTCGCGGCGCAGGCGAAGGCGCGCGAGGCGGTCGCAACGTATACGGCCCTGAAGGAACGCTTGGATCGGGCGGAACGCGACTGGAGCAGCGCCAACGCCGCCTACCTCGACGACCAGGCGGGCGTGCTCGCCGCCACGCTCGTCCCCGGCTCGCCCTGCCCCGTATGCGGCTCGACCGAGCACCCCCGCCCCGCCGAGGCGGGCGCGAGCGCGCCGAGCGAAGGCGAAGTCGAACGCCTTCGCCGCACATGGAACGCCGCCGCAGACAAGACCGCCGCGGCATCGGCCGAAGCGGCGGCGGCGCGCGGAGCGGCCGAGGAGCGCGAGCGCGCCCATCGCGACATCGTCGAAGCGCACGGTTCGGCCGAAAGCCTGCAAGCACAGGCCGAAGAAGCGGCCGCGAATCTGCGCAATGTCGAACGAGACCTCGCCGAAGCGCGCGAAGACGCCCGAAAGCTCGGAGAGGCGCGAAAAGGCGTCGAACGCGCGCGCAGACGCAGAGAAGAGGCCGAAGCAGCCGCCCGCGCGGCGCTTTCCCAGGCGGCGGATGCACGCGCCGAAGCCGTACGTCTCGACAAGACGGCCAAGGCGGCTTTCGAGAGCATCCCCTACGAAAGCAAGGATGCGCTTGCCGACGCCTACCGCGCCGCCAAAGACTCCGTCGCGGCGGCCGACGAGCACGTGCAGACGGCCGAGCGGAATCGGAACAGACTCGCCGAGGCGCGCAAGCTCGAGCGCGAAGCCGCCAAGGCGGCCGACACGGCCCGTGCGCAGGTCGTCGAAGCCGAGCGCGAGCGCGCATCGGCCCACGCAAGGCTCGAACGCGCACGCGGAGAGGTCGAATACCTGGCGAAACGCCTCAAGCACGCCGGCAAGGCCGAGGCCGTCGCCTCGATCGAAGCGCTGCGCGGCCGCATCAAGGCGATCGACGACGCGCACGAACGCGCCCGCGCGGCCGTCGAAAAACACGAAGGAGACCTCGCCGTCGCAAAGGGGCGCATCGAGACGCTCGAGCGCTCCCTCGCAGACACGCCCAAGCACGACGCCGAGGCCCTTGAGGCGCGGGCGGCGCACGCAAGCGCACGTCTTGCCGCCGAAAGGCAGGCCAACGCGGGGCTGCGGGCACGCAAAGAGGCCAATGGGCGCGAACTGAAGCAGGTCGAGCGCATAGCCGAGCGCGTCGGAGCATTCGATGAACGCTACGGCGAAATAGCCGCGCTGGCGGAAACCGCGAACGGGCAGATGAGCGGCAAAGACAAGGTCGCCTTCGAAACGTATGTGCAGAGCATGCATTTCGACCGTATGATCGAATCGGCCAATCGCCGCCTTCGCGCGATGACGGACGGCCGCTACGAGCTCGTTCGCCGCAGCGTCGCGGCGAATAGATCGGTGCAAAGCGGCCTCGATCTGAACGTGCGCGACAACTACACGGGCAAAGAGCGCGGCGCGGAATCGCTTTCGGGCGGAGAATCGTTCAAGGCATCGCTCGCCTTGGCGCTGGGCCTGTCCGATATCGCGCAATCCCACGCAGGCGGCATCAAGCTCGACACGATGTTCATCGACGAGGGATTCGGATCGCTCGACAGGCAGTCGCTCCAGCTCGCCATCAAAACGCTCACCGAACTTTCCGGCGGCGACAAGCTCATCGGCATCATCAGCCACGTCGACGACCTCAAAGAGGCCATCGACCGCAAGATCGTCGTAAGCAGGGGCCGGAACGGCTCCACCCTGCGCATCGAGGCGTAGCCCGCATCGGGCGCGCCCTGCCGAGCCTGCGATGGCGTCAGCGGGGCGCGCCTCGATGCGGGATCGCCCCAAGGCGCATGCGAGGATTCGAAGGAGACGCAAGGCGGCGCGCGGATGAAATACGCGACCGAGCGCAGCCGATGGCATAGAATGGTGTCGTTTGTCCATCGAAGAGAATCGAGCCGCCTTGCATTCCCGGCACAAAACCCTCGCCGCAGCCCTGCGCGCGCTTTGCTGCGCATGTGCGCTTTTCGCAGTCCTGACCGCGGCGGGCTGCACGAGCGCACCCGGACACGACGTCGTCGACGTCGATCTGAAACAGGGACGAAGCGCCGCCGCGCACAATACGCAGACCCTCCAGCACGCCATCAACGCCGCGTCGTATGCAGGCGGCGGCGAGCTCAGGCTTCCTGCGGGAACCTACTACTTCTCCTGGAGCCACGAGGACGAGTGGAGCAGCTACGCCATCATCATGCGCGACAACGTGTCCGTCGTCGGCGCAGGCATGGACGAGACCTTCCTCATGCCGCTCGGCACCTACCCCGAAACCGTCGAGGCGAAGCACGGCGTGGACATGTTCTCCTACGACGGCGGCCAGACGGGCAAATACCTCGTCAACGCCGATTTCGCCGATTTCACCATCGATGGATCGGCCACCCAGGGCGACCCCGACGGCTACAACGCCTCGGGCAAAGGCTTTTTCTTCACCCTGTTCAAAGATTGCGACTGGGAACGCGTGAAGGTCATGAACACCGACGGCACCGGATTCGGCGCCGACTTCCCCGTCAACTGCACGATGAAAGACTGCATCGCCGTGCGATGCGGCAAGAACGCGACGTCCGAATCGGTGGGCGCCTCGGGCTTCGGCGTCGGCATCGGGCACTCGGAAGACGAATCGATGCTCATCGAGAACTGCGTGTCCTACGACAACACGAAATACGGGTTCTTCTTCGAGCACCAGACGATCTTCGAGAACCCCGTCACCACGGCGAAGCGCGCCGAGGGCTACGTGGTACGCGACTGCAAGGCTTCGGGCAACCTGTACAACTTCGGCGGCAACCGAGCCAACGACGTGCGCTTCATCGAATGCCGATCGGATGCATCCGTGAGCGCCGCGCGCGAGGGCTACACCCGCTGCGCCTTCCAGTTCCACAACTATTCGACCCGCGTCACCGTAGAAGGCGGCGAAATAGCCCAGCGCTACGGCGACGTGGCGCCCGAAGACGACTGCTACGACGCCCTTGCGTGGGCGCTCGCCTGCAACGTCGCCGAAGTGGGTTCGGACGGCTACGACGACTTCAGGCCGCGCGACATGGCCTCGCGCGGCGAAGTCGCCGTGTTCTTGTGGCGCTACGCCGGCAGGCCCGGCGAAGTGTTGCTCGGCCACGCCCCCTCCTTCGCCGACCCCGCCTCGGACGTGGCCTTCGGAAGCTACTACGCCGAAGCGGTGAAGTGGCTCAAAGAAGACGGCCTGAGCATCGCGGAGCCGTTCAGGGCCCAAGACGGCATGACCTACGGCGAGCTCGCCACGCTGTTCTGGCGCTACGCCATGCTGCTCGAAACCCCCGAGAGCCAGGCGTCCGACGCCGCCCATTCCGCGGGCGACGCGGCATCGACGCGCGCCGACGAGAAGGAAGTCGGCGAACGCACGGGCGCGGGCGACGACGCCGATGCGGCCGCTTGGGCGTTCGAGCACGGCCTTCTGCCCTTCGAGGAAAGCGAGAACAGGCTCGGCGAGCCGTGCACGCGCGAAGGCGTCATCGAGATGCTCTACGCATTCGACGGCATACGGCCCTAAGCGGCTTTCGAGCATACCGAGAAAAGCGCCCGATGCGGCGCTTTTTTTCGCCCCGCATCGGGCGCTCGCCGCGCGCACGCGCCGCTTATTGCGGCTTGAGATAGGCCGCGGACAAGCATCGGCGACGATCCGAAGCAAGCCGCCGACAGACACCGGCGATCCGGCAAGCATCGGCGACGGCCGTTGGGTGCAGAATCCGCGGTTCGGCCGAGCCCCGAGAGGGCCCCTGGCAGTGCGTCGCCAGACGGCTACCCGACCCTGCCCCTCGAAGGTCTCCGCGTGCAAGAGCCGCCCATCGCGCAATGCGCAACGACGTTTTCCCAGGAAAATATCTTTCTGGACATATCGAAGTAGATTAATTTATTCCTTTTGTTAGAATCAGAATAAAGCCAGATTCTCAACGAGTAAGGTCAGTTCATGCTCAGCTACGATATGGACGCGCACGGTGAAAACCCCCTGTACGTGCATCTGTGCGCATGCATCAGAAACGACATCGAAGCAGGCGCGATCGCGCCCCATGAGAAGCTGCCTTCGAAGCGCGCCCTGGCCCGCAACCTCGACGTGGCGGTGGTCACCGTGGAAGCAGCCTATGCCCAGCTGATCGCAGAAGGCTATCTCTACGCCGAGCCGCGGCGTGGATACTTCGCCTGCGAACTGCAGCATGCAAACGACGACGCCCCCGATGCGGCCGACGAAGACGCGACGTCTCCCCTGCCCTCGCACGACCGCGCGCCCGCACGCCGCAGCGGCGCGGCCCCTGCGGGCCGGCCCCCCATCTCCCAGGCCGAGGCGCGCCGTGCCGCGGCGCGATCCTGGACGCGCGCCGACGCCCCGAAGCGCGAAGCGGCCCCGCGAACCGCGCGCTCGCGCTTCGACCTTTCGCCGGAAGCCGTATCGAGCGAAGCCTTCCCGTTCGCCCTGTGGACGAAGATGCTGCGCGACACCCTTGCGCTCGAGCCGAAAGAAACGCTGATCGGCGCCGGCGACCCTCGCGGAGAAGAGCGCCTGCGTCGCGCTATCGCCGACCACCTGCGCCGCACGCGCGGCTTTTGCGTCGACCCCGACTGCATCGTGGTGGGCGCGGGGTCGCAGGTGCTTTTCGCCCTTGTCGCACAACTGTTCGGACGCCCCGCGCGCGTCGCCGTGGAAAACCCGTGCTCGGCGGGCGTGCCGGGCGTCTATGAAGCCCACGGCCTTTCCGTGCGCCGCATACCGCTCGACGAGCACGGCATGGATATCGACGCCCTGCGCGCCTGCGGCTGCACGCTTGCGCACGTCGGCCCTTCGCATCAGTTCCCCACGGGAATCGCCATGCCCGTTAGCCGACGATACGAACTGCTTGCATGGGCGGGCGAATCGCCCGACCGCTATATCGTCGAAGATGATTTCGACAGCGAATGCAGGCTTGCAGGAAAGCCTCTTCCCACGCTTGCGAGCATCGACGGATCGGGACGCGTCATCTACGCGAACACGTTCTCGAAGACGCTCGGCCCGGGATTCCGCATCGCGTACCTGGTGCTGCCGCGCGCGCTTCGCGACGCGTTCGCGGACAGGCTCGGGTTCTATTCCTGCACCGTGTCCGCGATCGAGCAGATCGCCCTGGCCCGCTTCATGGAGCGCGGCGATTTCGAACGGTTCGTCAACCGCACGAAAACCCGCTGCCGCGCCGTGCGCGACGCCCTGGTCGATGCGATCGAGAAAACGCCCGCCGCGCAGCGCATCGCGTTCGAAAACGCCGATGCGGGCCTGCACCTGATCATGCGCATCGAGGCGAAAAGCCCCGAGCGTCCCGCGAAAAAACCCGCGGCCCACGCGGGCTGGCAGCGTCCTTCGGCATGCGGCGGCGCCGTGCGAAAGGCCGCCGAGCCCGAATCGGAACCCGAGCGCGACGACGATGCGAAAAAACGCCTCGAAGGTGCGCTCGTGCGATCGCTCGCGCGCCAAGACGTACGCGTTGCGGCGCTGTCGAGCTTCGGAGCGGCGGCGGCCGGCCTTCGCGCCGACGAAGAAACCGCCGAGCCCGGACGCATCGCATGCCGCTTGGTCGTCGGTTTCGCGGCCCTTTCCGAAACGCAGGCCCGCGCGGCCGCCGAAGCGCTCTGGAGGGGCATTGCTCCCTTTATTTGAGCGCCTCCTGAAAAATAATCGATTCGGAATGTGTGTGACCTGGGATTTTGTACTGGTCACTAAAAAATGAGTATCCGATTTTCCCTTCGAGAATACCGGCCTTCGAGCGATTTGCGACCTCTTGGAGGGGCGTATTATGCAAATCGTTCCGAATGACACCCATCGGACATGCCCCTTATCCGATCCGCCCGTTCCCCTCGTGACGGATCGGACCTCCTTCGATTCGGCCCGCTTACCCCGGGTCGGGTCAAACTCCTTTGGCGCACCTCTCTCATGCGCCTTTCTTCCCCAAAAGGCCGGCACACCCGCTAAGGCGTGTCGGCCTTTTCTTATGCCCTCATGCGCCCGTCGCCGAAACGGCGCGGCGCTTTCAGCGGCTCCGCTTGCGCGTCATAGACCGCGCCCCGAAATACGTCACCGCGAAATACGCTCCGTACACGAACAGAAACGACGCCACCGCGACGGCGCTCGTGGCGCCGATGTCGAAGTTGCCGAACACGCGCACCACGTCGGTCACCACCCGCATCGCGCATAGCGTATGGGCTATGCCCAAGATCAACGGGAAGGCGAAATACACCGCGATCTGCTTGAACAACGCCCCGTCGACCATAGGCCGCGGCGCGCCGAGCTTTTCGAGAAGCTCGTAGCGGCGCGCGTTGTCGGACGCATCGGTCAGCTGCTGGATCGCAAGGATGGCCGCGCATGCGATCACGAGCACGAAGCCGATATAGATCGCCAGATAGCTCACCACCGCCGTCAATCCCGAACTCTGGCTGCGCACGTCCTCGGCGGTCTGCACCATGGCCACCGGCTGCGTGTTCGTATCGAGCGTCTGCGCGACCGCCGATGCGAACGACCCGAACTCCGCCTGCATGCCGGGCCTGCAACGCACGTCGAGGATCGACTGATACGGCACGCCTTCCCCGGCAAGGCACGAATCATCCACCACCACGACGCCGGCGCGCATCATGACGCCCGTGACTTCGAGGGTATCGCGGCACAGCTCGGGCTGCACGCGCAGCTCGCGCCCGAACGCCGCGATCGAAGGCTCCTTGCGGGCCGCGGCTTCCAAATACGGAGCGGTGGTGGCGAAGTCGCTCCACAGCAGGCACTCGCCCTCGCCGAGCGTCACGGGATCGAGGCCCGCAAGCTCGCGCGCCGCGTTGAAACGAGAAAGCGCCACGGCGTCCAGGCCCATCTCGTCGGCATCATCGGCCAAAAGGCCCGCCCCCACGTAGTCGAACAGCGATTCGCCCGACGCGTCCTGCAGGTCGGCATAAGTGACGCCCGCAGCGTAGAAGTCGAGCTGCGCGCTTTGCTCCACGAAGGAGTCCCACGCGGGCGCCCCCACCGCGGCGGCGCTATCGGCCAGACCGCGCGCCATGTCGTAATCGTGCGCACGCACGAATTCCGCGAACGGCGCGTCGTAGGCCGGAAGCACGCTGCCGTCGTCTTTCCCGAAATCGTACACGGCATGCGTCGTCGAGACGGTGGCATCGTAGCGCGTTCCCGCCTCGATGCCCGAGCTCATGGCGTTGCAGATGCCGATACCGCCGCATACGCTGGTCATAGCGGTAAACAGCGTAAGGGCAATCACGCTCATGCTGAAAAACGCCGAGTTCACGCGCGCCGAAAGCTGACGGAGGAAGAACATGTTCAATCCACGCAGATACAGCGGCCGCATCATTTGGGCCGCGCGCAGCAGAAAGCCCGCCAGCGAATAGAAGAACAGCACGGTGCCCGCGCACACGAGAACCGTCGCGGCGGCAAGCTGCGCGTTCACGTTCATCAGGCCGTTGTCGACCAGCAGCTTGTATGCCGCCCCGATCATGGCGCACGACACGACGAACAAAACGAACGAAAGCGGCAGGCTGCGCAGCTTCATCCGCTCGCCTCTGCGCTCCGAATGCAGCAAGTCGATCAGCTTCGCCTTGGACAGGCGGCCCGCGTTAAGCACCACGGTGACGGCGAACACGGCCGCGAACGCCAGCGCGGTGCGCGCGACCGCCGCGCCCGATATGGAAAACGCGACGCCTTCGACCGTCGAATCGAACATCGACGCCGCAAAGTTCGACAGGCCCTGCGACACGGCAATGCCGATTGCAAGGCCCGCCGCCAGCGAGGCCGCGCCCACGATCAGCGTTTCGGCGGCCGACAGCTTGAGCAAATCGCCTTTCTGCATGCCGAGCGTCAGATACAGCGCGAACTCCTTATCGCGGCGCTTGACCAGAAACCTGTCGGCATAAAGCACCAGAAACGCCAGAATCGCCGCGATGAATACGGAAACGCCCGATATGACCATGCTCAACAGCTCGACCATCGAGCGCGAGTCCTCCGAGATGCGCGCCACAGCCGCCGAATCGGCGATCGAATTGAACGCGTAGAACACCGCGATGCCCAAGACCAGCGTGAAAAAATACACGGCGAAGTCCCTCGCGGACTTGCGCACGTTCGCGAAAGCGAGCTTAGCGATCATCGCGGGCCTCGCTTCCCAGTTGCGTCGCCGCGGCCGCGATCTTGGCGAAAAACGCCTCGCGCGGCTCGTCCGCACGGCGCAGCTGCCCCCACAGACGTCCGTCTTTGATGAACACGATGCGACCGCACCAGCTGGCCGTATACGCATCGTGCGTCACCATGACGATGGTCGACCCCATTTTATTGAGCAGGTCGAACGTCTCGAGCAATCGAGTCGCCGATCGGGAATCGAGCGCGCCCGTGGGCTCGTCGGCCAAAACCAGGCTCGGACGCGTGATCACGGCACGCGCCGCCGCCGCACGCTGCTTCTGGCCGCCTGACACCTGATAGGGGTATTTCTCCAGGATGTCGGCAATGCCCAGCCGAGCCGCCACGTCGCGCACGCGCGCATCGATTTCGGCAGCGGGCGCCTTCTGGATCGTCAGCGCGAGCGCGATGTTCTCGTACAGCGTGAGCGTGTCGAGCAGGTTGGAATCCTGGAACACGAAACCCAGCTCGTCGCGGCGAAAGCGCGACACCTCCTTCGACGAGAGGTTCGTCACGTCGCGGCCTGCGATGCGGATCGCGCCGCTCGTGACCGAATCGATCGTCGAAATGCAGTTGAGCAGGGTCGATTTGCCCGACCCGCTCGGCCCCATGATGCCGACGAACTCGCCTTCGTCCACGAAAAAGCTCACGTCGTCGAGCGCCAAGGTCTGAGCCCCTTCATCGCGACCCTTTTCTCCGTAGCGCTTCGTCGCGCCCTGCACCTCGAGCACATGCCCTGCCATTTCGAATCCTTTCTCGAATGCCGGCGTGCACCGGCACGGCCATTGCGTGATTCGACGATACCGAGACCCGCCGGCGCCAACCTTGAACCGACCTGACATTTGCCTGACGAAACGAAGCGCGCGTTTCCGCCGACCGGGCCCGCGTGCTTTAATGAAGGCGATGAGAAAGGAGCATGCCGCCATGACCGACGCGAATCTGAAATCACGACGCATCCTTGTGGTCGACGACGAACCCGAGCTCAGGCGCATGGTGGCGTCGATGCTTTCCGCCGAGGGGTTCACGCACGTGACCCAGGCGGGAAACGTCAAAGAGGCCCTCGAGGCGTTTCGCCGCGTCAAGCCCGAGCTTGCGCTTCTCGACGTGATGCTTCCCGACGGCGACGGGTTCACGCTATGCCAATACCTGCGCGCCTTCGATCCCGACGCTCCCCTTCCCGTGATCTTCCTCACGGCGAAAGACGAGACCGACGACCGCCTTTCGGGACTGCGTTCGGGCGCCGACGACTACGTCACCAAACCGTTCAGCCCTCAAGAACTGGCCCTTCGCATAGCCGCGGTGTTGCGTCGATGCTATCCGGCCGAGCCCGAAACCGTCGAATTAGCCGATTGCGTGCTCGACCTGGGAAACGCCGACGTGTTGCGCAAAGATTCGGACGAGCACGTATCGCTCACCGTAAAAGAGCGCGCCCTCCTCGAAGCCCTCGCACGCAACGCAGGGCGCATCGTGACCACCGACGCCCTGTGCGAGGCGGTCTGGGGCGATTCGTTCGGATACGAGCAATCGCTCATGACGCATGTGCGACGCGTGCGCGAGAAAATCGAAGCGGACCCGTCGCACCCCCGTTCGCTCGTCACCGCGAAAGGCATCGGCTACAAGCTAATCGCGCAGAAAGGACCGCGAGCATGAAACCGACCGACGCCGCACGCGCCCGCCAGGCCGAAAAGCCCGCCCGGCGCCGGGCGGAACGGGCGCGCAGGAACGCATCGGCGCCGTTTTTCTTCGGCAAGCAGGCCATCGCCTTCGCGGCGGTGTGCGTCGTGCTGCTCGTCTTGGACCTCTTCTTATATATAGGCATCGCCATCTACGAGAACACGCAGGCGTTCGGCTACGGTTCGCCGAAAAGCGTCACGCGCGCCGTCGGCGAAGCGCTCGTGCAGGAAAGCGACGGAGCCTATGCCCTCCCCGCCGACGAAGCGGACTGGATGGATTACGAGCAATGCTGGGGAATGCTGCTTTCGGAGCAGGGAGACGTGCTTTGGAGCCGCAATGCCCCCGACGCGGTGCTACACCCCTACGAGCTTTCCGAGGTGGCCGTGTTTTCGCGCAGCGGATACCTGAACGACTTCCCCTGCTTCGTCTGGAAGCGCGACGACGGCCTGCTCGTCACGGGATTCCCGAAAGACTCCTACGCCATGAGCGTGGTGTCGTATCTCCCCCAGGAAAGTCTCGGCCACATGCCGCTCTATGCGCTGCTCATCTTCGTCATCGACGCCGCCGTGCTCTATCTGGTGTATATGGTGTCGAAACGCCGCGTGGCCAAAAGCATCGCGCCCATGATCGAAGCGCTCGACGAGCTGGCGCGCGGAAAGCCCGTGCACGTACAGCTCAAAGGGTCGCTGCGCGACGTGGGCGAAAGCATCAACGCGGCAAGCGCCGTGATGCGGCGCAAAGACGAGGCGCGCAGGCGCTGGGTATCGGGCGTCAGCCACGACGTGCGCACCCCGCTCGCCATTTCCATGGGACACGCCGAACGCATCGCGGCCGATGAAGCGGCAGGCGACGAGGCGCGCGAGTCGGCCCGCATCATCGAGCGGCAGAACGCGCGCATCCGCGACCTGGTATCAGACCTCAACATAGCCTCGAAGCTCGAATACGACATGCAGCCCGTCGAGGCGAGACCCGCGCGCATCGCGCCGTTGCTGCGCTCCATCGCGGCCGACTACGCCAACACCTATCCCGAAGGCCCCTTCGCCATCGAAGCCGATGTCGGCGACGAGGCGCGCGACGCCGAAGCGCTGATCGACGAACGCCTTATGGACCGCGCGCTGCGCAACCTGATCGACAACGCCGTCAGGCATAACGAAAGCGGATGCACCGTCCGCCTGTTCGCCGACGCGCACGACGGGCAGCTGGCCCTGGGCGTGGCCGACGACGGCAAGGGGCTCGACGAAGCGCTGATCGCGCGTCTGAACCATGAAGCCGAAGCGATCGCGTCAAGCGCCGTCGAGGAAGACGAGCCCGCGCAAGGCCCCGTGCCGCCGCCGCATTACGACGAATACCGGGCGGCAGCTGCGGCCGGCGCGCTGCGGACCGGACCCGCCGCGTCGCCGTGCGGCGAAGAGCCGACGCTTGCGCCCAAAGACCTCGTCGGGCTCAACGAGCACGGACTCGGGCTTTCGCTGGTGGCGCGCATCGCCGCCGCGCATGGCGGACGCGTCGGATTCTCGAGCGGCCCCGAAGGCGGGTTCGTCGCCACGATCGCGATTCCCCTGCGTCCGTTCGACACGCAGCGCCCAGCCGTCGTGGCATAAGAAGGCGCGATGCGCGATGCAATGGCGCCGATAGCTGAGTTTCACCCGAAAAGGGCCGCTCGCACCCGTGAGCGGCCCTTTGCCTTATTTGAAAAGCACTCCAGCCAAATAGAGCGGGAAACGGCTATAGTGGCATGCATGACATTCAGGTGGCCAGCGCGACTGCCTCGACGGTATTCGAATCAGTCGCGCCGCGATCCATCGACGTACGAAAGGACCTGTGGTGAAAAAAATCTGGCAGAAATGGAACGAGATCAGCCTCATCAAGAGGATCTTGGTCTTCCTCGTCTTCGGCGCCGTCCTCGGCGTCATCGCGCCGAACCTTACATGGCTCGGCATCTTCGGCCAACTGTTCGTCGGGGCGTTGAAGGCCGTCGCCCCCATCCTCGTTTTCTTCCTGGTCATCGCCGCGCTTACCAACGCACACGCCGACGGCTCCATGAAGACGATCATGCTCCTCTACGTGCTGTGCACCTTCATCGCCGCGCTAGCGGCCGTCGTCGCCAGCTACCTCTTCCCGATCGAGCTCACGCTCGAGGGCCTCGAGGCTGCCGACAAGGCGTCGCCCGAAGGCGTCGGCGAGGTTTTGAGCACGCTCATCATGAACCTGGTCGCCAACCCGGTCGATGCCCTCGTCAACGCCAACTACCTGGGCATCCTGGCCTGGGGCGTGCTGCTGGGCGTCGCCTTGCGCATCGCCTCCGAAGCCACCAAGACCATCTTCACCGACATCTCCGACGCCGTGGGCCACGTCGTGCGCTGGGTCATCAGCCTCGCCCCCTTCGGCATCTTCGGCCTGGTCTACACCGCCGTGTCCACCAACGGCCTCGAGATCTTCACCGAATACGGCAAGCTGCTGCTGGTTCTCGTCGGCTGCATGCTGTTCCTTGCCTTCGTCGCCAATCCGCTCATCGTGTACTTCTTCACCCGCAAGAACCCCTATCCGCTGGTCATGCGCACGCTGAAGGAATCCGGCCTCACGGCGTTTTTCACCCGCAGCTCCGCCGCGAACATCCCCGTGAACATGGAGCTGTGCCGCAAGCTCAAGCTGGATAAGGACATCTACTCCGTCTCCATCCCGCTGGGCGCCACCATCAACATGGGCGGCGCGGCCGTCACCATCACCGTCATGGCCATGGCCGCCTCCCACACCCTGGGAATCGCCGTCGACCTTCCCACTGCAGTGATCCTGTCCGTGCTGGCCGCCGTGTCCGCATGCGGCGCATCCGGCGTCGCGGGCGGCTCGCTCATGCTGATTCCTCTGGCATGCTCGCTGTTCGGCATCGGCAACGACATCGCCATGCAGGTCGTAGCCGTCGGCTTCATCATCGGCGTGATCCAGGACTCCTGCGAAACCGCGCTGAACTCCTCCACCGACGTTCTGTTCACGGCCGCCGCGGAATACCGCGAGCGCCGCAAGAACGGCCAGGCCATCGACTACAGCGAGTGGGAGAAGTAAATCCCCTTTCCCGCATCACGAAAAAGAGCCGCATCGCGGCTCTTTTTTTATAGCCGAACGACGATGCATGCCGCCCTCCCCTCGCGCATCGCGCCGACGATGCGCGTACGTTCCACGAATCCGCCGGCTGCATCGACATAGCCCAGGCAGGCATCACGCATACCGAAAAGAGCCGCGCGAGCACTGGCTCGAATACGAGATGGAGCGATGGGAACACGCCATGGCCCCTGCCGCGAAGCGCAAAAACGCCCCGGCACGCGACCGGGGCGCTTGCTTCGACAAGGCGGCGGCCTATGCCAAAGCGTCGAGGATCTGCTCGATGTTCTTACGTCCGAACAGGACCTTTTCGCCGTCATTCACCACGACGCACGGCACGCTCATCACGTTGTAGCGCTCCTTGAGCTCGGGCGCATGGGCGATGTCGTAGACCTCGGCGCGCACGCCTCCGTTTTCAGCGGCGACGCGCTGCGCGGCGACCACCGTTTCGGGACACATGGTGCACGAAAGCGAGACGATCACCTTGATGTCGACCGGGCCCTGCACCGCGGCGATACGTTCGCGCGCCGCGTCGTCGAGCGGCTGGCCCGGGCCCGCCACGTTATACAGGCCCAAGACGAACGAGGTGAACTCGTGACCGCCCGGCACGCCATGGAATGCCAGGCCGCTGTCGGTTCCGTCGACGCGCAGCACGCGCACGAACGGGGCCGCATCGGCAGGAGCAGCCTCGCCGCGCGTCACGTCCACACGGTCGGTCAGCCCCGCGAGCGCCTCGGCGTACGCGACGAGCTCGCCCGAAGCGGCGGTCGCGTTCTCATGCAGTTCGAGCACGACCGGAGCCGTCATGCGAGCGAACACCGCGCCCAGCTGGGCCAGCATGCCTTCGTCGAAAAGCTCGGAAGCGGCGGCGGAGCCGGCCTGAGGCGCAGGCTGCTCGGCCACGGGCTGCTCGGCCCGGGGCGCAGCGGCGGCATGCTCGACGCGCGCGGGGACGATGCCCGTTTTCTCCTGCATCTGAACCGCGTAATGCTCGATGGACGCGGCGGCCTTCGCGCCGTCGGCCGTGGCAGTGACCACCTGACGCAGCTCCTTGGAGCACACGTCGCCCGCCGCGAACAGGCCGGGCGCGGCGGTGCGCTGGCCCTCGTCGGTCACGATGTAGCCCCAATCGGTCATCTCGGCCAAGCCGGCCGCAAGCTCGGTCGCAGGCTCGTAGCCCGCGAACACGAACAGACCGAACGTGTCGCCCTCGGGAGCACGATACACGAACTCTTCGCCCGTGACGTTATTGCGATAGTGCAGCGCGCGCATGAGTTCGTCGCCTTCGATGGCCGTCGCTTCCGTATTCGTCAGCACGGTGACCTTCTCGTGGTTGCGAGCCGCAGCGGCGGCGCCGGGAGCGCAGGTGAAATCGTCGCTGCGCACGAGAATGGTCACGTGGTCGGCGTATTTGGTCAAAAACACGCCCTCTTCGGCCGCGGAGAAGCCGCCGCCGATAACGAACACCTCTTTGCCGGCGAAGAATTCGCCGTCGCAGGTGGCGCAATAACCCACGCCGCGGCCCGCGAAACGGGCCTCGCCCTCGATGCCCGCGCGACGCGGACGGGCGCCGGTGGCGATCAACACGGCGAAGGCGCCCAAATCGCCCTTCGACGTATGCACGGTCTTCACGTCGCCGTCCATATCCAGACCGAGCACTTCAGCCGCCATGAACTCGGCGCCGAAGGATGCGGCCTGCGCACGCATCGTGTCGGTCAATGCCGCGCCCGAGATCTTCTCGACGCCCGGGTAGTTCACCACTTCGGACGTGATGGCAATCTGGCCGCCGAAGCGATCCTTCTCGACGACGAGCACCCGCATGCGGGCGCGCGCCAGATACAGAGCCGCGGTAAGGCCGGCGGGGCCGCCGCCCACGACGACGGCATCGTACATATTCTCATGTTCCATATACATGTTCCTTTGCAGAAAAAGAGGCCGCGATCGCGGCCTCTTCTGGGTTCTCGTTCATTTCCGGATAACGCCGTCCGGCGCGGCCGAACGGCCGAAAGCGTCCGGACTTACAGCTGGCCGACCAAATCGAGGCTCGGCTTGAGGGTCTCGGCGCCCGGCTGCCACTTGGCGGGGCAGACCTGATCGCCGTGCTCGGCGACGAACTGGCAAGCCTGGACCAGGCGGAGCAGCTCGTCGGCGTTACGACCGACGCCGCCGGCGTTGACCTGGTAGGACTGGATGCGGCCCTCGGGGTCGACGATGAAGGTGCCGCGCTCGGCGAGGCCGTTCTCCTTGATCAGGACCTTGAAGTCCTTGGCCAGAGCATGGGTCGGGTCGGCGAGCATGGGGTACTGGATCTTCTTGATGCGCTCGGACTCGTCATGCCAGGCCTTGTGCACGAAGTGCGTGTCGGTGGAAACGGAGTAGATCTCGCAACCGATCTTCTGGAACTCCTCGTACTTATTGGCGAGGTCCTCGAGCTCGGTCGGGCAGACGAAGGTGAAGTCGGCCGGATAGAAGAAGAACACGCTCCACTTGCCCAGAACGTCGGCTTTGGTGACGGTCTTGAAGTCGTCCTGATGGAAAGCCTCAACGGAGAAGTCGGCGATTTCTTTATTGATCAAAGACATGGTAGGGCTCCTTGGTACGTATGCGGCGGGGTCGTTCCCCGCCCTCTCTCTTTGTGACGCCTTCTATTGTAGCCAACGTGATTTTAATTGCAACTATTTTTGTAACAATTAGCGGAAATGATCGGACTACGGGGAGAAATGCGCGGCATGCTGACGGCGAATCCTGGGCGCACTTCAATGCACCATTGCGCCGAGAGCAACGTTTCACCAGCTCATTACCACATTATTTGTTAGGCCTACTTCTTTTATATGTTTAATAGCACTTTCATCGAAAAAAACCTTGACGCAGCGGCTTTTGCGCGATATAAAGTTTCCTGTGGTTAACATCCACCGCGAAAGCAGCAGTCGCTCGGACGGGCGCCCCTTTCCGTTTCGGGCGGCGGGCGATTCGCACATCGGCAGCATACGGGCCCTCCCGCCTGGTCGCGGCGGATTCCACGAAACGCTTTTCCGAAGGCGGGCACGCACCCACCCCCTTGGTGCGCCGCCCGCCGCACTTCCTCCATGCGCGGTCAGACTGCGCGAAAATACTGACGCTTGCAGGAACCGCGCCGACCTGCACTCGATAGGCGCAGCGGCCCCCTTCGCGGGGCCGCTTTTTCGTTTCGAGACGAAACGCCCCGCCCTCCCCTATACGCGCCCGCGCGATATGAAGCTTTCATGGTCGGCGGTTACGGCGCCGTTCGCCCTTTCGTTACAATAGCGTTCGCAGCATGCAGTTCCTTCCAACGTAAGTCTAGGCTGCCGTCCAAGGCTTACCCGCATACGGCACCTTGGCGTTTCGCACATCGGACACGAAAGGACGCCCATGCAGGGAAAACCCCTCGTATTGCTGCTCGGCGTGCTCTATGGCGGAGCATTTCTCGCAGGATTCAACGAAAACCTCGTCAACATGGCGCTCATGTCGATCATGGCCGAATACGCCATCGACTCGATCACCGCACAATGGCTGGTCACGGGCTACATGATCGTCGCCACCGTCGTCGTGACCTGCATGGCCTTCTTCTACCGCCGTTTCAAGCTGCGCACGCTGTTTTTCTCGGCGTCTGCGCTCGCGTTCGCAGGCTCGGCCATGGGCCTGTTCGCCCAAAGCTTCGCGATGCTTCTGTGCGCGCGCCTCGTCCAGGCCGTCGGCACGGGCATCTTCATCCCGCTCATGATGAACACGATCCTCGCCGTCACGCCCAAGAACAAGCTAGGCACCTATATGTCGATCGGCAGCTGCATGATCACATTCGGTCCCGCATTCGCCCCCGTGGTCTGCGGCGCGATCGTGACCGGCTTCGGATGGCGATTCGTCTTCGCGGTACCTGCCGTCGCCATGGCCGTCATCGCGCTTCTCGGCTTCTTCTTCGTGAAAAACCTCGAGATCGGCCGCGCGCATCTCGACCTCGCGTCGGTGGCGCTTTCCTCGATCGCCCTGTTCCTTCTGTCGTTCGGCCTGGCGAATCTGGCGATGAACACGCCTGCGGCCGTCGCGGCACTTGTCGCGGCCGTCCTGATGGGAGCCGCGTTCATCGTCCGCCAGCTTCGCTGCGAGCATCCCCTGATCGACCTCGCCCCCGCAAAAAGCATCCGCTTCTGGCCGACGCTGCTCCTTGTGACCGTGGCCATGATGTCGACGTTCTCCATGAGCGTGCTTCTGCCCCTGTATTTCGAAGGTGCGCTGGGCACCACGGCGTTTTTCGCCGGCATCGTCATGCTCGTGCCCGTTCTGGCCAACACCTTCATCACGCTGCTCGGCGGCCGCATCATGGATAAATACGGCGAATGGCCCCTGCTGCCCGTCGGATTCGCCGTGGTGACGATCGGCTTCGCGCTCGTCGCGGCAAGCGCCCCGAGCCTGTCGCTTGTCGCCATGCTGATCGGTTCTCTCGTCACGCTGTCGGGCGTCGGATTGATCTTCTCGCCCTCGCAGACCGCGGGCCTGCGCACGCTCGCGCCCGAACTGCACCCCTTCGGCGTGGCGCTTTCCACCACGTTCGTCCAGATAGCCGCATGCATCGGCCCTTCGCTTTACACGGGCATCATGTCCTCGGTCGAAGCCGATGCGATCGCGAACGGCACATCGGCCCGGCTCGCATGCGCCGAAGGCTTCGGCGCGACGATGGCCGTGGCCGCCGCGGTGGCAGCGATCGGCTTCGGCACCGCGCTCGTCTACGCGCTCGCGGCGAAACGGCGCGAGAACGCGGCGGCGCCCGTCGTCGAATATGCGGAGCTGGGCGCCATCATGGAGCGCGAACCCTTCCTCCTCAACGAGACCGACACGGTCGCGCATGCCATGGAGGCATTCGTCGAGCGCCGCGTGGGCGGCATGCCCGTCGTCGACGCCGAAGGACGCGGCACGGGCTTTCTGTCCGACGGCGACATCATGCGCTATCTCGCCGACAAGCATCCCCTGGTCATGGACGGTTATTCGCTCATCGCGATGGCCGAAGAAGGCGGCTTCGACAAGCGCCTGCGCGAACTGATGGCCCTGCCCGTGAAAACGGTGGCGACCGATCGACTGGTCTCGATCGACGAGCGCTCGACGCTCGAAGAGACCTGCACGCTTCTCGCGCGTCACAAGCTCAAAAAGGTGCCCGTCGTGCGCGACGGAAAGGTGGTCGGCACGATCAACCGCTCGGCCGTGATCCGCTATGCGATGCGGCGCGCAGGCGAAGCCGACGCACAACCGCGTCCGTAAACGAACGAGAGGGGTCCCGACGCACGAACCGCGACGTCGGGACCCCTCCTTTCCCGCCGTGCCGCCTATGCCGCAAGGCGCACATCCTCGTCGCAACGCTCCCCCAACGCAAGCCCGACCGACGAAGCCGCCGCGCTTTCGCGCTTTTTTCGCGACGCACGACCATCGCATACACCGCCAAACCGGCGACGGCGAACGCCGCAGTCAGCGCCACGACCGCAGCCGTAGCCGTCCAATCCCCCGCCGCCGCGAATCCCGCCATCGCCGTCGACGAGACGATCGCAGGAATGCGACCCACGGTGGTTATAAGGGCGATGCGCCACGCAGGGCAATTCGTCAGGCCCGCGATGTACGTCATGATGTCTTTCGGCGTGCCCGGAATGAGGAAGCATACGAACATGAGCAGTTCGAATCGAGCGGAATCCTGCAGCCACTTCATAGACGCGATCTTCTCGCGCGAGAAGAACAGCTCGACGGCTTTCATGCCCAGCGTGCGTACGAGCGCGACCACGATCAGCGTTCCTACCAAGCCCGCCGCCAGGCACAACACCGTTCCCTCCCAGAACCCGAACGCATATCCCGCTCCCAGTTCGAGCGGTTCGCCCGGCAAAACCGCCACAACGATTTGAAACACGATCAGCGCGGCCATGGCAAGCGGCGCGAAAATCCCGCGGTCGTCGACCCATGCCTGCAAACGCGGGCCGTCGGCGAAAAAGGCGAACAGCTCGGGGCCGTACGCGACGCAGGCGACGATGAGCGCGATCGCGATCGTCGCTGCAGCGCAGCACGCGATCGCACGACGCATTCTTGTTTCGTTCGTCTTCATACTCGATGCACCTTTCAGCATTGCAGATTCGCACGACGCCGGCGAAAAACCGGCCGGCGGCGAGGCGGGCGGATGCGCATTCCGCCGCGGCCTCAAAGCCGCGATCGAAGGATCCTTCGATACTGAAAAGTCTACGAAGCGAATATCAAATCGCTATCAACGCAAGGAAACGCGATTCTGACGAAATGCCGGCGAACGGAGCCGCATCACGCAAGCGGGGCATGCACCGACGCTTCCACCACGGCGCCGCCCGCGTCGGCATTGGACAGGTGGACCGACCCGCCGTGCTTTTCGCACAATTCGGCGCAGATATTGAGGCCCAGGCCGAAATGGGCGGAATCGTCGCGCCGCTTTTCGGCGGCATCGCGCCAGAACGGCTCGCACCCGTGCTCGAGCGCGGCCGCGTCGAAGCCGGGGCCGTCGTCGGCCACGCGTACCGTCAGCACGCCCTCGTTCCACATGCACGACAAAGACGCCCTCGTGCGCGCGTAGCGAAGCGCATTCGCGAGCGCGTTCTCCACGATTCGCGAAAGCGCGATATCGTCGAAAGAGACGATGCGCGGCAAGCCGCCCGCCTTCGCCTCGAAGTCGATCCCGGCGGCGCCCGCCAGGTCGGATGCTTCGGCCGCGACGCGCACGAACCAGGCGCCCAGATCGACCGGGCGGGGATCGACCGCGCATTCGTCGAGGTCGGCGAGGTCCTTCATCGACTCCACATAACGCTGCAGCCGCTCGGTCTGGCGTGACATGGCGGCCGACGCTTCCGCGAGCCCCGCCGCATCCACGCGTCCTTCGGGCGCGAACGTGGAAAGCATCTCGGCCCGGCCTTTCAGCACCGTAAGCGGCGTGCGCAGGTCGTGCGCGAACGCGGCGTTCACCTTGCGACGGTTCTCGGCCACGCGCCACATGGCCTTGTTGTTGCGCTCGAGCGCGGCGCGCATATCCTCGAACGAGACGCAAAGGCGATCGAGCTCGCTACGCGAACCGGCAGGCGGCGCAGCCACGGGAACGGACAGGTCGCCTTCGGCGATGCGTCGCGCCGCGTCATCCATCACTTGGATGGGACGCTGCAGTTTGCGCTTGTAGAAGCCGCGACTCGCCGCGAGAAAGCAGACGACGAAGGTCAGAGGAACGACGACGAACACGCCCAGGTTCACCATCTGATACAACGGGCTCGACGGTAAATACACGTAATAACCGACGAGTGAAGCGACGGGATGGTTGCCGTCGGCATCGACCGGAAGCTGGCTTTCAAGAGCGTCGACATTGCCCCGCTGCTCATTAGCCGACGCATCATATGCTGCGAGGCCGTCAAGAGAAATGCTCGTATCAAGACGGTCAGGCCCGCCGCGAAGAGTCTCGTCCATATCGTGAATGACCACGCCCTCCTCTTCCTCGGAAGGGTTCCCCACGGAAATCGAATGCCAGGAATCGGCGCGTGCGGAATAGCTTTCGACATAAAGCGTGATGTCGTTGACGACGACGGGCGTCGTTCCGTCGGCGTAATTCGTGAACTCTCCCCCATCGCCTCGATACCAGCTCACCTCTTCCGCCTTGACGAGCTCGTCGGATTCGGAATCGTAGATATAAAGCCCGGGATACACTTCCCTGCCGCCATAGAAAATGCTCTCCGAAAGAGCCGAAAGCCCCATAGCGGCCATCGTCGACACGACAAGGGCGACGGCAACGCCGACAAGAGAGTAGAAGAAGAACGCGGCGCGCACCGAACATGCATCCAAAAACGCGCGCGTCGAACGCAACGGATGGCGAAGCCACGCGAACGCGGCCCTGCGAACACGGGCGGCATTCGATCCGTCGCTTTCGAGGACCTCGTCGACAGCCTCGTCGCCGACAGGAGACGAAGGGGCCCCATCAGCCTCGTCGGGCGCATTCGGCCCATCGCCGCACGGACCGCCCTCGCAAGACCTCCCGCCGGACGAATCGCTCGAACAGGAGGTCGCATCGAACCGCCCGCCTGCTTCCATCCCCTCTTCCTCGAGCGCTTCCGCACGCTCTCCTTCGGTCGCACAGAACGATGACTGCGCGCAACCGCCGCTATTCCCCAAATCCGAACGCTCTAGCCCTGCCATGTGTAGCCCACTCCCCACACCGTTTTCACGTAATCTTTCTCGGCGCCCGCCTTCGCAAGAGCCCGACGCAGCCTGCGCACGTGCTCGGTCACCACGGCGGAATCTCCCGAAGTGCCCCAGACGCGCTCGTATATCATGTCGCGGTCGAATACCTGACCCGCATGCTTCGATAGAAGCGTGCAGATTTCGTACTCCTTGCGGGCAAGGGGCACCTGCGCCCCTTCGACATACACCGCCATGGCCGCATAGTCGATCGACAGCACATCGTCGACACGCACGGCGCTGACGCGCTTCATGCGTTCGCCGCGCGCGAGCTGGGCCTTTACGCGAGCACCGAGCACCTCGAGCGAAAACGGCTTGGTCACGTAGTCGTCAGCGCCTGCGGAAAACCCGTCGATGGCGTCGGCGTCTTCCACGCGCGCCGTCAAAAATATGATCGGGCAGGCATGCACGTCGCGCAGCATGCGGCAGACCGAGAACCCATCGATATCGGGAAGTCCCACATCGAGCAGGATCACGTCGGGCGAACACCTGGCTTTTTCGAGCGCCTGCGCCCCATCGAGCGCCACCGTGGCCAGATAGCCCGACATTTCGAAATAGCTTTTGAGCATGTCGGCGATATCGCGCTCGTCGTCGACGATCAGCACGAGCGGCTTTTTTGCGCTATCCATGGCGACACCAATCTCTTCGAAACATTCGTTCGCGGCATGCGCCGCTTCATGCGCGGGACAACCGCGCACCGAACACGATACCGCGCAAATATCAACTTTCGCTCTACAGGAATCGGTGATCGCACCGCAACGGCCCTCTTGACATTCCCTTCTTCGCTCTTATACTTATGAACAGTTGTTCATATGTTGAAAGGTTTGAAGATGTCCGAAGACGAAACGCTCGCGCACGACCATGCGGCCGCATCGTGCTGCGGAAGCGTCCATTCTCAAGGGAACGACGCTTTCGACGAGCTTCCCGACGAAGAATTGCTTTATGACCTAGCCGATCTCTTCAAAGTGTTCGCCGACACGACACGCATCAAGATCCTCTACGCCCTCATGGGAACCGAACTATGCGTGGCCGACATCGCGGCCATCGTAGGCGCGACGCAAAGCGCCGTCTCGCATCAGCTGCGCACCTTGAAGCAGGCCCATCTGGTGAAATTCAAACGCGAAGGAAAAAACGTGCGCTATTCGCTTTCAGACGACCACGTGCACACCATGCTGGCCCAAGGCATGAACCACATCTGCGAATAACGCCTCCACCCGCAAAACCAAAGGAACGAAAGGAACCCATCATGCGTAAGTCTTTCAAGCTCGACGAAATCGATTGCGCCAATTGCGCGCGCAAGATCCAGGACAAGATCGCCGCACTCGACGGCGTACAGGACGCCTCGGTCAACTTCATGGCCCAAAAGCTCACGCTGCAGGCGGAAGACGCCGAGTTCGACGCCGTGCTCGACCGCGTCGTCGCCCTGGTAAGCGACATCGAGCCGGATTGCGAAATCATCCGCTAATGCGGCCACGCAAACGGCCGATAGGAGTTTCCCATGAATAAAAAGCAGAAGAAGCTGCTCAAACGCATCGTAGTCGCACTAGTCCTGTTCTTCGCCATCATGGCCGTCGACAAGATAGGAGCGCTCGAACTCGTCTTCGGCGCGCGAGGCGCGGTGTATGCGAGCTTCGCCCTCTACCTGGTCCCCTACCTCATCGTGGGCCACGACGTCTTGCTGAAGGCGTGGCGCAACGCCCGCCGCGGCGAAGCTTTCGACGAAAGCCTGCTTATGTCGATCGCCACGTTGGGCGCATTCGCGATGGTCGCCTTCCCCGATTCCGACCCGCATATGGCCGAAGGCGCGGCTGTCATGCTGTTCTACCAGGTAGGAGAGCTTTTCCAAAGCTACGCCGTAGGTAAAAGCCGCAAATCCATCGCCGCCATGATGGATATCGCCCCCGATTACGCCAATATCGAACGCAATGGCGAGCTGGTGCAGACAAGCCCCGAAGAGGTGGCCGTGGGCGACATCATCGTGGTCAAGCCCGGCGAGCGCGTGCCGATCGACGGCGTGGTCGTCGACGGATCGTCCCAGCTCGACACCGCCGCGCTGACCGGCGAATCCATGCCTCGTCATGTCGAAGCGGGCGCGGAGGTCGTTTCCGGCTGCATCAACATGACGGGCGTGCTGCGCGTGCGCACCCTCAAGCCCTTCGGCGCCTCCACCGTGAGCCGCATCCTCGAACTCGTAGAAAACGCCAGCGAGAAGAAGGCGCGCACCGAGAACTTCATCACCCGCTTCGCGCGCGTCTACACCCCTGCGGTCACCTTCGCGGCGCTTGCGATCGCCGTCATCCCGCCGCTTCTCGGCATGGGCGCCTGGTCCGACTGGATCTTGCGCGGCCTGACATTCCTCGTGGTGAGCTGCCCTTGCGCCCTCGTGATCAGCGTTCCTCTATCGTTTTTCGGAGGCATCGGCGGCGCATCGAGGCTCGGCATCCTGGTCAAGGGGTCGAACTATCTCGAAGCTCTCAGCCATGTGGACACCGTGGTATTCGACAAGACCGGCACGCTGACCGACGGCACCTTCGACGTGACCGCCGTCCATGCATGCGACGGCTTCGATGCCGATGCCGTTCTCGAGACCGCCGCATATGCCGAGGCCTTTTCCGACCATCCGATCGCCGCTTCGGTCAAGCGCGCCTTCGCGATGCCCATCGACCGAAACCGCATCGGCGAAGCCGCCGAAGAGTCGGGGCACGGCGTTTCCGCGACGATCGACGGACGCGCGGTGCTCGTCGGCAACGACCGGCTCATGGCGGCGCACGGCATCGCATGCGACGCGTGCGACCTGGCGGGAACCGTCCTGAACGTCGCGGCGGACGGACGCCTCATCGGCCGCATCGTGATCGCCGACACGGTGAAAGACGATGCCGCGCAGGCGATACGCGACCTGCGCGCAGCCGGCGTCGAACGCTGCGTCATGCTCACGGGCGACCGCGCCGACGTGGCGCAAGCCGTCGCAAACCAAGTGGGCGTCGACGAGGTGCACGCGCAGCTGCTGCCGGCCGACAAGGTGGAGGAAGTCGAGCGCATCATGGATACGGCGCGCGAAAACCTGGCCTTCGTAGGCGACGGCATCAACGACGCGCCGGTTCTCACGCGCGCCGACGTCGGCATCGCCATGGGCGCCATGGGGTCGGATGCTGCAATCGAGGCCGCCGACATCGTGCTCATGGACGACAAGCCGTCCAACATCGCGTGCGCCATCCGCATCGCGCGTAAGACCATGGCCATCGTGTGGCAGAACATCGTGTTCGCCATCGGCGTGAAGGTGCTGATCCTCGTGCTTGCCGCGCTCGGCATCGCCAACATGTGGCTTGCCGTGTTCGGCGACGTAGGCGTTGCGGTCATCGCCATCCTCAACGCCATGCGCGCCATGAACGTGAGGAAGATGTAGCGGTCCGCCGCGCAGACGGCACGCGGATCCACCGCCGCAATGCGAAGAAGGGGGACGAAGCCCGACGGCCTCGTCCCCCTTCCCTGTTCTTGGGGTTCGCCCCCCCCGGTCATCCCGCGCGCATCAGCGGATCGACAGCTTGTCCCTTCCCGCCGAGAACGACCTGACGGTGGGCATGAGCGCGTCGTCGCGCACCACGCGCGCGCCCGACGCCGCCATCACGCAGCACAGCGAATTGCAGCCCGAATCGGCCGCCGCCTTAGCCATGTCGAGCATGCTCTCGCAGTTGGCGGAAAGCGCGCCCACGGCCACGCCCTCCTTGCGCAAGATCTCGTCCTCTTCCTCCTCGGTGTGGCGCTGCAGGCCCTTCACGCTTTGGAGCAGTTCTTCGAACTCGACCATCGCCTGGTCGGCCATCGCCGAGCGCAGGGCCGCGCAGCGCCGATAGCACGCCGCCGCGGCATCGTAGCGCTCGAGCTTCCAGAAGGCATACGCCATCCAATACAGCGCAAGGCCCGCATCGGCCGGGTGCCACGCCACCTCGATCGCCTTGGAACACATGGAAATCTCCTGCTCGAATTCGCCGCGCATGAAATAGGCGCGGGCGGCGCGCAGATATGAATACGCGCGCGCAGGCGCAAGCTCGATGCAGCGGTTCGCGTGCTCGAGGGCCGCATCGGCGCCCGCGATCGACGTGGTGTACACCTGGGCGAGCGCGTCGTGCACCAGAAACGCCTCGTCGGGCAGCGGCAGCACGCGCCTGCCCGCGGCGTCGTCGGCGCAGTGGCGCGCATACATGTAGCGCGTCTCGTAGCTGTCGAAGAAGCGGTAGCACGTCTGGGCAGTGTCGGCGAATCCTTCGGTGGCCTCCACCTTCGCCAGGAGGTCTTCGAGCACCGCGATCGCCTGCGATTCGTCGTCGGCGCGCACGAGCGCCGTGGCGCGGGCCATGAGGGGCTTGAAGCCGTATGCATCGATGAAAGCCTCTTTCACCTCGAGATACGAATGCTCGTCCAGATCGCCCAGCATGAAGCCGTCCATCAACGCCCCGCAGATCCGGCGCACGAGGATGTTCTCGGTGCGGTCATGGATGCCTTTCAGGCACTCGAGCGCCGACGCGACGCCGGCGTCGAGGGCGGCCGACACCTCTTCGGCGTAGGCCGAGCGCGCGCCGTCTTCGAAAATGGTCAGATCGCACGGCGCCGCCACGCCCGCAAGCTCGCGGGCCTCTTCGGAAAACGGCACGGCATCGCGATGGATGAGCGGCTCGCGCGTCTCCGCGAAAACGCCCTCTCCCCTCTGGAAGCATGTCGGCACGGCGCGCAAGGCAAACTCATCGCCCCATTCGAACGCGACGCCCAGATTGTGCAGGAATGCGAAGGGATCGGCGAACGCATGCTCGGCATCGGAAGCGAAGGCCGCGCAAAACGCCGCACGCTCGAAAACGCCCGCCGCCACGGCTTCGTCGCCGCCGTCGCGCATGCAGTTCAGATACACGCGCTCGATATCGGAGGAGACGGAAAATGCCTGGGCCGCGAACAGGATGGCGGCATGGGCGGCGTATCGAGCCGCATCGCCGTTGCGGGCGGCTTCGTCGCGCGGCACGTAGCAGCCGGCCGCCTCGTCCCACGCGATGCCCGCCATGACGTCGGCGGGCGGGCAGAACACGTTCACGCCGAACGACGCGGCACCCTGGTCGCTGTAGAACTCGTAGCCCACGCGATACGGCAGACGAAGCATCTCGCATGCGCGCGCATAGGCCAGATGCTTGTCCCAGGCGCTCTCGAGCAGCGGCGCCTGGGCGGGATCGTACGCCTGAACGCAGATGCGGTCGCACAGCCATCTGTCGGCCGCGCTGCAAAACGCCTCGTCGGCCGCGCGCGAGCCGCCCTCGAAGTGCTGCTCGAGGTATTCGGTCAGCAGCAAAAACCTATTCAGCGCCGCCTCGGCGCGCAAAAACGTCCGGCGCGCCTCGGCCGTCTCGGGCAGCGTGGAAAACCCGCCGTTCTCGACAACGGTTCCCGACGCGTCGGCATAATAGAAATCGACGTAATAGGTGTTCGCGTAGAACGCGGTGCGCAGTAGGCGCACGGCAGGCACGCACGGCCGCCCGTCGGGCGCCGTGAACGCCAAGTCATCGCGCGTCTTGCCCACGATCCCCGAATCGCGCAGAAGAGCGGCCAGGTAGCGCTCGACGTCGCACGCCCCGCCTTCGCCGAAAGACGATTCGACCTCGAGGATTTCCCTGTTCACCGCATCGAACAAATCGGTCGTGTCGAAGCGCGCGAACACCGCGCCCAGGTCGAAGGGCCTCGATGCGGCCCGCTCGCGCGCAAGCCCGACGAAGCGGAAATACGCCTTGCCGATGAAGTCGTCGTATGGTTCCCAGGGACCGGGAAGCGGCGCCGAAAACACGCGCGGGCCTATGACGCCCTCGATGCGGTAGCGCTCGTTTCCGCCGGGATCCTTGCACGAATAGGAGCCGACCGCCGTCTCCTCGCCGATGCGCGAAACGACCGCCAGATAGCCGCGCTCGCGCGCTGTTCCTTCTTGGGAGAACCCCTTGAAATCGGGAAAGCGGGCAGGCGGAATGATCAGCGGCTCGCTCGTCTCGAAGACGCGGCCGTACTTGTCGACGTATGCCAAGATCCTCGCACGGGAAAGCACGGGCGAATCGAATTCGACCAGATAGAACGCGCCTCCCTCAGGAAGCGCGATACCGCTTTCCACCAGGCCGAACACACGGCCTTCGGATTCGTCGTCTACATCGGGAAACGCTCTGCGTTTCGCCGACGCGTCCAATTCGAAAGGAAAACTCGCCGTCATATGCCACCTCGCTGACTCGTCGCGCACGACCGTTATTCGATGCCGATTATACGGCACGAAACGCAGGGCGCGCCGAGCCTGCATCAGCGAGAGGCGCGCTTCGGACGAGGAAGGTGAGGAACGCCCATGGGAGGCGTCTTGCGCGGCGCGGCTTCGCCGGTCACCACGACGGGCTCGGTCTCGAGCAAACAGCGCTTCAAGAATTCGGCCTCTTCGGCCGTCAGTCGACGGCCGAAGCCGGAAGAACGGATCTCACGCATCGTATCCGCAGAATCAACCATCTAAGAACTCCCCTCGAAGTCGCGGCGCAAGGCCGCGGCCCAATGCCTACGCGACTCTCTCTTCGCGCAGCGGCGATGCCCATGCGTCCGTCGCATGCATCGCTTTCTTGCATACTACGCAATGTCTTCTCCGCCTTTCCGCATGAAAGCAAGAATCGCGACCGACGGCCGTTTTAGGCCGACGACGGCGGGAAAACGAGCAGAAGCGGCGGCAAGCGGACTTCGCTCGAAAACCTCTTTCCAAACGCGATATTCGCCGTCGCGTGCGCTTTATCGCAGCAAAGTACTGTATTATTGGCGCGCATAGACCGCTCGCCGCGTCGCCGCCAAGGCCATGCGGCTCGAACGAAAGGAACGCAATGGCAGAAGAACGCCCCATCATCGGGGTGGACGACCGCGTGCCCGTCGCAAAGGCGATTCCCCTGGGCATCCAGCACTTCATGAGCATGTTCGGCGCCACGGTGCTCGTGCCGTTTCTCACCGGCCTCTCGCCGTCGCTGGCCATCATGTGCTCGGGCATCGGCACGATCCTCTACCTCCTGGTCACGAAAGGAAAAATCCCCAGCTACCTGGGATCGTCGTTCGCATTCATCACGCCTATCGCGGTGGTGGCGCAAAGCCAAGGCATCGGCGCCGTCGGCGGCGCGCTCATCGTGACAGGTCTGGTATACGTAGCCGTGGCGGGCATCATCAAGATCGCGGGGACCAAATGGCTCGACGCGATTCTGCCCGCGCCTGTCGTCGCGCCGGTGATCGTGGTCATCGGCCTGGGCCTGTCGGCCACGGCCATCAAGATGGCCTTCTTCAACGGCGGCTACGACGCAGGCGCGCCGTTCAATTACGAAGGCTTCGCCGTGGCGGCGCTCACGCTTGCGGTATCGATCGTGTTCTCCACCTGCTTCCGCGGGTTCTGGTCCACCATCCCCGTGCTGATCGGCGTGACTACCGGCTACATCGCCTCCTGCTTCGTCGGCCTGGTCGATTTCCAGCCCGTGATCGACGCGGCGTGGGTCGGCCTTCCCACCCTGACGGCGCCGACGTTCGACCTGGGAGCCATCATCCTGGTCGCACCCGTCGCGATCGTAATCATCATCGAACACATCGGACACCTGCTCGTAGTGGGCGAAGTGGTCGGCAAGAATTACAACGACATGCTGCCCCGTTCGCTTCTGGGCGACGGCCTGTCCACGATGCTTTCGGGCTTCCTGGGCGGCACTCCTACCACCACCTATGCGGAAAACATCGGCGTCATGAGCGCCACACGCGTCTATTCCACGCAGATCTTCTGGTATGCGGGCGGCATCGCGTTGCTCGTAGGCGGTTTCTGCCCCAAGATCGAAGCGCTTATCAACTCCATCCCCACCTCGGTCATGGGCGGCGTGAGCCTGCTGCTGTTCGGCCTGATCGCCTCCAACGGCCTTCGCATGCTGGTCAGCAACCGCGTCGACTTCAGCAAGGCGCGCAACCTCATGATCGTCTCCGCCGTCCTGGTGGTGGGCGTGGGCATGGAAACCGCAGGCATCAAGATTCCCGTGGGCGTCTACGAGCTGCCCGGCATGGCGGCGAGCGCCATCATCGGCGTGGTGTTGAACCTGTGCCTGCCGAAAGAGACCGTCGCCGACGAAACGTATCCCGCAGGCTCTGCGGGCGGCGACGTATAAGCGGCAAGTACCGCATTCGAACCGAAAAGCGCCCTCGCCCTGACACGCGCGGCGAAGGAGAGGGCGCTTTTCGTACGCGGCGACCAGAGCTATGCGGGCATGAAGAAGAGCCAGCATGCGAAAGCGGCGAGCGGCGCCCCCACCGCAAACAAAACGACCGCCATAACAGCCACCCATACAAATGATTTTTCTTCGGCAGCATGTTTTTTACGCAAATATGCGAAAACGATGCCGAGCGCAACAGACGCCGCCACGCAGCCGAAGCCGAAAAGCCCCGCCATGGCGGCGGCCAAGCCTAAAGCGAGCACGCCTCCCATCACGAACACAAAGCAGCCTCCCATGCCTTCGCCTTTCTTCGCATCGATTTCGCACGTCCTTGACTCAGGCGTTTCACTTCGGATTCAGAATAAACCACGAAGAATTATCGGAATACGGGCCGAACGCAAGCGCGCCATTCGGCCCGAGCGAAAGGAGCGACGATGCGACCTTCTCTGGCAGGCGTCGGATTCATTTTCGACTGCGACGGAACGCTGCTCGACACGATGGACGCATGGCTCTCAATGGAAGACACGTTCGCTTCCCGCGTGGGCGGACGAATCGATTCCTCCATGCGCGAAGCGCTGTGCACCATGACCATGCCCGAAGAGGCGGTCTTTCTCCACGAGACGTTCGGCGTGGGCGCATCGCCCGCCGAACTCGAAGCGGAAATCGACGAATACTTCATGAGCTATTACAGCGAACGCGCCGAGATGACGCCCGGCGCAGGCGCGCTCATCGAAGAAGTGCGCCGCCGCGGCATCCCCTGCGCGATCGCGTCGTCGAGCCCGCACGCCTACCTGGAAGCGGGCCTGGGCCGCACGGGACTTCTGGGCGCGTTCACCTCGGTGTTTTCCACCGAAGACGTGGGCGCCTCGAAGCGCGAGCGCAAAATCTATGACGCCGCCGCCAAATCGATGAAGGCCGTTCCCGAGCTGACATGGTGCTTCGATGACGCCGTATACGCGCTGCACGCCATGAAGAAGGCGGGGTTCAAAACCGTGGGCGTCTACGACCGCGACACCTCAGGCACCGTGGACCAACTGCGCGAAACCGCCGACACGACGGTGCTCACGCTCGAGGACGTGGATATCGACGAACTTCTCGCGCTGCAGGCGGCGCACCTGGCCGCGTCGGCGTAGGCCGCGCGTGAAACAGGGCGCGAAATCCCCGGCCTCGCCCGAACCGCACAGCTTCCTACCTCTTGGACCTCGCCTCGCCCGGGAGGCAGGAAGCTTTTCTTCGCTCCGGGTCAGAGCAACGAAACGCGGTTGCGGGCGCACCGGCCGAAACGCCAGCGCCCGCAACCGCGCGGCGGCCCGGGCTGCGGCGGCGGCCGATGCGCCCTTGCTCGAACCCCGCCCGACGCCGCAGCACAGCATCAGGCGGCCGGAATCTGGCGGCGGCCGAACGCCGCGCGCCGCGGCCCGCTACTGCGCGCAATACGCCTTCAAGGCGTCGCGCAGAAATCGCGCGCCGCCTTCGACGCGCGCATCGTAATACATGCGGAAGCGCTCGTCGGCCACATACGTTTCAGCCAGCGCCGCATGAGCCTCGCGCGTGTACATGCCGTCAGGCCAATACATCTTGAGCCACGCCTCGTGCATCGCGCACAGCTCGCGCGCCGCGCCGCCGTGCGCATCCCGCGTGGGCACGGCCTCGGCCAGCTTGTCCAAAATTGCCTCGGCCAGGCCTTCGGCCGATTCCCACTGCCCTTCGTCCATCGCGAGCACCTTCTCGTTCGACGCGTCGACCGCCGCGTCGCCGTAAGCCGCACGGGCCTCTTCTCCATAGAGACGCTCGTTTTCCTCAACCGCGAGGCGCTTCATGCCCTCGAATCGTTTCGCATCGTCCATCGCCGTTCCTTTCTCTAAATTCGCAAGCGTGCGTTCCACCGCGCGCATCATGGCCTCGGTCTGCTCGATCTTGCGCGCGAGCCGCTCCCGATGCGCGCGCAAAGCCTCTCGCGCATCGAATGCAGGGTCATCCAACAGGTCTTTGATATCCGCGAGCGCCATGCCGGCGTCGCGATACAGCAATATCTGCTGCAGGCGCGCCGCATCCCCGGCGTCATAGACGCGATAGCCGTTCGCCAGCCTGCGCGGAACAAGCAGCCCGCGCTCCTCGTAATAATGGAGCGTGCGCACGCTGACGCCCGAAAGCGCCGCGAGCTCTTTGACGGCATAGCCCATCGCATCCTCCTTGCCGCTGCGCGGCATCGCCCATCTCGATTCGAATCGACGCCGACGCCCGCCGCGCTCCGGGGCGCGGGCCGCATCGACGTTTCGCAGTCTAGGCCATCACGCGACGTGAGGGTCAAGGGAGAAAACGGGGAAATATCCCACGCTTGAAACGCGCGCGACCCGTCGCCGCAACGAGGCGCACAGGTTTCGCCACGACGGTTTATGATGGAGGAAGCCATCGCGACCCGGCCCCGCGCCGGCGAAAGGAGGACCCCATGGCCCCGAAAACCCCGCTGAACGAAACGATCGAAACCGCGTTCGCCGAGCGCTTCGCCTGCAAACGCTACGACCCCGAGCGCGACGTGGACGAAAAGGACCTGCGCACCATCCTGGAAGTCGCGCGCCTGTCCCCCAGCTCGTTCGGGCTGGAGCCGTGGAAATTCCTCGTGGTGAAGAAATCGGCCGCGCTGACCGACGAACTGCTCGAGCGCGCCTGGGGCATGAAGCGCAACGCCCCGTACACCGTGGTCATCCTGGCCCGCAAGCACATGGAGCCCGAAAACGCGCACGTCGAGCACATGATGGCCGACGTGCAGCGCGCCACGCCCGAGAACATGGCGCAGCGCCAGGCCATGTTCGCGTCGTTTCAGAAAAACGACCTGGGCGTCGCCGACGACCCGCGCCTGATGTTCGAATGGTCGTGCCGCCAGTGCTACATCGCGCTCGCCGACATGCTGGCCGCCTGCGCGCTTCTCGGCGTTGACTCCACGCCCGTCGAAGGCCTGAACTACGACGCCGTGAACGCCCTGCTTGCCGAAAAAGGCCTGATGGATCCTAAAGAATTCGGCGTAGCCGTAGCAATCCAGATCGGCTATCGCGACCCTTCGCATGCCATAAACCCGAAAACCCGCCAAGAGGCAGCCGACGTATTCTCGTTCGTCGAATAGGCCGAAAAGACCGGGCGCGCCTTGCCGCCGCGAAGCGAAAGGCGCGCCCTCGAAACGCCGTGCGCGCGACAGGCGGCATGGCCCCGCACGCAGCGCGACCGCATGCTCGCCGGAATCGGGCGCGGCGAAACAGGCGATGCCGCCAAGAGAAAAGCAGCCCGAACCGCATCCCGCGAAAACGAAGGAGCCCCATGCCAGAACATGTCGTCCATGGAATCGATCCCGTCTTCGACCGCAACAGCCGGGTGCTCGTGCTCGGAAGCATCCCCTCCCCCAAAAGCCGCGAAGAAGGCTTTTTCTACGGGCATCCGCGCAACCGGTTCTGGCAGGTGCTGGCGGCGGCGTTCGACGAACCCGCCCCCGCCACGATCGAAGACAAGCGCGACCTGCTGCTACGCCGGCATATCGCCCTGTGGGACGTGGTTGCGTCATGCGACATCGAAGGCGCGAGCGACGCAAGCATCCGCAATGCCAAGCCGAACGACCTCGACCGCATCTTCTCGACCGCCGACATCGAGGCGGTTTTCGCCACGGGCGCAAAGGCGGGCGAACTCTACGCGCGCCTGTGCGAAAAGCGCTTCGGCAAACCCTGCACGACCCTGCCCTCGACGAGCCCCGCGAACGCGAAGGAAAGCGTCGAATCGCTGACGAAGGCCTACGCCGCCGCGCTGCTCGAGCACCTGAACCCCTTCGAGCCGCCCGTGCTCGACGTGAAGCGCGTCGTGGAACTCGAGCGCCGCATCGAAGACGCGGGCACCCCGCTTTCCACGCTCATGCGCCGCGCAGGGCGCGCCCTTGCGCATAAGGCGCGCGCCGTGGCCGAAGCCGCAGGATGCGGCGCCGATGCGCGCTTCGCGATCCTGTGCGGCAACGGCAACAACGGCGGAGACGGATGGGTGGCCGCCCGCGTGCTGACCGAAGAAGGGTTCGGCGTCGACGTCATATGCGCCACGACGCCCGCCGATATAACCGCACATCCCGCACGCGCGGCGGCCCTGGAAGCGCAGCGCGTGCTCGAAGGCCGTCCGAACGCGCGGATCGTGGCCCGCCCCGACGCCGCAGCGTTCAAGGCGGCGCTCGCGCGGGCCCACGTGGCGATCGACGCGCTGCTCGGCACGGGCTTCGAGCACGACACGGTGCGCGCGCCCTTCGACGGCTGGATCGAAGCCGTCTGCGACGCGCGCTCCCGCGGCCTGCGCGTCGTGGCCGCCGACGTGCCGAGCGGTATGAATGCCCAGACGGGCAAAGCGGCGCGCCCGTGCATCAAAGCCGACGCCACCGTGACCATGATCGCCTCGAAGCCGGGGCTCGCCACCCCGTACGCCTTCGCTTTCTGCGGCGAGACGAGCATCGCGTCGATCGCCTACATCGAACCGCTGCTCGCAGACGCGAGCCGCGGCGCCGAACAAGCCGAATACGCCTCCGCCTGCGTCGAGAACGACGCCGCGCCTTCGCCCGCGAAGGCGGCGAAACGAGACGCGAACGCCGAATTCCTGCGCGCGGAGGCGGAAGACGACGATGGATACGACCCGTATTCGGACCGCAAGCCCGAACCCGAGCCGCTCTTCCAAAGCGACCCGTGGAGCTGATCGCCCGAACCGGCGCACGACCCGCAACCGACGATGCGCGCACGAACCGCGTCGAAAGATCCGTTGCGGACGACGTGGCGACAAATCCGCGCGCAGCGCCATCGAAGCTCCCGTCTTTTCCCGGCCCGCACGACCTGCGGGCCTTTTTCGTTTCGAAAACGAGGCGAAAACCCGGTGGCGATACATGCGCCGCGCATCGATTCGGCGCCGAACGCCTGCCGATGCGGCCACGCCCGTATCGCGCGGTCTTGCGAAAAAGGCCATCGAGCGCAAGAGCCGACACCGAAAAACAATAGCTGCACATTATGCATAAAACATGCCTCATCTGGTGTTCTACTCATTTTTTCGTGACCGTGTTTGGGGCGGTAAAAAAGGTGGGCTGTTTTATCCAGCTTTTCAGCCGTAAGTATTCACCTGGCCTTTTATCAACAAAAGCTCGCGCTTCGAGCAAAATTAGCGAATATGCATCTTTTATGCATATTCAAAAAACCTTCGCGCTTCGATACCGATAATTCTGCGATATTCTCTCCAATTTTCTTCTTCGGAATACTGCAATCCAGGCGATATGCGAAACCTTGGCGAGTGCGTAATCTTGAACCAGTGGCCGAAGCATCAAGGCGCCGTGCGCCGACAGCCGCGTTTCGGCCGACCGAACCTGATGAGCAAGACTCAAGGAGGAAAAATGGCAGATTACTATGGAACCGACACGGTCGTATCCGAGCTTCGCGAAGATGGTCTTCTGATCATCCGCATCAACCGCCCCGAGGTTGCTAACGCTCTGAACGGCGCTACGTCCAAGGCGATGGAAAACATCATGAACAACGCCGAGCTCGACCCTGCGGTTCGCGCGATCATCGTCACCGGCACCGGCAAAGTCTTCTGCGCCGGCGAGGACCTCTCCGAGCTCTCTGAGGGCGGCGAGTGCCAGACCGTCACCGAGCACGGCTTCGGCGGCCTGACCGCACGTCTCTGCTCCAAGCCCGTCATCGCTGCTTGCAACGGCTCCGCTGCCGGCGGCGGCATGGAGATCGCCGTCTCCTGCGACATGGTCGTCGCTGCCGAGAACGCTAAGTTCGGCTGCACCGAGGTCGGCCTGGGCATCATCGCTTCCACCGGCGGCCTGGTTCGCCTCGCTCGCGACATCAACCGCAAGGATTGCATGGAGCTCCTGCTCACCGGCAAGAAAATCAAGGCTCCCGAGGCCAAGGCTCTCGGCCTGATCAACTACGTCGTCCCGGCCGAGGAAGTTCTCGACAAGGCCATCGAGCTGGCTGAAGAGTGCCTGAAGAACGCTCCCCTCGCCCTCAAGTGGACCAAGTACATCGTTCACGCTTCCTCCCAGATGTCCGAGGAAGACGCCATGCGCTACAGCGATGCCGCGTATCGCTTCCTGGAGAAGACCGCCGACGGTATCGAGGGCCCCGCTGCCTTCGTCGAGAAGCGCGCTCCCCAGTGGCAGGGCAAGTAACTCCTTCTTGCAGTGCTTTCGAAAGGCACCCTTCGGGGTGCCTTTTTTGGTGCCCGCCTCGGGAACGGCGCACGCTCGCACCCGCTACGCGACGAAAGGGCGCCGATGCGAACAGCGTGCATTCGCCAGATGAGCGATGGTATTCTCGCATCGACCCGCCGCCTTCCCATCGGCATCGCCCATTCGCCGCAGCAACGCGCGGCCGCGCCGCCGCCTCTCGCCCGCCGCCCGACAGCGCTCGCAAGCTGCCCGGGCGCCGCAGCAACGCGTCAGCCGCATACCGTTTCCTCCCCGCATCAGAAGACGAACGACATGCGATCGACCCGTTATACGCGCTCATATAAGCCCGTTTCAGGACCGTATGGACACCCTCGCGGGCAAGATATGCCCGAAAACGCACGAAGGCCCGCTGCGCAGCAATACGCAGCGGGCCTTCTTCGAAATCTCGATGCCCCGAAAGAAAACGGATGTCTAGGCCGAACGCTTCTGGCGAACGGCGGGCACATCTTCGATCGCGCTCGTCTCCGCGAGCGACTTGCCCTTGGTTTCGGGCGCCATCACAAGCGAGAGCACCCAGCCGAACACCACCAGGCCGGCGGCCACCAGCATGGTGGGGCCGATGCCGTAGGCCTCCAGGAAGATCGGCGTCGCATACGTCGCCAGAATGGTGCCCACGCGGCTGAACGCGATCGCGATGCCCACGGCGGATGCGCGGACCTCGGTCGGGAACAGCTCGTTGGGATAGAGCCATTGCAGGATGCCCGGTCCGCCGCTGAAGAACGCGTACAGGCCGAACGCCACGATCACGACCCAGACAGGAGCCGTCGGCCAGAAGCCCAGGATGAGCAGGCCGACCGCCATCATGGCGAGACTGATCAGCAGAAGCTTGCGGCGCCCCATGGAGTTGAGCCAGAACATCGCAGGAATGCTGCCGACCAGGAAGAAGAGGCTGACGGCGCTTTCGCCCAGAATGGCCTCGTGGCCCTCGCCCAGGCCGAACGCCGACATGATGTCGGGACCGAACGTATAGATGGCATACATCGGAACCACCTGGCACAAGATGAAGATGCCCAGAAACACCATGCGCTTCATATAGCCCGACTTGAGCAGCACGCCGAGCGACGTCTTCTGCGTCACCGCCTCGGGCTCAAGCTCCACGTCGTCGCCGAACACGCGATGCACCACTTCCTCGGCCTCCTTGATGCGGCCCTTCTGCGCGAGCCACATGGGAGATTCGGGGATGTCGTGACGGCCGATCAGCAAGATGATGCACGGAACCACCGCGCTGCCGAGCATCCATTTCCAGCCGTCTTCCACGCCGTAGAGGCAGTAGCCCACCACGGCCGCGACGGTGGCGCCCAGATACCATGCGGCGGAAACCATGCCCATGGAAACGGAGCGATGTTTCTTCGGCGTGAACTCCGCGATCAGCGACGTGGCGATCGGGTAATCCGCGCCCACGAACACGCCGATGAAGAAGCGCGCCAGCACGAGCTGGAGCGGCGTGGTGGCGAAGACGCTCAAGATGGAGAATACCGCGATAGCGATGATGTCGATCGTGAACATCTTCTTACGCCCGATGGCATCGGTCAGATATCCGCCGAACACCGTGCCGAAGAAAATACCGAGCATGACCGAGGCGCCGATCGCGGCGCTTTCGGCCGCCGTCAGGTCGAACAAAGGAACGATCTGGGTCAGCGCGACGCCGATCAGCGAGAGGACATAGCCGTCCAAAAACGATCCGCCGCTCGAGAAGAACGATATCTTGCGAAGGAACGGCGTCATCGCGACATCGTCGATCGTCTTTTTCGCGACCTTCTTCGCCGACGAAGGAATTCCCTTCACCTTCTCCTTCACCCTGTGCGCGCGCTCCGATTTGTACGAGCGCTGCGTGCGGACGTCCGCGGGAACCATGCTTGCCATCCGATGCTCGGGCGGGCTTACGACCTGCGTGTCTTTTTTGATGTCATCCATGCGTTTCTCCTTCGTGGCAAAGCGCCGCGCCGCGCATCCGTTTCGGTTGCCGCATGAGGTAGTGCTTATAGTGTTGGGAGGGGAAGTCGTGCAAAAGAATCAGGGAGCGTGGCGCGCCGCCCAGTGCACGAGTAATTTCAGTATATCCCCTGGTAAAACAGTTGGGGACCCAAGGCCCCCAACTGTTCCGAAAGCGTTACGCCGCTTTCTTCGGCATGCGTCGGAAGCGCATCCGGCCCATTACGAAAAGGCCGTCGCATCCGAACGCGCCGCCGTTATTCCCATTCGACGATGCAGGAATTCAGGAAGGGCTTAGGGGTGCGCTCGCCGTTGGCGAGCGCCGCATCGAACGCCTCGGCATCGACCATGCGGAATCGAGCCTCGGTATCGGAAACCTTCCACACCTGGGTGCGAAGCTTGGTGCCCGGCAAAACCGGCGACGTGAAGCGGCACTTGAAGCGCTTCAGACGCTCGGGCTCGCCCGGGAACAGCAGCTTGATCACGTGGCGCATCGCGATACCCGCACTGCACACGCCGTGGTTGATCGGACGTGCGAGGCCGGTCTGCTCGGTATAGGACCAATCGATGTGCTGCTGATGCCAATCGCCCATCATGCGGTAAATCAACGGCCACTGCAGGCCGCAGACCTCTTCGTACACCAGATCGGGCTCGCGATCGGGGTATTCCACGACGTCTTTCGGAGGCTGCTCGCCGCCGAAACCGCCGTCGTAGATGCAGCAGTCATAGGTTTCGACCGTGCACAGGTGAGTGCCATCGGAGCTGTAAGACTTTCCTACCTGCTTGGAAAGAGACCCGCGACCTTCGCCGCGGTCCCAGATGGCCTCCTGGGTCACATAGGTCTCGATGTGGTCCTGCATCTTGAACGGCGCATGGAAATGCACGTCGATGCCGTAATGCAGGGAACCGGAATAATCGAAGCCGTAGTCGAGGGTGGTGGTCATCTCCTCGTTCACGGTCAGGGGCACGCCGAAGATCGGCAGCACCTTCAGATCGGGGTTTTTGGCGTCGCCCTCGTTGACGCACTCCAGGTCGACCCGGCCGTCCCACGCGCAGCCGCAGCCGAGCGCGCAGATCTCGAGGTCTTTGAAGGTGTAGTCGCGGACGAACGGACCGAAGGTCTTTCCTACGATTTCAGTGCTGATCATCTGTCCTCCTTGGGTTCGCGCCGGCTCTCCCGAAGCCGGCGATGACCCGCCTTTCGCATTCCGCCGCGCCGACGAAGGCAGCCTGCCGGGCGGCGCGCGCGGTCCCCTACGAAAGGCGGACCGGTTAGCTCAAGAGCTTCTTGGCGATCTTGCCCACGCTCGTGCGCGGCAGATCGTCGACCACTTCGATGATGGACGGGATCTTGAAGCCCGCCAATCGGCCTTTACAGTACAGGGTCACTTCGTCGGGATCGAGCGAGCATCCCGCCTCGGGAATCAAAAACGCCTTGACGGCCTGGTCCCGAACAGGGTCGGGCACGCCGATGACTGCGGCTTCGGCGATGTCGGGGTGGCTGGCGAGAACGCCTTCGACCTCGGAGGCCGAGATGTTTTCGCCCGATCGCTTGATCATGTTCGACTTCCTGTCGACGAAGTAGAACCACCCCTCCTCGTCGCGGTAGCCCTTATCGCCCGTATGCAGCCATCCGTCGGAACCGAGCGTCTCCGCCGTGATCTCGGGCTCGTCGTAGTAGCCCTTCATGAGCGTGATGCCCGGCATGCCGTGGACGACGATCTCGCCCACGCACCCCGTTTCGACGGCGCGGCCTTCGTCATCGACCACGTCGACCCGATAGCCGAGGCCCGCACGGCCGACCGACGGCCAGCGGCGCTCGCCGAACGGCAGGTCGGTCAGGACCCAGCACACCGATTCGGTGGAGCCGTAGCAGTTCATCAGGCGCACGCCGAAGCGCTTTTCGAAGGCGTCTTTCTCCTCGTCGGTGATTGCAAGGTAGTACTGGATCGAACGGACCCGATGGTCGCGTTCGCCCTCGTCGACAGGCTGGACCATCATCGTGCGTGCGATCATGGCGGTCAGCTGAAGCGAGGTGGCCCGATACTCGCGTACCTGTTTCCAGTAACGGCGGGCGCTGTACTTCTCGATGAAGACCAGCGTCGCGCCGGCGACGAGCACCGGCATCAAAGCGGCGGTCTGGAAATTGGAATGGAACGCAGGCATAGTGGTCAGCAGGCGGTCGTCGGGCGTCAATGCGCACTGCCAGATGCCGAAATAGCCGCCGAACAGCATGTTGCCATGCGTGAGCTCGACGCCCTTCGGACGCGATGTGGTTCCCGACGTGAAGATGATCATGGCCGCGTCCAACGCGGAAAGCTCGCAGGAAGCCTCCAGCACGTCGGAACATTTCGCCACTTCGGCGTCGAAATCGACCGCTCCGTCCAGCAGGGGCTCGCCGCCGCGAAGATGCGATATAAGCACATGCTTCATCGGGTAGGTCTCTTCGATGCGGGCAGGCACGGGGATGCGCCATTCGATACCCTCGGGCACGTCGGCGATATAGAACGGCTGGCAATCGGGCTCGGCCACCACCATGTCGATGCCGCACTTCTCGTAGACGAACGCGCACTCATCCACCATGTGCGCCATATTGATCGGCACGGCCACCGCGCCGATCTTCGCAAGCGCCATAGCGGTCGAAACGCTTTCGGGCGAGTTGTACAGCTGGATGGCGACGTTGTCGCCCTTCTTCACGCCCAAAGAAAGGAAGTAATTCGCCGTACGGTTGATGCAGCGGTCGAATTCGGCATACGTGAACGCCTGCCTCCGTCCTTCCCTGTCCTGGAACTCCATAAAGACATGGTCGGCGCGATCCGTGCCCAGCCTCTCCCACAGATTGCGCAGGTTGTCGTTGCCGACGATAGTGCTCATTGCTAGCTCACTCCACCTATGCGTTCTTGCAAAAGGAGCCCGACATAGATCGGGCTCCTCTCTTCCTTGCGACTAAGCGACTGCGAGAATCGCGTTATTCGCTGATTTTGACAACGCCCTGCTCGGCGAGCTCGCGCACCTGCTCCTCGGTGTAGCCGGCCCTGACCAGCACATCGATGGTGTCGCCGCCCTGATGCGGCATCGGACGCCACACCTGGCCGGGGTTGTTCTTGAACTTCGGGAACACGCCCAGACCGTGGAAGGTCTCGCCGTCGGCGGTCTCCCAGTCGAGCCAGTTGCCGCGAAGCTTCATGTGCTCCTGGTTCGGCAGGTCTTCGAGGTCGTTGATCACCTGAGCGGCGATGCGGTGAGCAGCGAAGTCCTCTTCGATCTCGAACTTGGAGTGCTCGAGGCAGTACTTCTCGAATGCAGCCTGGATCTCGTCGGCGTGCGGATTGGACAGCCAGAGGCCGGAGGTGTCCTCGGGGATGTCCTCGGTGCCCCAGAGGTGGCCGAGGCCGATGGTCTCCAGGAAGTGCTTGTTCTGGTCGACGCCGTAGAGGCAGACGCCCAGGAAGCCGTCGTTGCACTCGAACTCGCCGATGCCGCAGAGGTTCTGGTTGCGGGCGCCGGGACGAGGCCACTTGACGCCGTCGTTGAGGTAGTCGACCAGGTAGTACTGACCGATGGCAAGCAGGGTCTCGTACATGGCGAGGTCGATGGACTCACCCTTGCCGGACTTCTCGGCCTTGTAGAGAGCGGCCATCGTGGAGAAGCCGATCATCAGGGTGTTGAAGTAGTCGCCGGCGTAGGGTCCGGGCAGCATGGGCTGCTCGGGGGTGCCGTTCTGCATGATGATGCCGGAGTAAGCCATGACGGTCAGGTCGTAAGCGGCGCGCTTGACCATCTTGGGGTCGCCCTCCTGGCCGAAGCCGGAAACATGGACGATAACCATCTTGGGATTGAGCTCCCACAGGACATCGTCGGTGATGCCCTTACGAGCCCACGTGCCGCCCTTGGAGGCCTCCATGAAGATGTCGGCATCCTTGACGATCTCGAAGAAGGCCTTCTTGCCCTCTTCGGAGAAGTAGTTGATCGAGACGGAACGCTGGTTACGACGCTCGGCCTGCTTGACGTTGGCGGTGTCGCGGATGGTGTCGCCTGCGCCCGTGTTCTCGAGCCAGATGACATCCGCACCCCAGTCAGCCATCAGGTCGGCGGCCTTCGGGCAAGCGAGCTCGACTGCAGCGTAGACGACCTTGACGCCATCAAGAGGGCCGAAGGACGGTTTTTCGGTAGGAATTGCCATGATAGACACGACCTTTCTTATATCCAGGCGGGTTCGGAGGGGCGGCATACGACCGCCCCTCCCCCGTCAATCCCTGAGGGTTAAGAACGATGAAGCGCTATTACTGACGATAGGGCTTGATAGCGTTCTTGGAAGCGGTGAGAATCATCATCTCGTCGGTGCCGCCGGAGACGCGGTCGACACGCAGGTCGCGCCAGATGCGGTTGATGCGATGCTCGGAAGCAACGGCGATGCCGCCCATGACCTGCATAGCGTCGTCGACGACCTCGAAGGAGGAGTTGGCGCAGTAGTACTTGCACATAGCGGCGCGACCGGCGTCGACGTCGCCGCCACGGTTGTGGTCAGCGTCCCAAGCCGTCTCGTAGAGCATGTTGCGCATGGAGTCGAGCTTGATAGCCATGTGAGCGAACTTCAGGGAGTTCAGCTGGAAGCGAGCGACCGGCTTGCCGAAGGCGATGCGGGTCCAGGCATGCTTGGCGGCATCCTCGAAAGCGGAGATGGCCGTGCCGTAGTCGCAAGCGCCGACGAGCCAACGCTCGAAGTTGAAGTCGGCAACGCCGCGGTTGAAGCCGTTGCCCTCCTTGCCGAAGAAGTCCTTCTCCTCCATCTCGACGTTGTCGAGGTAGACCTCGCAGCAGGAGTCCATACGCAGACCAAGCTTGGTCAGCGGGGACAGCTTGATGCCGGGCTTGGACATGTCGACGAAGAACTCGGAGATGACATCCGGGTTGTCGGCGTCGCGGCACATGATGATGAGGTACTTGACGCCCAAGGAAGAGGTGATGAAGGTCTTGGTGCCGTTCAGGTAGATCTTGCCGTTCTCACGCTTGTAGGTGGTCTGGAGACCGGAGACGTCGGAACCGGCGCCCGGCTCGGTGCAAGCGGAGTTGACGACCTGCTCGCCGGTACCCAGGTACTTCAGGCAAGCTTCGATCTGCTCTTCGGTGCCCTCGCGGACGATGGTGTTGTAACCGGTCAGCAGATAGAGAACGTAGGTCGGAGCGCCGTACTGGCCCAGGACCTCGTAGATGGCCATCAGAGTGGTGAGGGGCTCCTCGAGACCCAGACCGCCGTGCTCCTCGTCGAGCATGATGCGGTCGAGGCCGAGCTCGCACAGGCCCTGCGTCCAGCGCAGAGGATACTCATGCTTCTCGTCGCACTCATGGAAGTAGGTCTCCCAGTTTTCGCTCTCCATGTAGTCGCGGTAGGATGCAACGATAAGCTCCTGCTCGTCGGACAGATTGAAATCCATGATAACCTCCTGTTTGCTATAAGGATTTCCACCAGCGCCCCATCTGAGGGAAGCGCGCTGATACCAAAAGGGTTTCTATGCGGCCGCAGCGGTCCGCCGAGCCGCGCTAAGCGCGGCGGGTCTTCCAGAATTCGGCGCTGTGCTCGATGCACTCGGTAGCGGCGTCGAGCATGCGGGAGTAGTGGACGAACGCGTGGAGCACGCCGTCGAAAACCTCGAACTGGTTATCGATGCCGTTGTGCGTCAGGACGCGCGAGAGGCACTCGCTGTCGTCGCGCAGCGGATCGAGGCCGGCAGCGGCGATGTAGCACGGAGCCATGCCGGTCTTGAGGTCGTTGGACAGCATGTCGACGTAAGGAGCGCTCGTCTCTGCCTCGAGGTCGTTGAGCCAACACTGGTTGTAATAGACCAGGTCTTCCTTGCGCATGCCGTCGATATCCCAGCCGTAAAGGCGACGGGAAACGGAATCCACCAGGCCGTAGAAGCCGTAGTAGAGAAGCAGGGACTTGACGAAGGAGTTGTCGCCCTCCTCGTCGCGCAGCCACAGGTTGGTGGCCATGGACAGGACCGCTCCGCCGGAGTCGCCCGCGAAGGACAGGTCGTTGCCGTCGATGCCGCGCTCGGCACCATGCTCATGCAGGTACTTGGCGACCAGGGCGCATTCCTGGATGTTCGCAGGGTACTTGGACTCGGGAGACAGATGGTAATCGACGCTCACGACTGCAGCGCCCGTGCGGTCTGCCAGGATGCGGCAGACGCGGTCGTGCGTGGCAGGGCTGCCCACGACGAAGCCGCCGCCATGAATGAACTCGATGACAGGAAGCTTCTCGGCCTCTACTGGATAGTAGAAGCGGGCGGTGAACTCGCCCTTCGGGCCCTCGAAGACGACATCCTCGGTCTTAGCCATGACAGGGCCGCCCTCGTTCCAGAAACCGCGCTCCTTGATGTAGTTGGCGCGCATTTCCTCGAATCCCACGTCGGTGACGAACGCGTCGCCGGCAAGCTCGGCCGATTTCTGAAGAACGGCCTTCATCTGATCGTTCATGAGAGACATTGCGTCAAGTTTGTTTTCCATGAGCATAAGTCCTTTGCGTACATCGGAAAAGTTGTATGGGAGGTGCGGGGCGGGAAGCCCCGCACCGTATTCGTCGAATCGGATTCGGCGTGAATCCGGCGAAGGGAACCGGGCCGGCCGCCGACGATGACGGCCGACCTACGCGAAGCGCTGACTAGGCGTTCTTCGCGGCAAGATGCTTCTTCACGGTGCGCAGGCACATGAAGAGGAAGAAGACGCCGGCAACTGCGAAGACAGCCTCGATCGCGAAGATCATGTTGTAAGCAGCGTCGCCGGAAGCGTCGATCATGCCGCCATACCAGGTGTGGATGAAGATGTCCGGGCAGAAGCCGATGACGGACAGCAGACCTGCGGCGGTACCGAAGATGCGCATGGGGATGCCCAGCTCGGACAGCGGCGAGGAGCCGATGGAGAAGGCGCCGTAGGTGGCGAAGCCGAAGACGACGACCAGGCAGACGGCGACGATGGCCATGCCGGGATCCTGCGGCAGGAAGATGAACACGCCGAGGATGACAAGAGCCAGAACCAAGCAGCCCATGATGGTCTTGGTGCTCTTGATGCGAGCAGCGATCACGCCGAGCACGGGGCCTGCGAGCAGGCCGATGCCGTAGGTACGGATGAGGCCGACGACGTTGACGAGGTTGGAGTCGGTGCCAAGAGAGGTGAGGTACGGGGTGGTGTAGGTAGCGCCCTGGTAAACCGTATACACGCAGAAGTATGCGAGGCAAGCCCAGATAACACCCGGAGTCTTGATGGCCTCCATAGCGTCGGCGACGCTGAAGCCCTTGGCATCCTTGTTGATCTCGCCCTTGAAGTCAGGCATGAAGATGTAGGAGAGCACGCCGAGCAGCGCGATAACGACGCCCAGGAAGATCAGGACAGCCTGGATGCCCTGGGAGGGCACGGGGATGGCGGCGACGATAGCCGCGTTGATCAGACCGAAGACCAGGCCCACAGCACCATAGATCGAGTAGCTGATACCGATCTTGGTGGGATACTCGTCCTCTTCGCAGCAGAGACGAATGACCTTGAAGCGGGTGCCCCACCAAATCAGGATGGAGGTGATACCCATGCCGCCGAAGAGCACGTAGCACATGGTGACGGAGGGCAGGGTGGCGTAGACGAAGGTCAGGATCGCGGTGCCGAGGAAGCCCCACGTTGCCAGGGTGCGCATGCGGAACTTGTCAGCAAGCACGCCGGAGGGCAGGTAGAACACGACGGCGGCGATGCCGTAGAAGGACACCATGGCGCCGAGGTCGGCGTTGGTGCAGCCGAGACCCTGCATCAAGGGCTCGTAGAACACGTTCTTCAGATACATCGGAGTATAGATGATGGAAGAACCCATCGAGATGAGGATGATCAAGAACCACTTGTGGATACCGGTCAGGTCCTTGTACGTCACCTCGCCCTTGCTCTTAGCAAGAAAAGACATGTGATTTCCCTTTCTCAAATATCCGCGGATAAATGGCCGCGGAATTCCCAACATCCCCATCCATGCTTAGAGAGGTCCCGGTGCCGCGCCTCGCACACACATACATATAAGTTGGCGTTGCGCGATACTCGAAGAAAAGGAGACCTCTATAAGGACTCGCGGGGGATGAGACCGCCATGAAGCGATCAAGTCGTTTCGGCCCCTTCGCCGATTTGTTCGCGCCTCCTCTCGCGGGAATGTCGTCTCGTGTCTCCTCGGATGTCGTCCATGGAGACATGCGGATCAGATGTGGATATCTTGTGCTTGCATGGCCCGTCCTGCCATCGCGTAAATGCCGCTAAAAGAGCTTTACTCAACTTGATGGGAGCATTCTTAAGACATGTACTCAAAATCAAGTGATAGATTGACCTTGGGAAATCTGTCATTATTGATTTCTGCTTTTTAACGGTCCCCCGAAACGCCGCATACCTAAATCTGCGATAAACACCGGATCCGTTGCACAAAATAGATTGTTTTTATCTATGTTATGCTCATATCTGTAACTGGGAGAAAGGCTTGGAATGGGAGAGTCAAGCGTGAAGGAAGCGCTGCTTTCATCGGAAAATCGGGAGCAGGTCGGGCTGCATTACTTAGGCATCAGCCTCATTCTGGCATGGTATTACTGCCTTTGGTTCACGCCGAACTTCTTCACGTCCACGACGATAACCGACAACGCCGTCACCTTTTCATGGCTTTCCACCCTGGCCCTGACAGGCGCCGCGTTCCTCGTGACCCCCATGATCTTCAAGAAGATCCATTTCTACGATCATCAGAAGGCCATCCTCGTGGTCGCAGGCATCATGAGCGTGGCGACGTTCGCATTCGGCGTGCTCGCCTTCACACTGGCGTCTCCGCTGCTCGGGCTTCTGGTGTTTCCGCTGCTGTTCGCAGCCTGCAACGCCGTGTTCTGGGTGGCATGGGGCGAATTCCACGCGCGACGCAAATCAAACTTCTCGCTGAGCAAGTTCGCATTCATCTTCGGAAGCGTCATGCTCGTCGCGATTACCGTATCGTCGCTTCTACCGCACTACGTGGTCGACGTATTCGTCGCGCTGTTCCCGCTCGCAAGCGCATTCGCCTATATGAAAGAAAACGCCGAGCTGGGCGACCGCGAGCTTCCCACGCTTCTGCCCAAGGCCACACGCGCAAAAACGTCCAAGGCGACTGCGGTCATCTCCGTGGTGATTTTCTTCACCTGCGTGGGATGTTATTTCAACATCGCGATCATCCCCGTGGATGACCTGCTGCCCGAGGGCCTGTCGTATGTGATAGGCATCATGGGCGCTGCAGTCATCTGCCTTGCCATCGCGATCGTGCAGAAAGTCATGAAACGCAATATCGCGTCGTATCGCCTGCTTCCGTGGCTTGTGGTGACATGCATCGTCGCCCTGGCGGTGTTCGTCAATGCAAATTCCAACTACTTCGACTTCTCATTCGTCATCACCGTGACGCTTGCAGGCGTGTTCGAGGTGTTCTTGATCGCCTACTTCGGAGCCCTTGCCAACAAGGGGCACCTCTCCCCCGTCTTCGCATTCGCCATTTCGAGCGCCATCGTTCGCCTGGGCTTCTTCGCCGGCGACGCATGGGCCGTTGTATACGAGCACAACGCATTTTTAGCGGATAATTTCACCGAAGGCACGTCCCTCGTGCTTTTATGCGTGCTTGCCGCCATGCTGGTCCCGCTGCTGCATAAAGAAAATACGCTAGTGCAGCTCACGCAGGCCCGTCCGAGATCGAAGAGGTGTGCGACGCGGCCATCGAGGAGTTCTCGCTCTCCAAGCGCGAAGGCGAGATCCTGAAGTATATCGCACGCGGCTACACGGTCGACAACATCTCGAAAAAGCTCGTCATTTCGCCGTATACCACGCAGACCCACGTGCGCCACATCTACTCGAAGATGCACGTGCACAAGCGCAGCGAGCTGCTCGACTACATCAACATGCACCGCGGCGACAACAACGATTAACCCACGAAGGCTTCGCACGGGCCGCCCGAGGATTCTCGGGCGGCTCTTTTTTCGCCCTGAAAGCGGCTGGGACGGCGCGAATCGAAGAAAGAGCAAACGACCCGCGATCGGCCTCCGCGCGCGACGAAGCGCGCCGTTCGGTCCGCGAGGCGAGAAGAACGCAGGCGCCCGCGCGGCGGAAGCGGCAGCGCGGGCGCCTGCGTGAACCGGGCCTGGGAAAGCGCCCTGCGCGCAATCGCGCGCCAGCCATGCCCGAACCCACGCCGATGCCGCCGATGCCCGCGAAAGCGAAGCCCTGAGAGCGATTCTCAGGGCTTGTATGGATGTCCGATGAGTGCAGATTCGGATTATCGAACCGCGCGTCTTATAAAGGCTCTCCGCACGCATCGGTCGGGACCCGCTCCCCTTTCGCCCCATCGGCGACGAAAACGGCGAACAACGAAAAAGGAGGCGACCCCTCGAAGGGAATCGCCTCCTTTCGGATGCAACGGATGCGGATGGCGGCTCGCACGGCCGCTGAAATCCTAGCCGAAACGGTACTCGACGCCCATCGTCGGCTGCGGGTTCTCCCACTTCTCGACGATCGTGTCGCCGCATGCGATGCGGCAGGTGCCGCACTCGAGGCAGCCGGCGTAGTCGAAAGACTGCTTGCCGTCCTCGTCGCGCTTGTACAGCGCGGCCGGGCACACGCGGATGAGCTTATCGAACTCGGCGGGGTCGCACGCCTCGGCGCCGCCCTTGAGCTCGATGTGCGCGTTGGATTCGTCGACCTCGTATTTGTTCAGAGACAGGTACTCGTCGACGTTCACCGTGAATTTGATGTCACTCATAGTGCCTTCATCGCTCCTCGAACGTCTTTGAACAGGTTCATCATGCCCATGCCCTTGACGATAGGCATCATGGATTTCTTCATCGGGCCGACCGGGGTGCCGTCGACGACGAACATGGTGTTCATCATGTCGCGCATCATCTCGGGGTAGCCGCAGAACATGCGGTCGAAGTTCTCCATGAACGCGGGAACGTTCTTGAACTGACGCATGTCCTTCATGACGAAGGAGTCCTCCAGGGCGTCGATGTAGCACTTCAGGCCCGCCTTGGAGGTGTCGCCCGCGTCAAGCGCCTTGACGGCGGCCTGACCGGCCATCTGGCCTGCGGCGACGGCGTAGTCCATGCCGCGCACCGTGTAGCCGAGGTTCACGCACATCGTGGCGTTGTCGCCTGCGATGAGCACGCCGTCGGCGGTCAGCTCGGGCATCGTGGTGATGCCGCCCTCGGGAACCATGTGGCCGGAATGCTCGACCAGCTTGGCGTCCTTGAGCACGGGAGCGACCTCGGGACGGTTCTTCAGATCCTCGAGCATCTGATACACCGGGACGGTGGCCTTCTCGGCGGTCGCCTCGATGCCCGCGACGATACCGATGGAGATGGAGTCCTTGTTGGTGTAGATGATGCCGCCGCCGAAGGTGCCATGGGTGCAGTCGCCGGCGAACAACCACGCGGCGCCCTCGCCCGGGTTGCACTGGAAGCGCTTCTCGATCTCTTCCTCGGGAAGTTCGAAGACCTGCTTCACGCCGACAGCCATCTGGGAGGCGGGAACGCGCTTGGCGCCCACGGCCTGCTCGACCAGAAGGGAGTTCGCGCCGTCGCAGAGAACCACGACGTCGGCAGTGATCTCGTCCTCGCCGGCGAAGATGCCGATAACCTTGCCGGATTCGTCTTTCACCAGCTTTTCGACCGCGATGCCATAGATGTACTCGGCGCCGGCGTTCTCAGCCTGCTCGGCCAGCCACTGGTCGAAGGGGCCGCGCAGAACGGTGTAGGATTCCTGACCGTCCTTGAGAAGCTCGTCGGAAGCGAAATCGATGGTGAAGTTCGAATCGGGAGACATGAGCGAAATGCGCTCGTGAGACACCTTGCGCTCGAAGGGAATCTCGTCGAAGTTGTCGGGGAACACGGCGCGCAGGCAATGTCCGTAGATGCGGCCGCCCGTCATATTCTTCGCACCGGCGAAGTTGCCGCGCTCGACCACGAGGACCGACTTGCCCGCCTTGGCGAGCTCGTAGGCGGCGACGGAGCCAGCGCAGCCAGAGCCGACGACAATCGCGTCGAAGTCTGCCATTGACTCATCCTTTCCTTGTATGGTTGATAAAGGACCGGCGCAAGCAGCGCCCGCGCCGGTCCTCGAAAGCGAAGCTGATTACAGAGCAGCAGTCAGCGCGGGAAGAACGGTGTTGATATCGCCAACCAGGCCGAAGTCGCACTGCTTGAAGATAGGAGCGTTCTTGTCCTTGTTGATGGCGAACAGGGTGGTCGCACGGTTGCAACCGACCATGTGCTGCATCTGGCCGGAGATGCCGGCAGCGATGTAGACCTTCGGGGAGAGCATGAGGCCGGAAACGCCGATGTAAACCTCGGTCGGCAGCCAGTCGACGCCCTCGGTCAGCGGACGGGAGCAGCCGAGGCCTGCGCCCAGCTTCTCGCACAGCTCGTCAGCCATCTTGAGGTCTTCCTTGGCAGCGAAGCCGCGGCCGGCGGCCACGACGACGTCGGCCTTGAACAGGTCCACGCCGCTCTTCTCGATGGCCTTGGAAGAAACCAGCTTGACGGCCTTGGCGGGAGCGACCCAAGCCAGCTCCTCGACGGCGTTGGCGCCGGAAGCCTGAGCCTCGGCGAACACGCCTGCGCCGACGGTGTAGATAGCGACACCGGCAGCCTTCTGCTTCTTCATGCCCACGCCGCCGAAGAACATGTTGGTGGCGACGTCGCCCTCGAAGGCGATGACGTCGGTGATCACGGAAGCGCCCAGGTGAGCGGCGAGCTTACCGGCGACGACCTTCATGTGCTTGGTCGGCTCGACGAAGACGACGTCGGCCTTCTCGGCGTCGAAAGCGGCGATCACGGTGTCGGCGGCATCGTCGACGACAGCGCCCTCGGGAAGAGCGATGTGAGCGACCTTGTCAGCGACGGCCTCGGGGACCTGGGTGTCGCCGAAAGCGACCAGGACGACCTCGTCGGCAACGGTACGGGCGCCGGCGCAGAGCTCGGCGATTGCGTCGGAACGTTCAGCGAGAACGAGTGCTTTCATCTTTACGATCCACCTTTCCCTTACAGCGCGGCCTTGATGGCGGCAGCGAACTTCTCGATGGCGCCGTCCTCGGAGGCGTCGATGATCTCAAGCTTACGGTCGGCCTGCTCGGGAGCCTTGCAGTCGACGACCTTGATGGCGTTGGCGAAGGTGCCCTCGGCAGCAACGACGTTCATCGGCTTCTTGCCTGCGGCCAGGATGTCCTTCATGCCCGGGATGCGCGGAAGGGCGACATCGGGGGTGACGGAAACGACAGCCGGGAGCGGAACCTCGACGGTCTCGACGACGTCTTCGAGGGTACGCTCGACGGTCACGAAGCCGTCGCCGGCCTCGATCTTGGTCGCACCGTTGACGACGGGAAGACCGAGCTTGGCAGCGAGCTGCACGTCGACCTGCTGCGCGTAGTTGTCGGCGGAACCGTCGCCGCACAGGATCAGGTCGTAATCGCCGACCTTGGCGACCAGCTCGGCGAGAGCGGCTGCGGTGGCATGGGCGTCCATGTCGGCGCAGGCATCATCGGCGGTCATGAAGAGCTCGTCGACGCCGCGGGCGAGGACGTTCTTCTTCAGCTTGGAGTCGTCGATCTTCTTGTCGCCCACGGTGACGCCAACGACAGAAGAGCCCTCGTTGGCAGCAGCGAGCTGAGCAGCGGCCTCCATCGCGTTCAGATCGTAGGTGGAAACGATCTTGTGCGCCTTGGAGAAATCGAGGCTGCCGTCGCCGGACACCTGGATGTCCTGATCGTCAGGGACGACCTTGAAAGAAACAACGATTTTCATCCTGTACCTTTCCTTTCTCATTTCTTATGGGAGCAATCCATTGATCCCTGTTAAGCATGTTTCGTGCCAGCGCTCGCCGCTATCGCGAGAAGCTATCGCGCCGTGCTGCGGGACTCGAAAACGAACGCGGCCATTATGCGACGCTTCCGGGGCCCGATTCATCCCGCAAACACCGTGAACCGGCTTTTACTCAATTTCATGTGATGCCCGTTATGCGTTTGACGTGGGGTTTTGCAAAATGGGAATTTAATGGCTTTCTGAGCGTCCGACGCCCGCGAACGGCTCGCAGAGGGCTTTAAGGCGCTTTTCGCGCCCCGAAGAGGCGCATTTCCGCCACGCCGAAGCACGCCGAAGCACGCCGAAAAAAGCAGTACGGCGCGGCGCGGGTCGACAAAAAGAAAGGGCGGCAGAATTACTCTGCCGCCCTTTGAAAGGCTTCTCGAAAACAGGCGTTCCGCCCTAGTGGACCGAGCAGGAAAGGCACGGGTCGTAGGCGCGCACGAGCTTCTCGATTTCAAGACGAAGCATCGGCTCGTCGGCGCCCTGGGCCGTCAGGAGCTCGGCGACCTGACGGATGTTATTCTCGGTATCGCTGAGGTTGTGGACCGTCGGCGTGATGATGTTCGCCTTGAGCACGCGGCCCTGCGCATCGAATTCGAGGTCGTGCACGAGCGTTCCGCGCGGCGCTTCGGTCATGGCCACGCCGCGGCCTGCGCGCGGCTCGAACGCCACGGGCGCGCTGGAGCCCTGCATCTCGGCGAGCTCGCGCAGCATAGCCTCGCAGCGCACGCACGCGTCGACGAGCTCGACCGCCTGGGCCACGTTGTTGTCGTACGGATTGAGCGCAGGAGGCCTCAGGCCCGCCTTCGCCGCCGCCAAGCGCGCCTCGCGCGTGAGCTCGTTCCAGCTCGTGTTGATGCGCGCCAGAGCGCTCGTGGCGAACGTCTCGCCCGTGTCGGCGCGGCGCGAGAAGTACGCGGCGGAATGATCAACCTGGTACTCGTCGATCAGCTCGCGATAATCGTGCACGTCGAAGACGCGACCGTCTTTCACGAAGCGCGGGCTTCCTGACGCCACCGCATAATGTCCCTCTTCGTAGAGCGCCATGAAATCGCCCTTCGAAGCGATGTCGGGCACCGAAAACGCCGCGAACACGTCCACCACGTGCTCCGCGAACGGACGCATGGCCGCCAGCTTGTCGGCCAGTTCGAGATATTCGTCGCGTTCGATTTCATGGGTGAAGCCGCCTACCACCGCCGTGATCGGATGAATCGAACGGCCGCCGATCTTCGTGCACAGCTCGTTGCCGAGCGCTTTGACGGCCAGGCCGCCCTCGAAAAGCTCGGGGTCCTTTTCCGCAACCGGGAACAGGCTCTCCTCCCCCACGAAGTCGGGCGCGGCGAACACGAACAGATGCGACGCGTGGTTTTGCAGATAGCTTCCGTAGATGAGCAGCTCGCGCAGCATGCGGGTGCGCTCGGACACCTCGATGCCGAATGCATCTTCGATGGCCATGAGGTCGGTCACCACGTGGCTCGACGAGCAGATGCCGCAGATGCGCGATGCGATGTAGCTCACCTTGCCGAAGGGACGCCCCGCCACCATGGACTCGAACAGGCGGGCGGGTTCGACGATGTTCATGCGCACGTCGCGCACCACGCCGTCTTCGATGGAAACATGCACGTTGCCGTGGCCTTCGACACGGGCGATATGATGCATGGTCAGCGTCGTCGCCGTCATTATTTCCCCTCTCGCAGCATCGGGTTCGTCTGGTTGAACAGCTCGAGCGCCTCGTCGAAATCAGACACGCTCATGCCCATGGACTCCACCATGGCGCGCGCGGCCGGCAGGTTGGCATGCGGGGAAAGCCCGCGGCAGCCATTGCATTCGCGGCCCAGGTTCACGCACTTCGCGCCACAGCCCGCAAGCGTGACCAGGCCGAGGCACTGCTTGCCCTGGCGCCACAGGCAGCCGCCTTCGTTGCGCTTGCAGCTGCCGCACATGGTGTCGGTCAGATCGAGCGCATTGCTGCCGTACAGGGCGCGCTCCAGGATGCGGATGAAGTCGGCCGTGTCGATCGGGCACGAGCGCACCTCGAAATCGACGTCGACCACCGAAGACACGCTGCAGGGCGCGCAGGTCTCGCCGCATGCCTCGGGCACGTCGGCGCCGTAGACCGCGTCGTAGCGGGGATCGAGCCCCTTCGCGGCCATGCCGGGGATACCTCCCGTGACGGCGCACGCGCCGATCGCGATGAGCGTGCGGGCGCGCTCGCGCCACTGCTGCACGCAGCGCCTGCTTTCCTCCGTGGTCACCGCGCCTTCGATCACCACCACGTCCACGTCGCCTTCGGGCTCGGGCGCGCTCGAGGCCAGCTGCCAGTAACGCAGGTCGACCTGGCCCAAAACGTCGAGCAGATGCGCTTCGTCGTTGGTGATTTGCAATTGGCAGCCGAAGCAGCTCGCAAGCCCCACGATGACCACGCGAGGCGGCATGCCGGCCGTATTGTTCGAGCAAGCCATGTTACATCGACCCCTGGATATTCTTCGCTTCCCAATAATTGAACACCGGCCCGTCGATGCACACGTACTGGTGACCGACCTGGCAGTGGCCGCATTTACCCATGCCGCACTTCATATGGCGCTCGAAGCTCATGTAGATGCGGTCGTAGGGAATGCCCTTCTTGCGCATCTCTTCGACGACGAACCTATACATCACTGGAGGTCCGCACAGCACGCCGTAGGTGTTCTCGGAATCGACCTCGATGTTCTCGAAGGGCTTGGTGACCAGGCCCACTTCGCCGTCCCAGCCCTCTTCGTAATTGTCCACGGTCAGGTGCAGGTCGAAGTCGTTGCGATGCTTCCACATTTCGAACTGATGGCGGAACATCACTTCGCGCGGGTTCTTCGATCCGTAGATGATCGTGACCTTGCCGAAGGCGTGGCGCTCGTCGTGGATGTAGTTGATGAGCGACTTCAGCGGCGCGATGCCCAGGCCGCCTGCCACAAGCAGGATATCGTGGCCCTTCATTTCCTCGAAGGGGAAGCCGCGGCCGAATGGCCCGCGGATGCCCACCACGTCGCCGCACTGCATGGTGTGCAGCACCTCGGTGAAGCGGCCCGCGCGGCGCACGCACAGCTCGATGAAGCCCTGCTTGGACGGAGCGGACGAAATGGAGATGGGCGCCTCTCCCACGCCGAAGATGGACAGCTCGACGAACTGGCCCGGATCCTGATGGAACGCCGAGCGGATGCGCTCGTCGATCAGGCGGAATTCGAAAAGCTTCTCGGTGGCGGTCAGGTCGGTGATCGACGTGATGCGCGCAGGCCAGGGGCGGTACGGGTTTTCCGCCATCAGTTCGGCGCCCGTTTTGACATGGTCGGCGCTGCCGAGGCGCGATACCTGCACCGACGTCGTGTGCGCATGGCTATTCGGCATCGTTTGCCTCCTTGGTCGTCACGGCCGACGAACGGGTCTTTTCGGCGAAGAATTTGAAGACTTCGATGGGATTGATGTTGGTCTTGCATGCGCGCACGCAGCGGCCGCAGCCCACGCACAGCATGGTACCGTGCTTCATCTTGAAGCCGTTGAGCTTGTGATACATGCGGTGGCGCACGCGGCCGCGCTCGTCGGCGCGGAAGTTATGCCCGCCTGCCACCTGGGCGAATTCGGGGCTGGTGCAGCAATCCCACGTGCGCACGCGCTCGCCCGTCTTGGCGTCGGGCGAAAGGATGTCTTTGATGTCGAAGCACATGCAGGTGGGGCACACCGCCGCGCATGCCGTGCAGTTCAGGCAGCGCGAGCCCAGTTCGGCCCAGAAAGGATCGCGATGATAGGTGTCCATCAGCATGGCGATGTCTTGCACGTTGGGAATGGATTCGTCGAACGCGGCGGCGCGGCGATGGTTGGCCGCGGCGAAGGCGGCGCGGTCGTCGTCGGTCGCTTCGCGCAGATGGGTGCTTTCTTCGAGGATTTCGGCCGCAGCGACCGAAGAGATGGAGACCCAGTAGCGGTCTCCCAGGTCCTGCAGGAACAGGTCGTAGCCGCGCGGAGCCTCGTCGGCATCGACGCGGTGGCAGAAGCAGCTCGACGTGGGCATGCAGCCTACGCCGACGATAAGGGTTGCTTCGCGGCGTGCCCGGTAATACGGGTCGCTATAGCGCGAATCGAGAAATACGGCGTCCAGACGCTCGATAGCGTTCAGGTCGCAGGGATGCACGCCGAAGAGCACGCGAGGCTTCACATCGAGCTCGTATTCGCTCACGTCGTTTTCGGCCACATCGAATTTGAAAAGCGTTTCCTCGGGAGGGAGGAAGTATTTTTTCGGCGATGCCATCGTGGTGGGATAGTCGAGCACCACGTCGTCGGGGTTTTCGATCACATCGAAAATGTAGCCCTGGCCTTGTGCGACCGGGGCTACAAGTTCGTATGATTCCATGAAAGCTCGGATCAGCGACGGAAGGTCATCGGCATCGATGATTCGGTAGAGCACGCGCTCCTCCTCCTATGCAGGGACTCTCGATCGATGGCCCCGCCGCACCGCATTCGGTTCGCTTACGCGCCGAAGAACACGCCGATCTCGCGCTCGGCGGACTCGGGGGAATCGGAGCCATGGATGACATTTTCGTCCATGATGAGGCCGAAATCGCCACGAATCGTGCCAGGGGCGGCTTCTGCAGGGTTGGTGGCGCCCATGAGGGTGCGCATCTTCTTGACGGCGCCCTCGCCGGAAACGACCATCTTGACCACGGGGCCGCTGGTGATGTACTCGATCAGGCCGTTGTAGAAGGGCTTGCCCTCATGCTCGGCGTAGTTGGCAGCAGCCTGCTCGGGGGTGACCATGCCGAGCTCCATGCGCTCGATGGTCAGGCCGGAACGCTCGATGCGAGCGATGATCTCGCCCACGTGGCGGTTGCGCACGGCGTCGGGCTTGAGCATGGAGTAGGTCTTCTCGATTGCCATATCTTTTTTCCTTTCTTCGAATCCGCCGGTCGGCGGAATGGGAACCTGTGCGAGAAAAACGCGCCGCGAATGCGGCGCGCGGAATTATTGCTGCGAGGGGAACGACATCTCGATGCCGGAAACCTTCCAGCCCAGAAGGTCGCGGACCATCTGCACCTGGTAGTCGACATCGCCGCCCTCGGCGGTTTTCGCCGAGACGTACACCGTGGAGTTCGACATGCTCTTGTCCACGCCGTCGATCGTGATGTTCGCATCCTGCACGACGCCGCGCATCGCGGCATCGATGTTGTCTTCGCCCATGCTCTCGACGAAATACTGCGAGGCGTTCGCGGTGTCGGAGAACAGGCTGCGGGCGACGCTTTCCTGCGTGGGATAGCCCCAGCCCTGCGTGTAGAGGAACACGCAGCCCGCGGCCGCGATCAGCAGCAGCGTGAAGAAGACCACCAGGATCTTCAGGCCCACGTTGCGGCGCTTGCGGTCCTGCTTCGCGATGCCCTTCGAATAGCGCTCGAGCTCCTCGTCGCTCGCGTTGAAGAAGCGCTCGTCGCCCGAGGCGTAGCCGTCGGGAACGGTGTAACCGTATGCCTCGACCGGATAGTACTGCGGGTCGTTGTAGGGCTCGAAGGCCTGGGTGGCCTGGTCGTAGACGGCCTCCTGAGGCAGCGGCGCGCCGTCGGCGGCCACGTCGAGGCCCGACATGTCGTTTTCGGGCTCGTCGGGAACCACGATGGGCTGCATGGCGGCGGTGCCGGTGGCCACGGCCTGCGCGGCGCGACCGTAATCGACGCTCGCGGAATCGCTCAGGAAGTAGGTCTTATCGGCCAGCGCCTCCTCGAAAGCGCTCATGGCCTGCTGCATCTGGCCGCACGCCACGTACGCCTGGCCGAGGTTGGCATACATCTTATTGCGCGTGGCGGGGTCCATGTCGAACTGCAGGGCGCTTTCGTAGGACTGCACCGCATCGGCGGGACGGCCCAGGGCCATGAAGCACACGCCCAGGTTCAGCAGCGCCTTGGTGCGGTCGGGATTGTTCACGTCGAGCGCGGCCTCGCGGAATGCGACGCCCGCTTCGGCGTTCTTGCCCAGCTTGAGCAGCGCGTTGCCGAGGCCCAGATACGCCTTGTAGGGCGCGTCGTATTTCGCATCCGAAACGGCGATTTCGAAATGGGACACGGCGTTTTCGTAATCATGCAGGAAGGCGTAGGCTTTGCCCAGGTTGCAGTTCACCGCGCCGCACGCATCGTAGGCGGTGTCCGCCGTAGCCTGCGTATAGGCGTGGATGGCCTGGTCGAAATCCTTCATCTGCAAGAAGCAGTTGCCGATCTGATGGTAGATATAGCCCAGATCGCCCGGCCCCTTCGCGACGGCGAGGTCGGTGAGGCACTGGTTGAACAGCTCGAGCGCGGTCTGGAAATCGCGCGCCTGATACGCTGCGCGAGCCTGGGCGATATATTGATTATCCATGAGATTCTTCCTTCGATGCCGATGCGGCCGATGAGGCCGTTAGTCGGCGTTTTCGATTTCGACGGTCTCGATCACGTCGCCGACGCGAAGCGAGGCGATGACGTCTTTGCCTTCGATGGTCTGGCCGAACACCGTGTAGCCGGAGTCCAGGTTATGCTGGGGGCCGAGGCACAGATAGAACTGGGAACCCGCGGAATCGGGGTTCTGGGAACGTGCCATGGCGAGGGCGCCGTCTTCGTGGGAGTTGTTGGGGTTGGTGCTGAACTCCTCTTTGATGGTGTAGCCCGGGCCGCCCGTGCCGAGACCCGCCCACGGATTGCCGGCTGCGGCGATGACCTGCTCGGAATCGAGGTCGCGCGTATTGGGGCAGCCGCCCTGGATCACGAAGCCGGGAACGTAGCGATGGAACTTCAGATCGTCATAGAAGCCCTTGCGAGCGAGCTCGACGAAGTTGCCCACGTGGATCGGCGCGTCGGCTCCTGCGAGCTGGACGCGGATATCGCCCTTCGAGGTTTTGATGACGGCGATTTCGTTGCCATTCGGCTGGTATTCGGGGGTGTACATAGCCATGCCCATGCGCTCCTTTTCTCGTGCGTACCCGTAAAAAGACTGCAGCAAGGCCGCATGCGCGGCGTGCGGTTTCTTCATAACGGCTGGTGCCCCCTACAGGATTCGAACCTGCGGCTTTCTGCTCCGGAGGCAGACGCTCTATCCCCTGAGCTAAGGGGGCACATTAGCGTTCGGAATTATACGCTAAAATGGCGAGACGCGAGAAAAGAGGACGCATGCATGAAGAAATAACCATAGAACGACTTGCCTACGGCGACGCCGCGATCGGACGCGCCTCGAACGGCAAGACCGTCTTCGTCGACGGCGGCTGCCCGGGCGACGTGGCGATGGTCGAAATGACCGCCGACAAAGGCAATTACCTCGAAGGGCGCGCAGTCGATATCGTCACGCCCTCCCCGAGCCGCGTGACGCCGGTCTGCCCCTACGCGGCCGAATGCGGCGGCTGCGGGTGGCAGCACGTCGCCTACGAACGCCAGCTCGAGGCCAAGCGCGAGAACGTGGTTTCCCAGCTCGCCCGCACGGCGGGCTTCGGCGAAGAGCGCGCCCAGGAGCTCGTGGCCGCCTGCGTGCCGTCGAAGCGCCAGATGGGTTATCGCAACAAGCTGGAATTCGGCTGCGCGCAAGACGCACGCGGCGGCTTCGTCACCGGCCCCTACCGCAAACACACCAACGACATCCTGCCCGTGAATTCCTGCCCGCTGGCGCACAGGGCGATCGAGAATACCCCGAAGGCCGTCCGCGGCGCGCTGCGCTATCTGAGCGGCAGCAACGACCTGGGCATCTATCGCGTGGGCGTGCGCCATTCGCTGCGCACCAAGTCGCTCGAGGTGGCCCTGTGGACCAACCCCGGCGCCTTCCCCCGCGCGGCCGTGGCCAAAACCCTTTCGCAGGCCGTCAAGGCCACGAGCATCGTGCGCGTGATGACCGACGACCGCGGCAAGGCCCGCAAGCTCAAAGGCGTCGAGGTGCTCGCCGGCAAGGGCTTTTGGACCGAGTCCGTCTGCGGCGAGGACTTCAAGGTGAGCGCCCCTTCGTTTTTCCAGGTGAACACCGCCCAGGCGGAGCATCTGGTGCAGATCGCCCTTGAGGGGCTCGAGCTCGACGACGACGCCGTGGTGGCCGACCTCTACTGCGGCGTGGGCACGTTCACGCTGCCTTTGGCGCGCGCCTGCGACCTCGTGTTCGCCGTCGAAAGCTACGGCAGCAGCGTGCGCGACCTGCGTCGAGTCAGCGAAGAGGCGGGCCTGGACAACATCGAGGTCATCGGCGGCGACGCGGCCCGCGAGCTTCCCGAGCTCGGCGAGCTCGACGCGCTCGTGGTGGATCCGCCGCGCGCAGGCCTTGCGGCCGAGATCATCGGCAGCATCGCCGAGGCCAATCCGCGCCGCGTGGCCTACGTGAGCTGCAACCCGTCCACCTGGGCGCGCGACGTGGCCCGCCTGGAAGAGGCCGGCTACGGCCTTTTGCGCGCCACGCCCGTCGACATGTTCCCGCAGACCTACCACACCGAAGTGGTGTCGATCTTCGAGCGCAAGGCTTAACGGCGCGCATGCCCGGCCAGGACGAACGCCCTCCCGGCCGGGCGTAGCCGGAACCCGCATGCGCTTGCCGGCAGAGCGGTATACTGGGCTTGCACGGATGAATAGCCCGCGCAGCGACGGGCACGCAGCGAGCGCCGTCGCGAGCCGACCATGAAGGAGGGCATCATGGCTCTTGAGAAAATCCTCGTTGCCTACGACGGCAGCGAAGCCGCTTCTGCCGCACTCGACCTGGCCGCCGATATCGGAGCGGGCAACGACGAAATCGGCATCGATGTTGTCAATGTCGTGGCAATTCCGCTGCTCAGCGATGACCAGCTGGTCAGCTTCGCATCGGTGCTCGATTTGATGGAACGCGACGCCGAAGCCCTGCTTACCGATGCCGTGGCGCGCCTCGACGAGCACGACATCGACAACGACGTGGAGACCTACATCCTCAACGGCACCGACACGGCCACCGAGATCGCCAAGCTCGCCGAGCAGGATGACTACGACATCGTCATCATCGGGAGCCGCGGACTCGGCGGCATCAAGGGCTATCTGGGCAGCGTCGGCCACAAGTTGCTGAGCATCTGCAGCAAGCCCGTCCTGATCGCCAAATAACGCGGTTCGCGTCGCGCCGACGAAATTACATCTTGTGCAAAGGTCGGAAGAGTAGTAACATATCCAAACGCACTAACGCGGGTGTAGTTCAATGGTAGAACCTGAGCCTTCCAAGCTCATGACGCGGGTTCGATTCCCGTCACCCGCTCCATCAAAACCCCAGGCCAGGTCCTTTTTGACCTGGCCTTTTGCTTTCAATGCTCAATCCGATGCTATATGAATGCTAAATCGTGCGCCAAAGGGTGCGCCAAATGTGCGCCAAATATCGAAAAAAGACCCCGAAAAAGTCGGTTTTTCAGGCCTTTTCAAAGCGAATACTTATTCAAAAGGGCGCCTATCTATGCACTATTTACGGCGATACGGAGGCTGCTCGGCGAATCCCACGTATTTTCTATTTAGCCCCACGATTCCACATGCAATCAGGCGCCTTTCGGCCGGTAAAGCGACCCGCCGGCGACGCCAAGGCGGAAAGCAGGGCCGAAACGTCGCCCGGGCCGGCTTCGACGCGTCAAGGTACGGCCGAAACGTCGCGCAGCCGCGCTTCGATACGCTGAAACACGGCGGCGGAAGCCTTTCTTGGAAAATTTCGCCCCCCTCGGCCATCTTTTTCGCGTTTTGGCACGAATTCGACGGACAAACGCGCTCCGATGACTAAGTTAATGGACGGTTTCACGCTATACGTTGCATATTGAGCGGCGAAAGAATCCGCTTTCGACCCTCGTCGAGCGTTTTCGTGCCAAACCGGCGTTTTTTCGGTCTCGAAGGCGTTATTTTTCCAGATCGCGAGAAATCCAGCCGTGGCGCGCCTCCCCCGACCACGCCACGTAAAACCGAACGCGGACCAAGCTCGGCCCGTCTTGCGCCCGACCCCGGCGAAGTCGGCCGCTTCACCGACGGTCATTCCCTCGTCACGGGCGAGCGGGAACGACTCGACATCTTCTTTGCCGCGCATTCGGACTCCAATCGGGGCCCCGGAGGTCCGAGTTATTATCCGCGCCCCAGCCCCTCGGCGACAGGACGACCCGGCACGAAGTGCATGGGGAAATAGACGCGCACCTAACTGACCAGGGAATTTATGAACGCATGCGCGACAAGGCGAGGGCCGACGACGCGCGCCTAAAGAGAAAGCCGGCAGTCGCCGGCTTCACGCATGCTCTTTCAAAGAGCGCTTCGCATTATTTCAGGTAGCGCTTCAGATCGAGTCCGCCCATGATGTCGTCCATGGCCTCTTTGAGCTCCTTGGCGGCAAGCGCGCCTTCGCGGGCAAGCTCGACGCTGCCCTTCGCCATATCCTTCATCTCGCCCTGGGTCATGCCCATCATGATGACCTTGTCGTCAGGATCGGACTCCTCCTCGGCAGGGCACCAGTCGTAGTGCTCGCACGATTCGCATTCGCCATCGCAGCCGGCCTCGTAGAACTCTTCAGCCGCGGCCTTGGCGGCCTTTTCCTCTTCGGTCATCTCGCGCTCGGGTTCGGCTTCTTCCTCGACCTCTTCGGCTGCGTCCTCGACAACCTCGGCCTCTTCTTCGACCTGCTCGTCCTCGAACTCATCGGGACACCAGTCGTAGTAAGGGCAGGTATCGCACTCCCCTTCGCACTGCTCTTCGTAGTAGCGCTCCCATTCGGCGCGCATGGTGGCGTCGTCTTTGGGCTCGAACTTCTCCTTCAGGCGCTGATATTCTTCGTACTCGCGGCGCTCTTTGGACTTTTTCGCAGAAGCCCTGCGGCCATGCTTCTTGGACGACTTGCTGTCGTCAAGATCGAGGTCGCCGAACACGGCTTCCTTGGCGACGTTTTTGGCGACACGGCCCGCGGTGCGCGTAGCCTTCCTGAACAGACCCATCGGTCGAAACCCCCTTGACTATCGCAGACGCGCCTTCAGCGCCCGCTCGATTTCGCGTTTGGAATCGCGCTCCGCCATGGAGGCGCGCTTATCGTAGAGCTTTTTACCGCGCGCGACGGCCAGCTCAAGCTTGACCAGGCCGTTCGTGGCGAAATAGATATTCAGCGGAACGAGAGCCATGCCCTTCTCGCGCGTTTTCTCCTCGAGATAGCGGATCTGATTGCGATGCAGCAGCAGCTTGCGCTTGCGATCGGGGTCGGGGTTGGCGATGTTGCCGTGCGAATACGGCGCGATGTGCAGCCCGTGCAGCCACACCTCACCGTGACGAATCAGCGCGAAGCAATCCGTCAGCTGGCAATTGTTCTCGCGCAGCGAGCAGACCTCCGTGCCCGACAAAACCATGCCCGCCTCGAACGTCTCGAGCACCTCGTACTCGTGAAACGCCTTGCGGTTCTTCGCTATCTGCTTCTTCTCTTTCGCCACCTGTTTCGAAAACCTTCCATTCGTCCGCCATGCGGCGCCCCTGCGCCGCGGCATCGATTCAGTATATCCGTTCGTTTCGCGCAAGTACACCGAGGCCCGTCAGGCGACCTATCGCTCCACCAGTTTGAAATCGGCACGGCGCTCGTAGGGATAGACGGCGCCGATGCGCACGCGCACGCGCATGCCCAAGCGATAGACCGCCATCGTGTCGGAACCCGTGAGCATGCGACGCACCGGGTCGAGCGCGAAATACTCTTCGCGTCCGCCCAGGGAAACGAAGCCTTCGGCCGTGTTTTCCAAGCGCACGAAAAAGCCCGATGCGGTCACGCCCGAGATGATGCCCTCGGCGACCTGGCCGACCTGCTGCTGCAAAAGCTCGTAGAGCTTGAGCTCCTGCGATTCGCGCGCGGCCTCTTCCGCCGTGCGCTCCGCAGCCGACGAATGCTCGGCGATCGCCGCCATGGCGTGCTCTTCCGCCGTGGTTTCCTGACTGCGGCCGAAAAGCGCCGTTTTCACCATGCGATGCACCATGAGATCGGGATAGCGCCTGATGGGGCTCGTGAAATGCGAGTATGCGTCGCTTGCCAGACCGAAGTGGCGCTCGCAGACGTCGCGGTAGACGGCGCGCTTCATGCTGCGCACGAGCAGCGACGACACGAGGAATTCCTCCCTGCGGCCACGCGCGTAGGCCAGCACGCGCTGGATCGCGCGCGGGTCGGCGCAGGAAAACGCGTCGAGCGACACGTGTCCGTCGTAGCCGAACTCCTGCAGGATCGGTTTGAGCTGGGCCATGTCGCTTTTCGTCGGCGCCTCGTGCACACGGTAGATGTTGGCCGTCTTCCTGTCGCGCAGAAAGCGCGCCACCGCCTCGTTAGCGGCGATCATGGCCTCTTCCACCAGCGCGGTGGCATCGGTCTTGGTGCGCAGGTCCACGCTCACGGGCCTGCCCGCCTCGTCGAGGCGCACCTTCGCTTCGACGCTTTCGAAATCCATACCGCCGCGCGCGATGCGGGCCGTATGGATACGCTGCGCCGTTTCGTTCAACGCGCCGATGCACGAAGCGATATCGCGGGCCAGCGCATCGGAGGCCACGCCTACCGCCTTGGCGGCCGCGTCGGACTTGCCGCGACGCAGCGCATCGATGCATTCCTGCGCCCGTCCGTAGGTCAGGCGCGCGCACGACTCGATCACGGACGGATAGATATCGGCGCGCAGCACCTCGCCTGCGGGCGAGACCTTCATGTCGACGCTCATCGTGCGGCGCAGTTCGCCTGGGAGTAGCGAGCACACATCGTTGGAAAGCGACTCGGGAAGCATGGGGATGACGCGGTCGACCAGATACACGCTCGTGCCGCGGCGGCGCGCCTGCAAATCAATCGGACTGCCCCACTCCACATAATGCGACACGTCGGCGATATGCACGCCGAGAAGCATGGACCCGTCGTCGAGACGCTCAATGGAAAGCGCATCGTCGAAATCTTTCGCGTCGTCGGGGTCGATGGTGAACACCGTGCGGCCCGTCAGGTCGCGATAGCGCCCGTCGGACAGCGCGCGTTCGGCATCGTGCTCGACCGCGGCCGCCTGCTCGAGCGATGCGGCCGAGAAGCGCGTCTCTAGCTTATGGCGCGCCACGATCAGCTCGACATCGATGCCGGCGTCTCCCGTATGGCCCACCACCTCCTCGACCACGCCCTGCGCGGGCTCGTGGCGCGTAGGATACGCCGTCATGCGCACGCGCACGATATCGCCGTCTTGCACATGCGGCGCGTCGCGGCGCAGCGTGAAGATGTCGTGCCTGATGCGCGGGTCTTCGGGAACCACCACGCCGAAAGGCTCGGCCACCTCATAACGGCCCACGACGAATTCATGGGCGCGCGAAAGCACCCGCACCACGCGCGCGGGCGGCTTTTCCGAACTGCGGACGCTTTCCTTGCGCGAATTGCACGAAGATGAGCCCAGGCGCGCCACTTCCACGAGGTCGCCATCGAAAGCGTCGGCGGTCTTCGACGCAGGAATGTAGAACTCGCCTTCGGCCGTCTGGACGAAGCCGTAGCCCGCCCCGCACAGCTCGAGGACGCCGCGAGGATGGGCGCGCGGCGTGCGTCGGGTGTTCGACTTGCGCGATCTGGATCGGGCCATGCGGCCTCCCCTCTCATGAAACAGCGCGCACCCCGGAACGGCCCCGGGGTGCGCGCGATGAAACGAAACGCTATGCCGCCAGCGATGCCGCCGTTTCGACGGCGAAATCCTTCTGGTTGTCCGTGGACGAACCCTCGCGCACCGTGACGGTGACGTCGGGCGCCACGCCCACCTTGTCGATGGGATAGCCGTTCGGGCTGATGTAGCGGGCGGCGGTGTAGCGCAGCGCGCCGCCGAACGAAAGCGGCTTGGTCACCTGGACCGAACCCTTGCCCATGGTGGCCGTGCCCGCGACCGTGGCGCGGTCGGTGTCGCGCAATGCGGCGGCGAGGACCTCGGCAGCGCCCGCGGTGTTGCCATTGACCAGCACCACGAGCGGGGCGTCGGTGGCCGCATCGCCCGAAGCCTGCTTGGTCGTCTTCGCATCGAGCGTGTCGATTTCCACCACTACGCCGCTGCGGATGAACAACGAAGCCACCTCGACCGCCTTGGTCAGGTATCCGCCCGGGTTGTCGCGCAGGTCGAGCACGAACGACGCAGCGCCTTCGGCGGCGAGCTCTTCGACGGCCGTGCGCACAAGCGCATCGGAGTTCTGCGTGAACTGCTTGAGCGCGATATAGCCCACGGACCCGATCTTCTGCGTGACCACGTTAGGCTCTTTGTAATCGGAGCATACGAGCGTGGTGGTGAACTCGGTGCCTTCACCGCCTTCGGTGGCCGAAGGGCGAAGCCAGGTCACCACGACCGTGGACCCCTGCTCGCGCTGGACCGCGTTGATCGACTCAGTGGCCGTCCAATCCTGCGAACGGTCGCCGTCGATCGCCACGACGATATCGCCCTGGCGCACGCCCGCCTCGGCGGCCGAGGACCCCTCGAACACGTCGAGGGCATAGGCGCGGCCGTTTTCCTCCGAAAAGAACACGCCCACGCCCGGATATTCGTCGGCGGATACGTCGACGAACGCCGTGTAGCGCGTGCTGTCGAAATAGCGGGCATAAGCGTCGTCGGTGGTTTTGAGGAAGGCGTCGAGCACCGAGCGAGTGGCGGCCTCGGCGTCGTAGGTGTCGAGGCTGCTGGCGAGCAGCAGGCTTTCCACCTCGTCGAGACGCGAAGACACCTCGGCCATATCCTGCAGGGTGCTCTGGGCGTTTTTCTTGCTATTTTCGGATACGACGAAGCCGACCCGTTCCATCAGGTCGGCATTGCCGCGCACGAGAAATCCCGCGCAGAAGAGCAGGCACGCGGCGATGCAAAGGACCAGAATCCTGAGGACCCTCGCATTGCGCGCGCCCGTCTCGATATGTCTGCTTTTCATGTTGCGCATGGCGCGTTCTTTACACCTTCAGGTAGCGGCGCATGGCCAAAAGCGAACCGATCGCAGCAATGACCAGGCCGAACAGGATCATAAGGCCGTAGATGCCCATATACACCGTGCCGGGAAGCTCGATCGGCAGCCACATAAGGGCGTCGGAGACCTGCGGCAGCGCGAAGCGGCGCAGAAGCTCGATGGCGCCCACCGCGAGCGCCGAGCCGAGGACTGCGTGCACCGCGCCTTCCATCAGGAAGGGCCCGCGGATGAAGCCGTTCGACGCGCCGACCAGGCGCATGATCGAGATTTCCTTGCGACGGGCAAGGATGGCCAGGCGAATGGTGTTGTTGATGAACACCAGCGCGATGAAGATCAGCAACGCGATCAAGGCCACGCCGATGTAGCGGATATAGCTCGTCAGGCTGAACAGGCGGTCGACGCTGTCTTCGCCGTACTTCACGCTATCGGAGGGGTCTTCCGGGTTGTCGCAGATTTCCTTGAACGCGGGATCGGCGGCAAGCTGGCCCGCGATGGTCTCGACCATCTGGGGGTCGGACAGCTCGATATCGATCGACGCCGGCAGCGGGTTGGTGCCGTCGAGCTGGTCGACGATATCGGTGGAGCTCATGGAGTTCTGGAAGTTCTCGAGCGCCTGCTCTTTGGTGGTGAAGCCGACGTGCGCGACGCCCGCGGTGCCCTCCAGGTCTTTCATCACGGCATCGATCGAAGACTGCATGGCGTCGTCGTCGATATAGGCGGTGATTGACACCTTGTCCTCGACCGAAGACACGGTGTTGTTGATGATCGCGCCGCCGACCAGAAAGATTCCGATGATGAGCAGTGAAAGGAAGATCGTGACGATCGAACCGAGCGCAGTGCTGAGATTGCGCGTGAATCCGGTGAGGGATTCCTTGAAGAAGTAGATAAGGCTAGACATCGAAGCCGTACACCCCCCTGTCCTGGTCGCGGGTCAGCTGGCCGCTATCGAGAGCGATGACGCGACGGCGCATGTTGTCGACCATCTCGCGGTCGTGCGTCGCCACGAGCACCGTGGTGCCCGTACGGTTGATGCGCTCGAGCAGGTCCATGATGCCGCGGGACGTCTGCGGATCGAGATTGCCGGTAGGCTCGTCGCACACCAGCAGCGGAGGACGGTTCACGATGGCGCGCGCGATGGAGACGCGCTGCTGCTCGCCGCCCGAAAGCTGGTCGGGGCGCTTGTTGAGCTTGTCCTGCAGGCCGACGAGGCGCAAGACCTCGGGGACCTGCGTCTTGATGACATGGCGGCTCTTGCCGATGACCTCGAGGGCGAATGCGACGTTTTCGAAGACGGTCTTGTTGGGCAGGAGCTTGAAGTCCTGGAAGACGCAGCCGATGTTGCGGCGCAGATACGGGACGCGCCAGTTGCGCATCGTGGACAGGTCTTCGCCTGCGATGTAGATATGGCCGTCGGTCGGCTTGAGCTCGCGCGTGATCAGCTTGATGAAGGTCGATTTGCCGGAACCGGAATGGCCGACCAGAAACACGAACTCGCCCGCATAGATCTGCAGGGAGATGTCGTGCAGCGAGGGCCTGTTCGGCTGGGCGGGATAGACCTTGGTCACGTGGTCGAAGGTGATGACGGGAGCGCCGACGGGCTGCTGCTGGACGTCGTCGACCGACAGCGTGGGCAGCGAGGCGGAAAGGTCGGGCAGAACGCCGGTCTGAGCGGGGCGCTTCTGCTGCGCGCCGTGCGCGGGCGCGGCATGGGCCGCGACGACGGGCATGGCGCCGGTGGCCTGAGGCGCGTGGTCTGCGCTCGGGATGGCCTGCGCAGGAGGCCTGGATGCAGCATCGTGGGCAGGAGCCGCATGGCGGCCCTGCGGCGCGAAAGACGCCGTATCGGCATCCGTCGCATCGTGGACGCGACGCTGCGCATCGTTCGTGTTCGTCACAGAATGCTCCGTTCAAATCGTGATTACTGGACTCAACCAACCTATTTTAACAAGGACGCCGCACTGGCGTGCGGCGGTCACAGAATGTTCATCGAGGCTCCGACAGGAGCCCCGATGATATACATATTTCCAGGTCAGAGCCTAGTTGTTCTTCTTCGCGATAGCAGCCTTGGCAGCCTCGACGATAGCCTGGGCGTCAAGCTCGAACTCGCGCATGAGCTCGGCCATCTCGCCCGACGTGCCGAAGCAGTCGCGCATGCCCACGCGGACCAGCGGAGCGGGCAGGTTCTCGGCCAGCGTTTCGGCCACGGCGCCGCCCAAGCCACCGATTACGGAATGCTCTTCGGCGGTGACGACGCAGCCGGTCTTGCGCACCGACGCGAGGATGCGCTCCTCGTCGAGCGGCTTGATCGAGAACGCGTCGATGACCTCGACGGAGATGCCGGCCTCGGCCAGCATGTCGGCTGCCTTGAGGGCCTCGTCGATTTCGACGCCGCATGCGGCGATCGTGACGTCGGAGCCTTCGCGCAGCACGTTCGCGCGGCCGAGCTCGAGCTCGACGCCTTCGTCGTAGACGCACGGCACCGAGGCGCGGCCCATGCGGACGTACACAGGACCCGGGGTTTCGGCGGCCAGCTTGATGGCGGCCTTCGCCGAAGCGTAATCGGCGGGAACCAGCACGCGCATGTTGGGCAGAACGCGCATCAGGGCGATGTCTTCGACCATCTGGTGGCTGCCGCCGTCAGGGCCGACGGAGACGCCCGCATGCGTCGGGGCGATCTTCACGTCGAGATTGGCGTAGCACACGGTGTTGCGGATCTGGTCGTAGACGCGACCCGTGCCGAAAACGGCGAAGGAGCCGGTGAACGCCACATGGCCCGTCAGCGCGAGGCCTGCGGCCACGCCGACCATGTCCTGCTCGGCGATGCCCACGTTGAACAGACGCTCGGGATAGGCGTCGCCGAGCTTTTTGGTGGTGGTGGAGCCGGAAAGGTCGGCCTCGACGGCGACGACCGGTTTGCCTTCCTCGACCAGTTCGACCAACGTCTCGCCGAATGCAGCGCGCGTGGCCTTCTTCTCGTTAGCCATGCAGGGCCTCCTTCTGGGTCAGTTCGTCGATAGCCTGTTCGGTCTGCTCGGCATTAGGCGCCTTACCATGCCAGCCGGCCTGGCCCTCCATGAAGGAGACGCCCTTGCCCTTGACGGTTTCGGCGACGATGACCTTGGGCTTGCCCGCACGGGAAGCCTTCGCGGAGGTCAGCGTGTCGAGCACGGCCTCCATGTCGTTGCCGTCGCAGGTGTAGACCTGCCAGCCGAACGCCTCGAACTTCGCGACGAGGCTCGCCAGCGAGCACACGTCTTCGACGGCGCCGTCGATCTGCAGATGGTTGTGGTCGACGATGGCCACCAGGTTGTCCAGGTTGCGATGGGCGGCGAACATGGCCGCCTCCCAGACCTGACCCTCCTGGCACTCGCCGTCGCCCATGAGGGTGAAGACGGTGGCGTCGTCGCCTTCGAGCTTCATGCCGCAGGCCATGCCGGAAGAGATGGACAGGCCCTGGCCCAGAGAGCCGGTCGAAGCCTCGACGCCGGGAAGCTTGCGGCAGTCGGGATGGCCCTGCAGGCGGCTGTGCAGCTTGCGCAGCGTTGCCAGCTCGTCTTTGGGGAAGTAGCCCGCCTCGGCGAGCGTGGCGTAAAGGACAGGCGCAGCATGGCCCTTCGAGAGCAGGAAGCGGTCGCGGCCGGCCTTGGCCGGATCGCTGGGATCATGCTCGAGCACGCCGCCGAAATACAGCGCGCACAAGATCTCGGCGGAAGAGAGCGATCCGCCGGGATGCCCGCTGCCCGCTTCGGCCACCATGTTGACGATATCGACGCGGATATCGTTGGCCTTGCCTTTCAAATCTTCTAGGTTCACGTCGTTTCCTTCCGATGGTGCGACAATCGATACCTTGGTTATTGCGAGACACGCCAGCGGTGATAGCCGACGACGAACGCTTCGAGATCGCCGTCGAGCACCGCATCGACGTTGCCCGTTTCAATATTACTACGAAGGTCCTTGACCAACTGGTACGGGTACAGAACATAGTTTCGAATCTGGCTTCCGAAGCTATTCTCCATACGTTCGCCACGCAAAGACGCGAGTTCCTCGTCGCGCTTGCGGCGTTCGATTTCATAGAGCTTAGCGCGCAAGACCTTGAACGCCGCCTCTTTATTCTGAAGCTGGCTCTTCTCGTTCTGGCAGGTCACCACGATGCCCGTGGGCATATGCGTCAGGCGGACCGCCGAGTCGGTGGTGTTGACGCACTGGCCGCCCGGGCCGCTCGAACGATACACGTCGACGCGGACGTCGGCGGGATTGAGGTCGACCTCGATGTCGTCCGACATCACGGGCAGCACCTCGACGCTGGCGAACGTGGTCTGGCGGCGCTTCTTGTCGTCGGTCGGCGAGATGCGCACCAGGCGATGGACGCCGTGCTCGCTTTTCAGCATGCCGTAGGCGTTGTGGCCCTCGATCTGGATGACCGCGCGGTCGAGGCCGATGCCCTCGCCCGGCACCACGTCGAGCGGCTTGGCCTTCCAGCCCTTTTGCTCGGCGTAGCGCACGTACATGCGGTAAAGCATCTCGGTCCAGTCCTGAGCCTCGAGGCCGCCCTGGCCGGGATTGATCGAGAGGATGGCGTCGTTGGAATCCATCTCGCCCGAGAACCATGACTCCATCTCGAAGCGGCCGAGCATCTCGGCCAGACGGTCGAGCACCCGCTGCTTCTCGTCGAGAAAAGCCTCGTCTTCGGAGGCGAGCTCGGCGGCGGCGCGGGCGTCGTCGAGCAGCGCTTCGGCTTCTTCGTAGCCCGCGATCGTATCGCGCAGGGCGCTGGCCTTGCGCGATATATCCTGGGCACGCGACGCATCGTTCCAGAAATCGGGCGATGCGATCTGCTTATCGAGCTCGGAAAGCTTCTTGGCCTTCTCGTCGATGCGCATCCACACACGGGCGTCGGCGACGCGCTGCGCCGCCGCCTCTATGTCTTTCGATTCTTTTTCTGCCATGACTACCTATCGCGACCGTGACACTTCTTGAACTTCAAACCGCTGCCGCACGGACAGGGATCGTTGCGGCCGACATTGGCGTACGGATCGTGCTCGTCTTTGCGGTAGGTCTGGGGCTTTTGCTGCTCCTGCGGACGAGGCCTCTGCGCGCCGCCATTGGCAGGACGCGAAGCGCTCATCGTGGAATCGAGCGTGGCCTCGGGAGAGGAGTAGCTCACCGCGCGGCCCTCGAGCGGCGACTTCTCCTCCTCTTCCACCTTGGCGGCCACCTGCAGGCGCAAAAGCGTGCGCAGGAAGTCCTCGTACATCGAGGCCGTGAGCGCGGCGAAAGCGGCATGGGCCTCTTCCTTGTACTCGACCAGCGGGTCGCGCTGGCCGAAGGCGCGCAGGCCGATGCCCGTCTTGAGGTAATCCATCTCCTGGAGGTGGCTCATCCAGCGGGCGTCGATGATGCGCAGCATGACCTGGGCCTCGAGCTTCTTCATGTTCTCGTCGCCGATGACGGAGCGCTTCTCCTCATAGACCGACTCGAGGTAATCGATCAGGGCCTCGGAGACGGCCGCGGCCTCATCGTCGTGGTCGAGCTTTTCGACCTTGAAGTCGGGGCGGCCCGTCATGTCGGCGGCCCACAGGTCGACCGCGCGCATATCCCAGTCGTCGCTGGCGTCGCGCGACGAGCAGTTCTCGTCGACGACCGCGTTGGCCGCGTCGGCGATGATGTCGTCGATGCGGCTCGTGAGGTCCTTGCCGTCGAGGATCGCGTTGCGCTCGCCGTAGATCGCATTACGCTGCAGGTTCATGACGTCGTCGTATTCGAGGACATTCTTACGCGCGGCGAAATGCATGGCCTCGACCTGGCGCTGGGCGCTCTCGATGGCCTTGGACACCATGCCCGCTTGAATGGGCACGTCGTCTTCGGCGCCGGTCTTTTCCATCATGCGACCGATCGAATCCATGCGGTTGCCGCCGAACAGGCGCATGAGGTCGTCTTCGAGAGACAAGTAAAACTGCGTCAGGCCGGGATCGCCCTGACGGCCGGCGCGGCCGCGCAGCTGGTTGTCGATACGGCGCGACTCGTGGCGCTCGGTGCCGATGACGGCCAGGCCGCCCGCGGCGAGCACCTTGTCGTGCTCTTCGGCGCAAACTGCCTTGGCCTGGGCGAGCGCGTCGGCGCGCTGCTCGGCCGTGGGCGCGGGCATCGCGTTGGGATCGTCGACCTCGTCTCCCGGCATGCGGTCGGGGTCGAGGCCTTTGTCGCGCAGCACGTCTTCCATGAGCACGTCGGGGTTGCCGCCGAGCAGGATGTCGGTGCCGCGGCCTGCCATGTTGGTGGCGATGGTCACGGCGCCCAGACGGCCCGCCTGCGCGACGATATGCGCCTCGCGCTCGTGGTTTTTCGCGTTGAGGGTCTCGTGCGGGATGCCGCGCTTGTCGAGCAGGCGCGACAAGCGCTCGGAGCTTTCGATCGACACGGTGCCGACCAGGCAGGGCTGGCCCGCCGCATGGCGCTCGGCCACGTCTTCGGCCACCGCGCGGAACTTCGCGTCGATCGTGCGATAGATCAGGTCGTTCTCGTCGATGCGCTGAGGCGTCCTGTTCGCAGGGATCGCCACCACGGGCAGGTTGTAGATCTGACGGAACTCGCCGTCTTCGGTCATGGCGGTACCCGTCATGCCGGAAAGCTTGCTGTACAGGCGGAAATAGTTCTGCAGCGTGATCGTGGCGAGCGTCTG
>NZ_QICB01000002.1 GCF_003725295.1 Slackia faecicanis
TTTTTGACGGCCTGAACATCGTCAATATCCGACGGAAAGGTGGTTTTGTAAAGCAGATTGGGTACCACCCGCAAAGCGGGTGGTTGTCTCGGCGCGGCTACGCGCGCGCCAGGCTGAAGCCATTAAACGAAAAAGCCCGCACGGATGCGGGCTTTCAATAGCAAGGAAGCAATATTACTTCAGAGCGGCCTTGGCGACCTCGACGAGCTGAGCGAAAGCGTCGGGATCGGAAACGGCCATGTCGGCGAGAACCTTACGGTCGAGCTCGACGCCGGCCTTCTTGAGGCCGTTCATGAACACGGAGTAAGACAGGCCGTTGATGCGGGCTGCAGCGTTGATACGGGTGATCCAGAGACGACGAATGTCGCGCTTCTTGTTGCGACGGTCGCGGTACTGGTACTGGAGCGAGTGCTGGACCTGCTCTTTAGCAGCACGATAGGTACGAGACTTCGCGCCATAGTAGCCTTTTGCACGGCCGAGGATGACACGACGCTTTTTATGGGCGGAAACTGCGCGCTTAACACGAGGCATTGAGTATCACTCCTTGCTTATCGAATACCGAGGTTCTTACCGACGACCTTGCGGTCAGCTGCGGCGAGTTCGGTCTCATGACGGAAATTACGGATGCGCTTGGGGCTCTTCTTGGTCTTGATGTGGCTCTTGAAAGCCTTGGCACGCATGATCTTGCCAGAGCCGGTGACGCGGAAGCGCTTGGCAGTGCCCTTGTGAGTCTTCATCTTAGGCATGACGTATGTCCTTTCTTTTACCGATTCGACGCCGCAGGTTTACTTGGCGTCTTTCTCTGCTGCCTTTTTCGCACTTGCCGGCAACGGAGCAATAAGCATGTGCATGTTGCGACCTTCCATCTTGGGCGCATTCTCGATAACGGCGACGTCCTTGAGGTCGTCGGCCAGACGCTCGAGAATGGAAAGGCCTTGTTCGGGGTGAGCCATCTCGCGACCGCGGAACATGATCGTGATCTTCACCTTGGCGCCGCCTTCCAAGAAACGAAGCACGTGCTTCTTCTTGGTGGTGTAGTCGCCGACGTCGATCTTCGGACGGAATTTCATTTCCTTGATTTCGATCTTCGTCTGGTTCTTGCGAGCCTGCTTCGCCTTAATGGCCTGGTCGTATTTGAACTTACCGTAGTCCATGATGCGGCATACGGGCGGTTCTGCATTCGGGGCGATCTCGACGAGGTCGAGACCCTGACCGTCGGCGATGCGCTGAGCTTCGCGCGTGTTGAAGATACCCATCTGCGATCCGTCGTAACCGATCAAACGGCATTCACGGGTGCGGATTTCGTCGTTGAGCCTGGGCTCCTGAGCTGCTATCGCGCTCACCTCCTCTTCCTCTCGCTTACGCGAGTTCGTTGCTGCAACAAAAAACCCTGCGCATAGCGACAGGGCTCGAAAATGCGAAAACATATTCTTGCGACCCATCAGCTTGCGCCGAACTAGGCGGAGGGCTTATACCCCCTCTTGAAACAGCTTTGATAGCATAGCACAAAGAAAATCGATCGCAAGGGATTTTTTCATTTCGCGGGAATTTCGCCTCAGTGCGCCGGCTTCGATGCCGAATGCGGCGCCTCTCCGTGCAAAGCAGGGGCCGCGCGATACCGCACGGCCCCTTGACGTCGGCTTAAGAAGCCGCCTTTATATAGACATAGACCTGCCTGATGGTGTCGGCGAGGTTGCCCGACACGTTGGCGGCCGAATAGTCGTAGCTCAACTTGCACGACCACGAATACGCCGACCCGTCGGATCCCGTTCCGTCGCCGCCGAAGGTGTACACCTCCTGCGCGATCGTGGCGCCGTCGTCGGCATACGTGCGGTAGTCCTCGACCGCAGGCATTTCCACCGCATCCTGCGCGATGTGGACGCCGGCCGTTTCGACCAGGTTCTCGACGATATGCTCGGAAGAAACCGCGTCGATGAAGCTGACGTCGCCGTAGCCGAGCGATCCGACCGATGCGGAATAGCCCGCTTCGACGATCGCGCCGTCGGCGTCGAGGGTCAGATAGACCGAGGGAATGTTGCCGCGCGCATCGGTGGTTTCATCGGTCAGCGCAAGCGTCACGCTGCGACCGACCACCTCGGTGGTCTTCTCGTCGCCCTCGCCCTTCTCTTCGGTGATGTCTTTCGAGCTGGTTTCAGTGGCGCCGCGGCCGATTTCGTCGATCGCTTCGCCTTGCGTCTTGCCGATCAGGCCGACGAGCTGCGGGGCCTCTTTGCGGGCACCCGCGCCCTTGCCCGCATCCGTTGCGGGAAGCGATGCGTCGTTTTCCACCTTGGCGGTCTGGGCGGCGCTCTGATAGGCGACGTCGCGGGCTTCGCCCACGAGCATCCAGGCGAAGTATCCCAAGGCGGCGATCAAAAGGACGAGCACGACCGATACCGAGATCAAGACGATGCGCATCCTCTTCGACGCCTTGCGGTGCGCCGCCGCGGGATGGTCGGCGGGCGTGCCGGCCGCTTCGCCTCCCTCAGGCGCCTGGGCGTCCTGCCGGGCGTCGACCTCTTGATTAAGGCCATCTTTATCGCTGCGTGCGTGCTTGGCGTGCTTCGCCATGGATCCGCCTTCCTTTCTGGGAACCCTTTCGAAAAGCCGCGGCCACTCGAAGGGGCCGATCGGCTAGTTGAATGCAATGTATGCCACGATCGCGGCCAGAATGACCGCCGCTGCGGCGAGGATGGCCTTCTGCATGCCGCTCATGGGCGGCACGTTGTTCAGGTCTTCTTCGGTTTGCTCTCGATAGCGTTCGTTTTGCGCCATGAAGCACCCCTTTCGCTGTATCCATCGATATGCGTGTCGATCGCATTCCGAGTATTATACGAGCAAGGCCCGCTCGAATGCGGGCCTTGCCTTGAATATCCATAGCGCATCGGCGCTTCTTCGCGTCTCGGAGGAAACGAAGGGCGCTTTAAGAAAGGAAGTCGTCGAGAATCTCGGCCTCGGCCTCTTCCTCGGTCAGGCCGAGCGTCATCAGCTTGACGATCTGGTCGCCTGCGATTTTGCCGATCGCCGCTTCGTGGATCAGCTGGGCGTCTTCGCTTGCGGCTTCGATGCCGGGGATAGCCTTCACCTTCGCCTCGCCCATGATGATCGCGTCGCACTGCACGTGGCCGCGGCATGCGGCCTCGCCGATGACCAGCGGGTTGAAGATCTGCACGGAGGAATCCTGCGCGACGCTGCGCGAAATGACCTGCACGGAGGAATCTTCGCCCTTCAAGCGCACGGTCATGTTGGACGTGGCCGTCTGAGAGCCGTGCGTGAGAAGCTTCTCGGTCAAGACGAGCTTCGCGCCCGCCTCGAGCTCGGCGTTGGTATCGCGAATCGTGGAGGTGACGCCGCGCAACTGCGCGGATTCCATCTCGCAGTGAGAGCCTTCGGCCATGTAGATGTTAGTCGTCGGATTCAAGACGCGCTCGCCCGTTCCCTCGCCTTCGCCGTAGTGCTTCTCGACGTAGCGCATGCGGGCGTTCTTGCCCAGCCAGAAGCTATGGATGCCGTCGTGCTCGGTCTTCTCGTCGCCGGCGCTGTGGATGCCGCAGCCCGCGATGACCGTGACGTCCGCATCTTCGCCGATATGGAAATCGTTGTAGACCACGTCGGTCATGCCCGCCTTGGTCATGATCACCGGAATGTGGACCGTCTCGTTCTTGGTGCCGGGCGCGATGGTGATTTCGATGCCCTGCTTGTCGGTGAAGGTCTCGATGGTGATGTTGGCGCTGGAATGGCGCTCGACCAGCTGGCCGTCTTTGCGGATGTTGAAAGCGCCGCGCGGCATGCCGTGCAGGTCGGCGATCTGTTCGAGCAGTTTCTCGTCTATCGTGGAAAGGTCCGCCATGGCGTGCTCCTTTAGCAATTCGTGGAAATCTCGGTAAGGTGCAGTTCGGTGGGCTGCGTCAGCTGGCAGCCGTGCTGGCCGCGATCGGCCAGGCCGAGCTTGGGAAGGATCTCTTCGCGCGGACCCATCTCCTCGATGCGGCCGTTGCGCAGGCAGACGATATCGTCGGCGAGTTGGATGATCCTTTCCTGATGGGAAATGATCACGATGCTGCGGTCGTCGCGCGTCTCGTGAATATCGCGGAAGGTTTCGGTCAGGCGGTCGAAGCTCCACAGATCGATGCCCGCCTCGGGCTCGTCGTAGATGGCCATCTTGGGATCGCGCGCGAGCATGGTCGCGATCTCGATGCGCTTGACCTCGCCGCCAGAGAGGCTCTTGTCGACTTCGCGCGTCAGATACGCCGCGGAGCACAGGCCGACCTTGGCGAGATATTCGTTGCACTCGAGCGCGGGAAGGCGCTTGCCGGCCGCGAGCTCGAGGAGCTTCTTCACCTTCATGCCTTTGAAGCGGGCAGGCTGCTGAAAGCCGTAGCCGATGCCGAGCTTGGCACGCTCGGTGATCGAAGCGTGCGTGATGTCCTGGCCGTTGAAGACGATCGAGCCGGACGTGGGCTGCTCGATGCCCATGATGAGCTTGGCGAGCGTGGACTTGCCGCCGCCGTTCGGGCCGGTGATGACGGTGAATTTACCGTCGTCGATCGTCAGCGTGAGGCCGTCGATGATGCGTTTGGTCTGCGAAGTCCCGTCTTCGACGGGAACCTCGAATACAAGGTCTTTCAATTCAAGCATGGATGGTCCCCTTTTATAGTGCGTCTCAATTGTTACTTAAACGATAGCATATAAGCAATGCAGGGTTTCCCCGCGTGCGGAGAAACCCTGCATTGTGTCGGTAAATTCATCATTTCGACCGTTTAGGCGGCCTGAGCGTCCGTTCCTGCAGGCACGGCGGTCGAAGCTCCCTGCGTCGGCGCGGGCGCCGTGCCGGCGACGGCGCCGCCCGGCAAGACGGCGTTGGATCCGGCCTCGGCCTTCGGCAAGGCCTCGCCGTCGACGGACTCCTCCTCGGCGGCAACGTCAGGGTCGTCGGAATCGGTGTCGAGGGTCCTCGTGGAGGCCGCCGCGGAAGACGATACCTCGACAAGGGGAAGCGCGGAGAGGTCGAGCGTGGAACCGAGCCACTTCGAGCAGACCACGCCTGCCACGCCGTTGTTCGTCAGCGCCGCGAGGGCGTCGGAAATCGCTTTCTGAAGGTCGGCGTTATCGGCGCTCGCGGCAACGCCGTAGCCGCCGATGCTGCCGAGCACGCACACGGGCTCGACATCGACGTTCTGGCCCAAGGCGGCATACGTTCCGATGACCGCATCGGCTGCGACGTATTTGGAATCGCCCGTCTCGATGGAAGAAAGCGCGGAAAGAAGGTCGGCTTTGGCCACCAGGGCGTCATCGCCGAACGCGTTGGTGACGGCCCAGGCGCTCGTCGAAGAGGACTGGGCGGCGATCTTCGGCGCGGCATCGCGCGACGGGACCTTGGAGCCGGGAGCCGCGAACAGGGCGACGCCCGTCTGCGTATACGGCTCGGAAACCCACACGTTGCCGCTTTCGTCGGAAGAAGTGGCTCCCATGACGATGTCGACATCGCCCTTCTTCAGAGCGGAATCGACGTCGACTTCGCTGCCGGCGCTGCCGAGCGAAACCACCTCGAGCTTGAGGCCCAGCTGGTTCGCGATCGCCGCCGCCATATCCACGTCGAGGCCGGAGGTCGACCCGTCAGAAGCGGAAACCATGAAAGGCGCGCCGCCGCCGACGCCGACCCTCAAGGTTCCTTCCTTGCCGATGGTCGGCGAAGATACCGTGGGCTCGAGCGTTTCGGGGGTGTAGGCGGTCGTCTGAGAACAGCCGGCAAGCGCCAACGCGAGACAGACGGCGCAGGCGAACGCACCTACGAGTGACACGCGATGCTTCATCGTTTCGTTCCTCTTTTCCGATTATCGATTCGTTTCTTCTTCCGGCTGACCTAGTCTTTGCCCCCACACTCGCGCACCGGGGGTTTGCGGATTATTCCGCTCCGCCCTCTCCCCCGGTGCGGCAGGATGCCGCAAGAAATCGCCGAGGGGTGCGTCTTACTCCTAGGATACGCCATGCTCACGCGACAGAGCCGCGCTTACGTGGATCCTTTCGACCGCATCTGCCATGGACTGAGGGGCGTTCGCGCCCCCGCAACTACAGACCCGAAAGAAGTTCGGGGGTAAGTTTAGCAGATTTACCGGAAACGCCCCGCTCTTCGGGCGAAGACCTTCGTAAAGCCGGGAATGACGCGACGCGAGCGAAGCGGCCGGCACCTTGTCGGTCTTCGCCGGCGATGGAGCCGGACCGCGGGCGAATCAACGCCGGAAATCGGCCGCGTCGCAGCGCTACCCTGGACTTCGCGAAACGTCGAAAGGAGTCGCCATGCCGTCGTTTCTCATGCAGGCGCTCTGCGAGACCCTCTGGCCTACCCGATGCGCGCTCTGCGACGAACCGGGCTCGCTTCTTTGCGCGCGATGCACGAACGAACTGCGCTACATCGATTATTACCAGGCGTGCCCGACCTGCGGGGCGCCCTGGGGGCGAATCCAATGCGACGCCTGCAACGCCGTGGCCGCACAGCACAAGCCCCTGGCCGCGCCATGCGTGAGCTGCCTCGAATACGACGCCTGCGCCGCCGCAATCGTGAAGACATATAAAGATAAAGGAGAACAGCGCCTCGGCGACGTCATGGCCGCCATGATGGCGCGCGTCGTGCGGCCTTCCTGGATATCCTGGGCTCAAGCCGTCACCTACGTTCCCGCCACGCCCGAAGCCGTGCGTCGCAGAGGCTTCGACCACGCGCAAGTCCTCGCAGGCGCCTTCGCGCACGAAGTCGGGCTTCCCTGCATCGCGCTCGTCGAACAGGCAGGGGCCGCCGACCAGCGCGCGCTCGGCAGAAGCCAGCGTGCCGCCAACATCGCCGGCAGATTCCGGGCCCCGCGCGCCGCAGGATTCGACCGCGTCATAGCCGTCGACGACGTCACCACCACGGGCGCGACGCTCGCAGGCATCCAAGACGCCCTCGCGCGCATGCAATGCGCTTCGCGGCTCGTGACGTTCGCCCGCGTCTGACGCGAAACCTTGACGCATCGTGAAGCGCCGTCAACAGATTCTCAACGAAAGCCGGCGGCGCGCGCCCATGCGCGATTCAATGGAACAGGCGCAAAAAACCGCGCGCAAGCCCCTCATCCGCGCATCCGAAAAGAAGCCGTGATGATGCATTTTGTGTCTGCTTGCGATCGATGGCTAGTATGCGGCACGGCATTGACTCTATAATTTTGAAAGTTTTGTTCAAAGTAGGGCGAAAGGCAGCGACCTCGTGTTAGACCAGTTTCTCTCGCAGCTCACGGTCGTCGACATATTCAATACCGGCGTCTTTTTGGCGTTCACGATCTGCTATGTATATCAGTTCTTCTATATATTCACCGTGTTGACGAAAAAGCCGCCGAAGCAGGAGGCCAAACGCAATCATCGCTATGCGGTGATGATTTCCGCGCGCAACGAGATCGCCGTCATCGGCGACCTCATCCACAGCATTCGCATGCAGAACTACCCCCAAGAGCTGATCGACATCTTCGTGATCGCCGACAACTGCACCGACGACACCGCCCGCGTTGCCCGCGAAGCCGGAGCGACCGACGTGTTCGAGCGCTTCAACAAAGAGCTCATCGGCAAAGGCTACGCCCTCGATTTCGGCTACAAGCGCATTCAGGAACTCTACGCCGACAACGGCTACGAGGCATACTTCGTCTTCGACGCCGACAACGTGCTCGACGTGAACTACTTCCGCGAGATGAACAAGGTCTTCGACGGCGGAGCCATCGCCTCCACGAGCTACCGCAACTCCAAAAACTACGGAAGCAACTGGATCTCCGCAGGCTACGCCGTCTGGTTCCTACGCGAGGCGAAATACCTCAGCCAGGCCCGTCTGACGCTGAACACCAGCTGCGCCATCTCGGGCACGGGCTTCTACATCGCCGCCGACGTGCTGGCCCGCCACGGCGGCTGGAAGTGGCACCTGCTGACCGAAGACATCGAATTCTCCGCCCAGACGATTACCGAAGGCGGCCGCATCAGCTACTGCCCCACCGCCATGCTCTACGACGAGCAGCCCGTGACCTTCAAGGATTCCTGGAACCAGCGCTTCCGTTGGGCGAAGGGCTTCTACCAGGTGTTCGCCCACTATGCGTGGGGCCTTCTCAAAGGCATCTTCACGAACAAGAAAGGCGCGCGCTTCGCGTGCTACGACATGCTCATGACCATCGCCCCCGCGATGCTTCTCACGATCATCACGATCGGCTTCAACGGAACGATCGCCGTCCTTGCCCTGCTGGGATACATCTCTGCGGGATCGATGGTGGTCAGCGCCCTGTCGTGCATGTTCTTCTGCCTGTTCAACTACTGCCTGTTCATGTTCATCCTGGGCGCACTCACCACGTTCACCGAATGGGACAACATCCATTCGACCCCGGGCAAGAAGATCGCCTATCTGTTCACCTTCCCGTTCTTCATGCTGACCTATATTCCGATCGCACTGATCGCGCTGGTCAAGAAGGCCAAATGGAAGCCTATCAGCCACACGATTTCGGTCGATGTCGAGCAGATGAGCAAGGCGAGCCAGAAATAAGCGCCGCCTCGCCCACGCGCACGGCCCCCGCCTCGAAATCATCGCCTTTCGCAGGCCCCGCTTCGAACGAACCCTCTCGAAGCGGGGCCTGCTTCATTTCGGTCATGTTCTTCCAGAAGCGCTTCGGCATGAAGTTCGCCCGAAGGCCGTGATTCGTCCGCGCCTCGATCGAAACCTCGTCGTAAAAGCGCTTCCATGCCTTGGCCACGACGCGCTCTTCCTCGGTGGCGGGAGCCGCATCGAAGACGGGCGCTTCGACCATGATCCACGAGCCTCCTCGGGAAACGCCCGCGATATGCCGCACTTCGTCGTAGATGACGAAATCCTGCGTATTGAACCGCGCGGAGAACCAATCCATGAGCAGAGCGACCACGTTCGCCTCGGGGTTGCAGCGCGCGATATACACCCCTCCTTCGACCTGCTCGAAACGCAAGAATTGAAGCCAGCGATGCTTCTCGTTTCGAACCGCGCGCTCCATCTGCGCGAAGGCCGCGACTTTCTTATGCGCGACATCGCGCCATGCACCCTTTCCCCGTTTCATCGCATACCGAACGAATTCGAGGATCGCCCGCCCTTTCGCAGGGTCGTCCGAACAATGCACGATGCCGACGGCCTCGTACGCTTCACGCCCGCAAACGCGGATGAGGCCCTCCTCGACCCTTCGTGCGCGATTCCTGTCGGTGGCGACGATCTTTTCGCGCTGCCCGAGGCGCGGCGCGAACGACGACTCCTCGACGATATCGAGCGGGTCTTCTTTCGAGGCGTATGTCTCGAATACGCACGAAAGCATTCCTTCCAGGGTTCCGTCATATACATACGCCGTCGACATTCGAACCGCCCTTCTTCTCTTCGCCGCACGCGCCGCGAAACCGCCGCCCCGAAAGCTCCTCCGCATCATTCGCCCCACAGCGAAAGCTGGCCGGGCACGACCTTCTTCCTGCCCGATGCGCCTGTGCCGACATGGCGGCGAAGCTCGCCGCGCAAGGCTTCGGGCGTGTATTCGACCCCTTTTCCCTGATATGCGCCCTTGCATGTGATGAAAAACCGGGCGCGCGTGAACGCGATCCCGAGCTTGCGCAGCTCCGCCTCGCCTAAGCGCGTCGTGCGACGGGCGGCCACGATCGAACGCGCGCCGCGCACGCCGATGCCCGGCACGCGCAGAAGCGTTTCGTAGCGCGCGGTGTTCACCTCGACGGGAAACATATCGAGATGACGCAGGGCCCACGACGCCTTCGGATCGAGTTCGGCATCGAGAAACGGCGCGCTTTCGTCGATGATTTCATCGACATCGAACCCGTAGAAACGCATAAGCCAATCGGCCTGGTACAGACGATGCTCCCGTTCGAGCTGCGCGGCATGGAGCCGAGGAAGGCGGCCGTCTTCGTTGACGGGAAGATACGCCGAGAAGAAAACGCGCTTGAGTCCGAGCGAGCGATAGAGCGACGACGAAAGCGTCAGGATGCGCCGGTCGGTTTCGGGGGTGGCCCCGACGATCATCTGGGTGCTCTGCCCCGCCGGCACGAACGAACGCGCGGACCTGCGCGGGCGCCGGTCCGCGAGATAGCACGTCTTCTTGCGCAAGGCGGCACGCGTTTCCCTGTCTTCGGCAATGCCCTCTTTGATGCGCCTCATGGGATCGATGACCGAATCCTTCGATTTCTCGGGGCACAACAAGGCGAGGCTTTCCTTCGAAGGCAGCTCCACGTTGACGCTCATCCGGTCTGCAAGACGCCCCAGACGGTCGATAAGCTCGGGAGAGGCGCCGGGGATGGCCTTCGCGTGGATATAGCCGCGAAACCCGTATTCTTCGCGCAGGATGCGCAGGGTTTCTATGATCAGCTCCATGGTGCGGTCGGCGCACCCCAGAACGCCGCTGGAAAGAAACAGCCCCTCGATATAATTGCGGCGATAGAATTCGATGGTCAGATCTGCCAGCTCGCGCGGGCGGAACGCCACGCGCGGCACGTCGTTTTCACGACGATTCACGCAGTAGGCGCAGTCGTATACGCACGCATTGGTGAAAAGCACTTTGAGAAGCGCGATGCAGCGGCCGTCCGCCGAGAAGCTATGACATATGCCAGCCGCCACCGAATTGCCGAGCCTGCCGCCGACCGCCGCGCGATCGACGCCGCTGGACGTGCAGGCCACATCGTATTTCGCCGCATCGGCCAAGATGCCGAGCTTTTCGACCGTATCCATGGCGCCGCCTTTATAAGAATCGAACATTTATTCGCTTTTAATATAATACGAATGGATGTTCGATGCAAGACGGATTTCGACGAGCCGGGGCCGCGCGAAAGACGCACGCCGAAAACCGGCACGATACCGAAACCTTGCACCATACGGCCCGCGCCGCTCTTGCGCTATGATTGACCCGTAGGCGGCGTCGATCCGACATCGCGCCATTCGCATGACAGGAGTTCCCATGCCGGCAATGCTCGCCGCGCGCCTTTCGCGCATCATCCCGCTTCTGGCGGTTCTCGCGATTATCGCCATCATCATCTACGTCTTCGTATCGTGGCGCTCCACCCCGGCACGCGCCAAAGAAGTGCTGATCGAGGTGTTCACCGTGCTCAACGCGGGACTTTCCGCGTTCTTCCTGCTCGCCACGCTCTATGCCTGGCTCGAAGGAAACGCCTTCGTGGCCGATTTCTTCCTGACCTGCATGGTCACGACCCTCGTTCTGCTGGGCATCACCTGGCTCTGCCGCAGGTCGTTCCTGAAGAAGAACCCCAGCTACCGCTGGAGGCTCACCGACAACGCGAAGACGAAGAAACGCCGATAGCCGCCAAGAACGCGCAAGGAAACAGCCGCCGCCATGCATCCTTCGATAGACATGACGGCGACCGAAACGAAAACGGGCCGGATGACATCCGGCCCGACGAGCTTCTGGAGCCAGTGACAGGAATCGAACCCGCAACCCACTGATTACAAATCAGTTGCGCTACCGTTGCGCCACACTGGCATGTGAAAGCTGAGATATTCTACCACAACACCGAAGCATCGCTCGGTCGTTTCGCGAACACGCCGCGTTCTCGGGAAATCTCCTTAGCGCGACCGACGCGCAGCGGCGAAGCCCGCAGGCCATGGCGACGGTTTTCCCGCAAACGGAAAAGGGCGCGAGACCCGAAGCCCCGCGCCCTTCAAGCAGGCGTATCGCCGCAGACGAGCAGCGCGCAGGTCGCCCATCGCCCGAAGAAAAGCCCTATTCGGCGAGCATCTTGGCGATCTGGACCGCGTTGGTCGCGGCGCCCTTGCGGATCTGGTCGCCGCAGCACCACAGCGTAAGGCCGTGCTGGCCGGGAGCGGCCGAAATGTCTTCGCGCACGCGGCCGACGAAGATATCGTCCTGGTCGGTGGTGTCGAGCGGCATGGGGTACGCGAGCGCCGACGGGTCGTCGACGAGCTTGACGCCCGGCGCCGCGGCCAGCGCCTCGCGGGCGGCCTCGACGCTCACCTCGCGCTCGAACTCGAGCGTGATGCTCTCGGAATGCGAGCGCATCACCGGCACGCGCACGCAAGTGCAGTTCACGCGCAGGTCGGCCGCATGCAAGATCTTGCGACCTTCGTTTTGCATCTTCATTTCCTCGGAGGTGTAGCCGACCTCGTCGAAGCCGCCGATCTGGGGAATGAGATTGCAAGCGAGCTGGTAGGCGAACGCCTTGGGGTCTTCGACGGGCTCGCCCGCGGCGATGCGCGCCATCTGGGACTCGAGCTCGCGCAGGCCGCCGACGCCCGCGCCCGATGCGGCCTGGTAGGTGGAAACCACCATGCGTTTGATGCCGCCCAGCTTATGCAGCGGGTTCACGGCCACCAGGCCGATGATCGTGGCGCAGTTGGGGTTCGCGATGATGCCGTTATGCTTGGCCACGTCTTCGGGATTGACCTCGGGAATGACAAGGGGGACGTCGGGATCGAGGCGGTAGGCGCTCGAGTTGTCCACCGTCACGGCGCCCTTCTCGCGCGCCACGGGCACGAAGCGCTCGGCGATGTTGTTCTCGGCCGCGCCGAGCACGATGTCGACGCCGTCGAAGGCTTCGTCGCGCGCTTCTTCGATCACGACGTCTTCGCCCTTGAACTGCATGATCTTGCCGGCGCTGCGGGAAGACGCCAGAAGTTTCAGATTGCCGACGGGGAAATCCTGCTCGGCCAGGCACTGCAGCATCTGCTGGCCCACGGCGCCCGTGGCGCCCAGAACGGCGACGTTATACGACCTCATGGAAGGAACCTTTCTCTTCAAGTTCTTCGACGGTAATCACATTGTCTTCGGAATCGACGAACGCGTCGTAGATCACGCGGATGGCACGCTCGAAATCGGCGTCCTCGACGCCGACGATGATGTCGAATTCTTCGGAGCCCTGGGCGATCATGCGGATATTGACGCCGGCATTGCCCAGCTCGCCGAACAGGCGGCCCGAAATGCCGGGACGACTCGACATGTTGCGGCCGACCGTGGAAATGAGGGCGAGGTGCTCGACGACCTTGATTTCATCGGGAGAAAGCTCGCGCTGGATGTCGCCGACGATCGAATACAGGCAATCCTTCACATCGGCGCCCTGCACGACCACGGCGAACGAGTCGATGCCCGAGGGAATGTGCTCGATGCTCACGCGATAGCGCTCGAAGATCGCGAGCGCCTTACGCAGATAGCCGATCTGGTTGGACATATGGTTGGTGCGAATGTGCACGGCCACGAAGTCGCGCTTGCCTGCGATGCCCGTGATGATGGGCTCGGCCATGCCGGGCTCGGTTTCCTCGCTGATCACGGTACCGGGATCGTCGGGGCGGTTGGTGTTCTTGATGACCAGAGGGATGCCCGCCTCCTTGACGGGGAAGATCGCCTCTTCATGCAGGACGCTCGCGCCCATGTAGGAAAGCTCGCGCAGCTCGGCGTAGGTGATGCGCGAAATGGACTTGGGGCTGTCGACGATGCGCGGGTCGGCCGTCAAAAAGCCCGACACGTCGGTCCAGTTCTCGTATAGGTCGGCGCCGATCGACTGGGCGAGGATGGCGCCCGTGATGTCTCCGCCGCCTCGGTCGAGCAGGCGGACCTGGCCGTCGGCGGTGGCGCCGTAAAAGCCGGGGAGCACGAAGTGCTTCTCTTCGCCGATAGCGGCGCGCAGCTGCTCGCCGGTGCGCTCCATATCGAGCGAGCCGTCCTGGTTGAACGCGATCACATCGGCCGCGTCGACGAAAGGAAAGCCCAGGTATTCGGCCATCATGCGCGCGGTGAAGTACTCGCCGCGGCTGACGATGAACTCGGGCGTGAAATCGCCGCGCTTCGCGCGCTCGCGAAAAACGCCGAACTCGTGGCCGATGGGATATTCGAGGTCGAGCTCCTTGGCGATCTCGCAGAAACGCTGCCCGATGGTTCCGAGCAAGTCGTCGCAGGAAACGTGGTACTGCAGATGAGCGTTGACCAGATACAGAAGATCGGTGATCTTGCTGTCGGTCTTATCGCGCTTGCCCGCAGCGGAAACCACGACGAATCGACGGGACGGATCGGCCTCGACGATCCCCTTCACCTTCTTGAACTGCTCGGCGGAGCTGACGCTGGAACCGCCGAACTTCGTTATCTTGATCATATACTGCCCACCTTCGCATCGGTTGCCGGCACCTTCGACGCACGAACGGGATAAGGCCGCCGAGGTCCCTCGAGGACGCGCGTTACATTCGTGTTAACCGCAGCGGAAACGGCTCGGGCATTTCCCCGACAGGCCGCGCCGGGCGCGCGTTTTCTTGCTAGTATTAGCCGAAACCACGGCCGACAAGGCCCCATTCCCATCCGCGAAACGCCAAGGAGTAGTCGAATGGCATCAATGTACCACAGCACACGCTCTACCGTGAAGGAGTGCTCGGCCAAACGGGCAGTGCTCGACGGACTAGCGCCGGACGGCGGATTGTACGTCACCGATGCGCTCGGAACCGAGAGCATCGATCTGGACCAGATCGTCGCGCAGACGTATTCCGAAAACGCCGCGCTCATCCTGAAAACCCTGCTCGACGACTACGCCGACGAAGAAATCGCCGCCTGCGTCGAGGCCGCCTACGGCGACACGTTCGCCGCGCCCGAAACGACGCCCGCGGTCAAGGTGGGCGACGACTTCGTCCTCGAGCTTTTCCACGGCCCCACGAGCGCATTCAAAGACGTCGCGCTGCAGATGCTTCCGCAGCTCATGAGCCGTGCCGCCGCATCGACCAGCGAGCGCATCATGATCTTGGCCGCCACGAGCGGCGATACGGGCAAGGCGGCTCTCGCCGGCTTCGCCGACACGCCGGGCCTCGGCATCACCGTGTTCTATCCCCACGGCGGAACCTCCGAGATCCAGCGTCTCCAGATGGTCACGCAGCACGGCGACAACGTGGCCGTCGGCGCCGTGCACGGCAATTTCGACGACACGCAAAGCGCCGTGAAGCGCATCTTCTCCGACGAGGCGCTGCGCGAACGTCTGCATGAGCAGGGCGTCGTGCTCTCGAGCGCGAACTCCATCAACATCGGTCGCCTCGCACCGCAGGTGGTGTACTACTTCGACGCCTACGCGCAGCTGGTGCGCCAGGGCGCGATCGAATGCGGCGACAAGGTCGACTTCTGCGTCCCCACCGGCAACTTCGGCGACGTGCTGGCCGGCTACTTCGCCCTGCGCATGGGCCTTCCCGTGCGCAAGCTGATCGTGGCGAGCAATGCGAACAACGTCCTGACCGATTTCTTGACCACGGGCGTCTACGACCGCAACCGTCCGTTCCATAAAACCATTTCGCCGAGCATGGACATCTTGATCTCGTCCAACCTCGAGCGCCTTCTGTATTACATGAGCGACGGCGACGCCGAGCTGGTGGCGCGCCTGATGGACGACCTGGCGAACACCGGCCGATACGAAGCGCCCGCCGTCATGCTCGAGCGCATCCGCGAAACCTTCGCCTGCGGCTTCGCCGACGACGACGAGGCGCGCACGGCCATGAAGGAATGCTTCGACGAGACGGGCTACGTGCTCGATCCGCACACCGCCGTGGCATGGCGCGTTTCACAGCGCGTCCCGAAGGCGGAAGGCATCGCGCGCGTGGTGCTTTCCACCGCGAGCCCGTACAAGTTCTGCCGCGACGTCTGCGCCGCCCTGGGCCTTCCCTCCGACGGCACCGATTTCGACTGCATGCGCGCGCTCGAAGAGAAAAGCGGCATGAAGGCCCCCGAGGCCCTCGCGTCCCTCGAGAACGCGGCCGTGCGCTTCGACGACGTCATGGACGCATGCGACATGCCCGCCTATGTAGAAGGAAAGTGCGGTGAGCTGCTGTGAGCGTGAAGATTTCCGTCCCCGCCACCTCGGCCAATCTCGGCATCGGCTACGACTGTCTCGGCATGGCGGTCAGCCTGTATTCCCATTTCACCTTCGACCGCGCCGACGAGCTGACGATCACCGGATGCCCGGAGAAATACCGCGACGAGAACAACCTGGTATACCGTTCGTTCGTGCTGGCGCTCGAGCATTGGGGCGAAAAGCCCTTCCCCATCTCGATCCACATCGATACGGACATCCCCGTTTCCCGCGGACTCGGCTCCTCTTCCACCTGCACGGTGGCGGGCATCATGGGCGCCGCAGCGCTGACGGGCCGCATCGTGGGGCGCGCCGAGGCGGTCAGCATCGCCACGCAGATGGAGGGCCATCCCGACAACGTGGCGCCCGCCATCATGGGCTCGCTCGTGTGCTCGTTCACGCCCGAAGGCGAACTGCCGCGCTGCATCCGCTACGACGTGAACCACCACCTGAAGTTCATCACCGTGATTCCTCCCTACGAGGTGAAAACGGAAAGCGCGCGCAAGATCGTGCCGACGGACGTGCCCCTTTCCACCGCGGTGTGGCAGATGGGCCGTATTTCGGGATTGACGCGCGGCCTGGAGGCGGGCGACGTCGAGCTGATCGCGGCGGCGTGCGAAGACAAGCTCCAGGAGCCCTATCGCCGCACGCTGATTCCCGACTACGACGAAGTCAGGCGCATCTGCCTGGAAGGCGGCGCCTGCACCATGTGGATTTCCGGCTCCGGATCGACCATGATGGCCGTGACGGCCGACGGCCTGGTGGCCGAAAGCCTGCGGGCGCGCCTGGCCGCCCTCTACCCCGCGTTCGAGGTGCACGTGCTCGAGTGCGACACGAAGGGCGTCAGGATCTCCTACGCGGAATAACGGCGCCGGCCGCCGCATGAAAAACACCGCCGAACGACGCGCTTGAATGCGGCGCCGTTGCATCGCCTCCCGTTTCTTGGATAAGGAAATGAAACGGGAGGCTTTCTTTATGGTCGCCTGGGAAAACGCGCGACAGAAAAGCCGCGGACATGTTCGAACGCGGCTTTTCTCGCAAAGCCGCGTTGCGCGGCGCATACGCGAAATCGACGCGGCCCGCCGCACAACGCGGCGGCGCTGACGTCGCGGAAAACATCGTTCTTCAGAAACCCTCGGGGAGCCGTCCCCTGCCGAAACCCGCTCAGCGGGATGCGAGATCTTCGCCCACGACGCCTTCGAGGCTGTCGAAATCGGGAATGAAGCTTTCCTCGGCGGCGTCGCCGTCCTGCCAGAAATACTCGTCGCAGCCGATCGAGTCGGCGAAATCGAGAAGCTCCTCGTATTCGTCGGCCGACACCCTGCGCTCCAGCTCGGGGTGGTCGGGGCACGACGAAGGCGGCGTGTACTGGCTCATCATGCTCAGCGTTGCCCGGTCGCCGTACGTCTCGTGCACGAAGCGCACGTTTTCCTTCGCCTCGTCGAGGTGGCCGGGAAGCGCCAGAATGCGCACGATGACATCGGCATCGGTGCGCGCCATGGCCGCAAGCGCGGCGCGCGCGACAGCGGGGTAATCGGGCGCATGCGAGTACGCCTTCGCCGTGGCGGGAGCGGCATAGCGCATATCGGTCAAGAACACGTCGACATGCGGCGCCACGAAGGCGATCGTCTCGGGCGTTTCGTAGCCCGAGGTGTTCCAGACCACGGGAAGGCCCAGGCCCGCACGGCGCGCGCGAACGAGCGCCTCGACGGCATGCGGCGCGTAATGCGTTGCCGTGACCAGATTCACGTTGAGCGCGCCGAGGTCTTGCAGCTCGAGGAATATCTTCGCCAAGCGGTCCACGGAAATATCGGCGCCCGAACTGCCGTTGGCGATCGAGGCGTTTTGGCAGTACGCGCAATGCAGCGGGCAGTTCGAGAAGAAAACGGTGCCGCTGCCCGCATCGCCCGAGATGGGAGGCTCCTCCCAGAAATGCAGCGCCGCGCGCGCGACGCGCAGCTCATCCGCCGCGCCGCATACCCCGCGCCGCCCCGCGGCACGATTCGCGCCGCACTTGCGCGGACACAGCTCGCACTGCTCCAAATGCGCTTCGAACATGCATCCCCCTTCATGCGACGCGATACGGCAGGCAGACCAAGACGCCCCCCCCGCGCGAAAACCCTTACGCTCCTTTGACCTTGCGCGCGATGCGGTCGGCGACCGACAGGTCTTCGCGGCGGTCTTTGCCCCAGAACACGATGGCGAGCATGTCGGGACCGACATGGCTGCCGATCACAGGCCCGATGGCGCTGTCCATGAACAGCACGCTTTCGTCGTGCTTCGTCAACGCATCGTGCAGGCGCTCCATGTCTTTCGGGCAATCGGCGTGGCCCGTGACCACGCACTGGGAGAAATCGTTTTCGTCACGGCGCTCGAAATAGTATTCGACCAGTTGCTTGATCGCTTTCTTGCGACCGCGCGCGACGCCTTTCAGCGACAGCTTGCCGTCGGTGCCGATCGTCAGAAGCGGCTTCACGTCGAGCTTCGCGCCGGCGTATGCGACGGAATCGGGAATGCGGCCGCCGCGGCGCAGGCTTTCCAGGTCGTCCACCATGAACAGCGCGTTCACGAAATAGCGCGCCTCGCTCGCCCATGCTGCGAGCTCGCAAGCCGTCAGGCCCATCTCGCGCTGGCGGATGGCCTCATAGACCAGCAAGGCCTCGGCGACCGAAGCGAGCTTGGTATCGACGATATGCAGCTCCATATCGGGATAGCGCTCTTTGACCTGGTCGTACACGATGGTCGAAACGTCGTAGCTTCCCGACAGGCCCGAAGAAAAGCTCAGATACACCGTGGGAACGCCGCTTTGCGCAGCGACCTCGAACGCCTCCGTGAACGCGGGGATCGACACCTGCGCGGTGGTGGGCTGCTCGCCTGCGCGCATGCGCTCGAAGAACTCGTGCGCGGACATGCTGCGGCCCAGGTCGTCGAGGTGCTCTTCCTCTCCGAACAGGCACGGGAATCGAATCAGGTAGACGCCGTCGCGATCGACCACGTCGAAAGGCAGGTCGCAGCAGGAATCGACGATGAGATTGCATCGAGCGGTCATATGGCTCCTCTCGGGCCGAAGCCCTTCATAGGTGATAGTTCAAGCATGCCGGCAGGCAAACGGGCGCCTAGTTCACGAACGAAATCAAGTCGGCTTTTTCGGTGAGCTTGCCCTCGAGCGGGCGGGCGCACGTGTAGGCGATGCCCATAGCGGGACCGACATGCAGGCCCACGACGGGGCTTACCGGCAGCACGCGCACCGAACGGCCCAGATACGGCTCCACGACGGTGCGGGCCCATTCGACGGCATCGTCGGACGAACCGATATAGTGTACCACGGCGTCTTCGAGGCCCTTCTCTTCGGCGTCGGCCTTGAAGGTCTCGAACGCCTGGGCGATGGCCTTTTTCTGCGTGCGAGCCTTGGCTATGTCGAGCGGCATGCCGTCGCGCACCGTGAGCACGGGCACAAGGCGCACCAGATTGCCGAGCAGCGCCTTGGCCGCGCCGATCCGGCCGCCCTTCTGCAGAAACGTCAGATTCGTCGGCGCGAAGAGGAATCGCGTGCGGGACACGGCATCGGCGGCCGCGCGGGCGCACTCTTCGAGCGTCTTGCCCTGGGCGACGGCTTTTTGGGCGGCGAGCACGCAATACGCCTGGTCCCATCCGGTCGAGCACGTATCCACGACGGCGGCCTTGAAATCGATGTTGCGGGCATGCACCGCGCGCGCCGCGCGCAGCGCCCCTTCGAGGGTGCCCGACATCTTCGACGAGATGAACACGCCGAGCACCTCGTCGCCCTGCGCGGCGGCCTTTTCGAAATAGTCCTCGAAAGCCTGCTGCGAAGGCTGCGACGACGTGGGAATGTCATCGGCCATCTGCGGCAATCGCGCGTAGAACGCATCGAGGTCCATCTCGGCGTCGACGTATTCGATATCGCCTTCGCGCACGTACAGCGAAACGACGTCGATTCCCAGGGCCTTGGCATCCTGCGCAGGAATAGAGGCGACCGAATCGGTAAGAAGCTTGATCATGGAGCACCTGCCTCGTCATGGCGCCGCGCGAACGCGACGCGGCCTTTTCGTGTCCGCTATTGTAGTCCTGCCGCAGCGGATGCGGGCGAACGGATCGCATCGCCACGAAACCGCCGCGATGCGATCCGAAGGCGCCGCTTTAGCGAAGCGGCGTGCGGGCCGCGCGCAAAGACGCCGCCATGGCGGCGCGGCGGTGCCACAGGCCAGCCTCCAGGCCCACCGGATACGAATGGGGATTGAGGAAGCGCTTCTGCGATTCGTCGAGATGGCGCAGGCCTTCGATCGTGCGCGCGCGAGCCGCCGTGGCGGAGCGCTCCTCGTCGGGCAGGACCGATTCGCCTTCGCGCGCGAGCGGGGCGAGCAACGTCTCGTATTCGAGCCCGCCGAGTTCCTTGCAGCGCAGCAGGTCGGAGGGGTCGATGATCGTGCCGTTCTCGTCGATGGCCTCATTGACGTCGAACACCATATCGCCCGCCAGACGGCCGTCCGCGAAACGATAGCGGCGCACGTCCAAAACGCCCGGCAGCGTGAGCTTGGAAGACTGCTCCGATACCTTCAGACGCGCCGACCAGGCATCGTCTGCCGAAGCGCGCGTGGCCGAAAGCTTGTACACGCCGCCAAGCGACGGTTGATCGTAGGCCGTTGCGAGCTTCGTGCCCACGCCCCACGACATGACCTGCGCGCCCTGCTCGCGGATGGACTTGATCGTGTATTCGTCCAAATCGTTGGAGAGCACGATGCCGCAATCGGTCAGACCCGCCTCGTCGAGCCGCTCGCGGGCGTAGCGCGCAAGCCACGCCAGGTCGCCCGAGTCGATGCGGATGCCCGAGAGGCGCTCGCCCCTCTCGCGCATCTCGAGGCCCACCGTGATGGCGTTGTCGATGCCGCGCTTGACGTCGTAGGTGTCAACGAGAAGCACGCAGTTGGTCGGGAAGCTCTTCGCGTAGGCGCGAAACGCCTCGAGCTCGTCGTCGAAGGCCATGACCCACGAATGCGCATGGGTGCCCGACACGGGAATGTCGAACATCTTGCCGGCGAGCACGTTCGAGGTGGACGCGCAGCCGCCCACGACCGCGGCGCGGCTCGCCCACAGCGACCCGCCCGCACCCTGGGCGCGGCGCAGGCCGAATTCGGCCACAGGCGCCTCGGCGGCCAGGCAGACGCGCGCGGCCTTGGTGGCGACCAGCGTCTGGAAGTTCATGCAGCACAGAAGAGCGGTCTCGAGCAGCTGGCACTGCAGAATCGGACCTGTCACCCTGACGATCGGCTCCATGGGAAAGACCACGGTTCCTTCGCGCACCGCATCGACCCGGACCGTCAGGCGCATCGAGCGCAGATAATCCAGGAAATCGCTGTCGAACAGGGCTCCGCCGCCCGGGGCGTCCAGCGATGCGAGGTAGGCGATATCGTCGTCGGAGAAGGCGAAGCCGTCGATCATCTCGGCGAGCTGCGCCGCGCCGCAGGCGATCGCGAAGCCTCCCTTGAAGGGGTTGTCGCGGAAGAACATGTGGAAGCACGCCTGCTCGTCGGCCTTGCCGTTCTCCCAATAGCCCTGGGCCATGGTGAGCTGGTAGAGGTCGGTCAGAAGCGCATAGGCCAGCGTGGTGCGGCCGTCGCGACGAAGCGGCGTTTCGGTCATGGGCAAGGTCCTTTCTCGAAAATGGGCGCGCGGGCGCCCCTATGCAAAACCGCCGCATGCGACGACATGCGGCGGCGGGTTCTAACGGTCCTGGCGAGGATCGGCGCCCTGGGCCTTATGGCTGCGGCGGCGCGACTTACGATGCTCGGAAGAGGCCTGGGGCTGGTTTTGACGCTGCTGCTGCGACGAGCGGGGCTTGTCCTGCGAGCGCACATCTGAAAGACCCGACGAACGCTGGCCCGGCCTGCGGGTCCTGGGCTTGTCGGACTGCGGCTTGCCCTGGCCCTGCTGCTTGCCGCCCTGCTTCGACGCATTCTGGCGCTGCGGCTTGCCGCCCTGAGGAGCCTGCTTGCCGCGCTCGCGCTTATCGCCCTGCTGGCGCTGCTGCTTCGAAGGCGCATCCTGCGACGACGCCGAAGACGACTGGGCGCCCGAGCGTCCCGAACGGCGGCGGCGGCGCGAGGAGCGCTTCTTCTCTTCGTCGCGATTGCGCGAAGACGAGCTGCGCGCGGCGTTGTCGGCCAGCTTGTCGGTGCCAGTGAACATCGGCGTGACCAGCACCTCGGAAGGCACCGTGGGAGCATTGCCCTGGTTCACGCACTCATCGTACACGTCGGCAGGAACGATGCCCGGCTTGCCCGTTTTCTTGTCGGTCTCCATTTCGGACACGGGAATCTTGACGCGCTTGTCGCCCGCCATGATCGTGACCGTTTCGCGCGGCACGTTGATATCGATGACCTTGGCGTCGCCTTCGGGGGTGGACACCATGGAATTCATCTTGGGGCAGCGCGACTTGAACTCTTTATAGGTATCGGCCTCATAGCGCAGGCAGCACATCAGACGGCCGCACACGCCCGAGATCTTCTGCGGGTTGAGCGAGAGGTCCTGGTCTTTGGCCATGCGGATCGACACCGGGTTGAATTCTCCGCCGAACCTCTTGCAGCACAGCTCCTGGCCGCAGTGGCCCAGGCCGCCCACGATGCGGGCTTCGTCGCGCACGCCGATCTGGCGCATGTCGATGCGCACATGGAAGCGGGCGGCGAGCGAACGCACGAGCTCGCGGAAATCGACGCGGTCTTCGGCTTCGAAGTAGAAGACGGCCTTGTCGCCGTCGAAGAGGAACTCGACCGTCACGGGATGCATGTCGAGCTTGTGCTCGGCCACCATCTGCTTGAACACGGGCAGCGCCTCGGCCGCCTTGTCCTGCATCTCTTTCCAGACCTGCTCGTCTTCGGGCGTCGCTTTGCGCACGACCGGCTTGAGCGCGCACTTCAGCGCGTTGAGGGCCTTCTGCTCGACCTTCTTGAGGTCTTCGTCGGCGATGCCGTATTCCAGACCGCGCTCGGTGCGCACGATCAGCGCATCGCCCGCGGCGAATTCGACCCCGTTGGGATCGAACCACAGCACCTTGGGGTTATATGTCAGCCTGACGGCGGCGACGTTAGGCATACAGTACCTCTCTTATCTCGAAAAGCATGGCTTCGATACTCACTTGCGGCGATACATTATACGAGATGGCCGTTTCAGCGGCCGAAACCCGTTCCAAAGCTTCGCAAACCCGCCCCAGGTCGGTGCGGCCCGCGCAATCGCGCAGCGCGTCGATGCAGTCCACGTTGACGACCAAGCCTTCGGCCTGCGAGCAGATCATGCCGACATCGCGCAGCCACGAGCGCGTGATGCTGGTCACCTGGCCCAGCAGCTCGAAGCTCGCTTGGGAAAGGGCGCGCTTGTTGCGCGTCTCGAGCGTCTTGAGCGCCGCCTTCTGTAGGAATTCGGCGCGCTCCTCCATCATGCGCTCCTGCTCGCGGCGCACCTCGTCGAGGGGCGCCTTGGCGGCGAGCACGATATCGGAAGCGCACGAGAGCACGTCGATATCGTCGGCGCGGGCAAGCGACGCCAGCGCCGCGACCATCTTGCGCCTGAACTGGGCGCGCTCTTTCGAGCGCAGGAACTCGGCGGCTTTCGTGATCGAGCCGCCGCAGGCCTCGATGGCGATGGAGGCCTCGGGCAGCGTGCATCCCGTATTCTGCACCAAGATCCCCGCCGCCTCGCTCGCAGGAATGTGGCGGAACGGCACCACCTGGCAGCGCGACACGATCGTCGGAAGCACGCTTTCGCGCGTGCGGCCCAGCAAGATCAGCACCACGTCCGACGGCGGTTCCTCGAGCGTTTTGAGGAAGGCATTGGCGGGCGCCGCGCCCATCAGGTCGACCCGGTCGATGATATAGACCTTCTTGTTCGCCTCGATCGGCGCAAGCGACGTGTCGGCCACCAGGTCGCGCACCTGGTCGACCACGTAGCCCTGTGCGCCTTCGGGAGCCAGATAATGGACGTCGGGGTGCGTCTTGCGCGCGATCTTGGCGCACGAGGCCGACGTGCAGCCTTCGCAATCGGAGCACGGGTCGCTCGCGCACAGGATGGCCCGCGCGAACGAGAACGCGGCCTGCGTCTTGTTCGAGCCCGACGGACCGCAGAACAGATACGCGTGGCTTACCTTTCCCGACGAGACGCAGGCGCGCAGGAACTCGCGCACGCGCGGCTGACCGAAAACGCTTTCGAAGACGTCGGCCATCATATCCTCGATTCCGCGACGCGGCGCGCATCGGCCTCGCGAGCCATGTCCAGCACGCCGTCGAGTGCTAGCTCGGGAAGCAGCGGCGCGAGATGCGCGAACACGGCGCGCGCCGCCTCTTCGATGGAATCGCACGGCGCCACCACGCGGACGCGGTCGGGCTCGCGGGCCGCGATGACGCGAAACGCCTCGTTCACGCGCTCATGAAACGCCTCGCCCGCCTGCTCGAGGCGGTCGGGCTGCGCGACCGCCTCGGCACGGCACAGGCCCGAAGCCGCCGAAGGGGCTTCGAGCACGATGGTCATATCAGGACGCACGCCCTGGCATGCCGCCTCGTTGGCGCGCAGGACCGCCGTCTCGTCGAGGCCGCGACCGTACGCCTGATACGCCACTGTGGAATCGCAGAATCGGTCGCACAGCACCACGGCGCCGCGCGCGAGGGCAGGCGCGATCTTCTCGCTCACCAGCTGGGCGCGGGCGGCTTCGTAGACGAACAGCTCGCACATGGGGGCCATCTCGCCGTTCGAAGGATCGAGCACCACCGCGCGAAGCTGCTCGCCGATGGCGGTGCCGCCCGGTTCGCGCAGGCGCACCGCCTCGCGTCCCGCGGAGCGCAGGGCTTCGGCGAACAGGGCCGTCTGAGTGGATTTGCCCGCGCCCTCCCCTCCTTCGAAGGTGACGAAAACGCCGGTAGAATCGGCGGCGACCGATGCGCCGATGCGGCTCGCGTTAGCCATAGATACACTCCCCTTGGGTATCGATTCCAACGAAAACAGGCAGGTCAGAAACTTCTATACGCCATAAAGCTTCAGTTCCCAGATCGTCGTAGGCAAGCGTTTCGCCCGACACGACGCAGCGGGCCAGAAGCGCGGCCGCGCCGCCCGTGGCGACGAAGTAGATCGAGCCCGTTTCCTTGCAGGCCTCGATCACCTCGGCGCTGCGCACGCCCTTGCCGAGCGTCGCGGCGACGCCCGCGCGATAAAGCGTCGGCGCCGCGAAATCCATACGCGACGCCGTCGTAGGGCCCACGGCGCCGAACGGGCGGCCCGCCGCCGCAGGAGACGGGCCGGCGTAGAAAATGGTCGCGCCGTCGAGCCCGTACGGAAGACTTCCCTGCTCTTCCAGCTCGGCAAGCAGGCGCACGTGGCCCGCATCGCGCAGCATGAACATCTCGCCCGAAAGCAGGCAGGCGTCGCCCGCATGCAGGTCGGCGAGCGCGGCGCGCTCGAGCGGAAGAGAGATTCGCCTGCAATCCATGCTCATCGGTTTCCCCCTTCCCGCGCGGTCGCGGTCAGCTCGATCGTCGCGCGGCGCATGGCCGAGCAGCCCATGTTGATCGCAAGCGGCAGCGCGGCGATGTGGCACGGCGCCGTTTCGACGTGCACATCGAGCGCGAGCGCACGCCCGCCCAAAGCGCCCGGCCCCATGCCCGTGGCGTTGACCATTTCGAGCATCTCCCGCTCGAAAGCGGCCGCGCGCGGATCGCAGGAGCGCTCGCCCACAGGACGCAGCAACGCCGATTTCGCAAGGTGCGCCACCTTGTCGAACGTCGAACCCACGCCGATGCCGATCACGAGCGGCGGACAGGCGTTGGCCGCCTTCGCGCGCACGCAGTCCATGATTTCGTTCACGACGCCCTCGCGCCCCGCGCCGGGCGCCAGCATAACCACGCGGGAAGCGTTATCCGAGCCGCCGCCCTTAAGCATCACGTGCACGCGCGCGCCGGGGCGCTCAACGAAGTACACGTCGGTGAAAGCGGGCGTGTTGTCGCCTGTATTGGCGCGGTCGAACAACGCGTCGCGCACGACGCTTTTGCGCAGGCGGGCTTCGTCGTAGGCGCGCGCCACGGCAGCGTCCACCTCGGCGAACACATCGCCCGGCACGAGCACGTCGGGACCGGCTTCGAGGCAGACCCACACCGTGCCCGTGTCCTGGCACAACGGCACGCGGTCGGCGGCGGCGATGCGCGCGTTTTCGATCAGCTGGTCGAGCACGAACGCGCCGCGCGTCGGCCCTTCCGCCGCACGAGCCGCTTCGAGGGCCGCGTGCACGTCGGCCGGCAGTTCACAGGCGATTCGCGGAATAGCCTCGTACACGGCACGGGCAACGTCTTCTTTGGTGATGATTTCGAAAGTATCCATAACGCGATAGTATACCGCTCGACGGCACGCAAATGCCGCCCCGCCTGCGAACCGAACGGTTTCAGCATCAGCGGAACACGACGACGGCGACCGCCGTCGACGAATGGCGCGGCGCGACGACGGACGCTCGCGACGCGCGAAGCCCGCGACGGGCAAGGCGGCCTGGCCGAGCGTTTCGCACGGAAGACGGAAACGACCCGTTCGCTCGGCGGTCGTCGAAAAAAGAAAACGCGCCGCCACGAATCGTTTCGCAGCGACGCGTTCGAACGCAAGCAGACGGCGCTTCTTGCGAAGGGCCGTTACGCCATGGCGTTGCAGAACCAGCCCGTGATGCTCGTGGGATGCGTGATGGCGGTGCCGACCACCACGGCGAACGCACCCGCATCGAGCGCCTCGCGCGCCTGCGCGGGCGTATGGACGCGGCCCTCGCAAAACACCGGGATATCGCCCGCGACGGCCACGGCTTCGCGCACGAACTCGAGGTCGGGGCCTTCGGTCTTCTCACGGCCGGGAGCATAGCCCGCCATGGTGGTGGAGACGATATCGACGCCTGCAGCCACCGCGCGACGCACGTCGTCCATGCAGGCGCAGTCGGCCATGATCAGCGTTTCGCCGCGCACGGCGTTCACGGTGTCTTCGAACGTGGTGCCGTCGGGACGCAGACGGCCCGTCGCGTCGATCGCCACGATATCGGAGCCGGCGGAAATGCAGGCGCGCGCATGACGGACAGACGGCGTGATATAGACGCCTTCGTGGCCTTCTTTCCACAGGCCGATGACGGGGATCTCGACGCGGCCCTTGATGGCGGCGATGTCGGAAAGGCCCTGGCAGCGGATGGCTGCGGCGCCGCCCAGCTCGGCCGCGCGGGCGATCTGGGCCATGGTTTCGGGGTGGCGCATAGGCTCGCCCATATATGCCTGGCAGCTCACGATGAGCTTGCCCTTCAACTGTTCGATGATGGGATCCATCTCTATCCTTCCAAAGAATCCAGCAGGTTTTCGGCCGCGCCGACCAAAGGCGCAGCATCGCCGAGCGAAGCGTCGAGCACGGGAAGTTCGGCAAGCACGCCCGGCGCATGCTCCACATAGGCCGCATGCAGCGCATCGCGCCAGATAGGGCCGGCCTTGACCACCGAACCCGACACCACGGCCATTTCGGGGTCGAGCATGTTCGCCCAGCCCGCGAGCGCGATTCCGAGCGCGCGGCCGGCGTTCTCGATCGCCTCGCGCGCCGCGGGATCGCCTTCGTATGCGCGGGCGGAAATCTCGGCGCCGCCCAGATGCGTGCCCGTGGCCGCCTCGTAGCGCGCCTCGATGCCGCTGCCCGCAGCCACCGATTCCAGATTGCCGTCGCCCGCATGCAGCGTATTCGGCGTGGCGCCGATTTCTCCCGCGAAGCCGTGCGCGCCTCGCAGAATACGCCCGCCCGCGATGATGCCGCCGCCGAGGCCGGTGCCGGGAGCCATGACGATGCAGGTCTGAGCGCCGCGCGCCGCGCCCCAGCGCGCTTCGCCGAGCGCATGCGACTGCACATCGCCCAACACCGCGACGGGCAGGCCGAAGGCGGCCTTCAGGCGCTCGGCCACCGGGCGACCCGTCCATCCGGGCATGATTTCGTTCGCGTAGGCGATCGATCCGTCGCGCGCATCGACGCGGCCCGCTGTGCCCACGCCGATGCCGACGAGGTGCGCCTGGTCAGCCAACGAGGCCCTCACATCGGCCACGATGCCCACGATGCGCTCGAGCACCGCTTCGCCGCCCTCCTGGGCGCACGTGGCGACGCTGCGTTTGCCCTCCACGACGGGCGGCTCGCCCGCGCTCTCGTAGCGCACGGCCGCGCAGGCAATCTTCGTGCCGCCTACGTCGACGGCGATCACGGAGAAGGGGTATTCCATCGGTTCCTCCCGAATAACGCTCTGAAAAACAGCGCACGTCCCGCAGCCGCCGGGCCCGCGAAGCCCCGGACGGCGAACCCGCGTTCGATGCGCACCAAACAAAAAGCGCCGTCCGCGAGGACGGCGCCATGATACAAAGGCTTACAGCATGCCCGCGCGCTCGAGCACGGAGCGGATAGCCTCGACGTCTTCGCCTTCGAGCTTCTGGACGGGCTCGCGCATCTGGTTCGTGTTGAACACGCCCATCTGCCACAGAGCCGTCTTGAACGCACCGACGCCGGCGCCGAAGCCGACCGTGGCCTTGACCACGCGGGTGACGAACATCAGGCGTGCGAGGTAGTCCTGGATCTCGCGGACCTTGTCCCAGTCGCCGGCCTGCGCGGCACGCCACTGCTCGACGTAGCTGTGCGGATCGATGTTAGCGAGGCCGGGAACGGAGCCGTCGGCGCCGGACATATACGCGCCGTCGACGACGACCTCATGGCCGGTGAACACCTGCAGCGGGTGGCCGGCGTCTTCGTTCTCGAGGCAAAGCCAACGGAACGCCACGTCGTCGCCCGAGGAGTCCTTGACGCCCTGGATGACGCCGTCGGTGCCCAGACGCACGAGCATCGTGGGATCGAGCTTGGTGTGGACACAAGCAGGCAGGTCGTAGGCGAACAGAGGAAGGTCGGTGTGCTCGCGGATGGCGCGGAAGTGACGCTCGGTCTCCTTCGGGCCGCCGAGGGCGTAGAAGGGAGCGGTTGCGACCAGGCCGTCGACGCCGTAGCCGGTGGCGCGCTTGGCCTGATCGACCACGCGCAGGGTTTCCATGTCGATGATGCCGGCGAGAACGGGCACGCGACCATGCACCATAGCCACGGCCTCCTGCAGCACGTGGTAGCGCTGCGCGTCGGTGAGGAAGGCGACCTCGCCGCTGGAACCCAGGAAGAACAGGCCGTCGACGCCGGCGTCGATCATGCGGTTGATCGAGCGCTCGAGGGCCTCCAGGTCGAGCGTGCGCTCCTCGGTCAGCGGGATGACGACCGGAGGAATAACACCGTGGAATTGGATGTCAGTCATGAGTGATTACCTCTACTCTTCGGTTTGCATAAACAACGAAACTATATGGCCCGGGGCGCAAAGCGTCAAGAAGGCGCAAGCCCCTATACAAAATGCACGTCCTTCGCCTGCGAAAAAAGGGCTCTCATGCGGGAAAACGAAAAGGACCCGGCCGAAGCCGGGTCCTGAAAAGCACGCTGGATGCGCTATGCGCCCAGATCGGGGTGCAGCAGCGAAGGCGCCGCGCCCAGAAGCAGGCGGGTGTAGTCGTCCTTGGGGTTCTCGAACACCTCGGACGCCTTGCCCTGCTCCACCGCCTGACCGCCGTTCATGACGATGATGCGGTCGGAGATGTAGCGGACCGTCTGGATGTCATGGCTGATGAACACCATGGACAGTCCGAGCTCCTTCTTCAGATCGGAGAGCAGATTCAAGATCTGCGCGCGAACCGACACGTCGAGGGCGCTCGTAGGCTCGTCGGCGATGATCGCGTCGGGCTTGAGCGAAAGCGCGCGGGCGATGGCGACGCGCTGGCGCTGGCCGCCGGAGAGCTGGCCCGGCAGCGCGGCGAGAACCGAGTTAGGCAGGCCGACCATTTCGATCAGCTCCTTCACGCGGGCCTCGCGCTCGTCCTTGGTGCCCACCTTGTGCACGTTCATGGGATCCATGAGCTGGTCGTGGACCGACATGCGGGCGTTCAGCGCGGTGGCGGGGTCCTGGAAGACCACCGAGATGACGCGGCCGATCGTCTTGCGCTGGTCGGCCGTGCGCTTGGTCACGTCGATGCCCTTGAAGAACACGCGGCCGGAGGTGGGAGCCTGCAGGCCGCACATGACATTGGCGGTGGTGGACTTGCCGCAGCCGGACTCGCCCACGATGCCGATCGTCTCGCCGGGCATCAGCTTCAGCGTGAGGCCGTTGACCGCATGCACCTTGTTCGGGTGCAGGATCGAACCGGTACGCGTCTTGAACACCACGTGGATGTCGTCGAGGAAGATGATGGGGGTCTGCTCGTCCGCCTGAACCGCGGCGTTGCTCTTGGTTTCGGTCATTACTGCACACCTCCGTACGGCTTGAGGCCGAGACGCTTCATTTCCTCGTCAGGCAGCTCGGCATACCAGTGGTTCGAGTCGCCGTCCTGCTTGAGCACCGGACGCACGTCGGAAACGGCGTCGGGGTGGCTCGAACGCGGCGTGAAGCGGTCGCCCTTCGGGAAGTCCGCCGGGCTGGGAACCGAGCCGGGAACCTGATGCAGGCGGCCGGAACCCGCCTCGATGGAGAGCACCGAGCCCAGCAGGCCGCGCGTGTACTCGTGGATCGGGTTGGTGAGGATGTCGCGCACCGAGCCCTGCTCCACGATCTGGCCCGCGTACATGACGGTGATCGAGTTGGCCACCTCGGCGACGAGCGCGAGGTCGTGGCTGACGAACACCATGGCGAAGCCGAGTTCTTCCTGCAGCTTGTTCAACAGGTCGACGACCTGTTTCTGCACCGTCACGTCGAGAGCCGTGGTGGGCTCGTCGGCGATGATGACCTTCGGGTCGCGGGTCAGGGCCATTGCGATCAGAACGCGCTGGCGCTGGCCGCCGGAAAGCTCGTGGGGATACGAGTCGAGCGTACGCTTGGGATCCAGGCCGACCAGCTCGAGCAGTTCCTCGGCGGTACGGGTGCCGCCGCGCTTGGTGAGCTGCTTCATCTGGGAGCGGATCAGCATGGACGGGTTGAGCGAGGACAGAGCATCCTGGTAGATCATCGCGATCTCGCGGCCGCGCAGGGTGTTCATTTCCTTCTGGGACATATCCAGGAGGTTCTTGCCCTTATAGAGCACCTCGCCGGAGATTTCCGCCTTGGGGTCGATCAGGCCCATGATGGTCAGCGACGTGATGGACTTGCCGCAGCCGGACTCGCCCACCAGGCCCATGGTCTGGTGCGGGCGGACCTTGAAGCTCACGTTGTCGACGACGTTGACGTCGCCGTGGCGCGGGAACTTGATGCAGAGGTTCTTCACCTCGAGGATGGGCTCGTCGTCGGTGTTCGACTCGGCACGGTCGGTGCGCTTGGCCTCGATTTCCTTCAAAGCAGCCAGACGCTGCTTGAGGGACTCGGCCTGAGCCTCGTAGGCGAGCACGGGATTGGCCACCAGACGGTCGGCCTCGCGGTCGCTGTTGAGGTTGGAGTCGCTCGCCTTGATCGCTGCCTTAGGAGCAGCGGCCATAGCGTCGGTCATGCCCTCGGAAAGGATGTTCAGGCACAGGACCGTGATCATGATGGCCAGGCCAGGGAACAGCGCCTGCCACCAACGGCCGGACAGAACGCCGCCGCGCGCATCGGCCAGGATGTTGCCCCACGTGGGCGTGGGCTCGGGGATGCCTGCGCTGATGAAGGCGAGGGACGCCTCGAAGACGATTGCGTCGGCCACGAGCACGATGGTGAACACCATGACGGGCGCGATGCAGTTGCGCACGACGTGCTTGATGAGAATCCACGGGGCGCGGGCGCCGGAAACCACGACGGCGCGCACATAGTCCTGGTTGTACTCGCTGACGATGTTCGCACGCACGATGCGGGCGATCTGCGGAATGTACAGGAAGCCGATGGCGAAGATCAGCGACGGCAGGTTCGTTCCGAACACCACGACGAAGGTGGCGGCCAGAGCGATGCCCGGGAAGGACATGACGACGTCGAGAACGCGCATAATCACTTCGGAGACCCACTTGCGCGAAACAGCGGCGAGAGCGCCGATGATCGAACCGCAGATGAGCGCGAAGCCGGTGGCGCCCAGGCCGATGACGAGCGAATAACGCGCGCCGTACATCATGCGCGAAAGAACGTCGCGGCCCTTGTCGTCGGTGCCGAAGAGGAACTGCGCGTCAGGAGCCTGACGGGCGGTGAAGATCTCGAGCGGGTTGTGCGGTGCGATGAAGTTGGCCAGCGCCGCGATCAGCACGATGATGACGAGAACGATGAAGGAGATGCGAGCGCCGATGCTCATGGCCTTCCAGCGACGGAAGTGCACCTTGCCGGCGTTCGACTCCATAGTCTCGGTGAGATTTTTCCTAAGCTGAACCATGCGTTACACCGTCCTGATTCGGGGATCGATCAGGATATAAAGCATATCCACGATGATGTTGATGATGATGAACGTGAAGGCCACGCACAGAACCACGCCCTGGACGAGCATGGTGTAGTTGGACTGGATGCCCGAGATGATGGCCATACCCATGCCGGGGAGGTTGAAGATGACCTCGATGACCACCGCGCCGCCGATCAGGTAGCCGATGCGAAGACCAAGGACCGTGACGGGCGTGATGAGCGCGTTGCGCAGAACGTTGCGCGCCACGACGACGGCCTTGGGAATGCCGGCGCCCAGAGCGGTGCGCACGTAGTCTTTATCGAGCTCTTCGACCATGGACGTGCGGATAACGCGCGTCAGCTGGCCGATGACGGGCACGGCGAGCGCGAAGGCCGGCATGGCCATACGCGCGATCCATCCGCCCGGATCGGACGTGAAGGACGGCAGCGGGCCCGATGCGGGCAGCAGATGCAGCATCGAAGAGAACAGCAGGATCAGCAGGACCGCCAGCCAGAACGAGGGGGTGGCGATAAAGGCGATGGAGAAAACGCGGATGATCTGGTCAGGCCAGCGATCGCGATACAACGCCGAAATCACACCCAGGATGACCGCGAAAAACACCGCGATAATCAAGCCCATGAACGTGAGCTGCATCGTAACAGGCAGCGCTTCGGCGATACGGTCGGCAACCGACGCGTTGTTCGCGCCGTAGGTGCCCAGGTCGCCCTGAACGAGGCCGACCATGAAGTTGCCGTACTGCACGAGCACAGGGTCGTTCAGACCATGCTCTTCGCGATACTGCTGGACTTGGGCCTCGGAGGCGTTTTCGCCCAGGACTGAATAAGCCTGGTCGATGGGAGAAAGCGCCATGAGGAAGAATACGAGGATGGTAACGCCGATGATCATGATGGGAAGCGCTATAAGACGCCGTCCGATCAGACGCAGCAAATTGCTCACCTCGACCCCCTTTCGTTAAGCGGACATGCCAAAGGCGAGCGGGTGTACGAGCCCAAAACGCACTCCCGCTCGTCTTTGAAAATTAACAACTGTCTTATTCTATACGAATTTACACGAAGTTCAAAAAATCGACGAAAGGACTTATTTTGAGCATGAAAGCGGACTCTTTCACGCTGAAGCCCCGTTAAAGGTCTTTTTCACAGACGAGCGACCAAGTATTGCCCGTCGCGCGGGCGAACGGACAGTCGAGACAGTCGTCGCGATCGCATGCGTCTTTCGTATGCATATCATCCCCTTCGAACGCAGCGTCGAGCTCGGATGCGCACGTAGCATTCACCGGCATGCCCTGGCGAGCCATGGAACGCACGGCCATCGATGCCAGCTGACGCATGCCCCTGGCTGTCGGATGCGTTCCGTCCACGGCCTCGTAATCGAGGCCGAACGATGCAAGGTCGATCACGCGGCATCCGTGATCGGACGCCTGCAAACGAATGGCGTCGTCGTAGGCGCGCACATCGACGCCGCGCAAGCGGCGGATAAACGTGGTCTCCTGAGCGTCCGCGAGCCTACCGGGGCACAACGTGCAGCACCACACCTGCGCATCGGGATACGCCGCGCGAACGCGCCCCAGCATGATGCCGTAGGCGGTGCCGAAGGCTGCGGCCGCATCGTCGGCCGCGAAACGCGCCGTGCGCTCTTCGCATGCAGGAGCGGCATCGGGCACCGCGCGCCCGCGGCCGGCGGCCTGGTTGGCGGGGCCGCCCCAGCCGTAGTCGTTAATGCCGATGAACGCGATCACGATATCGGGGTCCATGCCGTCACGCGACAACGCGGCGACGCGGCGCACACTCGACGCCGCAGGAAAACCCGCGCCTTCGACCATGCTTCCCGAAAAGGACCCGTTCACGAGTATGTCGCCACCGATGGCGTCAACCACAAGACGCCACCACGTATCGCACACGCGCTCGACTCCCGTCATGCGCCGCCGTTCCCCTTCGTAGAAAACATCGAAGCCATCGGGGTTGCACCCCTCGAAGGTGGATATCGAATCGCCGAGAATCGACACGAGCGGGCGGCGTGCGGAGTCGGGCATGGCACGGTTCCTTTCTTCTTGTTCTGCGGGAGACGAAACGAATTATAGCGACATGCGGCGAAGGAATCCTGGGAAGACACCCCTCCCCCGCCGCGGCCGAATGCCTCGGTTCCGAAGACTTCGATCGGAAACGCGCAGCGGTCGGCGGAATGCGGCGACGCGCCACGCAAAGAAAAGGACCCACCCCGAAGGATGGGTCCTTGCATAACGAATGATTTCGCCTGAAAGCTTACGCCTTGGCGCTTGCGCCGAGGAACACGAGGCCGGTCGTGGCGATCGGCTTGAAGCCCTCGATCTGGGCGGCCTGGTAGCCGGTAGCGACCTGGCGATGGAACAGCGGGTACAGCGGCACCTGCTCTGCCAGGATGTCGAAGCACTGGTTCCACAGCTGCTGCTGCTCGTCGCCGGTAGCCTCGCGAGCTTCCTGCATGAGCTCCTGCAGCTGGGTCCACTCCTCGGTGCCCTTCCAGCAAGAACGGCCCTGGGTCCAGATGTTATCGGCGTACCACCAGCTCATGAGCAGGTCGGGGTCGTTGCCGAAGCAGGTCGGGTCGCCCGGGGTCAGCATGACATCGTAGTCGAGCGTGGCGCCGTCTGCGGGAGCGGCGAATTCGGACCAGTTGATCTTCTGCTCGGCATTGGTCATCTTGATGCCGACGGCCTCGAGGTCGTTCTGAATCTGAGCGGCAAGGCCCTTGACCCAGTTGTTGTTGGTCACCATCGTGAACTCGAGGTTCTCGACGCCGGCCTCGGCGAGCAGAGCCTTGGCCTTCTCGGGGTCGTAGGTATAGACCGTGGAAGCCTTGTGGAAGTTGGCATGAGTCTTCGGCAGGAAGCCCTCGACCAGGTCGGCGTGGCCGGCCATCTGGTTGCTGATGAGCTTCTCGGTGTCGATGGCATAGAAGAACGCCTGACGCACGCGATTGTCATTGAACGGAGCCTTCTTGGTGTTGAACATCAGGAAGGGCTGATTGAAGCCGGGAACGTACTCGACGGTGGCGCCGGCAGCGGAGAGCTGGTCGGCGTTGGCGTCGGGAACGTTCTCCATGACCTGGACGGAAGCCTCCTGCAGCGCAGTGGTGCGTGCGGTGTCGTCCAGAAGGACGTTCCAGCTCATGGTATCGGCAGTGGCCTTCATGGAGCCGTTGTAGTTCTCGTTCGGAGCGAACTCGATGGTGCCGCCGTCGTCGCCGTTGATGGTGACGTACTTCCAGGGGCCGGAACCGATCGGCATGGTCTTGAGGTCATCCTCGGTCGCAGAAGCCGGGAACACCTTGACGACGCTCAGACGGCCCTTGAGCAGGCTGTCGAAGGGATACTTCAGAGTGAAGGAGACGGTGGCGTCGTCCTTGGCGGAGACGGACTCGATGAACTCGAGGAACGCGCCGTAGGTGGCATCAGCCATGTTCTTCTCGAAGGCGTTCACGACGTCGGCAGCGGTGACGTCGGTACCGTCGGAGAACTTGGCGCCTTCGCGCAGGATGACCTCGTACTCGACGTCGGAGACCTTGACGGGCTCGTCAGCGGCCAGGGCGTTGTAGGTCTTGTAGGTGTGCAGGTCCAGATCGTAGAGACCCTCGAAGACATGCCAGGTGGCGGCAAGCATCAGAGCGGAGCTGTTACCGATAGGATTGCAGTTGGTGCTGGTATAGGCGCAGGCACCCGTCAGAGCGCCGCCTTCGACGGCAGCGCCTTCGGCGCCGTCGGTGGTCGCAGCGGTGTCATCGCCGCCGCCGCAGCCGTACAGACCCAGACCGACCGTAGCAGCGGCAACGGCGCTGCCCGCAACGAAGGTGCGGCGGTCGAGAGCGAACTTGTTTTCCATTGTCCTCCCTTTCGACAATATTGATGGGGAACCGGTCCGGCATGCGGCCGGCCCTCGTCATGCTACGGACGGGATTGTATCGAAACGCCCCGAATCCCTAGCATACATTCCGCTCATTCACGACGAACGGCATGTATGCCAGCCGCATAGGCTTGTCAGCAGACTTCGTTAGTCTACCGTGAAATGCCGCTGCGTTTCGTCTCGGTTAAACAATTGTAAAAGAGCGATTCTTTTTTACGGCAAGCGGCGTTTCCCCGCGTCCGAACGGCATAGAAAAAGGCTCCCGACGAATCGGGAGCCTTTCGAAAAACAAGCGTTTCCGGCTTAGCCGAACAGCTCGATGGTCTGGCCTTCGGCCAGGGTGACCATGGCCTTCTTCCAGCTGCGGGTGTAACCCTGCTGGTAGCGAACGCGCTTCGGCTTGGGCTTGACGTTCATGGTGTTCACGCGAACGACCTTCACGTCGAAGATAGCCTCGATAGCCTGGCGAATCTCGACCTTGTTAGCGTCCTTGGCAACCTCGAAGGTGTAGGTGTTCTTGGACATCATGTCGTAGCTGTGCTCGGTGATAACCGGGCGAATGATAACCTCGCGGGGATCCTTCATTATGCGAGCACCTCCTCAAGGCGTTCCAGAGCGGCAGCGGTCAGCACCAGGGCCTTGTTGTCCACGAGCTCAAGAGTGTTGGCAGCGGACACGGGGATGATGTTGACGCGCTCGATGTTGCGGAAAGACAGGTAGGTGTTGACGTCTTCGTCGTCCACGACAATGGTGGTGCGACGGTCGCAACCCAGAGCCTTCAGCGCAGCGGCGGCTTCCTTGGTGGAGGGCTTCTCGAAGTTGAAGCCGTCGACCACGATCAGCTGCTCGTCGGCGAGCTTGGCGGACAGAGCGGAACGCATGGCCAGCTTGACTTCCTTGCGGTTAACGCGGAACTCGTAGCTGCGGGGATGCGGACCGAACACGGTGCCGCCGCCGGCCCACTGGGGAGCACGGATCGTACCCTGACGGGCGCGGCCGGTGCCCTTCTGGCGCCACGGCTTCTTGCCGCCGCCGCGGACCTCGCCGCGGGTCTTGGTGTCGTGGGTGCCCTGACGCATGGCGGCGCGATAGGCACGGACGACCGTGTGCATCACATGCACGTTCGGCTCGATGCCGAACACAGCGGCGTTCAAGTCGGCCTCTTTGACCTTCTTGCCGCTGGCATCTTTGATTTCAATCTTTGCCATTATGGTGATCTCCTCTTATGGGTAAGGTCTTAAGCCATGCGAACGCGGACGATGCCGTTCTTGCCGCCCGGCACGGAGCCCTTGACAAGAATCAGGTTCTGCTCGGCGTCGATGCGGACGACCTCGAGGTTCTTAACGGTCACGGTATCGCAGCCCATGTGACCCGGAAGGCGGACGCCCTTGAAGACGCGGGACGGCGTAGCGCACTGGCCGATGGAGCCGGGAGCACGGTGGAAGTGTGCACCGTGGCCGCCCGGGCCGCCGCCGAAGCCGTAGCGCCTGATGACGCCCTGGAAGCCCTTACCCTTGGAGGTACCGGTGACGTCGACCTTCTTCACGTCGGCGAAAGCCTCGACGGTCTGGAGGTCGCCGACCTTGTACTCGCCCGCGTTCTCGACGCGGACCTCGCGCAGGTAGCGAGTCGGCTCGGTGCCCTGCTTGGCGAAATGGCCAGCCATGGGCTTGTTGATCTTGTACTCGCCGCTCTTGTACTGCTTGACAGCGCCGAAGCCGAGCTGGACGGCCTCGTAGCCGTCGGTGGCGGCGGTCTTCACCTGGCAGACCTTGTTGGGCTCTGCAACGATGACAGTAACGGGGACGACGCGGTCGTTCTCGTCGAACAACTGGGTCATGCCGATTTTCTTGCCGTAAATCGCGTTAATCATGCTACACACTCCTTACAGCTTGATCTCGATGTCGACGCCCGCGGGGAGGTCGAGACGCATGAGCGAATCAACCGTGTTCGGGGTCGGCTCCAGGATGTCGATCAGGCGCTTGTGGGTACGCATCTCGAACTGCTCACGGGAATCCTTGTTCACGTGGGGTCCGCGCACGACGCAGTACAGGTTGCGCTCGGTGGGCAGGGGGATAGGTCCGGAAACCTTAGCACCGGTCTTCTGGGCGGTGTCGACGATGAGCTTGGTGGACTGGTCCACGATCTCATGGTCGTAGCCCTTCAGGCGGATGCGAATCTTCTGATTAGCCACTTTCATTTCCTCCATGAATTAAAGGCTCGGCTTAGGCGTTGCCGCCGGCCTTGCTGATGATCTCCTCTTGAACGCCCTTGGGCACAGGCTCGTAGGAGTCGAACTGCATGGTGTAGGTCGCACGACCCTGCGTACCGCTACGCAGGTCGGTCGCGTAACCGAACATGTTGCCCAGAGGAACCTTCGCGCTGATGGAAACGGCATTGCCACGCTGCTCCTGGCCCTGGATGAGGCCGCGGCGGGACGGGATGTCGCCCATAACGAAGCCGGTGTACTCCTCGGGGGTCTCGACCTCGACGGCCATGACGGGCTCGAGAATGACCGGGTTGGACTTGCGCAGGGCCTCCTTGATGGCCATGGAGCCGGCGACCTTGAATGCCGCCTCGGAGGAGTCGACGTCGTGGTAGGAACCATCGACGAGCTCGACGCGCACGTCCTCGACCGGGTAGCCGGCCAGAACGCCGGAGTTCAGGGCTTCCTGAATACCCTTGTCGATGGAGGGGATGTACTCCTTCGGGATCACGCCGCCAACGATCTTGTTCTCGAACTCGTAGCCCTTGCCGGCCTCCTGCGGGTACATGTTGATGACCGCATGGCCGTACTGGCCGCGACCGCCGGACTGACGGACGAACTTGCCCTCGGCGTTCATGACTTCCTTGCCCGGACGCTCGCGATAAGCAACCTGCGGCTTGCCGACGTTAGCTTCGACCTTGAACTCGCGAAGCAGGCGGTCGACGATGATCTCGAGGTGCAGCTCGCCCATGCCGGCGATGATGGTCTGGCCGGTCTCATGGTTGGTGGACACGCGGAAGGTCGGGTCCTCCTCGGCGAGCTTCTGAAGGGCGAGGCCCATCTTGTCCTGCTCGGCCTTGGTCTTGGGCTCGACGGCGATGTCGATAACCGGGTCGGCGAACTCCATGGACTCCAGGATGACCGGAGCGTTCTCGTCGCAGAGGGTGTCGCCCGTGGAGGTGTCCTTCAGGCCGACGACGGCAACGATGTCGCCCGCGGAGCAGGAGTCGATGTCGACGCGCTGGTTGGAGTGCATCTGCAGCAGACGGCCGATGCGCTCTTTCTTGCCCTTGCACGCGTTGGTCACGTAGGAGCCGGACTCCAGGGTGCCCGAGTAAACGCGCAGGTAGGTCAGCTTACCGACGAACGGGTCGGTCATGATCTTGAAGGCCAGAGCGGAGAACGGAGCCTTGGGATCGCTCGGACGCTCTTCCTCGGCGTCGGTGTCCGGGTTGATGCCCTTGATGGCAGCAACGTCGGTCGGAGCCGGCATGTAGTCGACGACGGCGTCGAGGAGCTCCTGCACGCCCTTGTTCTTGTAGGAAGAACCCACGAAGACGGGGTGCAGCTGGCAGGCGATGGTGCCCTTGCGCAGGGCGGCCTTCAGCTCGTCGACGGTGACCTCCTCGTCCATCAGGACCTTCTCCATCAGCTCGTCGTCGCAGTCGGCGGCGGCGTCGAGGAGTTCCTGGTGGCGCAGAGCGGCCTCTTCGGCGAACTCGGCGGGAATCCCGGGGAGCTGCTCGGGATAGGTCATGCCCTTCTCGTCAGCCTTGAAGTCCCAAGCGGTCATGTCGACCAGGTCGATGAGGCCCCAGAAGTTGTCCTCTGCGCCCATCGGCATCTGAGCGGCGATCGCGGGGGCGCCCAGGCGCTCCTTCATGGTGTCGATAGCATGGAAGAAGTCGGCACCGACGCGGTCGTACTTGTTGATGTAGGCGATACGGGGAACACCGTAGCGGCTAGCCTGACGCCACACGGTCTCGGACTGGGGCTGAACGCCGGCAACGGCGTCGAAGACAGCCACGGCGCCGTCGAGAACGCGCAGAGAGCGCTCGACCTCGGCCGTGAAGTCGACGTGGCCCGGGGTGTCGATGATCTGGAAGCGGTACTCGGTACCGTCCTTCTTCCAGAAGCAGGTGGTGGCTGCGGAGGTGATGGTCACGCCGCGCTCCTGCTCCTGAACCATCCAGTCCATGGTAGCGGCGCCTTCGTGAACCTCGCCGATCTTGTGGGTCTTGCCCGTGTAGTAAAGAATACGCTCGGTCGTGGTGGTCTTGCCCGCGTCGATGTGGGCCATAATACCGATATTACGCGTATTCTGAAGATCGTTGGATTTAGCCATGGTAGTAAATCCCTTCCCTACCAACGATAGTGCGAGAACGCACGGTTGGACTCGGCCATCTTGTAGAGGTCCTCACGCTTCTTGACCGAAGAACCGGTGTTCTCGGCCGCATCCATGATTTCGGCGGCAAGACGCTGAGCCATGGTGTGCTCCTTGCGCTTGCGGGAGAAGTCCACGATCCAACGGATGGCGAGCGTGGTGGCGCGACGGGGGTTGACTTCCATCGGGACCTGGTAGGTAGCGCCGCCGACACGCTTCGGCTTGACCTCGAGCGTGGGGCGAACGTTGTCCATGGCCTTCTTGAAGACGGACAGGGGATCCTGCTCGGTCTTGGCGGCGACGATGTCGAACGCACCATAGACGATGCCCTCGGCGATGGACTTCTTGCCATCGAGGAGGACCTTGTTGATCAGCTGCGTGACCAAACGGTTGTTGTACACGGCGTCCGGCTGAACTTCACGACGGACTGCTGCTGCACGACGCGGCATATGAATGCTCCTTCATGTTCTGTGCGCGCTTCGGGGCTTTGCGCCCATTAGGCCGATTTCCTTACCGGCCCGCGCGGCTTAATCCTACTTATTTGGGGCGCTTGGCGCCGTAGCGGCTACGAGCCTGCATGCGGTTGTTGACTGCAGCGCAGTCGAGAGCCGCACGGATGATCTTGTAGCGGACACCGGGGAGGTCCCTAACACGACCGCCGCGGATGAGCACCATGGAGTGCTCCTGGAGGTTGTGGCCGATACCGGGGATGTACGCGGTGACTTCCACGCCGTTAACGAGACGGACACGAGCGACCTTACGCAGTGCGGAGTTCGGCTTTTTCGGGGTGGTGGTGTACACGCGGGTGCACACGCCACGCTTCTGGGGGTTACCCTTGAGCGCCGGGGTCTTCTTCTTGTCGACCGATTTGGCGCGGCCCTTGCGGACCAGCTGGTTGATAGTAGGCAAAGTAGTTCTCCTCTTCTTTCGCCTATTTCTTACAGGCGGATCGGCCGTGCGTCGAGGTTCGTCGTTCAACCCTGGAACCCCGCTACAGGACTTCTCCTTGCTTCCGGTCACGCAGCATACGTACTCGAAAACAAACGCCTTTGCAGACGCAAGGTGGAACTTTAACACCCGCACCAAAGGGTGTCAAACGCCACGCGCCCGGGTGTATCTACTTAATATTTTCGCCATAATGCCTGGTAATTCGCATGATTAACCCGCGATTCCGCACGCTCCTCCATCATTTTCGCCAAAAAACTTGAAAACCTTTCGCTCTTATGGGTCTTGGCGGCGCGAAACGAGCGACGAAGGGCCCCAAAGCGCGAAAAAGGGGCTCCGCACACATGCAGAACCCCTTGAAACGCCGTCGTCAGCGCCCGCCGAAACCGCGGATGGCGGCGGCGAGGATGCTATTTCTCGATCAGAACCGGGCAATCGGCGTTGCGCAGCACGGCGTAGCTGACCGAGCCGAGCATGCCGGCCACGGCGTTCAAGCCGCGACAGCCCATGACGATCAGGTCGCACTGGTGGTCGGCCGCGTAATCGAGGATCGCCTTGCTGGGCTTGCCCTGCCCCACGGCCACCTGGAACAAATCGGCTGCGGCAAGAACGTTTTCGCCGACGTATTCCTTGAGGTCTTCCACCAGAAGGCCGCGCTCGTAATCGAGGTATTCCTTCTGCATGGCCGCGAGCTCCTCGGGAGGAACGCGCACGACGCCCGCCATGTTCTCGGCGGCGAGGAACTGAGACGATTCGAATTCGGGCACGGGAGACGCGAAGAACGCGGTCACTTTCGCCGATTCGGCATCGGCGGCCATTTCGAGCGCCGTGGTCAAGGCGCGCTTCGCGGATTCGGAGCGATCGTAAGGAACGAGGATGTTCGAGTACTTCATGTGAACTCCTTTCAAAGCACCTCTTCACGCCCCTATTTTACCACCGCGCGAATCGGCTGTCCCCTCGAAGGGCCACACGGAAGACCCCAATTAGAGCCTATCGGCGAGTTTGTACCCGACGCGCCAAACCGTGAGGAGATACTTCGGTTTCGAAGGTTCTTCCTCTATTTTCTCCCTGATCTTGCGCACGAGCACGGTGATCGTGTTCGGGTCGGCCGAGGAGTCGTCCTCCCACAGCGCGGAAAGGATCTGGTCGCGCGTGAACACGGCGCCCGGATCGCCCGCGAGCAGCGAAAGCACCTCGAACTCGCGCGACGAGCACGCGACGGGGCGGCCTTTCAGGCGCACCTCGTATTTCCCGAAGAAGATTTCCAGGTCGCCGATCCGATAGACGCCCGCCTCTTTGGGCTTGCGGGCGCGCGCGTCGGCGGAGCGGCGGCGAAGGTGCGCGTCGATGCGCAGCAGCAGCTCTTCGGGCAGAAAGGGCTTCACCAGATAATCGTCGGCGCCCGCCTTGAAGCCGACGCTCTTGTCGACGATATCGCCTTTGGCCGAAAGGAACATGATCGGCACCTGGCGCCCTTCGCCGCGGATGGTGCGGCAGATGTCGAAGCCGTTGATATCGGGCAGCATGACGTCGAGCACCAAGAAATCGGGGCGCTCGCGCCGCAGCATGTCGAGCCCCTCGTACCCGCACGACGCGCAGCAGAAATCGTATCCCGCACGCGCGACCACCTGGCCTATGAGCATCTGCATGCTCTCGTCGTCATCGATCAGCATGATTTTGGTCATGACGCCCTCCTTCGTCTTGCCCTGCGCGTTCATGCCATGATTCGTTCACGGGGAAATACACCGTGAACAGCGAGCCCTTCCCCGGCTCGCTGTTCAGCTCGACCCGGCCGCCGAGCATGCCCGTCAGGTCTCTGACGAGCGAAAGCCCCAGGCCGCTTCCTCCGTAGCGCCTCACGGTGGACATGTTCTCCTGCGTGAAGCGCTCGAATATCAGCCGGTGCTTGTCTTCGGGAATGCCGATGCCGGTATCGCGCACCGCGACGGACACCTCCGCGCCGCCCGGCGCAAGCGACGCATGCACGTCGACCGAACCGCCCGCGTCGGTGAATTTGACCGCGTTGCTCGTGAGGTTCGATACGATACGGCGCATCTTCTCCCAATCGCTCGTAATAAGCGGGACGTCCGCATCGACGCGCGTCGAGAAGCGCACCCCTTTCTGGACCGCCACGGCCGCCGTGGACGATTCGACCTGTCCCAGCACGTCGGCGATATCGACCACTTCGAGATTGAAGCGCTCCGAGCCCGCCTGGATCCGCGCCGTCTCGAGCACATTATCGACCATCTCGAGCAGGATGCGCCCGTTTTTACGTATCTCTTCAAGCTGTTCGCGCGCGAGCTCGTCGTTCGTGCCGACGGTTTCTTCCATCAGCTCGGCGAACACGATGACCGACGTCAAAGGCGTACGAAGCTCGTGGCTGACGATCGCGAGGAAGTCGGACTTGTATTTGTTCTCGTTTTTGAGCCGCTCGTTCACGCGCTCCACGTGGGCGCGCTGCGCCTCGAGCTCTTCGTTGGCGCGGCGCAGCTGCTCCGTGCGCTCTTCCACCTGGGATTCCAGATCGCCGTAGAGCACCTCGAGGCGCTCGGACATCTCGTTGAAGCGGGCGAACAGCTCGACTGTTTCGGACGTGGCGTAGGCCCCGTGCGCGTCGAACAACGACACGCGGTGCGCTTGCGTTCCCCCGACGCGAGTCAATCCGGACGAAAGCGCCGCCACGGGCCTGACCACCAGCCGGTCGAGCGCCACGTAGATGCCCGCGCTCATGCAGGCCACGATCACCAGGAAGAACAATATATTAGAGCGGATGGCGCCCCACATGTTGGAATCGTAGAGCGCCGTGGGAATGGTGACGCTGGTGGCGCCGGCAAGGTCTCCTATTTCCCAGCCTTCCTTCGGATACCCCGTGACGTCGATTTCGCCCGCGGGCCCGCCGTGGCACTCCGTGCATTGCTCGGTGACCTTCATGGCGCTCACGTAGCGAAAGACGCGCTCGTCGCCGCGCATGCCGAACTCGTAATATTCGTCGAGCTCGGGGTCGGCCGCAAACATCTCGAGCGCCGCGGTTTCAGTGGCGTCGGGCGCGTTGGCGATGTTGCGCGGGTCGATCATCGTGAAACGCATGCTGTATTCGGAATCGCGCGAGAACAGGGCCGCGACGGATTTGCCCACGATGGCGCAGTGCAGCCCCTTGTATTCGTACGTGCCGTCGCTCGTATGGTCGATGCGGCTCTGGTTGCGCGAGATGAAATCCCAAACGGCGTCCATCTCGTCCACCATGACGCGCGACGTTTCCACCAGCTCGGTTTCGGTGGCATGGCGCTGCATGGCGTAGGTCCACACGCCGAACGCGCCCAGAAGCAGCAGCGACGACGCAAGAAGCAGCCCCAGAATCTTCGTTTTCAGGCCGACGCCCGCCCCCAGGGAGCGACCCCAATCACGCATCGAACCCCTCCCCCGTTGCGATTTCGTATGCGCTATCTATTATGGCCGCGCCAGGCGTCCAAAACGGCGGCCGTTTCGTCGATCGCCGCGTCGATCAGGCGCGCCGCGTCGCGGTAGAACGCCGTGCGGGCCGCCTGGGCCGCCTGCTCGAGATACGTGTGCGAGAACGCGAGCACGTGCTCGTGCATGAAGCCCCATGCCGCATCGAGAAACGTCGCGGCCCGCGCCTCGTCGGCGGCTTCGGCACGGGCGAACAGCTCGGCGAGAAACGCCAGCTCGATGCCCAGATGATCGTCGGGCTGCGAATCGGACGCGGAAAGCTTCAGGCCGAAACGTTCGTATTCGTGACGGACTTCCAGCGTGGTGGGACCGAACATGGTGGCGTCATCGGTGCGATAGACCGACTCGAACGGAGAAGCTTTGCTCACCGACACCATATAGAACAGAAACGCGTAATCCTGGCGAAGGTCTCGATAGAACGCATCGAACGCCGCTTCGTCGGATGCGGCGGAGCGAAGGGCATCGGCCATACGAAGGGCCGTGCCGTCTCCAAGTGCGACGAACGGCGATTCGCGCAGCAGGTCGGACGCCTGCGCGAGAGCGGTGAGCTTTTCGCGGTCGGGACCTTCGTAAAGCAGCGAAGAACCGAACGCGCACATGGTCTGACAGGCCATCAAGATTTCCGAAGAGGGCTTTGTCATTTGCTGTCCCTTCTATGCAAGAACGCGCCTTGGCGGCGCGAATCATCATATCGAAAATACGGAGGCGCGCGCAGGGCGCGCCTCCGTACAGGAGGGGTATATGGGTAAGCCTACTGCTCGTGGCTCACTTCGAGGGGATTCTTGAGAACGCCGCCCTTTTCCGCATCGCGGTGCGGCTTGAACACCACATTGGGCTGAGTGCTGTCGCCCAGCTCGCCCAGGGCGCACACGTCGCCGTATTCGGCACGCAGCTCGTCGATATCGCCGAACTTGATGGCGCGCACAGGGCATGCCTTCGCACAGGCAGGGTCGGGCTGGCCGTCTTCGGTGCGGTCGGTGCACATGACGCACTTGTGGGCGAAGCCGTCGGACATCTGCGTGGGATGGCCGTAGGGGCACGCCTTCTCACAGCTCATGCAGCCGGTGCACAGCTCGTAATCGACCTTGACGATGCCGGTCTCCTCATCCTTGGACAAAGCGCCGGTGGGACACGATGCCATGCAGGCGGGCTTTTCGCACTGGCCGCACGTCATGGAGACGTAGTAGCCGAATGCGGTCTGGGTGAATGCGCCGGACTCGTCGGCGGTCCAATCGCCGCCGCCGAATTCGTACACCTTGCGGAACTTCTGGGGAACCTCAAGGTCGTTGCGATCGAAGCACGAGGTCATGCAAGCCTTGCAGCCTGTGCAGATATCGGTGTTGACGAAAAAGCCGTATTTAGTCATCGCTTATGCCTCCTTATGCTTTCTCGATCTTGCACAGGTTGGAATGCACGCCGTTGCCCTTGGAGATGGCGGTCGGACGCTGCGAGGTCAGAACCGAGATGCAGCCGCCGCGGTCCAAGACGCTCGGGTCGCCCAGCTTGTCGGCATCGCGAGTCTCGGGATCGTACCAGGCGCCCTGCGGGATGGACACGACGCCCGGCATGATACGGTCGGTGACCTTCGCCGAGATCTGCGTGCGGCCGCGCTTGGTGCTCACGATGACCATGTCGTCGTTTTCGATGCCCAGTTCGGCAGCGTCTTTGGTGTTGATCCAGCACTGCTGGGGCGCGACGGATTTCATCCAGTCGACGTTGCCGTAGGACGAATGCGTACGGGTCTTGGTGTGGTGGCCGATGAGCTGGAAGGGGTATTCCTTCTTGGTCTCGGCATCGCCGAAGCTCTCGAAGCTTTCGTACCACACGGGGCACGGCGTGATCTGGTCGAGGCCGTCCTCGGGAACGTAGCCCGCGGCCGTGATGTCCCACTGCTTGGAGATGTTGTACACCTGCTTGGAGAACACCTCGTATTTGCCGGAAGGCGTGGCGATTTCGGAAGTGTCGGCCACGGCGGGCTCATGGTCGTCGGTCTGCTTGAACAGGCCGGTCGACTTGAACTCCTCGAAGGTGTCGGGCAGAGCAGCGCCCTTCTCCTTGCCCTGCTCGTAGAGCCACTTCACCCAGTCTTCCTGCGTCTTGCCCTCGGTGAACTCGTCCTTGACGCCGAGCTCTTCGGAAAGCATGGTGCAGATCTCATAGACCGGCTTGGCCTCGAACAGCGGATCGATCGCCGGGCTCTCGCAAAGCACGAAGCCGGTCCAGGCGCTGCCGCCCTTGGTGACGTCGATTTCCTCGAAGCTCGTGGTGCCAGGAAGGATGTAGTCCGAAATCATGGCGGTGGGCGTCATGTACACGTCGCACGTGACGATGCAGCGCAGGCCGGAATCCTTCTCGTCGGGCAGGTTGTAGATGCGCAGGCAGTCGTTGATGTCGGCGTGCTGGCCCATCATGACGTTGCTGGCGTAGTTCCAGATGAACTTGATGGGGGCCTTCAGGCTGATTTCGCCCGGCTCGGCCGCATGCACGGTGTCGCCCTCTTCGTTCACGCGACGCAGGCCCCAGGTGGTGTCGGTCATGGATTTGTAATCCTCGATGGCGCGGAACCACTCGAAGAACGAAATGACCGGCTCGACGGTGTTCTTGTCGGCGAACACCGGAACGGAACCGGGAACCTTGTAGCCGACGCCGCCGACGCCTTCGCGCGCGCCCGTGCCGCCGCCGGAAATGCCGGCGTTGCCGGTGATCGCGGCGATCAGGCCGATGGCGCGGGCGGAGTTGCCGCCGTTGGAGTGGCGCTGCGGGCCCCAGCCCTGAATGGTGGCGGTGGGTCCGTTGACGAACACCTCGGCCAGCATGCGGATGGTGTCGGCGGGAATGCCGGTGATGGCGCTGGCCCACTCGGGGGTCTTCTCGCCGGAGCCGGCGTAGGCGCCCGTGCCCTTGAGGTAGGCCTCGTAGGACATGTCTTCGTCGACGGTCAGAGAGCCGGTGGGATCGACGCCCATGAACATGGACGGATCGGTGGGCTCGGCGGCCGCCACGTCGGCGGCGAAGGAATCGGAGAAGAAGCCGACGAACTTCTCGCGGATCATGCCCTCGTCGAGCTTGCCGTTGGTATACAGATAGTGAATCATGCCAGCGACCAGCGCGGCGTCGGTGCCGGGGCGGATGGGAATCCACGTGGTGGCCACGCCGATGGCGGTGTCGGACAGATGCGGGTCGACCACGATGATGCTGGCCTCGGGGTTCTGCTCGCGAACCTTGGTGATCAGATACATCATGGCAGAGCCGGACATGCGCGTATTGGCCGGGTTGTTGCCGAACAGCACGATATTCTTGGAGTTCACCAGGTCGGTGACCTCGTTATTGGAATAGGAATCGCCGTTGAACAGGGACAGCTCGCGGTCGATCTGGCCGGTGGAGTAGTCGCAATACTGACGCAGGTAGCCGCCCCAGCAGTTCATCATGCGCGCGAACATGGTGGCATCGGGATGCCACGACTTGGCCACGGTGCCGCCCAGCTGGCCGGTGCCGTACTGAATATAGAAGGCGTCGTTGCCGTATTCGTCCTTGATGCCCTTCATGATGTCGCCGATTTCGCGAATGGCGTCTTCCCAGGAAATCTCCTCGTACTTGCCTTCGCCGCGCTTGGTGCCCTCGACGCGCTTGAGCGGCTTCTGAATACGGGTGGCGTTGTAGATACGCTGGCGGTTCGTGCGGCCGCGCACGCAGGAGCGCATCTGATAGATTTCGCCCGGACCGAAGTTATCGGTGCCTTCGTTGTCGTTTCCGACGCGCACCACCGTGCCGTCTTTGACATAGAGTTTCAACGGGCAACGGCTGCCGCAGTTGACGTGGCATCCGCCCCAGACCTCTTTGTCGAATTCGAACGGCTGAGAACCGATGACTTCCTCGTTGACCTCAGCGGTTTTATCCTCGGCGGCCTTGGGAGCGCAGCCGCTCAGCGCGGCTCCAGCGCCCAGAACGCCGGCCCAAGCGACGAACGAACGCCTGCTCAGACCCATGCCCTGTGCATCATGCATAATTCCCCCTCTTGTTGCACTCGTGCAGAACACTGCAAGAAAGAGTGTATGCCCTCGCACAAGGAACCTCTATACCGCTTATATTTCGTTTTTATTGCTCAAATCTTATCGATTTATTAACGGCGTCCGGCTTGTCGATGGAGGACACGACAAACCCGCGTCAAATCCTTCGGGGCCGCGATAGCACGACGGCAAAGCCGAGCGACGTCGAAACGCCGGCGTAAGGACGCGATTTTGCCGTAAACACAGCCCGAACGCCAGGCGAAAGGAAGCCGGGGCGCGCTCCGCACGATGCGAAGCGCGCCCCGGCCCCGACAGCAGGAAGGGCGGCCTGGAATCCAGGCCGCCCTTCCCGTTTGAACGATCGATGCGAGCGTCGCAACGATTGCAATGCTTATTTCGCGCTCAGCTCCGCAGCCTTCTCGCGCTGGTCGTAGCTGATGCCCAGCTTGGTTTCGTCGGAGGTGTTGAACAGCTCGACGTGCTGGTCGCTTTCTTCGATGCCCTTCTTGCGCACATAACCGCTCAGGAACAGCGAAAGCGCGCCGTCGCCCGTCACGTTGCAGGCGGTGCCGAAGCTGTCCTGCAACGCGAAGATGGTCAGCACGAGCGCGGTGCCAGTGGCATCGAAGCCCAGAACGCCCGTGATCAGGCCGAGCGACGCCATGACCGTGCCGCCCGGAACGCCCGGGGCTCCGATCGCGAACACGCCCAGCAGCAGGCAGAACAAGATCATGGTGCCCAGGCTCGGCATGGAGCCGTAGAGCATCTGGGAGATGGTCATCACAAAGAAAACCTCGGTGAGCACCGAGCCGCACAGGTGGATGTTGGCGAACAGCGGAATGCCGAAGTTCACCATGTCGCGGCGCAGCGGCGGCACGGCCTTGTTCGCGCACTGCAGGGCCACCGCCAGCGTGGCGGCCGAAGACATGGTGCCCACGGCGGTCAGATACGCCGGGCCGTAGTGCTTGATGACCTGCAGCGGGTTCTTGCCCGCATAGGCGCCGGCAATGCCGTAAATGACCGCGAGCCAGATGTAGTGGCCCACGATGACGATCACCACGACCAGCAAGAACACGGGCAGCTGCTTGGTGATGGTGCCCTCATACGCCAGCGCGCAGAACGTGGTGGCGATGAAGAGCGGCAGCAACGGAATGACCACGCGCGTGACCACGGACAACACGATGCGCTGGAACTCGTCGAGCAGGTGCGCGATGCCGTCGGCCTTCGCCCACACGCACGCCAGGCCCAGCAGCACGGCCAGCACGAGCGCGCTCATGACGGGCATGATCTGCGGAATGTCGAGCTGGAACACGATTTCGGGAAGTTCTTTGAGGCCGTCGACCGACGTGGCGATCGACAGGTTGGGAATGAGCGCATAGCCCGACGCCATCGAGAAGAACGCGGCGCCGATGGACGACAGATACGCCAGTATGACGGCGACGCCCAGGATGCGTGAAACGTTCTTGCCGAGCTTAGTGATCGAGGGGGCGATGAAGCCGATGATGATCAGCGGCACACAGAACGTGATCAACTGCCCCAGGATGTATTTGACGGTGACGACGACGTTCATGACCGACTCGTTGGCCACCAGGCCTACGAGAATGCCCACGACGACGGACACCAGCAAAATGAAAGGCAAGCTGGTGAACACCTTCTTCATGACGTGGTCCTCCTTCTGTTGAAACGTGCAATATGGAGGCATACTTTACCACGATGAAGCGCTTTCTCGTGCGAAAAGCCCATTCGGCGCCACAGACGGCGGGATATAAAAAAGAAAAGCGGCGCCCGGAGACGCCGCTTGCAGGTTATGCGCGGAAAGCGTACATGCCGATCGACTGGTTCGCGATCCGCTCGGGATCCCACGTCTTGGCCGAACGCACGCTCGAATACGGGTCGTTCACCTTCACGGTGCCGTCTTCGGCGAGGCCCGTCGCCACGAAGAAGTGGCCCGAATCGGTGAAATCGCCCGGTCCGACGTTGCAGATCACCACGTAGCCGCTTTCCAGATACGTGAGGAAATTCTGCGTGGTGGGCGTGAACTTCTCGCACTGCAGGCCGAAGCTTCCCGCCATGTCAGTCAAAAACGAGGCATAGGTTCCCTGCCCGTCTTCGGCGTAACCGTTCTGGGTGGAAATGGCCGCGAAATCGGCGGGCGACTTGTCGGTCTTGCCCGTCAGGCCCGCGTACACCATGGAAAGCGACGTGGGACAGCAGCCCGTCGTGCCGATCGGACCCGCGCAGTAATCGACGTAGCCCCAGCGCGTATCCCACTGATAGAACATCGGAACGACGCCCTTCTTGGCCGATTCGTCGATGGGCGCGGCCGACGCCGCAGGATAGTTATCAAGCACGCCCGCCACGAAATCGAGCGCTTCGTCGTCTTCGGCCGCCAGCTTGATCAGATTCGCGGCAGATACGGCGCCGAAAGATTCGACGTAGCCCTGCGCGTTATTGACGATAGAAACCACGCGCTGGTCATCGGCCTTCGCCTCGAGCGCAGAAACCACATCGGCCGGCGTATCGGCGGGAAGAAGCGAGAAATCGGCCTGGGCAGACGGCTGCCCTTCGGGGGCGGCGGTTCCGTCGCCCGTATCCACCTGCATGGCGGCGGGCTGCTCTTCCTGCACCGTGCAGGCGCGCTCGATTGCCGAGACGCCGGCGAAAATGGCCACGAGCAGCAGGATGCCCGCGCCGAAAATCACAGGACGCGGAATATGCACGCCGTCGGAAAGCACCGATGCGGGGGCGCCCACGAGCGAGCGGGACAACGGGTCGATCCGTTCGTCGTCGCGCGAGCGCGAACGCTGGCGCTCGGACGCGGCAGGCGCCTGACGATGCGACGAGGCGGACTGGGCGCCCGAAGCCGCACGACGACACTCGAGGCGACGACGCGCCGCTTCGCGCTCGTCCTCGTAATCGTCGTAGATATCGTATCTGTCGTTTCGTCGCGATGCCATGGACGTCTTCTCCTGCAATCAGGGTCTAAAGGCGCTGAGCCTTGGCGACCGTGGCGGCCAAGGCCTCCATGACGGCCGAGCGCATGCCGCGCTGTTCGAGCGCGCGCACGCCTTCGATCGTCGTGCCGCCGGGCGAGCACACGGCGTCTTTCAGCGCGCCGGGGTGCATGCCGCTTTCCTGGACCATTTTCGCGGCGCCGAGCACCGCCTGCGAAGCGAAGCGATAGGCCTGGGCGCGCGGCATGCCTTCGAGCACCGCGGCGTCGGCCATGGATTCGATGAACATATAGACGAACGCAGGCGAGCATCCCGCGGCGGCGCTTGCCGCATCGATCAGGTGCTCGGGGATGATTTCGCTTTTGCCGAAGGAGTTCACGATCGCGAGCACCTCGTCGATATCGGCCTGCTCGCACGCCTCGCCCACCACGACGGAGGTCATGCCCTCGCCCACCGCGGCGGGCGTGTTGGGCATCAGGCGCACGATCTTGCGGACGCCCGACTGCTCGGCGAGCCACGCCAGGCTTTTGCCGGGCGCGATCGAGACCAAAACCGTGTTTTCGGCCAGATGGGGCTTCACTTCGGCGATGACGGATTCATACATCTGCGGCTTCACCGCCAGAAACACCGTGGACGCGCGGCACGCCTCGGCGTTGTCGAGCGTCGTGTCTACGCCGAAACTCTCGCGCACGGCATCGAGCGTTGCCTGGGTGCGTGCCGAAACCACGATGTCGGACGGGGCGGCCAGCCCCTGGGCGACGATGCCCTGAACCATGGCGCGACCCATGTTGCCGCAGCCGATGAAACCGATCCTATGCATGCTTTTCCTCCGATTCCGCGCGAATGTACGGATGGTATGCGCCGAAGCCGACGGGCTCCCGACGCGATTTTCGGGACATACTACTACGATCGCGCGCACGGGCGCGCAAGCGCGTCGTAAAAACAAAACCGCATGAAAAACGACGGGCCGCGCCCGGCGCCCCGGAACGAAACGTCCGAGGCTCCGATGCGCGACCCGCCGCTTGCGGACGGCTCTCGCCGCCCTGAAAGGCGCTTCGCCTTAGGCGTGGGCCAGAATGGGAGCGGCCACCTGCTTCTTGCGGGAAAGCACGCCCGGCATCCACACGCTTTTGCCCGTGGCATCGATGCCGAAGGTGTCGTTGACGAAATCGACGTCGCCCTCGACGATGAACTGGCTGCCTTCGGCCAGGATGTCGGTGGCGAAGAAGAGCACGAACTGGTAGCCCTTCTCGGCGACGAGGGCCTTGATGGCCTCGCGGATTTCGGCCTCGCGGCCCAGAACGGCCTGCAGGTCGACGGTCTCGAACTGGCCGATGTAGACCTTGTTGCCGTTGGCCAGCTCGAATTCCTTCGCGTCGGCGTTGACGATCTTTTCCACGGGCAGCTCGGCCGGGTTGGAGCGGCACTTGAAGATTTCCATGCCGTATTCCACCGGATCGACGCCCACGTACTCGGCGGTGGCGGCGATCACCTTGCGGTCGAAATCGGTGGTGGTGGGAGACTTCATGATCACGGTGTCGGTGAGCATGGCGCCCAGCAGCAGCGCGGCCAGGCCCTTCGGCAGCTCGACGTTGCAGATGCCGAACTCGCGCACCACGATGGCCGAGGTGGAGCCCACGGGCATGGCGTTGAAGCGCAGCGGCTGCGCGGTGACCAGGCCGCCCAGGCGATGATGGTCGACGATTTCGACGATTTCGGCGGCCTCGATGCCGTCGGCGGACTGCAGCGCCTCGTTGTGGTCGACCAGGATGACCTTGTCGCCCTCGCCCACGCCGTCGATGCGGCGAGGCTCCTCGATGCCGCGGTCGGCGAGGATCTTCTTGGTCTCGGGCGGGAAGCCGCCCAGGCGGCAGGCCTCGTAGACGACGTCTTCGCCGTTGCGACGGGCGAGCTCGTTTTTCAGATACGCGTAACCGACGGCGGCCGAGATGGCGTCGTTATCGGGGTTCTTGTGACCGAACACCAAGATGGGTGCTGCCATTGCATTCCTCCTTGTTTTGCGTGCGAAGTTGATTCGAGACAGTTTAACACGCTGATACGATGCGGACGGCGCTGGAAAAACGATCCCGCAAAACCCACGCCACGAAGCGACGGGGCCGCGTCTGGGATGCGGCGGCGCGGAAGAATGCGCCGCTGCGGATTCGCGGCGCCGACGCACTCGGGGCCTAAACGACCGCGACCGCCGTCCCGGCACGCGAGAAACGCGCCCGAAGTGCCGCAGCACGCGGAAGAAGGCGGCGGGAAACGAATCGATGCGACGCAGGATTCACGCGCGCGGGCGCATGCGTTCGGGTATATTCTCTGCGAAACGAAACTTTCCGCGCCGCAGCACGCGACCGGGACGAAAAGAAAGGACGCGCGATGAAAATCCTCGGCATCCGCGACATCATAGGACCCATCATGATCGGCCCCTCGAGCAGCCATACCGCGGGCGCGCTACGCATCGCGCTGATGTGCCGTCGCCTGCTCGCGGGCGAGCCGCGCAAGGCCACGTTCACCCTGTACGGCAGCTTCGCCCACACCTACCGCGGCCACGGAACCGACAAGGCGCTCGTGGCGGGCCTGCTGGGCATGCCCACCGACGACACCCGCATCCGCGAATCGTTCGACATCGCCCGCGCGGCAGGGCTCGACTTCGAATTCGTGCCCGCCCCCGACACGCCGTGCGAGCACCCCAACACGGTAGATATCGACGTGACGGACGAAACGGGCGCCGTCACGAGCATGCGCGGCGAGAGCATCGGCGGCGGCGCGGCGGTGATCAGCCGCATCAACGGCGTGGACGTGCGCCTGACAGGCGAATACCACAGCATCGTCGTGAAGCAGCGCGACGTGCGAGGCGTGCTCGCGCATATCGCCACCTGCCTGAACATCTTCGACATCAACATCGCCACCACGCGCCTGTTCCGCGAGCGCAAAGGCGACGTGGCCTACACGATCATGCAGACCGATGACGAAATCGACGAGGCGATCGCGCGGGCCATTGCCAAAAACCCCAACATCTACGAGGTGCGCATCGTGAAAAGCGACCGTGCCACCGACGCGGTGCCGCCCGAAGCCGCCGACGAAACGCGCCGTCCCGACGGGTTCGGCGCCGACCTGACGCCCGAAAAGGCCGCCGAAATGTTCGAGCGCCTCGACTTCGCCACGGGCGCGGAGCTTTTGGCCTACTGCGAGGAAAACGGCCTGGGCATCAACGAGGCGATCTGCCGCCGCGAGCGCTGCATGCTGGCGGCCGACCGCATCGCCGTGGACGACACGCGCCGCTACCTGGCAGAGGCGCTCGACGTGATGCGCGAATCGGCCACCTTGCCGCTGACCGACCCCGCCCGCTCGATGGGCGGGCTGATCGGGGGCGAGGCGGCGAAGCTTTCCGAAAAGGAGGCCGCGGGCCCGTGCGGCGAGCTTCTGGCGCGCGCGACCACCTATGCGATGGCCGTGCTGGAAACCAACGCATCGATGGGCCGTATCGTGGCCGCCCCCACCGCAGGGTCGTCGGGCGTCGTTCCCGCCATGCTTCTGGCGTGCCAGGACGTGCACGGCTTTTCCGACGATGAAATCATCGACGCGCTGTCCAACGCCGCCGCGATCGGATACCTGATCACGCGCAACGCCACCGTGTCGGGCGCCGAGGGCGGCTGCCAAGCCGAAGTGGGCGCCGCGAGCGCCATGGCCGCGTCGGCCGCGTGCCAGCTGTTCGGCGGCACGCCGCGCCAGTGCTTCGCCGCCGCATCGAACGCGATCGCGGGGCTTTTGGGCCTGGTGTGCGACCCGATCGCGGGCTTGGTCGAAGCGCCGTGCCAGAAGCGCAACGCCACAGGCGTGGCCAACGCGCTCGTTTCCGCGCAGATCGCACTGGCGGGCATCGGCAACCTGGTCGATTTCGACCAGACGGTCGAAGCCATGCACCATGTGGGACGCTCGCTTCCCTTCGAGCTGCGTGAAAGCGCGCTGGGCGGTCTGGCAGCCACGCCTGCTGCCTGCGCCTTCTGCCAGGGCTGCGCGCGCTAAGACGAACAGGCGCCGCGCCGCGCGTTCCATACGACGAAAAAACGGGAGTCCGCAGCTTGCGGGCTCCCGTTTCGCTTACAGGTCGATGCGCACGATGGGCGCGTAGTCTTTGAGCAGCTTCTTCGTCACGCCGTTTTTGGCGAACTTGACGTGCAGCAGGTCGCCGTCGACCTTCATCACCTTGCCGCGGCCGAACGTTTTGTGATCGACCGTGTCGCCCACCGCGAACGTGGCATTGGCAGCCGCCTTCTTGCCGGCGTTGGGATTCGTGCGCATGCCCGACCCCGCCGACGACGCCGAACGCGATGCGGCGCTGCGCGATGCGGCCCCGCCCATGAAGTCGGAAAACGACGATCCGCCGCCCGAAGAGGCGCGGCTCGCGCTGCGCGGCCTGCTGCCGCCCGCGCTGGACTGGCCGAACACGCGGCCGCCGCCCGCCTCGGTGCCGCTGCCGGAAATTCCGCGACGGCTGCCGCGTTTCTCCCAGCCCGTGCCCGAGAAGCCCGAGCTGCCCAGGCCGATCGTCTCGCGCAGCTCGCCCGGGATTTCGCCCACGAAACGCGACATGGGATTGGCCACCGTATCGCCGAAGATCTGGCGGGCATACGCGCAGGTCAGATACAGCTTCTTGCGCGCACGCGTGATGGCCACGTAAGCCAGGCGTCGCTCCTCTTCCAGACCCGATTCGTCGCGCGAGGAATTGGAATGCGGGAACAGCGTTTCCTCCATGCCCGCCACGAACACGCAATCGAACTCGAGGCCCTTCGACGAATGCACGGTCATCAACGTAACCGCCTGGTCGTCTTCGGCGGTGGCGGCGTCAAGATCGGTACGCAGGCGCACCCACTCGATGAAATCTGCCAGCGAATCGGGCGAAAGCTGGCGCACCGCGGCGATCGCGTCGTCGCGCGCGATTTCGGGGCCCTCCTCGTCGATCTGGTGCGTCTGCACGTATTCGTCCACGACAGAGAGGAACTCCTTGATGTTTTCCACGCGGCCTCGCGCCTCGTCGGTGCCTTCGGCCTCGAGGGCCGCCACCATGCCGCTCTTGTCGATCACGGCCTCGATCACCTTGCGCAGATCGCCGCCGTAGCTGCGCGCCTCTTCGATCAGCGACAAGAAACCGCCCACGGCGTTGCGGGCGCGCATCTGCAGATGCTCGTCGGCCAGACACAGCTCGGCGGCCAGCATGAACGGCATGTTCGTCATGCGCGCGGCGGAATCGATGTATTCCACCGTGGTGCGGCCGATGCCGCGGCGCGGCACGTTGATCACGCGCTTGGCGGCGATATCGTCGGACGGGTTCACCAGAAGCGTCAGATACGCCATGACGTCGCGGATTTCCGCGCGATCGAAGAATCGGGTGCCGCCGACGATGCGATACGGCACGCCCGCGCGCAGCAGCATGTCTTCGAGAGAGCGGCTCTGCGCGTTGGTGCGGTAGAACACGGCCATCTCGTCGTAAGAGTGGCCCTCGGCGTGCAGATGGTCGATTTCCGCCGCGATCCAACGGCCCTCGTCGCGCTCGTCGGAAGCCATGTACACCTTGATCTTATCGCCTTCGCCCGACGCGGTGTAGAGACGCTTCCTTTTGCGGTGCATGTTGTTGGACACCACCGCGTTGGCCGCCGCCAGGATGTTGCCCGTGCTGCGGTAGTTCTGCTCCAGCTTCACCGTGTGGGCGTTGGGGTAATCGGACTCGAACTCAAGGATGTTGCGGATGTCGGCGCCGCGCCACGAGTAAATGGACTGGTCGTCGTCGCCCACCACCATGATGTTTTTATGCTTGGACGCCAAAAGCTTGGTAATCGCGTACTGCGCGTGGTTGGTGTCCTGATACTCGTCCACCATGAGGTAGCGGAAGCGGTCCTGATAGGCCTCCAGCACATCGGGGTGGTTCTTCAGCAGCAGATACGTGTACAGCAGCAGGTCGTCGAAATCGAACGCGTTGGATGCCTTCAGACGCTCCTGCAGGCGGCGGTACACGCGCGCAGCCACCTTGGCCGCGGGGTCGTGGGCCTGCTGTTCGAATTCGCCCGGCACCATCAGCTCGTTTTTCGCCGTGGAGATGCGGTTGCGGATCGCGTTGATCGGCCAGCGCTTCGGGTCGATGTCGAACTCGGCCATGATGTCTTTCACCAGGCGCTTGCTGTCGTCATCGTCGTAGATGGTGAAGCCCTTGTCGAAGCCCAGCTTCTCGCAATCGGTGCGCAGCATGCGCACGCACATGCTGTGGAAGGTGGACACCCACATGCCGCGCGCGGCGGGTCCCACCAGGCGGCCCAAACGCTCGCGCATCTCGGCAGCGGCCTTGTTGGTGAACGTGATGGCCAGGATCTGCCACGGCTGCACGCCCAGATCGCCCAGCATATGCGCGATGCGATACGTCAGCACGCGCGTCTTGCCCGACCCGGCGCCCGCCAGAACCAGCAGCGGTCCTTCGGTGCACAGGACCGCCTCGCGCTGAGGCTCATTCAACGAATCGATATCCACCATGCCCATGAGCATTCTCCGTTTCCTTCGGTTTCAACCGCCGCAAGCAAAGGGCGGCGCATCCCGCGCGACATGACCCTACGGCCGCCCCGCGGCAAAAAGGGCGCGCCTTGCAAGCGCGCCCCGACGTGCGAACAGAAACGCGCCGAACGGCATTCGCGAAGCCGTCCGGCGCTTACGGCCTTACGCGGCGATCAGCAGGAAGTAGCCGAGCACCACCAGGCCCAACACGATGCGGTAGACGCCGAACACCGTGAAGTCGTGCTTTTTCACATAGCCCACCAAGAACTTGATCGCGACGACCGACACCACGAACGCCGTGACCAGGCCGATGCCGAAGATCATCCATTCAAGTCCCGTGTAGGCGAAGCCGTGCTTGATGAACTTCAGAACACTCCAGCCCAGCATGATGGGAATGGCCAGGAAGAACGCGAACTCGGTAGCGATGGTGCGCGAGGTGCCCACCAGCATGGAGCCGATGATGATCGAGCCCGAACGCGAGGTGCCGGGAATGATCGCCAGGCTCTGGAAGATGCCGATGATGAAGGCCTTGCCGTAGGAAAGCTCGTCGAAGGTGTTCACCTTGGCGATCGCGCTGGAGGCGTCGTATTCGGCCTCGGCATCGGGGTCGACCGACACCATGCGAGCCGCGGAAGCCTGCCGGCTCTGGCGGGCATGCTTGCCGCGCGGGGCTTCAGCGGCCTCGGCGATCAGGCGGCGGTTACGCAGCTCGATCGCGATAAAGATCACGCCGTAGACGATCAGGGCCGACGCCACCACGATGGCCGCGATGTCTTCGTTGGTCATGATGTGCTCTTCAATCCAGTCGTCGAGCAGCAGGCCCACGATCGCGGCGGGGATCGAACCCGCGACCACCTTCGCCCAGATGTTCCACGTGGTGCGCTTCTGCGCCTCGTTCTTGCGCGGCGAGAACGGGTTGAGCTTGTGGAAGAACAGCAGGATGACGGCCAGGATGGCGCCGAGCTGGATCACGACGAGAAACGTGCTGTAGAACGCCTCGGACACGTCCAGCTTCACGAACTCGTCCAGAAGCATCATGTGGCCGGTGGACGAGATGGGCAGCCATTCGGTGATACCTTCGACGACACCGAACAAAAACGCTTTCAGCGCTTCGAACAAAACCATGCGTTGTCTTCCTTATCTGTTGCGGCTTTCATTGACCGGGACGCGGCGCCCCTTCCCCGCGCGCCGACGCCGCGGGCGCGAGAAGCCCGATGCCCGCGAAGCGAAGCGGGCCGGACGCGAAACAGCGGCCTATCGCCGCTGCTGTTCGTCATGATGTTCCTGCAGGCCCGCAAGCGCCAGAAGCGCCACGGCGGTCGCCAAGCCGATGAAGGCGAAGGTGTAGTCGAGCCGGCCGAGGACGGCGGTTGCCACCACGACGATGCCGATCACCAGGGCGATGAGCCTGCATATATAGGAGATACGCCCGTTGAAACGCAGGCCGAATTCAGCACCTTCGTCCGAAGTGTTAGGAACAGGTGACTGGACTGTGTTTTCGGGCTTTTCCATGCGCGCTATTCTAGCATATGCGCTATGCTTGCCCGCACGTTTCAACCACCCGACAAAAGGAACAGATGCATGAAAGAATCCACCTTGCCCGAGCAGAAGGTCGTCGTGTTGGACTTCGGCGCCCAGTACGGCCAGCTGATCGCACGCCGCGTGCGTGACCTGGGCGTTTTCTCGGCCATCGTCCCCTGCGACGTGACTGCCGAGGAACTTTCTGCCATGAAGCCTTCCGCGATCATCCTTTCCGGCGGCCCGGCATCGGTGTACGCCGAAGACGCCCCGAAGATCGACCCCGGCGTGCTTGAGCTTGGCGTGCCCGTGCTGGGCTTTTGCTACGGCCAGCAGATCATGGCCGTCACCCTGGGCGGCGCCGTGGGCCACACCGAGAAGGGCGAATACGGCCCGGCCGTGATCGTGCGCCAGGGCGAAAGCGCCGTGTACGGCGACACCCCCGCGCAGCAGACCGTATGGATGAGCCACCGCGACGCCGTGAGCCGCGTGCCCGAGGGCTTCACCGTGACCGCCGCCACCGACGTGTGCCCCGTGGCTTCCATGGAATGCGCCGAGCGCAAGCTCTTCGCCACGCAGTTCCACCCCGAGGTGCGCCACACCGAATACGGCAACCAGATGCTGAAGAACTTCCTGTTCGACGTGTGCGGCCTTGAGGCGAACTGGACCATGGACACGATCATCGAAGACTCCGTGGCCGCGATCCGCGAGCAGGTGGGAAGCGACCGCGTGATCTTGGGCCTTTCCGGCGGCGTGGATTCCTCCGTGGTGGCGGCGCTGTGCGCCAAGGCTATCGGCAAGCAGCTGACCTGCGTATTCGTGAACCACGGCCTGCTGCGCAAGAACGAGCCCGAAGAAGTGGAAGAGGTGTTCACCAAGCAGTTCGACGTTGACTTCGTGCACGTGCATGCCGAGGAGCGCTACCTGAAGCTGCTCGAGGGCGTGTGCGACCCCGAGGCCAAGCGCAAGATCATCGGCACGCAGTTCTGGAACGAGTTCTTCGAAGTGGCGAAGGAGCTCGAGCAGGACGGCCGCCCGGTGAAGTTCCTGGCACAGGGCACGATCTATCCCGACATCATCGAAAGCGGCGCGCGCAAGACGGGCGGCAAGGCTTCCACCATCAAGAGCCACCACAACCTGATTCCGTTCCCCGAAGGCGTGCATTTCGACCTGATCGAACCGCTGGACCACTTCTTCAAAGACGAGGTGCGTGCGCTGGGCACGGCGCTGGGCCTGCCCGACCACATCGTGCACCGCCAGCCCTTCCCCGGCCCCGGCCTTGCCATCCGCATCATCGGCGCGGTGGATGCCGAGAAGCTGGAGATTCTGAAGAACGCCGACGCGATCGTGCGCGAAGAGCTTGACGCGTACAACCAGAAGCTGTTCGAAGAGACCGGCGAGCGCAACAGCGAGCATGCCTGCTGGCAGTATTTCGCCGTGCTGCCCGACATCAAGAGCGTGGGCGTAATGGGCGACGAGCGCACCTACGCACGTCCCATGATTCTGCGCGCGGTGGAGAGCAGCGACGCCATGACCGCCGACTGGGCGAAGCTGCCCTACGACGTGCTGGCGAAGGTGAGCGGCCGCATCGTGGCCGAGGTTCCCGGCGCCAACCGCGTGTGCTACGACATCACGAGCAAGCCGCCCGCGACGATCGAATGGGAGTAGGCTGATAGGGTTCTGACCTGCATTTTTGAGTGCCGCACTGTGCCGCTGAGTTTCGTTTCGTACGAGAGTCATGGCAAAGCCGCCAGCGATGTTGGTGAGTAAATACGATAACCGAGCCTCCGTTCCCGCGTTGGGACGGAGGCTTTTTCTTTGTCGTTTTACTCCCTTTCACCTGCGATTTCGCAATTTACTCCCCCGTGTTTCAAGACGGCAAGGCACGGTGCGGCATTCGGAGGAACGGGAGTAAGGATTCATCCCAAGTGAGTAGACGCGCGATTTTTGTCTCCGAGAGCCAAACGGGGCCGTTTCGGGGCCTGTGAAACTCAAATCGAACTCAATAGGCTTTTCGGCGGTCTTCTCACAGCGTTTTCCCAGGTGGTTAATGGGGAGTAAAGAATCTCGCCGCCTCAATGAAAACGGGAGTAACCAGGGGAAATGCCACGGCGTACTGCCGCGTGCCGCCGTGTAAGCCACCGCGTCATTTACTCCCCAGGTGCGCCGGAAATGCCTTGGCATGCAATGGGGAGTAAAAACTCAGCTTACGCAGGCCCGAGCGGCGCTCGCCGCCTGGTCCACCGTCCTGATTCGGTTGCGTTGATCGCGAAATGCGGAGAGCCGCTACAGCGAGGCTTTCCAGTCCTCGTATTCGTCGGCGTCGATCTTGCCGTTTTCGAGCTGCGCGCGCTTCTCTGCCCACAGTTCGATCGCCATCGCGGCTTTGGGCGCGTGCGGCGCCTTGGGGTTCAGGGAGAGGCCCGTGCCGTCGGCTGCGGGCACGATGCCGAAGGAGTCCTCGAGCCGCACGAGCAGCGACATGAGGTCGCCCGCAGTCTCGACGCCGTAATCCTTGAGGGCGTTGACGGACACGCCGAGCGCCGCGGAGATGGACTCGAGCAGCTCGGGCTTCACGGCGCGGATGCCGCTCTCGTAGTGGCGCACGGCCCCCTCGGTCAGGCCGACCGCCTCGGCGAGCTGCGCCTGCGTCATGCCGCGCGACTTGCGGTACCGCCTTATGTTCTCGCCTACGGACATGAGCCCTCCTCCTGGAATTACGTACCAGCACATCTTATCAGCGTACGCAAATGTACGCAATTCTATTGACAGTACAGATATGTACGTTTACTCTGAATCTGTGAACCGTACGTATCCGTACGCCATTGATTGGAGGAGCCATGGACGAGAAGGTGGCGAAGACGCCGAGGCCGCACATGCTGGACGCCGACGAGGTCGCGGAGCTGCTGAGGATCAAGAAAGGCAGCGCCTACGAGGTGATCAGGAAGATAAACGCCGAGCAGGAGGCGCGCGGGCGCGTGGTCATCCGCGGGCGCGTTCGAAGCGACGTCTTCGACGCCCTGTACTTCCCGGAGGTGGACTGACATGCCCGTGTACAAGGACGACGGCAACGGCACGTTCTACGTGCAGTGCTACTACCGCGACGCCCGCGGCTCGAAGCGCCACAAGACGAAGCGCGGCTTCTCCTCCGAGGTGGAGGCCGCAGTGTGGGAGAGCCAGTTCAAGAGCCTTAACGGCGGGGCCATGGACATGACGTTCTCCGAGTTCGTCGAGGTGTACGCCTCCGAGGTGAAGCCGCGCATACGCGAGCACACGTGGATCACCAAGGAGTACATCATCAACGACAAGCTCGTGCCGTTCTTCGGGGACATGCGCATGTGCGACGTGAGGCCGATCGACGTCATCAGGTGGCAAAACGAGCTCACCGAGCACCGGGACGCCGACGGGAAGCCCTGGGCACCGACGTACCTGCGCACAGTGAACAACCAGCTCAACGCCATCTTCAACCACGCCGAGCGCTACTACGGCCTCAGCGACAACCCGGTGCGCAGGGTCGACAAGATAGGCTCGAAGAAGGGCGGCGAGATGCAGTTCTGGACCAAGGACGAGTACCTGAGGTTCAGCGAGGCCGTCATGGACAAGCCTCTCTCATTCCACGCCTTCGAGCTGCTTTACTGGACGGGCATACGCTGCGGCGAGCTCCTGGCGCTCACGCCGTCCGACTTCATGCTGGAGAGCTCGCGGCTGCGCATCAACAAGTCGTACCAGAGCCTCAACGGCGTTGACACCGTGACCGACCCCAAGACGCCCAAGTCCGTGCGCACGATCGTCATGCCCGCCTTCCTGCGCGACGAGATGGCGGACTTCATCGAGATGCGCGACGACGTCGCCCCCGACGAGCGCCTGTTCGCCGTGACCAAGCACTTCCTAGCCCACGAGATGGAGCGCGGGTGCAAGGCGTCGGGCGTGAAGCGCATCCGCATACACGACATACGCCACAGCCATGTGAGCCTGCTGATAGAGATGGGCTTCTCCGCGCTGGCCATCGCCGAGCGCATGGGCCACGAGGCGGTGGACATCACCTACCGCTACGCGCACCTGTTCCCCACGAAGCAGGACGAGATGGCCGCCGCGCTCGACGGGGCGAGGGGGTAAGAAGGATGCCGTGCGAGAACAGCGCCCGCAAGCGCAGCAAGACGATGGCGTTCCGCTGCACGCCCGAGGAGCGCAAGCTCATATGCGAGATGGCAGCCTGGAGCGGCATGAACAGGCAGGACTACATCATCGCCAAGCTCACCGATACCCAGGTCGAGGTGAGGCCCTCCGTGAGCGTGCAGAAGGCACTGAGGGACTCGATGGCGGAATTGGCCAAGGAGGTGCGGCTGGCGGCCTCCTACGGCGAGCTGAGCGAGTCCCTGCAACAGAGAATTGAGCACGTGATGAGGTTCTTCCTAGCGCTCGGCGAGCCTGTTGACGCGCCGACGGAAGAGACATCGCCACGAACTACGTTTTTGGAAGAGCCGGTTCCATCCGTCATCGATGCGGGTTCCGACACCGCAAGCATCTTCGAGATGGGACGCAGGTAGGGCCTAGCGCCAGACCTCCAACGCCTTGTCCGCAAGCCATTCGGCGCGATCGGCGATATCGCCCTCGTTCCAAGACTCCTTCTCTAGGGCGCCGGCCATGGTCGCAAGGCCGGCGGCGCAGAGGGCAAGGCCGTCCTTGTATCCCTTTCCCTGCTTCTTGGTGGGCCAATCGGCATCGCGGATGGAGGCGTTGAGCGAATGCGTGATGATGGCGAGGTTGCCGAGCGTGAGGAGCTTCCGGTCCCTTCGCGTGGCAGCCTCATCGTCGAGGGCTCCCCATTTGTTGCGCCACTTCTTGGGCATCATGTGCTCGAGGGTGTACTGGTTGAACCCGAGCAGGGCCGTGCTGCTCATGCCCGGACGAATGGCGCTTTCCAGCAGATAGAGGACGCCCTTGGACTGGAGGTTGTACAGACACGATTCCTCGAATGCCGCTCGAACCTCGGCGTCGCCGGGCATGTACGTCGTCGCCTCGTCATTGGCTTCGAGAGCCTTCCTCAGCGCCTCCGCGTCCTTCACCTCGTTCAGGATCAGCGAGGTGAACAGCCTGTTGTAGTTCTTCGTGGTCGCCTGAACCAGCATTCGGCGGACGATGTAGCTCTCAAGCAGGGCGTAGATCTTAGATTCCTCGCCCGAAGACTCCGCGTTCTTTCGAACGTAGAGCACGTACGGGATGAGCGTCGAGTTCTTGAGGCCGAATATCAGCACGTTCAGGCGCTCGACGCCGGAAGCGGAGGGGATGTCCGCGTCGCAGTAGCCAGGGTCGAACGTGGACTCGAACGCCTCGGCATACGCCTTCATGTTGTCGAGAATCTCGACCTTGTCGCCGTTGCAGTACCTGCCGATGAAATCCTTGTAGGACTGGAAGAGGTTCGAAGTACGCGAATAGAAGAGCTTGTCCTCGGTCGTGACGCCACGCCTCTTGTCCTGGACCAGAATCTGGAGGAACGCGTCGAAGAAGAGGTCGACGAGCGTGCGCTTGATGCGCCCGGTAACGATCTCCTGCTCCCAATACTCCCTCTTCTCAGCCGTGGGCTCGAAGACGTCTTCCCAGCACTCCTTGAACGCCTGCTCGTTCTCGCGGTTGAAGAAGTAGTTCTTAAGGAGCTCCGCCGTCGTCAGGCGCACCCCGAGCGAGTTGATGGTGTCGAATATCTGCTGCTCGTCCTCGCCCTCGGTAAGATCGATGCAGACGAACTGGACGTTCGACTTGATCGTGTTCCTGTCGACCTTCTCCGGGTCGATATTCTTGAGGAAGTAGTTGTAGGCAAGGACGATGGCCGAGGAGCCCTCGAGGGGTTCGCAGCCCGTGGCGCTGACGACCTTTTCGAAATCCTGCCGGTCGTACTTGCCGTGCCGCAAGGCGACATCGCCGGTCTCCAGGACGAAATCTCGCTCAAACAAATTGTTGGTGCCGTTTTTTGCACAGAGTGCCTTGAAGAAGATGACCATGGTCGTGAGTCGCTGCTGGCCGTCGATGACGGTGCGAACCTCGGAGACCTCGGACCAGGTGTTGCCGGAGGAGGCCTGCTTCAGGATGATGGAGCCCAGGAAATAGGGCCGCTTCGAGGCCGTGACGAACTCCATGTCGCCGAGGAAACGCTCCCATTGCTCTTCTCCCCAGACGTACGCCCTTTGGTAAAAAGGTATTTCGAGCAGGCGCGATCCGTTGAACACGCCGCTTATCGTTGCTTTTCCTGCATCCATCCTTAAAGCCCTATCTATCCTTTGCGGTTATTGCTGGCGGGGTCAATTTTATCAATACGCTGCTTGACCCTTTAATGTTCCCGGTCCTTGCCGTCTTCTCCCCAGAAGGTGCTCGAAGATGATGCGCAGGTCCTCGTCATCAAGGCAGCCGCCCTCGAGGCAGCCACGGTCGATGGTATCGATCATCGTCTGCCCCTTCTTCTTCGAGCGGTCGTAGATCACTGTGTCGAGGGATAGCTCCCTGCCGTCGCGCGTGAACATCTCGTGCATGAATTCGGCACTGTTCGCTTGACTCCAATCGCGTACCGCGTGCTCGAGCGGGCCGCTTCCCCTCGATATGGCGACATCCCAATGCTCGCAGTTAAGCAGAAGAAGTCGGTTCATGAACTCGACGCCCGAAAAACCGAGTCTCGCAAACGGCGGAAATAGAGGGTCATCTGAAAAGACCGCAGCATACTCACTGCTCAACGGCATATACGCGAGATGAAAATCGTACGAGTCGTCCTCGGGCCCGATGATGAACATAGGCATCGACGTCGTAACGAACCCTGAGCCGACGGGTGCCCTAAGGATGGAGAAGCTCTTCTCAAAAAAAGCCTTTCGAATACGGTTAACTGGCACAATATCATCGTTGGAGAAGAGCATGGTTGCGGCGGCGGCAAGCTCGACCACCGCTTGGGAATCCCCGCGCCAATCCGACCAATCGAGCAAGCCGAGCTCATAGGGTGTCAGATGAACGTTTCTGAGCAGCTCTTCGGCAGTCTCGCGTGACCATTTCTTGTCGACGCGCATACTGATAGGGTGCCGGACGATGATATTTGCTGCCAGCTCGCAAACGGCGGCTTTCCCATCAGAATACCCTTCGTCTTCGCACTGGTCTTCTTTCTGGCGTTCCAAAAAGCGATCGTAAAGCGGCGCGATGCGGCTCTCGAGCTCAGATAGCTTAACCTCGATGAGGTTCTGCGCATAGAATCTGTCTGTCGCATCGCCTGTCGCATCGGCATGCTCGACCTCATAAAGATCGCGCATGCTGCAAAGGTTCTCGCAATTCGTGCGGAAGAAGGAGCCCTTCTGTCTGCTGTAGGCATGAAGCTGCCCGGAGGAATCCGCGAAATGGCGCAGGTAGAACCGCGGCACCCAGTGCTGCTTTCGCGTCATCTTTCCGGGCAGCTTCGACATCCTAAGCCTTCACCGCCTCGTATTGGTAGGTCGTGCGCACGTTGTAGTGGAAGTCATCTCCAAGCTCCAGCGCCTCGAAGTGCTTCTTGGCGCAGCCGATCTTGATCTTCTCCGCGTCGCGCAGGGCGGGCTCGCCGTTCTTTCCGCCCTTGGTCTCGGTCACGAAATACACGCGACGCTCGCCGTCGGCCTCCTCGACATACGCCCAGTCGGGGTTGTAGCTGCCGAGCGGTGTGTCGATCTTGAACGTCGAGGGGAGCTTCGCGAACACGAGCACCTCTTCCTGCTTGTCGAGTGCCTCGGCAAAGGAGCGCTCGACCCCCGCCGAATCGTAGACAACGTAGTTGTACAGGCTCTTTCCCGTCACGTCCGGCTTCCACGCGTTCTGTCCGAGGTAGGCGGTGTAGTCGTCGAGCTCGAGGTCGCGCATGGTGTACCACTCGTCCTCGGGAAGGCGCACGTACTTGATGCCCTGGGCGATGAGGTCGTTCTTCACGCGGTTGATCTTGTCGCCGACCTGCGCGAGGAAGGTCGCGGGGTCGATCTCGAACTCGCCGAAGCGGCTGCAGCCCTCGAGGATCGCCTTGATGGTGCCGCGGGTGAGCCCGACGGCGTCCTGAAGCTCTGCGATCGGGTCGGGAAGGTCGTATTTCACCTTTCCCGAAACGGACACCACGGAGGTGCCCGTGCCCTCGGCGCTCACGCCCGCGTCGTCGATGCCCAGCGATGCACGCTCGCTCGTCACCTGGGGCGGGCGCACGGCGAGCATGCCGTCGATCGCCTCGATGGCGCGTTCGATGAGCTTGCCGGAGTCGACCTCGACCTGGAAGCGCGTGCGCTGGCGGATGCGGTCCCACAAGGCCTGGAACGCAGGGTCGAGCGTGACGTCCTTCTGCAGCTCGACGGAGACCTCCTTGGCCTTGTCGCGAATCTGGACCCTCTGGGACTTGTGGATGATGATCGCCTCGACTTGTTCCTTCGCCGGCTCGAGCTCGGCGGAAAGCTCCACCTTGCCTTCCTCGGCGGCCGCCTTGAGCTCGGGCGTCACCGCGCCCTTGCCGTCGACCATGCCGGTCGCGACGAGGTGGTCGAAGACCTGCTTGGACTTCTCGTAGCCCAGGCGCACCTCGACGCCCTCGGGAGTCTTGACCGTGACCTTCGTGAAGCTCTCTGGGGTGATGACGCCGAACTTGAAGTCCTCCGCCTCGAGCTCCTTCTGCAGGCCGTTGGCGAAGTCTTCGTAGCTCTCATTCGCGATGACGGTGAGCACGTTCGCCTCGGGGTCGTACAGGCGCTCGCCGTCCTGGTTCACGCACAGGCGCAGGCCGCGGCCGATCTTCTGGCGCTTGGTGAGGTTGTCCTTGGTCTCAACGAGCGTGCAGATCTGGAACACGTTGGGGTTGTCCCAGCCCTCCTTGAGCGCGGAGTGGCTGAAGACGAACGACACGTCTTTGTCAGCGTCCTTGCCGTCCGGGAAGGAAATGAGCGTCTCCTTCTTCTGCATGATGAGCTCGAAGGCCCCGGCGTCGTCGGCGGTGCCGGCGGCTCCCTTGGAGTCCTTGAACTTGCCCTTCTTGTCCTTGGCGAAGTATCCCTGATGCACGGCGTGAGGGTCGCGCACCAGCGGGGCGCCGACGGCCTCGTAGCACTCGAGCCACGTGCCCTTGCCGATCCCCGCCGCCTTGGCGACGCGCCTGGGCGCCTTCGAGTTCAGGGCACCTGCGTACTCCTCCTCGAACATCTGGGCGTACAGGCCTCCGTGGACCTCGGGCTCGTAGACGCGGTAGCGGTCGACGCGGTCGATGAAGAAGAGCGAGAGCACCTTCACGCCGCGCGGCCACAGCTCGAACTGGCGGGCCAGGTGGTCCTCGATGGTGCGGCGAATCTGCGCGCGCTTGACGACCTCCTCGTTGACGTCGCCCAGCGCCTCGCCCAACTCGAGCACCTCGCCGTTCTGGAACTCTATGAACTCGTCGCCCTCGGCGGCGCCGATGTTGTTGACGACCCAGCCGCTCTCGTAGTCGCTGTTCTCGCCGCTCTTCTGGTAGAGGTCGGCGCCGGTCTTCACGGCGACGGCCTTGCGCTTCTGCGTGCCGTCGGCCTGGCGCACGTCGATGGACACCTTGGCGGAGAACGGGTCGGATTTGACGGACTCGAGCCTCACGTAGGCGCCATTGAGGTTCGCCTCGGCCTTAATCGAGTCGACGCAGATGCCCTTCACCAGGTGGCGCTCGAAGGCGTCGACCGGCGTGAGGCGGTAGATCATGTTGTAGGCCTGCTTGTGCGTGGCCGAGTAGCGCAGCACGAACAGCGGGTTCAGGCTCTTGATGGCGGCCTTGGCCTGCTTGGTGTTGTCGACGCTCTGGGGCTCGTCGATGATGACGACGGGCTTGCAGGCGCTCACGAGCTCGCGAGGGCTGAAGCCGCCGGTGAGCTTCTCGCTGGGACGGTGGAAGAGGTTGCCCTCCTTCGCGGTGCCATCCTTCTCGAGGCCCTTGTTGAACGCGTCGATGTTGATGACCATGACCTGGATGGAGCTCGACGTGGCGAAGTTACCCACCGGCCCCATGTCCTTCGAGTCGTACACGAAGTAGTCAAGCGGCGTGCGGTCGTAGAGCGTCTCGAAGTGCCTGCGGGTGGTCTGGAGGCTCTTGAGGACGCCCTCGCGGATGGCCACGCTCGGCACGACGATAACGAACTTGGTGATGCCGTAGCGGCGGTTTAGCTCGTAGATGGAGCGGATGTAGACGTAGGTCTTGCCGGTGCCGGTCTCCATCTCGACGGTGAAGTCTCGCAGGCGCCCATCGGTGAGGACGTCGGTTGCCGGGAGGCAGCCCTCCTCCTGCACGGCGTGCAGGTTGTCGAGGAGCTGGCCCGGCGCCACGCGAAGCTCGTTGCCGTGGCCGACCATGAGCTCGCCGATTGCCGTCTGGCCTTTGCGGCCGGAATCGGCGGAGAATACGCTGCCAATAAATTGTTGTCCGCGGAACAGGTCGCAGGTTGCTTCGATGGCCTCCAGCTGGTGCTGCTGGTCGGATGAGAACTTGAACTCGAGCGCCGCCATGCTAGACCGTCCTCAATTCGATCTCACAGCCCATGCGCTCGCCGGCGTGCTTGAAGATCTGCACGGCGTTGAGCTTGAGGGTGTCGTCGAGGACGGAATCGAGGATGAGAACGCGCCTGGGCTCCATGTCGGCGATGGCCTCGAGCGCCTCAATGGTGAGGCCTCGGGACATGCAGCAGACGAGCTCGTCGCAAGCGACGGACCAGATGGGATAGCCCGCGGCTTCAGACTTCTCGACGGGCAGCGTGAGCTCGAGGCCCCATTTGAGCATCATCTCGAAGACGATATCCATATCGGAGCGATCGGGCTTGACCACGTCGAAGAGGAGCTGACCGGGCTCGGGCTTCTCAATGCCGGACTCATCGAGCTCGAACACACGGAAGCCGATGTCGGGAAGCTGCTTGGGTCCCTCGCCAAGCTTGAGTTGACGGTTGGATTCCTCGAGCTCGGTTTTGATTTTGTCGCCTGCGCGGCGAATGCGTCCTTCGCCTATGTCGCAGAGAGTCTCATACCCGTCCTTGTAGGCGTCGCGTTTCGGGTCACAAGGCTCTGGAAGCTGGACAAGGATAAACTGATAGCGATCATCTTTTCCGAGCTCCTGCAGGAACATGGCATGGGCGGTCGATGCTGAGCCTGAGAAAAAATCAAGCACAATATCACCCGTGCTTAGATGCTCATGTACGGTAAAGAAGCAAGCAACCGAAAACAATAGATAGACCGCCAGCACTACACTATTCCGAACCAAAGACCAAAAGATAAGCATTTTGAGAAAATCTAAACTTTTGGATTTTCCTACAATGCCGACTACGGCGGAATCCCTCCCACTCCTTATATATTTCTTTCTGTATACATTGAATTTGTATTTAGTAAAATGCAGACAACACCACGGATCGGCTTTTGGCTGGACAATTCCAACCAAACACCGCAGCAGACAGTAGAAACCATTCTGAACGTTAGGAAGCCGGTATGATTGTTACATATAAGGGGTTGATTTCCGATCTCAGCCGAACACATTGAGCGGATAGCCCGTTCCCGCAGCTAGCCGAACGCCCCCGCGGCCCCTCCCGGGCCCCGGGGGCGCCGTTTTCCCAGTTGAAGGAACGATGGAGATATGTTTCGATAGGTCCGGTGGCCATGCTCCGCCCGCCGCCCGGCACCTCTTCCCAGACTCAGCCGGACGGTCGGCCCGTCTATTCCGTTTTCTAACAGTTTAGATAACGGGTGATGCCGCACCTATCCCAAGCTGCGGTAAGTCGCGTCGGCCATCAGGATATGGCGCACCACCCTTGCAGTCGGGTCCCACCTGTCGCGCGCCTGGTTGACCCTGAAGAGGTAGACGTACCAGTCGAGGTAGGCCTGCAGGTTCGCGGGCGACATCCCCGTGAAGCGCCACAGGTAGCGTTTGAGCCAGGAGCACAGGTCGTTCACCATCTCCATCCGCTCCAGGTAGACCGGGTCGTTCACATCGGCCCTGTGCGCCTCGCTCTCGAGCCCGCCGTCCCTGACCAGCGCGTTGTGCGCCCGCTCGAGGTCGTGGATCAGCAGCGCCCCGGGCGCTATCCTGCCGCCCATGGCCTCCCTCACGCGCGCCGAGCTGGGCTTCCCGTGGCCGCAGACGACCGCGACCGGGTTCTTGTGGACGTCGATGGCGACGCAGATGCACAGCTTCTGGCGGGAGAGGCCGCGCTTGCGGGCCTGCCCGTAGCCCTTGGAGAGGTCGGTGTCGTTTATGTAGGTCTCGTCCACCCAGACGGTGTCGCGCAGCACGATCCGGTCCTGGTAGCCGGACACCGTCGCGAGCACGCGGTGCCGCCACTCGAAGGCCGTCTTGTGGGTGACGCCGCACATCTCGGCCGCGCACTCGACGGGCACGTTGTGGCGCATGAGCCTGATGAAGGAGACCCAGGCGGGGAGCGGCTTTCGGCAGTGCTCGAGGACGGTGCCCGTGAGGGAGTTAAACCTCCTGCCGCAGCAGCGGCAGCGCCACCTCGGGACGCCGGCGGCGGTGGAGCCGTCCCTCCAGGCGCCGCGGGCGCCGCACCCCGGGCACTTCGGGTCCGGCCGATAGGCCGCGGCGGCCTCGGCCAGCGTGCCGACGCCGACCTCGTCGCGGCAGCGCCTCTCGTCGACGGCTTCTCTGAGCAGCAGGAACTCGTCGGCGGTGAGGCCCGCCACGAGCGCCCTGAAGGGGTTCGCTCTTCCCATATGGATCTGTCCCATCCGCCCGAACGCCCACCCGGAGGGATTGTCGCCAAACAAAGATCCGGGTGGGCGCTCGGGCAAATTCTCTGTTTGGCTGGGAAGAGCATAGCATTCGGGGGCCTTGCGGTCCCCGAATCATCACCTGTTATCTAAACTGTTAGATTCCGTTTTTCCCTCTAGGCTAGGTCAGCGGGGCATCGCCCCTCTCTGCGCGCGCCCGCTCCAAGAGCCCCGGCGTCAGGTCGAGATCGGCGAGCGCCACGCCCTCCACTCCGTAGGCGTCCAGCAGCGCCGCCGCGTCCTCCCCGAGCATCGCCCTGAAGGCGCGGGCGGGCGTCGAGAAGCCGAGCGCGCCGCGGGGCTCGGAGTTCACGTGCGACATCGCGAGCGCCAGGTCGGCCGGGGCGAGCCGGTCGAACCTGAGGCCGGCCCCCTTGGGCAGCAGCTTCCTTATCTCGACGTGGTTGCGCTCGCAGGCGCCCTTCTGGTCGCTCCGCCTGGGGTCGCAGTAGAACAGCCTCGTCTCGCCTGGCCCCTCGCCCAGGAGCGCCGCGATAGCGCCCTCGTCGGAGAACTCGGCGCCGTTGTCGGTGAGCACGGCGCGGAACACGCGGCGCGTCCCGTCGGCGCCGAGGACCGCCCGGACGCCCTCCAGGGCGGCCGCCACGCACGCGGCGGTCTTCTCCTCCAGCAGCAGCGCGAGCTGCAGCCTGCTGGGGCGGTGCAGCAGCGTGAGCAGGCACGCTGAGTCCTCCCGCGCCCCCTCGACCGTGTCCATCTCCCAGGCCGCGGCGCAAGCGTCCTCCCCGAGGGCGAGGAACGCGGCGTGCGACCTGCGGGCGGAGTGGCGCGTGGCCGCCCGGCCGGCGGCGCGCTTCCTCGGCCTGTAGCCGACCTTGCGCCTGAGCTCCATGTTGGTCATGCCGTCGTAGCCCGCCGCGACCCAGCGGTAGATGGTCGACGGCGACAGGTCCACGGGCCCGCCGTTGCAGGCCGCCATCTGCTCGGGCGACAGCCCCCGGCGCAGGCAGTCCCTGATGGCCTCCAGCCTCGCCGCGGCGGCGGGCTCGTCGGTGTCTATGCCGCGCCTGGACGAGACGAGCACCGAGTCCGCGCACAGCTGCGCGGCGCGGGCCTCGTAGAAGACGTGCGGGCGGCGCTTGCAGCCGATCGCGCGGTAGCGGCCGCAGCCGTTGCAGCAGCGCGGCCACGCCGCCAGGCGCGGGCAGGCCGCCGACAGGTCGACCGAGGCGTCCACGCGCTCGCCGCGCCTTGGCTGGGGCGCCGTGATGAACCTGTGCGACGCCACCTCGGCGCTCACCGTCGAGGGGGACCTGCCCAGCTCCCTCGCGATCTCCCTGCACGAGGCCCTGCGCTCGAGCATCCTCTGGACCGTGTCCCGCTCGTGCCTCGTGAGCCTGCCGTAGGCCCTCGGGACCGCCTTCTCGGAACCCTTTTTCCTCTTTCCGGACATGACGTCCTCCGATCTCCCGGGGCCGGCCGATCCGGCCCTCAGGGTATCGGGTTCCCAGATTCATCCGTACATGTGCGGATGAATCTGGGAAGTGTTCGGATGAAGTTGATATTCAAGGGTTACATATAAGGGGAAGAAAAATTTCTTTTAGATACTTGTTTTCCTAAAACTGATGTGATATAATAATTCAATTCCAGAAAAGGAGTAAAAAATATGCGGCAAGGTATTCTTAAATAAAACTATAATCAAATAGTGGGAACAAAGGATTATGATAGTCCATTTTGTAGGGGCTTAGTTTTTTGTACCCAATTTAAGAATACTTTTGCCTTATCAATTTTGACATATCCCCAAAAACAGCACTCACAAACAGGTGTAGGCTGTATATGTGTATGTCCGCAAATTATCATCCCCAGTGGTAAAAGTATTTTACTGCTGGGGATTTTTATGCCCTTCGGGGCAGTAAAGGGAGGACAATCACATGAAAATAATCAATATTGGAATTCTTGCCCATGTAGACGCTGGAAAGACGACCTTGACGGAGAGCCTGCTATATGCCAGCGGAGCCATTTCAGAACCGGGGAGCGTCGAAAAAGGGACAACGAGGACGGACACCATGTTTTTGGAGCGGCAGCGTGGGATTACCATTCAAGCGGCAGTCACTTCCTTCCAGTGGCACAGATGTAAAGTCAACATTGTGGATACGCCCGGCCACATGGATTTTTTGGCGGAGGTGTACCGCTCTTTGGCTGTTTTAGATGGGGCCATCTTGGTGATCTCCGCTAAAGATGGCGTGCAGGCCCAGACCCGTATTCTGTTCCATGCCCTGCGGAAAATGAACATTCCCACCGTTATCTTTATCAACAAGATCGACCAGGCTGGCGTTGATTTGCAGAGCGTGGTTCAGTCTGTTCGGGATAAGCTCTCCGCCGATATTATCATCAAGCAGACGGTGTCGCTGTCCCCGGAAATAGTCCTGGAGGAAAATACCGACATAGAAGCATGGGATGCGGTCATCGAAAATAACGATAAATTATTGGAAAAGTATATCGCAGGAGAACCAATCAGCCGGGAAAAACTTGTGCGGGAGGAACAGCGGCGGGTTCAAGACGCCTCCCTGTTCCCGGTCTATTATGGCAGCGCCAAAAAGGGCCTTGGCATTCAACCGTTGATGGATGCGGTGACAGGGCTGTTCCAACCGATTGGGGAACAGGGGAGCGCCGCCCTATGCGGCAGCGTTTTCAAGGTGGAGTATACAGATTGCGGCCAGCGGCGTGTCTATCTACGGCTATACAGCGGAACGCTGCGCCTGCGGGATACGGTGGCCCTGGCCGGGAGAGAAAAGCTGAAAATCACAGAGATGCGTATTCCATCCAAAGGGGAAATTGTTCGGACAGACACCGCTTATCCGGGTGAAATTGTTATCCTTCCCAGCGACAGCGTGAGGTTAAACGATGTATTAGGGGACCCAACCCGGCTCCCTCGTAAAAGGTGGCGTGAGGACCCCCTCCCCATGCTGCGGACGTCGATTGCGCCGAAAACGGCAGCGCAAAGAGAACGGCTGCTGGACGCTCTTACGCAACTTGCGGATACTGACCCGCTTTTGCGCTGCGAGGTGGATTCCATCACCCATGAGATCATTCTTTCTTTTTTGGGCCGGGTGCAGTTGGAGGTTGTTTCCGCTTTGCTGTCGGAAAAATACAAGCTTGAAACAGTGGTAAAGGAACCCACCGTCATTTATATGGAGCGGCCGCTCAAAGCAGCCAGCCACACCATCCATATCGAGGTGCCGCCCAACCCGTTTTGGGCATCCATCGGACTGTCTGTTACACCACTCCCGCTTGGCTCCGGTGTACAATACGAGAGCCGGGTTTCGCTGGGATACTTGAACCAGAGTTTTCAAAACGCTGTCAGGGATGGTATCCGTTACGGGCTGGAGCAGGGCTTGTTCGGCTGGAACGTAACGGACTGTAAGATTTGCTTTGAATACGGGCTTTATTACAGTCCGGTCAGCACGCCGGCGGACTTCCGCTCATTGGCCCCGATTGTATTGGAACAGGCATTGAAGGAATCAGGGACGCAACTGCTGGAACCTTATCTCTCCTTCACCCTCTATGCGCCCCGGGAATATCTTTCCAGGGCTTATCATGATGCACCGAAATACTGTGCCACCATCGAAACGGTCCAGGTAAAAAAGGATGAAGTTGTCTTTACTGGCGAGATTCCCGCCCGCTGTATACAGGCATACCGTACTGATCTGGCCTTTTACACCAACGGGCAGAGCGTATGCCTTACAGAACTGAAAGGGTATCAGGCCGCTGTCGGCAAGCCAGTCATCCAGCCCCGCCGTCCAAACAGCCGCCTGGACAAGGTGCGCTATATGTTTCAGAAGATAATGTAACGTCTTGCGCAATGCAAGCGTTCATTGCTGGCTATTGCGAAATATCATTGATAAAATCAGTATCAGAGAGGAGAAACTATTTTGAACCAGGAACAGACGAATAGAACCGCAAGCAGGACTGTTATATCTGCGGCAGCTACAAGAAGCGTACCCGTGACTGTACGGCACACTTTATCCGCACCGACCTTTTGACGGCGGGCGTGCTTTCCAATCTCCGGCAAGTGACGGAATACGCCGCCAGGCATGAGAGCCGCTTTGTAAAGCTGCTCATCCAGCAGAACGAAATCGGCGGCAAGAGAAAGACCGCCGCAGCCACGAAGCAGCTTGAACAGGCCCAGACACGCATTGCCGAAGTGAACCGCATTATCAAGCGGCTGTATGAGGACAATGTAAGCGGCAAAATCAGCGACGAGCGTTTCATGGAGCTGTCGGCGGACTATGAGCAGGAGCAGCGGGAACTGAAAGACCGGGCTGCCGCTTTGCAGGAGGAACTTTCCAAGTCGCAGGCCGCCACCGTCAACGCCGAGAAATTCATGGGGATTGTGAGAAAGCACCTTGCTTTTGAAGAATTGACCCCCACCCTCTTGCGGGAAATGATTGAGAAAATCGTCGTGCATGAGTGCAGCTATGACGAGAACGGCACCCGCAGGCAGGACATTGAGATTTATTACAGCTTTGTCGGCAAGATAGACTTGCCGGAAGCCTAACGCCTGACCTATCCGACACAGCCCTAAGTGCCGGATAGGAACGGCAAAATTTTTTACACTTCTATTACTTCTTTATCGCACATTAGCAGATTCGCAAGGGTTATCAGGCGCTGAAGTAGTTTCGTCGGTTTCGGTCCATCGAAATAGCCCTTTCCGTCAAATAGAGATACGAGCTCCTTGGCGCCTTCCTGGCTGTGACCCACTTCTTTGTAAAACATGATTGAAGTTGGAGCCATTCCATCATATTTGAGCTCTGTTAGGAAACGCTTGATGCAAGGGACGCTGTCGCCGTTTGGGCCAAACCAAATGCGGTTATCCTGGAGGCTCTCGCGAAACGCGTTTCGCGAGAGCCTCCAGCAGCGTCCTGCTGGAGGCTCTACAACACGCCCCGAGGGCGTTGTGATTGGATAGTCGGAATCTGGGCTGTAAGTCTTTACACTGAGGTCGCTTGGCTTCCAAACGCCTCGAGGGTCGTTGTCTGGATTCTTGTAGCGGGCGTTTGCCTCGTCTGTTCTCGGCAGGCGTCCAATCACAAAGCGCTCAATGGATTTGGCGTATACGAGAACATAATCATGGCTATTTGAAACGTATTTGGCGTCATTCTTGGGCGAGTAAGCTCGTTCCCAGATTAGCTGAGAAACGAAATTTGCCTCTCCGAACACCTCGTCACAGAGGATGCGCAAATTGCGGTCTTCGTTATCGTCAATCGAAATGAAAATGACGCCATCGTCGGTTAGGAGCTCTCGAGCCAGTCTCAACCTAGGGTACATCATCGAGCACCAGTCGCTATGGTAGCGGCCACTTGTGTCGGCGTTGGACTGGCCGGCGAGTCCCGCCTGCTCCTTATAGTTATCGACAGAGTTGCCGAAATTGTCCTTGTAGACAAAGTCGTGACCCGTGTTGTAGGGTGGGTCGATGTAGATCATCTTGACCTTGCCGTGGTAGCCGCGCTGTAGGAGCTTCAGCACCTCGAGATTGTCGCCTTCGATATAAATGTTGTCCGAGTCGAAGGACCCATCCTCTCCATCGCGGCTGCGGCTTTTCTCGATACGGGGACGCAAAGTAGCAGTGCTGGACATCTGCGACTGGCGGATGGCATCGGCCTTGCCGGGCCACGTGAACGCATAGCGCTCCAGGCCCTCGTCTACCTCGTCGCCAAGCTCCAGCCGCAGTTTGTCGAAGTCGATTCCGCTCTCGGAGAACACTTCGGGCATCAGCTCCTTGAGCTTATTCAGGCGGTCGTCAATAAGACTCTCCGATTCAAGAGTCATCTTTTCTATCTCGCCCATGAGGTCTCCTCCTAGGAAAGTTGAGATTTGATTAGTTGAACTATGTAGGGCATGGCGGCAATAAAAACGTCGGTGCCCTTGCCGGCAAGCCAGCTCAGGAGTTTGTCAAGCTTGCTGCCCCGTTTGCTTTTATCTTTTGTGTTGAGATCGCCCATCATCCCTTTGAGCAGCGTCTTCTCGTCATCGGAAAGCGTTGTCTCTGGCAATTTGTCAATCTGTTCAAAGGTTGCCTCTAACGTGACCTGTACGTTGCTCGTGGCGGATGCCGTGAGGCTGACGCTAGCGCCCTGCGCTTCGGCGATTTTCAGCTTACGGAGCTCCTCATCACGGAAATGCTTCAGTTTGTCGATACGTAGTTGCGTCTGTTCATCGTTGAAATCATTGCGATTGGAAGACCCATAGGAATGGGAGGCTAGTCCGTCCGTGTAGGAGTCGTAGCCCCTCGCGTTTGCGTAGACGTAGTCGATCGAGCCGTATACGGCTTTGAGCTCGTCGTCTTTCACGCCCTCTTCAAGAGCTTGCTCCAGTCTCCTGATATGCTGCGTTATAGTTGCGCAGAATGCGGCACCGAACGCTTTGTCGTCTGAGTCTTCCCGCTTTAGGCGCAGCTTCTGGAGAATCATCCCTAGGTCGCTTTTCGAGTAACGAAACGAGCTTGAAGAATTGATGTATGCGAAAGCCTCGGGGTTAGTGTAGTCGAGGTCGAAGACCCGCATGATTTCACGGCAGAGCGCATCAACGTCCTCATCCGCATCACCCCTCAAAAGGCGCGCTGCTCGCAAAATATACTCATCTAGAACGGCCATTGCAGACCTCCTTTATCTCATCGGCGACCGCCCTCAGGCGTCGCTCCTCTTCCTTCATTTCCATCCTCAGCTTTGCGGACTCGTTGAGCGTTATGTCCTTCGACCGCCGTTGCTCCTTCAGCCGCTTGACGGAGGCTCCCAACTCATCGTAGCGCGACGTGAGGACAATCAGCTTCTCCCGGTCTCGAGCGGGGCATGCGGGGTAGAATCCCAGGCCGCCGATCGCGCGGGACAGCGCTACGGCGCGCGACAGGTCGAGCAGGTACTCCCAGAGGTCGCCTTGCGAGAGCCGCCCGAAGGCCAGCGCGCCCAGGAAGTCCGCGTATTCCGGGCTGCCCGGGTCGAACACGCCCGTCGACTCGATTCGGTCGACGACCGTCGCACCTTGCTCAGCCTGGCTCTTCCGCGTGAGGGCGACCGATACGCACGCGCGGTCATTCGCCTCGACCAGGAGCACCGTCGGGTTCGGGAAGCACTTGTGCACGAGCTCCGCAGACTCCGCTACGGCCATGGTCCCGGCTGCCATCTCGCAGCGAAGAAAGACGATGCTCTGCACGTTGCGCCCGTCGTCCTCGTACGGCGGGATGCGCGTCGTGGACTTTTGGACCGTGGCGAAGTGCTCGAGGCGCGCGACCTTGTCGAGCCTTTTCTGCTCGGTCTTGGCGAGCATCACCTGCTTGACGAGCACCGTCTTGGGGATGCGTCGGTCTCCCGCGAGCGCCGCATCGGGCAGGTGCAGGATGCCGTTCCAGTCGACGCCGCTCATCGCAGCACCGCGAAACATACCAGCGAGTAGTCGTTGAAGCCCATGACGGCGCCGCTGCCGACCTCGCCCAGGCTGAACAGGCTCTCGATCCCCTTGTCCCGCTGCGTCCCGGTGATGGCCGCCACCACATCGTCGAGCAGGTCGGTGTAGGCGTCCATCCTCGTCCCGTCGCGGGTCTCGCGGTTGAACTCGCGGCACAGCTCGGCGATGGGCTCAGGATGCCCAGAGCAGACGGCGCGCATGATGTCGAGCGCCGGCTTGGGCTGGGTGTGCTTCGTCATGACCTCGCCGTCGCCAGACACGTACACCACGTAGTACGGGAAGACGGGGTTCGTGTCCCTGGGGTCGTTGCCCTCGTCGTTCTGCTTGAGGCAGAAGACCACGCCCGGCTTCACGTCGTCACGAAGCTCGTCGGGGATGGAGGCCACAGCGTGGAGGCCCGCCGGCGAGTTCTCCAGCGCGCCGGGATGCTCTTTCGCGTAGCGCTGAAGCTCCACGCGGAAATCGTCGAAGGCGAAGTCCGTGATCGAGATGCCGCCCGAGATGTCCTCGAGGTCGAGCACCTCGCTTTTGAGCTGCTGGAGCTGCTGGCGGCGGTACTTGAGGTCGTTCATCTCGCCGTTGCCCTTTGCCTCCAACACGTTCTCCTCGCCGGTGGCCGACGCGTCGAGCAGCGCCATGCGCCCCTTCACGCGGCCCTCGAGCTGGATGTACTCGTCGAGCGCGATGTCAGGCCAGAAGTTGACCAGCTGGATCTGGGAGTTCTTCGATCCCAGGCGGTCGATGCGGCCGAAGCGCTGGATGATGCGCACGGGGTTCCAGTGGATGTCGTAGTTCACCAGGCAGTCGCAGTCCTGCAGGTTCTGGCCCTCGGAGATGCAGTCCGTCGCGAAGACGACGTCGATCTCGCCGAGCTCCCCCTGCTTCTCCGGCAGCTCCTTGGAGACGGGAGAGAACCTCGCGAGGATGTTCTCGAAGGTGGTTCTTGGGAGCTTCAGCGAGTAGGTCCGGTTGGAGCTGCCCGCAACCTCGGCGCACTCGATGCCGAGCTCCCGTTTCAGCCAGGGCGCCAGCTGCTCGAAGAGGTACGCCGTCGTGTCGGCGAACGCGCTGAACACCAGCACCTTGCGGTTGCCGGGATTGTACGGCTCGCTGACCTTGCCCGCGATGAAGTCGCGCAGCTTCACGAGCTTGGCGTCGCGCTCGGGAGTCACCGCGTCGGCGTAGGTTAGCAGGGCCCGGAGCACCTGGATGTCGAAGTCGAGGTCCTGGCCCAGGCGCAGGGCGTCGACGTCGCGCAGATCGACGCGCACCTTGCCGCCCGCCTCGAACTCCTCGGCATCGTCGTCGTCGAAGCCGTCCTCGAGGCCCTCGGTGCCGTAGGCGACCCCCGACGCGTCGGCGTCGAGCCTCGCGCGCAGGTCGACGCAGCCGTCGAGGATGCGGCGCAGCGTGATGCGGAAGCTGTTCACGGAGGACTCCATGCGCTTGAGGACGTTGACGCGCATGAGGTTTGCCACCGCCGTCGTGCGGTGGACCTGGCTCTCGAAGTCCTTGCCCCACGTGTCCCCGTAGCGGTCCTCGTACTTGCGGCGCTGGTCGGCGCGCACGTAGGAGAGCACCTGGTACTGGGCGAACGTGAGCTGGGCGATCATGTCGTTGAGCTCGGCGATCGGCGGCAGCTCGCCTTCGAGGTCGATGGGCGTCTGGAACGACAGGGGCGGCCGGCGCGCCGGGAAAGTCCCGCTCGCGGCGCCATAATATTTCGTGATGTGCTTGCGACTGCGCGCGATGGTCAGCACGTCGAGCAGCTTGAAGTAGTCGGCGTTCACCGCGTTCACGAAACTCTCGGTGGTTCGCTCGGAGTCGGAAAGCTTGCTCCACTCGTTGAAGCTCTGCTGGGCGGCGCGGGTCACGTGGGTGATCGACGGGATGCCGTCGGTCTCCTCGAGGTACGCGTCATCGCCTTCGGTGATGAGCTCGATCTGGTTACGGAGGTCGAGCAGCCGATTGTTCACCGGAGTGGCAGAGAGCATGAGCACCTTCGTCCGCTGGCCCGACTTGATGACGTCCTCGATGAGGCGCGTGTAGCGGTCGGTCTTCTCCGCGTCGGTGCTCTTGTTCCTGAAGTTGTGGCTCTCGTCGATGACGAGGAGGTCGAAGTGGCCCCATCGCAGGTGCTCGAGGTCCACCTCGCCACTCATGCCGTGGTGGCGCGACAGGTCAGTGTGGTTGAGCACCGTGTAGCTGAAGCGGTCGTCGGCCAGCGGGTTGCGGTCGTCGTTGTCCTGAGTCCACAGGGTCCAGTTGTCTCGCAGGCGCTTCGGGCACAGCACGAGGATGCGGTCGTTGCGCTCCTGGTAGTACTTCATGACGGCAAGGGCCTCGTAGGTCTTGCCCAGGCCCACCGAGTCGGCGATGACGCAGCCCTTGTACTTCTCCAGCTTTCGGATGGCGCCTACGACGGCGTCCTTCTGGAAGTCGTAGAGCTTGTTCCAGACCACGGACTCCTCGAACTTGAGGCCAGGGCGGATGCCATTGTCCTCGTCGTCCTCCATGAAGTCGCGGAACAGGCGGTACAGGGTCAAGAAATAGATAAACTCGGGCGGGTTCTCGCGGTAGAGCGTCTCGACCTGAGCGGCCACCTGCGCGGTGACCTCCTCGACCATGGCAGGGTTGTTCCAGACCGATTCGAACATCATCTTGAGGCCGGCGGCTTCGGTCGCGTTCTCAAAATGGCTCACGCAGGTCACGGTTCCCGGGCGGCGCTCGTAGCCGAGACCCTCCTGCGTGAAATTCGCGGCGGCGCCCATGAAGGCATGGTCGCCTCCGGAGGGGTTCTCCACCACGTACGTGCCGCCCGGCTGTATGGCGCCAGACGTCTTGGCGGACTTGAAGACCCCCCTCTCGCGGATCCACTCGGCGCATTCTCGGGCGAGCGCGCGCTGGTTGAGGTTGTTGCGCAACGTGAGCTCGAGCCCCGAGCCGCCGACGCCGACCTCGCGCGCACGGCGGGCCACCTCGAACTCGCGCGGCTCCTTCAAGTCGGCCATGCGCTTGATGAAGGTGGGTTCGCTGAACAGAAAGCGTACCTCGTCGATTTTAGAGAGCTCCCCTTTGAGCTCTCCGTAGGCGAACACAGTGAAATATGAGCTGATTATCGACAGCTTCGCGCCGTCGTCGATGGATTCGCCAAGGGCGTCTCCCAAGCGCTCGACACCGACGTTGTTTAGTGATTTCACGCCTCTAAGTTCCCTTCTTCGTAAGCCCCTCGACCATTCAATCGTGCGCGAAAGGCGAAAAGCTCATGCTGCACGGAGCCGCCTTCTTCTTGGCCGCATCGGCTGAGATACCATGGATACGTAAGATAGCGAGTGTCTTAGCTTTCCATCAGGAAACTGCGGTTCTGCTCAACTTAGCATCTGGCGCTTACGAGCCATCCGCACATCACTAACGCCAGCACTCTAATCGCCATAAGTGCAACACAAATGAATTTTAATCATTATAGCGTCCGAATTATTGAACACAGCAACACGGACTTCCACACATACGTCTCCTAAGCAGCGGTCACGGCGAGCGGCGTGAACGGCCCCAATTGCGCTCCTCTCGAAGGACCGCAATCATCACGTCGACCATGCGCTCAACAAGAAAAGCTCCCAGACCGCACCCAACAGCCAGGAGCTACCGCTAATTCAGGAAGAAGCCATCGATCTCCTTGCGCGTATGCAGGATTTCACCATCTGGCACATTGAGACTTGCCGCCAACTCGATAGAACCGGAAAAGGCCCTAGCGACATTCGGCGAGAAAGCCTTACCGAGAAGTTCGATATATACGGCCATATTCTCGCGAAGGCTGCTTAGACATGCAGCATATTCGGCATCGACCTCTGCATCGAGGGCCTCCAATTCCCGAGCGTAATGCGCCAGGAGCTCCGACTCCTGCTTGCTGTGGAAGTCTTTTCCGAGCTCATAAACAGTCGTGCCTACGGCGTTACCGACAAGGGCACCTAGAACAGGGATAGGAATAAGGGACTGGCCCACAAAACTCGAGAGCGCACTCACAGACGCATCGAGACAAGCCGCTTCGGAACTTTCAATGAATTCGACCTCTGTAAGATCGCCATTACGAAATCCGTGAGCACAATCCGCAACCCCGAACGACGCCGTAACCAACGCGCTTGCAACCGATGATGGCGTGGCTGCGTAGTTGCTCAAACCATAAACCGCCCCGCCGCGGACTCCGCCCTTGACGAATCCCATTCCAGAATCTCTGGCGATATCCACCCAGTCATCCCGAGTCAAATCACCGATTCGCTTCCCGTTCGCAAGATGGCGCTTCACCGAGAGAGCGAATGCTGTGCCCGTTTCCAAGGCAGCACCGGCCGCCGCAGCCTTTGCACCCTCCTGGAGTGTAGGCTCGTGATCCTCGCAGATACCCCTCTTTATCCGAGCGCTTTCGCCTGCAAGACTATCTTTCTCCTTGCCCATCTTGTCGGCAATGGCGCCCTTCTGAACCTCCGAGTACTCAAACTTCGAAGCCTCCAAGTCATCGATTCCGAATCCGCTCGAGTCGAAAAACTCATGAACGGCCTTCCAGATGGAATAGGATGGACCACCGTCCGATGCCGTCAGCTTGACCGCCTCGTCTTTAGGCATTTCGTACAAAGCCCGCACGACATCGAAATAGTCCTTCGGAATCTGATAGACACCGTCCTTATCAAGGAAATCGGGATACTTCTCCAAATGGGCGGCCACCGCATCCAAGGAAAACTTACCGCCCCCGTTCACGAACTTGACCTGTATCTTAACGCCGTTACGCACAAGGTCGGCAGGACCATTGTCGTTCACCCATTCCATGACCGGTTTTTCGCCATGGACCAGACTCTGCGCATTCTCCAGGCCGCATTCGGCCACTTCGGCAATGAAGCCATGAACGCCTCTGCTGCCTCCCCTATTCGAAACAACAAGCTCATCGATTTTTCCAATCGCCCAATCCATAGACTTCATCGCGGAATCGAGGTTCTGGTCTTGCCGGTCAAGACTCTCGATAAGGTCGTTAATCCTCAACTGATTGACAAGACCGACCCATGCAGCAACGGCTTGCTCCTGGGTGCTCTTGACCACCCTCTTCACCTTCATGGCCATTCACCTCCCTGAACAGCCACCTTGTCGGCAATGAGGCTGCCAAGACATTTCGCATTATTCACCAAAGAACCCAGAGCCAGCCTATCGTCGTCAGAAATGGACAGATAATCGACGCTATGTAGGCGACATACGAGCATGAAGGATTTCGACAGCTCTTCACGAAGGGTATCGGTCTTCGTCCTGAGACCCTCGATCGCCGCAAACGCCTCCCTAAGAATCTCGGTATTTCGCTTTACAGCCAGGAGTTCCTGGTGCTTTTCTCTGACAATGTCGTGCTTCTTTTTCACAAAAAGAACAATGGAGGTCAACAAGGTGGCACCCGCGACACTCCAGCCAATGGGACCGGCCATCGCAAGAAACGCACTGCCTGCAGCCATTCCCCCGCCTCCAGCAGCAAGCGCGCCGCCGCCAAGCCATGCCATAGCCGCATTTGTTGCAGCAGCACCTGACAGCGTAGAAATCGCCGCACCCGTTGAGGCAGTACCGAAAGTTGTGGCAACCCACATGGCCGCGGATGGGGCAATGCTAGCAACGGCTGCACCCGCCGCGACACCGGCGCCAGCGCTTGCCGCCGATTTACGTGCCGAACTCAGCTCCTCGCGGGCAAAGGCTTCCGACTCTTTGAAATTTCGCTTCTCGTGAGTTATTTCCCCGATATCCTTTGCGAACGACTTCGGAGTGTTCGCGATCGAATTCACCAGCTCAATAACAAAGTCAAGCAAGTCAACGCTTCTCAGCCGGGACTGGTATAGCGCGACCCCTTCCGACTCCAAGTCAGCATAAGTTTGGTTGTAGCCGATAACAGCGAGCTCGTACTCGTCAGGCCCTGTCGTCTTCGCGCTCTCAACGCCCTGCTTGATTCCATCGGCAATTTCCCCCGCCTTGCCCAGAAAGCCTCCGACGGCCTGCCCCGCTTGGTTGACGGCGCCTTGGGCGGCATTCACCGCTTGCCCAGCAGCTTCCGCGATTCCTTTTCCGGCGACATCCGCAGCCTTTTGCACCTCTTTCAAAGGGTCGAAGCCCTTATCGAACAGGCCCATCATCCCACCTTCTCCCTCTGCAATCTGAAATCACCAACTCGACAAAAAGAACGACTCTGAACGGCGGTCGAGTGTAGGCCATTATCTATGCAAGAAACGTGACCAATGTACACCAATCGGGACACAAAATTCAGATGACAGGCAACCCGCGACGCAAACGGCCAGACAAGAATCGTCGGCTCGGCATCGCAGGTCACAAAAGCTCGAACCCGAACAATGCCCGCTAACTTTTCCGACCTGACGTCCACGACCAACAAACGGATTTCTAACCATGGATTTTACGATCTCACCCGAAACAGCAAAGAATAATAAGGCATCGGCCTGTGCCAGCGTCGACCAATGCCCGAGAGAATGAGGAGTCGACAAGTCGAGACGCAAACAAGCATTAGCAAGACTCGCTAAGTAGCCGTAATGTGATCAGAAGAATCCAAACGGACACCCCACGAGCCCGTTACGCGAATCGGAGATACCCCGCGTTCACGAGAACATACACGCAATGGCAATATGCTCAGCGCCGACAGTCATGGGCAGTATCAACAGAACCAGCGTCGAAACCGCACCGGCCTTCGCTGGACCACCTTGACAATGGCCCCATGCGCCCCGATTCCGCACCATAGCATCAAACGACTTCGCGCTCTACACTCGCCAGCGCTTTTACCCGCGAATCTATTTCAGCAATGACCTCACGAAACTCCTCGTCGCTCTTTCCTGTCGGGTCATCCAGGCCCCAATTGTCGTCGAACGGCCTTCCGATGAACGGGCAGCCGACATTGCAGCCCATGGAGATCGCGATGTCTGGGTCGGGAATGTCGCAGATCAGCTTGCTGCGCTGCCCTTCCGCCTCCATATCGATGCCGTAGATTTCCTTCATCAAGCGAACCGCGTCCTTGTTGATCCGCGACTTCGTTTCGGTTCCGGCGGAATGGCTCTCGAACGCATCGCCCGCGAAGCGCCGCCCGAGCGCCTCGGCTATCTGGCTTCGGCAGGAGTTGTGAACGCAGATGAATGCGACCTTCTTCATTTCGTAAACCACGCTTTCGATTCATTCGCCATTTTCTCAAGCTCGTACGCTCGCGAGCGAACGATGCCACCACGACGCACATCGTCGGCGCCGCCAAACAAACGGCCCCTCTAGAACCAACGGTCGTACATACGCCGCAGGAAGCTCTTCGTCAGCGGGTACTCGTCCGATTCGGGGAGGACGGAATCGATGCCGCAGCGGGGGCAGAGCGCCGTGTCGCCGCCTTCGTCCTCGATCCATTCCTCTATCTCTCGCGGGTCGAAGGTCGCCAGGCAGTAAAAGCATCCGCACCTGTCGACGCGCTGCAGCGCCTCCCTGTTGCGAATGCATCGCGCATGGACGTCCAGGACCAACTGGTCCACGCCGTCGCCTTCTTCCTCTTCGGGACAATGGTCGCGTTTGAATAGCCAGTTGAACATGACCGCCTCCAGAACGTTCCGCGTCCGAATCCGCATCCGAATCACAGCATACGGCCGCACAGGACCCCGTCTCCACGCACCGCATCGGACGCCTTACTTGAAATACCCGACTTCCGCAGGGAACTCTCCGTCCAATTGAATTCGTAAAGCGATTCTGCGAATGAGTTCCCACGCCTGCGCGTCTATCCCATCGCCGTCAAAGCAAATAGCGTTCGAGCAGTTCGTCACCTTCAAAGACCCCGCTGCGACCATCTTTTCGTAATCGACGTTTTCCGCCGACCTTATGGGGACCCCGTTCGGATAGCGCTTCGTTTTCTTCGGAACGTATGCGGACGCGATCGGCCGCAACTCGACGTATATCTCGCCATCTTCGCGAGGGTCGTTGTCCCGCTTGTTCAGGTTCGTGCATGCATACGCGTAGATGGCGCTTTCACCGTCGCTCAGCACAAGACGGGCCGCACCTCCATATCCCAGGCTCACAAGGCACGCGCCCCTTTCAACATCAAACGACAAAATAGCTGGAGCGGCAAGGCCTGGCATTGACCGCACACAAACGACGCCCTCCTCGCCGTCGCCTGACGAACCGCGACGATAAAGCACACAGAGAGCCCTTCTCGCTCGTCATTTATAGAATACGTCGAATTCAATGTGATGAATTCGCGCGTCGTCCGGTCCAGCATCGATGGTGGCATGGTCGGCATCGGTCACTTCGGCCCATACCTCGTAGCCATCGTTGATCTTATCGACGATCAACATGACGGCCTCTTCCTCTTCTGGAGTAGCACGCCAGGGAATATCGCAAAGTTTATCGCCATCCGAGGTAACCACATCGAGCCAGGCCGCGTCTTCCGGAATGCTCGAATCCCGTTCGAAATGCAAAATCGAACCAGGCCCCAACGCCTCACGCTGCATCTCGACGGGATCAGGCCCGAAGATAGACTCGTCGTCTTCGTCAATCCATTCCTTAGGCCAAAGATAACCGTATCCTATTGTCTGAACGCTAACGAGGTACTTCTTGCCGGAATCGGAAGCCTTGGCAAACGAGGGCTTGATAAAGAAAGCACCGAAAGCCGATGTGGCCAACACGATAAATCCTCGGCGGGTCAACCCTGATTCTTCTCGACCGTCCATGAGCGCTCCTTTCTGCATGAGCTTCTAATTGCAGACAAGCGGAAACCGTCGAGGGCACCGCCCCGTGCCCAGCATAGCGCAAGCGAAAACATCGGACAGGATCATTGAAGCAGCCAACCCGCGCAACGTGAACGGTAAAAGCTACGTCACGCCTGTGAAGTCGTAGAATCCGTGGGGTTCGTGCTGAGCGTTCGGCATCGTTTCCATCATGGAAAGCAACCTGCTCATGCGGACAGGCGGCATCGATGCGAACGAGGTCCAAGCCGAAAGCCAAGAAGCCCCCGATCCCTCCGAACGCTTCTTGGCCTATTTCTCCCACGCGACCATGACCGAGAAAACGCTTCCGCTGTTCGGCGCCGCATCTCAGGCAGGCGAAGGCACTCCGGCGATCGACGACGCATATCCGCTTAACGCCGGCGGCTACCCCATCGATGCCGTGAGCTCGATTCTGGCCTCGGGCGGACTGTCTCTGGAGACCACCACGCCCTACCGAAACGACGAAGGCGACGTGGTCTCCTGGACCGACTCTCTGACAGGATTGAATTCCTGCTATTCGCGGGAAGGAACCCGGTCGCTCGGCGAAGACGTGCGCACCGGGCCGCGCCGCCACCGTCGAGTCATGCATGGTGCTGTCAGGCCCCTGGAATTTGCAGCTGACGAACGACGGCGCGGTGTCGCCGGCGCATCCGCCCCCGAATCGATCGACGACGCTCGCAGAAAAGCTACTCGCGTTTGAGCAGCTTCGTGTTCGCAAGATAGAGAGCCACCACCAGCACGAGAATCGAGATAGAGAAGATGAGCGTGTGCATGGGGTCGTCGTGGTACAGAATGATCAGCCTTATGATGGCGGTGATGCCGATGTAGATGAAGTAACGCAGCGGGAAATGGAGGCCCGACTGGTAATACTTGGCGATCAGCGCGAGGAACTCGAAATAGAGGAACCAGGTCACGATCGAGCCGAGGATTTCCGCCCCGCTCAACTCGTGTGCGACGAACACGAGTGAAATGAGATTCCAGGTGCTCATCAAGAGCAGCGCCGAAAGAATGCCGCCCAGAATGAACAGCACGCCCGACAAAAACAGCTGCATGAGCCTCGAAAGCAATTCGGGGTCTATCAGTCCCTTGAACGGAATCGGGTCCTTCGTCGCCTTATCTTGCATGTGTCCATCCTCCAACGATTCGTACGGGCGCACCGGACGCATGGGCGTCGGACGCGCGAAGCGTGCGCAGAGCGTCTGACCGCAAGCGAAACGGCAACCTGATGCCGCGTATGCTGCGTCGCCTTCCCCTTGGCGTCTCTGCAACGCTTGTAAATGATACTATATAAATAGCATTTCAGGACACAAGACGCCCCATTGGATGGGGGCGCCTTTCGCCACGGACTTTCGCCAGCGAGCACGCACGCGAATCGAAAAGAATGGGCCGAGGCGACCGCCCTACTTGAAAATCACCCATTTGCACAGGCAGAAGCCCCAGATTCCCTGCATGACCATGGTGACAAGCTTGCCCGCTGCCTGAGGCCACCCGAAAGCCGCCGACGTCGCATCGATGAACCAGGTTCCGAACAGGAAATTCCACACATACAGCAGCACGAACAGCGCCACGCTGCGCCAGAAATTGCTCGATGCCTTGAACGTGACGTTGCGGTTCATGAAGAAATTGAACGCGCCCGAACAGGCAACGGCAATGCCGTTCGAAACGCCGACAGCCAGTCCGAACGCCTTCATAAGGGCGAAAACGCCGAATTCCACGAACGTCTGCGCGATCGACACGCCGTAATACGTAAACGCCTGACGCAAAAATCCGCCTGCGCGTTTAGGCTCGCCGGCGCCCGCTTGAGATGCGGAAGCCTTCGCCCCTGCACCATTCGGCACAGTCGCCTCACCCTCCGCCGCCATCGGTCGCGCTTCAGACTGCATGTCGAACCTTCCCGCCTATCGAGCCGTTATTTCGGCGAGAACCTTACTCCGACGCCCGCGTCGTCCTTCCCGGCAAGCCCGCAATGTCACGCAATCGCCACGCGAAAAGCGGCGCGCGTTCGCAAGACCCGCTGGCGCGGCCGAAGCCTCGCGCCAACACGGGGCACGAACGACATCTCCCGCCCGCAAATCGAGTCGGATGCGGTGCAGGAGCAAAAGACGCGCACAAGCCTTCAAGCCGCCCGGCCTCCATTGACAAGAAGCCCGATACGATGTACTGAAATATGTACCGCACAACCAAGCGATAGGAGGACTATGGCCATCTACGCTATGAGCGACATCCACGGATTCATCGAACCCTTCGAAGAGGCCCTGACGCACGTCGATTTGAGCGACGGAACATCCCGCCTGATTCTGCTCGGCGACTACTGCGACCGCGGCCCCGCGAGCCTCGACGTCTACCGCAGGATCATGGGACTTCAGGAAGAATTCCCCGGCCAGGTGATCGCCCTGCGCGGCAACCACGAAGAAATGCTGCTGGAATACATCGACATTGCGCCCGTTGACCTGGGGTTCACGCAAGGCTGGATCCTTGCAGACGTCAATCTGAAAACCGCGCAAAGCTTTTTGGGCGAAGATGCCTTCGCCGAAGTGAAACACCTGCTCATGCGCAGGAAATTCGAGGACGCGTATCTTCTGACGACCGATTACATGAAAACGCGCCACGCCGACGTCATCCGCTGGATCCGCCGCCTTCCCTATTACTACGAAACGGAATTCAACCAAGTGTTCTGCCATGCGGGAATCGACGAAGAAGCGGGCGATCTGTGGCGCATCGGAACACCCAAGGAATACTTCACGTCCATGTCGCCGTACTACACGGGCAAGCATTTCGAATTCGACGTCATCGCCGGCCACATCAGCACAGAATTCGTCTCCGAGATTCCCGGCTACCACGACATCTGGTTCGACGGGGCGTCTCACTATTACATCGATGGCCAAACGGTCACAAGCGGACGCATTCCCGTTTTGAAGTACGACGAAGCAACCGGCACGTATTCAGGTCCCGGGCTGTAGCCGTCTCAAAAAAACGGCACGGTAGCGGCCGTCAAGCTGTGCCCCGATTGCGCCGCGAACGTGGCACAATCGGGGTGCAACGACCCCGGCAGAAAAGGAGACCGCCATGTGCACCGCCGTCAGATTCGCCGACCAAAACGGAGCCCTGTTTTTCGGGCGCAACCTCGACTGGACGGAATCCTACGGCGAAGAAATCCTGGCCACGCCGCGCGGCTTCGCCTATGACTACGCGCTGGGGGCAGCGCATGCCGAAGAGCCCCATGCCGTTTTGGGCGTCGGCTGCGTCATGGGCGGCAGGCCGATGTATTTCGACTGCGCCAACGAAACAGGCCTCGCCGTGGCGGGCCTCAACTTCCCGCGCTGTGGAGCGTTCCCGCACGAACCCGCCGAAGGCATGTGCAACGTTGCCACCTTCGAATTCCCCTTGTGGGTAGCGCGTAACTTCGCCTCGACCGACGAAGCGGAGCGTGCGCTGGCCGACGTGCGGATCGTATCGCTCGTGCAACAAGGGCAGCCCGAATCGCTGCTGCACTGGATTATTGCCGACGGCGCGCGCAGTATCGTGGTGGAATGCACCGCGACCGGGCTGCATGTCTACGAGAACCGCGCCGACGTGCTGGCGAACTCGCCGGAACTACCGTGGCACATAGCCAATCTGGACAATTACCTGCACACGAGCAGCGAAAACCCGCAGCCCGTCGCATGGGGCGCGCACGAGCTGCGCGCGTGGGGCATGGGCGCAGGCATGCAGGGCATTCCGGGCGACCCCGGATCGCCCTCGCGCTTCGTGCGCGCGGCCTACGCCAATGCGCACCACCCCGCCAAAACGACGGAACGCGAAAACGTGGCGCGCCTCTTCCGCACGCTCGCGTCCGTACAGGTGACGGAAGGCACCGTGAAATCCGCCGGCGGGCGCTTCGAAAAAACCATCTTCACCAGCGGTTTCTCCGGCGCGACGAACACCTATTACGCGAACACCTACGACAGCTTCGAAATTCGCGCCTTCCCGTTCGATAGCTTCGATATGAACGGCAGCGCCCTGCAGACGCGCGCGCTATACTGAACGCGACCACGCACACCCGCACAACGGCGCCCGACCCATCGAGCCGAATGACGCCGCTCGATCGAACGGAGGCGCCTTTTGTCCTGGATCGCAGCAGCGTTCGCAGCGGCGTTTTTCGCCGGCATCACATCCATCCTTGCCAAATGCGGCATCAAAACCACCGATTCGGACGTGGCCACGGCCCTGCGCACCTGCGTGGTGCTGGTGTTCGCCTGGATCGTGGCGGCGCTTTCGGGCCCGCTTGACGCCATGGGCGCCATCAGCGCGCGATCGTGGCTGTTCCTCCTGCTGTCGGGCCTGGCCACGGGCGCTTCGTGGATCTGCTATTTCAAGGCGCTTTCGATCGGCGACGTGAACAAGGTGGTGCCCGTCGACAAATCCAGCACGGTGCTGGCCACGCTTTTGGCCATCGTGCTGTTCGGCGAAACCAGCAACCTGGGCGTGAAGCTCGCAGGCACCGCGGCCGTGGCGCTGGGCACCTTCATGATGATCGAGAAGAAACAAGGCGGCAGCGTATCGAACGACCGCACGTGGCTTCTGTGGGCCATCGGAGCCGCCGTGTTCGCCGCGCTGACCTCGCTTTTGGCGAAGGTGGGCATCAAAGGCGTGGAATCCAACCTGGCAACCGCCATCCGCACCTGCGTGGTGCTTGCCATGGCGTGGGCGATCGTGGCCATAAAAGGAAAGCTCGGCCAGGTGCGCGGCGTGCGTCGCGGCGAATTGGGCTTCCTGGCGGCGTCGGGCTTGGCCACAGGCGCTTCGTGGCTGTTCTATTACTACGCCATATCCGCAGGCCAGATAAGCGTCGTAGTGCAGATCGACAAGCTATCCGTACTGGTTTCCGTCCTGTTCGCCTTCTTCGCATTCGGCGAGAAGCTCACCAAGAAAAGCGCCGCGGGCCTGGCGCTCATCGTGCTTGGCACCTCCGCCATGGCGTGGTGGACCTAACCGCCGAAAACCCGCGCCCGCCCGAAACGAGAGGACTACAATAGGGACATGAGAATCTTCATCGCACTTGAAATACCCCCGCTCATGCAAGACGAACTGGCGGGAATGGTCAGGCCCCTGCGGGCATCGATGCCCGGGCGGTTCATTCCGCGCGAGAATTGGCATGTCACCCTGGCGTTTCTGGGCGATGCGCCCGAGGCGACTCTGCCTGACGTCGAAGACGCGTTGGACGAAGCGGCGAAAGGCATCGGACGCGTCACGCTTGCCCCCGATCGGCTGGGAAAATTCGGGCGCAGCGCCGATGCGTCGTTTTGGCTCGGACTGGCCGACGACCTCTGTCTGACCGCGCTGGCCACGCGGCTGCGCGAAGAGTTGCGCGAAAGGGAAATCGACTTCGACGACAGGCCGTTTCTGCCGCACATAACCCTGGCGCGAAGGGCGCGCATTCCCAAGGGCGAGCTGCCGCCCTTGCCCTTCCCCGTTCCGGCGCAGGCGACGCGCGTCGCGGTGTTCAAGAGCACCCTCTCACGCGAAGGCGCCTCGTACGAAGAGATATACGGCATAGACCTCGAACCCGCGCACTGACACCCGCAAGCCGCGCACGAACAGAACCACTCGCCCACGCAACGAAGGAGACCCCATGAAAGCACTGGTGCATGACGGAAACGGAACCATCGCGATCGAAGACCGCCCCAAGCCCGAGCCCATCGATCCAGGCGATGCGATCGTGCGCGTCACGCGATCGACCATCTGCACCAGCGATCTGCACATCATTCACAGCGCCGTGCCCCGAGCCTTGCCCGACACGGTGCTGGGCCATGAGTTCGTGGGCGTGGTCGAACAGGTGGGCGCAGGCGTGACGAAACTTGCCGCGGGCGACCGCGTGGCCGTGAGCTGCGAGACCTTCTGCGGCGAATGCTTCTATTGCAAGCGCGGCTGGGTGAACAACTGCGTGCAAGGCGGCTGGGAGCTGGGCTGCCGCATGGACGGATGCCAGGCCGAGTTCGTGCGCGTTCCCTTCGCCGAGCAGACCTGCAGCGTCATTCCCGACGGCGTGGCCGACGAAGACGCGCTGTTCTTGGGCGACATCGTGGCAACGGGCCAATGGGGCGCCGAAATAGCCGAACTCGAACGCGGCTGCACCGTGGCCGTGATCGGCGCGGGGCCCGTGGGTCTTGCCACCATGATGTGCGCGAAGCTCGCCGAACCCGGATGTATCATCGCGATCGATATCGACGCGAAGCGCCTTGCTCTGGCGAAAGAACGCGGCCTGGCCGACGAGACGATCGATGCAAGCACGATGGACCTCGACGCCGTGGAAGCCGCCGTGCGCAAGATGACCGAAGGCCGCGGCGCCGATGCCGTGGTGGAGGCCGCGGGCGGGTCGAACACCTTTGAAATGGCCTGGCGCATCGCCCGCCCCAACGCCGTGGTGGTGATTTCTGCCATGTACGAAGGCCCGCAGACGCTGCCGCTGCACGAGATGTACGGCAAGAACCTCGTGTTCAAAACGGGCGGCGTCGATGCCGCCAATCTGGGCGAAACCATGAAGCTCGTCGAAGACGGCCGCATCGACACGAGCTGCCTCATCTCGAAGCGCTATGCCCTCAACGACATCTTGGAGGCCTACCGCGCATTCGAAGCCCGCGAGGACGACTGCCTGAAAATGGTCATCACGCCGTGGGAGGAGCGGTAAGCACCCGTCGTTAGCCCTCGATCCATGCGATGGCTCGGCAGGGCGAGCCATCGCCGTTTTCGATTTTCAGGGGGAAGCAGCCGAAGTCGAACAACCCGCGGCCGCACTGGTCGAGATTCGTCAGGTTCTCGATGTTGACGACGTCGCGGCCCGCAAGCAGCTTCTTGTGCCGCGGAAGGCTTTCGTCCCAGATGGGATCGATTCCCATCACGTCGAAGCCGACGCCTTTGAATTCTCGCTCGATCACGAAATCGAGCACGTCGTCATCGATGCAGGGATAGTCGCCGAAATACTCGGGAGTGCCCCATCGCGCATCCCATCCCGAATTGAACAGCAGGAAATCGGCCTGCTCGACCGCCTGGCCGCATGCCCTGACCTGCTCCATGGTGATGGCGCCGCCTTCGCATACGTCGCGGCAATCAACCACGACGGCCTTGCCCACGAAATGGCTCGCGGGAAGCGCATCGATCGTGGTGCCGTCTGCGAAAATATGGGCCGGCGCATCCATATGCGTTCCCACGTGCGTCGACATGCGCAGCATGGTGGCGCGATACCCGTCCATTTCGTACGACCCCGCCTGCGCAAGCTGCGGCGCATCGTCGCCGGGAAACACGGGCATGTCCGCGCAAATCGTATGCGTCAAATCGACCACTCTCATGAAGCCCCTCCTGAGACGAAGCGTCCATCGCGACCCATCGGCCGCCGCCATCATCATACCCCGCAAATGCCGCACACCGAACGGCGACCGGACGAGCACGGCCTTCGGCGCGTGATTTCCACGTCGACCTTACCGCCCCGTTACAAAAAACGAAAACGGAATATGAACTATTTATAGTACATAGTTTGCATTATATAATTTAAAGAAATACCTGTTGGAAAAGGAGGCGGCCATGTCAACCCTCGTTGTCGGAGACCTTCATCTCAAGCAAACCACCATCCTGCCGCTCGTCGATTCCGCCATTGAAAAGAACCCCTCGATACAGCACGTGATCTTCCTCGGCGACGCATGCGACGATTGGGGCGCCGATGAAAAACTCGCATTGAAAGAGCTCGGGTTCTATGCAGACTGGGTCGAGTCGCACAGGGAGGCAGGCCTTCGGATCGACGTTCTGCTGGGCAATCATGATTTCTGCTATATTCGCGGCAGACGAGGGCCCGGCACCCTCATGGGCATTCGCCGGCAGGTGAAAGACATTTTGGTAAAACGGCTCGACGCGCAAATCGCAACCGTCGCGAACGACGTATTTCTCTGCCTCCATGCAGGCCTGACACATCTATGGGCCCTGCGGCACCTTTCGCAGACATCGTACGTCTCGAAAACTTCAAAGGAGTCGGCATCGCTTTTCGAAAGCCTGCAACGAAACGCGAACGCATACGCCACGGAGCTCAATAACCAGCTTGGCAACATAGCGTTCCACGAAGGCCTCGATAGCTGCCCGCCCTCGCGCGGAGGTTGGGAAATTCCCGGCCCCCTTTGGGCCGATTTGTCCGACCTAGAGCGCGACCCCGCCAAAGGCGTCTGGCAAATCGTCGGCCACACGCCTGTTCATACCGTCTACGTCTGCGGCGACGAACAATCGCCGGCAGAGGCGCAGCTTGATCGCCCGGTTCTCATCGCATGCGACACCCTGTCAACGACCGCCTATGGGTCTCCTATCGGCGACGGTTCCGCCCTCCTGATCGAAGGCAACGACGTCACTCGCGTTTTCTTGCGCGATTAAAACCAAACGGCGGCGCAGGCGCAATCAGCGCTCGCACCGCCGTCTCGACCCGCGTTTAAAGCGCGAGAAAGCCTTCGGCATCGTAAGAAGGCTTCGCTCCATAATGTTCGACCTTGCTGCGATACGAGCTGCCAAGCGAATAAAACCGCAAGCTATCGACGCTTGGATCGATCATTGAAACCAAGTCCTTCTTTATCCGGACCATCAGTGCAGCATCGGCAACGCATTCGAACACGGAGTTTTGCACGCGCTGCCCGTAATTCACGCAATACTTCGCCACCTTACGCAGCCTTTTCCTTCCTGGCGAATTCGTCGTGTTCACGTCGTACGTAATAAGCATCATCATGCGAATCACTTCCAAAGAAACGGCGGGTATCCGCCCAGATCCCCGCGCAGACATTTGGCAAGCAACTGGGCTTGAATAAGAGGAGCAAGACCGCGCGGCACTTTCTCTTTCAAAAACGGATGAAGGATGATTTCACGCTTCCTTGCCTGCCACGATTCGAACAGCAGCCTCCTCCCCTTGTCCGACAAGATGACCTCCCCCGTTTCACGATGCTCGAAATCGCCCGGACCGACAACTCTGTTGTTTATGGCCGTCAATACGAACCTATCGACGAAAATAGGCCTGAACTCCTCCATGCAATCAAGGGCGAGCGAGCGCCTTCCTGGGCGGTCGCAATGCAAAAACCCTATATACGAATCAAGACCCACACCCTCAAGGGCCGACGCGCAATCTCGGGACAAAATGGAATAAAAGAATGAAAGCATCGCATTCACCGCATCGGTAGGCGGGCGCCGAACTCGACCCTTGAACGAAAATTCCCCATCGTTCCTCAAGATAAGCTCATCGAAAACGGAGAAATACACGGCCGCAGCGTCACCCTCGATGCCTCGAAGAGAGTCGAGAGATTCGCAGTACCTGACCGCCGCCATGGACTCGCTTAATTTCCGAGACGCTCCCTTCAGGGCGCTGACATCGACCCGCAACGCATGATCGCGACAAGCCCTCTCTATCACCCATTTACTGTTGTAAATCTTTCCCATGATGAAATTACGAGCAATTGGCAGACTTCGTCCTTCATCGGCAGATACCCCATACTGAGCACGCCTCAGAAGAACATTGCCGCGCACCGCGCCGCTCGCGTCTACAAGAAATTTGCCCTTCCGATCGTAAAACGAAAGAGCAATACCGCGCGATGCGCAAGCACCCATAAGGGCGGGACTGGCGCCGGCGTACGAAAACGAATGGATGCCCTCGAGCGTATGGAGAGGAATTCTCCCTATTTCATCCCCCTGCCTTTTCGCGACGACGTTTTCGCCATCGAGCGCCAAATAAGCATCCTCGGTAAAGATGTACAGAGTGTTAAGAAGGCGTCTCATCGAAATCCCCCATATGCTCTGCGATATACGCCGCAACCGACTTTTCGGAAGCTTCCGCAAGACATAGCGTGTCAAGCGAACAAGACCGGCACGCTTTCGTTCTCTTCGCCTTAGGAACGTAATGACGCGCGAAAAGAGCATGCATCTCTTCGGACGCCCGTATGACCTTCTCCCTAAGCTCGTCATCGAAGACGACATGCTCGCGAGACTTCGTGGCGCCGTAGAACAGAAACCCTTCCTGTATCCTGCACGAAAGCATTTCCTCCAAACAAAGCGCCTGGGCGCACAGCTGCATGCGATCGGCGTCGCTCTGCTTGCTTTTGCCCCTCTTATACTCGACAGGACGGGCCCGCCAAAGGCCATCCTCCCCGAAAAGAGGATGGCCTTCGGAATCCTTGACGAATTCGACTACGTCGCATTTTCCCGCAAGGCCCAAAGCAGCCGAGCGAACATACAACCCGCGCACGACCAAGGAATCTCCGCGCCGCTCTCGCAAAGCCTCGTCATGCGCTCTTCCATGCATCACGTTTCCCATGGCCGTAAGAGCGTTTTCACGCCATTCCCGCTCGATATGAATGAGCGCCCATTGCCGACGGCAGAACGCGAAGTGCTGAACACCGGATAAAGCAAGAAACTCATCCTCGACATACATGGCATCCCCCGTGCTACAGCTTCCTGATAACCTCGACCCCAGATGGAATGGCATCCATGTCGATTTCGACGTCGCCATAGTCGGAGAACGAGCGAGGAGCTTCGACCTCGGGGTTTTTCTCAATGGAAACGGCGTCGAACAGGCAGTGAGACGGGGCGTTGCCGAACTCGGAATCATGCTTGAACACGATCAAAGACCGGACCGCCATCTTGCCGCGCGCTGCGGAATGGTCGTGCTCGAACATGTTGATGATGGCATCCCACAGCAACTCGAGGTCATCCTCGGAAAATCCCGTGACCTTGCGTGCGAGGTTAGCCGAAACATATCCCTCGCAACGGTACAGGCCATAGGGAACGATGTACTTGCGACCCATTTCCGTGCCCTTTTTCTGAGCGTCGTCTTCGGTGGTGATGGCGACGCGCGTAATGGTGACCTCTTGAGGAATGATGGGGTCGACGCTTCGCGAGAAGGTCAGCTGCACAGGACCGCGGACCTGACCGCAATTAAGATTGTTTTTCGTAAACGTCGTCATGACGGCGCCGAACGTCCTGACGTCGTAGAACATCCTACACATGGCATCGCGCAGCGCAATATCAAGATGGGGATCATCCTTCTTGAGCTTCTTGATTTCTTTCACATCGATCCCCAGCTCATCGAAAGCCCTGCGATCGCTCGTATTCAAGGCAACGCCGTCCTTGATGTAAATATCGAAGCCGGGATCGTCCTCGTGCACCATTTCGACGTAATTCCTGATTTTTCGCTTCAAGCAAACGTCCGTGACCAAGCCATATCCGGTCTCGGGGTCGATGCGGGGCATGTTTCCAGCATCCGGATCGCCGTTGGGATTGCCGTTTTCGACATCGAAATACACGACGAATTCGTAACGATTTTTAATGGGATCGCTCATGACTACGCTCCTTGTCTTTCCTATACGCTTGCGATTTAGCGGTTTGCTTTAGCTGCAGCAAATCGTTCCTGGGACTGATGGTAATAACCCAGCGAGAAATCACCCTGATCCCTCAGCCCCATTCGAACCGGGTATGTTTCGACCGACTCCATGACCTGGCAAAGATCTTTACGCAAATTGACGGCGAGCCCAGGCTTGTCTTTTGCGATTTTCGCCAAATGAGCCTCCGAAAGCCTTGCGAGCATCGGGAAAACGACAGCAGGAGTCGTACAAGCCGAATTTATATATCGAGCAGCAATATTGGAATTGCCGTCATTGGCGATAGACTGAATTCTCTCGTAGAGGGAGAACGCCCTTCCCAATGCATATGCCACCTCGTTACGCTGACTATTGAGCTCCACCGTAATCTCCTCCTTATCGTAGTGAGCATTGCGAAGCAAATACGCTTTGACCAGCGCCGCCGCAGGTCTGCTGACCCCATGCGTAGCGCGCATGCGCAAAAGAACATTCGAATACAGAGCGTCCGGGTACCTTCCACCCTCCAAAACGGCACGCATAAACGAAGCCGAAAGCTGGGAAGAAACGACCGGCGATTTCGAGTTCTCGTTTTCGAGACTCTTCAGTGCAAAATAGGGAACCAGACGGCCGGCCTCGAACGGCGCATGCACGATATCCGTCTCGTCGTAATAGCGAGCCACGTTGCGCAAAATGGCACCGAACTCGTCTCGCATGAAAAAGCGAACTGCGAGACGCGCTGCGTTCGGAGCGATGCCTAGCACGTAGAAGGTCGATCCGAAATCGACGCCGTCGATTTCGGGCATCTTTCCCCGCAAGAGCTTCGCGAGAGCATCGCCGAGAGCCTTCTCGGCATCGTCTCGGTCGCCGTCCGAACGCTTGTCAGGCGCGACATTGCCCATGATCTCATTCATGAAGTCGCAGTTCTCGTCGTCGCAGGTCTCCGACCAAAAAACAACCGTCGTGTCACCCAAGCGAAAATGATGCTTTACATCCGAGAGAAGATAGTTCAACGCGGCGCCGTAAGCCTGCGTCACATCGACCGAAACAGGAGCGTTGCGGCCCTGCTCGCCCTCATGGCCATACGACTCGAAAGCCGGCGCGTTAAAACCCACAAGCGAAGCACCCATGGACTGAGCACCGTAGACGCCCTTGATAGCCGGATGCAAGCGCGCCACTCGGCCGCGCGCGCCCGTAACAAGACAGGTCATGTCGGAAAGCCCATCCTGGGCCGACTGCGACCCGGCGCCCCACGCATCCTTGATCGCGCGGTCGTCCGCGACCTCGACGAATTCGCCGTCGCAAGAGCACGCGAATACAAGATTGCCACCCGCAAGAAGCTCGTCGCCAGCCCTTGCCACAACAGGATGGTCAAGAGCGGAAATCGGATTCCACTTTTCGAAAAAGGCGACGACCGCACGAGCGCATTCGCTATCGACAGAAGAAAGCAGTTCCGTATGCAGCGCCTTGGCGGCCTCGAAGCATTTCACGGACCTTTCGGGCTTGCCCTTCGCGTCGATGCCGAGAAAATAACTTGAAGTATCGCAAAGAAAATTCGCAGCTACGCCCGATGACCGTTTCACCTGCTCGGGCACCATTTTGGTCCATCCACGCTTCTCCTGCGAAGGAATCACGTTAACGAGCTCGCCATCACCCGACAATTCCAAAATGAACTTGATTTGCCGAGAGCACCATCCCGGAGCAGGAATTCGTTCAGGATGGTCATTGAGAATTTGCTCATAGTAGTCAGCAAGCGCAGACAGGATCATCGATACACCTCGCTTTGCGACACATTCACGATGCCGTTTTTCATAACGGCCCTGTAGAACATCGGGAGAATATCGTCCTTATTGCTATAGTCCATATCGAACAGCATCAAGCCGAAGTCTCGTTCCCCGGCATCGGCGTATGCGCCGCGAGGGACGATTCCCTCAGGGCAGGGTTTGAAATGAGCGGGAAACTCACGTGTTCCGAAATACGGCTGCGAATAGCACTGCCCCTTTTCAATCCTGCGCCTGAAAATGTCAGCGAACTTGCCCGGATTATCGGATTCGTTCGCCTTCCCTGTCATTTCGAAGTGAAACTCAATTGCATATCTAACATCGGTCAAGATAACAGAGGCGCGCTGCTGAATATCCTCCTTCGTATTGATATAAGGCGCAGAAGCACCTCCGACTAAAGAGGATTTCAGGGACGAAGCAAGCGCCTTGGACTTCACTTCGTTGCGACGCGTCGTAGTAAATTCGATAGGATTGATAATCTGGATTTTATCTATCACAACGCGCAGACCGGGATGCCAATAGATGGCTTCGATCAGCCCTCGTGCCGCGCTGGGCGTAATAAAGTCATACGTGAATCGCTCCACGCTCAGCTCAGGTCGCGTGAACAGGGCCCGATCCCCCCAGACTTCAACCGTAAACCCGAAAGACATACCGGCTCCTTTCGCGTCAGTGTGCCGAAAACCGCCAACCGCCGCCATGGCGGCAAAAGCGACTTGCTTCGATTGGCGTCTTTTACAGATTACTCTCTCTGCTGTCTTATTTCAATATTTCAGTTTACTTAACATGCAATTGTTTTTTATTTCCGAATATATATGATGGCAACGCTCGCACGTCGCACAGCAAGCGAGCGCGTCGTTCCCAGGAACGTGGATTGAAATAGTTTCCTTAAGATGCAGGCCGCCAATTCCAAAAAGGCGGCCATGCACAACTCACCAAAAGAGACCCGACCCGCTGTCGGCCGAAGAATCGAGACCCGTCTCCTGACTGTATTTACTCGCGTCCAAGAGAAGGAACAATTCGTCCGTAATCGGCCTCAATGCGCCAACCTCATTCAGCCTGTCAAGGTCGCCCTGATAAACCGACACCGATATACGCGACAGCCGCCGCATCCCCGCCCGGGAAAGAAGTCCTCGTTCGAGCGCAACGATTTCGTCCTCATACCCCGGCGTAGGAACGATCACCGAATACGAGCTATCGTCAATGAATTTCATCCGATTCGCAGCGGTCTCAAACGGGATATCGAACAACTTAAGCCTTCCCGTCGACTTTCCATAAGTCGACAGCATCTCCGCGACACCCTCGGAGTCCAGTCCGCGCTCACCTTGCACTTTGTAGAGACGATTGAAATAAGCAGCTATCGTTTCGGTCGAATCAAGCCTGGATACGGCGTAATCGGCAGCCATCAAAACGCCCCTCGCAACCGACGCGTGCTGTTCGACTTCGCGAGGAAGCGCATACGAGCTCGGGGGCTCGAAAACCACCATGCGGCCCTCGGTCGCAGGCCTCCTCATTTCGCGATTGCAGCGGCCGGCGGCCTGAACAAGAGAATCGATGCCCGCCATTGCTCGAAATACGGTAGGAAAATCAAGGTCGACCCCCGCCTCGACGAGACTCGTAGCAACGACGACGCAAGGATCGCCGCCGCCGAGACGCGAGCGCACCTCCCCCAAAACACGGCGCCGGTGGTCAGGATGCATAAGCGTCGTCAAATGGTATACGCCATCCGACCCCCGCGCCGATTTCACCATTTCATACAACGCCTTAGCCTGGCGCCGACTGTTCACGATGCATAATGCCTGGCCGCTTTCAGCGAGCATCCCGGCAAGCGATTCGTCATCCAAAACTCCGGCGTCCTCATACGTAACACGCCTCAAGGACGCAAACAGGACATCGACATCGCTGACGATCTCTTTAACGTCGAAATCCTCTTCCTCGAAAAACGACGCCAAGGACGGCTGAGTCGCAGAACAGAGCACAACCGTGCAGCCGTAATTCCGCACAAGCTCAGCGAGGCATTTCACGCAGACCGCCAGATACTTCGTCGGTATCATCTGAGCTTCATCGAGCACAATGACGCTGCCTGCTATGTTGTGAAGCTTCCTACACCGTGAAGTCCTATTCGACAAGAGGGACTCGAACAGCTGGACGTTCGTCGTCACGACAATAGGCGCTTCCCAGTTTTCAGAAGCGAGCCGAAGCCGACGCCCCAAACCAGATTCGTCATCGAATGAGAAATCGAAATTAGCATGATGTTCGAGAATATTCTCGTCCCCGAGCGCCTCGCGGTACACATCGGCATTTTGCTCGATAATCGAAGTGTAAGGCTCTGCGCAAATAACTCGACGCATGCCGTGCTTTTCGGCATGATTGAGTGCGAAGCGCATAAGCGCATACGTTTTCCCGCTTCCCGTGGGCGCCGTTATGGAATACACCCCCCGATCAGACTGCGAAGCCCTGAGGCAATCCTCAAGAACACCGCACCTAGCTTCGTTGATTTTTGTTTTCGGAGGAAAGAAGGGAGCTATTTTCGCTTCAAGCCGCCTATTCAGGTGTGAAATGCCATCGCTTCGAAGGCGATCCCGCGAATCGTCCGCCATAAAGCGCTCGGTGCAAAGGTAATCCGCATCGACAAGACAGCTAAAAACCATACGTGCAAGAAAAGAAAACCTGAAGCGAGCCGACTCTCTCGTCGCCTTTATAGTCGGATTCTCAAGGCTTTCCGGACTGAAGTCCACTTCCTTCTCATATGCCGTAAAGCAAGGAATATCACCCCTTTGGGCCTTCGTCATCCTCTCGACAAACCCAGAACGACAGGATTCTTGCCCAGGCACGCCGTCGGGAAGACCGCCGTGATGACCGGCTATGCAATAAGACAGAAGGTCCCTTCCCGATTCCGCGAGCAACCAAGCGCCCGCCGTGGAATGGTCGACTTTGGGACCATTGTTGAGAAGACGATTCTGAAACTCATCCGAATATTTGCCGACGTCATGAAGCAAGCCGACCGCGCGACCCCAGGATTCCGCCCCAAAAGCACTCGCAAACTCCGCAGACATCTCGGAAACCTCCCGGAGATGATCTTTCAGGAGTTCGATCCTTCCGTCTTCGCTTCGATGCGAATAATACAAACGGTCATCAGGCATAACTGTACCTCTTTTCGTACATACTTTAATTATTTTAGCACGTACCATCTAGAGAATCATTAGCCGCCAGCTACAAGAGGAAAGACTGGAGGCTGACGAGCGGGGCACCCGAAAAGGCCCGGCAAGATTACCCCGAGCAGCATCGAGCGCCAGAAAAGACTGCGCCCTCCGCCTCCTTGAAATAAAGCATGCCGAACACAGCCCAAACAATCCCAATGTCGGACGCCTCAATCCACACCCTGCAAAAGGGCGACTTCTGCGCTCTCGCGCCCATCGTCGTTTCAACCCCCCGCCACCATATAGTGGCGACTTCGCGACTCGGCATAGCGTCTCGATGAATCATATTCCAATCTGCACCCACCGCGGAAGGAGCGGCGACAAGCGGCTGACGGCATCGAAAATGCGGCCGACTTCAATCCACACCCCGAAGAGGGCGACGCGAGCGCGGTCCGCCGTCCCCGTCTGCACGGGATTTCAATCCACGCTCCCCGCGAAGGGAGCGACTGGCCAGCAAGACCTCGTGGGTGACCCAGCGTTTATTTCAATCCACGCTCCCCGCGAAGGGAGCGACGCCGCGACATCGCGTCCGAATACATGGGCTATCAATTTCAATCCACGCTCCCCGCGAAGGGAGCGACAAGCGCAGGAACGCGCAGCGCGTCATAGACGATATTTCAATCCACGCTCCCCGCGAAGGGAGCGACCCTCGCCGCGATCGATTGCGACTTCGCGATCATATTTCAATCCACGCTCCCCGCGAAGGGAGCGACTAGCAAACGCAATCGTGGTTGCATCCGCGATTTATATTTCAATCCACGCTCCCCGCGAAGGGAGCGACTGAAAATCAAATATTGGCAACTCGCCGACGTTTTATTTCAATCCACGCTCCCCGCGAAGGGAGCGACAGCCGTGGCCGTCATCGTATTTTTTTAGGCAATATTTCAATCCACGCTCCCCGCGAAGGGAGCGACTGCGCTGGTCTGCACGTTGTGCGCGAGGTTCGCATTTCAATCCACGCTCCCCGCGAAGGGAGCGACAGCTGCCGGCGATGGACTTCGCGAGGCCCGCCCAATTTCAATCCACGCTCCCCGCGAAGGGAGCGACGATATCGGCCGGCGAAGGCAGGCCGGCGATAGGCGATTTCAATCCACGCTCCCCGCGAAGGGAGCGACCCGACGAAACGGGAGGCGAGCAGCACGCACAGCGCATTTCAATCCACGCTCCCCGCGAAGGGAGCGACCAAGGCACCGCATCATGAGGTCCTGGAGGTCGGATTTCAATCCACGCTCCCCGCGAAGGGAGCGACTGGTGTTTTGCGTGAAGAAGTCATTACGGTCAATATTTCAATCCACGCTCCCCGCGAAGGGAGCGACCCCTCTCGCCCGCTTCTTCGGGCGAGCAGAACACATTTCAATCCACGCTCCCCGCGAAGGGAGCGACGGATGCAACGCCAATCGTCCGTGTTGTCGAAACATTTCAATCCACGCTCCCCGCGAAGGGAGCGACCGCACGGGAGATCGGGAGCGGCTGCCCTAGGATATTTCAATCCACGCTCCCCGCGAAGGGAGCGACTTCATGCCCTCAAAAGATGGAGCCGAATCGATGATTTCAATCCACGCTCCCCGCGAAGGGAGCGACCTCGGACGGTGCGCCGCCCTGCGTTATCTTCGCGATTTCAATCCACGCTCCCCGCGAAGGGAGCGACCGCAAGCTGTCGGACGAGCAGCTGTTCGCCTTGCAATTTCAATCCACGCTCCCCGCGAAGGGAGCGACGTTGCTGGTGTAATACGCGGTGTTGTCCGCGTAATTTCAATCCACGCTCCCCGCGAAGGGAGCGACCGACGCGGCCGAACTCTTCCAACTCTTCGACCGTATTTCAATCCACGCTCCCCGCGAAGGGAGCGACGAGCCGACGCGGGCTTTCAACCGAAGCTCCGGCGTATTTCAATCCACGCTCCCCGCGAAGGGAGCGACCGCGCATTGGAAAACGCTTGGCTACCAGGTCAAATTTCAATCCACGCTCCCCGCGAAGGGAGCGACAAGCGGCCGGGGTTGGACTCCTGCAAGCGCATCAGATTTCAATCCACGCTCCCCGCGAAGGGAGCGACGACACGATCAGGCGGAGCACGTCGCCCTCGGTGATATTTCAATCCACGCTCCCCGCGAAGGGAGCGACGGTGTACGTGAAGGGCAAGAAGCCGTTTTTCGAAATTTCAATCCACGCTCCCCGCGAAGGGAGCGACGGTGTACGTGAAGGGCAAGAAGCCGTTTTTCGAAATTTCAATCCACGCTCCCCGCGAAGGGAGCGACGCAGGGATTCGCCGAAGCCTACGCCCGTGAGCATATTTCAATCCACGCTCCCCGCGAAGGGAGCGACGAGGGAGTGCGGCATCGAGCTGCACTTCCTCGTCGAATTTCAATCCACGCTCCCCGCGAAGGGAGCGACCTCGGTACACGGACAAAATAAACTTGTTGTACCTATTTCAATCCACGCTCCCCGCGAAGGGAGCGACAACCACCGCGCTACGCACGTCAAGCGGCCAGACTGGATTTCAATCCACGCTCCCCGCGAAGGGAGCGACGCCTGAAACATGCCGTTTCGAGTGGAGCGATGCAATTTCAATCCACGCTCCCCGCGAAGGGAGCGACTGCGGGGTTCCAGGGCGGAACGCCCACGATAGCATTTCAATCCACGCTCCCCGCGAAGGGAGCGACCGTGCGCTTTCTCCGCGACACGCAGAACTGCACAATTTCAATCCACGCTCCCCGCGAAGGGAGCGACCATCTCGTCCAAACGCTCTTCGACGATGTGCCGATTTCAATCCACGCTCCCCGCGAAGGGAGCGACTATTTTTATCGCCGATGCTTTCGCCGTCGATTGTATTTCAATCCACGCTCCCCGCGAAGGGAGCGACCCAATCGTGCCGTCGGTGTCCATCAATCCTTGCAATTTCAATCCACGCTCCCCGCGAAGGGAGCGACCTGTAAATGGCGGTGCTCGTAGAAGACACGAGGCAATTTCAATCCACGCTCCCCGCGAAGGGAGCGACCTATGCGGACGATCGCCCTGAAATGGGCATCATTCAATTTCAATCCACGCTCCCCGCGAAGGGAGCGACCGGATTTTCGCAGGTAGAAGCCATCGCTTAGCAAATTTCAATCCACGCTCCCCGCGAAGGGAGCGACTTGGCATGGTCAAAAAGACGTTTCGCGATGAAGTGATTTCAATCCACGCTCCCCGCGAAGGGAGCGACAAGCTCGAGCAGGTCCCGTTCCTTTGGGTCGATATTTCAATCCACGCTCCCCGCGAAGGGAGCGACGAGGTAATCTTCGATGAAACGAACCTCGATGAACTGATTTCAATCCACGCTCCCCGCGAAGGGAGCGACCAAGAGGTGCCGGGTGCGGTGCTGGTCGAAAAGAAATTTCAATCCACGCTCCCCGCGAAGGGAGCGACCGAGGGAATCGCGAACCTCATCGTTAGGATCGATATTTCAATCCACGCTCCCCGCGAAGGGAGCGACGCCGCGCTTATGCAGTGCGTGAAGTGCCAAGAGATTTCAATCCACGCTCCCCGCGAAGGGAGCGACGGCTTTCAGGTCGTTGCCGAACACGGCGTTTTCATTTCAATCCACGCTCCCCGCGAAGGGAGCGACACGAAATTACCGCCGTTGCCTATGTGGTCGATAAATTTCAATCCACGCTCCCCGCGAAGGGAGCGACTGGACGAGTATTATCACGACGGCCGCGCCGACGGATTTCAATCCACGCTCCCCGCGAAGGGAGCGACGTCCGACGGAGGGCGCTCGCGCAGGGCGCCCAATTTCAATCCACGCTCCCCGCGAAGGGAGCGACCCGGCGCATCGGTGTCGGTGATCGACCCCGTTAACGATTTCAATCCACGCTCCCCGCGAAGGGAGCGACACCGAATCGCGGTCGCGCGTCGGTGAAGTACTCAATTTCAATCCACGCTCCCCGCGAAGGGAGCGACCACCGCGCTACGCACATCAAGCGCCCAGACTGGATTTCAATCCACGCTCCCCGCGAAGGGAGCGACGTTTTAGTCGGTTTCATAGCCACCCCAAAGATAAATATTTCAATCCACGCTCCCCGCGAAGGGAGCGACTGGCTTTCGGGGTGTAGCAGCGTCCCGCCCTGGTATTTCAATCCACGCTCCCCGCGAAGGGAGCGACCGACGATTATATCAACACGTTCGCAGACCAACAATTTCAATCCACGCTCCCCGCGAAGGGAGCGACGCGCGCGAGATCAACACTCTGCAAAGCCGCGAGATATTTCAATCCACGCTCCCCGCGAAGGGAGCGACGAAAAGGCGAAAGCCGACCTCGCGACCATGGAGATTTCAATCCACGCTCCCCGCGAAGGGAGCGACCGCTACATATAGTAGCAAACATTCAACCCAATCAACCTGAAGGGCAGGTGGCAATTCGGAATCGATACCCCGCGACTCCTGGAGCAGTTAAATCGAACTTTTCGAGGTGCGAACCCCGCACATGAAATCCGGCCACTCTCGCTTCGCACCTATTCACCAGCCTCGCTGGACAACGCCGCACCAAAAGATTCCCCAGATCATCGACACCATGACGAAGCCTACGCATATTGTATAGAAGCCCCGGGGCAACTCGTTGCAATGACTTTCGCTGTCGCCAAGCCATATCAGAGCCGCAGCGATGCGAACGAATCCAGACCGTCATCGGTTCCGCAGCCACGCACCGAACCCACCGGGTCGCCCTTGAGAATCGCTTCGATCTGGCATTCGATCAGTCGCTCCATCAAGCGGATGCGACTCTCGGGAAGACCGGGCAGCAAAGACCTGTCGAATTCGAAGCCGCGCAGGTTCTTCAAATCGCGACGCAAGCTGTCAGTCAACACGAAATGCGCGACTCCGTTGAAATCGTCGCCGATCCTCGAAGAAAGCAACGCCGCGCACGCCATCATGCGTTCGAAATCTTCGCCGTCGTACGACGGAAGAAACGCTTTATTGTTGTCGAACACGGGCGCCATACCCAGCACTTCAAGGGTGTCTGCGTCGAACAGCACGCCATGATTTCCCAGATGGCGATCGGTATTTAAACACAGAGCATCGAATACGAGCATCTTTCTGAACGCCGCTTCGGCCCCGATGCTTGCGTAGAAATCGAGCATCGATTTCGGACGCGACGCGTCGTAATCGCAGGCATGCAATCTTCCATATTGAAGAAAACCGACGCTCTCGGAAGTGAAGGCTTCGCAGGCCGAAAAACTGCGCCTCGGGTCATCGCGATGCTCGGGCGAAAACACGATTCTGTATTCGACGCGCTCATCCAGAAACGCTGCGGCCAGCTGCGAGGCCATGGCCTCCGAATACGATTCGAATCCTAGGGGTTTGAAGCTGCCGCGGTCGGCCGACTTCAAAAGATATATTCGACCGCGGCGACGCATCCAACACTTCGCGTAGGAACCGTCTGTCGTGAACTCGGGAGAAAGGATCAAAGGCTCCGTCGCTCGAACATCCCGCCCGAATAAAGCAGCATCAGCAACGGGCCCGGCGAAATCATTCCGATACAAAGAAACGTCGCTCCACGACAACGACGAATCCGCAGGCTTGACCCAAAACGTATCATTGAGAGAAAGCGCGCACGTCCTGCGAATGAAATCGCTGGTCGAATTGCATCCGCACTGCCACAAAAGGCGATTCATATGCGTGCGATCCCGGGCGCTGAGGCGTTTTTCCAACCAGCTTTCCATGTCGGAAAAGCTTCGGGGAAGCCGCTTTGCATCGAACGCCCCCAGCACCTCGAATCGACCGGGAGAAAACGTATTCCCGCCCGCATCGGCAAACGACAGCACTTCCTCGTTCTTGTTCATCAGGCAAAACGTATCCGCGCCCGCAGCAGCATCCATAGACTTCCCCTATCCCACAAACAAAAGAAGGGCGCTCGCGGCCGCGGGCATGGTCAGCAGGCCCAAGAGCATGCGCGCCGCCTTCGCAACGGAGCCGGCGCGCAGCAACGCCGTTATCTCGGCGCGCTTGCAAAAAGCCTGGAAAACAAGGGCAACGGCTCCAGAAGCGAACAATCCCATTTCCATCGGTCTCCCCTTTCGGCGTAGCCATACCGAGCGGGAAGGCATGCGGACGAACGATTCGCCCCGCTTCCCGCTCCGCTTTCGATGGCCGCAATTATGCGATCGCCGCAAGAAGGCGGTCGACGGGTTATTCCGCTATATAAAGGAACAACCCATCGACCCAAGACCGAAACATGCAGTATGACCGGCTATCACGCTTCCGCAATCCTGCGGAAAACCGCCTCCGCCTTGTCGATATCCCTATAGCCGACCCGCGCAGAGCCTTCGCCGTCCTTCTCCCTTCCGCCAAGAACCTCCGTCAAGCGTTTGTAATTCGTTTTCGGCCTTGAGACGAACGGATGAATTCGCGCATGAATTCAAGGGCGTCTTGGATCATCTTCTCATCGCAATCAATCATGCTTTCAACCTTTTCTCGGCATTACCGCGCATGCGAATCGGCCGGCGCCTTCTTCCCGCGAGCCGCTTCTTCGTCATAAGACGCCCTCTCGGAAGCCGCCTCCTTCTCATGGAACGCCTGCTCGGCCTGCTGCTCGACAGAGGCATCGCGCGATCCATTGGAGCCATCGAGATGATACGGATGGAGATTGACTCGTTTCGCGATATCCTTTCGAAGCCGCGGCGGCTCAACGACGTCGATGCCGTCCAGGAACTTCTGCACCCAATAGCCTATTCCATCCGGAGGGGCCGCGAACGTAACGGTATACCAGTCCTTCTCCCTCTTCGGACGGCCGTCCCCTCCGGACCCCGCCTTGGCCTGAGTCACGCTCCAGCCTTCGCAGTTCGAAAACCGCTCGATCAGGTAATGCAGCGCTCTTTCATTGCATCGCATCTTGATGAGTTTCCGCTTGCCGCCCATTCCGTTCATCGACCAGCGAAGATACTCGAAGGGCGACTGAGGATCATTGAGTTCGACATACACGCTGGATTCGTCCTCCTCCGACACCTTCAGGTCGGCCATCAAATCGACTCGATGTATAGAAAACCCGTTCCCCTTCTTGCTCTTGTCCTTGCCCTTGCCCCCCTTCGTGCTCTTATCCTTTTCGGCGGTATCGGCGGCGGCCTTTGCATCGGTTCCTACGACTGCTCCGGCGGCGGCTCCGGCATCGGCTCCGGCGACGGCTCCGGCGGCGGCGTTGTCAACGCCCTCGTCTCCGATGAGTTTGTTCGTCAAGAGGAAGCAGTGGCCGTCTGCGTAGCGAAGGGCGTAAGGGGTCACGTCGATATACTCGTTTTTCGGCCTCTCATCCTGCTTGCTCGCCGACCCCTCATCCTGCCCGTTCGTCGCCGGCCCGGCTTTCCTGTCGTCGCTACACAACTGCGCGCCCGCCATATCGACTTTGGTCGAGTACTTCAGATCCGTGAACGAAATCGTCTTCTTATCAACAATCGCGCCATACAGCTTTGACAGCTCGGCCAAAAAATTATCCGTACTCGGCCTGATGTCCTTCTCTTCCTTCTTCAACTTACACGCGGGCTGCCCGATGGCGCCTTCGACCGCCCGACCGTCGCCCGAATCGAAATCGGTATCCAGCAAAAACGCCCTCATTCTGCGATCGCCCTGGAACTGCAGGCTTCTGAGTTTTCTCACAAGGTCGTTCGCATCCTTGTCTTTCATGAACGGACTGGCGTCGATCATGGCGATCAGAAGCTCGATTTCATGGTCCTCAAGCAGACGGCCGGGTTCGAACCAATACAAACCCTTCCTGCGAGACTCACTCTTCTTTTTCGCTTCATCCAAACCGGCCTTTTTTTCATCATCGTCGGTCAGGTCGCCGAAACCCATCTTCCAGCTGAAAAAATCGATCAGGGACTCTTCCTCAGTAAGACGCGGCTTGATGGAGCTGAATTCCATCATGGCGGGAAGCAGCTTCTCCCTCACGTAATCGTCCGACACTTCGCAATCATAGACATCCTTGAGATACCTCACCACATCGGAAACGGAAAGTTTGCAGCCTTTGGTCGAACCGGAATACTCCATGAAAATGCGCTCGGCCGCAAGCGGCACCCAATACGGAACCGCCCTTCTTTGACCGCCCCTCTTCTTGCCGCCGGCAACCAGCTGCGAATCCGCCTTCACGCCCGCCCGGTTCGCGGCTTTCACGCGCTCCTGTTCCATGGGATTTCCCTTCTTTCGACAACGACGGCATTGTACCGCCCCCGCCGCAATGCAGGACGCTGTTCCTTTATTTAGCGGAACACGGAGCGGGAAATCGGCGGAAAAAGCCCGCGGGGAACCCAATGGCGCCGCTGCCGAAAGAAAAAACCGAACCCGCACGAAAACGCCCGCGCAAACCCCCGACGTCGATGCGCGGCTCGATGACAAATTCAATCTTCCGCTATTTAGACGAACAATGCTCTGAAAAAACATGGCGTCGCAGGAATAATGGGGCCCATCGACAGCGCAGTCGGAACGAATCCGAACACATACCTCTTAAGGAAAACGAAGCAGACGCAGCCCGTATCTGCAGGAAAGGAACCGCAATGAAAAACGTCAAGAACCTTGCCATGATCGCCCTTAAATCCCTCGTGCCGATCCTCTTCATCATTCTGATGATAGAGCCGCTCGTGCCTTCGATCTGGGACGGGCTCATTGCAGAAGGCGCGCCGAGCACCGGCATCATTTTGTTCTCGATCGCCATGGCGCTCGACGCCGCGGGCCTCATTTCGGCCATCGCGACTCAGGCGGCGAAGCTCGGCGACAAGATGCATTCCTTGCTCATGAATCTGTCGATCGGCGCGCCCATCCTTGCCAAGCTTCCGCTCTTCCTGGCCGTATTCATGCCCGTAGAGATGAATGAGGCCAATATGCCCATCGTCGCCGTCTACGCCATCGCCTTCATCGCATTCATCGTCGCTGGAATCGTGAAAACGCTGAAGACGACCGACGACAGCAAGCCCTTCAAGCGCTGCGCCGGCCTGGCGTTCGCCATCTACGTCGGCGGATGGACCCTCACCATCCCCCTCCTGCGCTTCATCCCCCACCTCATTGCAGGAATGTTCATCCTTGCGCGCTACGCCGTCAAATAGGCGACGCGCAGAACCCTCGCACGCATCCGTCCGAAAGGAATGCCCATGAACACCGCCTCCGACCTCATCGAGCGCCACGGCCTGAATGCGCCGAGCATCGCGCTGCTTGAAAACCGCACCGTATCGATCTGGGGACCGATCGACGACCTTGTGGCGAAAAGAACGATCGAAGACATCCTGTACCTCGACCACGAAAATCCCGGCAAGCCCATCACGCTGCAAATCTTCAGCCCGGGCGGCAGCGTTTCGGCGGGGCTCGCCATCCTCGACACCTGCCGAAACGTCAAAAGCAGCGTGAACACGATCGGCATCGGAACCTGCGCATCCATGGCGGCGGTGCTGCTCATATGCGCCGGCGACAAAGGATGCCGCTACGTCACCGAACACGCCGACCTGATGCTCCACCAGCCCCGCAGCTCGCTGTCGGGCGATGCGACCTCAATCGAAGCCGTCGCGCAGAAGATCTTGCGCACGAAAGACGTCCTCGAAGGGCTTATCGCAGACGCATCGGGAATGACCCGCGCAGAAGCGAGCCGCCTCTGCGACCGCGACACATGGCTCGAACCGGAAGAGGCCATCGCCTTGGGGCTGGTCGACCGCATCGTAGGAAAGAACCGAGAGGAGGCATAGCCATGAACGAATCCACCAGGCCGAATGGAGCCGCACGAGCCGAAGGGCCCCAGGCGACGAAGCTCATGCACAGCCTCATTTTCATGTGCAACAAGTCGAACCGCGTTCCCCGCACGATCGAGGAAGCGGACAAGCAGCGCCTGGCCTTTCTCAAAAGCGTCACGGCGGACGATATCGTCGCGGCGTGCAAACAATACGTCGTCGGGCAGGAAGACGAACTGCGACGCGTGGCCGAGTACGCCTGCCTGTGGCTTGCACGCTACTTCGCGCAAAAAAGCGGAACGCCCGAAAACGACCTGCCCACGCTGAACGCGCTTCACCTCGTCGGCAGCACCGCCTCGGGCAAAACCTTCATCTGCCGACAGGTGTTCCACGAATACCTGGGGTTCAATTACCACCATACGAGCACCGCGTCCATCACGGGAGAAGGCTGGAAGGGCGCATCGATATCGAACGTCCTCAGGCGGGCGGCGAGGGAGCAGTCTAGATTGGAAGCCGAGATAAGCGTCTTGTTCTGGGACGAAATCGACAAGCACACCCAACGGAACTCGCGCAGCCCCGAACTCAGCTTCAACCCCCTGACGGACCTGCTCGTGCCGCTTGAAAAAACGGGAGTCTACGCCATCCCCGAGCAATACAACGATTCCGACGAGCCCGACCTTCTGGATACGAGCCGCTGCCTATGGGTGTTCGCGGGAGCCTACGAAGGCATCGGGGGAAGAATCGTGCGCAAGCGTCTCATGGACGAAGCGAGCGAAACGTACGGCCTGCTCGCCGACGCCCAAATCAAGGACATCGCCGGCATGGACGAAGAAGAGCTTCGGGAGCGCATCACGATCGACGACCTGATCGAATACGGCATGCTCCCCGAGTTCCTCGGCCGCGCATCGTACATCGTCGCGCTCAAGTCGTTGAAGCAAGACGACGTCGCCCGCATCGTGTGCGGCACGCCGCACAGCCTCGAGCAACGCTACGGCATGCTCATGCCTAAAGGTGTGGAGCTGCAGGTGACCGATTCGGCCGGCCGCCACATCGCCCGGCGCGCGATCGATTCCAGCCTCGGCGCGCGCATGACCAACAGCATGCTGGCCCCCATGGTGGCCCGCCTGGCCGAACGGGCGCGCAAAGACGAACGCGCCAAACGCGCACGCATCGACTTCTCGCGAAAAGAAAACCGACCCGAAGGCCTGTTGCTCGACGAAACGGACCTCGTTCTCGAAAGGATCGCACTGTAATGGACGTCCTCTACATCAAAGCCATCGAAAAAGACCTTTTCGAACTGAACAGAGACCCCGAATGCGTCGGAGACCTGCTGGCGCGGATCGTCGTCGGCGACCCCACGAAGCCGGTGCGCAACGACTACGTGGCGGCATGCGCGTACAATCTCGTCAAAGCCTCCTTCATATATCTTAAAGAGACGGCCCCGCCAAGCCAGAGAACCTACAAAAACGCAAAGACCATGTGCGGCATGGAAACGGGGCGGTCCAGACCGCCCATCGAATTCCTTTTCAAGGATAATTTCAAAGAGAAGCCGGAAGATTTCTCCAGCCCATCGGCCTATCGCGCATTCGGGAAAGCCGTCGATGAATACCTGCGATTCGATGGCGCCTACAGGCAGGAAGCCGCTCAATACTGCAAGAAGCAGTTCGAGCGCCTGATCGACGGCCGGCAATAACAAGGCGGCATCGGCGAAGCGCCCGCGCCTTTCCCGATGCCTCCCCTCGCGACCCGAAAGGAGACGCCGTGAGCATCTTCTACATTTCCGACACCCACTTCGGGCATGCGAACATCATCCGCCTGAGCAACCGCCCGTTCCTCGATATCGCCGAAATGAACGCCGAGCTGATCGCACGGTGGAACGCGAAGGTGACCGACGATGACGACGTGTACATGCTGGGCGATTTCGCCTATCGAAGCGCCGAAGCGACGAGCGTGATCGCGGGCAAGCTCAAGGGCCGCAAGCACCTCGTCATCGGCAACCACGACAACCGGTGGATGAAAGAGCCCAAAGCATGCGCCCAGTTCGTCGAAATAGCCCGCCTCATGGAAATCGACGACGGCGGGCGCCTGGTCACGCTGTGCCACTACCCCATGATGAGCTGGCACGACATGGCTCGCGAACGCGGCTGGCACGTGCACGGCCACATTCACGAGAACACCGACGCACCCTATTGGCCGCTGCTCAAATCGATGGACAAGGCCCTCAACGCCTGCGTCGAAGTGAACGGCTACGAGCCCGTCACCTTCGACGAGCTTCTGGAAAACAACCGTGTATGGAAGGCGGCGCATTAGCCGCGAACCGGCATCCCCCACACGCCGACCGAACGGCCCGCATGGACGAGCTTCCGTGCGGGCCGTTCGCTTCGGGCACGCCTCGTAGACCGGCGCGAGCGGCAAACCAACACGCATTCGCCCCGCCGCTCGCGTTCATGCCCACGCCTGAGTCCCGCCCCGACCTCACGCCCTATTTACCGATGCCTGCGCTGACTGACGCCTGCAAAAAATAATATTTCTTTTGTCATTCGTAACACTTGCATATCGACAGACGCCCTTCTTTCCCATAGAATTCGCAGGCGCGTATGCCTAAATCCGACTAAATAGGTCGGTTTGTCGAAAGCGTATCGCCAGCTATTCCCACGAGTTCCGTCGCGCGGCAGACCGAACGGCACGAACCACGCACGGCTCGAACCGCACAACCCCCAAGGAGGTGTGTCTTGAGCAACATCAGAGACCTGATTCTCAGCGAGGGAGTCATTTCGATCAGAGATGATTGCAAAGGATGCGACGATTGCGTCAAAGTGTGCCCGAACAACGCCATCACCGTGAACGGCCTGGGCACGAAACATGTCATCGACCCCGCGAAATGTCTGAGCTGCGGGCAGTGCCTGATCACGTGCCCGTTCGGCAGGATCGAAGACAAAAGCATGGTTCAGGAAGTCAAAGAGGCCCTGGCCGGAAACAAAGTGGTCGTGGTGCAGGAAGCGCCCGCCGTGCGCGCCGGCCTCGGCGAGGCATTCGGCCTGGAAACCGGCACCGACGTGGAAGGCCGCATGATCGCGGCCCTGCAACAGCTCGGCTTCGACCACGTCTACGACACCGTGTTCGGCGCCGACATGACGATCATGGAGGAAGGCCATGAGCTGATCGGTCGTCTCATGCGCGACATGGGCGTACCCGGCTACGAAACCGTCGAAGGCAAGATTCCCCAGTTCACCTCGTGCTGCCCCGGCTGGGTGCGCTACGCCGAGCTGAACTACCCCGACATGCTGGAGCACCTGTCCACTGCGAAGTCTCCCATGATGATGCAGGCCGCCGTCACCAAGACGTACGGCGCGCAGCAGCTGGGAGTCGACCCCGCCGACATGTTCAGCGTTGCCGTCATGCCGTGCACCAGCAAGAAATACGAGGCCTCGCGCCCCGAGTTCATTTCCAGCGGATATCGCGATATCGACGCGGTCATCACCACGCGCGAACTGGCGCAGATGATCGAAGAAGCCGGCATCGATTTCGACTCCCTCACGCCCGACGAGCCCGAAAGCCTGCTCGGCATGGGCAGCGGCGCGGGCGTCATCTTCGGCAACACGGGCGGTGTCATGGAGGCGGCCCTGCGCACGGCCTATGCCGCGCTTTCGGGCGAAGAGCTGGAAACCTTCGAAATAACCGCCGTGCGCGGAGACGACGCGGTGCGCAGCGCTACCGTGACGATTCCCCTTTCCGACGAATGGAAAGCCGTCGCGGGCGTCGAGCGGCTCGACCTGAACGTGGCGATTGTCAGCGGCAGCCAAAACGTGACGAGCGTCATGGAGGAAGTCGCCGCAGGCACGAGCCCCTACCACTTCATCGAAGTCATGAACTGCCCGGGCGGATGCGTCAACGGCGGCGGTCAGCCGATCAATCACGAAATTCTGTAAGGAGGCGCCATGTCAACCCACACCCAACGAACCATCGGCGACCCCAAGGGCATCACGCGCCGCGAAGCGCTGATCGGCGCTGCCACGGCCATCGGGTCGATTCTCGCGGCCACCGCGATCGGCGGCGTGTTCGTAGGAACCTATAAGAAGGTCTACGAATACATCGCCAAGCGCAAAGGCGTCCTGTACGCCAACGACCAGGCACGGCCGCTGCGCACGTCGCATTCGAACCCCGAAATCATCGCCTTGTACGAGCAGTACCTCTCGCCCGGCGCCGTGGCGCCCTCGCGCACCGAGCTGTCGCACCGCCTGTGCCACACCGTGTACGGCAAAAACGTCGAAGCCCACGTAGCCGAGTTGAAAAGCCGCTCGCTCGAAAGCGCCGAGCAGGAAACGCACGCATACATGGAAACGTTCAAGGCCTAGGGGGAATTCATGAGCGAAATGACCATCACGAACCCCGCTGCGCAAGAGCAGCCGGGTCTCGAACTGAGAATTTTCAAACACAACCTGTCCACGCGCATCATGCATCTTTGCGTCGCGATCGGCTTCATGTACTGCGGCGTCACGGGATTGCTGCTGTTTTTCGGCGCGCCCGTGCCGCGCTCGTTCGTGGCGCTTTCCCACTGCCTGCTGGGCGTGCTGTTCATCTCGGCGCCCGCAGTCTATGTCGTGGCGAACTTCCGATCGTTCAGCCGCTTCATGGGCACCATCTTCCACTATGACAGAGACGACGTGGGCTGGATCGCCGCCCCCATGGGCGGATACCTCGACCCGTACCTGTTCCGCAACAAACCGCCGCACTACGTTCCGCCGCAGGAGAAGTACAATACCGGCCAAAAGCTTGCCGGCATCTGCCTGGTTCTCGGCGGCGTCATGCTCGCGATCACCGGCTTTTTGATGTGGGCGAACGCGGGCGAAGGCATCTTCGGGCTGGTCAAGATCGATATCGGGCCCGGCGGAACCTGGTTCATCTGGACGCTGCACTACGTCATGGCCCTGCTCATGCTGGCCGTGTTCGCCGTGCATTTCTTCCTGGGAGCCATCTATAAAGAGACCAACGTGGAGTTCGGCACCATGTTCAAAGACGGTACGGCCGACTACGCGTACACGAAGAAAAAGCACGGCAAGTGGCTGCAGTCTCTCGAAGTGATCGACGAAGAGGTCGTGGAAGACACGCCCGAATACCTCGCCCAGCACCCCGAAGCCAAGCAGGCCGCATCCGGCGCGGCGCAGGAGAAATAATGGCGTACCTTCTGTGCTCGATCGCCGCAGTCGTCGTTTCCTGGGACCTCGCCGCGCCGCTCAAGAACCGCTCCGCGATTTTCTACGGAGCGGCGGCGGCGCTTTGCGCGGCCCAGTTGGCGGCCCTGCTTCTTGTTCCGCATAGCGCTTTCGAGCAAGCCGCATCGCTGTTCATCGGCAACGGGCTTCTGTCGTTTTGCCTGTTCGCCGTGGTCATGTTCACGGGATGCTTCAAGCCCGGATCCAAGATTCGCAAGCGCCTCATGCAGGTGCGCGAACCTTTGGCGAACACCGCGTCCATCCTGGCGATCGGCCACATCCTGTTCATAGGCGTCGAGCACGACGTCGACCCGAGGCTCGGCTCCGCATTCGTGCCTGCATGCGTCGTGTTGGCGATTCTGCTGATCGTTTTGGGCGGCACCTCGATTCCCCGCGTCAGAGAAGACATGGGGCTAGCCCGCTGGAAGAAGACGCAGCGTCTCGCCTACGTGTTTTTCCTCGTCGCATGCCTACACGGCGCCCATGCGGCGGCGGCCACGGGCAACCCCGGCCCCGCCGCCTTCTACGCCGCGACGGGGATAATTTACGCCGCAACACGTCTGACCGCCTGGCTCGGCCATCGCAAGCGCTTTGCGCAGGCGAAACATACAACGCGCTAAAGCGCAGCCGAACGGCTCGCACGGACACGCTTCCGTGCGAGCCGTTTCGTTTCAAGCGCAACCGGGGCCGAAAAACGAAGGGCAAGCCGGACGAACCCTGACTGCACCGGGACCGGCGCCGCAGAATGCGCATCCAGCCCGCAATACGCACTATTTTGAAACAATATGTACCGAATATCGTACATATCGGCGCCGAGGGAGTACAATGCATCCCAAGGACCGAGCATCGGCCCGCCCTCGTCCACGCCGCGCCGATCCGCGCGCACGTTCGAAGGAGCGCCATGAACGACCGCGATCGCAAACCTTCCAGCCATGCGCACGCCTCGCATGCAACCCCGATTTCCGCCGAAACGGCGGTCGAGCTCGAACGTCTTCGAACCCGCCTTTCCGACGTCATCTTCGAAATAGATGACATAGAGCTCCAGATCAATCCCGCCATAAAGCGAGATTACGCCGTAAAAATCGCCTGCTTCGAAAACGACCTGCTCAAAGCGGATATAGAGGCGCGACGCGCCAAACGCAAGCTCGCCATAGCCCGCGCGCAGGCGAACAGGGGCGAATCCATCGCCGAAGACCTGATCGAATCCGTGCTGCAGGACGAATTCGCCTCGTGGGAAGCCTCGTTGAAGGAGCACCTCGACGATTACCTGAAGCGCCCTGAGGAGCGGGCCTCGACGCGCGCCATATCGACGCACGACTCCCGCGAGCTCAAGCGCCTGCATCGTCTGCTCATCAAGCGCCTCCACCCCGATACGAACATCGGACACGAGGAAGAATGCGAGCGCTTCTTTCTGCTTGCGCAAGCGGCGTACGAAAACGGAGACATCGACCTCATGCGGTCGGTCGAAGCCGCGACCACGCACCTGGGATCGGGCGGGCGCGCTCCCGAAACCGAAGACGAGGCCCAGGCAGAAATCGCCATCGTGCAGGCCCGCATCGATATCGCCCAGGGAAAGCTGCACGTCCTGAAGACAAGCAATCCGTACGCGCTGAAGGAAAAACTCGACGACGCCCAGTGGGTCGCCGAAACCGTCATGGACCTCAAAGAGCGCACGGCGCAGCATCGCCGAGCGCGCGATTACTACCTGGACGAATACGGATCTTTGAAAGAAGGAGGCTGCCGTGAATGACATTTCGATCATCGCCCAAGGCGACGGGATTCTCGGAGCGCTCTCGAACGGCGACGAGCGAGCCCCTTCGGTCGGCATGCCGTTTCCCACGACCATCGTGCTCCACGAAGACATCGTCGTCGCGGGAACCACCCACATCGCCGACCTGGACCGCATTCTGGAAAACGTCGAATTTCCCGTGCAAGCCTCGTTCGTCAGAGACCCCGACAACCTGCACGACAAGTGGGCCATCAAGGTCATGCTGGGCGACAGGCGGATCGGATTCGTGCCCTGCGACGTCAACGAGGTTCTCGCGCGGCTCATGGACGGCGGAAAAATGATAACGGCGACCGTATTCGAGAAAGAGCAGCTTGGCAGATGGACCAAGCTTCATATGGAGGTGAAACTCGTTGATTAGCATGCACGACAAGAGCTACGACTCCGCCCAGGACATAGTCGACCCCTGCTGCGTTCCCGTTTTCAAAATCGACCGAACATGGCATGACGGCGACGACCCCCTGCCCGCCATCTGGACGACGATGCCCCTCTTCGACGAAAACGACGAGCCCGCGGGGCGCATGTACGATTCCCGGTATCCCTGGGACGACGACCCCGACCCCGAGGGCGACGGCGCGACCTTCCTCGGCGCCCGCTACTACAACGAAGCCATGAGCTACACCGCTCCCGAAGACCGAGAAACCAGGATCGAATGCTTTCAGGCGGCGGAGATCCTTTATCTGCACGGCGCGGCCAAAGGAAATGTCATCGCGTATGCGAACCTGGGCTACGTGTACAGCTACGACCGCTGCGAAGGCAGATATTTCGTGGACACGCGCCACGCCGAAAACGCCAATGGAAGCAGCAAGCCCTACCCGCGCGAAGAGCGCGCATTCGAATGCTTCTCCTACGCCGCGAAACACGACGATGCCGAAGCGTGCTATAAACTCGGCGACATGCTCAAGCGCGGAACAGGCTGCGAAGCGAACCCCGCCGAGGCGCTGCGGTGGTACATGCGCGCATACGAGCTGAAAGACGGCGAGCCGCCGCATGTATGGGGAAGCATCGCGCTGCGCCTGGCCGACGCATACGAAAACGCATACGGATGCGAACTCGACCTCGAAAAAGCGCTGGAGTGGTACAAGAAGGCGGAGGCGGGCCTCGATATCGGTGTGCGATCGGGAGCGACGTTCTACAACAAAACGCTCGCGAACGTGCGAGCGGCGATCAAGCGCCTCGAACAAGAGCTCGACGGCACATACTGACGCACGCGAGAATCCCGCATCGACAAAACGAAGGGTCCGCATCCCGGCGCAACGCCGAGAATGCGGACCCTTCGCCGCAAATGGGCAACTCACGCCCCTTCCACGTCGCAGAAAGAAACGCCCAGGCCATCGGCAAGCTTTCTTTCGAATGCAACGAGTCCCTCGAACATGCCATCAAGCTTTTCGAAAATCTCGCTTTGGTCGCCAAGCCTAAACGCTCCGCGCGCCGTAGCGCCGAATGCGTATCGGGCGCGTTAGCGCATGCGCATGCGCACGCTCATGTCGATGGGCTTGGCGGTGTAGGGCGCCGTGGTGGCCAAGCCGTCGACGCCGGTTCCTGCATAAGCAGCGACGTTTTTGTCGTTCACGCCGCCCGCGGCCACGATCGTCAGGCGCGGGTCGATCGCGCGCAGCTGCTTCACCAAGTCGGCAAGCTCATCCACAGAAAGCTTGTCCACCTGCACGCCATCGACGCCTGCCCACGGCACGCGCCCGTCCGATTCGGCACACACACGCATGCTTTCGGCGTTGAAGCGCGCCAGCTGCAACGCGCGCTGCGCGTCAACTTCGACGAACAGCTTCTTTTCGGCGCAGCGCGGACGAATGGCGGGCAGCTGCTCGACGAACTTCTCGAAGCCGCCCATGAACGTCAGATGATGGTCGAACACGAGCACCGTTTCCGACAGGCCCAAGCGGTGCGGAAACGCCCCGCCCGCAAGGACCGCGTCGATGAGCAGGCTTTTCACGCCCGGCATGCTCTTGCGCGTGGCCAAGATCTCGCACGCGGGGTTCACGGCATGGGCGGCATCCGTCATAGCGCGCGTCTTCGTGGCCACCGCCGAGCAGTGGTCGAACACGTTCAGGCACACCTTCCACGCCCGATGCAGCGCGGCGGCGCTTCCCTCCATCGTCATGAACGACTGCCCCGCCTCCAGGCTATCGCCCGACGCCGCGCGATCGACCACGCGGCACCCCAGCTTGCACGCGATACGCTCGACGATTTCCACGCCCGCAAGCACGCATGCCTCGCGCGTGAAATATTCCATCGTTCCCTGCTGTTCGGCGACGCCCAGCACGTGGCTCGTCAAATCGAAATACGGCACGTCTTCGGCGATGATGCGGTCGATCAGTTCATCGGATACGGTAACCATGAGGCCCCCTGACACACGGCAAAACGAATGCAACGCCCCGCTCCCCCGAACGCGGCTGCATTCGATGATAACCCATCCCCCGCCATCCGGCCGAAACCCGGCGTCGCGCCGGCCCCTGACGCATCAAGCGACAAGCGTCAAACCGACGAAAAATCCCCTTGCTACACTGCCGCGCAAGGGAGCGGACCGGCCGAACGCAAGGACGACGGCAGCATCGCAGCCTTCCCTCGGCAGGTTCGCGGCATATTCGGGGAAGGGAGTCATCATGTTCTTCTACGAGCCGCTTACGGCCACGGCATGGGTGAGCGTCCTGCTGTATCTGGCGTTCCTCATAGGCATGAACGAGCTGTCGCGCCTCAACAAATGGGTCGGCGGCGCCATCTTCATCGCATTGCCGCTGATCCTGACCATCTTCGTCTGGCCCCATACCGCGGTGGAAGGCACCGGCGCAGGCACGTGGTTCCAGTGGGTGAAAACGTATTCGTGCTTGGCAGGCGCCATCCTGGGTGGCTGATCGTCTACTTCCCCGCCTTCCAGAAGAAATACATCGTCTGCATTCCGCCCATCATCTTCGCCATCAACATCCTCGAGGCGTGCATCCGCGACTTCCAGCTTACGGGCGTCAACGGCATCGTGGACGGCTACATGGTGGTCGGCGGCCCGTGGAACGTCATCAACGGCATCGCCGGCATTTTGAACGCGCTGTGCATCTGCGGCTTCTTCGGCATCATCGTCAGCCGCGGCAAGAAGAAGGACTTCGTATGGCCCGACCAGCTGTGGTTCTGGATCATCAGCTACGACCTGTGGAACTTCGCCTACACCTACAACAGCGTTTCCGACCGTTCGATGTATTGCGGCCTGGTGCTTCTGGCAGCCTGCACGATCCCCGCGTTCTTCATCAAGCGCGGCGCCTACGCGCAGCATCGCGTGCGTACGCTTGCCGTGAACATGATCGTCACCATGACGATCCCCTGGTTCTACCTGCACCCGGCCTTCGTGGTGCACTCCACGAACGCGCCCGCCGCGCACATGACCATCTCGGTCATCGCGCTGCTGTTCAACATCGGCGTGTTCGTCTACCAGGCCTACACGATCATCAAGAAGAAGCGCAATCCCTTCAAGCAGGAGCTCTACATCGACAACCCCGGATTCCGCAAGGTCTACCTTGAAAACATCGACGTTCCCGAAGATCAGCGCGAAGCGGCGTTGGCCAATCTGGAAGAGTTCGGCTACGAGGCCGCATGGGACAAGAAGGGCCGCGTCGACACCATGGTCACGCGCCCGTAGCGCCCAGACTCTGGGGCTCTACGCCATGTTCGCCATGGCCGTGCCGCAGTTCTACACCTTTGCCGAAATTCCCACGACGCATAACACCGCGCGTTTTTCGTCGTGAGCCTGGTGGCGCTGGCGTCCAACGTGGCGCTGGCCGCCTACCAACTGCACCGAATCCGTATACAGCGCCTTAACCCGCTGAAAGACGAGCTCTATACTGACAGCAAAAGCTATCGAGAGGTCGTCGAGGAGAACCGCTGATCGGCCGCCGTGCCTGCGAGGCCGGCGCGGCGCGAGGGCGCGACGGCCTCGCAGGCGAGCGAAGGAGCCGTCATGTCTGCCAGGAAAAGCGCGATCATGCCGGAATTCAACCCTGACCTGCCGCATCCCGTTACGCGGCAGGTCAGGCGAAGTGCACGCCTGGAGGGAACGGCCGGCGACATCATGCTGGCCGCGCGCGACCTGTTCGAAACCGAAGGCGTGGCGGCCGCCAGCATGGCCGCCATCGCGCGCAAGGCGGGCGTGGCGCGCAGCCTGGTGTACTACTACTTCCCCGACAAGCAGGCCGTCACCGACGCCGTGCTGGACGACTATCTCGAAGACATGCTGGAAAGCGTGTCCACCTGGAACGAGCTGCGTATATTCGGCGACATGCCCGCCGAACTGAAGAATTGCGTGGCCACGTTCAGGCGCGTGCTCTACACCGCATCGGGGCAGCCGCGCCCCATGTTCGCCGTGCTCGACGAGCTAGGCATGCGCGAACAGTTCGCCACGCAGGCGGTGCGCGAGGTGGTCGCCTGCATTCAAGACTATATCGTGTCCGAATACACGGCATACCGCACGATCGAGATACGCCTGGTTCCCGAGACGTTCGGGCTGCTGCTGTTCGGCCTGGTGGGCATGATGAAGGCGAAACCCGACATCACCGACGACGAACTGGCCGAGCTTGTCGCCCAGACGCTGCGCCTGGATATGACGGTGCTCGACCCGCCGCCGTGGCCCGAGCATCCCGACGCGCCCATTCTGCGCGCAAGCTAGTCACCGCAGAAATCCCGGCGAACCTGCGCCATGAGCCGCGCTATGCGCTCGTCGGCGAGCGAATACGCGACGCGCTGTCCCTGCTTTTCCGACGAAAGCACGCCCGCCGCCTTCAGCGCGGCCAAATGCTGCGACGGACCCGGCAGCGAAATCCCCGGCACATGCTCGGCGATCTGCGCAACCATGCGAGGCCCGTCGAGGCATCACAGCCCGGCGGATCGCGGCCGTCGCCGCATGCCGTATGAACCGCCCTAATCTTCCAGGCGCTCGCGCAGAAACGCGCGGTATTCGTCGACCAGGCTCTGAGGGCCTGCAATCTTCACCGCGCCGCCCATGCCGGCCACCCAGCCGAAGAACTGCTCGCTCACGCACACCTTCACCGTGGCCCGGGAGCTTCCGTCCTCGCATGCCTCGCTTGCCACCACCGCATCGGCGAAGCGGTCGGCGATGATTTCGTACTTGTCGGGCGCGGCGGCCAGCACGGCCTCCTGCTCGTTGCCGACGAAGCGCCCGAACACGGCAACCGATTCGCTCATGGCCTTATACGATTTCGTGGCCTCGTTGGACACGGCGGGTTCGTCTTTCAGGACGGCGAACGACGTCATGCGATCCAGGCGATACTCGAGCATTTTCTCGCGCTCGTCGTCGAACGCGGAAAGATAATAGAAGCCCGCATCGTAGGTCACGGCGACAGGCGTCACCACGCGCGGCACGCCGAGGTGTTCGGCATGGCGCTTTCCGTCGGGGCCCTTCCTGGTGTAGACGAACGACACCTTGCAATTCATGTTCTTGGCCTCATAGATCGCGTCGACCTTTTTCAGGACGCTTTCGTTGAAGCGCTTGATACGCCCCACCACGCGAATGTCACGATCGAGCTTGGGCTTGTCGAGGTTGGTAGCCAGCGTTTTCACCTTCTCGACCAGAATGCCCGCCTGCCTTTCGCTGATGGCACGGCACGAATACACCGCGTCGGCGATCAGCATGAGTTCGCCGGCATCGAGCTCGCGGCTGGCGATGGCGTATTCCACGGGATTGCGCTGGTAGGTTTTCACTTCGATGCCGAAGGTGCGCAGCAGCTGAATGTCTTTATAAATGCTCTTGCGCTCGGCGCTGACGCCAAGGTCGTTGAGGCGCTTGATGATTTCGGACATGGTCAGGCCATGTTCGGCGTCGGTTTCCTCCTGAAGAATCCTGAGCAGGTACAAAACCTTGATTTTCGAGGTTTTATTATTCGCCATGATCCACGCAGCTTTCGTTAACGGGCTTATGCCAAACCGGCATTTTAACAGACGCCGCGTCAACGGTCTGCACTCGAAGCGTGCGAACGTAAATTATCGTTTATAAACCGTTTCGCCCATGCGCTCCGTCGCGTAGCCCACGATGCGCGCAGCCTCGTCCTTGAACGCGCGCGACCCGATCAGACGGACAGCCGCGTCCACGAACGGCTTGCTACGTTCCTCTTCTGTGAAGGCCACATCGAGCCATTCGGTCTGCAGAGGCAGAAAGTCCACGCCTTCTACCTGGTGAAACACGCGCTCCGACCCGATGCAGACATCGGCCGCGCCGCGCGCCAAAGGACACGCAGTGAAGATTTCTGCCCCCAACCAGCTCAAAGGCACCGTTTCCTCCGTCGCCGAAGGCGCCGTGAACGGCATCGTGACCATCGACCTGGGCGGCGCGGCCGTGAAGGCCTCCATCGCCATGGAAGCCATCGATGACCTGGGCATCAAGGAGGGCGTCGACGCCTACGCCATCATCAAGGCCACCAGCGTGATGTTCGCCGCCGGCTCCGAGCGCATCGCCGGCATCTCCGCGCGCAATCAGCTTGCAGGCACCGTCGAAAGCGTCAAGAAGGGCGCCGTGAACGGCCACGTGTCCCTGAAGCTCGCCGACGGCGGCACGATCAAGGGCTCCATCACCAACGACGCCATCGACGAGCTCGGCCTGACCGAGGGCGCTGCCGCGCTTGTCATCGTAAAGTCCACCGACGTGATCGTGGGCGTCGAATAAGGCTGACCCCCAAACGGCATACCGCGTCGCACAGGCGCCCCGCACGGCACATCGCCTCGCGGGGCGCTTCTTCGTTTTCGGCAAGAAGCGTCTCTTTTCCAGCAATCGAAACGTCGATGGGCCGTCTGGAATGCAGCGTCTGCAGGCATGGCCCGAGTCGCCCTGCGGGCAGCTTTGACGGATAGGGCATGCAGCACGAGCCGCCAAAGCGCGGCGCGATCTCTTCCCCAACCTGAACCCTCGCCGATAGGCCGCTTGGAACGCGGCCGCCGCCGCAAGGCACCGAACGCGCAGCCCCAGCCCCTCCCCGCCTTCTTTCCTCCCTTGCGCGCTTGCATGCTTATTGTTATATTTAGCCTATAACAAATAGAACAATATCGAAGAAAGGGGCACGAAGATGATCATACGGATAGACCAAGCGTCGTCCGATCCGGTGTATCTGCAGATTCGCGACCGCATCGTGGAAGCGATCGCCTGCGCGCAGCTTTCCGCGGGCGACCGCCTGCCAAGCGTGCGCGCCCTGGCAAGCGACCTGGGCGTGAACCTGCACACGGTGAACAAGGCCTACGCGGTGCTGCGCGACGAAGGATACCTGGTCATGCGAGGCCGAGCAGGTGCCGTGATCGCCGATTTCCAACAGAGCGCATCGCCCGAGCGGCTGGCCGCCAGCACCGAGAAACTCGAAGAAAGCCTGCGCCAGCTCGCCCTTGAGCACCGCGCCCAGGGCGGAACGTGCCGCTCGTTCGTTGATAAGGCGCGCGAGCAGGCCGAGCACGTCTTCGCCGACGCCGAACGAACCGACCCGACGAAAGGAGCGTGATTGCCGTGATCGCCGCCGCAACCGTAACCATGCTGACCATGCTGACGCTTTCCGTCGGCCTGCTGCTTGCCTTCACCCCGTATCTCATGCGCCGCAACGAATGCTTCGCCGTAACGGTGCCCTCCTCTGCGCAACATGACCCGCGCCTGATGGCGCTCAAGAAACGCTACGCCGCGATTATGACGGCCGTCGCGATCGCCTGCGCCCTCGCCTCGGCAGGAGCAGGCGCGCTGATCGTTTCAGGGAGCGAGTCGCTCGGCACGACGCTCGAATGCGCCGCCGTCATGGCTCCCATCGTTGCATCGTTCGCGCTCATGCTCGTCAATCGCCGTGCGGTGACCGCCATCAAGCACGCCGAAGGCTGGCGAGCTCAGAGCAGGCAGGCCATCGCCGTAGCGGCCGAAGACGACCTGCCCGGCGCCGTTTCCCTGGCGTGGAACCTGCTCTATATTCCCGTCATCCTGGTCACGGCATGTATCGGATTCGCCCTGTATCCATCCATGCCCGACATGCTGCCCATGCATGCCGACTTCTCAGGAAACGTGACGGACTATGCCCCGAAATCCATCGCCACGGCGATCGGGCTCCCCGTGCTGATCGAAGTGTTCCTGGCCGCATGCCTCGTCTTTTCGCACTGGTCGATCAGGCATTCGAAACGTGCGGGCGACGCATCGGCTCCCGCCGCCTCGACGCTTGCATACGGGCTTTTCGCCCGCGCGCAAAGCATCTTCCTGCTGGCCGTGGGGCTCATTCTCAGCGGCGGCATCGGCATCCTATTCCTGCTTGCCTCTGCGGGCTTCGTCAACCTGAGCCAAGCGGGCGCGATCGTAGTGCTGCTGACTATTCCCGTGGTCATCGGCAGCATCGCCTTGTCCGTGGCGTACGGCCAGGCGGGTTCGCGCGTGTTCTCACGCATGCAGACAAGCTCGGAAATGACGATGGACGATGACGACCATTGGAAGTTGGGCATCTTCTACGTCAATCGCGACGATGCGAGCCTGTTCCTCCCAGAACGATTCGGCATAGGCTGGACGCTCAACTTCGCCCGTCCCGCCGCGTGGGCGATCATCATCGGAATGCTCCTTGTCACCGCGGCCTTCATCGCCGTCGTGACTGCCTTGGCGGCATAAATGCGAAAACCCCGCAGCCTCGAGCACGATTCGCCGTGCGGGCTGCGGGGTTTTTCGTTACCGCAAAATATCCAGCGCGTCTCGACCGCCGCGCGCTACCGGAGATTTTCCTCGCGGCGCGGGCCGCGCATGCGCAGGGCGATGACGGCCGCGGTCAGCGACGAGAGCGCCGCGATGCACGAACCCACCGCCCAGGGTGCCGTCGCATCGGACATGGCGGCAACCACCCGGTCGGTCTCGCCGTCATCGGCCCGGGGGTCCGATTCGCCGCTGCCGCCTTCGGCAGAAGACGGGGCCTGCGAACCCGCGCCTGCGGCCGCCGAACCGGAGGCTTCGCCCTGGCCGGGCGTTTCGGCAGACGAACCGCCGTTTTGGCCGGACGGGCCGCCATCGGCATCGGGGCCGCCTGTCGAACCGTTGCCGCCCTGGCCGCCTTCAAGATCGGGAGCTGTGCCCGACCCGCCGTCGTTCTGACCGGAATCTTGACCGCCGTCGCCCGCATTCGGGGCATCGGCATCGGGGCCTTGCCCGTTTCCGCCGGATTCCTGGCCGCCTTCGCCGCCGTTTCCATCGGGATCGGGGTCGGCTCCGTCTCCGCCATTCGATCCGCCGTTTCCGTCAGGATTCTGACCGTCGCCCACCGGAGGAGCCTGGCCGTCGCCGTTGCCGCCGTCGGTTCCGTTCGAGCCGTCGCCGCCCGCGTCCGGCCCGTCAGGGTTCGTCACGACCACCTTCACAGGCGCCTTCATCACGGTTTGGGCATGATTGTCGCCCTCGAGCGTGCGCGCGAAGGCGTAGTACTCGACATCGGGGCTCAATCCCACGAACTCCGATTCGGACGTCCACGCATCGAGCACGGAAGTCGCAGCCACGCTGGCCGCGTCGTCTGCGGGATGCTCGGGGATCGTGCAGAGCGCATACTGCACCTCGGCGTCGTCGGCGCCGTCCACGGACAGGCGCGCCGTCGTCGCGTCCATCTCGACGGACAGCGTCAGCTCGTGCTCGACCCGCTTCGTCACCTCGAGCGCCACCTCGGCCTGCGCCTCGCGCGCGCCCGGCTCTTCGCCTTCGGCATGGTAGGACACGATCGCCGCCGCGGCGTACGTTCCCGCCGCAAGCCTTGACTTCGCCGAAACCGACCACGAGCCGTCCTGCGCCCCTGGCGCTATTTCCGAAGCGCCCGCAGACACCGCGAACGCGTCGGTCTGGGCGCCGTCTTCGCCCGACACGATGCGCACGCCGTCGATGAACGCAGGCGCCGCGCCGCTGTTGGCCAGGGAAAGCGCCGCCGACGGAGCCTGAACGCCGTACTGCACGCTTCCCAGATCGATGGGCGACGCCTGCAGCTCGGGGCTTTCCTTCGCGACTTCGAAGAAATCGAGCAGCGCGCACGCGAAGAACGCGTCGCCATTCGCGCCCTGCGCCTGCAGCTTGATATAGCGGCCCGTCACGGGCTCGTCGAACATCACGCGCACGGGCTTGCCTGCCTTCCACGAAAAGCCGCTGGCAACCTTGGCCGTGCTGAACGCATCGGAGGCCACGGCCGCTCCCGCAGGCGCGCCCGTATCGGGAGCCACGGAAACGACCATCTTATGGCGCGGCGTGCCGTTGCCGTGATCGGGACGCGGCCAGAAATCGAACGCGGCGATGTCGCGCTCGCGGCCCAGGTCGATCACGATCCAGCCATCCACATCATTGCCCGACCAGGCATTATGCCAATACGAAAGCGCATTGCCATCGAGCACCCTCCTGGCACCGCCCTCGCCGTTTTGCGACGACGAATACGAATTCACGTTCAACTCCGCGTACGGAACAAACGCCATCTTCTCTTCGCGGCCTTCCGTGAACGAAAGCGTCGTGGGCTCGGAGGCAAGCATGGTGCCCGAAGCCGCGCGACGCACCTGCACGTCGACATCGCCCGCAAACAGATTGCGCTCGGCCAGGCGCGTCCATGCGCCGTCGCTCACGCGTGTTTCTATACGGGCCGGCATCTTGGAATCTTCGAAATACAGCGCGTTCGAACGATCGTTGAGGAAGTGGCGCGGAAGCTCCTTCGGCGCTTTGCCGATATCGATCGCATTGACCGTGTTCGACCCGATGAACCTGACCAGAATGTCGTTTTCGGCCGTGATGGACGCCACCTGCTCGTCGGTCAGATCCTCTTTCACCTGGCCGTTCACCAGCTGCTTCCACGACGCTCCGCCGTCGAGGCTGTACTCCCACGGCGTGCCGCCCGAAGCGAATTGGGCACCCAGCTTGATCGCGTTCGCATCGGGGCCGTCGAACGAAAACGTCACCAGATGGCCGTCGGATTTGCCCAGAAGCACATTGGCCATGGCCTTGGAAATCTCCGGCTGCAGCACGTCGCCCGCCTCGGCCTTCGCGGCCTTTTGCAGCGTACGCACGCGCAGATCCTCAAGCTCGACCATATAGGCGCCCTTGGTGCGCTGGTCGATCACCTTCATGAAGTCGTGCATCGGCAGCGGGTAGTAGGCGAGCGCGTCGGCCACGTGGCCGGCCAGTGCTATCCATTCCTGCTTACTCGCGCCCTTCTGTTCATACAGCGCGATCTTGGCCGTGATAGCGTCGTAATTGATGCCCTGGGCCGCAAGGGCGGCGTCCACGAGCACCGATTTGTCCTCGACCGATTCGAAGCTGTCGGCCAGAAGGCGCAGCTCGTAGCTGCTCGCATACGCATCGAAATCGTTGAGCGCGTCCTGAGCGTACACGGTGTAGGTGCCGCCCCTGACGTATTCGCCCTTGTTCTCGCGCTGCTGCTTCCAGTTGTTCAGATAATGCGCCGCTGCCGGCACGTCGGAGTTCGACCACCCCGACACGTCGTTTTGAATGCGGTAGCCGCCCTCGAGCTCGCCCGCGGCGTTCGTGCGCAGTTCATAGGTCATCGTGGCCGCATGCCCCGGCTGCCCTACCACCGCGGACGGAGCGCCCACCATGCAGTTGAGGTTCGAAAACGTCTTCGCCAGCGCGCCGCACACGCCGCCCTTTTCGAACACCATCCACAGGCGGTGGTACTGTCTGACGTCAGTCGTGGCGCCGGGGGCGCTGGAAATCTGCCCGCAGCCGATGTAGAAGGGGTCGCCTTCGGCCTGGCTGGGGAAGTTCTCGTCGACGTAATCGAGCTTGTATTTCTCTTTCCACCCGCCCGGCCATTCGCGGCGTGCGCCGTTTTCGCCCGAAGGCTTGATCTCGGTGACAGGGCCGTTGAAAAGCGCCTGGTCATAGAAGCCTTTGTAGGCGTAGGTTCCCTCGCTTGCCCAGCTGTTGTTCACGCCGCCGTACCAGATGTAGGAATACGCGTTCAAACGGTCTTTTTCATGCGCAGGGTCGGGCTTCACGGCAAGCGTATAGTTGGCGAGCCACGGCAACTCCGCGTCGGTGATCTGATTTTCGAACACCCAGCGCATGTTCTCTACAGGCAGCCCATCGAACAGGTCTTTCTGGAAGCGATAACGTTCGGCGTTATCGCGGAAGATTTTAATGGTCTCGTAGCGCACCAGCGGGTCGGACACGAAACCCGGGTCTCCTGTCCACAGGCGCGAACGACCCGATTGCGCAAGCGACGCCGACACCATCATGCGCAGATGCACGTCGGCTTCGGCGCCTTCGAGGTCTTCAGGATGCGCGGCGCGCAAACGGCGCAGGATATCCAACGCGCCCACATGCTGGCGAGCGCTCGCCTTGCCGTCGCGCACGTTGGGATCGCCGCCCAAAACGTAATAACGCAGCGTCGGAAGATCGCTCAGAAACCACGCGAGGAAATCGGCCCTTTCGGCAGATTCGTCCGCGTATGCGGCAAGGTTGTCGTAGCCGACTTCCGAAACCAGATTGCGCTGCAGGATAAGCAACTCCCGATCCTCGGAAAGAGCGCCGTTGCGCACGGCGTCCGACCATTCGCCAGGCGCAGCCTCGGCGCGAATCGATTCATCGAGCGCCTCGAGCGTGCGCAGCTCGTCAGGTGCCGCGAAGGCACGCTCAGGCAGCGCGAATGCGCACGCGAGCGCAAGCGCAGCGAAGCACGTCGCAATAAAAAAACGCGAGACCTTCCCCATGCAGTATTTCACTTGTTCCCCTTTCGTCCACGGCGCCGGCGGGCCGGCGTCGCAGGCATGCCCTGTCCGCTCGAAAAAAACGGACGCCGCATTATAAAGGCAAGATGGCGCCCAGGGCCACGATAAAAATCAGGATGGAGAAAAAACCTCTGCTAGAAAGAAACCGGGAAGAAACGAGGCGGCGCAACGGCCGTCAAGAACGAGGTTCAGGACCGAAGACGCATAAGTTCGGGCCGGGCCGTCGTTTCGACGGGCGTCCGGAAAACAAAAAGCCGGCCCCGAAGGACCGGCTCGATAGAACATGGTCGGGATGACAGGATTCGAACCTGCGACATCCTGCTCCCAAAGCAGGCGCGCTACCAAACTGCGCCACATCCCGGCGACGCTTGAAACGAAGGCCCGTGCCGCAAAAACCGTGCGGCCGCCTTCGACAGCGAGGTTCATATATTAGACGAACGGGCGAACGCCGGCAAGGGCCCGCGCCTTCACCCAAGCCCGCACGACGACACGCCCATGCGACGCGCGCGACGAAGCCGGGCCGATCGGCCCCGCGCATCCCGCATGCCGCCACAAAGCCGCTTCGCCCCGCCCGATATGCGCGAAAAAGCCCATAAAGCCGCCCTCTGATGCAAATCACATGGAGAAAAGCACCCCGAAGGCGCTATTGCCCTCGCATATACGCCCCGAATAAAGGCATAATGCTACCCGACATTAAAGCGACGCGAACGCCGCACCGAGACGAACCGAAAGGAACGACGCATGGATTCCAACAAGCGCCCTGACGACATGGTACGCATCACCACCCCCGAGCTCGCTCAGGCCTTCATCGACGAGAAGGTCGCCGAGGCCAAAGAGATGATCGGCGATAAGAAGGTCCTGCTGGCGCTTTCCGGCGGCGTGGACAGCTCCGTCGTCGCGGCCCTGCTGATCAAGGCCATCGGCAAGCAGCTCATCTGCGTGCATGTGAATCACGGCCTCATGCGCAAGGGCGAAAGCGAGCAGGTCGTCGACGTGTTCCGTAACCAGCTCGACGCGAACCTGGTGTACGTGGACGCCACCGACCGCTTCCTCGGCCTGCTCGACGGCGTTGCCGAGCCCGAGGCCAAGCGCAAGATCATCGGCGCCGAGTTCATCCGCGTGTTCGAGGAAGAGGCCCGCAAGGTGGGCGACGAGGTGAGCTTCCTCGCCCAGGGCACCATCTATCCCGACATCCTGGAGTCCGACGGCGTGAAGGCGCACCACAACGTGGGCGGCCTGCCTGACGACCTGCAGTTCGAGCTGTGCGAGCCCGTCAAGCTGCTCTACAAGGACGAAGTGCGCGTCATCGGCCGCGAGCTCGGCCTGCCCGAGAACATGGTCGAGCGCCAGCCCTTCCCCGGCCCTGGCCTGGGCGTTCGTTGCCTCGGCGCCATCACCCGCGATCGCCTCGAGGCGCTGCGCGAAGCCGACGCCATCCTGCGCGAGGAATTCGCCGCCGCCGGCCTTGAAGGCAAGGTGTGGCAGTACTTCGTCAGCGTTCCCGACTTCCGCGTCACCGGCGTGAAGGACGACAAGCGCCTCTACGAGTGGCCGGCCTTCATCCGCGCGGTCAACACCGTCGACGCCATGACCGCCGAGGTTCCCGAGCTCGATTGGGCGCTGCTCAAGAAGATCGGCGACCGCATTTCCGCCGAGGTGGACGGCATCTGCCGCGTCCTGTACGACCTCACCCCGAAGCCCTGCGGCACCATCGAATTCGAATAAGCCCGCGCTTCGCAACCGAAACGATCGCACCACGGCCCCGCATCAGCGGGGCCGTTTCTCTCTAGAAAGACCCGCCATGCTTCCACCGTGGACAATCGTCTCCCGCTATCTGAAATACCGCTCGTCATGGGACAGCCTCTGCGACCAATGCGGCCGCTGCTGCTTCATGCGCGAAGTGGACGAAGACGGCGACGTGATCATCGATTACGCGGCGCCCTGCGAATTCCTCGACGTGGCCACCAGGCAATGCACGGTGTACGAGCGCCGTTTCGAAGCGTGCGACCGCTGCAACAAGGTGACCCTGCGCCATGCGCTTTTCGCCGACCACCTGCCCGAAGGCTGCGCCTATGTGCGCATCTTCCGCGAACGCTAAGCGAAACCTTGCACATCTTTGCAGCGGGAACGAAGCCGAATGCCGCCGCAACTCGCACGGCATAAACCCGCGTCGCCTATGAACGCGCAAAACACGCAGGCATGAAGAAGCCGACGCATCCGCGAAGACCGCAAACCTAAGACAGTCGAACGCTTGCACAAAACAACACGGCCTTGCGAAAACCACGCGGCCAGGCAAGAGCCCTGCGACCCTGCGAAAACGCCCTCGCTTCCTGGGAAAAGAAGCGAGGGCGTTCGTTCATTCGCACCGTTTGAACACGCTATCGAAAGCGTCTACTCTTTCTCGGCTATCTCGCCACGACGATACGCTTCCAGCAGCTGTTCAAGATCGGCGATGCGCCCCTTGATCATCTTGCCCTTGTCGGTATCGGCCACGAGCATGCGGTTCTCCATCCACGCGATGACGCTGCGTGACGAATGGATGTCGAGTTCTTTGAGCACAGCGGCGCGCGTGGACTCGAGCGGCTCATGCGCCGCCAGAATGAGCTCGTACGAATTGGAGATGAGCGTGTAGCCCGCGATGCCCGTCGTAGGCTGGTACGCCTTCGAGAAGCCGCCGTCGATCGTCAGCACGCGGCCGTCGCATTTCACGGGGTCTTCGCCGTCTTTCACCTTCACCGGAACATGGCCGCATACGATGCGCGAGGTTTTGGGGTCGAGACCGAAATCTTCGAAGATGCCCGCCATGACCGCCTCGTCGTTGAGGAACGTGTAGAACGGGTTCTTCACCTCTTTGCGCGCCGCTTTGTCGGCGATCAGGTACAGCTCGAACGTTGCCATCTTGCTCTTCGCGAACAAAGGCGAACCCTGGCCCAGCCACAGGTACCACATCAGGTCGCGGCCGCGCTTGCGCATCACGGGGTCGGCGTCGAAAAACGCCGCGCGCACGTAGCGCTCCATTTCGTCATAGAGCGCACGGCCCTTGAACTTCGCGCCGTACACGTCGGTCTCCATGAGCGTTCCGTCGGCGTTCAGGGGCACGCATGCGTGGAAAAGCAGATTGCCGTTGTACACCTTGTACAGGCTGCCCGCCTCCAGGAAGAAATGCATGTGGCGCTGCAGCTTCTCGCAATTGACGAACGCCTGCTCGAGGCGCTGCATGACCTCTTCTTCCTCGGGGGTCAAGCGGTACGGGTCGGCGGGGTCCACCGTGGGAAACACCGTATCGGTGAGCTCGTATTCGATGCCGTCGACCGTCACGGTTCCCTTTTCGAAATCGATGCGATGCAAAAGCTTGCGATCCTGCAGGCCGAAGCTGGGGTTCTCGTCGATCAGCTGCGCCTCCACCTTGAACTGGATGATGGCCATGGCTTTCTGGATCTTCACATTGAGCTCGCGCTCGGCATCGGACAGGTCGGGATCGCCCTTCAGGCCGAACGCCACGCACGGATCGTCGGCGTATGCGGCCTGCGCGAACGATGCCAGCGGCAGAATGTTGATGCCGTACGCATCTTCAAGAATGGAAAGGTTGCCGTAACGGGCGCAGTTGCGCACCACGTGGGCGATGCATCCGCGCTGGCCGAGCGAAGCGCCCATCCAGACGATATCGTGATTGCCCCACTGAATATCGAGGGCGTGATAGCCCATCAGCGTATCCATGATGACGTGCGGATACGGGCCTCGGTCGTAGATGTCGCCCACGATATGAAGATGGTCGATGGAAAGGCGCTGAATCAGCAGGCACAGCTCCTCGATCAGATCGCCGCCGCGGCCCGTGCGGATGATGGCCTCGATGATGGCAGCGTAATACGCCTTTTTATCGACGCCGTCTCGGTCTTCGGTCATCAGCTCTTCGATGATGTAGGCGAAATTATCGGGCAGCGCCTTGCGCACTTTGGAACGCGTGTATTTCTGCGCCGCGCGCTTGCATACCGAAACGAGGCGAGGGAGCACTTCGGCATACCAGGCCTGGGCGGCCGCATCGTCGGCATGGGCCAGAACCAGCTCCATGCGCTCGCGCGGATAGTAGATAAGCGACGCGAGCGAGCGTTTTTCGGCAGCCGTGAGGGCGTCGCCGAACACGTCTTCGATCTTGAGGCGGATGGAACCGGAGCCGTTGCGCAGAATGTGCGAAAACGCCTCGTATTCGCCGTGGATGTCGGATGCGAAGAACTCGGTTCCTTTCGGAAGGTTCAGCACGGCGCTCAGATTGATGATTTCCGCCGACGCCTTGGCGGCAGAGGGAAACGACTGGGAGAGAAGCTCCAGGTATCGCTTTTCCGCTCTTTCCATGTTCAGCCTCCTTGGACCTGCGCTGACGCGCGGCATGACAGTCTTCGTCAAAAGGATACTATGCCCCCGCGCAACGCCGACGCGGCCAATCGGCCGAAGGGGCGCTGCGCCGCAGCGACGGAAGACCGAGCCGCGCAGATTCGAGCGGCCGCCGTCCGTCCCCACGAATCATACACCCGAACACGCCGTTTTGTGGTATAAAATAGAACAAATGTTCTTATTGAAAGGAGCCGCATGAAATCGGAGCGCACATATCTCTGCATCGACTTGAAAACGTTCTACGCCTCGGTGGAGTGCGCCGACCGAGGGCTCGATCCGTTCACGACCAACCTCGTGGTGGCCGACGAATCGCGCGGGCGAACCACGATCTGCCTCGCGATCACGCCCGCGCTCAAGAAGCTAGGCGTGCGCAACCGCTGCCGCCTGTTCGAAATTCCCGAAGGCATCCCCTACACGGCCGTCGTGCCGCGCATGAAACGCTACATGGAAGCGTCCTCAGATATCTACGCGATTTATCTGCAGTTCGTCTCGCCCGAAGACATCCACATCTACTCGATCGATGAATGCTTCATCGATGCCACGCCCTACCTGGCCTTATACGGAAAAACAGCGCACGAGTTCGCCGACATGCTCATGGGCGAAGTGCTCCAGCGCACCGGCATCAGGGCCACGGCCGGCATCGGCGCCAACCTGTTTCTAGCGAAAGTCGCGCTCGACATAACCGCGAAGCACGAACGCGGCGGCATCGGCATGCTCGACGAGCGGTCTTTCAAGCAAGACATCTGGTTCCACCGCCCCATCACCGACATCTGGGGCATAGGCCCTGGAATCGCACGCAGGCTCGAACGGCACGGCATACGCGATCTGGCAAGCGTGGCCGCGGCCGACCCCGATGTGCTCTACCGCGAATTCGGCAAGAACGCCGAATATCTCATCGACCACGCATGGGGCCAGGAGCCCTGCACGATCGCGGAAATACAGGCTTATCGGCCCGAAGGCCGCTCCATCGTGAACGGCCAGGTGCTGCCCGGCACATACAGCTTCTCCGAAGCGCGCATGGTGCTCGCCGAAATGATCGATGCCAGCGTGCTCGACCTGGTCGAACAGGGCCTTTCCTGCAATCACATAGCGTTGAGCGTCGGATACGCGCGCGAAGCGAGCGCCGAAAATCGCTCCGGCAACACATCGGCCGCGCTTTCGCAAGGAGCGGGACGCGCATACGAAGCACAACCCGAGGCAACGAATTTCTTCGACGGCGGCCACGGCAAAAGGGCCGTGGGGCGAAGCGTCTATCACGACCGCACGGGAGCAAGCCGCACGCTGGGCCGCCGCACGAATTCGCGTCGCTATCTCATGGATCGTTTTCTCGAGCTTTACGACGAAACCACGCGCCGCGATACGCCGATCAAACGGCTCTCGATCTGCTTCGCGGGCCTCGATACCGAAGAATTCGCCACCTACACGCTTTTCGACAGCCCCGAAGCCGACGAAGCCGAGCGCAATCTGCAGCAGGCCGTCGTAAACGTGCGCGCGAAATTCGGCAAGAACGCCGTGCTGAAAGCAACCAGCCTGTATGAGAAGGCAACGGCACGCGAGCGCAACAACCAGATAGGAGGGCACCGTGCATAGAAACGAAGCGATCGACCCGCTCGAGCAGGCATATCGGCGATCGGTTCTGCGCGATATAGAACGACGTGTCGCCCGCCACGGCACGCACCGGGCGCAGCCCCATGCCGACCGAGCCCGTCAGTTCATGCCGTTCGCCGCATTGAAGGGCTACGAAGCCATGGCCCACGGCCGCGAATTCGCAGACATCCCCAAGCACGAGCTTACGGCAGAAGAGGCGCGCGCCCTCTCAGACACCGTGTCCGAACTTGCCAAGGGCGATGTCGTGCGCGTGACCTGGTACGACCAAGGAGCGCATCGCGTGACCGAAGGGCCTGTCGCATACAAAGACGAATCGCTGCGCACGATACGCGTCGGCACGGCCGATATCGCGTTCGCAGACATCGAATCGATCAAGCCCGTGTAAACGCGCGAACGTCCCGACGCGAGCAGCGCCGCTGCCCGCGCGCGCTTCCCGATCCGACCCTTCCCACGAAAACGCCCCTCGAAGACACGTGGGGCCCGAGGCTTCGCTTCCAGCCCCACTGTCGGAGTCGCCCTGAAATCCGGACCCCTTGCATCCATGCACCGAAAAGGCCCGATTCCTACGATGCGGAATCGGGCCTTTCGAAGTCAGATAAACCGGCTCATGCACCGGGCAGACAAGCAAACGCTACGACAGCTTTTCTTTCAGCTCTCGCAGCGCGTTGCCGCGATGAGAGATGGCGTTCTTTTCGTCCTGCGTCACTTCGGCAAGGCTTTTCGCGCCCGCGAATTCGTCGGGCAGAAACAGCGGGTCGTATCCGAAACCGCCCTCGCCCGACAGGCCGTGGGCGATGCGGCCCTCGATCGTGCCCGAAGCGAAGGTCTGCGTGCCGTCTTCATCGACAAACGCCAGCGAGCACACGAAACGCGCCGTGCGACGGTCGTCGGAAACGCCCTCGAGCTCGCGCAGAAGCTTCTCGTTGTTGGCGGCGTCGTCGCCATGCACGCCCGCATAACGCGCGGAATACACGCCGGGCGCGCCGTCGAGCGCATCCACCGCCAGGCCCGAATCGTCCGCCAAAGCGGCCAAGCCCGTATGCTCGTGCGCGGCGAGCGCTTTGATGAGCGCATTGCCTTCGAACGTATCGGCATCCTCGGCGGGCTCGTCATAGGGCTCGCACTGGGAAAGCGTCAGAAACTCCCAGCCCTCGAAATCGAGCGCGGTGCGAATTTCTTCCACCTTATGCGCGTTGTTCGTGGCGATAACGACCTTCTTCATGAAGCACCTCGTTTCCTTCGAACCTATTTCACGGCTTCGAGGGCCTCGCGCTGCAGGCGCAGCAGCTCCTCGATGCCTTCCTGAGCCATATCGAGCATCTCGTTCAAGCGCTCGCGCGAGAAACTGACCTGCTCGCCCGTGCCCTGCACCTCGACGAACTCGCCCTTCGCGTTCATGACCACGTTCATGTCGATTTCGGCCTGGGAATCTTCGCGATAGTCCAGGTCGAGCAGCAGCCTACCGCCCACCAGGCCCACGCTCACGGCCGCGACCTGGCCGAACAGCGGGTTGGTTTTCACCTTGCCCGCCGCACGCCACATCTCGAACGCGTCATGGGCGGCAACCCAGGCGCCCGTGATGGCCGCGGTGCGGGTGCCGCCGTCGGCCTGCAGCACGTCGCAGTCGATCGTCATCGTGATTTCGCCGCCCATGGCCGACATGTCGCACACATTGCGCAGCGAACGTCCGATGAGGCGCTCGATTTCCTGGCTGCGGCCCTTGCGGCCCTTGGTCTCGCGCGGGGTGCGCTTCGCGGTGGACGCGGGCAGCATGGCGTATTCGGCGGTCAGCCAGCCCATGCCGCTTCCCTTACGCCAGGCGCCGACGCGCTCTTCGATCGTGGCGCTGCACAGCACGTGCGTGTCGCCGAACTTCACCAGGCAGCTGCCTGCGGCGTTCTTCATCACGTTGCGCTCGATCGAAACGGGGCGCAGCGCGCGGTCTTTACGATGGTCGGTACGGGTGCCGAACATGGCATTCCTCCTTCAAGGGCGAATACGCCCGGGATAGTTCTTGGGTAGTTCTTCTATGCAAGGATGCTATGCGCCGCAAAGCGCGCAGAATCGCATTGATGCGCAGGCCTGCAGGAGCCTGCCCGCTGCGCATGATATACGAACATGCAAACCGCGCCGACGCCGCGCCGCGAATGGGACAAAAAGAACCCGGCCGCGAAGCGACCGGGCGATAAAACGCATGCGATTACGCGACGAAGCGCTACAGTTCGGGCAGATCGACGTGCACAGGGCGACCGATTTCGCGATTGAACACGCGCGAACCGAACGACTGGAACTCCTCGACCGCGTTCGACGACGTGAAAAATTCATGCGTCGGCTCGTTGTCGGGCGCGGCAAGCTGACCACGCAACGCCAGCGTCTCGCGCACGTCTTTGGCCATCTCTTCGGCCGAAGACACCAACAGCACGCCATGCCCCATCACGCCGCCGATCAACGCCTTGAGCATGGGATAGTGGGTGCAGCCCAAAACCAGCGTATCCACCTCGCAACGACGCAAGGGTTCCAGATAATCCTGGGCGATTTCCTGGAAAGCCGGGCGAATGTAGACCTTCGAAGCCTTGCTCGTCAGGTCCTCGATCGGGCCGTTGCTGATACGAAGCCCCTGTTCGACGATATCGACGAATTTCGGCGTGGCCGTGGAAAACACCGTAATGCCAGCGTCGATGTGGCGAATGGCACGCGGATAGCATTCGCTTTCCACGGTGCCCTTAGTGGCGATCACGCCGACGCGGCGGTTCTTGGTTGCGCGGGCAGCCGCGCGGGCGCCCGCCTCGACAGCGCCTATAACGGGCACGGAAAACGTGCGCTGAGCATGCTCGAGACCGGCGGCTGTGGCGGTATTGCAGGCAATGACCAGCAGTTTCACGCCGCGATCGACCAGCCAGGTGCAGATCTGCTGCACAAAGCCGTCCACTTCCTCCTGGGAACGCGGGCCGTACGGGCAGCGCGCCGTGTCGCCGAAATAGATGATCGATTCGTTCGGCAGCTCTTCGACGATTTCGCGCGCGACGGTCAAGCCGCCGAAGCCGGAATCGAAGATGCCGATCGGAGCGTTGTCGAACGGACCATGCGCGCAATCGATCGCGCTGGCGCCCTCGGTTTCAGGCATGCCTTCGGAACAGGGGCGCTCGGATATGTCTTCATTCAAGTTCTGCATGCATTCAAGCATACCCCATTTCCCCGCAAGCCCGAAACCCGACGAAAGCAACCGGTATAAAACCGTTGCCATGTCGAAATGCGCCGCAAACCGCATGAGCTGCAGCAGGCAAAGACGCCGTTGGCCGAGAAGGGACCGAACGCCAAAGGCGCGCATGCTGCGGCGAACGAGAGAGCCCTATAATTTCTCCCACAGAAAACGCCGCCCGACACGAGGCGACGAAACCGCGCGCGCAACCGAACGCGACGGCTCCGAACCGCCCCTCCATCGGCTTGAAAGGACATCGCATGAAGCGAACTCATCTGACAGCAACCGCGCTCCTTACGGCCGCGCTTGCGCTCGGCGCCACGGGATGCGCCTCCGAACAGGAAAAACCGGAAGAAGCGCCTGCGGAGGCCGCCGAAGAGAGCGTGCCGGAAGAAGAAGCGCCCGCTGTCGAGACCCCGGCCCAGCGCGCAGCGTCGGCATACCATGCGGCTCTGGCAAGTCCGTCGTTTTTCTTCGAGCTCGAAGAAGCGATGTCGGCATCGGCGACGTTCTCGTATGCATTCGTCAACATGAACGAAGACGAAATTCCCCAGCTGCTGCTGAAGGCATCGGGCGACCCCGCCGTCTGGAACGGCATCGAAATCGTGCGCGTCGTCCTCTACGACGCCGAGGAAGACACGCTCGTCGATCCCGGCCACGACATTCAAATCGGCGTCGCGGGGGCCGGCGGCTACCGCGGGTCGCTGGCCTATTCCGCCTACGGCGACGGGCTGCTCCACAGCGAGTTCTCCGCAGGCACAGGCGAAGGCGAAACCAAACGCATCACGGTCGACGGCCACCGCATCGACGAAACGTTCGTCGCCCCCGTCTCGATCGGACGCGAAACCGCCGAGTCCGCACGCCTGCAGGAAGAGAGCCGCGAGATAACCTGGATCGACGTGGCCGACCCCTCGGCGCTCGACACGCTCAAGGCCGGCGAATGGCAGACCACGGCGGTCGCCGAAGCCCCTGCGACTCCCACAGCCTCCGCGACTGCCGCGCCTGAGGCATCCGACGCCGCTGCGGCCGCACGCGCGGCGGGCCTCGAAGTGCATACGGGCACCCTTCGCATCCTGGACGCCCAGGGCGTCTGCGACCTTCTGGGCGAGCAGCTCCCCTATCCCGGCGCGAACGACGGCTCGACCTACGTGGTGCTGGACCTGGGCGGCGAACAGCAGGTGACCGCTCGACCTGGCGACGGCAGCCCCGGCGTCTACACGAACAACGCACGCTTGCTGCTTCTCGAGCATTCTCCCCAAGGCGCATCCTCCACATGGAGCGGCAAGGACGGCGCACGCATCGCCGTGTCGATCGACCCCGAAACGTCGTACTGGCCGTCCGACGTAAGCGTGCCCGTTGGCCAACCCAACTGCACGCGCAGCGCCGCGATCGTCGGCTAACAACTGCAGAGCCTCGAGCGGCCTCGGAGCGCGTCGTTGCTCCGAGGCCGCTCGCACAATAGCTGCATCGATCCAGAGGACAGGATAAACAAAAAGCCCTCCGAACAGGCATATTGCCGTTCGGAGGGCTTTAAAATTCATGGTGGAGGCGCGGAGAATCGAACTCCGGTCCATACTACGCAATCCCTCAGGCTCTACAAGCTTATTCCGCGGTCAGAATTCGAATCGCTGCGGCTCGCGGACACGCGTAGGCGATTCTAGCCCGTTCGATCTTAGCCAAGGCCATACGGACTACGTGCCTTGTCGCAGTTCCCTGAAATGACGTCGCGCCCGAGTCGGGAACATCCCGGGGTTGACGGGCCGCGTTAATTAAGCAGCCATGGCGAGCGCCGGAGCGCTCTGAGTGTTAGATTTGCCAATTAACTTGACGGTACCCCTGTTTAACGTGGCGAGGAGACCACGACCTGCTCCTCAGTTCAAACGTACCATGTCGAAACCAGTCGCCCCCGTATGCACGCGTCGGACCTGCCGAACCGCGAGCTTCATGGCGAATGTCTCCACCGGTCTGGGTTTTCAAGATACCCCCGATGCGCACGCGCATCGGACGTTCCATTATATCCTTCACGGCATCGAAGTCAAACGCATGCCCCTCCTGCGCGCCGTGGGCGGCGCATCACTCCCATGCCGTCATCGTGAAGCGTCAAATATCCGCACGTCATATGCCCCAACGAAGCGTATACTGGTGACCTTCGCGTCTCGATCCTCGCACGATCATCGTCTCGCAATACACATCCAACCGAATACGCAAGACGCCTCCCTGTCGCGCGAGCGCGGCCTAGGGCTTCGTCTTCGCGTCCCGAAACAGACAGGAGCCCCATGCAGCAGCGCGACAAGATCAAGCCGATTCTTTTCAGCGTCATCAAGCACACGCCGAAAGAGGAATTGAAACGCCAGATTCCCCGCGACATCGTGTCGGGCATCATGGTGGCCGTGGTAGCCCTGCCCCTCTCGATCGCGCTGGGCATCGCATCGGGCGTCGGACCTGAACAGGGACTTTACACCGCGATCGTGGCGGGCTTCTTCATCGCGCTGTTCGGCGGAAGCCGCGTGCAGGTGTCCGGCCCCACCGCCGCCTTCGCCGCCATCGTGGCGGGCATCGTGGCAACCGACGGCATCGACGGCCTGATCGCCGCCACCATCATCGCGGGCGGCCTGCTCATCCTGATGGGCTTGCTGAAGCTGGGCACCATCATCCGCTTCGTGCCCTACACCATCACCACGGGCTTCACCGCAGGCATCGCCGCCACGCTCGTGATCGGACAAGCGAAAGATTTCCTGGGCCTTTCCTTCCCCGAAGGCACCCCCACGGTGGAAACCATGGATAAGCTGCAGGCCGTGGTCTCCAACATTTCCACCGTGAACTGGGAAGCCTTCCTGGTAGGCGCCGTATGCCTGTTCATCCTGTTCGCCTGGCCACGCGTCAACGACCGCATTCCCAGCTCGCTCATCGCGCTCATCGCGGGCGTCGCCATGGTCAGCATCTTCGGCATGAACGTGAACACCATCGGCGATCTGTACACCATCAACGGCGGCATGCCCCAACTCCACATTCCCCAGCTCGACATCGAGCTGTTCCGCGACCAGCTGGCGAACGGCATCACCATCGCCATCCTAGCCGCCATCGAATCGCTGCTCTCCTGCGTGGTGGCCGACTCCATGATCAGCTCGCATCACCGCTGCAACATGGAGCTCGTCGCCCAGGGCGGCGGCAACATCGCCTCGGTGCTCTTCGGCGGCATCCCCGCCACGGGCGCCATCGCCCGCACCGCCGCCAACGTCAAAAACGGCGGCCGCACGCCGATCGCCGCCATGACGCACGCCGTGGTGCTGCTGGCCGTGCTGGCGTTCTTCATGCCCTACGCGGCGCTCATTCCCATGCCCACCATCGCGGCCATTCTGCTGCACGTGGCCTATAACATGTCGGGCTGGCGCAACTTCGCGCATCTGTGCAAGACCGCCTCGCGCGGCGCCGTGGCAACGCTTCTCGTCACCTTCGCGCTGACCGTCGTGTTCGACCTGGTATCCGCGATCGCCGTCGGCATGCTCATCACCGTGGTGCTGTTCATGAAGATGGTCGGCGACGAAACCGAGGTGCGCGGCTGGCGTTACTATTGCGACGAGAACTCCGAGGTCACGCATCTGCGCGAGCTGCCCAAGAGCGTGCGCGTGTACGAAATCAACGGCCCCATGTTCTTCGGCATGGCCGACCGCATCGCCGACATCTCGGTGAAGGAATTCACGAAGTACTTGATCATCCGCATGCGCGGCGTGCCTTCGCTCGATTCCACCGGCATGAACGCGCTCGAAGACCTGCATGCTTACTGCCGCGAAAACGGCGTGAGCCTGATTTTCTCGCACGTCAACGACCAGCCCATGAAAACCATGGAGCGCGCCGGCTTCGTCGACCTGATCGGCAGGGACAACTTCCGCGCCAACATCGACGACGCCATCGAGCACGCCCGCACGCTGCTCGAAGCAGAAGGCGCCCGCCGCGAGAAAAGCGTACGATAGCGGCTCGAAGCCGCCCCACCCGAAGGGCCGCACGGCGTTCGCGCCAGGGCGGCCCTTCGGCTTATCCACGACAAGACCCTCGGCCAGGAATCGGAGGCATGCCATGGCAGCAACGAAGAACATCAGGGCGCGCATGCCCTTGGACGTCGCGAACAAAGACCGCCTGTTCGCCGCCGACGAGCAGCGTGACATCGCGCAATGCGGCGTATCGCTCGCCGAACCCGGCACGACCCGGTTCGCGAAGCTCGGCGCGCACGACCCGACGCCCACCCCGTATTTCATCCTGGAAGACCTCTTCGACGGCATCGCGTTCGCAGACGATTCGCATCTGCTTGACGTAGGCTGCGGCACGGGACGCGTGCTGTCCTACTTCCTGGAAGCGCGCCTTCCCGGCCGCGTCACGGGCGTCGAGCTGGACCCCGACATAGCCGCCTTCGCCGCGGCGTGGTCGAAGGGCCGCACGAACGTGAACGTGGTCGAGGGAAGCGCGCTCGACATAGACCTCGCACCCTACAGCCACCTGTATCTGTTCAACCCCTTCGACACCAACCTGCTGGAGCAATTCATCATGAAGGTCGAGCTGGAGGCGGCGCGCCCCTTGACCGTAATCCACATGTCCGACAACGGCGAAACCTACTCCTATATAGGAAGGACCGGCTGGAGCTTGCTGCGCCAAGGCGAATTCCAGTCGTATCGCAGTGCGTCAGGGCGGCGCTTCCATGTGTACGAGCACCCGCAGCATTTCTCGATCTGGAGCTTCGACCCCGAAGCCTGACGCCGCGCACCCCGCGCCGTCCGCCCGCAAAAGGCGCCTTCGACCTCGAAAAATCGCAGAAACACGCATGAATCGCGGCGGTTTTGAGCACCTGCGCGAAAAATCCGGTACTATAGCGCGCGTTGGTAGAGGCGCGCCTTTCATCAGTAGCCCCTCCCAGCGCCGGGGCGGCGCGGGGCGAAAGGGAACGGCGCCGAAGGACGAGCGATGCCCCGTCGTTCAATCCTGGGGCGTAGCGAAATACGCTGCGCACTGTCGCAATATGCGGAGAGCTGCCATGGTCGAGAGCCAAATCCAGGGGCTTAGTGCCCTTTTGACGCCCAACCATGTCCCGAGCTTGACGCAGAAAGGAAAGGGACGTGGAATTCGTCAACTCCGCCTGGGCTCTCGCTCCGGCACTCATCGCCATCGTCTTGGCGCTTGTCACCAAAGAGGTGTACGTCTCCCTGTTCGTCGGCATCGTCGTGGGCGGCCTACTCGTCGCGGCCTTCAACCCCGTGACCACGCTCGACACCATCGTCGGCGAGGGCATCGTGCCCGCCGTGGCCGATAACGCCGGCATCTTCATCTTCCTCGTCGTATTGGGCATGCTCGTCGCGCTGGTCAATAGCGCAGGCGGCGCCGCCGCATTCGGCCGTTGGGCCGGCACCCATGTGAAGTCGCGCGTGGGCGTGCAGATCGCCTCGTTCATCTTGGGCTGCCTGATTTTCGTCGACGACTACTTCAACTGCCTCACCGTTGGCTCGGTCATGCGCCCGCTCACCGACAGCAAGAACGTCTCGCGCGCCAAGCTGGCCTTCATCATCGACGCGACCGCCGCGCCCATCTGCATGATCGCACCGGTCTCCTCCTGGGCCGCCGCCGTTTCCGGCGTGGCGCAGGACCTGGGCGTCAACGGCATCGAGCTGTTCATCCAGGCCATTCCCTTCAACTTCTATTCGCTGCTCATGATCGTGTTCGTGATCGGCTTGATCTTCCTGAACTTCGACTACGGCCCGATGGCCAAGGCCGAACTCGAGGCCTACCGCGACGGCAAGCTCGGCGCGCTCGAGCAGGACAAGCCCGTCGGCAATCCCAAGGCCAGCCTGTGGGATATGCTGCTTCCCATCATCGTGTTGATCGTCTGCTGCATCGGCGCCATGCTCTACGTGGGCGGCTTCTTCGGCGGCGACGCCAACGGCAACGTCATCGAAGCCTTCGGAAACACCGACGCCTTCACCGCTCTGCCCTGGGGTTCGCTGATCGCCGTCACCTTCACATTCCTGTACCTGATCGCGCGCCGCATCCACACGCTCAAGAGCGCGTCCGAGGCGTTCGTCGCAGGCTTCAACGCCATGGTTCCCGCCATCCTGGTGCTCACCTTCGCCGTGTCTCTGAAGAACATGACCGGCCTTCTGGGCGCCGACGTGTTCGTCGCGGGCTTGGTCGAGGGCGCCGCTCCCGGCCTGTTCAACATGCTGCCCGCCGTAATCTTCCTGGTGGCCGTGTTCCTGGGCTTCTCCACGGGCACGAGCTGGGGCACCTTCGGCATTCTGATTCCGGTCGTCATGCCGATCTTCGCAAACGACCCCACCCTGCTGATCATCGGCATCTCTGCCTGCCTCGCGGGCGCCGTCGCCGGCGACCACTGCTCGCCCATCTCCGACACCACGGTCATGTCGTCTGCAGGTGCGAACATGCTGCACGTGAACCACGTGTCCACGCAGCTGCCCTACGTCATCACCATGGCATGCGTGTCCTTCGTGATGTTCGTCATCGCAGGCTTCGTGCAGAACGCCTTCATCTGCCTGCCGATCGGCGTGGCGCTGACCATAGGCACGCTGCTGGTGCTGAAAAAGACCGTTGGCAAGACCGTCAAAGACCTCGAGCCCTACAAGGGCGAGCAGGTCCAGGCCTAACGCCGCCTCGACGCAACGAATTCCGTCGCCCCGCGCGACGAACGCAAGGAAGCCCGCGCAATGCGGGCTTCCTTTTTCTTTACGGACCAGCTCCAATCTGTCCCTGCGGTCTTCGGCCCTTCGCTTCTTCGGAGGGACCCTGCAGATGTAGGGCCGCCTTTCGCGGGGAAGAAAACCGCCCGGGCGAACGACCGCCGCAGGCATAAACCCGCCTGCGGCGGACAAGGCCCTTCCCCGCCGCAGCAAGCACGGCCGCAAGCGCGCATCCGAGCAGAGGCCTTCGCAACGCCGACGCATCAGCCGGACCGCGCAGACATCTCAGGCGCCGAATCAGCAGTTTCATACGATGCGCGCAGGCCCGCTTTGAGGCACAATGGCGCCAGACGCGAGAAAGGAGCGGCCATGATCCCCACCCAGCACTGCCGCGCAGGCAGCCCCATCACCTTCGAAGGCTACGCCACCGATTACGACAAGAAGATCGTGGCCATGGAATTCTCCATGGACGACGGCGCCACCTGGACGCGCTATGAAACCGAAGGCGCCACCTCCGACAGGCTCGTGCATTGGACGTTTTCCTACACGCCCGAAGAAGCAGGCGTCTACACCCTGCTCGTGCGCTCGGTCAACGAAGACGGCGCGCGCTCGCCTGAACCCGACGCCGTCACGATCGAGGTGTCTCAAGACCTTCGAGAGCCGTAGCGCTTGCCGCATACGACTCGATGCGGTCGATCATCTCCTGGCGCGAATGCACGCCCATCTTGCGATAGATGTGATAGACGTGCGAGTTCACGGTTGAAAGCGACACGCCCAGATCGTCGGCCACGCGCTGAGACGAGCGGCCTTTGGCCACCATGGCCATGACCTCGGCCTCGCGCTCAGAAAGCCCGGCGCCCGCAGCCGCGAGCCTGCACTGGTCCTTGAACGGCGTCGCATGCTCGCGCCTGCACGATTTGGCCAGCACGCCCGTGCAATGCGCGTCGGTGAACACGAATACGAACACGAAGGCGCACGCCACGCCCATGGCCGCCACGCCGAACAGCGTCCACGAATCGTCCTGCCCGAAACCCAGCCCGCTCGCCACGATGCCCGCCACCACGGCGCCCGCCCACACGGCGCGCATCAGCGAGAACAGCAGCAGCGCATCGATCGCCAGGGCCGACACCATTTCGAAGAGCACCATCATCATGACGGCCTCGAAGCAAAACGCTCCCATATCGAGCACCACATGGGCCGCCCAGTTGCCTTCGATGATGAACGGAATGGCCAGCACCACCGCGAGCACCAGCAGAAACGACGAACGATACACCACCGAAACGGCGTGCATGCTGCGTTGGGCGAACACGACCAACAGCCACGCGCCGAACGCGCATCGCAGCAGGATGCCCACCAGATTGGCCGTGCCCGCGAAAAACATGGCCTGGGCGGCGCCCAGCAGCACGTTGCGGCACAGCTCGATGATCGCCACCACGAAAAACAGGCATAGGCAGAAGCGAATCAGCACGTCGCGATCGGCGCGGTCGAGCTCGCGGAATCCGCGGCGCTGCGCCGGAACCGCGGCGCGGGCGCGGGCCTTCTCATACGCCTCTTCGCGCGGCAGCATAAGCGCCGAGGCCATGGGCAGAAGCGAGCAGGCAACCACGATGAGCCACGTTCCCTGCGAGCCCGACAGCACGGTGTTGGCCAGCGGATACGTGAACACGGCCGTCAGCACCATGCTCACGATGAAGCCCGCCCATTCGCGCTGCGCCCAAAACACCGCAAGCCACGCCACGGGCAGAAACGCGAACCCCGCGCCCAGCCCCGCCGCCGCGATCGCGAGCAGCAAGGCCGACGAATCGGGAAACAGCACGCTGGCAGGCCCCAAGGCGCTCGACACGCTGGCCACCGCGGCGATCGCGACCATGGGCGCGTTTCTTCCCACGCGCAGCGGCATGCGCCGATGAACCAGGCAGAACAGCACCAACAGCACGCACGTAGCCGACGCCGACACCCAGCGCAAATCCAAAAAAGGATCGGCATACGTCACCGGATCGGGCAGCGAGAAGCACAGCACCGTCCACGACTGACACACCGCGAACCCTACGACATGAAGCCACGACAGCTTCGAGAACTCTTCTTTCGCCAATGCGGCCCCACGCGCGACAAGGCGCGCGCCGCTCTGAGCGGAAATGGTCTTGTCCCCTCCCATACAAGACGTCCTTCCGTATCGCAAGAAACTACTGATGCGCATCATAACACCCATTCTGACCTGCGATTACCACAGAATGGCCTCATTCATGAGTTCCTATCGATGACAACGGACCCCGCCTCGTATAGCGTGCGTGGCAACGAAGGGGGCCGCATGGGAGAGAGCGGCCCTGAGGGGAACCTTATGAAAGGAGGGGCCATGAAGAAACGCACGTTAGCGCTCGTCGGCGCCGTTTCAGGCACACTCGCCCTTTCGGCATGCCTGTGGGCGTGCGCGCCTCAGCAAAGCTCGCCGGATGAAGCGGCCGAGCAGCCTCAACAGGAGCAGGCCGAGGCGACGGCCGACGAGGCCAAGCGCATCCAGACGCTGCAGGGCGCCGAGAAGAACGAGGCGGCCAACGCCTACTACGCTCCCGTCGTCACCGAGAAGGAAGACGGCACGCGCGTCCAGATGATCCCGAACGACCCGTACATGTGGAACACCGCCATTCTGGGCGGCGACCAGCGCGGCTGCGAGGCCGAAGGCTGCCACGCCTCGATCCTCGACGCCACGCAGCTTCTGCCCGCCACGCATCCCAAGCTGTGGAACCCGTACAACGTGGATGCCACCACGAAGTTCTGCTACATGTGCCATTCCAAGGCGCTGTTCCTGCAGGACAGCATGCATGCCATCCATATGAATAGCGACGAGTTCGAAGGCGATTGCGATTCGTGCCACTACATCAACCCCAAGACCGGCGAATACCAGCTTTGGGACCTGGTGAAATACGACACGGCCTACATGGGCGTGACTCCCGTTGCCAACGTCGACGGCGACTTCAGCTTCACGCAGGACTCCATCACCCCGACCGACCAGCTGTTCTACTACTGGGAGAACGCCGACCACAAGGGCATCACGCCCGATAACGACACCTCCCAGGAAGCCTACGATTCGTGGGAGATCAAGGTCAGCGGCGCCGTGGATAACGAGCTCACCTTCAAGCTGGCCGACTTCGAAGACCAGATGGTCGAACGCGTCATGAAGCTCGACTGCCAGACCAACCCGCCGGGCGGCGCCTACATCATGAACGCCGAAGTGAAGGGCATCCCGCTGTCCGCGATCATGGAGAAGGCGGGCGTCGACCCCGCATCGTATAACGCCCTGCACTCCATCGCCGACGACGGCTGGGACGTCTATCCTCTGCCCCAGGAATACGTCGAAGCCCTCAAGGACGACATCCTGCTGGTGACCGAGATCAACGGCGAGAAGCTGGGCATGCTCCAGGGCTACCCCGTGCAGCTGTGGACCCCCACCCTGGGCGGCGCCCACTACACCAAGCGCCCCGTGGAGCTGAAGTTCTCGCAGGATGAGAAAGCCCCCGTGTACTTCAAGGGCTTCACCAACCCCAAGACCGGCGAGATGTTCAATAAGCCCAACACGGCCGTGTTCAACTACGCCAACGGCACCATCTTCCCCGCCGGCGAGCCGATCGAATTCGAAGGCTTCGCAGACGCTTACGAAGTTCCCGTGACCGCCGTCGAAATCTCGCTCGACAAGGGCGCCACGTGGACGCGCTACGACCTCGGCGAAACCGACGTCATGCGCTGGGTAAACTGGAAGTTCGTCTACACGCCTGAAAAGCCCGGCTCGTACCTGCTGAAAGTCCGCGCCATCGGCGCCGACGGCAGCGTGAGCACCGATCCGTCCCAGCTGTTCTTCAACGTCGAGTAGAGAAAGGGGGAGCCATGAAAAACATCGGAATCAAAGTAGTCAGCGCAGCAACCGGCATCACGCTGCTCGCCCCCGCCCTCGCCGTGGCCTCTACGGCGCCCGCCGACGCGACGGCCGCCGACGACAACGCTACCCAAACCTGGACCCATGTGGACGCAACCCGCGCAGGCGACCAGAAAACCGTGGCGAACGTGCAGGGCGACTTCGGATATTCCCAGGCCGTCCTGACCCCAAACGAGAAGATCGCGGCGGTGTTCAACCGCGGCGCGGCGGCCCTGTGCAACGCGGCCACCGAACTGACCATCGCCTCGCCGAGCGATTGGACCATCACGGTGACGGGCGAAGTGGCCAACGAGTATTCGGCCACGCTCGAAGAGCTCGAAAACGACGAGATGACCAACACCGTCATGGGATGCTCCTGCGCATCCAACGGCGTGGGCGGCCTGGCTGCCATCAACGCCAAGGTGGCAGGCGTGCCGCTGGCCTCGATCATCGAGAAGGCCCAGCCCGCCGAAAGCGTCAACGTGGTGACGCTCGTCTCCGAAGACGGCCATACGATCAAGCTCCCGCTGGCCTACGTGATGCAGCGCCAGGCCGTGGTGGCAAGCCAGGTCAACGACGAGGCCCTGAGCGAGTCGGTCGGCGGCACCAACCAGCTGTGGATCGATTCCACCGCCGCGAAGTATTTCGCGCGCAACATCGTGGAAATCCGCCTGGAAGCCGTGGCCGACCTGCCGAGCGACCCCGGCAGCGAAACCCCTGACGAAGGCGAATACGTCAACCGCCCCAACGTCGGCATCACCGGCGCGCAGGCGTAATGCCCCGCCTCGCCACGCGACCGCGACCCCTACGGCCGCGTGCACCCCTCCTCGGAAAGGCCCGCCCTGCGCGGGCCTTTCCTCTTTGAGGGCTTTTCGCGCACGGCGGGCGCACGGCGGGCGGCGGCGTTAGAATGCTCGAACCACATTGAACCGTTTCCGCGGCGCAGGCGAAAACGCGGGCGCCGCGACCGACCATCGGAGCATCTATGCCGCATATCACCGAAACCCTGGCGCGCGAGCTCGGCGTATCGCCCGCGCAGGCCGAAGCCGTCATGAAACTGATCGACGACGGCAACACCATTCCCTTCATCGCGCGCTACCGCAAAGAGGCAACAGGCGGCATGGACGACGCGACCCTGCGCGCCTTCGACGAGCGCCTGACCTACCTGCGCAATCTGGAGTCGCGCAAGGCCGAGGCGATCGCCGCGATCGACGAGCAGGGCAAGCTAACCGCCGAACTGCGCGCCGCGATCGAAGAGGCCGAGGTCATGCAGCGCGTGGAAGATTTGTATAAGCCCTTCAAGAAAAAGCGCGCCACGCGGGCGTCGAAAGCGCGCGCGGCGGGCCTGGAGCCTCTGGCGAACCTCATCATGGCGCAGGCGACGGGCGCGCGAAGCGCCTTGGACGCCGCCGCGACCTACGTGAACGCCGAAGGCGGCTACCCCGACGCCGAAGCCGCGCTTCAAGGCGCGCAAGACATCGTGGCTGAAACCATCGCCGACGACCCCGAGCACACCGCCGCCCTGCGCGCGTTCACGCGCAAAACCGCGCAGCTCGAAACCGTGGCCGCCGACGCGTCCGAGAAAACCCCCTACGAAACCTACTACGACTTCTCCGAACCCGCGCGCCGCATTCCCAACCACCGCGTGCTGGCCATCGACCGCGGCGAGAAGGAAGGCAAGCTGCGCGTCCGCGCGCACGTCAACGCCGATGCCGCGATCGAGCTTTTGGACAGGCGCGTCGTGCGCCGCCGCGGACCCTTCGCCGACAGCCTGGACGCCGCGATCGCGGACGGCTACAAGCGCCTCATGGCCCCTTCGCTCGAGCGCGAGCTGCGCAGCGAGCTCACCCGCCGCGCCCAGACCGACGCCATAGCCGTGTTCGCGAAAAACACCGAGAGCCTGCTTTCGCAGCGCCCCGTGAAAGGCGCGCGCATCATCGCTTTGGACCCGGGATACCGCACGGGCTGCAAGATGGCGGTGCTCGACGAATTCGGCACGCTGCTCGACCACGGCACGGTCTATCCCACCCCGCCGCGGCACGACGTGGAAGGCACCAAGCGCACGCTCGAGCGCATGGCGAAGCGCCACCGCATCAACACCATCGTGATCGGCAACGGCACCGCGAGCCGCGAGACCGAAGAGGTGGTGGCACAGTTCATCGCCGAATCGCCCCTCGAACTGCGCTACACGATCGTCAACGAGGCGGGCGCGTCGGTGTATTCGGCGTCGAAGCTCGCGAGCGAGGAATATCCCGACCTCGACGTCACCACGCGCGGCGCCATGAGCCTGGGCCGCCGCCTGCAAGACCCGCTGGCCGAGCTGGTGAAGATTCCGGTGCAATCGATCGGCGTGGGCCAATACCAGCACGACCTTGACCAGGCCGAACTGGGACGGGCGCTGGCGGGCGTGGTGGAGCGCACCGTCAACCGCGTGGGTGTGAATCTGAACACCGCGAGCGCCAGCCTGCTGGGATACGTGGCGGGCATCACGCCCGCGCTGGCCAAAAACATCGTGGCCTACCGCGAAGAGCACGGCGCGTTCACCGACCGCAGGCAGCTGAAGAAGGTGTCGCGCCTGGGGCCGAAGGCGTATCTGAACTGCGCGGGCTTTTTGCGCATCGCAGACGGCGCCAACCCCCTGGACGCCACGAGCGTGCATCCCGAAAGCTATCCGATCGCCGAGGCGCTGCTCAAACGCGCGGGCATGAAGCCGGCCGACCTGGCGCACGGCGGGATCGAGGGAATAGGCGCGCGACTGGAAAACATCGGCTCTCTGGCGGCGGAGCTCGGATGCGGCGCGCCCACCCTGCGCGACATTATGGCCGAGCTGGAAAAGCCGGGGCGCGACCCGCGCGACGACGCCCCCGAAACGGTGTTTTGCACCTCCGTGCGCGATTTCGACGACCTTGCCTGCGGCATGGAGCTGACGGGCACGGTGCGCAACGTGGTTGACTTCGGAGCGTTCGTGGACATCGGCGTGAAGCAAGACGGCCTGGTGCACATTTCCAAGCTGGCGGAGCGCTTCGTCAACCATCCGAGCGATGTGGTGGCCGTAGGCGACACGGTGACCGTCTGGGTGGAAAAGATAGACAAGGAACGCGGCAAGATTTCGCTTTCCATGGTGAAGCCCCGCTAAACCCCAGCCTGATTCCGGCGCGTATCCGGCGCGTTTCCGGATCGGCTCCGGCCGAAACCCGGACACGCGTCGGCGCGAGCCCGGCAGGAATCAGGCGCGCATCCAGCCGGCGCAGAACGGCCCGCGCCATAGCGGAATCGACGCGGGCCGCCACGGCACGGGCCAGCTCGCGCCGTGGCGAAACCCCGAATCGATTCCAGCGCGAATCGGGCCGAAATCCACCCGCTTCCCGGCGCGAATCCGGCCGCAACCTGCCCGCCTTCCGGCGGGGCGGGCCCGGCCCGAACGCCGCGCGCGCTGCTATCATAGGGCGAACGAAAACCGGCTCATTGCGAAAGGAGTCGCCATGACCAGCAGGAAACGTTCGGCTCTGGCAAAACAGACGGCAGCATTCAAAGCAGGCCTCGGAGGCATGGACGACGTGTTCGCCCGCGAAGAGCAACGCCGCCGCGACCAAGACGCCGAACACGACGCCGCGCTGCGCCGCAAGGCGTGCGAATCGAAGAACCGCTACCGCTGCCGCGCCGATGCCGAAGAGGCCGTCGCGTCCTGCGCCGAGCACGGAACGCGCGGCCTGCACAGCTACCGCTGCCCGTATTGCAACGGGTGGCACCTGACCTCGAAGCCCCAGCGCGACGAGTAACCACCGAAGGAGAACGACGAGCATGTTCGAATGGCTCACCAGGCGCTTCGTCAAAAACGCCGACGATACCGAAAGCCCTGCGGTACGCACCGCGTACGGCACGTTCGCGAGCATCGTGTGCATCGCGTGCAACACGGTGCTCTGCATCGCGAAAGGCGCCGTGGGCGCGGCGGCGGGATCGGTGGCCATCGTGGCCGACGCGCTCAACAACCTTTCCGACGCGTCGAGCAACATCATCAGCCTGCTGGGCTTCAAGCTGGCAAGCAAGCCGCCCGATGCCGAGCATCCCTACGGCCATGGGCGCTTCGAGTACCTGTCGGGCCTGGCCGTGGCTGTGCTCATCCTGGTCATCGGCGTGGAGCTGGTGCGCTCGTCGTTCGATAAGATCACCCACCCCGAGCCCGTCGAGTTCAGCATGGCGCTCGTGGCCGTGCTGGCCATGTCGATCGTCGTGAAGCTGTGGATGGCCGCCTTCAACAAAAGCCTCGGCACGCGCATCTCGTCGAACACGCTTCTGGCCACCGCAGCCGATTCGCGCAACGACGTGATCGCCACCTCCGCCGTGCTGGCCTGCACGCTGATCGCCGAATTCGGCGGCGTGAACCTGGACGGCTGGGCGGGCCTGGCCGTGGGCGCGTTCATCGTTGTAAGCGGCATCGAGCTGGTGCGCGACACAGTGGACCCGCTGCTGGGCAAGGCGCCCGACCCCGCGTTCGTCAAGCATATCTACGACAAGATCGTCGCCTACCCGGGCGTGCTGGACACGCACGATCTGATCGTGCACGATTACGGCCCGGGCCGCCGTTTCGCGAGCGCGCATGTGGAAATGGCTGCCGAAATGGATCCGCTGAAAAGCCACGACGTGATCGACAACATCGAAGAAGCCTTCCGCACCGAGGAAAACCTGCTGCTGGTACTGCACTACGACCCCATCGTGACGTCCGATTCGGCCGTGGGCGATCTGCGCCGCTGGATTGCCGAGAACATCCGTCGCATCGACGCGCGTCTGACCATCCACGACCTGCGCATCGTGCCGGGCCCCACGCACACCAATGTGATCTTCGACGTGCTGCGCCCCGCCGACCTGGAGCTTTCCGACGACGAGCTGGCCGAGCGCGTGTCCGAAATCGTCAAGGAGCACCGCCCTGACGCGGCGTGCAAGATCACCGTGGACGACAGCTACGCCTCGTCCAAATAGCAGCCCGCCCCGAAACACAAGGGCCCGCGCAGCAACTCTGCGCAGGCCCTTTCCGTATCCGCGTACGCCCGCATGCGCCCTAGACGACGCCCGCGCGTTCCAAATACCACGCAACCGTGGCGCGCATGCCCTCCTCGAACGGCGTGGTCGGACGCCACCCCAGTTCGGCGGCGGCCTTTTCGCAGTTCATGGCATAGCGGCGGTCGTGACCCGGGCGGTCGGCCACGTGCTCGACCGAAAACGCCGCGGCACGCGCGGCCCCTGCATCGTGCAGCGCGTCGCGCACCGCCTCCACCAGGCGCACGTTGGGCAAGGCGCAGCCGCCGCCCAGGTTGTAGACCTGCCCCGCACGCCCCTTCTCGAGCGCCGCCAGCACGCCGCGGCAACAATCCTGCACATACAGCCAATCGCGCACGTTCGAACCGCTTCCGTACAGCGGCACGGGCAATCCCGCGCACGCGCGCTCGATCGTCTTGGGGATGAGTTTTTCCGCATGCTGGCGCGGCCCGTAATTGTTCGAGCAGCGCACCGTGACGATAGGCAACCCGTACGTGGCCCCGTAGGCGCCCACGAACATCTCGGCCGCCGCCTTCGACGCGGCATAGGGCGAACGCGGACGCAACGGCGCGTCTTCGCGAAACGCGTCGGAGCCGTCGGAACAACACGGATCCAAAGGCAAATCGCCATACACTTCATCGGTGGACACGTGCAAAAAACGACATCCTGCGCGAAAACCGTCTCGACACGCCCACGCCGCGCGCGCCGCCTCGAGCAGCGCAGCGGTGCCGCCCACGTTGACGCTTTGGAACAGCGACGGGTCGGCGATCGAGCGGTCTACGTGCGATTCGGCCGCGAAGTGAACCACGGCATCGGGCGCGAAGCGCTCGAAGGCCTGCGCCATGGCGGCCGCATCGCGCACGTCGGCGTGCACGAACGCATAGCGCGCATCGCTCCGCACGTCGGCCAGGTTGTCGGCGCAGCCCGCATAGGTGAGCGCATCCACGTTCACCACACGCGCGTCGGGGCGTTCAGCCAGCACCAGACGGATGAAGTTCGAGCCTATGAAGCCGGCGCCGCCCGTCACCATGACCGTTCGCGCGAAGCCCTGCGCCGACTCCATAAACCGCCTCCTTGCAGCCACGCCCGCGCGCCGCCGCCCGTCTGCGCGCCCGCGATGCGGCGCGATCGAATTCCTGCGGGTATACAATAGCGCAACCACATCAAACGGAGGAAAGCCATGCGAATCATTCCCACCATCGACGCAACCGCGCGCCGCAACGCGCTGCGCGGCGCAGGAGCCGTGCTGGTTTCAAGCTCGCTCATGTTCGCGAGCCTCGGCCTGCCCGCAGCGCCCGCCGCGGCCGCGCCTGTCGAAACCCCCGCGGCGCAGCAGGCCGCAACGCCCGTCGCCGAGACGGCCGAAACCGACGGCGTGCTCGTATTCGCCGCCGCCGACGCAGGCGCGCGCACCCTTTCCGCCGACGATACGGCCGACGCCGTGGCCGACGGCCTGAAGGAGCTGGGCATGCAGGAAACCGGACGCTTCGCCGCGGCAGACGGCACGACGGTCATCGAAGCGGCGCCCGCCGCGGGCCAAAGCGTGAACGACGCCGTGGCCGCCGCCGAAGCCCTCGACGGCGTGGCAAGCGCGCAGCCCAATTTCGTCTACCGCTCGATCGACCCCGTGGAAGACGCGGGCGCGGCTTCGGGCCTGATCGCCGACGACGCAGCGCTTCTGGCCGCGATCGCCGCGAACGACCCCTTCGCGCAGATCGCCGACCCCTCGGTGCCGCGCAACCAGTATTGGCTGTACAACGCCAATTTCGACGACGCCTGGAACCGCGCGCAGACGAACGGCAGCGTAGCCATCGCCGTGCTGGACACGGGCGTCATGGCCGACCACGCCGACCTGGCCGCCAACGTGCTCACGCAGTACGGCTGGGACGCCTACGAAAACGCTCCGCTGTACGCCGACGGCCAGAACGCCTTCAACGGAGGCCACGGCACCATGGTGGCGGGCGCCGCGGCGGCCGTGGCGAACAACGGCTTCGGCATGGCGGGCGCGTCGTTCAACGCTTCGATCGTGCCCGTGAAGGTATGCGACGATTCGGCCAAGCCCAAGATCGACACGAAATCGCTCCTTGCGGCCTATAGTTACGTGACCGAGCTGGCCCGCAGCGGCAAGGCCGACGTGCGCGTGATCAACCTGAGCCTGGGCGCCTACGGTTCCACCCTGAACGACCGCGCGCTGGAAAACGCGATCGTCGCCGCCAAAGACCAGGGCATCGTCACCGTGTGCGCGGGCGGCAACGGCAACAAGGCCGCCGCGCCCAACACCAAGCCGATCTATCCGGCCGATTTCGACGCATGCGTCTCGGTGACTGCGCTCAACGCCGACGGCACCAACGTGGTCTGGTCCGATTACAACGAATACAAAGACATCAGCGCCCCGGGCAGCGGCATCACCGCGCCGCTCGCCGACGCAGGCGGCAACACGGAAGGCTTCACCTGGGCTTCGGGCACCTCGCTTGCCGCGCCGATCGTGGCGGGCGCCTTCGCGCTCATGTTCGCGGCCGAACCCGACGCGAGCGTCGACGAGGCCAAGGCCGCCCTGTACGCGTCGGCCACGCCCGTGAACGACCCCGAAAACGACCGTTCGCAGGCAAGCGGCAGCCACGGCGCGCTGGACGCGGCGGGCGCCGTGGAACGCCTCGTGCAGGACCATTCGGCGTTTTCCGACGTGGCGCCGAGCGATTGGTTCTTCAAGCCCGCCCATTACGTGAACGAGCGCGGCATCATGACCGGCTACGAAGGCGCCTTCCGCCCCCAGGAAAACCTCACGCGCGCCCAGTGCGCCCGCATTCTGTACAACCGCTTCGGCAACGGCGCCCAGTGCGCCCCCGCCCCGCTGAGCGACGTCGACCAGAGCCAGTGGTACGCCCCCGCCGTGAACTGGGCCGTCGAAACCGGCATGATGGTGGGCCTGGTGGGAACCGGCAGGTTCGGCGTGAACGACGAGCTTTCGCGCGAGCAGCTCGCCTTAGTGGTGGCGCGCGCGGCGAACGCCGATACGGCCGCCGCCGACCCGAGCGCCTTCGACGCGCTGCCCGACCGCGACGACACGAGCGACTGGGCACGCGACGCCATGGTGTGGGCCACCGACGAAGGCGTGATCAACGGCGACAGGGCCACCGATCCCGCACGCCTGCTCCCCCGCAACCCCATCACCCGCGCGCAGATGGCGCAAGTGGTGATGAACGCCATGGAGCGCGGCCTCATCTAGAACACGAACGTAAACGGCGCACGATGCCGCGCATCCGCGAACGCCCGCGACGGCCGAGCGGGGGCGCGGCATCGTGCTATGATGCACCAACGCATATCCCGGGAATTCAGCAAAGGCGGCCGACATGGCGTATTACCGCATAGCACTCACAGGACACGCGCGCTTTTCGGCGGGCGATGCCGCGGCACACACCTACCTGCAGCTCAAGGCCATGGGGCACGGCGTCGAACTGCTCGACCCCGCCGTGGTTCCCGGCGTCTTCGACGCGCAGGGCAACCTGGACCGCGCCGCCGCCGCGCCGTTTCTGGAAACGTTCGACCCCGCCTGCGTGGCCGACGCGCACGATTCGATCGAAGACATCCTGGCGGCCTGCGAACGCTCGGGCAAAGGGCAGGACGAGCCCATCCGCCACGTGGTGGTGTTCGGCTACGTGGGGCCCGACAACTTCGGCGACGAGCTGATCTTCTCGCTGATCGCGGCCAACGTGCGCAAGCGCTACCCCAGCTCCTACGTGTCCGCCATCGGCCACATGCCCGACCGCACGATCGCGCGCCACGGCGTGGCTTCCGTCACCCCGCCCATGAAGGCCGAACTGTTCGCCCAGCTGGCGGGCGCATCGGCGCTCGTGTTCATGGCGGGCATCATGTTCGACGAGCCGTTCAAAGACTGGACCGCAGGCCCGATCGACCTCTATCTCAACCCCCATTCCGAAATAGCCGGCCAAACGGCGTGCTGCCTGATGGCCTACCAGCAGGGCGTGCCCGCGGTGTTTCTGGGCGTGGGCGCAGGCCCGCTTGCCAACGCCGACGCGTGCAAGCTGGTGGAGATGGCGTCGCTCACCAAGCCTTTGTATCTGCCGCGCGACGAACACACCGCGCAGCTGCTCGAAGACGCGGGCGTCGACCCTTCGCTCATCCGCGTGAAGGCCGACCTGGCGTTTTCGATCGAGCGCCCCGAGCGCTGCGAGGCATGGGAGCGCTGGAAGGACGAATCGGGCCTGGACGACGCACCGTTTCTTTCGGCATCGTTTCGCGACCACCACACCTGCGGCGAAGGCCTGACCGACGCCATGGCGGCGCTGTTCGACCACGCCTTCGAGACGAAAGGCTGGCGCACCGTGTTTTTGGATTTCGCGCCCGAAGACCGCACGGTGCACGAGCGCATCGCGAACAAGATGCGCCACGTCGAAGCGGCGCTGTTCTTCGGCCTGACCGACGATTTCGACACCGCCGTAGCGGCGCTTTCACAAGCGCAGGCGTCCGTGGCCATGCGCCTGCACTGCTCGATCGTGTCCAACGCCCTGGGCATCTCCTCGATCGGCATCAATTACAACGATAAAGTGGAGGCGCTCTATGACGCCATGGACGCGCGGGCGTTTTTGATGGAACCCGATTGCTCGGCCGCAGCCGCGATCGCCGCGTTCGACGCGCTCATGCACGACGAAAACGCCGCGGCGCGCGTGCGCTCGCGGGCTGCGGCGTTGCGCGAACGAGCGCTCGACGCCTTCGATGCCTTCTTCGAAACGGTTGAAGCCGCCGACGTTCCTCGCGCATCCACACGCCTGTACGTGCGCGACGTGTCCGTGGCCGAGCAGGATCTCGAGCGCGAACGCGAACGCTGCGCGCGCCTGGAGGCGGAGCTTGCCGCCGCGTACGCGCGCGCCGAGGCGCTGGTGGCCTCCCCCACCTGGAAGGCGGGCCGCGCCGTGGGCGCCCTGCCGCGCGCGATCAAACGCATCATGGGCAAGGCGTAACGGCAACCGAGCGCACGCCGTAGGCCCAACGCAGGCCGCGGGCCTAACGCTTCAAGGCGTTTCGCAGGGCGCGCGGCAGCGCGGTGATCGCGCGGCCGACCTTAAACGACGTCGAACCGCGAAGAGCTTCTATATCGGCGTACGCCTTGCCCAGCTCCTCCTCGCGCGCCGCCGTCTCGCGACGCGACTCCTCGAGCTCGGCGCGCACGCCCTGCAGTTTCGCGTCAAGATCGCCGATCGCGCCCTCCTGGATCCTGATGATGTTCTGGCGCTGCCACAGGCGCCAGTAGCATTCGCGCTGGTCGGCGGCGGCCATCACGTTATCGGGCCACAGCGGGGTGGAAGGAAAGCCTTCCACCATGGAATCGCACGCCTCCACGGCGCAATCCACGAACCACTCGTCCAGCATGCTGAACGCCTCGCACAGACCGTCTTCTCCCGCCTCACGCGCGGCATAGGCGCGGGCGCGGCAGAAATCGGACAGATACATATGGGCGCGCAGACGGGCCACCCCCTTGCTCTGGTCGGTGGTCACCGAGCCCTCGCGCACCAAGTAGCCGTAACACAGGTCGGACGCCATGGCGCAGCGGCCGTCGGCCGTCATGGACCTGATCACGAATTCGTTGTCTTCGTTGACGATGCCCTCGGCGAAACGCACGCCGCCTTCGCGCACGTACGACGTCTTGCACACCTGCACGCACGGCTGGGCGCAGAAATCGCCTGCGCGCACCTGGTGCTCGAACATGGCCTTGCCACGCAGGATGCCCGGCTGCGTGAACCTGCGGAAATAATCGGCGTCCTGCGGATGGTCGCGCTCGGCGCGCTCGCTTTCGTAAACGATATGCGCGCCGAAGAACAGCACGTCAAGATCGTCGGCTTTCATGCGATCGACCAGACGCGCGAGCGACCCAGGCTCGAGCGAATCGTCGGCGTCGAAGAAGTACAGGTAATCGCCGCGCGCCTCCTCGATGCCCCTGTTGCGCGCCGCGCCGGCGCCGCGGTTCTCGCCCTGATGCACCGCGCGCACGCATGCGAGGTCGCGGGCGTATTCGTCGCACAGGCGCGGCGAATCGTCGACGGAGCCGTCGTCCACCAGGACGATTTCGTATTCGCCTTCGGCAAGCCCCTGATCGCGCAGCTGCTCCAGGCATGCCGGCAGGTAGGCCGCCGCGTTGTACACAGGCACGACTATCGTCAAATCCATCGGGTGTCTCCTTCGTGGGTAAAGCGCTCGAAGCACATCACGCCTATTCTAGCGTTATTCCACGCCCTGCATGCCCGCGCGGCGGACCTGCGGCCCGGGCGCGCGGCGGCCGCGTCCTTCTTTCATGCAGAATGCCCGTCGAGACGCATGACGTGCCCTTTCTGCCGTAGAATATGCATTTTGGAATCAACGCAAAACCCTCGCGAGAAAGCGCATCCATGCCAGCATTCGTCTCTAAGCTCCTCACCTTCGGCAACGACAAGTTCCTCAAGCCCTACCTGGGCCTGGTGGATTCCATCAACGCCGCAGAACCTGCGCTGCAGGAAAAGACCGACGCCGAGCTGCGTTCGCTCGCCGACGCCCTGCGCGAGCGCGCCGCCGCGGGCGAAAAGCAGAAGAACCTGATCGTCGAATCGTTCGCGCTCATCCGCGAAGCAAGCCGCCGCACCACCGGCATGCGCCACTACGACGTGCAGCTGCTCGGCGGTCTGGCGCTCAACGACGGCTGCATCGCCGAAATGAAGACAGGCGAAGGCAAGACCCTCGTGTCCACCGCCGCCTGCTTCCTCAACGCGCTCGACGGCAGCAACACCCACGTGGTCACCGTGAACGACTATCTGGCCAAGCGCGACGCCGAATACACCGGCCGCATCTACCGCTTCCTGGGCATGGACACGGGCGTCATTCTGAACAACATGCCGCCGTCGCAGCGCCGCCAGGCCTACGCCGCCGACGTCACCTACGGCACCAATTCCGAGTTCGGCTTCGACTACCTGCGCGACAACATGGTGTCTTCCGCCGAAGACCGCGTGCAGCGCGGCCACGCCTTCGCCGTGGTGGACGAAGTGGACTCGATCCTGATCGACGAGGCCCGCACCCCGCTGATCATCAGCGGCCTGGGCGCCGCCGCGGCCGACGACTACATCCGCTTCGCCAAGATCATGCCCATGCTCAAAGACGGCGAAGACTACGTCTACGACGAAAAGAAGCGCACGATCTATGCCACCGAGCGCGGCCTGGACAAAGTCGAAGAAGCCCTGGGCTTCGAGGTGTACGCCGACATTTCGGGCCGCCTGGCCAACCATCTCAAGCAAGCGCTCAAGGCGCAGTTCACCATGACGCGCGACGTCGATTACGTGGTGGCCGACGGCGAAGTGAAGATCGTCGACGAATTCACCGGCCGCATCATGGAAGGCCGCCGCTGGTCCGAAGGCCTGCATCAGGCCGTCGAGGCCAAGGAAGGCGTGGAAATCAAGCCCGAATCGCAGACGCTCGCCACCATCACGCTGCAGAACTACTTCCGCCTGTACGACAAGCTTTCCGGCATGACCGGCACGGCGCTCACCGAAGACAGCGAGTTCAGGCAGATCTACAACCTGCCCGTCATTCCCATTCCCACCAACAAGCCCGTGATCCGCAAAGATCGCGACGACTTCATCTTCCGCACCGAGGCGGCCAAGTTCGCCGCCGTGGCCGACGAAGTGCAGACGCGCCACGAAAAGGGTCAGCCCGTGCTGGTGGGCACCACGTCGATCGACGCGTCCGAGCGCCTGAGCGCCATCCTTGCCAAGCGCGGCATCGACCACCAGGTGCTCAACGCCAAAAACCCCGAGCGCGAGGCGGGCATCGTGGCCCAGGCCGGCCGCGTGGGCGCCGTGACCATCGCCACCAACATGGCGGGCCGCGGCACCGACATCCTGCTGGGCGGATCGGAGGCGAACCTCAAGCGCGAATGGCTGGAAAAGCTGGGCGCCGATCTTGAAAACCCGCTGGATTGGCAGGTCGAATCGGCCCAGCAGTACGCCGACCATATCCTGCAAAGCGAAGGCTACGCCGTGCGCGTGCTGGGCGGCCTGTACGTCATAGGCACCGAACGCCACGAATCGCGCCGCATCGACAACCAGCTGCGCGGCCGTTCGGGACGCCAGGGCGATCCGGGCGAATCGCGCTTCTTCCTGTCGATCGAAGACAGCCTGCTGCGCCGTTTCGGCGGCGACCGCCTGAAAGCCGTGTCGGCCATGATGGAAAAACAGGGCGACGACACCGTGCCTTTGCAGGATTCGCTGGTCACCAAGGTGATCGACACCGCGCAGCACCAGGTGGAGTCGATTCACTTCGATTCGCGCAAGCAGGTGCTTCAGTACGACGACGTCATGAACCTGCAGCGCAAGGCCATCTATAAAGAGCGCAACGCCATCCTTGACGGCAAAGACGTCTGCGACATCCTGGACGACATTTCCGAATCGGTGCTCGACCGCGCGGTGGAAACCACCTGCCCGGCATCGACGCCCTTCGACGACTGGGATATCGCAGGCCTGAACGCCTGGGTGGCCGATATGACCGGCGCCGAAACCTTCGACGTGGCCGCAAAGCTCGACGAAGACGCCGAAAGCGACGACCTGTACGAGCTTTTGTCCGACCTGTTCGAAACCGCGCTCGAGGAAAAGCGCGAGGCGCTGGGCGCCGAGAAGTTCCGCGAGCTGTGCAACCAGGTCATGCTGCACATCATCGACGTGAGCTGGATCGCGCACCTGCAGGAGATGGATTACCTGAAGGCGGGCATCGGCCTGCGCTCGTACGGCCACCGCGACCCGCTGGTGGAATACAAAGACGAAGCGCACGAGGCGTTCGCCGAGCTTACCGCGGCGATCTACGAAGACCTGCTGCGCACCGTGCTGCGCCTGCCCACCGAGGCCGACGAGGCGGACATGACCATTTCTGCGGAGGACAATCCGTTCAACCCCGACCGCATGGTGTACAGCAACGGCGAGGCTCCTACCGTGCTGGACAAAGATTCCGATATCGACGCCCACAATCCGCTGGGCCGCGCCTAAGAGCGCCCGCTCCAAGCGAACCGAAGCCCCGTTTGCAGCCGCAAGCGGGGCTTTTTCATGCCCGAAACGCGCGCTGCGCGCATGCCGCTCGCCCGCAGCGAACGCTCTGCGGGCGGTTCTCTTTTCGGCCGCGGCCGACGAACGACGCCCTCCCCCGCCGTGCCCCGAACGCACGACGGCCCCCTCGCCACGCCCGAATGAACGCACGCGAAGGGGCCGTGCTCATACGATGAGCGGCGAACGGCAAGCGGCAGCCGCGCGCGCCGCCGAAACCCGCCCGCGAGCGGCGAGCGGCTTCGCTACGACGCCCGCTGCGCGCGGGCGGACGGCTCGGCGCGACGCGCTTTCGCAGGCGGCGCATACCACCTGCCGCGGCGCAATGCCGAAGCCGCCACCACGAACCACATCTGCAGCGGCAGGGCCGCCATGATCGGCAGCATGTAGCGCAAATAGCCGTTCACGGGCGACACGAAGCAGATCAGCAGCAGCACGAGGCTCGGCACCAGCGCGAACAGCGATTTCCAACGCGCGGTGCGCACGGCATAGCCCGCCGCCGCAAGCAGCAGCCACGTATACAGCCCGCAATGGCCCGTCAGGCCCAACACGGGAACGTTCTGCCAGCCGTTGCAAAACGCGATCATGGCGCCGCGCACGTCTTCGCCGAACAGGTACGACACCTGGAAATCGTCCTGAATGCCGGGCACCGAGCCGTAGTTGTACAGGCGGTAGTCCCAGGTGTTGTGCGTCCAGCTTTCGTCGGCGTACAGATAGCCGTAGCAGCCGTTCAAAAACGCGTCCACATACACGCCCGGGTGCCGCATGCCCATAGACGCCCAGGCCGCGAAGTAATCGCCCAGCGCTTCGTCGTTACCCGTGTAGGTGCCTTTCACCGTGTCGCTGCGCGATCCGTAGTAAAGCTCGGGCAAGGCGTCGTAGGCAAGCACAGCCTCGATCGCGGCGCGCTCTTCGGGAGTCACGTCGTCAGGGGCCTCTTTCACGTAGCGCGCCGTTTGCTGGAACAGCGCGCCCAGGGTTTCCTGCTTGCCGCTGGGCAGCACGTCGAGCGCGGGATACACGAAGCGCGACACAATCACGAACGCCGCCAGCGGGATCAGGCAGGCGCACGCCGCCTTCACGCGCACGCGCGACGGCATGGACGCAATGACGAACGGCATGGTGAGCGCGACCACGTAGGCGCCGTTATGGCGCGCAAGGCACAGCGCCACGCCCGCGGCGGTCAGCGCGACCAGGCTGCGCGCATCGAACGCCGCGGCGCGGCGCGAGCGCACCCACAGCTCGGCAAGCAGCATCACGTACAGGCAGAACAGCGAAGCGAACAGCGTGTCTTTCAAAAACGCCTGCGCATAGGCGCCCCACGCGGGCACCACCGCGAAAAACGCCAAGGCGGCCGCAAGCACGGCCGTCGGCGCGCCCATGCGCCGCATGCATGAAACCGACCCCGCCAAGGCAAGCGCCTGCACAAGGGCCTGCATGCCAACCCACAACGCCACGCCCAGATTGTCGGAGCCCAGCGCGCGGCCTATGTCGAACACACCGCCCATCAGGGCCGTCATGACCCACGGATGATGGTCGGAAGGCGCCGCGAACCCGTGCCACATATCCATCTGGAAAATGCCGTCGTAGGTGAACGAGCCGGGCGCGAACACGATCAAATACGGTAGCCAGGCCAGCAACAGCACGCCCGCCGCGGCCCAAAACGGCATAAAGCGCGCAAGATCGCTCGAGCGCATGCGCTCGGCCGCACGAACCGCCGCCGCATCGGCCCAGGCGAACGCCAGCGCAAGGCCCAAATAAAGAAACGGCACGTAGGCCGCGAAAGCCGCAACGGCAAAAGCGATTTCCGAAGGAACCTCGAACATGGCGCGAAACGTGCCGTAGTGTTCGTAAGAGTGGCCCACCGCCTGAAACGCGGCCAGCAAAACGGCAAGAACCAACGCCACCGACTCGAAACGCACGCCCTTTTTGCGGACAAGAAACGCAAGAGGAGCCGCGGCCAGCGCGCACAACGCTATTTTGAGCATGAAGCAATCCTTCGGATGGAAACGATCGAAACGCGGCGAAAAACACGCCGCAGACTAGGCATTATAAGCCACCGCCGCGCGGAGCCGGCGCGTACGGGCGCGCTGCGGGAAAACGCCGGATTGCATGGCGAATGCGGCGAGAACAGCGTGCGAACAGGTCTTCTTTCCCCTCTATGAAAGGAGACAAAACATGACGGCTTACGTCAATGACGAACAGAAGAAGGAGGGCGCCTACGGCAAGGCCGTCAAGGCGACCCTGGCTGCCACCCTGGCAGCAGGCATGGTCCCCGCCGCCGCCGCTTTCGCGGACGAGCCGGCCGAGGCCGCCGAGGGCAACGACGTCGAGGTTCTGGCCGCCAATCCCGCTGATCTGTGGCAGGGTGGCGTCTTCGCCATGGAGGACAACAACGGCAACGTCGTCGAGCTGAAGAAGGACGCCGCCGGCGCCTACAAGACCGTCGAGCTGACCTTCAACGGCGAGAACCAGCTTCTCGTCCCCGTCTCTGTCGACCCCGAGGGCGACGAGACCACGGTCGAGTCTCTCAAGGACAACAAGGACTACAAGGTTTACTACCAGTACAACCAGAACGTCGATAAGCCGGAAGACGGCACCTGGAACAACGTCCAGCACCCGCAGACCGTTGGCCTCGCGAACAACCGCGCCAACCTCTTCCGCGTGGTCGTCGAAGCGGTCGCCGGCCCCTACAAGGGCGCAAAGCAGGCCTTCCAGTTTAAGTTCGTGGACGCCGAGTCCGACCTCGCCGACGCCACCCTTTACCAGGTTGGCAAGGATGCCGCCGACTTCTCCGACACGACCTTCGAGTACACGGGCAAGCCGTTCTCTTACGGCAGCTCCGAAGGCAACGTCGGCCTGCTCTACAAGGGCGAAGCACTCAAGAACGTCAGCGCTGTTGAATTCTACGGCAACAAGGGCAAGGTGGCTGACCTCAAGAACGCCGGCACCTACACCGTCGTCGTCGAGATGACCGACGGCAAGAAGGTCACCCTGAACGAGAAGCTGACCATCTCCAAGATCGACCTGTCCAAGGCCAAGTATGAGTTCGGAACCTCTGGCGCAACCTTCGGCGATCGCAAAATCGTGAAGATCGACGGCTTCGATGACGAGAGCGCTATCGCCAACCTCTTCGACATCGAGTGCGCCTGGCCGAACCCCATGGACGGCAACGCCAAGGGCGAGTACAAGTACACCGTCAAGGTGAAGGCGAACGCCGACAAGGCCACTGCCGCCAACTTCGAGGGCGAAGGCGCTGCCGTCAACGTGAACGCCGGCACCACGATCGGCGCCAAGAACTTCAAGTACGGCAACGACCAGCTCCCCGAGACCAAGACCATCGACCTGTCCGCGGGCGAGAAGTTCGACCTGTCCAAGATTTCCGTCGACCGCGACGGCTCCAACAAGCTCGACAAGTCCTTCGTCAAGGTGACCGTCCTCGACAAGGACGGCAACGTCGTCGATGCCTCCAAGCTCAACGAGACCGGCGTCTGGACCGTCAAGGTTTCCGTCGACGCCGCCGCCACCGAGTACATGTACGCCGGCGAAGCTACCTGCAAGGTGACCGTCACCAACGGCATGATCGCCACCGAGGACGTCCTCTTCGCCCTCGACGGCAAGGCCGTCAACGGCACCGCCTCCGTCAAGTACGACGGCACTGACGTGCTGAAGAAGCTCTCCGTCTCCGCCAAGGCCGGCGACAAGCAGCTGGTCCAGGGCACCGACTTCGACCTGAAGGTCGTCAAGGACGGCGCCGAGGTCAAAGAGGCCGTCGAGGCGGGCGTCTACACCATCACGCTGACCAGCGACAAGTACGACTTCGCCGCGAAGAAGGAGCAGCTCGTCCTGACGATCGACTCCATCCAGGCCAATGACTTCCAGGTCGCCGCCGCGTCCCTGCTGCACGGCGAAGAGGGCTCCAAGAAGATCGGCTACACCGGCGAGGCCATCGCCCCCGTCGTCCAGTACGACACAGGCGAGAAGGATTCCGACACGAAGGTCATCTGGAAGGACCTGCCCGCAGGTTCCTACGCCCTGACCCTCGAGTACGCCGAGAAGGATAAGAACGGCAAGCCCGGCACGTTCAAGAAGGTCAAGGAGATGAAGGAGCTCGGCTTCTACAAGGTCTCCGTCAAGGATGCCGTCAAGGATGACAGCATTGCCATCTCCGGCAAGGAGCTCGGAACCTTCGAGGTCGTCGAGGGCAAGGTCTTCGCCGACGTCAAGCCCGGCGACTGGTTCTACGACTACGTCTACGCAGCCTCTGACGACAAGGTCAAGTACATGACCGGCATCGGCGGCACGGAGCTCTTCGCGCCGAACCAGACCACCACGCGCGCCATGGCCGCGACCGTGCTCTCCCGCATGGCCGTCTTCGAGGGCGCCAAGGCTGGCGACTACATGAACCCGTTCACTGACGTCGCATACACCGCCAATCCCGATAAGGACCCCTGGTACGCCAACGCCGTGCTCTGGGCCGCTTCTACGGGCGTCGTCACCGGCTACCCCGGAACCACCGAATTCCGCCCCGGCAACGACGTCACCCGCGCGGAGTTCTGCATCATGATGCAGCGCTACGCCGCCGCCACCGGCCAGGGCAAGGCCCTCGCCGCAGGCGAGGCCGACGAGATCCTGGCCAAGTACGAGGACGGCGCCGCCGTCGCCGACTGGGCAAAGGAGCCCGTGGCCTGGGCCGTCAAGAACGAGATCTTCGGCGGCTACAAGGTGCTGAACCCCGAGGGCAACATCACCCGCGCCGAGATGGCCAAGATGGCCGTCGCGTTCCAGGCCGAGCCTCTCAAGATCGAGAAGTAGCAGCCGCCCGAGCGCAGCGACCGCCCGCATCCGGGATCCCCGGGCCTTCGAGCCCCGGGCCCGGACGCGGGCTCGCGGGAGGGCGCCCCACGGCGCCTTCCCGCGAGCCTTTGGCTTAAAAGCAAGCTGTCGCACAAACGCTTCGACGACGAAAGGGCCCCTGCATCGTGCAGGGGCCCTTTCGTACGTTGGGACGCGCATGGGCTAATGCGCCAACACTTCGGAATCGCATTCGTTATTGGTCCTCGTGCTTCGGCGGCCACGCTCATAGGCGCGCTCTTCGCGCATTAAGGCCAAAACGACACCCGCGAGCTTTCGTGCGACTCCCGATATCGCACAAAAATAATGCGCACCTTCTCGCAGTTTCCGTTCGTAATACTCTTTGAAATACGGATCGAGTCTTCTCACGCCATCGGCCGCACGGACAAGCGCATAGCGCAACTGGGCCGACCCTCGCTTCGACATATGGCCCGCCATCTCGCTTTCGCCCGACTGGCTGACGGTGGCGTCCATGCCCGCATATGCCACAAGCTTGCGTGCGCTAGAAAAGCGCCAGGGGTCTCCGATTTCTCCCGTTATCTGCGCGGCGAGCGTAGGGCCGACACCGGGTATCGTTGTAAGCCATTTACCAGGCGTTTCGTCTAAAATCACGGCAATTTCCTCATCGAGGTCTTTCATCTGCCGCTCCAAAAATTCAAGCTGCTCGATCATAAGCTTGATTTGCAAGGCAAGCGCATCCGACGAATGGGCGGCGCCAACCGATGTTCGTGCGGCGGCAATGAGCGTGTCTGCGTAATTCCTACCACAACGCCCGTTCGATGCCGTTTCAATGATGCGCGTCAGCCGATGCACGCCGAAACGCATGACCTGCTGCGGGGTCGGGCATCGTTGCAAAACGGCTTTCGACGTAGGCCCATATGGATGGGTGAATATGGCTGCGTATTCGGGAAACACCCGGTCCAGCACGGCGGTCGTTTTGTTTTTCACGCGGGTCGATTGTGTGACCAGCGTGAAACGGTAGCGCGTAAGCTGCTTCAAGGCATCGCACAATTCGTCGCCGCGGCTCCATGGGGCGAAGCGCTTCACGCGAACAAGGTCGGCGATCAGCACCGCGTCTATCACGTCTGTCTTCGCCGATCGAACGTTGTCGACCTTGCGATACGCATCGGTTTGAATGGGATTGAGAACAATGGGCTCGAAGCCATGTGCAATCAAGAAGTCAAGCAGCGCGAACCAGTAATGCCCCGTAGACTCCATCGCGATGGTGCATTCGTCGCAATGGGCTCCGATGCTACCAAGCTTCATGAGGAAGAACGCAAACCCCTGCGAGTCGTTGTTGAAGATGAACGGCTCGGCCACAAGGGAGCCCCCATCGTCAAGCACGGCGGCGCAGTGGGTTCTTTTTGCGATATCGACTCCGACGTAATGCATGGCGCTCCTTCATGAAGGCGGTATGGCCGGAGACGCAATCCTTTCATACGAGGCCGAACCCCAAGGAGATATAACGTGCGCCCTCCGGCCGGCGCGGACCCTTCCGATTTCGCGGGTCGAAAGAAGCCGCGACCGTCGTGCGAAAGACGGCTTTTTCAGTATAGACGAGAAAACGGCGATTATCGTTTATGCCGTAACGCAGAAAACCCCTGCATGTTCTGCAGGGGTTTTCTGTTCGGCTAGGCCTTGGTGCGACAGCATGCGTTAAGCCATAGGCTCGGGAGAACCCTCTGGGAAGAAGGCTCTCCCGGGCCCGCGCCCGGGGCCGGAGGCCTTGCGGCCCTCGGCCCGCGGATGCGGTTCGGATTCAAGCTGCTGCTACTTCGTGAGCGGAGCGGCCTGGAATTCGGTGGTCATCTTGGCCATCTCGGCGCGGGTGATGTCGCCCGCGGGGTTGAGAAGGCTATAACCGCCGAAGATCTCGTTCTTGACGGCCCAGGCGACGGCCTCCTTGGCCCAGTCGGCGACGGCGGCGCCGTCATCGTACTTGGCCAGGATCTTGTCGGCCTCGCCGGCCTCCAGGGCGACGTCCTTGCCGATGGCCTTGGCGTAGCGCTGCATCATGACGCAGAACTCGGCGCGGGTCACGTTGGCCTCGGGGCGGAACTGCGCGGTGCCGTCGGCCTGCTCGTAGCCGGTGACGATGCGGGTGTCAGCGGCCCAGAGGACATACGTGGCGTACCAGGGGTCGGTCGCCTCGACGCCGGTATAGGTGACATCCGTGAACGGGTTGTCGAAGATGCCCGTGCCGTTGCCGATCGTGCCGCCAGCCATGCGGGAAAGGACGGTCGCGGCCATGGCACGAGAGGTGGCCTCGTTCGGCGCGAAGAGCTTCGTGCCACCGATGCCGGTCATGTAGCCGACCTTGTTGGCGTTCTTCACGTACTGGTAGTACCACTCGGTGTTCGGGACATCGACAAAGTCCTTCTCGGCGGTCACAGAGAACACATTGTTCTTCGGCGTGCCAGAGACGGCGAAGTTGTCGTCGGCGGCGTCGGCCACGGTAACGCTGTACTTACCGACTTCCTTGATCTCCTTGACGTCCTCGCTGGGGGCTTTGCCGTCCTTGTCGTACTTGTAGGAAAGCTTGTAGGTGTCGGCAGGCAGGTCTTTCCAGACTGCCTTGCCATCCTTGTCGGTACCGGCCTGGTACTGAACAGTCGGAACGAGCGCCTCGCCAGTATAGGAAACCTTGTCCGTCTCCAGGAAGAACTCGGGAGCGATGCGCAGCGTGTCGGCCACGACCTCCTTGACGGTGATCTTGAGAACCTCGTTGCCGACGTTATAGGTGTCGCTCTTCACGACGAGCTGGTACTCGCCCTTGTCGACAATGGAGTCGACGTCGATGAACTTGCCGTCGACCTTCTTCTGGGCGACAACGGTGTAGTCGGTGCCTGCGGTAAGGGCCTTGCCCTCGGAATCGAGGACGGTTGCGCTCAGGGCCTTGAGCAGGTCGGCGCCGTCGTAGTCCTTCTCCACGGCGTCGACAACCTTGCCGTCCTGCTTGAAGAAGACGTTCGTGGTGTTCACGGTGTCACTGTAGACGGTCACCTTGGCGGAAGCCTCGCCAGCGTACGCGTACTCGGTGGCCTTGGCGTTGACGACGACCTTGACGGTCCACTTGCCGGCCTTCTTCAGGCTGGCGGCGTCGACCTTCTTGCCGTCTGCGTCATAGACCTCGACGGCGTAGTCCTTCTTGGGGTCGAGCTTGGTCTGGGGTTCGCCCTTCTTCGTCACGACGAGCTTGTCGAGGTCGAAGGACTGCTTCTTCGCCAGGTCGATGGTCTTGTCGGTCAGCGCGACGCCGTCATAAAGGACGTCGACGGAGTTGGTGGCGACGATTTCGGTCTTGGACACGGAACCCTTGACGTTCTTGCTGTCCTGCTTGGCAGAAATCTTGAAGACATACTCGCCGACGGACTGGGTGTTGCCGTACCAAGAATCGGGACGAGAAGTGCACTCGATAACGGTGTCGCCGAGGATGGAAACGCCGTCGACCGTAGCGGCGTCGACATAAACCTTGTCAGCGGCGTTGAGCTCCAGCTTGATGGCGGCACTGGCGAGGTCCATAGCCTCAACGTCGAATTTGAGGGTGATGTTCTCGCCCGCATAGTTGCCGACACCGGCAATCTTGGCAAGGTAGGTACCAGCATTCAGAGCGTCGGCCTTGTTGCCTTCGTTCAGCGGGTAGACTTCAGCGGTGTAGTCGGTGCCGTACTCGAGGGCTTCGCCGCCGATTTCGAGGTTCAGGTCGGTGCCATCGAACTTGATGGCCTTGCCAGTGTAGGTGAAGGTCTTATCGGAGACGTCCTTCTTGTCCTCGGCGACCTGGTAGACCTTGGCATCCTTCAGGCTCTTGGAACCGACGGAGAAGTTGATGGTGATTTTCTGGCCCGCGTAGGCGGTGTCAGCCTTGCCCTCGACAACGACGGAGTAATCGCCCTTGGCGGAGAAAGTCTTCTCAAAGTCGGCCTCGGCCACAGCTGCACCTGCGCCGTTCGCCTGCTTGTAGTACGTGACCTTGTAGAGGTCTTTGTTCTTCAGGTCCTCGGAGACGGTGTCGCCGGCCAGAGACGCGACGGTGGGAACGACCCAGTGGGCCTTGCCGTCGTTGGCGAACTCAACGGTCTTGAACTCGTCGTACTTCACCTTGTCGACAACGGTCTTGCCGTTGTTGTCGACGGCGGTGAAATTACCGGCCTTCCACGCCTGCTCGGGGGTTGCAGCCAGAACCTCGACGTCGTTGCCCTCGGCGGCCTCGGCCGGCTCGTCCGCGAAAGCGGCGGCGGCGGGGACCATGCCTGCTGCCAGGGTGGCAGCCAGGGTCGCCTTGACGGCCTTGCCGTAGGCGCCCTCCTTCTTCTGTTCGTCATTGACGTAAGCCGTCATGTTTTGTCTCCTTTCAAGAGCTCAAAATGACTCGGTATTTTAGATACGTCATTCAGCCCTGGCTTCGCATCGCTGTCACAATTGCTGCTTCTAAAAATAAGCATGCCAATACCAAATGTCATATCGTTCGAACAGTTTATATCAGGTATTTGGGCAATACAAGGAGCGATGTTCGAATTTTTATCGGTTCACACCCACTTCATATTGTTGTGGGGTTCATGCCGATCTTCTTTATATGCGTATCGAAGTATTCATTTCTTCTGCTGCCCGAACGCCCTCGAGCAAGCGTCATTTCGTGGACAGGAGCGCGTATCGGGACCCCTCGAACGCCGCGCTGCGCACAATAAACGCCGCACGATCCCCATTATGCATATATAGGTATAGGAAACCGTATGAAAAAGGGCTTCCCGCATTCGGAGAAGCCCTTTCGCCCATTATTTTGCAACGTTCGCCGGATCGCGCCGGCGCCAAAGCCATTATGCAACGCGGTCTATTCCACCGTTCCGTAGGTATAGCCCCATCCATGGCCGGCGATCGACGAATTCAACTGAACGCACAACGCCACACGCGTGTACGCCCCCGGCGGCAGCAGATCCACGATTTCTCGCAAATCGGCACAGATGTCGAACGTTTCCGCCGCAAGGATCACATCCAGCCGCTCCACGATGCGGGCGTTCTTATACAGGTAGTCCACCACGCGCTGAAGCTCGCCGTAGGATTCGCTGCGTTCGAGCAATGCCATACGCGCCCCTTCCCTATCGCAGGCAATCGGCGCCGGCAACGGCCACGGCAAGCGCGCCCGTGCATGCGGGGGTGGCCTGTCCGCAGGCACGCACGAACTGCGCTCCCGCCGCGCGCACGGCAAGCGCCGCATCGGCCAAAGCGTCGGGAAGCGCGTAAGGGTTTTCGGGAACGGGCGCACCCAGGCTTGCACGCTTCTTTTCGGCGGGCGTAGCGGCCTTCAGTTCGATCTGCACCAGGATGGGCTTATCGGTAAGCGCGGCCAGGCGGCGCACCGCATCGCTCAGCGTTTGCTCGTCGCCCGCGCAGGCGATACCCGCCACGTCGGCCTTATCGAGCGCCGCCGCAACGTCTTCGAACGAGCCGCCCGCGAACGTTCCATCCTGCTGAAGGTCGACCGAGGCGAACACCGGGCGATCGGTGGCGGCGCGAGCGCCCGCAACCGCACATTCCACATCGGCCGCGCTGCGCAGGCCGTTCATCAGAACGGCATCGAAGCCGTGATCGCCGAACGCGCGCACGGCGTCTTCATACTGTTCAATATTCTGAGCGCGCGACGTTTCGCTGTCGGCATCGAGCGGCAGGCCGCACGTGCCCACTTCGCACACGAGGTGCTGCGGCTTGCAATCCTGCGCGCTTTCGAGCGCCGCGGCGGCAAGCTCGGCCGTCCTGCCCTCCATGCGCTTATGGGCCAGGCGCGCCTCGCAGATTCCTTCGGTATTGGTAACAAGGCACTGGGCTCCGGCGGTCATGTGCATCTTCAGCGCATCATGCACGGTTTCGGGCTCCATCAGGCTGACGAATTCGGCATCGGATCGAACGTCGATGCCCTGACGCTCCAGCGCGTATTCGATCGGCGCAGAAAGGACCAGCATGTCTTTATGGAAACGTATCTCGATATCGGGCATGGTGCGGCGTCCTTTCGAAGGTCGGAAACAGGATTCGGGAAAATCGGGGGTCGCACGCGGCACGTCCGTCGGAATGCCGGCGGCGCGGCGTGCGGTTCGGGGCCTGCGGCGCGCGCGGCGAAACGCGGGGCGCGGCGGCATTGGTACGCAGGTCATTGTATCGCACGGTTCGAGCGACGAATCCGCGGCAGCGCTCGGCCGGAAAACCACCGGAGCCGACGACACCCCGTCCGCTCTTCTTTTCGCAAGGCGAACGGCCGTATTTGACGGGCTGTTGACCCCTTTACATCTTCTTGTCATTTAGCACATGGGACATACATATCCCCATCATAGGTTCTTGAAACCGCCCTTCTATACTAAGACCTGCAAGCGCGAAGGCTTCCCCTCCTTCCCTTGTCTGCCAAAGAGCAGTTGCGATGCTTGAAGCATCGTTCATCCCCCTCCTTGTGTGAGGCCCGGCTTCCCTTCCGGGCCTCGATTTTTTTCTCAGGCTTTTTCGCGAACGCGCTCCGCCGTAACGTTCGACCGCAACGCTTTGAAACCCCTCTGGCAACTCTTCGCCCCGAGCGGCTCCCATTACGAGAAAACCCCGTTCAAGGGGCTGTTTTAAGGGCGTTTTTCTTGTTTTGAAACCTTCCTGAAAACAAGCGGGGCGCCCGTTCATCAGACCTCCATAGCCACGTCATATTTCCTCGAAACACGGCACGTATACTAGGACTCGTAAGTTCGAAGGCACCCCTCCTCCGAACAACTGCTTTGACAGCAGCTAAGACGGCTTCAAGCCGTTCATTCCCCTCCTTGTATGAGGCCCGGCTTCCCCTCCGGGCCTCGATTCGTTTCCGGGGCTTTTCCCCTTCGCGCAAGCACGCACGAGCAGGCACGAACCGCGCCGCGGGCGCTACCGGTCTTTCGCGGCTTTGGCCATAAGGTCGCGCGCATGAGCGAGCGAGGCTTCGCTTGCATCGCCCGACAGCATGCGGGCCACTTCGCACACGCGTTCTTCGCCTTGAAGCGCGAACAGCTCGGTCTGCGGCAGTTCTTCGTTAGGAACCACTTTCTTCACCATGTAATGCGTCTGGGCGCGCACGGCGATCTGCGCAAGATGCGTGACCACGATCACCTGATGCGTGGCGGCAAGATCGGCCAGCACATCGGCCAGCGCAAGGGCCGCGGTGCCGCCCACTCCCGCATCCACCTCATCGAACACGAGCGTCTGCGCCGCATCGGCCGCGCCGAGCGATGCCTTGATGGCAAGCATGACGCGGCTTACCTCGCCGCCTGAAGCGATGCGCGCCAAAGGGCGCGGCGTCATGCCGGCCGCGGCGCGGTAGCAGAACTCCATCTTGCACGATCCGGCGCGCGTCCATTTTTCGCGATCGAGGGGCGTGAATTCGCACAGCAGCTCGGCCGACCCCATTTCAAGGCGCGCCATGTACGCATTCACCCGCTCCGTGAAACGCGGCGCGGCGGCGCGGCGGGCGGCGTCGAGCGCATCGGCCGCGCCGGCAAGCCGCTGCTCGGCCTGATCGAGCGCGCGCGTGGCCTGCTCGATCTTTCGATCGGCATCGTCGACCGAGGAAACCAGTTCGACGGCCTGGGCGCGGCGCTCCAGCACGTCTTGCATGCGCGGGCCGTATGCGCGCATGAGCCCCTGCATGGCGCCCATGCGTTCCTGCAGGCGCTCAAGCGCCCCAGGGTCGCGGTCGATCGAATCGCGATAGGCGCGCACGTCGCGCGCGGCGTCTTCGATGACGTAGGACGCATCGGTCAGGGATGCACACAGGGCGTCGAGCGACGAATCCATGGCTCGCATGCTTTCGAGCTGCATGAGCGCTTCGTTGAGCGACGCTATGACGCCCCGTTCGCCCGCAAGGCCGTAATAGGCAGCATCGCCCGCCTGCGCCAGCGATTCGGCGTTTTCGACGCGCGGCAGTTCGGCGATGATTTCTTCGTATTCCTCCGATGTGGGGTTCACTTCATCTATACGCTGTAAAGTGAAACGTGCTTCCTCGAGCTGGGCCGAATCGGCGCGACACGCCTCCTGCACCGCTTCGAGCGCCGCGCGGGCCTGCTGCGCTTCGACGAATGCCTCTTCATACGCCGCACGAGCGTCGGAAACATCCTGCCCCGCCCAGGCATCCAGCATGGCCATATGGTTCGCAGGTTTCAGCAAACGCTGCTGCTCGTGCTGGCCGCACAGATCCACCGATCCGCCCACCAGAGCGGCGAGCTGTTTCACCGTTGCCATGGACCCGTCGATCGTCGCGCGGCTGCGGCCGTCGGCACCCACCTTGCGCACCGCCACATGGCCGTCAGAGGCATCGTCATTCAAGAACACGCGGCCCTCGACCACCGCGGAGGGAGCCCCTTCGCGCACGGTGGCGGCATCGGCCCGCTCGCCCACCAGCAGCTTGACGGCCGATAGCAAGGCCGTTTTTCCCGAGCCGGACTCGCCCGTGACCGCCGTCAGGCCGGCGGCAGGGCAAAACGACGCCTCGCGGATCAGCGCGACGTTTCGGACATGAAGCTCATCGAGCATGGCACACCTCGCAATGCGGACCTGCGTCCATAAGAAACGAATACGAACTGTTGTTCGTTTCATTATGGCACAATAAGGGCCGACCGACCGACGGCTTCATGGCCTTGCGAGAGGTTTCCAAGGTTTTCGGAAATATTTGTTAGCCACGGAAAACTTTGCTATCATGGCCTGGTTTCCGCATAAACGACGTCGCCCATCGCCCGATACGCCTTGAAGGAGTTCCCGTGAAACGACCCGTTCTGCTTGCCTGCGCCTGGATCTGCTGCGCCGTCGGCTTCGTCGGCGTGGTCATACCCGTCATGCCCACCACCCCGCTCATCCTGCTTGCCACGTTCCTGTTCGCGAAAAGCTCGCCGCGCTGCCACGCGTGGATCCGCAAGACGCGCGTGTATCGCTCGTACGTGGAGCCCTTCAAAGAACAGGGCGGCATTCCGTTCAGGCGCAAGCTGCACATTCTGGGCGTTTCGTTCACCGTGATGGGACTCAGCGCCATTCTTGCCCCCCACCCCGTTGTATGGGCGGTTCTGGGAGCCGTGGCGGCGTTTCTGCTGTGGCTTATGGCATGGCGCATTCCCACCGTGGGAAATATCCCCGCAGCGGCCCCGCGCAAAGCGAGTGAAGACGACTGAGGGCTCGGCGGCCGAACGGCTTACGGCATAGCTGCGCAAGGGCGATGCACCTGATCGAGCCGGCAGCAAAAAGCCCGCAAGACGGGAGGCCGCACGAGCGACCTCACGCAGCCGGGCACGACAACCCGCAGGCCGCGATGCCACATCGGGCTGCGCGACCTATCGCGAACGGCATGCCCCTCGCCTTCCAAAACCCTCGAAACGACGAACGGCCGGTTCGAACGATCGCGATGATTCGCTTTCATTCGAACCGGCCGTTTTCATGCCGTGAAGCGCTTTCGAAGCGGACGGGCGGCTATTCCTCGCCGAACGCCACTTCCAAGAAGTCGGTGCGGGCTTCGCCGCGCTGGAAGATTTCCGCATCGAGCACGCGCTTGTGGAACGGAATGGTGGTGGCGATGCCTTCGATCTTGAACTCGTCGAGCGCACGCCTGCCGCGAGCCAAGGCCTCGTCGCGATCCTGGCCCCACACGATCAGCTTGGCCACCATGGAATCGTAGAACGGAGAGATGACCGAACCCGCCGACACATAGGACTCCACGCGGATGCCCGGGCCGCCCGGCACGTCGAAACGCGTGATGGTGCCGGGGCACGGACGAAAGCCGTTCGCAGGGTCTTCCGCGTTGATGCGGAATTCGATCGCATGGCCGTTCGGCGAGAACGGGGCGCGATCGGCGCAGCTCATGGGCTCGCCCGAAGCGATGCGCAGCTGCTCTTTGATGATGTCGGTGCCGGTGATCTGCTCGGTGACCGGGTGCTCCACCTGCACGCGGGTGTTCATTTCCATGAAATAGAACTTGCCGCTTTCATCGAGCAGGAACTCGATGGTGCCGGCGTTGCGGTAGTCCACTGCCTCGACGGCCTTGACGGCGGCTTCGCCCATGGCGGCGCGCAGCTCGTCGTCGAGCGCCGGAGAGGGGGCTTCTTCGAGCAGCTTCTGGTGGCGGCGCTGGATAGAGCAGTCGCGCTCGCACAGGGCCACATGGTTGCCGAAATCGTCGGCCAGAACCTGGATTTCGATGTGGCGCGGGCGAAGCACGAGCTTCTCCAGATACACGTCGTCGTTGCCGAAGGCCGCTGCGGCCTCGGCCTTGGCGGCCGTGTAGGCGCTTTCCAAGTCGGCGGGGTCGTGCACTTCGCGCATGCCCTTGCCGCCGCCGCCGGCGGACGCCTTGATCAGCACGGGGTAGCCCACCTCGTCGGCGAAAGCTCGGGCATCTTCGACGCGCTCGACAACGCCGTCGGAGCCGGGAACCGTGGGAACGCCGCAGGCTGTCATGGTTTCGCGCGCGGCGGCCTTGTTGCCCATGCGCTCGATGCACTCGGGCGCGGGGCCGATGAACACCAGGCCGTTATCGGCGCAAGCGCGCGCGAAATCGGCGTTTTCGGCCAAGAAGCCGTAGCCGGGATGCACGGCTTCGCAGCCCGTGGTGACCGCGGCGGCGATGATGTTGGACATCACCAGGTACGACTTGCCCGCAGGAGCGGGGCCGATGCACACGGCCTCGTCGGCGTAAGCCACAGGCAGGGTGTCTTTGTCGGCCGTGGAATACACCGCGACCGTTTTCACGCCAAGCTCGCGGGCGGCGCGCATGATGCGCAGCGCCACCTCTCCGCGATTGGCGACGAGAATCTTGCTAAACACGCCTTATTCCCCCTCGCCCGCATCGGCGGCGCCGTGCGGCTCGATATAGAACAGCGGGGTGCCGAACTCGACGGCGGTGGCATCGTCCAGGCAGACCTCGCGCACCGTGCCCATCTGAGGCGCTGCGATTTCGTTCATGAGCTTCATAGCCTCGACGATGCACAGCGTTTCGCCGGCGGCCACTTCATCGCCCACCTTGACGAACGCGGGCTCGCCCGGCGCGGGAGCGGCATAGAAGGTGCCCACCATGGGAGCGGCCACTTCGATCCAATCGGCAGGACGCGCGGGAGCGGCGGCTGCGGGTGCCGCAGCCGGAGCGGCGGCGGCAGGAGCGGCTGCCGCGACTGCGGGAGCGGCAGCGGCAACGGGAGCGGAGCCCGGCATGCGGACGCTGATGCGCATGCCCTCTTCTTCGACGGTGATTTCGCCGACGCCGGATTCTTCGACGACCTTCACCAGCTCGCGAATCTGATTGATGTCCACGTAATCGTCCTCCTTGGTCTGGCTGGACTCGCGTTCCAGCAGGAAATCAACTTGCTCAGTGGCGCGGTGCTTGGAAAGGAAGGTGCGCGCCTCGTTGGGGAACAGCGCATACATGAGCACGTCTTCTTCGGACGTGGCCAGATCGCCGATTTCGGCCTCGACCTGATCGTAGGTGGTGGTTGCCAGCGACGAGGGAGCCACGTCGGGCGGCAGCACCTCGGCGTTGCCGACGACCTTCTTGTAAATTTCCGGAGAGATGGGGCCGGGCGCCTTGCCGTAGAAGCCGCACAGGTAGTCCTTCATCTCCTTGGAAACCACGCTCCAGCGCGAACCCGTGAGCACGTTGAACACGGCCTGGGTGCCCACGATCTGGCTCATGGGGGTGACCAGCGGCGGGTAGCCCACCTCGGCGCGCACGCGCGGGATTTCGCGCATGACCTCGTCCAGGCGGTCGGTAGCGTTCTGAATCTCGAGCTGCGAGATGAGGTTGCTCATCATGCCGCCCGGAACCTGGTGCGAATACACCTTCATATGGGTGAGCGAAGACACGCCGCGCTTGTAGTGGCCGCGCTTGCGCACTTCCTCCCAGTAATCGGCGATTTCGAACAGCAGGTCAAGATCGTAGCCGGTGTCGTAGCGGCTTTCCTGCAGGGCGGCGACGATCGTTTCCACCGCGGGGTGACTGTTGCCGAAGGAAAGCGGCGCGCTGGCGGTGTCGGCAATCGCGGCGCCCGCCTCGGCGGCCTTGATGATGTTCATGGGAGCCATGCCGCCGACGTAGTGGCAGTGCACGTGCACCGGCAGGCCGATTTCGGCGTTGAACGCCTTCACCAGGCGCTCGGTGCGATACGGCGTGAGCATGCCCGCCATGTCCTTGATGGCGATGGAGTCGGCGCCGAGGTCTTTGAGCTTCTGGCCGTATTCCAGATAGCCGTCGAGCGTGTGCACGGGCGACACAGTATAGGAGATGGCGCCTTCGAACCAGCCGCCGCAAGCCTTGATGGCCTCGGCGTTATCGACCACGTTGCGGATGTCGTTGAGCGCGTCGAACACGCGAAACACCTGGATGCCGTTTTTCTTCGCGCAGGCGATGAAGCGGTTCACGATGTCTTTCGAGTAATGCTTGTAGCCCACCAGGTTCTGGCCGCGCGAGAGCATGGCCAGGTCGGTGTTGGGCATGTGGGCCTTGATCGAACGCAGGCGCTCCCAAGGGTTTTCGTCCAAGAACCTCAGGCACGTGTCGAACGTCGCGCCGCCCCAAGCCTCGACCGCCCAATAGCCCACCTTGTCCATCTTCGGCAGAATGGGCAGCATGTCGCCGAGCTGCATGCGGGTGGCCCACAGGCTTTGCTGACCGTCGCGGATAGTGGTATCCATCAGTTGCAAACCTGGCATGCTTCACCTCTCCATCTTCGAAGCGCCTCCATCGAAGCGCGTAGGTATTACCGTCTTGCATTATAGAGATACGAAACGGCGAAAACGCCGCCGTTTCGGTCAGTAAATCACTCTGATGCACTAAAGCAGTGTATCGTTCGTGCCATCTATTGTCGAGATGGCTTTCGGTCTGCGGAGCCGCGGCGGGCAAGCGTTTCCCGATCGTTGCCGGAAGAGGCCGCTCGCCTGGGAAAAGAGCCGGAGCGCGGCGCATCCGGACAGACGTGCGGCGTAGCGGCGGGTCCGTGGCGCGCGGCGTCGCGGACGGCGTAGCGGCGGGGCCGCGGCGGCGCGGGGCCGACAGATGCGCCGCGGCCCGCGGCATCCGTCGGAAACGTCGGGCCGCGCGGCCTTCTCGCGCTGCGACACGGATGCGATGGCCCGCGCCACGGCGGGCGGCCGAAGGCGACGCGCAGACCGGCGCGGCACTATTTCACCACGATGATGGCTTCCTGGAAGCACGCGGTGGCGCAGTTGCCGCAGCGCGTGCAGCGCTCCTGGTCGATCACGGCGGGCACCATGCTCACGTCGATGCAGCCCTCGGCGCACTTCGACACGCAGGCGCGACAGCCGTCGCATTCGTCGGTGACGATGTAGGATCGTGCCTTGACGCCCGCGTTCATGCGTTCTTCGCCGAAGCGCACGGGCATGCGAAGCGCCTGGCCTCCGCGATGCTCGACCAGCTCGCCTGCGGCCTGGTACAGGCGAAACGCCGCGATGTCGGTGCAGCCCGCGGCGCGCAGGGCGGCGCCTGCGTCGGGCGCGTCGGCGAAGGCCAGCACGGCTTCGAGCGCGGCCTCTTCCACGCGGCCGCGCAGCGAAAGCGCGGCGCCTTCGTCCGCGAACGCGCCATCGGCGCCCGTGAGCGCCATGCATTTGCGCGCCGCCAGCAGCTTGCAGCATTCGCTTTCGCGGTCGACCAGCACGTACAGGCCGTCGCCATCGGCGCCCGCGACTTCGGCCAGGCAGCTCGCGGGCATGCCGGCATCGTCTACCGCGGCGGCCGCGGCCACGCGCACGGCGGATGCGATGCGCGCAAGATCGTCCAGGTATTCCATAGGTTCCCTCCCTTCCGCCCGCCGCGCCTTGGCGCGGAAGGCGGCCTCTTGCATGCGGCCCGGCTGCACGAAGACCGTTCGCGCAGCCGACGTTCGGGCCGCGAACGCAACGATGCCCGCATGGCAGCGGGCATCGCGTTTATTCGAACCATCGGAAGCGACCGCGCACGGCGCTTCCGAGCTCGTGTTCTCGCATGGATCGGGGTTGCCGACCGATGCTACACGCGCTTGACGAAGCGGCCGTCGCGAGTGTCGATCTGCAGAACGTCGCCCACGTTGACGAACATGGGGACCTTCACCTCGGCGCCGGTTTCCAGGGTAGCGGGCTTGGAGCCGCCCTGAACGGTATCGCCCTTGAAGCCGGGGTCGGTCTCGGTGACCTCGAGCTCGACGAACATCTGAGGCTCGCAGCCGATCAGCTCGCCGTCGGCGTACTCGAGGGTGACGGGGTCGTTCTCTTTAAGCCACTGAGCGGTGTCGCCCACGTGGTCGACGGGCAGGGAGAACTGCTCGTAGCTGTTGGGGTCCATGAAATAGAAGTCGGAGCCGTCGTTGTAGAGATAGGTCATCTCGCGCTGCTCGAGGCGAACGGTATCGAACTTCACGCCCGCGTTCACGGTGTCGGAAAGCACGCGGCCGGTCTTGATGTCGCGCAGCTTCATGCGGACGAACGCGCCGCCCTTGCCGGGCTTGACGTGCTGGAACTCGATGATGGTGCACATCTTGTTGTTGTACATGATGCACATGCCGTTCTTGAAATCGGCGGTAGAGATTGCCATTGACCACTCCTTCTGTATGATCGAACCCGCAGGTCCTTTTCCTTCTATCGGTCGGCGGCGCCGGCGCTGCGAAACCGCGGAAAGCGGCCCGTGCGCGCATCGGCGAGCGGCCGGCATGCGGCCCCGCCTGCACGCGGCGGCGGTGCGCCCCGCATGCTTCGGATACGGCCGCAGCGCGGCGCATCCGGAAAAAATGCCGCTATATTATAACCAGTTCATGGGTCGATTTTGTGAAAACCTCGAATCCGTCTTCGGTTATCACGCCGAAATCTTCCAAACGGCACCCCAGAACGCCGCCCAGATACACGCCGGGCTCCACGGTGACCACATTGCCGGGCTCGAGCGGCGCCTGGTTACGCGGCGAAAGATTGGGCAGCTCGTGGATGTCGATGCCCACGCCGTGGCCCAGGCCGTGGCCCATCTTGCCCGCGTACCCTTCGCGTGCGAGCACCTGTTCGGCCAGTTCATGGGCCTGAGCGCCCGTGACGCCCGGACGCAGCATGGCCTCGACCGCCTCGTTGGCGGCGCGCACGGCGGAAAACACCCGTCGCGCCTCGTCAGAGGCATGGCCCATGCACACGGCGCGCGTCATGTCGGAGCAATAGCCGTGCTTGCGCGCGCCGAAATCGAGCACCACCATGTCGCCTTCTTCGAGGCGCTTGGCGCCCGGGATGCTATGCGGCGCGGCGCCGTTGGCCCCCGATGCCACGATCGAAGAAAACGCCAGGTCTTCGGCGCCCATGCGGCGCATGGTCTCCTCCAGCTCGAGCTGCACCTCGCGCTCGGTCATGCCCACGCGCATGAAGCCCGCGATATGCTCGAACGCGGCGTCGGTGATCGCCTGGGCGGCGCGCATGGCGTCTATCTCGGCGGAATCTTTCACCGCGCGCAGGCGGCGCACGAAATCGCCCGTCTCGCGCGGGGCGGCGGCCGCGGCGCCGCCCTGCTGCGCGAGCGCCGAGCCCAGCGCGCGGTAGGCGGCAAGCGCCATGGAATCCTCGATGGCAAGCGGGCCTTCGGCATGCGCCGCGGCGCTGCGCTGCGCGACCCACGCCGCGTGCGATCCGCCCGAAGCGTCCACCTGCCACGGCGTGCCCTCGGCCGCGTTGCAAGCGGCTTGGGCGTAGCGCGAATCGGTATGCATGGCGGCTTCGTCGGCCGACACGAACAGCGTATGGGCAGGTTCGTCGTCGAACACGCCGCTGAAGCCCGTGAGCCATTTCACGTTGGACAGGTCGGTGCAGAAAAACGACCCGATGCCGGCGTCGGCCAAAGCCGCGCGCATGCGGCGAAGACGGTGTTCCATGAGAGGCTTCCTTTCTCAGTTCGCCACGGTTACGGCCGCCAGGGCCCCAAGGCCCGAAACGGCATGAAAAAGCCGCGCGCGGCATGCGGGCCGGGCGCGGCAAAACGGTCAAGGCCGGTAGATGCCCGCCTTCTTCAAGACGACGGTCACTTCGGCGGCCACTTCGGCCGTGCTTTTGCCCTGCACGTCGATATGCGCGCGGGCCGCTTCGTCATAGAGCGGCTTGCGTTCGCACCAGAGCTTGTCGGTATCGCAGCCCTGGGCCAGAAGCGGGCGCGTCCGCAGGCTGCGCACGCGCGCGAGCGAGCCTTCCATGGACGATTCCAAAAGCACCGCGAAACCTTGCTGGGCTATGAGGCTGCGGTTGCGCGGCAAGGCCACGATGCCTTCGCCGCACGATATGACCGCGGGTCCCATTGCGCTGCATTCCGCGAGCGCTGCGGCCTCGAGGCGGCGCAAGCCTTTTTCACCGCGCTGCTTGAACAGCTGGTTGGCGTCTTTGCCGTGCTTGCGGTGCAGATACGAATCCACGTCGATCGAAGCCACGCCCAGATCGCGCGCGAGACGGCGCGCCACGGTGGTCTTACCCACCCCCATGAAGCCGATGAGGAAGACGTTTTCGGTCAGAACGGCCACGGCGATCACCCCGCCATTGCCAGCCGGCGGCGATACGCCGCGACAGCTTCCAGAATGTCGTCCATGGAATCGGCGCCGAACTTCTGCAGATAGGCGTCGGCCAGCACGAACGCGGCCTCCGATTCGGCGACGACCGCCTTCGCGGGAACGTCGCAGCACGAAAACGAGGTGGGAACGTAGGATGCGGGCTGAAGCGTGGCCGCATCCGCCGATGCGGCGTTGCAGCCGATGCGCGCACCCGCCGCCACGCTGACGCGCGCGGTGAGCGGCATGCCCGTGGAAAGGCCGTCTTCGATGCCGCCCGCCTTGTTGGTGGCGCGCGCAAGGCCCGACCCCGCAACGGCGATAGGCGTATCGTGCGCGGCAAGGCCGTCCTGAAGGCAGCGCCCCTCGGCGCCGAACTCGACGCCCGTCACGCCTTCGATCGAAAACGCGGCGGCGGCGATGCGGCCCGCCAGGCCCGCGCCCGTGCGCGAGAGCCCGCCCAAGCCGGGCACCAGGCCGAAGATTCCCAGGCGGAATTCGCCCGGAAGCGTGCGGCCCTGAACCTGGGCGCGCGCCATTTCGATTTCCATAGAGCCGGTGGTCTGCGGCGAAGGGCAGCGGCAGCTCGACGATTCGATATCGAGCACCGAAGGAGGCATGGGTGCGTCGAAGGGGTTGGAGCGCAAGGCGGCATGGCCGATGCGCGTGACGCAGGAAAGGATGTCCACATCCAGCTCGGCCAGAAATTCGCGAACGATGCCCGCGGCCGCCACGCGCATGGCGTCGAGGCGGGCGTCGGCGCGCGCGTCGAGCACGGACAAATCGGTCATGCCGTATTTCTGCGAGCCGGCGGCTTCGGCGCTTCCCGGGCAGGCGACGCTACGCGGGGCGAAACGGCCCTCCATGCGCGCGGCATAGGCGGCGTTGGAAAGGGCCAGCAGGATGGGGGCGCCCGTGGTGCGGCCGTCTTTGAGGCCCGAGAGCACGGCCACGCCGGGGGTTTCGTCGGTGCAGCCGTTCGCACGGGCCCAGCGCGCCACGTCTAGCGAAGCGGCGTCTTCATGCACATGCAGGCCCGCGGGGACGCCTTTGACGATGGCGGCCAGCGTGGCGCTTTGCGGATCTCCGGCTATTTCGTAGTGCATCATGCTCCCAACGTGCTCGTGTTTTTCGCACCGATTGTAGCATGCGGAAATCGAGAGCGATTCCGTGCGCGAGAAGTTGCGCCTAACGCTCGGGATGAACGTTTTTCATGAACAGTTTCTCCACATGGCGCAGCAGAAGCGTGTGCTTCAGGTCGGCTTCGACCAAGGGCTTCACCATGGAAACGCGCATGCCCATGACATGGCCGCCCCACACGTCGGTGATCAGCTGGTCGCCGATGCACATGGTGGAGCGGCGACGCGCCCCCACCTTCTTCATGGCCGCGAAATACGCGAACGGCAGCGGCTTGACCGCGTGCGAGACGATCGGCAGGTCAAGGCGCTCGGCCCATTCGTGGGCGCCATGGTGCCAATTGTTGGTGAGGATGCACGGCGTCACGCCCGCCCGTTTCAGACGTTCGAGCCAGTCTTTGATATCGGCGGGAACCTCGTGCGTGTCTCGCGTCAGAAGCGTGTTGTCAAGATCGAGAAAGACATGGGAGAACCCCGCCTCCGCGATGTCGGAAACGGGGTCGAGAGCGGTGACGCGCGTGAAGAATCGGTCAGGCTTGAAGAAGGGCATACGGGTCCTTACAGATGCTCGTCGATGGCCTTCTGATGCTCTTCGTAGGTTTTGCTGAACGCGTATTCGACCTGGTTGGCATCATTGGTCCAGAAGATGAAATAGTAATAGTCGCCGTAGTCGGACGACGGGGCGCACACGGCCTGCAGGCAATCGATGCTCGGCGAGCAGATCGGCGTGGGCGGCAGACCCGGGTTGGAGTACGTGCTGTAGGGCGTGTCGGCCTGCACCTCGGCAGCGCTGGGGTCGTGGCCCACCTCGTAAGCGGTGGTAGCGTCGGACTGCAGATAGCCGTTGGTTTCGGTGTTGCGCGAGCTCAGGCGGTTGTAGAACACCTCGGCCACCTGCGAGCGGATTTTCTCGTCGCCGGTGGATTCCTTCTCGACGATCGAAGCCAGCGTAACGGCGTCGTAGATGCTCAGGCCGCGGCTTTCGGCATACGACCAGTCGAGCGAGGCTGTTTCAGTGCCGAACTGCGTGAGCATCATGCGGATGATCGAATCGGCCGTGGCATCGCTTCCCAAATCATAGGTTTTCGGGAAGAGGAAGCCTTCCAGAGAGACGCCCTTAGGGGCGCTTGCGAGGAACGCGAAATCGGCGGCGTAGGCCTGGGCGTCGGATGCGGCCGACGAGAAGTCGGCGGCGCTCACGCGGCCCTCGGTGGCCTTTTCCACGGCGGCGGCGATATCGGCCAGCTTGAAGCCTTCGGGAATAGTGAGCGCGGTAGTGCCCAAATCCCCCGAGGCCACGGCCTTGATCACGTCGTCGAGCGTCATGCCCGCCGCGAAATGGTAGGTGCCCGCCTGGAACATGCCGTCCATTTCGAGCGCCTTGGCGCGGGCGAGGAAATCGTCCGCGTTCGGCACGACGCCTGCGGCCACGAGCGCCGCGGCCACATCGGCCGCCGAAGCGCCTTCGGGAACCACGGCCTTCGCGTCGGAGGCCACCGCCTGCTCGGCGCCGATGGCTTCGGTGTCGGCCGAGCAGCCCTTGGTCGCGTTGATCGCGACGAAGGCCAGCGCGGCGACCAGCACGGCCGCCAGCACGCAGGCAACCACGAGGGGCGCCTTGCTTTTGCGGGGACGGATATGGGACGTGTCGTACGTCCTGAACTGGCGCTCGCCCTGAGCATGAACCATGCGGGCTCGATGGTTGGGATGCGAGCTGTACGTAATCTGCTTACGAGGCATTGAAGTTCCTTACCTGTGTCGGGCGCAGGGGCCTGCGCCGGCTCAAGACTCGCGGCCGTTGCGGGCGTCGAGCCATGACTGCAAGAACAAGCTCGCAGCAATCATGTCCACTTTACCCCGCATGGCTCGTTCGTCCAAACCCTCTTCACGCAAAATGCGTTTGGCTTCGCGCGAGCTCATGCGCTCGTCGGCGAAGTGCAGCGGCAGCGATCGCGCCTTGGCGATGCGCCCGGCCTTCTCCTTGATGGATGCGGCCTGCGGGCCCTCCTCCCCCGCAAGGGTGAACGGAAGACCGCAGACCAGGCATTCGATTTCCCAGTCTTCGACGATGCGGCGGAACTCCGCCCCGTCGGCGAGCACGTCTTTGGCGGGCAGCACCTTCAAAGGCGTGGCCACCCTGCCCTGCGCGTCGCTGACGGCAAGGCCGATGCGCACCTCGCCGATATCGAGCGCCAGCGTTCTCATGGATTCCTCCGTTTCACGAAGATGGGCCCGCGCGCAAACGCAGGCCCATCGGACACGTCATGATTCGATCGAAAGCGAAAGCGGTCCGGGCAAACGGTGCTCGGTACCCGCTTTACGCGCCGAGCTCCTTGCGAGCGGCATCGAGGGCCGCATCCATACCGGATGCGTCCTTGCCGCCGGCCTGGGCCATGGTGGGCTTTCCGCCGCCGCCGCCCTTGATGTTGCCGGCGATCGACTTAATCAGGGCGCCGGCGTTGAAGCCTGCGGCCACCGCTTCGTCGGTGCCTGCCGCCATGATGACGGGCTTGTCGTCGTTGACGGTGCCGATCACGCAGGCGCCGGGCTCGGGCATGCGGGAGCGCAAGATGTCCCACGCGTTGCGCAAAGCGCCGGAGTCAAGGCCGTCGATGCGGGCGATGACCAGCGGGTATCCCACGTTGACCATGGCCTTGATATGCTCGGCCACGTTGCCTTCAGCAGCAACCTTTTTGGCGCGCTTCTGCTCGGCCTCCTGCTCCTTGATGGTGCGGATGTTGGCCGCCGTGCGCTCGGACACGTCGAACATCGGAACCTTGAGCTCGGCCGCGGCCTCTTTGAGCTCGTGCTCGATCTTATTCATATGTTCCAGCGCGTCGAAGCTCGTGACGGCCTCGATACGGCGCAGGTTGGCGCCGACGCTGGACTCGGAGACGATCTTCACGAAGCCGATTTCGGCGGTGTTGGCCACATGGCAGCCGCCGCACAGCTCGCGGGAGAACTCGCCGGCCTCGACGACGCGCACGGTATCGCCGTACTTCTCGCCGAACAGGGCCGTGACGCCGGATTCGCGGGCGGCGTCGAGCGAGGTTTCGTAGATCGCCATGGGAACGGCGCTCATGATGACCTCGTTGGCCACGCGCTCCACCTCGGCGATTTGCTCGTCGGTCATGCCCTCGAAGTGCGTGAAGTCGAAACGCAGGCGGTCGGGACCGACGTAGCTGCCGGCCTGCTTGACGTGCTCGCCGAGCACCTTGCGCAGGGAGGCATGCAGAAGATGGGTGCAGGTGTGGTTGCGGGTGATGCGCTTGCGGCGCAGCTCGTCGACCACGGCGCGCACGGTATCGCCCGCATGCACGGCGCCTTCGGCCACCTTGACCGCATGGCAGACCAGGCCCTTCGCGGGAGCCTTGGTGTCGACCACGTCGAGCTTGACGCCCTCGGCCTCGATCGTGCCGGTATCGCCCACTTCGCCGCCCATTTCGGCGTAGAACGGGGTAAGGCTCAGGATGACTTCGCCCTCTTCGCCCTGCTCGAGCGCATCGACGCGCACGCCGTCTTTGACGATGGCCTTCACCTCGGCGGTGGCGGTCAGGCGGTCGTAGCCCACGAAGCCGGTGGCGCCCAGCTCTTTGAGCAGGTCGTCATGGATGCCGCCATAGGTGCTCCAAGCGGCCTCGGCGTCGTCTTTGGTGGCGGCGCGGGCGCGCTCGCGCTGCTCGTCCATGCACTTCTCGAAGCCCTCTTTGTCCACCGTGATGCCCGCGTCGGCGCAGATTTCCTCAGTGATTTCCACCGGGAAGCCGTAGGTGTCGTGCAGCGTGAAGGCGGTGGCGCCGTCGAGCACCGTGCCTTCGAGCTTCTCCAGCGCGTCGGCCAGATACGCCTGGCCCTGGCGCAGGGTGACGCCGAAGCGCTCTTCCTCGGACAGGATGACGCGCTCGACGAGCTCGCGGTTATCCACGATTTCGGGATAGACGTGGCCCATGAGGCGCACGATCGCATCGACGTAGTTGCTCAGGAAGGCGCCTTCGATGCCGAGCTTGTGGCCGTGCATGACGGCGCGGCGCAGCAGGCGGCGCAGCACGTAGCCGCGGCCCTCGTTGGAGGGCAGGATGCCGTCGGCGATCATGAAGGTGACGCTGCGGCTGTGGTCGGCCACGATGCGCAGGGACAGGTCGCTGACGGCGTCGGCCTTGTATTCCTTGCCGCTCAGACGCTCGCCCACGCCGATGAGGTCGCGTATGACGTCGGTTTCATAGTTGGACTGGACGCCCTGCATGATGGCGGCCATGCGCTCGAGGCCCATGCCGGTATCGATGTTTTTGGTGGGAAGCGGGGCGAGGGTGCCGTCTTCCTGGCCGTCGTACTGCGTGAAGACGCAGTTCCAGAACTCGAGGAAGCGGTCGCAATCGCAGCCGGGGGCGCAGTCGGGGCTGCCGCAGCCGAAATCGGCGCCCTGGTCGAAGTAGATCTCAGAGCAGGGGCCGCACGGACCGGTGGGGCCGGCGCGCCAGAAGTTGTCGTCCTCGCCCAGACGGGAAATATGGTCCTCGGAAACGCCGAGGTTCTTCCAGATCTCGATGGTCTCGTCATCGTCTTCGAACACGGTGAAGTAGAGCTTTTCCTTGGGAAGCTCCAGCACCTCGGTGGCGAACTCGTAGGCCCATGCGCACATCTCGTCCTTGAAGTACTTGCCGAAGCTGAAGTTGCCCAGCATTTCGAAGAAGCTCAGATGGCGGCCGGTAGTGCCGATGATGTCGATGTCGTTGGTGCGCACGCACTTCTGCACAGTGGTCGAGCCGATGTAGGCCGGATCGAATTCCTTGACATGCAGGAAGTAGGGCTTGAACTGCACCATGCCGGCGCTGGTGAGCAGAAGGCTCGGGTCGTCGGGAATCAGCGACGAAGACGGCATGCGCTTGCAGCCCTTCTCCTCGAAGAACTGAAGATACTTCTCGCGGATTTCCGCAGTGGTCATGTACTTCATCTAGCGGGTCTCACTCTCGTTTTCATGTATCGGCGCCGATGCGCCGCTTTTCTCGAACAGCGAAATAATAGCCAAAATGCAGGCCGCGCGCGAACCGCAGCGGCCTGCATTCCCCTCAATTTACGGATTAATCGGAAATAATGCGCGACTCGGCCGCGAAACCGAGCGCGAAAGGACCCGGCGCAACGCGCGAAGACGCCCGGCGCGCACGCGCGAAACGCGACTCGCGGCGGACGGACAAGCGGGAGCGCATCCCGGGCACGCATGCGCAATCGTGCAGAAACGGCGCGGGCGGCGAAGGCCGAGCGGCAAGTCGCAACGCACGCGGAAACCCCGAATGCCGCAGAGACGCGACGGCCGAGGGCGCCGCAGGGCGGACGACGCGCAACCCTAGCGCTTCGCGTCGTCGTTGGAGGAATCGTGCGGCGCGGCGGCCTTTTCGCCGCGCAGGCGCGCGAGAATCGACGAAGGCGCGAACGGCGAGGCCGTCTTGGGGCGCGGGGGCGCCACGGCGTCTGCCACGGCGTCGGGCAGGCTTTCGTCGGAAGCCAGGCGCGTGGGCGTCCCCTTGAAGAACACGCCGTCTTCGGCGATCACCTGACGGCCCGTGCGTTTCTCGTAATAGAACACGAACACCGATTTGGCGATGGCCGCGAACGGGATGGAAAGCAGCATGCCCACCACGCTGCCGATCAGGCCCGCCATGGCGCCGCCCACCGCGCTGCCCACGAACAGGGCCACGATGACGAGCGCCGGGTGCACGTCCACCGAATCGGACATGATCTTGGGCGAGATGAAGGTGTAGACGAACTGTTGCACGAAAATGGTGAGCACGAGCGCCAGCACCGCCGCCCAGGGGCTCACGAACAGGCCGACCACCGCAGCGGCCGCGCCGCCGATCCACGGGCCCACCACGGGAATGATGTTCATGACGCCCGTGATCAGGCCGAGCGCCGCGGCGTTAGGAATGCCGATGACCCAGAAGCCCGCGCCGCACACCAAGCCGATCAGGAAGCATTGGATGAGCGTGGCCTTGATATAGCCGCCCATCACGCGCGTGAACGTGAGGTGCAGCATCTCGGCCTCTTGGGCGCGATGCTCGGGCACGAAGCGCTTTGCCTCGCGGCCGAGCGCGGGGAGCTCCATGAGAATCCAGAAGGCGACGACCAGCGCGAAGCCGATCACCATGGCCGAATTGACCACGCTCGTTCCGAAGCCGAGCACGCCGTCAGCCGAAAGACGCGCCGTAGCCGACGCCCACGACGTGAGCGCCTCGGCGGCCGAATTGAGCCAGTCGCGCACCGATTCGTTTTGCAGGACGGCGGCATACTGCTCATACAGGCGGTTCGCCCAGTCGATCACGCCCTGCACATAGCCGGGAAGACCGGCCAGCATGTCCGAGAACTGCTCGGCGATACCCGATGCGGGCGAGAACATGACGCCCAGAAGGATGCCGGCAACCACGGCCGTTCCCGCATACGATATCGCCGTTCCGACGACACGAGGGACGCCGAAGGCCTCGAGCTTGCCCACCGGGCCGCGCAGGCACAAAACGATCACCATCGTCCACGCCAGAATGGCCACGGGCATGGCAAGCACATCGAGCACGAAACCCAGGATATAGAGCACCACGGCGGCGCCGACGATCATCCACACCTGGTAAAAATGACGGCGCGCATCGTCGGTACGGTGCGCGCCTGCGTTGTTCGCTTGGGAATCGCGATTCTCCTGCAAGGGATTAATCCTCCTTGGAAGCGTACGTGAAATAGCTTTCGCCGGAATTGTCCTGCGCCGCGGGGGCGGCGGGAGCGGCATGCTTGGCGGCAGGGGCCTCAGGAGCTTCAGGAGCCGCATGCTTGGCCGCGGGAGCGGCGGGCTCTGCGGCAGGGGCCGCGGCCTGCTGAGCGCCGGCGGAAATAGACGACGCCTTGGAGGCTTCGGCGGAAGCCGCAAGCGATGCGGATTCTTCGGAGGCCTTGCGGGCGGAGAAGGCATCACGCAGCTTCTCGGTGGCGGTTTCGACCAGCTTCAGCGGCGTGTTGGCCACGGTGTCCACCGCGCTGGCGGCGCTTGCCGTGGTTTCGGCGATCTTATCGACGTTTTCAAGAATGCCGTCAAGACGCATGATTTCGAGATTGGCGGCATCCACGGCCAGAGAAACGCGCTCGACCAGCGGATCGACCTTATCGGCGGCGGGCTTGACGCTCTGGGTGATTTCCTGCACGTCTTTGAGGATCGGGGTGATCTGCGCCTCCATGGTTTCCACCGTGGTGCGGGTGCGGCGCAAGAACTTGACGGCCTCTACCAGAAACCAGATCAGAGCAGCTCCCACGCCGACGAACACGAGCGGAAGCACGACCTCGGAAATGATTGACGTATCCATAATCCATCTCCCTTGAAATATCGGGGCTTTCCGAACCTGAAGTGTATCACTGATCGCGACGGGCCCGATCGCGGCGGACCGCTTCTACACGATAGTGTTCCCAACCGTTTTCGCTGGGATGATAGAAGCAGCCCCGCTCCAGGCCTTCGGGCAGATAGCGCTGGTCCACCCAGTGGCCGGGATAATCGTGCGGATAGCGGTACTGCCCGTACTCTTCGGAGCCGGGACGGTGCCTGTCGCGCAGATAGCTGGGAACGTCGCGGCGCGGGCCGCGGCGCACCTCCGCCAAAGCGGCGTCGATGCCGGCCTCGGCCGCGTTGCTTTTCGGCGCGAGCGCCATGTAGGTGACCGCCTGCGCCAGATTGATGCGGCATTCGGGCAGGCCGATCACCTCCACCGCGCGAAACGCCGCCTCGGCGATCAGCAGCGCCTGGGGATCGGCGTTGCCGATGTCTTCGCTTGCCAGGATGAAGATGCGCCGCGCGATGAACTTCGGGTCTTCGCCGCCTTCGATCATGCGCGCGAGCCAATACAGCGCCGCATCGGGATCGCTGCCGCGCATGGATTTGATGAACGCGCTGATCACGTCGTAGTGCATGTCTTTATTCTTGTCGTAAGGCAGCGAGCGGTGCGGCGTTGCCAGCGACACCATGTCGGCCGTGATCGGAAACGGCGGCTGCGCCTGCCCGCCCTGCCCCGACGCCTGTTCGCGCGCCAAGCCCGCCGACAACTCCAGCGTGGTAAGCGCGTTGCGCGCATCGCCGCCCGCGAGGTTCACGATCGAATCGAGCGCGTCGGGATCGAGCGAGAACTCGCCTTTCAGGCCGCGTTCGTCGGCCAGCGCGCGCTGAACGATGCGTGCGATATCGGCGTCGGAAAGCGAGCGCAGCTCGATCACGCGTGAGCGCGAGATGAGCGCGGAGTTCACTTCGAAATAGGGGTTTTCGGTGGTAGCGCCGATCAGGATGACCGTGCGGTCTTCCACGGCATGGAGCAGCGCGTCTTGCTGGCTGCGGTTGAAGCGATGGATTTCGTCGACGAACAAGATCGTGCGCATGCCGTTGACCATCAGGCGCTTTTCGGCAGCCGCTATTTCGCGGCGCAGGTCGGACACGGTGCCGCCGATGGCCGACACCTCCACGAAGGCCGCGCGCGTGCTTTCGGCCACGATGTGCGCGATGCTCGTCTTGCCCGTGCCCGCAGGGCCGAACAGAATGGCCGACGACAAGGCGTCCGACTTAATCGCTGCGAACAGCCAGCTGCCGGGGCCCACCGCGTGCTGCTGTCCGGCAAGCTCGTCGAGCGTGCGTGGGCGCATGCGCACGGCGAGCGGCGCGGCGGCGAGCTTCGCCGCATTCTCCATTTCGGTGAAAAGGGTGTCCATACGTTGCGTTCTCTTCCTGCGTTGCAAGCCTGAGAAGCGGCGCCTGCACGACGCCGCTTCTCTTTTTTTCTCTATTATATAAGAACACCTGTTCGATTGCGAGAAGCGCGCCCGAACGCGGATCGGGCCGCTAACAGCCCTTCCTGATCTTGTGGATGATGTACAGGCTGAGCACCGCCGCGCCGAAGTATCCCAAAAACCCTACGATCGGCACGCCGAACAGCTGCGGCTGCATGTCCGTGGAATAGATCATGGACGAGCCGATGAACAGGCCCGCCGTGATGATCGCAAGGCTGAGCCGGTCCACGATATGCCCGAGCTTTTCCATGGGCTGGTTGGCCTCGGCCAGATCGAACCCCAGCTTGAGGCGCCCCTTCTCGGCCATATCGAGCACGTTGACAATGCGACCCGGAATCTCGACCGCCTTGTCGGCCGCGGCCACCGCCGCCATGGTGCGCGTCTCCACCTCCTTGACGGGGTCGAAGCGCTTCGTTCCGCGCTGCTTGATATAGGTTTCGACCACCTTGAGGATGCTGATTTCGGGCGTGAGCGACAGAAGCGTTCCCTGCAGCGACGCCAGGCCGCGCACCAGCATGACGAAGCTGCGCGGCATGATCACATTGGCGGTGTCCAGAATCGACATGATGTCGTTGAGCAGGGCCGCGATATCCATGGAATAGGCGTCTTCGGCGGCGTAGCGGTTCACCAGCGTGGTGAGCTCCTGCAAAAGTCTGCCGTAATCGAGCTTCTTGCCGGGGGCGTCGCTCACCCTGCCCCATTCGATGAACAAGTCGGTCAGGGCATGACCGTCCTTGAACACCATGGCCTTCATCATGTCGAAGAACAGGCCGCGCTCGTGCGGGGATAGCTCGCCCATCATGCCGCAATCGATCCACACCACTTCGCCGCGGTCTTTCTTGCCATCGGCGCGCTCTTCCTCGGTAAGCGCCGGACGCACGATCACGTTGGCGGCATGGGGGTCGGCATGGAAGAACCCGGTGTCGACCATCTGATGCATATAGGAATTGGCCAGACGGTCGCCGATGTCGCGCAGATTGTAGCCGGCCTCTTTCAGCTCGTCCACGCGCTCGAGCGAGATGCCCTCGACGAACTCCATGACGAGCACCGTTTCGTCGGAATAGCCGGGATAGACCGCAGGCGACGACACTCCCTTTTCGCCGCGCACGCCGCGGGCGAAACGCAGCAGGTTGTCGCGTTCCACCGTGAAGTCGATTTCCTCGCGCACCGTGCGGTCGAATTCGTCGATCACGGTGACGATATCGACGCCGGCGAGCACCGTGGAGCCGGTCAGGTTGAGCAGGTCGGCGGCGCGGCGCATGAGCTGGATATCGCGCTGCATGTCTTCTTTAACGTGGTCGCGCCTGACCTTGACCGCCACCGCCGTGCCGTCTTCGGCCAGATGAGCCTTGTATACCTGAGCGATCGAGGCCGAGCCGAGCGGCTCTTCGTCGAAATCGGAGAACACGCTCATGCAGTCGTCGCCGTAGAGCGCCTTCAGGCGTTCCACCACGTGCTCGAAAGGCTCGGGCGTAGTGGAGCTGCGCAGCGTCTGCAGTGCGTTGCAGTATTCCTGGGGAAGCATGTCGGAGCGCGACGAGAGAATCTGGCCCAGCTTGATGAACGTGGGCCCCAGCTCTTCGAGCAGCGTGACCAGCTTTTCGGGAGTCAGGCCGCGCGACACCTCGGTACGCCGCAAGACTCTCGTGATTTCGCGCAGGCGAGCGGCCGACGTGGTGTCTTCCAAGCCGTCGCGAACGATCTGCACGAAGCTCTTCGCACGTGCCATGAGCATCCCCTTCCCCGATACGCGGCTTTGCACGGCACATTGTAGCGCAGGGCCGAAACGCGCCCGGGAATGACACCGCTTTGTATACAGGCGGAAAAGCGGCGGGCGGCACGGGCGGGCGGCGGCTTCCCGGCACCGTGCCGCGAACGGCGCAAGAACACTTCGCCGTCACGAAACGCAGGCAGCGATTCGTGCGCGAAAGAGCGCAGGCGGCGCGGCTTCTTCGACCGACCCCCTTCGCATAACGACGCTTCGTTCGGGGAAAGACGCGGGCGGGCGGCGCAGCGGGCGGACGCGAACGGCGGCCGAAAACTCGCAATCGGCTTTTCATGTCAAGGGGTATCTTTCGCGGGCGCGTCGTATATACTCCAATCAAGCCTTGCTTCCGAAGCCGTCATTTTGCGATGGACCGATGCATTACTTTAGGGAGCTCTAGATTGCGCGTGAATACAGGGATTCGCGTCCGTTGACACGAAAGCTTTGCAACGCGTTGCGAGCACCCACCTTGTCTAGGTGGGTTCATCCTTAGGCCGGGGGCGAGGCTTCTTCATGCCCTGACAAGGGCTTTTTCATTTTCGAATACGAAAACAGCCGACGGGAGGGGCCGTCGGCTGTTTTTTTTCGTTCCGCACTATCAGGCCGCATCGTGCCGGGCCCGCATGCTGCGTTCAGCGCGCCCTGTAAAACCGAAATCCCAAGACGCGCTCCGCCGCGCACATCGTGCCGCGCGGCGAAAAGCTTTATTCGCTCGCCTGCTCGGATGCCGCGTTGCGGCCCGCGATGCGGCCCGTGGTCATGGCGGTGAGAACCGTCCAGCCCGCCGCGCAGTTCCATTCGCAGGTTTCGCCCGCCGCATAAAGACCGGCGATCGGCTGGTGCACCGCGCCCTTATCGGCAGGACTCTTCATACGCTGGACGCGCGCATCGACGTCGATCTTCAAACCGCCCAAGCTCAACGTGGTCATAGACGTGATCGGAGCCACGTAGAACGGCGCCTCGAGAGGCACGAGGAATTCGGCCGGGCGGCCGCACTCGTCATCGCGGCCCGCAGCGCATGCGGCGTTATACGCGTCGACGGTCGCCTTCACCGCGACGGGATCGAGGCCGGCAAGCTCCGCCGCCTCCTCGACGGTGTTCGCCGTCGGCCACTGTATGGGCATCTTCTCGGAAAGGGCCGAAAGCTCGGGAGTCGTTCCTACGAACGCCACCGGCTGAGCGCCGCCCTGCGCGTTCTGCTTGCGCAAAATGGCGTTATGGCCGAGCGGGCTTTCGAACGGAGTGGATTCGTCGAAGAAGCGCTTGCCGTCGGCGTCGAGCCAAATCTCATGCAGACGGAACGCGTAGTTCAGATTGACCGGGGATTTCGTTTCCAAGCCCGCAAGCGAGCTGACCAGCGGAAGACGGTCGGCCTTGCAGATATGGGCGCCATGCTCCATGGCCATCAACAGGCCGTCGCCCGTCATGTTGGGATCGGATCGAGCCATCAGCCCCGCGCTTTCGGAATTGAACGCGGTCAGCACTTCGCTGCTGCCTGCGAAGCCGCCCGAAGCAATGACGACGCCTTTTTTCGCCTTCACGTTGAAGGCGTCGCCGCCCTTTTCGGCGCGCACGCCGATGATGCGGCCCGTCTCGTCGGCCTCGAGGCCGATCGCGGGAGCTCCGGTATACGTGGTCACGCCGGCCGCCTCGGCGGTCTTGGCGAGCACGTCCATCATGGCCGCGCCCTTGCCGATAACCTGATGAATGGCGGGAAGCTCCGTGTAGCCGAAACGAGGACCCACCTCAGGCTCGAATTCGACGCCGATATCCTGGAGCCAGTCGATCGTCTCGCCGCACTTGTCGGCATTCAGGCGGGCGACATCCATATCGAACGCGCCGTACCATTCGGGATTCGCCGTGAACCACTCGAACACTTCGTCGGCCGTAAGCTCGATGCCCGCATCCTTCTGAAGGCGCGTGCCCCATCCGCCCAGGATGCCATCGCACAGCGCAGAATCGCCGCCGATCTTTTCGGCCTTTTCGAGCACCACGACGCTCGCGCCGTTTTCGGCCGCCTCGATGGCGGCGGCGTAACCGCCCGCGCCCGCGCCGAAAAATCCCCTGCGGCTCAATCCCTGCGTATTCTCCATAGTGACTACCCTCCTTCATGAGCGTCGGCGAAACGCGCCGACGGCACCATTGTCGAAGCGTTTCGCGAAAACTGTCAATATCGCATTAATCGATAGTTGGCATTCGAAGATTACACTTGGAGCGATTCAGAGAAATACCAGGTAGAATAGACGAATATCGCTACAAGGCGCTTTTTCTTCTTCGTATGGGAGCAAATTTGAGCGAACTATCGTTTTTCGATAGTTCGCTCGACGGGACAGGAGGACCCGATGGAAGGCATGTCGGACGACCTTTTCGCCCGATTCGTCGCCATTCTCGCCGACGAATCGTTTTCGGAAATACGGCGCATCGCAGGCCAACGGCCCCTGCTGTATTCGGAATTCCGAACGCTTCCCCTGCCCGACGGGGTGACCGAATCGCAAGCTTGGACCCTGCTTTCCACGCTTCGAAAAACCATGGCCGTCACCATTCCCGTGACCGACGGACGGGGAAAGAAGGGATGGTACGTTCCCACGAAATCGATTGCAGAAAACCTCGCCGAAATAGACCGCTCGTGCAAGACGGGATCGGTGCTCGACCTTGCCATGTCGTCGAAAAACGCAACGTATTTCCTGCTCGAAAGCAGCATCGACGACGCCATCGAATCGATTCGGGGCGACGGCATGTCTATCGGACACGAGCGCGCACGCGAGCTGATCCTGGAAGAACGCGAGCCCGAAAGCCCCGAAGAACAGCTGCTCGCCAACGTGCGGCGCATCCAACGAAGCCTTCCCGAGAAAGCGCACGAGCATTGCACGCCCGAACTGCTGTCCGAACTCTACGAGCAGCTGTCATGGAACATGGGCACGCAGACCACCGCATCGATTCCCGAAACCCCCTTCGTCTGGCAGAAAGCGAAACGAGGCAGCGAAGAATCGCTTGAAATCGTCGCGAACATCATCGAAGGCAGGCGGATCGACCGCGAAGAGCATCCGTTGCTGCTCGCGCAAGGCATCAGGCACATCTTCATGAGCCATCTCCCGCTTCCCGCATGGAACGGAGCGGCGGCGGCGATCGCGATGAAGCTACTCTATTTGAAGGCAGACCTTCCCGTGCTGACGCACGTGCCCGTCATGAAAGCCCAGCGCGACTGGATGGGAGGACTCTATCGGCCGCCGCTCGTATCGGCCGAGCCGAAGGATTCCGAAACCCTGGTCGACGGCGAAGTCGACTTCACTACGTATGTCGACGTGTATACGAAGCTCGCCGTTATCAAGATTCATGAGATGGAGGCCGAATTCGATCGCGTCGTCCGGCGCGATACGCGTCTTTCGCACGACCTGCAAGGCGTCTTCGACATCAATCACCGGCAACGCATGGTGCTGCAGCAAGCGCTCGACAACCCCGAGGCCGTCTTCAAAATAGAAACGCATCGCGCCATGAACAACATCGCTTACGCCACTGCGCGCGGCGACCTGCTCGGCCTTTCCGAACTGGGGTTTTTGCGAAAAACACGCAAGGAGCACGCCTTTGTGTTCACCGTCGAGCCCGACCTGCGGCGCACGCTTTCCGCCTTCCTCGGAACGAAGCGGCGCGGACGCGCCTGAAGCCCGCCCGATCTGACGTCGGCCCAGGCGCGCGTAAACATGGCAGCGCTTCGTTCGAAAAAGACATTTCCCCACGCCGCCGTGCGGGTTTTGGGTGTAAAATGCGCTGCACCATCAAGCACTTCAACTGTATTTCCACCTGCACGCCCAACCGACCGGCCGCCTCGAACATCGAGGCGTGTTTCGTGTTTTCCCAATCGCGCGCAGGCAGAGGCTTTCGAAAGGAGCACTATGAACGAACCCGTGTACACGTATCGTCTTGCCACCACCGACGACGCCGAGGCTTTGCAGGCGATCTATGCGCCGTACGTGGACACGTCGATCACGTTCGAGTGCACCTGTCCCGACGTCGAGGAATTCCGCAAGCGCATCGAAGAGCGCGTCTGCCTGTATCCCTACATCGTGTGCGAGGAAGACGGCGTGCCCGTGGGCTACGCCTACGCAAGCCGCCTGTTCACGCGCGAAGCCTATGCCTGGGCCGTCGAGCTTTCGGTGTATCTCTCCAACACCTGCCGCGGCCGCGGCCTGGGTCGCGCGCTGTACGACCGCCTGCTCAAGCTGCTGGAAATGCAGGGCGTGCGCAGCGCCCACGGCAAGGTGACCGAGCCCAACGAGAAAAGCGACAAGCTGCACCTGGCCATGGGCTTCCGCCTGGTGGGCGTCATGGACAACGTGGGCTTCAAGCTGGGCCAGTGGCGCGACGTGGCGCACTACGAGAAGCTGCTGGGCGATTTCTCCTGCGCGCCCGAGCCCGTCACCCCGATCGGCGAGCTCGATGCCGAAAAGGTGGCCGCCGTTTTGGAAGGCCGCGCCTAACCCGAAAACCTGCACCGTATGCACGAAGGCCGCTCGCATGTGCGCGAGCGGCCTTTTTCGTTGCATAGAGCCTGCGCGGCCGTTACTCGGCGGAGGCGGCTCGTTTGTCCTCCTCGATCGCCGCCATGATTTCCTGGATGGAATACAGCGAGCCGAAGCAGCAGGCCACGCCGTCTTCGCCCGCTGCGGCGCGGGCGGCGAGCACCGCCTCGCGCGGCGTGGAGCAGGCCACGGCCTGCGGAGCCGCCACGCAGGCGGAGAAATCGTTCGCGCGCTCGGCGGCTGCGGCGCGAATGGCATCGACCAGATCGTCGGCCGCCAGGGCGCGTTCGTTGTCGGGCGGCTCGAAGCAATAGAAGGCGCGCGCGAGCGGCAGCACGTCTTCGATCATGGCGCGGTAGTTCTTGTCGCGCAGCACGCTCATGGCGAACACCACGCCGCCTTCGGGGAAATACGCACGCAGCGACGAGGCCAGCGCGGCCGCGCCCTGCTCGTTATGGCCGCCGTCGACGATCGTGGTCGGACGGTCGTCGACCACCTCGAAGCGGCCCTGCCAGTGCGCCGCGGCCAGGCCGCGCGCGATGGCGTCGTCGGAAATGGCGAACCCGCGCGTGCGCAACGCCTTCGCCACCTCCACCGCCACCGCGGCGTTGTCGGGCTGATAGACGCCCGCCATGCGCAGCGCCACGTTGCGGGTGTCTCCGTAGGAAACCACCTGGTGCAAGCCTTCGACGTGCGATTCGAGCGCCGAGAAATCGGGATAGGTCAGCGGCGCGCCCGCAGCGGCGGCGGCCTGCTCGATCACGCGGCGCGCGTCGGCGGGCTGGCGGTTCGACACCACCGGGACGCCCGGCTTGATGATGCCCGCCTTCTCGTACGCGATCTTTTCCACCGTGTCGCCCAGCACATGGGTATGGTCGAGCGAGATAGGCGCGATGGCGCAGACCTCGGGCGTGACCACGTTCGTGGAATCGAGCCTGCCGCCCAGGCCCACCTCGAGCACCACGGCGTCGCATTCCTGCTGCGCGAAATGCAGCAGGGCCGCCGCCGTGATCAGCTCGAACGCGGTGGGCTGTTCGTCCATGGCCAGCGCCTGCTCGCGCACGTCTGCCGCCACTTCCAACAGATCTTCGTCAGAGATGTCGCGGCGGTCGATCTGGATGCGCTCGTTGAAGCGCAGGATGTAAGGCGAGGTGAACAGACCCGTCTTATAGCCCGCCTCCTGCAGGATGGACGCGATGAACGCGCAGGTCGATCCCTTGCCATTCGTTCCCGCCACATGCACGATCTTCAGCGAATCCTGCGGGCGGCCGAGGCGCTCCAGAAGCTCCTCAGTGCGATGCAGGCCCAGACGCACGTCGCGCCAGGCGCCCTGCTGCAGATATTCCTTGGGATCGAAATCGTAACGGCCGCCCGATTCCGTCGGCGTCGCGTTGCTGTCAGCCATCTATCGCTCCCCTCGCGCGCACGCTCGCGCGGCGCGTCGTTTCATCGATTACGCAGGCCGAACCCTGCGGCTCGGCCTGCGTATTATAGGGCGATATGCGCGTCGCCGCCGCAATATGCGCAAAACCGCCGGGCGCGACGCGGCCCTTAGAAGCCGGCAAAGCGCGCCTGCCTGCGGGCCACCAGCTCGGCGGGGTCGAGGGCGCACAGCTCGTCGAGCTTGCGTTCCACATAGCGGCGCACCGCGTCGGCCGCGAGCACCGGGTTCTCGCTCGCCGTGCCCTCGCCTTCCTCGAGCACCGTGTCCACGATGCCCATCTCGAAGATCTCGTAGGCGTTCATACGCATGGCCGCCGCGGCCTCGGGCGCGCGCGAGCGGTCTTTCCACAGGATCGACGCGAAACCTTCGGGAGACAGCACCGAATACACCGCATGCTCCTGCATGGCCACCGCGTCAGAAAGCGCGAGCGCGAGCGCGCCGCCCGAGCCGCCCTCGCCCACGATGACCGTCACCACGGGCACGGGCACACCTGCCAGATACGCCAGGTTCTCGGCGATCGCGTTGCCCTGGCCTCGCTCTTCGGCCTCTTTGCCGCAAAACGCGCCCTGCGTGTCCACCAGGCACACCGCGGGCAGGCCGAAGCGCTGCGCGAGGCGCAAGGCCCGCATGCTCTTGCGATAGCCCTCGGGCTGCGGGCACCCGAAATTGCGGCGGACGCGCTCGTCGAGCGTGGCGCCCTTTTCCTGCGCGATGATCACGGCGGGGCGGCCCGACACCCATCCCAGGCCCGTCACCACCGCCGCGTCGTCGGAAAACGCACGGTCGCCGTGCAGTTCGACGAATCCGTCCACCATGAACGACAGGTAGTGCAGCGCCGTGGGGCGATGCGTGTCGCGCGCGGCCTGGACGCTGCGCCACGCCGAGTTCGCGGAGGCGTCCGACGCGGCGCGGACATGCGATGCCGTGCGCGAAGCAGGCGCCAGGATGCGATGGGCGCGCAACGAGGCGCGGGCCGCATCCCACGCCTGCGCCGAAGGGACCGCGGACGTGCCGCGCTCTTCCATGACGCGCAGCTCGTGGGCCGAAGGCGCATCCTGCAGCGCGCGGGCCAGCGCGTCGGGGCCCGCCACGGCGCACGGCGCGCCTTTCGCGCCCGAGCCCAGCAGCGCCAACAGCGCGGCCACGGTGCAGCGCAGCGAGGCGCGGTCCACTACGGCGTCGATCAGCCCGTGCTCCAGGGCGAATTCGGCCGTTTGGAACTCGTCGGGCAGCGTTTCGCCCGTGGTGTCTTGGATCACACGGCGGCCGGCGAAGCCCACGAGCGCCCCCGGCTCGGCGAACACCACGTCGCCCTGCATGGCGAACGACGCGGTCACGCCGCCCGTGGTGGGGTCGGTGATCGCCGACAGGTACGCCAGTCCCGCATCGGCGTGACGGCGGATCGCGCAGGACACCTTCGCCATCTGCATGAGCGACACCAGGCCCTCCTGCATGCGCGCGCCGCCCGATGCGCAGAAGATCACGAGCGGCAGGCCTTCGTCGGTGGCGCGGTCGGCCGCGCGGGCGATGCGCTCGCCCACCACGCGGCCCATCGAGCCCATGAAAAACGCCGAATCCATCACGCAGGCCACGGCGGGCATGCCGGCGATGCGGCCGCGCGCGCACGACACCGCCTCGGACAGGCGCGTTTTCAGGCGCGTGGAGGCGAGCTTTTCGGCATAGCCCGGAAACGCCAGCGGGTCGCCGCCTTCGTCGATGTCGTCGATCGGCTCGACCGTTCCCGCGTCGAACAGCAGGTCGAAGCGCTGGCGCGAGGTCATGCGGAAATGGCGGCCGCAGCGCGGGCACGTTTCCTGCGCCGCGAACACCGCATGCGCGGCGAAGATGCCGCCGCACGACGGGCAGCGGCGCCACGACCGCTCGTCGACCGGGCGCACCAGGCCGGTGGCGCACGCGCACGAGCGCCAGGCGGGCGTCATGCCGCCGAACGCGCCCGCCACCACGCGGTCGGCATCCACCGCGTACACGCCGAGGCCTTCGCCGCGCGCCATGCCCACGAAATCGACGTCGGCGGCGAGCGGCGAATCCACCAGCAGCACAAGATCGGCGCCGGCCGACTGGGCGGCGGCGAGCACCAGGTAGGCGTCGTCGAACGAACCGCCGTCGGCCCGCTCGCCGATGCTCACGCACTGCTCGGCAAGCGACAGGCGCGGGCTTGCGGCCATGTCCTGCGTGTAAGCGACCGCCGTGCGCAGGCCCACCGACCTGACCGCCGCGGGCACTTCGTCGAAGGCATGGCGGCCGTCGACCACCAGCGCGCACGAGAACCCCTTGCGCGCCAGGTCGAACAGACTCTCGCCCGCTGCGGCCCGGGCGTCCGGCATCACTATGTAATCGGGCTTTTTCCGACGCATCGAAACTCCTTAGGCCAAGACGTATTTCTGGACGGCCGACGCGGCAAGCCGGCCGTCGACGAGCGCCTCCACCTCGGCGACGCACATGCGCGACGACGACTTCACGATGCGCGCCTCCAGGCGCAGCGTGTCGCCCGGGCGCACCTGGCAGCGGAACTTCGCCTTATCGATGCCCGTCAGAAAGCCCACCTTGCCGCAGTCGTCGCCCGCCAGCAGCACGCAGCACGAAGCCGCCTGGGCAAGCGCCTCCATCACGATGACGCCCGGCAGCACCGGATGCTCGGGGAAATGACCCGCGAACAGCGGCAGGTCGGGATCGACGTCGAATTCGGCCTCGATACGGACGCCCGGCTCGCACGACAGGATGCGGCTCACCCAGACGAAGGGGTCGCGATGAGGCAGGATGGCCAGCACCGCATCGCGGCCGGCGGGATACGTCAGTTCCATGAAAGACCTTCTTCCTTGGTCGAGGATGCTATCGGGGCGCGCGGGCCGAACCTCGGCGGCAATGCGCCCCGGCCGCGCGGGCGCGCGCGGCGATATCGGGGGAAAGCGAACGCGAGCGTCCGGCAGACGCCGCAAGGGAAACGCCGTCTGTCGGACGCTCGCGGCCCGCGCCCGCCGCCGCGCACCGGGCGGCGGCGGAATATGCAGGCTAGCCTTCGAACGGCGCGATGGCGAGCGAAGCGTTGTGTCCGCCGAAGCCGAGCGAATTGCTGAGCGCCACGGCCTGCGGCCCCGTGCGCAGAAGCGAACCCGTCACCACGTTCACCGGGCAGGCGGGATCGACCTCGCGCGTACCCGCGGTGGGCGGCACCGTGCCGTTCGCCGCCGACAGGGCGCACACGATCGCCTCGATGGCGCCCGCCGCGCCCATCATGTGGCCGACCGTTCCCTTCACCGAAGTCACGGGCGTCTGCGCGTCGGCGCCGACCAGCGCCGCGAGCGCCGCGGCCTCCATGGCGTCGTTGGCCTTCGTGGACGTGCCGTGGGCGTTGAGATGCCCCACGTCGGACGGCTCGAAGCCGCCTTCGGCGAGCGCCGCGCGCATCGCGCGCACGGCCCCTTCGCCGCTCGGGTCGGGCGCGGTCATGTGGTAGGCGTCGCCCGTCGAGCCGAAGCCCGCCACCTCGGCGATGATATGCGCGCCGCGCGCAAGGGCGTGCTCGAACGATTCCAGCACGAGCGCGCCCGCGCCTTCGCCCGGCACGAAACCGCTGCGGTTCGCATCGAACGGCATGGCCGACGCGGCCGGGTCGTCGGAGGTGCACAGCGCGCCCAGATTGCCGAAGCCCGCCAGGCATACCGGCGAAATGGACTCTTCGCTGCCGCCCGCCAACGCCGCGTCGGCGTAGCCGTGACGGATCAGGCGATAAGCCTCGCCCACGCAATGGGCGCCGGTAGCGCATGCGGTGACGATGCTCAGGCAATCGCCCTTCATACCATAGCGAATCGACAGGTTGCCGGCCGCCATGTTCTCTATCATCGTGGGAATGAACAGAGGGCTGACTTTCTTGGGGCCGCGCTCGTGCAAAGCGGCGCAAGCCGATTCGAACTCGAGCAGGCCGCCGATGCCGCTGCCCCACACGCAGGCCACGCGCGTCGGGTCTTCGTCCTCCATCGACAGGCCGCTTTCGGCCATGGCCTCGTCGGCGGCCACGATGGCGTACTGGACGAACGGGGCGAAGCGGCGCGCCTCTTTTTTCGACAGGCCGCACGCAACCGGGTCGAACGAGGGAATTTCGGCCGCCAGCGTGGCGGGATAGCCCTCGGTGCCGAAGCGTGCGATCGGCGCGATGCAGCTGCGGCCCTCGTTCACCGCGTCCATCAGAGCGTCCACGCCCACGCCCGCGGGCGAAAGCGCGCCCGTGCCGGTGATGGCCACGCGATGCGTGCCGTCGGGCTTTCGAGTATCCGTCATAGCGACATTCCTCCATCCACGCCGATGACCTGGCCGGTCACGTAACTTGCCTGCTCGCTCGCGAGAAACGCCGCCACGGCGGCCACTTCCTCGGGCCTTCCCATGCGCTTGGACGCCACGCGCTCGAGCGCCGCATCCTTCGCGCGATCGCTCATGGCGCCGGTCATGTCGGTTTCCACGAGTCCGGGAGCCACGGCGTTCACCGTGACATTGCGCGAGGCCACCTCCATGGCCAGCGAACGGGTCAGACCGATGATGCCCGCCTTCGACGCGGCGTAATTCGCCTGACCCGCGTTGCCACGCACGCCCACGATGCTGCTCATGTTGACGATGCGGCCGAAGCGGGCCTTCGCCATGCGCCCCACCGCCGCGCGGCAGCAGTTGTACGTGCCTTTGAGATTCACGGCCAGCACGCGGTCGAAATCGTCTTCTTTCATACGCATCATCAGGCCGTCTTTGGTGATACCCGCGTTGTTCACCAGCACGTCCACGCCGCCGAAGCGCTCGGCCGCCTCCGCGATCAAGGCCTCGGCCTGCTCGGACGACGAAACGTCGGCGCGGGCGGCATACGCCTGCACGCCGTATGCGCGCTCCAGCTCGCGCGCCAGGTCTTCGGCGGCCTGTTCGCTGGAAGGGCTCGCGTAGTTCACGGCCACATCCATGCCGGCCGCCGCGAGGCTGCGCGCCACGGCGGCGCCGATGCCGCGCGAGGCGCCCGTCACCACGGCATGACGGCGGACGGTTTGCGTCTGTGCCATCGGAATTCCTTTCACTGACAGGCCGCAGCGCGCTGCGATGCGAGCGCGCGGGCGTCTTCCATCGATTCGACCCCGTAGCGGGCCGCCTCTTTATGCGTCCTGCGCACCAGGCCGCGCAGCACCGCGCCGCTGCCGCATTCGGCGTAGGCGTCCACGCCCGAAGCCTGCAGGCATGCGACGCTGCGGTCGAACAGCACGGGCGACGTGACCTGACGCACCATGTGCTCGGCCGCGTCGGCGGCGCGAAGCGGGCGCGCGTCTACGTTGCAGATCAGCGGGATGGGCGGCTCGGCGAAGCGCACGCCCTGCAAGAATGTCTCCAGCTCGTCGGCGGCATCCTGCATGAGCGGGCTGTGGAAAGCGCCTGCCACGGCAAGCATGCTCGCCCGGCGGCCGGGTCCGTGCCACGCCTCGGCCGCACGGACGACCGCATCGCGCTCGCCCGAGACCACGATCTGGCCGGGAGCGTTGTAGTTGGCGGCCACGAGCACCGCGCCCTGTGCGACGTCCGCGATCAGTGCGGCGACCGATTCGTCGCTCGCCCCCATGAGCGCGCACATGGCGCCCGGGGCGGCAGCGGCGGCTTCGGCCATGGCGTGCGCACGGACCGAACACAGGGCGAACGTGTCTTCGAGCGTCAGCATGCCCGCCACGTTGAGCGCGGCCACCTGACCGAGCGAAAAGCCCGCCACGGCATGGGCCGATGCGCCTTCGAGCTCGAGCGCGCGGGCGGCCGCGATCGAGGCGGCGCACAAGGCCGGCTGCACCTTCAGCGCATCGGCCAAGGCCGCTTCGTCGGAGCAGGCCGCACGCACGTCGAACCCGCACATATCAGAAGCCGCCTCGAACACCTCGTCGAATTCGGGACGGCCCGAAAACGCCGCGCCCATGCCGGGTTTCTGAGAACCCTGGCCGCTGCACAGGATGGCGAGTTTACCCACGAGCCTCGTCTCCTTCGCACGAATCGCCGATCAGCGCCGCAGCCGCACGCGCGCTCGCATCGCCTGCCGCGAAGCCTGCGGAAAGCTCACGCACCGCATCAGCCGCGCTGCCGCGCGTCTTCACCATGCCTGCCGCCTGACCTGCCATGAACGAGCCGCCCTCGGCGTCGCCTTCGACGGCGCGGCGCAGCGACCCTGCATACATTCCCTCGAGCGCCGCGATATCGTCCACGGTGCGCTCGAGCGTCTTCATCGAACGCGACCAGGGGTTTTTCAGACCGCGCACGGGGTGTCCCGTCACGCGCCCGGTCACGATGGTGTCGGAATCTTTGGCGCGCAGCACCTTTTCCTTATAGGTTTCGGACACGCGGCATTCCTCCACCGTGAGAAACCTCGTGCCCGCCTGGACGCCTTCGGCGCCCAGAACGCGTGCGGCCGCAGCCGTGCGGGCGTCGGCGATGCCGCCCGCCGCGATCACCGGGATGCCCACCGCGTCGCGGATCTGCGGCACGAGCGCCATCGTGGCGGTCTCGCCGATATGGCCGCCGGCCTCGCAGCCTTCGGCCACCACCGCATCGGCGCCCAGGCGCTCCATGCGGGCCGCCTGGGCCGTTTGCGCCACCACCGGCACCACCTTCGCGCCCGCCTCTTTCCAGCGCTCGATGAACCGCGACGGGCTTCCCGCGCCCGTCGTGATCGCGTCGACGCGCAGGCGCGCCAGAAGGTCGGCGACGCGTTCGACGTCGGGGTTCATCATCATGACGTTGGCGCCCACAGGCGCGCCCGGCGCCAGAGAGCGGGCGATCAGAATCTGATCCTCGATCCAGGAAAGCGGCGCCGCGCCGCATGCCACGATGCCCAGGCCGCCCGCGGCCGACACCGCGCCCGCGAGCGTGCCGTCGGCCACCCACGCCATGCCGCCCTGGATCACCGGATGTTCGATCCCGAATAGCTCGGTCACACGCGTTTCCATGCGCGTTCCTAACGCAGCGACTCGATGTAGTCGACCAGGCTGCCCACCGTGGTCAGGCCGTCGGGCTCGCCGAACTCGATGTCGCAGCGGTCCTCCAGGTCGCACACCAGCTCGACCATGTCGAGCGAATCCACGCCGAGGGTCTCGAAGGTAGAATCGGCGCTCACATCGGCGGGGTCGATGTCCAGGTTGTCCTGCAGGACGGATTTCACGATTTCGATGGTCTCCATTTTTAATACGCCTTTCTGATTGTTTGACAGTCTTAGCTTTTTTATGCCGAAAAGATGCGGGGCGAACCCCGCATCGATTCATCGTTACTCGCCAGGCTCCTCGAAAAAGTCCTTGACCTTGGTCAGTGCCCTGACGAGCACGGCCTCTTCCTCTTCGGTCAGATCGGCGAACGCCGCATCGACCATTTCTTTATGGAAGAGTTCGTGCACGCGGTAGGCCTGCCTTCCCTCTTTGGTCAACGACACGAGCACCTGGCGTCGGTCCGCGTCGCTGCGCGAGCGCTCGGCGAAGCCTTTGGCCACGAGCTTTCCCACCGCGGTAGTGCACGTGGCAAGCGTCACATCGAGCCGCGCCGCGATGACGTTCATCGGACTTGACCCGTGAAGGCCGATCGCATGGATCGTATGCACTTCGGAAATGGTGAGCCCCTCGGTCAGACGGTTGCGCACGACGTTTTCCTCGACGCGCAAAATGCTGTTGAACGTCTCCACCAACAGATCGTTCACATGGCGGCGACGCTGCGCTGCCTCCGTCATAGAAATCCCCCTTTCGATGCCTATACTGCACGCGGCGCCATGGCGACGCCCCATGCCCCCAGGCCCAGATGGGTCGCGATCGTGGCGCCGCAGATATCGGCGTGCACGCTTGCGACCTCGGCGTTCGACGCCTCGATGGCGGCCGCCAGCTTCTCGGCCGCAGCGGCGTTGCGCACATGGGTGTAGCGCACGTCGAGCGGGCCGTGCTGGGCCGCGGTTTCTTCGAGCACTTCGATGCAGCGCGCGACGGCGCCCTTCGCGCCTCGGGCCTTGTCGAAGAATACCACGCTTCCGGTTTCGTCGATCGTCAACAGGGCGCGCACATTGAGCATGCCCATCTTGTCGGCCGTTTCCTTCGGAAGCCTTCCGCCGCGCACGAGCGAGTCCAGCGTTTCGGGGATCAGCAAGATCTTGGTGTTCGCGCACGCTTGCGAAACGCGGCGCTCCAGCTCGTCGATATCGTCGACGCCGGCATCGCGCAGGCGGCATGCCTGGTCGACCGCGAGGCCCAGCGCCGAAGCCGCCAGCTGCGTGTCGATCACGCGCACGTCGATCGAAGCCTGGGCGGCCGCGATCGAGGCCGACTGCACCGTGCCCGAAAGCTTCGAGCCGATATGCATGCACAGCGCCGCGTCGTAGCCGCGCTCGGCCAGCTCGTCGAACAGAGCGGAAAACGCGCCGGGCGAAGGCTGGGAGGTGGTGGGCAGGTCGGTCGTCGCGCTTTCGAGCAGGTCGCAGAAGCCGTCGGACGACAATTCGATCTGGTCGAGCAGCGATTTTTCGCCGAAGCCGATGCTCAGCGGGACCATGGATACGTCGCGCTCGGCGTAGTCGGCGAAGGGCCAGTCGCACGTCGAGTCGGTGACGAGGGCGATTTTCATAACGGGTTCCTTTCTCGCAAGGACAGCGAGGCGAAAGTATACCCGTTTTAATTTGATTATCAAATTATTTTATTGCCTAATTTGTTTTCACGACGAAAAACGCACGGCCCGCCAAAGCGAATCGTGCGTCGAATTACATGCTTGAACTGCGATTATCGCGCATTGGAACGCGGAGTCTTCAGACGCTCGCCCAACGCCTCGAAATCGGCCTGGAGCGCGTCGCGCTTGCTGCGGTCATAGATCGCGGCCGCCGGGTGAAACACCGGATACACGGTGAAACGGCCCGCCATGACGGGCTTTCCGTGCAGGCCGGTGATGCCGCACTCGGTTTTCAGGATGAACTTCGTGGCGAAGTTTCCCATGGTGACCAGGTACTCGGGCCCGATAGCGCGCACCTGGTCGCGCAGAAACGGCGTGCACAGCTCTATTTCGTCGGGGCGCGGGTTGCGGTTCGAAGGCGGGCGGCACTTGAGCACGTTCGCGATGAACACGTCCTCGCGCGTCAGGCCCGCGTAGCCCAGAAGCTCGGTGAGGTATTTGCCAGCGGCCCCCACGAACGGAAGGCCCTGCTTGTCTTCGTTTTTGCCGGGAGCTTCGCCGATCAGCATGACGCGCGCCTCGGGATTGCCGAAGCCGGGCACCACGTTGATGCGGCCCTCGCACAGCTCGCACTTGCGGCACGCCGCCGCCTGTTCGGCAATATCTGCCAGCAGCAGCTCGGCCGATTCGCCCTCGTGCGGGACGATCGTGGCGAAATGTTCGTTGATCACGCTCATCGCAGATACACCTTCGGCATTCGCAGGGACAAAGCGCAGCACAGCTCGTGGGGAATGGTTCCCACCACGTCGCACAGGTCTTCGATCGACACGGCGGCGCCGTTCTGCGAGCCCACCAGCAGCACTTCGTCGCCCACGTGCGGGTCGAGCCTGCGGTGCGTGCCGTGGCTGCGCAAGTCGACTTCGAACATGCACTGGTCCATGCAGATGTTGCCCACCTGGCGGCACAGATGGCCCGCATAGATCACCGACGTGCGGCTGGAAAGCGCGCGCGGATAGCCGTCGGCGTAGCCCACGGGAATGGCGCAGATCTTCACGCTGCCCGTGCTGCGATAGTTCATGCCGTAGCTCACGCCTTCGCTCATGGGCGGCGTGTTGACCGCTGTGATGCGCGCGTGCACGCTCATGGCGGGGCGCAGGTCGAAATAACCGCGCGTTTCGGGACACGGATGGAAGCCGTACATGGAAATGCCCAGACGCGCCATGTCCATATGGGTTTCGGGATAGCGCAGAATGGCGGCCGAATTGGCGCAATGCACCAGGCCGGGATCGATGCCCGCGGAGCGCATGGCGGCCACCGTTTCCTTGAAGCGGCGCAGCTGCATGTTGAAATCGAGCGTTTCGGCGCAGTCGGCCGTGGCGAAATGGGTGAACGTGCCCACCTGCTCGAGAGCGCGGTGGAACGAGATGCTGTGAATGAATTCGAGCACCTCGTCGAAGCGCACGCCGATGCGGTTCATGCCCGTGTTCACCGCCAAATGATACGGGGCGCGCACGCCGGCGCGGTCGGCCAGCTCGCCGTAGGCGATCGCGAACTCGGTGGTATAGACCGACGGCATGAGGTCGTGATGCAAAAGCAGCGGGATCGACGAGGCGGGCGGCTCGGAGAGCACCAGGATCGGCGCGTCGATGCCCGCGCGGCGCAGCTGGATGCCCTCGTTCACCGTGGCCACCGCAAGCTGGACGGCGCCGGCGGAAAGGGCCGTGCGCGCCACCTGCACCGCGCCGTGGCCGTAGGCGTTGGCCTTGACCACGGCCATCAGGCGGCATCCCGGAGAAAGGCGGCGCTTGGCGATCTGCACGTTATGCCTGATCGCAGACAGGTCTATTTCGACCCAAGACCAGCGGCGCTCGGGCCCTGTCACGTTCTCGAGCTCTTCGGCGGAAAAGCCGGCCGCTGCGGCCGCCGCGACGCCTCGCGGACGCGCCTGCTGCGGCGTGCTTCTCAGCAGGTCGGAGAAATCCTGTCCTGCCGCTCCCGAAAATGCATTGAAAGCCACGTTCTTCCCTTCTTCCGTCTTTGCCGGATGCGCTCTGCGAACTTCTTCTTACGCCTGGGCGGCCTGCTTGCGCGCATAGAGCGCGTTATTAGCGGCCAGCCAGCTTTCCACGGTGCCCGTGTCGAAGCCGTCTTCCTCGGAAATGACGAGCGCGTACATCTCTTCCTCGCGCAGCACCGCATCGAGCGCGTCGGTGAGCTGGATTTCGCCGCCCACGCCAGGCTGCACGTCGGCCAGAAGCTCCATGACGCGGGGGCTCAGCAGGTAGCGGCCGAACACGGACAGATTGGACGGAGCATCTTCGAGCTTGGGCTTTTCGACCAGGCCGTCGACCTTCCACACGCCTTCTTCCACCTCGGAGCCGGCGATGATGCCGAAGCGGCTCACCTGCTCGTCGGGCACGGGCAGCACGGCGATCACAGAGGCGCCGCCGTGGGCCTTGGAGATCTCGAGCATCTTGGGGCAGATGGCGTTATCGGGCACCAGGACATCGCCCAGCAGCACGAAGAACGGCTCGCCTTCGCAGGCATCGGCCGCGCAGTGGATCGCATGGCCCAGGCCCAGCGGCTCGTCCTGATAGACGTAGGACACGTTGAGCTCGCCCGCGTGCTTCACGGCGTCGGCGAAGGCGTCTTTGCCCTTGGCGCGCAGCGTGGCCTCGAGCTCGGGGTCGGGCGTGAAGTGCTTCTCGATCGACTTCTTGTCGCGGCTGTTGATGATGACCACCTCGTCGGCGCCCGACGCCAGGCCCTCTTCCACCACGTACTGGATGGCGGGACGGTCGACGACCAGCAGCATCTCTTTCGGCTGGGCCTTCGTGGCCGGAAGGAAACGGGTGCCCATGCCCGCGGCGGGAATCAAGGCCTTCATGCACAAACTCCTGTCTGTCGGCGCGCCTTCGCACGATGCGGCCCGGAAAGCGGCGGCCGCACGGCCCCGTGCGGGACCTTCGCGGCGTACGACGAGCGGCGCGAACGATGATTCGAACGAATAACGCTCAGTATTCTACTATCAGGCCGCAACCCCCGCCGCCGCGCACGGCGAGTTTTCGTCCGGTTATCACGAAACGACGAAGGCCGCCCGGCGAAAGGCGGCCTTCGTCAAAGGCGTCGTATGCGTGAAACGGCGCTATTTCAGTTCGTCCACATGCTCTTCGAGCGCGGCGAGCTTCTTCTCGGTGCGCTTGAGCTTCGTCGTGATGAAAACGACGTAGCCGCACAGCACCAGGAACAGCAGCGCATAGCCGGCGATCACGAAGGGGGCCGCGTCGAGCACGGTGGAATAGATTTCAGCCAAAACGGGATCCATGGTTAATCCTCCAATTTATCCTGGATACGGGCGAGCGTGTCTTCCATGAGCTGCGTGCGCAGACGCAGGCGGTACAGGCCGAACGCGATCAGCATGAAGCCGAACAGCGACAATAGAAGCGGCAAGAGCATTTCGGGAGAAAGGCCCGAATCGGTGCGGAAGATAACCGGATGCACGCTCGAGGGAATCAGGCGCGTGATCAAGAAGCAGATCGGCACGTCGATGAAGATCAGGATGCCGAATACGCTCGAATACACGGCGCGGCGCTCGGTGTCTTCGACGGCGTTGCGCAGGATGAAGTAGCCGAAGATCATGAGCATCAGAATGAAGTACGTGGTCAGGCGCGGCTCCCACGTCCACCACACGCCCCACTCGAAGCGGGTCCACATCTCGCCCGTGACCATGGTGCACAGCACGAAGATCAGCGACACCTCGGTGGCGAGGCGGGCGCGCACGTCGTAGCAATAGCGCTTGGTCATCAGGAAGCGAATGCTGTAGTAGGCGGTGAACACGAGCGCGGTGAAGCTGACCATGGCCACCGGCATATGCCAGTAGAAGATCTTCTGCGAAAGCAGAAGCTTGTTGCCCACCAGCGTGCCGCCGATCAGCGCAGGCTCGCTGACCGTGGCGCCGTTGACGAGCGGGGCCACGGTGAAGTTCACCACGAAGCCGATCGTCGCCAGGATCGCGCCGATGGCGATCGCCCACGGCGCTATCGCGTCGAGACGCCCGCCCACCCGCGGTTCGCCGGCCGTTTTCTCATTGGCCATCCAACAAATCCTTTCATCCGTGCCGTCAGCGAACGGCATTCCACCCTTTTCGAAACGCGGCCCGACGCGCGCATCCCGGCTACGCGCCCGCCGCGAAACAGACATGCCCGGCGCGGCCTAGGCCGACACCACGAAATCGTAGAGCACCCACGAGATCAGAATCATCACCACGTCGTAGCCGCCCGCGAGCGCCATGGAGGTGGTGAAAGTTTCCATGAAGCCGTCGGCGCCGCACATCACGGCCGTCGTGGCCGACACGCACGCCCACAGAAGCGGAAACATCAGCGGGATGAACAGCACCGCGAGCATCACGTCTTTGCCGCGGGTATTCATCGTGATCGTGGAAAGCATGGTTCCCACGCCCGCGATGCCCACCGTGCCCACGAGCAGGGGCACGAACATGAGCGGCCACGAAGGAGCGGCGCCCACCTGCCCCAGGAAGAAAAAGAAGAACAGCGGCACGGTGACCGCCGTCACCACGAGCAGGAACACCAGGTTCGCCGTGGCCTTCGCCAGAAAGATCACCGAGCGGTCCATGGGAACCAGCAGGATGCCCTCGAGGCAGCCCTGCTCTTTCTCGTGCGAGAAGGAGCGGTTCAGGCCCAGCAGGCTGGTGAACAGCACGACCGCCCACAGAAGGCCGCCAGCCATCTGCAGCACGTCCAGCTCGCTTCCCGCCTGCGCGAGCGCGGCGCCGTAGACCACGAGCACCAAAAGCGCGTACAGGCCCATGGAGGTGAGCATGTCTTTGGTATGCAGCTCCTGGGAAAGGTCCTTCTTCAGCAGCGCCACGTAGTGCGCCCAGGTGGACGGCTTCTTCATCGCCGGCTTCGTCTGCGTCATCAGGCCACCCCCATTCCGACGGTTTCGCGGTACAGCTGCTTGAACTCCTCGAAATCGAGCTCTTCTTTCGGGGCGAACGCCACCACGCGGCCGCGGGCCAGCACGAGCGCATGCGTGCAGGCCTCGAAGCCCTTCTGCAGGTCGTGGCTCACCATGACGAACGTGCGGCCTTCGCGCAGGCTGGCGAGCAGCGTGTCGAAGATTTCCACCGCGTGGGGGTCGAGGCCCGCATACGGCTCGTCGAGAAACACCACGTCGGGATCGTTGATCAGGGCGCGGGCGATCGAAAGGCGCTGCGTCATGCCGCGCGAGAACGTGCGCACCATGTCGAAGCGGCGATGGTCAAGCTCGACCGCGTGCAGAAGCTCGCGCACGCGTTCTTCGGGGTTCGCCAGGCCATAGAGGCGCGCGACGAACATGAGGTTCTCCATGGCCGTGAGGTCGGGATAGAGCATGGAGTTGTGCGAGATCAGCCCGATGTGCTCGCGCACCTTGTCGGGCTCCTCCTTCGCGTCGGCCCCCATGACGCGGATCGTGCCCGACGTGGGCCGGGCCAAGGTGGAAAGCGTGCGAAGCAACGTGGTCTTGCCGGCGCCGTTCGGGCCGAAAATAGAGAGGAAGGCCCCCTCGGGCAACGCGAACGTCACCTTGTCGAGAGCCTTTCTATCTCCGAAGACTTTCGTCAGCTTGCGTATGTCGAGAGCATCTGCCATACATGCCTTCTTCTGGAAACGAAGCGCCTGGCGGACAGGCGCTTGCCGTACTACGCGTTTTCTTCGTCGCGATGCTCGCGACGGCGGCCGAACAGCGCGATCGCCGTGCCGACCATCAGCAGGCCGAAGCCGACCCAAGCAAAGCTTACCAGCGGGTTGACGCGCACGTCCATAGACAGGTCGCCCGCCTGGTTGACGCCGCGATACACCACGAACAGGTCCTCGGTGGGCAGGCTGATGACCGACGCGTTGAGCTTGGTCTGCTGCGTGGAGGAAACCAGCTGCACCGACGGGGACACGTGGCCGATGTAGGAGCCGTCCTCGGTGTCGTAGACGTCGAACTCGACCTGATAGATCACATCGTCGCCGTTGGACATGGTCTCGATGCTGTTATCGGTGTAGCGCAGCTCGTAATTCTGGATCACGAAGCTTTCGGCCGTATTGTTCTCCTCGTCGAACTCGATGTAGCCCGTCTTCTCGGTGACGTACATCGACGAGCCGATCAAGCCGATGAGGATGATCGACATGGCGAAGTGGGCGATGTAGCCGCCGTATTTCGCCGAGTTGGCGCCGAGCATGCCGAAGAAGGCGACCACGGGGTTTTTGCCCGTAGCCTTGCCGCGCTTGGACGCGGCGCGGGCGATCATGAACAGCGTGTTGAAGAACAGCAGGCTGGCCACGGCGAAGCCGACCACGGCAAGGCCGTTGTAGTACCACACGGGACCCTGCGCGAGCAGGTCGTCGGCGGCGGCGATGGCGGCCTGGGAGGCGCCATCGGCAGCGCCGGCCTGGATGATCGCGTCATAAGCCGGATACAGCGTGGTGACGAAGTACGCCATCAGCGCGACGAAGAGCACAGCGGCGCAGATCGCAGGAACCTTCGCCAGGCGCAGGAACTCGCCGCGATCGGTCTTGTTCCACGCAAGCAGCGGGCACACGGCGATGATCAGGCAGTACACGATGCCGAGCGGGCGCGCGATAGCGTCGTAGGTGCCGGCTGAAAGAGCCTGGCCGCCGAACGGCAGGAAGCTGGGCAGCGCGCTCGCCACGGTGAGGTAGGCCAGCACCAGCGTGAATACGATCATGATCACGTTGTTGAAGTAGTACGCGGCCGACTTGGAAACCATGGATTCGATCGTGTCGTCGGACTTGAACGACTTCCAACGGATGAGCAGGCCCACGACGCCCACGAGCACGGCCACTGCGATCAGGCCGCCGAACAGCGTCAGCGACACGGGGTCGCCCGCGAAGGCATGGACCGACTGCACGATGCCGGAGCGCGTGATGAACGTGCCCACGACCACGAAGGCGAACGCGAGGGCGGCGCACATGATGCTCCAGCGCTTGAACGCGCCGCGCTGGCGATACACCGTGAAGCTGTGGACGAGCGCGAGCGCGACCATCCACGAAAGCAGGCTGGCGTTTTCGACCGGGTCCCACGCCCAGTAGCCGCCCCAGCCCAGCACGACGTAGGCCCAGATGGCGCCCAGGCCGATGCCGATGCCCAGGAACAGCCACGAGAACATGGCGTAGCGCGTGGCGCGCACGACCCACTTGGAGCTGGGGTCATTGACGATCAGCGCGGCGATCGCGTAGGCGAACGGGATGGTCAGGCCGGCATAGCCGATGAACAGCGTGGGCGGATGGATGGCCTGCGCCCAGTGCTCGAGCAGCGGGCTCATGCCGAGGGCCGACGCCATGGGGGTCAGGTTGCCTTCGGCGTCGATGTAGGGGGCGCCGGTGGCGGTGAAGGGCATGTTGCTCTCGGAGAACAGGCAGACCGCCACGAACGCCGTGAGCACGAGGTCGGACACGAACAGGGCCATGCAGTCAAGCGAATCGAGCTTCTTCATGGCGCGCGCGGCCACCACGGCGTTGAAGATCGAGATGAGCCATGCCCAGAACAGCAGCGAGCCCTCGCGGCCGGCCCACAGGCCGCTGAAGCGGTAGAGCACGCCCAGGATGCCGTCGGCATCGGAGTGTTCCATGAGCACGTACTCGATGGACATGTCGCCGGTCATGAAGCAATACACCAGAATGCCGCAGCACACCGTGAGGGCGGCGGCGGTCAGGATGGAGGCGATGCATCCGCCCCAGGAGGCGGTGGAGGCGGCCCCCTGCTTGCCCATCTTGCGCAGGATCTGTCCCGCCAGCAGGCAGACGACAGACACCACGACGCCTGCGAAGGCGACGACGAGGGCTATCAATCCGAAGGTCGACATAGAGGTTTATCCTTCCTGCGCGACGTCGGTCGCGACGAACGAGCCGGAGCCGGACAACGACCCCGTGATGACAACCGAGGTGCCGTCGACGATGCCGTCGGCCATCGCGCCGTCGAATTCGACGGGAACCTGGACGGAGGCGTCCGCGCCGTCCGCCACCACGAAGCGAGGCTCGCCGGAGCCCGCGGCGGTCAGGGTGCCCTCGACGACGACGCCCGCGAGCTTGACCGTGGTGTCGACGATGCTATCGCCGTACTCGATCATGCGGGAGACCGTCAGCGCGTCGGTAGCGCTCTCGTACTTGGAAGGGCACTTCGTCACCAATTCGCTTGCCACCAACTCAACGCCGTTCGACGTGCTCAGGCGACCCGTGCAGATGGCCGTGACGCCGTTGCCGAACGTGGAGGACGCGGCCCCCTCGTAGCGGACGCGCAGCGTCTGGGACTCGTCGCCTTCGGGGTCGAAGATCTCGAAGGTCAGCACGTTGTCTTCGGTGGCAAAGGAATTATCGACCACGTTGCCGGAAACCTGGATGCGGTCGGAATCATGCGATCCGCTCAAAGCCTCGGCGACCGATACCGTCTTCGCGGCGCCGCCGCTGCCGACGACCGCCAGCACGATCGCCAGGACGACGACGATCACGCCGGTCACCACGATGAGCCTGCGTTTTGTTTTCGTGTTCATTTCCCCTGCTCCTTGTGACGCGAGGTCGAAATTTTCCGGGACCTATGCCCAGCATACGATTATTCAACAAAAGGGCCCGTCCAACGGGCGGGCCCTTTCGTGTTACACATCTCCTGGGAAAAGTACGCCTGCCGACGTATGCGTTCCCCTTAACGGCGTCTCACCATGCCGAAGCATGCACCGTCACGCATCCGCTAAGCTGAAAAGCTTACAGCGAAGCGAGCTTCTTGGCCTGGGAGGTGCTCAGCCAACCATCGGGAACGACGGCGCTGCTGTGGCACTGAGTGCAGTAGTTGACGGACTGGCTATGAGCCTTGTGGCACTGGCTGCAGGCATACTCGCCGTGCTGGGCCTTGTGCGGGTTGTACTCCTTGTCGAGGCTGGCGGTAGCGGCCTCGAGGTCGGCGCGATTGGTGATCTCGGTGCCGTCTTCGGCCACATGGTGGCAGCCAGAGTTCAGGCAGAACTCGTCCTCGGCGATGCCGCGGGCCTCGACCAGGTCGGAGAGCTCACGGTCGGCAAGGATGGTCTGGCCGAGCTTGTTGTCGCCGGCGACCTCGTAGTTGCCGGTGACCCAATGCATGCCCTCGGTGATCTGCTCGCCCATGGTGGGAACGTGGCAGCCGAGGCAGTTGGTGGTTTCGCCGTTCTCAGGATTGGCGTGGGAGTAGGCCATCATGGCCATTTTGTCGGCCTCGTCGGCCAGCTCATTGCCGTACTTGTCATGAGAGCCGTCGATGTAGGTTTCGACGTATGCGTCCATCGGAGTGTGGCAGATGGCGTTACAGAAGCTGGGCTGCTCGTGCCAGACGAAAAAGCCTGCGCCCGCCGCAACGAGAACGACGGCGACAACGCCGACGACGATAGGCCACTTCTTCTTGCCCTGCTTAGCCTGCTTGGCATCCTTGGCGGGTTCCTCGGTCGCAGCGACGTCGGTCTTGGTTTCCTCAGCCATGGATACCCCCTTTCTCGGTTTTTCCTTTTCTTCCTCCGTATCCCGCGTACGATCTGGAGGGGATGCGGAGGAGCCGTGAGAAAAGCTCAGGTACGCAACCATGGGTAAACCGTAGGCGAGATACAACAATGACTTTAGCACACATCCTTCACAGGGATAGCAAAAACGTATCACCCATTTGGGGGGAAATTACCTTTAAAAGCGTATATTCAGGCATTTTCGAGGCCGCTCGCCGCGAAAAACGTCGCGAAGGGCGAAATCGTCATGCGCTTCGTAAGACAAAAGAGCTTGCACCGCGATACGGGAGACGCGCCGCATAACGGCCCCGCCCTGGACGGACCGGGCCCGCGCGGCGGGCGAAACGACCGTCCCAGCAGATCGGCCCGACGCGCACGACAAGCCGGCTCCACCCGACAGATCTGCCCGATGCACCCGGCAAGTTACCCCCTATCCGACGGGTCGGCCCGATGCGCCCGGCAGACCGGCCCCACCCGGCGCATCGAGCCCGCCGATGCATCATGCACGACCGTGACGAAGAGACGGCGGGCTTCTCCCGCAGAAACCGGACACCGCGCCGAAGCATATAAAGCCGCGCCATAACGAGACGACGGACGCGCCCTCCGATACGCCGCCGCCCTCCCCCGCGTCCGAAGACCGAGCCCAGACCGGGATTGCGTCGTTGCGGCAGAGTCGCGCCATCGACAGCAAGAGCGCATCGTCGGCGGCAGGATCGCGCCATCATACCGAAGTGCCAGCAAAGAGCACGCATCCCGCCCGCCTCTTCGCCCCGAACGCTGGCGCCCGCGCTCAGGCGGCGCCAGCGTCGGCGTCGACTCCAAGCCGAGCCAGAGCGATCCGGACCTAACCGACCAGATCCGAGCCGGACCTAGCAGATCCGATTCGGACCTAACCAAGCCGATGCCAACAACATATGCAGGCCGAAAGCCCCCGATTCAATCTCCGAAAGCCCGAGAAATGTCGCCCGTAGTCTCAATCTTGGAAAAATAAGGCCTATCAGGCCGAAAAATCCGCGGTTTGGCACAAATGCCGCCCTCTGAATCCACGCGAATGGCAAATTAGTACACAGAAGTACATAGAATGTCGTTTATTTTGCGACGGATGCGCAGAAAACTCCCCCGCAACACTGCGCAACCGTACCAAACCGCGAGAAAAATGACATAGCAGGCCTTATTTTTCCAAGAAAGCCCAGTGCGCCCTTCAAACGAAGCACATTTTCGAGAGGAGGCGCGAACACGCTGCGGCATTTCGCCCCTGAACGTAAAAAACGCCGTTCGTAAGAACGGCGTTGAAAGTTCTGGTGGAGATGATGGGATTCGAACCCACGACCCCCACGTTGCGAACGTGGTGCTCTCCCAGCTGAGCTACATCCCCAGAAATTGACAAGACGATATTTTGCGCTTCTATCTATGGAATGTCAAGCGAGCAATCCAATTTTTTTCGCTCGCGACGAAAGCGCCTCGGCCTCATTGGCGCGAACGATACCGCACCCGCCGATAACAACCGGGCGCGAACGCGTTCGGCGCAGCCGACCGACTAGATAAGATCCTCGTCCTCGTCGTCCTCTTCGTCCTCATCGACGGCATGCAGCGGAGCGGCATCGCCGTTATCGACGAAGGAGCCGAACACAGGCTTGCCCGTTTCGACATCGTAGAGCTCGACCATGCCGGTCAAGACATCGACGTACTGGTACGACTGTCTTGCCTTGCGGCCGCGCTTGCGGTCGATTTCGAGAATGAACAGCGAAGGATGCGCCTGCATAAGGACGCCTTCGCATTCGATGACCTTGGAGCGGCCCATGTTGGCACGCACCTTGAGACGCGTGTCGATGCGCTCCTGAAGCTCTGCGCGGATATCGTCGACGATGCGCGCCTGCTTTTCGAGTTCCATATATAGTGTTCCTTCAATCGGGTATGCGAGTGTGCGAACCGCCATATTAGCACGATTTGTCAAGGGATCATTAATTCTGCAAGCTGAAAACACACTTACCCGCCGCTGTCAACACCGCAGCACGCTTTTCATGCCGACGCGGCGCGGCTTTCGGCATACGGCAGTCGGCGAGCGGAGGCCCCTTAAGCGCACGGCCTCCTCCAAGCCGAAGGGCACTGCAGGCCAACATAGCAGCGACACCCTTAAGCGCACGGCCTCCTCCAGGCGAGGGGCGCGCGAACCGGCATGGCGACAAGCAGCGGCCTCTTTAGCGCACGGCCTCCGTGTACGCCGCGCCCAGCGCGATGAACTCTTCGAGCGTCAGGCTTTCGCCGCGGCGGCGCGCATCGATGCCGGCGGCCTCGAGGATGACGGGCAGCTTCTCCACCACCCCGTCACAGCCCTTGCGACCTGAGAAGAACGTCTTCATGGAATTGGCGATGGTCTTGCGCCTGGTGGCGAAAGCGGCGTCGGCCATAAGCGAGGCCACGGCGGCCTCTTCGGCCGTAATGCCCAGATCGTCGCGGCGGTCGAGTCTGATGACGGCCGACGTAACGCGCGGCGGCGGGAAGAAATTGCCCGGCCCCACCTGGAAGCGGCCCGTGGGCTTCGCGATCAGATTGAGCTTCACCGTGTAGGCGCCGTAATCTTTCGTACCCATTTTCGCCATCATGCGGTCGGCCACTTCGCTTTGCACCATCACCGTGGCGCACTGCAGGCTCGAAAAACGCTGGAAGAAATCGAGCACGAGAGTCGCCGCCACCGCATAGGGCAAATTCGCGATGAACTTGTTCGGAGCCGCGCCTTCTGCCGCCGCCGCGCCGAACGCTTCGTCAAGATCGGCTTGGGAAAGCGTCAGGGCGTCCTTGGAGAGCAGCGTGAAGTTATCGAAATCGGCGCAGGTTTCGGCCAAGACCGCAGGAAGGTCGGTATCGCGCTCGACGGAAAGCACGCGGCCCGCGCGCGCAAGCAGGGCCACCGTGAGCGTGCCGATGCCGGGACCCACCTCGAGCACGGCGTCGTCTCCGCAGACTTCGGACAGTTCGCAGATGCGCGCGATGACCGAGTCGTTGACCAGGAAGTTCTGGCCGAGGGCTTTTTTCGTGGCAAGGCCGTGGCGCTCCAGGACGGCGCGCGTAGCCGAAGGCGATGCAAGATATGAAACGTGAGACATGGGCTCTCTTTCTCGAATGACGCGCCTAGCATACCGGACGCATCAGGAAAAACGCGTTTTCTCGGACTCCTCGCGGGGCTGGCCCCACCCGATGCGGTCGATCACATCGGCCACGAAAAAGCCCGACGAACCGAGCGCCGAGCGCACGATGACCGTCAGGGCATCGTAGCCGAACGGGTCGCCGCCCGCGCCGATCACGTGCAGGTACGCGGGACGCTTGACCTCGCGCGCGCGATCGAGGCGCGCGCCAGGGCCGATCCGCCATTCCCAATACGGCTGCAGACGGTCGAGCACGCATTTGAAACGACCCGTGGGCCCGCCGAAATACACGGGGCACACCAGGTGCACTTCGTCGGCCGCATCCAAAAGCCCGTAAAGCGCGCGCATATCGTCGTCGATCACGCATTCCTTGCGAAGCGTGCCGGGGGCGAACTCCTCGCCGGCGCGCGGGCGACAGGCCGCGCAACCCACGCAATCGGCCACGTCGTGCGCAGCCGCATGCCACGTCGTCACGCGGGCGCCTTCGGCGCGCAGACACTGTGCCAGCTCGTCGCCATAACGCGTCGAAACCCCGCGCAGGCGCGCGGCGCCGCAGATCAAAAGCGCATGACGCTCGGCCGCGCCCTCGGAAGCGACAGCCGCGATCACAGAATGCCCTCGTCGCCATGAGACGACTGCCATGCCGTGGCGTCGCAGTCGAGCAGGCGCAGCGCGTTGTCATGCAGAGCAGACAAAAACGCCGCGCGCCCCTCGCCTGGCTCGATGCCGCGCACTTCGGCCAGATACGCCGCGGTGAACACGGTGAACTCGGGGGCGCATTCCAGGCCGCGGAAAGGCACGGGCGCCATGTACGGGGCGTCCGTTTCGGTGAGCAGCCTGTCCAGCGGCACGACCTGCGCCGATGCACGCAAGTCGTCGCTGCGCGAAAACGTGACCGCTCCGCCGAACGCCACGTAACAGCCGCGCTCGACCCAGCGGGCCAGCTCATCGGGGCCCACACTGCAGCAGTGCAGGAGCACGCCCGCCTCGGGCCAGCCTTCCTGCTCGAGGATTTCGAAGCCGTCGTCGTGCGCGTCGCGCATATGCAGCACGAGCGGCAGGCCGCATTCGTGCGCCATCTGCACCTGGCGGCGGAACACGTCGCGCTGGACGTCGCGCGGCGAAAGGTCGTAATGGTAATCGAGGCCCACTTCGCCGAGCGCGCAGGTGCGCGGGTCGGCGAGCATGGCCTTGAGCGATTCCTCGACTTCGGCATTCCAATGCGACGCGTTATGGGGATGCACGCCCGCGACCACGCGCACGCGCGGAATGGCCACCTCGGCGCAAGGGCAACGGTTCGCGCGCCATTCGTCGGCGCTCATGCCGTCGTGATCGAGCGGCGCGGCGGCCCGTTCGGCGGCCGATGCGGCGCGCGTGGCCTCGAACACGTCGGGCAGGATGCGCAGCGCCTCGCCGCGCCATTCGTCCAGCAGGCGATACGTGGCATCGCCGTCTTCGACGGCATCCACGATCGTGCAGACGAAATCGACGCCGTGCACGGCGCAGCGTGCAAGCGAAAGCGGCGCGTCGGAGACGAGCTGCAGATGCGCGTGCGTGTCGGCGATCGGCGCCTCGGTCAGCGGATAGGGCGATTCGACATAGCGCCAGCCGGTCTTTTTCTTCTTGCGGAACAACGCGTCGCGAAACGCGAGGTAGCCCGCGGGTCCTTCGAAATCGATCGGGCCGACGGCCTGCTGCGATGCCGCCTCCTGCTCTGCGTTCGTTTCCTGAGTCATGCCATCCACCTTCGGATTCGGTTCGTGTCCTGTGTTTCGAACAGATATATAACGCAAACGGGGCCGCAGGCTTGCGCCCGCGGCCCCGTTTCTAGACAACTCCCATGCGAAAGGCGCGAAAAGCGGCGCCTGCGCCCTTACAGCTGGATTTCCTTCACGTCGAGACGAGGGAACAGCGGGTCGCCCTTTTCGACCGCGTTACCTGCGGGCAGCTGGCCCCAGACGCTTGCGGCCTTGATGTCGTCGACTTCCTCGATCGCGCCCAGGCTCAGGCGGCGGAACACTTCCGCAGAGGTGTTCGGCATGAACGGCGCGAAGAACAGCGCCAGGATGCGGCACGCCTCGAGCGCGTTGTACAGCACGAAGGCCAGCTCGCCCTGGGTTTCTTCGGACTTGGCCAGATTCCACGGAGCGCTTTCCTCGACGTAGAGGTTCACGCGGCTCGCGAGCTCCTGCACGGCGGCGGCGGCGTCGGTGAAGTTCACCTCGGTCATGCAGGCGTCGTACTTCTCGTACAGCGAGTCGGCAATGTCCTTGAGCGGGTTGGCGGCGTCGGCGAATTCGGCCGGCACGGCGGGAACCTTGCCGTCGAAGTACTTGCCCACCATGTTGAACACGCGGCTGCACAGGTTGCCCCAGGTGTTCGCCAGGTCGGCGTTATAGACCTGCGTCATGCGCTCGATGGAGATGTTGCCATCGGCGCCGAAGCGGACGTCGGACATGAAGTAGTAGCGATACGCGTCCACGCCGTAGACTTCCACCAGGTCGGCCGGCTTGATGCCGTTGCCCTTGGACTTGGACATCTTCTCGCCGCCCACCAGCAGGAAGCCGTGGCCGAACACCGTATTGGCGACAGGCAGGCCCGCGGCCATCAGCATGGCGGGCCAGATCACGCAATGGAAGCGCGTGATGTCTTTGCCCACGAAGTGGTACTGCACAGGCCAGCGGCGCTCGAATTCGCCCTCGCGCTCGGGGTCGGCGTAGCCGTTGCCCGTGAAGTACGCCAGCAACGCGTCGGCCCACACGTAGCACACGTGGCCCTCGTCGAAGGGCAGCGGGATGCCCCAGTCAAAGGTGGAGCGGCTGATGGAGAGGTCCTGCAGGCCGCCCTTCACGAACGTGACGATTTCGTTCTTGCGCGTCTCGGGGCGGATGAAGTCAGGGTGCTCCTCGTAGAACTTCAGCAGCGGCTCCTGGAACTCGGACAGCTTGAAGAACCAGTTCTCCTCGCCCGAAGCGCGGCGCACGGGACGATGGCAGTCGGGGCACACCAGCTCGCCTTCCTCGTTTTTCTCGAGGTCGCTTTCGGCGTAGTAGGTTTCCTCGTGCACGCAATACCAGCCCTCGTAGGCGCTCTTGTACAGGTAGCCTTTGTCATAGAGGTCGGTCCAGAACTTCTGCACGCTGCGCGTCTGGCGATCCTCGGTGGTGCGCACGAAATCGGTGTAGGTGATGTCGAGCATGTCCCACGCCTCTTTGAACGCGGGAACCATGGAGTCGCACCATTCCTGCGGCGTCATGCCGTTCTTCTCGCCCGTTTCGGCGACCTTCTGGCCATGCTCGTCGAGGCCGGTGACGAAGGACACGTCGTAGCCGTTCATGCGCTGGTAACGCGCCACGGTGTCGGCGGCGATGGTGGTGTAGGCGGTGCCCAGGTGCGGCGCGGCGTTCACGTAGTAGATGGGCGTGGTGATCGAATAGGCTGGCTTGGTCATTGGCTTCCTCTCGTGCTCGGGCGACTGATGATGCCGCCTTCGCCTCGTGAGCCGCATCGGGCATGCGCGCGCAACGGGCCGACCCCGCAACGCCGCCGCACGCGTCGAAGCGACAACGGATGTTCAAAACCCGCCCATTGTAGCGCAGTCGGCGCACGGTGCATGGCGCGCTCGAGCGTCTTAGGCCATGCGTTACGCGAAAAACGTACGGTCCGGGCGCCCTAGCGTCTGATGCCGCCGCGCAGCTTCGCTTCGCGAGCGCGCCAGTCCGGCAGAAACGAATCCATAAGCGCTTTGAAACGCGGTCCGTGGCTCGCTTCCAGCAGATGGCATAGTTCGTGCACCACCACGTACTCGAGGCACTCGGGAGGATGAGCGGCCAACTGTACATTGATGCAGATACGTCCCGTCTTCACGTTACAGCTGCCCCATCGGCTCACCATGTTGCGATACGCGACCTTCCCGGGAACGACGCCCATGACGGGCGCCCAGCGCTCGATCAGCGCGGGCGTGAACGCCGCCACCACGGCACGCCACTCGACCAGATCCTCGGGCGTCGGGGCGCCGGGGGCCTGCTGCGCGCGGGCGATCGCGTCGCGCCGATGGTCTTCGATCCAGCCGGCATGCTCGCGCACGAAACGAGCAATGGCGGCATCGCTCGTGCGCATCGGCGCCGACACCTCGATGCGGCCGTCGGGCTCTTTCACCCTGATATAGGCGCGCTTCTGCCCTGCCCGGCGTGTCACCGCCACGTGCACACCGTCGACGACCAGCATCGATTGCCCCTTCTGTCGGGAAGTTCCGCCCATATCACCTTCGCTCAACACGTCGGAAACGAAAAACTGCACATTTTTTGCAGTTGGCGGTCTTTTGAGCGCCGCTTCTGACGCCAAAAAGGACGTTTTCGGCGAAAAACGCCCCCGAAAACCCCGTTTTCACGCGCGCAAGAAGGATTCAGGCTCCTAGAAAGACCGCCAACTGCATTTTTCTTGCACATTATCGCCGATTCCTTACGCCGGCGTCGCCCTCGAACAGCAACGCGGTCCTCAACGCCTGTTGGCGCGACCTGAACTCGGGCGCAGAAAGCGACAGGCGCACCCCGAGCATCTTGGCAAGAAGAAACGCGACCTTATCGAGCTCGCCGCGATCGAACATCTGCTTGGCCGTCACCGAGACCACCGACACCCCGCGAAACGCGAGGGCGTTGCGGCGCTTCGAATCGCTTGCGATGCGCTCGCGCTGCGTATGAAACATCGTGCTGTCGTACTCCACGCACAATCCGGCGTCGGGCCAGTACAGGTCGCACACGTAATACGGCTTGCCCGAAGCCCTCCAGTCGCCGCGGCGCATATCGATGCGGTAGTTCATATGCGGCTTCGGCAATCCGTAGCCTCCCAAGGAACGCGGAAGATGCAGGAGCAGCGCAAGCGCCGCCTCCATGGGAGAGGCGCAGTTCTCGGGAATGTAGCGCAAGGCGCGGCGGGCCTTGCGCAGCCCTCGGTCGCCTGGAACTCTCGCGAGGAACGCCTGCATCTTTGCGACGCTGCTCAGCCGCTCGCGTTTGACGAAGCCGCAGGAGGCGTCCTCGTACTGCGACCTGTCGACGACGATTCCGTACGATCCCGTAAACTCCGCGCCGATTCGCATGAGGTCGAAAAGAGATTCGCTCGCGGCGCATTGCACGAACGTCAATTCAGGCGAGGCGACGAATCCCCTTTTCGAAAGAGCATACAAGGAACTTCTCGGAACGGGGTTAGCGCGCACATGGAATACCAGCGCATCCGTCGTGCGCCTGCAATCTTTGGACGGAACGAGAATATGAACGGGTTCGGAAAGAGGACCGGCGCCGGCGAGCACTTCATCTGCGATTTCCCGGCACGAAATCACGCCGCCTGCTGATGGGTGCGGCACCGCGGTGCGCGAAGAGGCGCCCCCTGCCAGAAGGAGAGAGGAATCGAACGCGTCAAGCGAGCGCCAGTATTCAAGCGCGGATATGTGAGACAGGCAAAACCCCATGGCCCGCAGCATAGCGGCCCGCCGTGGCCGCGGACCGGCGCGCGGCACGACGCTTCCCTGCCGCGAACAGGCCTCATTCGACCAAAAGCGAAAAGTGGCGGGCCTTTATGCAGAGCCCGCCGCTTGATCGCGTCGAATAGCGTTTACGCCTCTTCGGCCTCGTCTTCATCGAGGGCCGGCAGGGCCGGATCGACGAAGGCGGACAGGTAAATCGCCTTGGCGTCTTCCATCGAAATCTTCTTGAACGCGCCGAACACGTCGCCCTTGGTAGCGCGCAGCGTCTCGACGATCGCGTCGACGTCTTCCTCGCGCAGGCCCAGCTCGCCCATGGTCTTAGGCATGCCCATATCGACGAAGAACGCCTGCAGCTCGTCGATCGCGGCGGTCACGGCGTCTTCCACTGCCTCGTCGCTTCCGTCGATCGGCTCGATGTCGAAAACGTCCAGCGCGAACTGCAGGAAACGGCTCGGGTCCTCGCGCCAGACATAGCGCATCCACGCGGGCATGATGACCGCAAGGCCGGCGCCGTGGGTAATCGACGTGTCGAACGCAGACATCTCGTGCTCGAGGCCGTGGCTCTCCCAACCGCCCGCGCGGCCGCCCTGCACGAGCGCGCGCCCGCAGCCAGCGATATCGTTATGCGCGAGCATGCCGGCCCACATGATGTCGGCGCGGGCATCATAGTCTTCGGGGTCTTCCAGCACGCGCGGCGCGGCCTCGATCAACGCGCGCAACAGGCCGGCGGCGATGTTGTCGGTCACGGGCACGGGACCCACGCCCGAGAACCAGCGTTCGCAGATGTGCGCGATCATGTCGGTGACGCCCGCAGCCGTCTGGAACGGCGGCAGCGTGAATGTGATTTCAGGATTCATGAACGCCACGGCCGGACGGAACGCGTCGCCGTTGGTGCCGCGCTTGGCATGCAGTTCGTCGTTGCTGATGACGCACGAGCTGGACGCCTCGGAACCCGCCGCGGGAATGGTGAGAACGCAGAAGATCGGCAGCGCGCGTTCGACCTTCGCCTTGCCGCAGAAGAAATCCCACACGTCGCCATCGTAGAGCGCACCGAACGCGACCGCTTTCGCGCAGTCGATCGCGCTGCCGCCGCCGACGGGCAAGATCAGGTCGGCCTGCTGCTCGCGCACCATGCGGATGCCCTCGCGCACGCTTGCGACCTCGGGGTTCGGACGCACGCCCGCCAGATCGACATGCGCGACGCCCGCCGCGTCGAGCGAAGCCTTCACGCGGTCGAGCAGGCCGGAGCGCACCACGGACCCCTTGCCGTAAACGAGCAGCGCCTTCTTGAAGCCGCGCGCGGCGGCCTTGGCGCCCACGCCTTCTTCGACACCGCGGCCGAACACGAACTCGGTCGGCGAATAGTAAATGAAATCGTTCATGCATTCCTCGCTTTCAGCGCTTTGACATGCGGGCATCGTAGCGCGTCGCCGCCCGCGCGCCAAGAAACACGGCGCAAAACAAAGAGAATGGCCCGCAGCCGGCAACGAAGGCGGCCCGCTACGCCCGCATGGCCAGGTCGTAGGCTTCGTTGCGAGGGATGCCGAACTCATCGCGCAGGGCCTTGACGATTTCCTTGCGCGTGAGTTCTCCCGCCCGCACCAGCTCGGCGGCGCGCTCGGCGGCCGAAGCCGCGGCGTCGGCGCGACGGCCCTCTTCCTCGGCCTGCGTGGGCGGGCCCACGACCAGCACGATTTCGCCCTTCACGCCGCCTTCTTCCTCGCGACGGGCGAATTCGTCGCGCACCTCGGCCACAGGACCGCGCGCCACTTCCTCGTGCACCTTGGTGAGCTCGCGGCAGACCACCACCTCGCGACGCGGCAGCACCTCGGCCAACGCGCCGAGCGCCGCGGCGATGCGACGCGGGCTTTCATAGAACATGAGCACCGCATCGAGCGACGAAAGCGCGCGCAGCGTCTCGCGGCGCTCGGAATCTTTGCGCGGGAAAAACCCGCCGAAGAAAAAGCGCGGATTGTTGAAACCGCTGGCCACATAGGCCGTGACTGCCGCAGAAGCGCCCGGCAGCACGTCGACATGGCCGCCCGCCGCGCGCACCGCCTCGATCAGGCGCGCGCCCGGGTCGGACACGCCTGGCATGCCCGCATCGCTGCAAAACGCCACGGTCTCGCCCGCCGCGACGCGCTCGGCCACGCGGCCGGCCTGGTGCGTGATAGCCGCCTCGTCAAGCCGCTCCAAGCGCTTCTCGATGCCGAAATGGGCGAGCAGTTTTCCGGTGACGCGCGTATCTTCGGCGCACACCGCATCGGCGGCGCGCAGCTCTTCAAGCGTGCGCAGCGTCATGTCTCCCAAATTGCCGATAGGCGTCGGGCATATGACAAGGCGACCTGCCATGGACATCTCCTCCTCACGACGCCTTCCGCACGAACGCGAAAGGCTGCTTTCTTTCGAACACACTATATACGCTCGGCCGAACGCAGCGCAGGCGCCGACCCGCCCAAGCAGGAAACCACGCAAGCAAAACGATCGCAGCGCGCCGACATCGCAGCGCATCCGCCCAATTGCTACTTTCCAAGTGACATAATCCTGCTACGCTGGAACAGAAAAGAATCGCGCCGCACCGACGGCGCTCGAGAAAGGAGTGCCATGGGAATCTTCGACATGTTCGGCGGAGGCTTCGATAAGAAACTCGAACAGGCCCGCGCCACCGAGAACGCCCGCATCATCGACGTGCGCACCGTGCAGGAATACCGTTCGGGACACGTGCCTGGGGCCGAAAACGTGCCGCTCGATGCAATCGACACGCTTCAAGCCGCGCCCGACGCGCCCCTGTTCGTCTACTGCCAGAGCGGCGCACGCAGCTCGCAGGCCGCGCGCGTGCTTGAAAGCCGCGGATTCGTCGATGTCACGAACCTCGGCGGCATCATGAGCTATCGCGGCCCGGTCGAGTAGCCGACCGGGCCGCGGCATGCGCGCTCGACGGCCCGATTCGCCGGCAAAGCGCGTGGAATGCCCGATAGAATCAAGAAAGCATCATCCGGGCCCGGCCGCATGAAGCGGTCGGACTCCATCGACGTAAGGAACGCTCATGAAAGTCGTCATCATCGGAGGCGTCGCAGGCGGAGCCACGGCGGCGGCACGCCTTCGCCGCTTGGACGAGCAGGCCGAAATCATCATGATCGAGCGCACGGGCTATGTGTCCTACGCCAACTGCGGCCTTCCCTACTACATCGGAGAAACCATCCAGGACAAGGGCAAGCTCACGCTGCAGACCCCCGAAAGCTTCCGCGCCCGCTTCAACATCGACGTGCGCGTGCGCCAGGAGGCCGTCTCGATCGACCGCGCCGCGAAAACGGTGGCGATCCGCCGCCTCGACGACGGCGAAACCTACGAGGAGTCCTACGACTACCTGATCCTTTCGCCCGGCGCCAAGGCGGTCGTGCCGCCTTTGCCCGGCATCGACGACCCGCGCATCGAAACGCTGCGCACCGTCGAAGACACCTTCGCCATCAAAGAGCGCGCCGACGAGCTGCTCGAAGCCGGCAAGACGAACGCCGTGGTGGTCGGCGGCGGCTTCATCGGCCTGGAAATGGCCGAAAACCTTAAACAGCGCGGCTTCTCGGTCACGCTGCTGCAGCGTGACAATCACGTCATGCCCACGCTCGACTACGACATGGCCTGCGAAGTGCACGCCTATCTGCGCGCAAACGGCATCGACCTGAAACTCGGCTTCAACGCGGTCGGCTTCGAAGCCGACGACGAACGCGACGAAGTGCGCGTGCTCGGAGAAAACGGCGAGGCGCTGCCCGCATCGCTCGCGATCATGGCGATCGGCGTGGTCCCCGAATCGCACCTCGCCGAAGACGCAGGCCTTGAACTGGGCATTCGCAAATCAATCATAGTCGACGAACAGATGCGCACGTCGGACCCCGCGATCTTCGCCGTAGGCGACGCCGTACAGGTGAAGCACTTCGTCAGCGGCGACGGCGCACTCATCTCGCTGGCGGGCCCGGCCAACAAGCAGGGCCGCGTGGCGGCCGATGCCATCTGCGGACGCGCGCGCTCCTTCGCCGCGCCGCAAGGCTCTTCCGTGCTGAAAGTCTTCGACATGACCATTGCAACCACCGGTCTGAGCGAAGAGGCGGCATTGCGCGCGGGCATCACTTGCGACAAGGCATTCACCTCGTCGCCTTCGCATGCCACCTACTATCCCGGCGCGCGCAACATGTCGATCAAGACGCTCTTCGAGCCCGAAAGCGGCCGCATCCTAGGCGCGCAAATCATCGGCTTCGAAGGGGCCGATAAGCGCATCGACGTGATTGCCACCGCGATCCGCGCAAACATGACCGCCGCCGATCTGGAAGAGCTCGACCTTGCCTACGCGCCGCCGTATTCCTCGGCGAAAGACCCCGTGAACATGGCGGGCTTCGTCATTGAAAACGTACGCGACGGCCTGGTGAAACAGCACCATTGGCACGATGTAAACGCCCTGGTCGAACAGGGCGCGCAGCTGCTCGACGTGCGCACGGAAGGCGAATACGCCCGCGGCGCCATCGAAGGCTCCGTCAACATCCCCCTCGACGAACTGCGCGAACGCATCGGCGAGCTCGATGCAAGCCGTCCCGTGTTCGTGAACTGCCACAGCGGCCTACGCAGCTATGTGGCGTGCAGGATGCTTTCCGGCCACGGATTCGACTGCTCGAATCTGGCGGGCGGCTGGCGCTTGTACTCGATCGTCGCCGAAGACGCCGCGTTCGACGCACGTCCGACCCACCCCTGCGGCGTGCCCCTGGCATAACGACGCGACGCCTCAACATGCTTTCCGAAGGACCTTTGCTTCGCAGTGCGAACGCGGAGGCCCTTCGCATGTCCGCGCTCACCGCGCCGTGCGCTTATACTAGGAAAACGCCTCACGAAAGGATGCCCATGGACTTGCTGCTCCCCGACATACCCGAATTCCTGCGCGCCGTCATCGTCGTGCTGGTCGCGACGATCGCGATGCTCGTCGCCTTTCTGGCCGCAAGCATCATATGCAGGGATTCGCGCCGCCGAGGCGGCGAGCGCCGCCTTGCGAAAGCGTCCGTGGTCATGGGCGTCGCCGCCGTGGGAGAAATAGCGGTCTTCGGCGTTTTGGGCGCGCCCTTCGCGGCGGCGCTCGGCATAAGCGCCCTCGTCAAATCGAGCGGCTATCGCAAACGCACCGCCGCGCGCAGCAACGTCTACCGCACGGGATTCGCCCTAGGACTGTTCGGGCTGGTCTCCGCCCTGTTCTCGGCCATCGTCATCGTCGCCGTTATGCTGCTGTAACCTGCAGCGGCCCGCCCGCGCGCCGCGATGGCCTATACTGGACGGAATACGAACGCCTCTCGAAAGGACCCTCATGCAAATCTTCGGCCTCGACCTGTCCGAAATTCTCGTCGCCGCAACGCCCGCCATCGCCTTGTTCGTCGGCGGCGCGATCGCAGGCATCGTGCTGTGGAGGCGCGCCAAAACGGGCGCGAGCGAGGAAAGCTGCGGCATCGCGTCGCTGGTCATGGGCATCATCGCCGCCATCGAAGGAACGCTTTTCGGTCTGGCGGGCATCCCGTTCGCACTCATCCTGGGCCTCGCCGCCATCGCCGCGTCGCGTGCGCATAAATCGATCACCGGAACCAACGGCAACAACGCCTCCACCGCGGGCCTCATCCTGGGAATCGTCGGCGTGGCCATGTGCATCATCGGCCTGGGCCAGACGGGCGTCCTCGTGTTCTCGATGGGCGATTAGCCCGCGGCGCGATCAGGAACGCCTTCATGCTTAAGCTTCATATTCTTGCCAGCGGAAGCCGCGGCAATGCGGCCGTCGTCGAAAACGCCGCCACCGGACGCGGCGTGCTGATCGACTGCGGCATCTGCAAGCGCGATTTCTTCGCCCGCTGCGACGAAGCAGGTTTCGACCCCGCCAAGCTCGACGCCGTGCTGATCACGCATGAACACGGCGACCACACCAAAGGCATCGGCGTGACCATGCGCGGCCTGGCGAAGCTGGGGCGCCGCCCCGCAATCTATGCCGCGCCCGCCACGCTGCAGGCCAGCAAGCATCTTCAAGATATAGAAGAGACGTGCGAAATCCGCGCGCTTGCGCCCGAGGCCCTCGTCTCAGCGGCGGGCATGAGCATCGTCGCCTTCGCCACCTCGCACGACGCGGCCGCATCGTTCGGATTCCGCATCGAAGCGAACGGCGACGCGGCGGGCTTTATGACCGACACGGGCATCGTCACCGACGCCGCCCACGCCCATCTGCAAGACGTGCGCCTGCTCGCGCTGGAAAGCAACCACGACCCGCGCATGCTGAGCGAAGGCCCCTACCCCTACGTGGTCAAACGACGCATCGCGTCCGACGAAGGCCACCTTTCCAACGAGCAGGGCGCCGAAGAGCTGGCGTCGCTTCTGAGCACGCGCCTCGAAGCGGTGGCCGCCATGCACGTATCGGAAAACAACAACGAATACGACCTGGCGAAACAAGGCTTTCGCGCCGTCACAGAACGCGAAGGGCACCCCGCCCGCATCGCCTGCGGCTACCAAGGCCGCCTGACCACGCTTTCCTGACGCGCGGGCCCGCAACCACGCCCCGAACGCGAAAAGGCCGCGGAATCGATCCCGCGGCCTTTTTCATGCAGCGCCTTTTGAACGTCAACGTTTAATCCAAGATATTTTCGGCGAAGCCCACGCGGTAGTTCGACAGAACCACGTCGCCCGTCTCCTGCGTGGCATCCAGATCCACATCGGCCCTGATGCCGAAGTCGCTGTCGCCGTCGGCGTCGTGGAAGATCTGGCGCACGTGCCACACGCGCTGCGAACGCTCGTCGGATTCGTCCAGGACGAAGTACGCGTTCGAGCGGGCGTCGGCATCGAGCAGCAACTCTTCATGCGCCTCGTAGAACGCATCGAGCGCCTCCTGCCAGCGACGGGCGCCGAAGCCCCATTCCATATCCATGTCGCCGAGCTGCTCCACGTCGTCGCGCGCAGCCAGGCTCACGCGCCTGAACAGCGAATTCCTCACCAGAAGCGTCAGACCGCGGCGGTCGCGCACCACCGCGTCGGCATCCGTCGGCGCCGCGACGTCTTCCATCGAACCCGCCGACTCCCATTCGTCCACGAGACTCGAGTCGACCGAGCGCACCACAAGCCCCAGCCACGCGATAACGTCCTTCAATCGGTCGTCGCGCTTGTCCTGCGGCACCGTGCGGTCGAGCACGCGGTAGGCGTCGGACAGATAGCGCAAAAACGTGCCCTCGCTGCGGGCGATGCCGTAACGCGCCACGTACTCCTTGAAGCCCGACACCGTTTCCAGCATGTCGCGCAGAACCGACTTCGGCGCGAGCTCGTAATCGCGCGCCCACGGAACGGCCTCGCAATACTGGGCGAACGCCTGGTCGAGCAGCTCTTCGAGCGGCTTGGGATACGTGATGTCGGCGATGCGGTCGAGGCGTTCTTCGTAATCGACGCCGTCGGCCTTCATCTCGGCCACCGCCTTCTCGCGCGCCTTGCGCTCCTGGGCGCGCAGCACCTGGCGCGGATTCTCCAGCGTGGCCTCCACCATAGAGATCACGTCGAGCGCATACGTCTCGCTTTCGGGGTCGAGCAGCTCGAGCGCCGCCAGCAAAAACGGCGAAAGGGGCTGGTCGAGCGCGAAATCCTGAGGCATATCAACCGTGGCGCGATACTCGACGCCGCCGTCCTCGGCCTCCACCTTCTCCACGACGCCCGCATCGATCAAAGTGGCAAACACTTCGTCGGCGCGCACGTAGAGTTGCTCTTTCTCCTCGAGCGGCTGGGCTGAGTCGTCGATGAGCTTGCGCACGCGCGCGAACGCGTCGCCGCCGCGCGACACCACGGCGAGCACCATGGAGTGCGTGATGCGCATGCGCGGCTTGAGCGTTTCGGGGGCCGCGTCGATCAGCTTCGCGAACGTGTCTTCGTTCCAGTTCACGAAGCCCTCGGGCGGCTTTTTCTTCTTCAGCTTGCGCAGCTTCTTGGGGTCGTCGCCCGCCTTCTGCAGCGCCTTGGCGTTCTCGATCTCATGCTCGGGCGCCTCGGCGATCACCATGCCTTCGGTGTCGAAGCCCGAACGGCCCGCGCGGCCGGCGATCTGATGGAACTCGCGGGCGCGCAGCCTGCGCATCTTGAAGCCGTCGAACTTCGTGAGCGCGGTCAAGATCACGGTGTGGATCGGCACGTTGATGCCCACGCCCAGCGTGTCGGTGCCGCAGATCACGGGAAGAAGGCCCTGCTGGGCGAGCTTCTCCATAAGCAGACGGTAGCGCGGCAGCATGCCCGCGTGATGTACGCCCACGCCGCAGCCCAGCAGGCGCTGGAGCGTCTTGCCGAACGCCGTGGTGAAGCGAGCGCCTTTGATGGCCTGCTTGATGGCCTCGCGCTGCTCTTTGGTGGCCACGCCGTAGCTCGCCAGCGACTGCGCAGTGTCGAGCGCGGCGTCCTGCGAGAAGTGCACGATGTAAAGCGGCGTCTCCTTCGCGCGGATGGCCAGCTCCACCGTGCCCTCGAGCGGCGTTTTCACGTATTCGTAGCTCAGCGGAACGGGACGGGGCGCGTCGGCGATGACGTCCACCTCGGCGTCGGTGTGGCGCTTGAGCGTGTCGACGATCTGCGTGACATCGCCAAGCGTGGCGCTCATCAGCAGAAACTGCGTCTGCGGAAGCGTGAGCAGCGGCACCTGCCATGCCCAGCCGCGCTGCGGGTCGCCGTAGAAGTGAAATTCGTCCATGGCCACGCAGCCCACGTCGGCGTTCTCGCCCTCGCGCAGGGCCTGGTTCGCCAGGATTTCCGCCGTGCAGCACACCACGGGGGCGTACGGGTTGATCGACACGTCGCCCGTGATCATGCCCACGTTCTCGCGGCCCAGCACGTCGACGAGCGAGAAGAACTTCTCGCTGACGAGCGCCTTGATCGGCGCCGTGTAGTACGACACCTTGCCCGTCATGATCGCCATGAAATGCATGCCCAGCGCCACGAGCGACTTGCCCGAGCCGGTGGGCGTGCCCAAGATCACGTGGTCGCCCATCATGAGGCCCATGAGCGCCTCTTCCTGATGCGGCCACGGCTCGATGCCGCGATCGTCCACCCATTCCAAAAACATCTCGAGCGCTTCCTCGGAAGTCGGGAGAGGGGGCATCTCGTGCTCGCCCGCTTCTCCGTCGCTCGAAGGAAGAGGAGGGGTGTCACGCGCAGTTCCGCACGAGCCGATCGCCCCGGCGGGGCGATCGTGCGAGCTCAGGACTGTTTGAGCATGACGCCCCTCCTCTTCCGCCCCCTCGAGGCCGGAATCGCCCGACAACGGCGCATCGGCCTCGTCGAGCTCTTCGTCCTGGGAGTAGTCCCAATATTTGTCCCAGACCGCCTGGGGCACCAGCGCGCCGAGCGATCCGTAGGCGTCGGCTCCGCCGACGGCTTCCTGTTCGTCTGCCATACAACCTCTATCCGTCATCGAGAATCCGCCCGTCCGCGGGCGGCGAAGGCGTGCGGGCGCAGGGCGCCGCAAGCCGTAGTTATCGTGCAAAATGACGCGCCGCCTCCACGGACGGGCGCGCATGTGCCATTGTACCCGGAATACCTTTTCGAGGCGGCGGCGTTTCGCGCGCCCGGCCCGCCGATGCACGCCAGACGAATCCCAAGGAGACATCGTGTTCACCGATTCAGCACAACCGAACCTGCCCCGCGCCGCGAGCGACCAGGCGTCGCCCGCCTGCGGCCAGGACGAACGAACCGACGACCCTATCCTGCTCGAAGAGCGCCGGCACCTGAGCGGAACCTACGCGAAGCTCGCCGCCATGGAGCGCGCCCTGGTGGCCAAGATCCAAAAGCTCGACGACGACGTGGCGGCCGATAAGGAAATGCTCGCCGACGAGCTCACCGGCAACTTCGCCAGCATGGGCGAGGCCTTCGAGACCTACGCCGAATTCGCCTCGGCCAACAAGACGATCGACCTGTACAACGCCGCCCAGGAGCTCAACTTCCAGAACCTGCAGAAGGTGCGCCTGCTCATGCACCAGCCCTACTTCGCCAAGGTGGCGCTGCAGTTCAAACCGGGCGATGCGCCCAAGGAGCTCTACATCGGCAACGCCGGCATCTCCGACGAGAACTACAAGCGCCTCGTGGTGGACTGGCGCTCCCCCGTGGCCGAGGTGTACTACAACCAGGAGAACGGTCCCACGTCGTATCAGGCGAACGGCCGCACCATCCGCGTCGACCTGAAGCTGCGCCGCCAGTTCGACATCGAGGCCGACCGTCTGAACGCATACTTCGACACCACGGTGGCCATCCAGGACGCCATGCTGCTGGCCTCGCTTTCGCAGGAGCGCTCGTCGCACATGAAGGCGATCACCGCCACCATCCAGAAAGAGCAAAACGAAGTCATCCGCCACGAAGACGTCGATGCGCTGCTGGTCAACGGCATCGCGGGCTCCGGCAAGACCTCCGTGCTCATGCAACGCATCGCCTACCTGTTCTACCGCCATCGCGAAACGCTCAAGCCCGAAGACGTGTACCTGATCACGCCGAACCCGGTGTTCAGCCGCTATATCGAGCAGGTGCTGCCCGACCTGGGCGAAAGCAACCCCGAAACCATGACGTTCAACCAGTTCATGGCCCGCATCATGCCGCCCGAGCGCAGCCGCGGCCGCGCCGACGTGGCGCCCGAGGCCCTGGAACGCATCGACGAAGCCGTGCGCGGCCTGACGTTCGATCCCGACGACTTCAAAGACATCGTCTGCGAAGGCACGCAGCTCATCTCCGCCGGCCAGATCCGCCAGGCGGCCGACAAGTTCCGCCGCATTCCCGCAGGCCCGCACCTGGTCACGCTCATGCGCGAAGAACTGCACAAGCGCCTGGAGAACCGCCTGAGGCAGATGGCCGCCACCGAGCGCGCGCAAAACGAGGCCACGGCCCTTTCGGTCCAGGAGCAGGTGCGCATCTTCCACGAGACGATCGCCCCGCAGACCGACGCCGAGCTGCGCGAATGCACGCTGACCTACCTCAACGACCGCTACGCCGCCGCCTTCGACACGGTGGAACGCGACGATTGGCTGCGCATCGACCGCATCGGCATGCGCATCCTGGGCGTCGAGGGCCTGTTGCCTGTCGAGTGGGTCTATCTGAAGATGGCCGTGAGCGGCATGGGCGACGCGAACGTCAAATACGTCATGGTGGACGAGGTGCAGGACTACACATGCGCCCAGCTCATGGTGCTGCGCCGCTACTTCCGCCGCGCGCGTTTCCTGCTTCTGGGCGACGAGAACCAGGCGATCAAAGAAGGCACCGCGTCGTTCGACGAAATCGAAGCGGTGTTCGAGCGCGCGGGCTCCGAGGTGCAGGAATGTCGCCTGCTGACCAGCTATCGCTCGTCTCCGCAGATCACCGAGCTGTTCACAAAGCTCATGCCGAAAGAAGACCGCATGCGCGTGTCCTCGGTGCAGCACGAGCGCGCCGAACCGCGCATCGAGGCGTTCGACGACGCGCGCGCCTACGAAAGCGCCCTGCGCGACGCCGTGGAGCAGGCGCGCGGCATGGCCGGCCTGACCGCCGTGATCGCCGACAGCCGCGCCTCGCTCAAGCGCGTCCAGGCCATCCTGGGCGAGGACGCGCCCGCCGTGATCGCCGACGACGCCACGCTTCCCGCGAGCGGCGTGGTGCTCATGACGCTCGAGTTCGCCAAGGGCCTCGAGTTCGACCAGGTGATCATCCCCGACGCGCGCCCCGAAGTGTTCGGCGAAGGACGCGTGGCGCGCAACCGCCTGTACACGAGCATCTCGCGCGCCACGGGACGCATCGTCATCCTGGCGCCCGGCGAGCTCACGCCGCTGCTCGGCTAGCAAAGCGCCTCTTCCGTGCGCCGCGTTCCGTCCTGGAGCGCGGCGCATTTCGTTTCCGCACCGTTCCCGGACCCGACGGCCGGCCTTCGCAGCATACGAAGAATACGGAGCGAATACCCGAGCCAATTTGTTTCGATATTTTGAATAATCGCCGCAAGATGCCGCTTTCGCCGTTTCGCGAGCCTTTGGGGGTATACTTGCTCTTTCGACACAGCAACCGACGATGAGAGGTACGCAATGGGCGGATTTTTCGGAGCCGCGTCCCATCATGACGTGGTTCTCGACGTATTTTTCGGCGTCGACTACCACTCCCATCTGGGAACGCGTCGCGCAGGCATGATCTTCTTCGATTCCGAGACCGGGTTCCAGAGGGAAATCCATTCGATCGAGAACACGCCGTTTCGAACGAAGTTCGAGGCCGATCTTCAGGGCTTCCACGGAGGCAGCGGCATCGGCTGCATCAGCGACACCGACCCGCAGCCCCTGCTCGTCCGCTCCCACCTGGGCACTTTCGGCATCACCACGGTGGGCATCATCAACAACGCGGAACAGCTGATCGAGGAGTGCTTCTCGGCGGGCGGCAAGCAGTTCATGGCCATGAGCTCCGGCAAGGTGAACAACACCGAGCTGGTGGCCGCCCTGATCAACCAGAAGGACAACTTCGTCGACGGCATCAAGTTCGCGCAAGAGGTCATCGACGGCTCGCTGACCCTGCTCATCATGACCGACGAGGGCGAAATCCTCGCCGCGCGCGACAAGATGGGCCGCCTGCCGGTTCTCGTGGGCAAAAACGAAGACGGCCACTGCATCTCGTTCGAATCGTTCCCCTACCACAAGCTGGGCTATGACGACGAATACGAGCTGGGGCCGGGCGAAATCGTGCGCGTGAACGCCGATTCGTACGAGACCATCGCGCCCGCGGGCGACGACATGAAGATCTGCGCGTTTTTGTGGACCTACTACGGCTACCCGAACTCCAACTACGAAGGCCAGAACGTCGAAGTGGTGCGTTACCGCAACGGCGCCATCATGGCGCGCGACGAGGCCGCCCAGGGCAGGCTTCCCGAAGTCGACTACGTGGCCGGCGTGCCCGATTCCGGCGTGCCGCACGCGATCGGCTACTCCACCGAGAGCAAGACGCCCTTCGCCCGCCCCTTCATCAAATACACCCCCACGTGGGCGCGTTCGTTCATGCCTTCCAACCAGGAGGTGCGCAACCGCGTGGCCAAGATGAAGCAGGTCCCCGTGCCCGAGCTGATCGCCGATAAGAAGCTGCTGCTGGTGGACGACTCCATCGTGCGCGGCACCCAGCTGCGCGAAACGGTGGACTTCCTCTACGGCGCGGGCGCCAAGGAAGTGCACATGCGCTCCGCCTGCCCGCCGATCATGTTCAGCTGCAAGTACCTGAGCTTCTCGAGCAGTAAATCCGAGATGGACCTCATCTCGCGCCGCACGATCCAGGAGCTCGAAGGCGACGAGGGCCAGAAGCATCTCGACGAGTACGCCGACGCCTCCACCGAGCGCGGCAAGTGCCTGCTGCGCACCATCTGCGAGAAGCTCGGTTTCGATTCGCTGGGCTACCAGTCGCTCGACGGCATGCTCGAGGGCATCGGCATCGACCCCTCGAAGGTCTGCACCTACTGCTGGACCGGCAAAGAATAAGACAGCCGTTCCGTAATCGACGAAGAAGCCTCCTCCGGGAGGCTTCTTTCGCATTGCGCCCCCGCCTCGGCGGCGATTGTCTGCGCTTCATGTCAGATCGAGGTCATTTTCTCGCATGTTCGACTATGATGGCCTGAACCGTAAGCGTCTCGAGTTCGACAGAAGGGGGCCGCCGTGATCGAATACTTCCACACCGACGAACAATCCCGCATTCTGACCAAGATCGACGAAGAGCGCCCCGGCTGCTGGATCGCGCTGTTCGAGCCGACGAGCGACGAGCTGCTCTGCGTCGCGCGCCGCTTCGGCATCGACGAAGACGACATCCGCGCGCCGCTCGACCTCGAAGAGGTTTCGCGCATCGAGCGCAACGCCGATTACACCATGTTCATCGTGGACACGCCCATGCACGTCAAAAATGCCGAAAGGAAGCGCTACACCACCATTCCTATCGGCATTTTCGAAACGTCGGGGCATGTCATATCGGTATGCTCGGTCTATCGCGTTCCCTTGATCGCCATCCTGAAATCATGGCGCAACGTGCACGACACCTCCGACATCAAAGCCTTCGCGAGCGACATCCTGATCGCCTCGTCCGAAGCGTATTTCTCGTCGCTGCACGCGATCAACAGGCGCCGCATAAGCCTGTCCGACGCCGCCGACAAGCCCGAGCGCAAAGACCTCGAAGAACTCTATGCCCTGGATGCCTCGCTCGTCTATATCAAAACCTCGCTGACCGCCAACGACAACATCTTCGAACGCTACAGGCGTTATGCGGCTTCGTCGTACGACCCCGAAGCGCTCGAGGTGCTCGACGACGCCATCATCGAGAACAAGCAGGCGCTCGAAACCACGAAGATCTATTCCGAGATCCTAGACTCCACGATCAACCATTTCGGCCTGATGATGGATTACGACCTCAACCACACCATGCAGCTCGTGGCCACGATCACGCTCGTGCTGTGCGTTCCCACGGTGATCGGCGGCGTATTCGGCATGAACCTCGAAGGCATTCCGCTGGCCGATTCGCCCTACGGCTTCGCTATCGTCACGGGTGTCACCGCGGGCGTGCTCGCGATCATGCTCGCCATCCTCAAACGCCTGAAGTGGTTCTAGGCGAGCGGCAGAAGCCCCAAGACCGCAGCGAATACGAACGCGACAGACGGCCATAAAGAAAGCCTCCCGTTTCTTTTCGTTCACCGAGGAAACGGGAGGCTGCTTCATACGCCCCGGCTTTCCGATGCGCCGGGATTCTCGCGAAAACCTTATGCGGCCAGGCGTTTCGCGATCGCCTGGATGAACTCGCGCGTAGAAAGCTTCACGGGGTTTTCGATCGTGGTGATCAGCGCCAAGTCGCCCGTCATCTCGCCCGCCTCGATCGTATCGACCGTCGCCTGCTCCAGGCGGTCGGCGAAGGCCATGAGTTCAGGCAGGCCGTCCAGCTCGCCGCGCTTACGCAGCGCGCCCGACCACGCGAAGATCGTAGCCACCGAGTTGGTAGACGTCTCTTCGCCCTTGAGGTGCTTGTAGTAGTGGCGCTGCACCGTGCCGTGAGCCGCCTCGTACTCGTACACGCCGTCGGGCGAGACCAGCACGGAGGTCATCATGGCGAGCGAACCGAATGCCGACGAAACCATGTCGCTCATCACGTCGCCGTCGTAGTTCTTGCAGGCCCAGATGAAGCCGCCCTTGGACTTCATCACACGGGCAACGGCGTCGTCGATCAGCGTGTAGAAATACTCGATGCCGGCTTCATCGAAGCGCTCCTTGTATTCGGCGTCGAAGATCTCCTGGAAGATGTCTTTGAAGCGGTGGTCGTATTTCTTGGAAATGGTGTCCTTGGTGGAGAACCACACGTCCTGACGCGTATCGAGCGCGTAGTTGAAGCAGCTGCGCGCGAAGCTTTCGATCGAAGCGTCCAGGTTGTGCATGCCCTGCACGACGCCCGGGCCGTCGAATTCGTGCACCAGCTCGCGCTCTTCGGTGCCGTCTGCCGCGGTATAGACCAGCTCCACCTTTCCGGCGCCGGGGATGCGTATCTCGGCGTTCTCGTACACGTCGCCGTACGCGTGGCGGGCCAGCGTGATCGGCGCCTTCCAGTTGCTCACGCACGGCTCGATGCCGCGCACCACGATCGGCGCGCGAAACACCGTGCCGTCCAGCATGGCGCGAATGGTGCCGTTGGGGCTTTTCCACATCTGCTTGAGGCCGTATTCCTTCACGCGGGCGGCATTGGCGGTGATCGTCGCGCACTTCACGGCGACGCCCAGGCGCTTGGCGGCCTCGGCCGATTCCACCGTCACGGCGTCGTCGGTCTCGTTGCGATGCTCCAGGCCCAGATCGTAATACTCGGTCTTCAGGTCGACGAACGGGCAGATCAGATCGTCTTTGATCATCTGCCAGATAATACGGGTCATCTCGTCGCCGTCCATCTCAACCAGCGGCGTGGTCATCTGAATCTTCGCCATGGTCCACCCTTCTTCGTGAATCGTCGAACGCGAAATGCCTCGGCCGCGAACGCGATGTGCGCGGCACCCGCCGAAGCGAGCGGAGGCCTCATTACTTTTGCATGCTAAAGCATGATAGCGCCGATGCGCGGATGAAGTGCGCGAAACCGGCGCAATTTCGCGAACGGCGGAGCATCGGCGAATGGTGCAACGGTCGACAAACGCGCGCTGCCGCCGCCGCGACCGGCGCGCATTGCCGCTCGCGATTCAAACCGCACCGCTCACGGCGGCTCATACGACAAAACGCCCTTCTTCGGCAGCACGACAACTTTTTCTTGCATATTCGCACGATTTCGTAAGATAATGCCGCCATACCATTTCGTTGAAGCTTTCGGGATCGGTCGAGACCGGAAGTGGAGAAACCTCTGGAGAACTCTTAAATGAGTGCCGACGGTGCAAGGCTTTCGGGCAGCGCGCATTCCCATGTGCCCTCTTACGAAGCCGAATCTCTCAGGCAAAAGGACAGAGAACGGTTCTTCCGACGACAGTCGGCGGATTCATTCGCTCCCCAGAGGCTTCTCGATGTGCCCTGAGGAGGTAACGTGGAAGCCGCACTGCTTACATTCGTCCAAACCGTCAATTCGTATCTTTCGAATTACGTGCTGATTATTCTGCTTATCGGCACGGGTCTTTTCTTCACCATCAAAACCCGATTCGTACAGGTTCGCTGTTTCGGCGAAGGCCTGAAGGGTGTCTTCGGCAATTTCTCGCTCAACGGCGGCAAGCACAAAAGCGGCATGAGCTCGTTCCAGGCGCTCGCCACCGCAATCGCCGCGCAGGTCGGCACCGGCAACATCGTGGGCGCATGCGGCGCCATCCTGATCGGCGGCCCGGGCGCCATCTTCTGGATGTGGGTCATCGCCTTCCTTGGCATGGCCACCAACTACGCCGAGGCCGTCCTTGCCCAGAAAACCCGCCGCGTCGACGCCGACGGCACCGTCCACGGCGGCCCGGTCTATTACATCAGAACCGCGTTCAAGGGCAAGTTCGGCAAGTTCCTCGCAGGATTTTTCGCCATCGCCATCGTGCTCGCGCTCGGCATCATGGGCTGCATGGTGCAGTCCAATTCGATCGCATCCACCTGCAACACCGCGTTCGGCATTCCCACCTGGATCATGGGCCTGATCATCGTGATCGCCGGCGGCTTCATCTTCCTGGGCGGCGTGAGCCGCATCGCCTCCGTCACCGAAAAGATGGTCCCGATCATGGCGGTCATCTATCTGATCGGCGGCATCGGCGTGCTCATCGTGAACGCATCCGAGGTTCCCGCGGCCTTCGCCCTGATCTTCGAATGCGCCTTCAACCCGCAGGCATCCGTGGGCGGCGTCACCTTCGGCCTGATCGCGGCCCTGTCTCAGGGCGCCAAGCGCGGCCTGTTCTCCAACGAGGCCGGCATGGGCTCCACCCCGCACGCACACGCCATGGCCAACGTGAAGAACCCGCACGAGCAGGGCGTCGTAGCCATCGTGGCCGTGTTCGTCGACACCTTCGTCGTGGTGACCATCACCGCTCTGACCTGCATCGTCACCCTGTACGTGGGCGACGGCCTGCTTGCCCAGGGCCTCTATGACAGCGTCGACAAGACCAACATGGCCCAGATTGCCTTCGGCAGCCTGTTCGGCACCGCGGGCGGCAACATCTTCGTCGCCGTCTGCCTGCTGTTCTTCGCCTTCTCCACGATCATCAGCTGGAACCTGTTCGCGAAGATCAACATCGAATACCTCTTCGGCAAGAAGGCCGTGCCGGTGTTCTCCTGCATCGCCCTGGTGTTCATCTTCATCGGCTCTCTGCTCGCCAACGACCTGGTCTGGGAGCTCGCCGACATGTTCAACCAGCTCATGGTTCTTCCCAACGCCATCGCGCTCATCGCGCTCGGCGGCGCCGTGAGCATGTGCGCCAAGACGCGCGGCCAGAAGATGGAATTCGCCGACAAGAAGGCCGAATCCGCCGACGCGGAATAACGCTGTCGCATCGAATACCGCGCCTTGCGAACCGGCTCCTTCGGGGGCCGGTTTTTTCTGCGGCAACGACGGCGCAACGGCCCTTCCCGCATGCGAAACGCCGCAAGGCGCTTCTGTTAGAATCAGCAGCGAAACACCGCCGCACCGCGGCGACCGAACGACGATGCGACGCCCGTCTCGAAGGCCCGCCGACGAAGCGGGCGTCGCAGCGCACACCTGGAGGCGAACGCCTATGAGCTTCACGCTGAAACCCTACACTCCGCCCGATTTCGAGCAGGCGCGCTTCGTCGACGCGCCGAACGCCGTGCTGATGCCCGCGCCCAAAGACACCGTGGCGCCCGAAGGCTACCACGCCCTGAGCATCTATCCCGAATATTTCAAAATCGACGGCCGTTGGCTTCTGGCCGAAGACAGCCGCATGGATTGCGTGGCGGTCTACGAGGACGGGCGCATCTTCGTGCGCGAGTTCCGCTTCATCAAGCAGGGCGACGCCATCGTGTGCGGGCGCACCGAGAACGCCGAAGAGGGCATCTACGTGCATACCGACGGCTTCGACGAACCCGACCGCGCAAAAGAGAGCTTCGCCTTCCGCTTGGGCCGCAGCCGCGAGACGGCCTTTTCGCGCGATTACGACGAACTCTACGAACTGCTGAAATACGAACGCGACCACGGATACGTGGTGTGGGTCATGGGACCGGCATTTTCGTTCAACGGCTTCTCACGCACGGCGTTCTCGAAGATCATCGAAGCGGGTTACGTCGACGCGGTGTTCGCCGGCAACGCGCTGGCTACGCATGACCTGGAAGGCGCCTATCTGCATACCGCGCTCGGCCAGGATATCGATACCCAGGAAAACAGCCCGGGCGGCCACTACCACCACCTCGACACCATCAATCGCGTGAAATACCACGGCTCGATCGCGAAGTTCATCGAGGAAGAAAACGTACATGACGGCATCATGTACAGCCTCGAGAAAAGCCACGTACCTTACGTGCTGGCGGGATCGATTCGCGATGACGGCCCGCTGCCGCCCGTCATCGGCAACGCCTATGAGGCGCAAAACGCCATGCGCGACCACATCCGCAAGGCCACCACGGTGATTTGCATGGCAACCATGCTGCACACCATCGCCACCGGCAACATGACGCCGTCGTATCGCGTGCTGCCCGACGGCACAGTGCGTCAGGTGTATTTCTACTGCGTGGATATCGCCGAATTCGCCGTGAACAAGCTCACCGACCGCGGGTCGCTCTCGTCGCGCGGCATCGTGACGAACGTGCAGGACTTCATCGCCAACGTCGCCAAGGGCCTCGGCCTGTAGCGCGGCGCGAACAAGACGGTGCAGACGGATGCCTCGCCCATCGCGGCGGGGCATCCGCGTTTCAAGGCGAACGACGCGTCATGCGGGCGAACGGAGCCGCAACGGCGCGGCGCGGCGCCTTCTCTTGACAAAATCCATGGTCATCTGCCGATAATGGAGCGGACCGCGCCGAGCCGAGGGAACGGGCCGGCGACAGGCGACGAAAGGGGTGTGCGATGTCTGCCAATCGCATGGTGAAAGAGGGTCGCGGCGTCAACCGATGGGTCGTGCTCGCGGCGGCGGGAACGCTCAACGCGCTGGTCGGTTCGATCTACGTCTGGAGCATCATCAGCGTCGCGCTGACCTCCGAGCACGGATGGGCCGCCCCCGAAGTCGCATTCGCCTATTCTTTCTACATCGTATGCGAGTGCTTCGCGGGCTTTTTCGCAGGCTATCTGCAGACGCGAGCCAACCCTCGCCTGCTCATGATGGGCGGCGGCCTCTGCCTTGCAACCGGCTGGTTTTTGGCGGGCTTCGCCGACCAGGTGTTTTCGCTGTATCTGACGTTCAGCCTGCTCGGCGGCGTCGGCAGCGGCTTCATCTACAACGTGTCGGTGGCCACGGCCACCGCGTGGTTCCCCGACAAGCGCGGCCTGGCCAACGGCGTGTGCGTCGGATGCCTGGGCCTGTCCCCCATCCTGTTCGCGCCGCTGGGCACCTTCCTAATCGGCTCGTTCGGGCCCGCTATGACGTTTCATATGCTGGGCGCAGGCTTCGCCGTGGCCGCCGTGGTGGCGGCGAGCTTCATCCGCAAGGCCCCCGAGCAGGTCGCCGAGGCCGAAGCCGATACGCCCAAGGCTGCAAACAGCCTGACCATGAACCAGATGCTGCGCCAGCCGAGCGCCTGGTTCATGTGGCTGCTGTTCGCCGTGTGCGCCAGCGCCGGCATGATGGTCACGGGGCATGCCGCCGGCATCGGCGCCGAGCTGGCAGGGCTCACCGCCGCGCAAAGCGCCGCGCAGGTGGGCATCCTGGCCCTGGCCAATTTCAGCGGACGCCTTGTATTCGGCATGCTTTCCGACCGCCTGGGCCGCTACGCCGTGCTGGTGCTGTGCATGGTCGGCACCGCCGCCACCATGGCGCTTTTCCTGGGCCGGGCCGACAGCTTTATCGCGGTCACCGTGGCGTTCTGCGTCATCGGCGCCACCTTCGGCGGCATCATGTCGGTCATGCCGGCGCTGACCGCCGACCTGTTCGGCATCGAGCATTTCGGACAGAACTACGCGTTCATGTTCTCGGGCTATACCTGCGCATCGGTCATCGGCCCCATGCTCGGCGCGGGCGTGCTCGCCGCCACGGGCAGCTACCTGGCGGCATTCCCTGCCGCAGGCGCGCTGACCTGCGTGGGTATCGTGTTCGCCGCAGCCATCGCCGCATCGGCCAAGCGAATGCGTCGCCCGCAGGCGGAAAAAGCGCGATCGTAGCGCGAAATCGCGACTGCGAGCGATCCACGGCCGAAGACGCCGAATGGAGCGTGCCGTCCGCGCGAAACGCAGCAGGCGGTATTCGTTGCAGCATCCGCGTTTCCCCGGCGCGGCAAGCGCGTTCGCAGAACGATCGCAGCGACCAGAAAGCGAAGCGCCGCACATGCCAGCGCGAGAAAGCCGGCGAAAGGCTTCGCGAAGCCTTTCCTTTCGTCGAGACGCCTGTTTGCAAGCGCCACGAAAACGCAGCCGATGCCTCCGTACGTACGAAGAGCCCGGACGCCATGCCCAGGCCCTTCTTCTCTCATCGATTTTCGAAAGATACGCGTCTTGCTTAGAGTTCCCAGCTCGCCGGGCTCTTACGCGGCTGACGCACGTTGATTTCGACGCCCTTCACGCTGACGCGCGAATTGGCGGGAATGGATTCGGTCACGAATGCGCCGCCCGCAATCACCGTGCCCTCGCCGACCACCGTCTCGCCGCCGAGAACGCTCGCGTTGGAATAGATCGTCACGTTGTCCTCGATGGTAGGATGGCGCTTAACGCCCGAAAGCTGCTGGCCCGCACGCGTGGACAGAGCGCCCAGCGTGACGCCCTGGTAGATCTTCACGTGATCGCCGATCGTGGTGGTTTCGCCGATCACGACGCCGGTGGCGTGGTCGATGAAGAAGTACTCGCCGATCGTGGCGCCCGAGTTGATGTCGACGCCGGTGCGGCCGTGCGCGTACTCGGTCATGATGCGCGGGATCAGCGGCACCTTCTGCACGTACAGCTCGTGCGCGATGCGGTAGACGAACACCGCGAAGAAGCCCGGATACGAGAAGATGATTTCTTCCTTGCTCTGGGCGGCCGGATCGCCGTCGAAGGCGGCCTGCACGTCTTTGAGCAGAACCCTATGCAGCTCGGGAAGCTTCGTCAGAAACGTGGAGCACACCTCTTCGACGCGCGCGTCGATCGCGGCCGCATCCATGGTGTCGCCGTCGCGGAACAGCAGGGCCTCGCGCAGCTCGCGGCGCAGCGAGTCCTCGATGCGGATCAGGGTTTCTCCGATGAAATAGCGCGGGTCCGAACCCGTCGGGGTTTCGTCGCCGAAGTAGCGGGGAAACATCAGGTGGCGCAGGTCGGCCAGAATGCCGATGATCGCATCGCGGTTCGGGAAATGACGATCGGGGTCGGTGAAAAAGATTTCAGGCGACGCGTAGTTGCTCGCGAAGCCGTCGACGATGGAATCAAGGTTTTCGTTGAACATAGAGCCCTCTTTCGGCCGCCGCGGGGCATCCGTCGCCCCGGCATCTTGCATGCGCCTATCCTAGCAGCACACCCGCCGCGACACGTCGGGAAATGCCGCAGACGGGCGCAGCTTTCGAAACGGGCGAAAGGCTCAGACGCCGTCTATGCCCAGAATGCGCGCGCTCGTGGCGCACAGCGCATCCCGAAGCGCCGCAGGGTCGGCGCCGCGCGCTTCGGCGAGCGCCGAAAGCGAGCGTTCGAGCGCTTCGGCCCACGCATCCGCGGAAAACGGGTCGCCTTCGTGCGAAGGCATGTCGGTTTCGAGCAGCAGCCTGTCGGCGGGAACGGCGCGCACGTAGGCGCGGCCCCGCTTCGTCGCCAGCATGCGCGGCCCTACAGAGAAGAGAAAGCCCGCCTCCACGGCGCGGTGCAGCTGGTCCGACGTGCCCGCGAACGAGTGCAGCACGAGGACGCGCCCGCCCGCGCTCGCAGGGCGTTCGAAGCGCGAGCGGGCCGTGGCGCCGCGCCGCTCGAAGGCATCGGCAACCTCGTCGACCGCACGAACCGCATGGATCGACACGATGCCGCAGGGAAACGCAGGACCCTCGCCGACAAGGGCGTCCGCGACCCGGTCGAACGCACGCATCTGCGCCTCGCGCGTCTCCAAGCGGCGCGGCGAGAAATCAAGTCCCACCTCCCCGACGAACGCGCAGGCGGGAATGCGCACGACGGCCGCATCGACCTGCGCGGCGAAATCGGACGAAGACGCCTGCCACGGATGAAGTCCCAGGCCCACGCGCACATGAGGCAGGTCCGCGAACGCCGCGCGCGCCCGCTCGAAACCACGCGGATCGACCGTCGCCGAAAACGCCGCCGCGCGCCCCGCCATCGAACGCGCGATAGCGGGGCCTGCATCGGAGAAATCAAGATGGCAGTGCATGTCGTAGAGCATGGGAGTCCTTTTTCGAATACGCGTGCGCACGGCGCGCGGAAAGCGTCCGCTACAGAAACACGACGCTTGCGGCAGGCCCGCCCGTCGACGAATCGGCCTGGCCCGACGAACCCGACGAAGCGCCCGGAGGAGGCGTCTGCCCCGACGGCGCCGAACCCGACGCATCGGATGAGCCGCCCGATGCGGAGCCCGAACCCGAAGACGAGCCCTGCCCCGACGGCGCCGAACCCTGCAAGCCGGACGAACCGGCGTCGCCCTGGCCAGGCTTCGGGGACACGGCTCCGCTCTCCGACGGAGCCGAGCCGCTCTGCTGGCCATCCGGCGAGGTTGTCTGGGAACCCTGCGCATCGGACGAACCGCCCTGCGCCGACTCCTCGTTCGAGGCGGAAGCCTGCGGTGCAGCGCCTCCCTGGTCAGACGAACCGTTCGCGCCAGAAGCCTCGCCGCCTTGAGCGGGCTCGACGGCATCCTTCGCAGGAGCGCTCAGAAGCGTCGAGGGCACGATCGGCTCAGGCTTGGCGCCCATACCCTGGCCGTCCGTCGCCAACTCGATCACCACGGCGCTCAGCGCAATCGCCAGCAGTGCGCTCAAGGCCGCCACGATCACCGCGTTGCGCTGAATCTTCGCCTTGCGGGCACGGGCGGCGCGCGAACGGGCGCGGGCCGCCTCGGCATAGGAATCGGATTTCTCGGCGCGCGCCGATGCGGGGCCTCCCTGGACGCCTGCCGATGCGTCGTCCGAAACGGCAGCGGGAATCGCGATGGTTTCGGCGGCCGAAACATCCGCGATCGCCATCGTGGGCGCGCCGCTCACGGCATCGTCGGCCTGGGCGGCGCGACGCGACGGCGGGGCGAACGGCCCGTGATCGGGCGCCATGTCTTTAAGCTTTTCGGCCGAAGCCGAAAGAAATTTCTTGTACACCTGCGAAGCGACCGCCGACACGATCGAGCCCACGGCCACGCCGATCACCGAACCGGCGATGCCGATGCGGGAGGCCAGAAGCATCGAGGTGACGGCCGCCAGAGCGCCCGCGAGAAGCTGGGCGATGGATATGTCGTCGAACAGGCTTCGCCAAAACGACGTTTCGACCTTTTCGACCGCTTTCGTTCCTTCAACCATGCACCCTCCTTTCGACATCGCTTTCGCAATGACGATACGCGCCGCACGGACGCGGCGGAAGCGGCGCAGGACGCTTTCACGCAAACGTCACCTGCGCGTTACAGGATGTGCGCATTCGCTCCACGGACGCGGCGCAGGAAGTCAGCGCTCGTCGTCCATCGCGTGCGCGAGAATCTGCATGCGCTTCTCGACGTCTTCGATCACGCGGCTGCAATCGCGCAGCTCGTCGAAGGAATCGATGCCCCTGACCGCGTCGACCGCCTTGTATTTCAGGCCGTGCTCGAGGCTGGCCCAGAAATCCATGGCGATGGTGCGGATCTGCACCTCGACGGGCACGAGCTCCTTCTTGTCCATGAAATACACCGGCATGCGCACGATGGCATGCAGGCTGCGGTATCCGTTGGGCTTGGGGTTGGCGATGTAGTCTTTCACCGTGACGATTTCCAGGTCGTCCTGATGCTCGAGCAGCTCGAGCAAGCCGTAGGCGTCGTCGATGTAAGAGCAGATCACGCGCACGCCCGCCACGTCGGTGAGATAGCGCTCCATGTTGGCCAGCGTGGGTTCGTGGCCGCGGCGGCGCAGCTTCTCGACGATGCTCGACGGGCTTTTCACGCGCGACTCGATGTGGTGGATCGGATTGCGGTTCTTCTTCAGGCTGAGGTCTTTATCCAAGACCTCGAAACGGACCTCCATCTGGCGCATGGCCGCCTGATACTTTTGGAGCGTCTCCCTGACCAGCATCACGTCGGCGGCGCGCTCGTCCGCGGCTTTCTCCACGGCATTGGGCTGCACGATGACCTCAGAACTCATAGGTCGGGTCCTTCCTCGGTATGAAACGGCGGAAACGCCGTCCTTATCCATGATAGGCGCACATAGGCCGAAATGCAGCGATGCGTTGCCGAACCGGCATCGGCACGCCGGCGCTATCGACGCGACGAGCCCTTCTTCGAACGCGCAGGCGACCCGCCCGCCGCCCCCTCGGGACGACGGCGGCTCCGTTTGGGCCCGCGGTCGTCGCGGGTATCGCGCGAATCGGTACCGGCCTTCCGGGAACGCGGTTTGCCGTCGCGCGCATCCGCCCGTTCGCTGCGCGGGCGCTGCTTGGCATCGCGCGCGCCGGAGCGGCTCTGTGCGCCCTGCTTGCCGCCGCGCTTGTCGCCCTGTCCGCCCGCCTGCTTGCCGCCGCCCTTGCGCGGGCGCACCAGGCAATGCTCGTCGAAGCCGATCAGGTCCTCGCGGCCCGCCTTGCGCAACGCCTCGACCACCAGGTCGTAGTTCTTCGGGTCGCGGTACTGGATCAGCGCGCGCTGCAGGGCCTTCTCATGCGTGCTCTTCGGCGTGTAGACCGGCTTCATCGTGCGCGGGTCGACGCCCGTATAGTACATGCACGTCGAAATGGTGGACGGCGTGGGATAGAAGTCCTGGATCTGCTCGGGCATATAACCCAGATCGCGGCAGTATTCGGCCAGCTCGACCGCCTCTTTGAGCGTGGAACCCGGGTGCGACGACATGAGATAGGGCACCAGGTACTGCTTCTTGCCCAGGTCGGCGTTCACGCGGGCATAGCGCTTGCGGAAGCGCTCGTAGACCTCGTTGCGCGGCTTGCCCATCACCGAAAGAACGGCGTCGGACACGTGCTCGGGCGCCACTTTGAGCTGGCCGCTCACGTGATGCTCGCACAGTTCGCGGATGAACGTGTCATCGGGATCGGCCAGCGCGTAGTCGAAACGCACGCCCGAGCGGATGAACACCTTTTTCACGCCGGGCAGCGCGCGCAGGCTGCGCAGCACGCCCAGATAGTCCTCGTGATCAACCTCGAGCTTCTTGCAGGGCTCGGGGAACAGGCAGCTTTTATGCGGGCAGGCGCCGTGCGACATCTGCTTTCGGCACGCGGGCGCGCGAAAGTTCGCCGTCGGACCGCCCACGTCGTGGATATATCCCTTGAAATCGGGGTCGTCGGCGAACAGCTTCGCCTCTTCGACCAGCGACTCCTTGCTGCGCGACTGCACGATGCGCCCCTGATGGAAGGTGAGCGCGCAAAACGAGCATTCCCCGAAACAGCCGCGGCTGCTGGCCAGGCTGAACTTCACCTCGGTGATGGCGGGCACGCCGCCTTCGGCCTCGTACATGGGATGGTAGGTGCGCGCATACGGCAGACGATAGACCGCGTCGAGCTCGCCGCGCGAAAGCGGCTTGGACGGCGGGTTCTGTACCACGTACACGCCGTGGGGATACTCCTCTACCAGACGCTTGCCGGTGAACGGGTCGGAATTGCGGTACTGCACGCCGAAGCTTTCGGCATAGGCGAGTTTGTCCTGCTGCATGCGCTCGAACGAAGGCAGCGTCACGGCGTCGTAGACGTAGTCGAGCGAACGCGTCTTGTACACGGTGCCGTCGATGAACGTGATGTCCTCGATCGAAAGGCCGCTCGCCAGCGCGTCGGCGATCTCCACGATCGAGCGCTCCCCCATGCCGTAGGACACGATATCGGCGCCCGAATCCAGCAGGATCGAGCGCTTGAGCTTGTCGGACCAGTAATCATAGTGGGCCAGGCGGCGCAGGCTCGCCTCGATGCCGCCCACGATGATCGGCGTGTTCTTGTACGACCGGCGAATGAGGTTGCCGTACACCGCCGCGGCGTGATTGGGCCTCATGCCCGCTTTGCCGCCCGGCGAATAGGCGTCGGAGCGGCGCGGCTTCTTCGACGACGTGTAATGGTTCACCATCGAGTCCATATTGCCCGCGGATACGAGAAAGCCCAGGCGGGGTTCGCCGAACACCGAGATGCTTTCGGGGTCTTTCCAATCGGGCTGGGCGATCACGCCCACCTTGTAGCCGTTCGCCTCGAGCACGCGCGTGATGATGGCCGCGCCGAACGACGGGTGGTCGACATAGGCATCTCCCGACACGTAGACGAAATCGACCTGGTCCCAGCCGCGCTCGCGCGCCTCTTCCATGGTGACGGGAAGGAATTCCGCGTTCATTTCACGTCCTTTCGCAAGAAGGAGAACAGACAAGGCGTCGCGCTTCGGCGAGGCGGCGCGGGCGGGCTATTCGATGCCCACGATGGATTTGATCACGTCGCCCGCGATCATCTGGCCCATGATCGGCGGCATGAACGAGAACGTGCCCAGCTCGGTGCGCTCCCTGCGCAGCGCGCCTTCCGCCGCGGCCACGGCGATGGGCTGCTCGGCCGAATACAGCACGCGCATATGCTCGATGCCGCGCTTGCGCGCCTGCTTGCGCACCGCGCGGCACAAGGGGCACGTCCGCGTGTCATAGATGTCGGCGAAGCGGAGCTCTTCGGGATAGCGCTTATTCGCCGCGCCCATGCTGCCCACGTAGGCGATGCCCTTCTGCTGCGCATAGGCGGCCAGTGCGAGCTTGGTGGTCACGGTATCGAGCGCGTCCACGATGTAGTCGACCGAATCGTCGATGAATTCGCCGACGCGGTCCTCGGTGACGAAGGCGTCGTGGGCCGTCACGCGGGCATGAGGGGAAATGTCGCGCACCATGGCGGCCATGACCTCGGCCTTCCTACGGCCGATCGTGCTGTAGAACGCGAGCGCCTGGCGGTTGATGTTGCTTTCCTCCACCTCGTCGCGATCGATCAGCACGAGCGAGCCCACGCCCGCGCGGGCCAAAGCCTCCGCGCAGCTCGACCCCACGCCGCCCAGGCCGAACACCGCCACCGTGGCATTCTCCAGGCGCTCGACGCCTTCGGCCCCGACCACGCGGGCGGTGCGGCTCGTGCGCGCATCCCCCGCCTCGGACGTACGCTGCCCGGCGCCTGCCGCGCATTCGTCTTGACGCAGATCGACCTGCATGCCGATACCCTCCTTGAAAGCATGCCGCACCGGGACGCATGGGCCGAAGCGAAATCGACGAAACCCCGACAATGGCATTTCTTTACGATGTATAGATATAAATTCCTCGCACGGATGCCGGCCACACGCTCAAGCGAGCCGCGTCAAAGGGCCGTACCAGGTCGATGCATCATAGCGTAGGCGGCGCCGCACACGGCGGCGCATTCGCCCGTCGGCGCAAAAGCGCACGAAAAAGCCCGGCGTGAGCCGGGCTTCAAGATGCGGTGGATGAAAGGCCGCAGGCAGAATTACTCCTGGGGCTGCTCTTCGGCAGGCTGCTCGCCCTGAGCCTCGGAGGCTTCGTCTTTGGCGGGAGCTTCGCCGCCTGCGAGTTCGGCCACCATAGAGTCGGCCTTGGCCAGATGCGCCATGCCGCTATCGTAGCGGGCCTGGATATTCGCCACCTGGGACGCGAACGTCTCGGTATCGACGGTCGGCGCGGGAGCCTGGTTCCTGCTCGAAGTCTGCGTGCTGCCCTTGCTTGCCGCGGCGGCGTCGGCGGAGCTCTGAAGCGCCGCATAAGCCTCGATGTATTCGGACAGGGCGGCGGTCAGGTCGTTCACGCCGGCCTTGTATTCCTCGTGCACCTGGGCCAGCGGCTCGGGGGCGGTCATCTCGGAGATCTTCTCGAGCTTTTTGGCCGCGTCGGACGCCGACAGGCGCATGGCGGCAAGATCGCCCTCGGAAACCGCCGCGTTGAACGACGAAAGCGAATCGGCCGCTTCGGCGCTGATGGTGTTGACGGAGGCCATGTATTCGCGGTTCAACTGGGCGGGCGACTTCTGCTGGCCGTCGCCGCCGCAGGACGCGAGGACGAAGCTCAACAGGACGGCCGCGGCCGCGCAGGCGAAAACGCGAGACATTCGTTTCATAGACATATGCATCGGAACCCTTTCATAGTGCCGTGAAACCGCACTATACCAAAAAGAAGGCGGCGCCCCGAGGCGCCGCCGGTATTTCCACACGAGGTTGACGAGCCGTTACATCGAAAAATATACGGCGCGGACCTCGGACGGACACGCAGCTACTGATGGTCCTGCAGGTGACGGATGACTTCCGCCACGCCCTGGGCCTCGATCGAACTGCGGCACATGACGAAGATGGTATCGTCTCCCGCCAAGGTTCCCGCAACGCCTTTGAGCTGCGCCGCATCGAGCGCCACCGCCACGCCGCTCGCGATGCCCGAAGGCGTGCGCACGACCAGGAAGTTGTTCACGATTTCGATGCCCTCGACAAGCTCGCCGACCATGCGCTGGAGGCGCAGGTCTTCCGGAAGCACGTAGTAGCCGTCCCTCGACTTCGCCAGGCCCATGCCGGCGATGTCGCGCGACACGGTGGCCTGCGTGCAATCGTAGCCTTCGGAGCGCAGCTGCTCGACAAGGTCGCGCTGCGTCTTGATATTGCCGCGGCGGATGATTTCTCTGATCACGTCGTGGCGCACTGCTCGCTTCGTCATAATTCTCCCCTCGATTTTATGCAAAGCATTGGAATGCGAAACGAATCCAACAAGATTCATCAACGAGAAAATACAGGACGATGCATTAATTTTCAAGCAGTATTCATGCAGGCGCGCTTTATGTCATCGAATCGTAGCATATATGAATATTCATCGAAGAGTCTTCCGTCAACGGGCCGGTGACGGGTCTGTGATGCCTCTGCTCCCCGCATCGCATCGCAGCCGCGCGTGCGATACCATGAGCCGAAAAACCCGATCGAGGAGCAACCATGAACGCATCCGACATCTTTTCGGCCCGCCGCATGCCGCACGACGAACAGCCTGCCCGCGCTCGCAACAAAGCGGCCCTCGTGTCCTATTTCAAAGAAGGCGCGGTGGCCGACCCGCGTGAGATCGGCATCGAACTCGAGCATTTCCTCGTAGACGGAACAGGCGAGCCGCTCTCGTACAGCCAGCCGCACGGCGTGCGCGACGTGCTGGAAACCCTGTCCGAGCGCTACCCCGACGTCACCGTGCATGACGGCGACCTTTTAGGCGTGGCCAAGCCCTCGATGAACGTGACCATCGAACCCGCCGCCCAGCTGGAGCTTTCCGCCGGCCCCTTCGGCTCGCTCGACACGGCGCGCCGCATCTTCGACGAATTCGAGGCAGATGTCGCAGACGCGCTGCAGCCCGTCTGCGGGCGCGCGCTCGCCATCGGATACGACCCCTCGGGCCGCGCTGCAGACAAAGAGCTCATCCCCAAGGCGCGCTACGCCTATATGAACGAATACCTCTCGGCCATCTCGCCCTGGGGGCCGCGCATGATGCGCGGCAGCGCTTCAACGCAGGTGTCGATCGACTACCGCGACGAAGCGGACTGCATCGCCAAGATGCGCATCGCATCGGTGCTCACGCCGCTGTTCGCGCTGATCTGCGACAACGCGGCCGTCTTCGAAGGCGGCCCGCGCCCGCATGCCTGCATGCGCACCGAAGTGTGGAAATACTGCGACCCCGACCGCTGCAACACGGTTCCGGGCCTTTTGGACGCTCCGTTCGGCTTCGAAGACTACGCCGACTACATCTTGGACACGCCCGCGATCGTACGCATGGACGAGCACGGCGAAGCGCATTACGATTCCAGACCCTTCGGCGAAATCCACGCCGAAACCCCCATGACGCGCGCCGACGTGGAACATGCCCTTTCTATGGTGTTCCCCGACGTGCGACTGAAATCCTACGTCGAGATCCGCCCCGCCGACTCCATGCCCGTGCCCTACGCGATCGCTTACGCGGCGCTGATCAAGGGCCTGTTCTATGACGACGAAAACCTCGCGGCGCTCGAAGAGGCCTGCATGCAAATCGGCGTCAGAGACGTCTGGCGCGCCAAGGAGGCGGTCATGCGCTACGGCTATCGCGCCCATGTGTACGGACGCGAAGCGGCCCTGATCGCCGACGAGCTGTTCGACATGGCGCGCAAAGGCCTCGCCGCGATCGCGCCGCACGAGAAAGCCCTCCTCGATCCGTTGGCCGCGCTCGTCGCCGCACGCGCCACGCTAGCCGACATCTCCTAGCACCGAAACGCGTCGGGCAGCCGAAGCCGGCGCGCCGAAAAGCCTCCCTTTTACGCACGAAAGCCCCGACGGCGCCGGCCATCGGGGCTTTTCTCATGCGACCGTTACGCCCGAGCGGCAGGCTCGGGCGTAACGAATGCAGCCATTTCCTAACCGCGCACCTCGGCCCCCGTAGCCGCGCAGGTCTTCTTGACCAAACGCTCGTGGGCCTTGTCGACCTCGTCGCTGGTCAACGTGCGGTCGGCCGCGCGATACGTCAGCGAATAGGCCATGGACTTCTTGCCGGCGCCCACGCGCTCTTCGTCGCGATAGACGTCGAACAGGCGCACGTCTTCCAGCAGCTTGCCGCCGGCGGAGCTCATGCACTGCATCAGCTTCTCATGCGTCACGGACTCGTCCACTACGAACGCGGCATCGCGCTCGACCGCAGGGAATTGCGGCACATCCACGTAATCGCGGGCGGGACGGCAAGCGCGCTCGAGAGCGGCCATATCGAGCTCGAAGGCGACGACCGGCGCCGCCGCATCGAAGGCGGCCGCGGCGAGCGGATGGACCTCGCCGACCCAGCCGATCACGTCGCCGCCGGAAAGCATCTGGGCGGCGCGGCCGGGCTGCAGATGCGGAGCCTCGTCGGCGGAAAGGGCCTTGAAGCGCACCTTGGGCAGCGCCAGTTCGCGCGCGATGGATTCGAGCACGCCCTTGCCGTCGAAGAAATCGAACGCGGCGGGAGCGTTGTTCCAGGCCGCGTCGCCCATGGCGCCGGCCAGAACGCCCGCGAGCTTGCGGCGCTCCTTGGGCTTCTGGGAACCCTCGTGCGCGAAGAACACCGTGCCCATCTCGTAGAGCTGGATGTTGCTCACGCCGCGGCTCTGGTTGTACGCCACGCTGCGCAGCAGGCCGGGCACGATCGTGCGGCGCATGCAGGACTGGTCGGCGTTCATCGGATTGATCAGCTCGGCGGCCTCGCCCAGGCCCTCTTCGCTCATGCGCAGCTTCGCGACGTCGTCGGCGGCGGCGAACGAATAGGTCATGGTCTCGTTCATGCCGCATGCCGACAGGGCGGCATGCAGCTTGGCGTCGACGGCCTGGCGCTGCGTACGCACTCCCAGACGGCCGCGGCCGGCGGGAAGCGTCGAGGGAATGCGGTCCATGCCATACAGGCGCAGCACCTCTTCGTACAGATCGATCTCACGCTCGAGGTCGGGGCGGAACGTCGGAGCCTCGATCGCGAGCACGCCCTCGGCCTGCTCGGAGACGCCGCAGCCCAGGCGCGTCAGGCAGTCGACGATGAAGTCGGCCGGGATGTCGGCGCCCATCATCTTCTGGAAGCGGTCGATGCGGAACGCCAATGCGCGCGAATCGTCGCTTTCACCGGGCCACACGTCCACGAGGCCCTCGCACACCGTGCCGCCCGCGACCTCGGCGATCAGGCTCGCCGCGTAATCGGCGCGCGCATCGATGCCGTTGTCGTCGACGCGGCGCTCGTAGCGCAGCGAAGACTCGCTGATCAGGCCCAGATTGCGGCTCGTGCGGCTCGTGCGGCCCGATTCGAACGCGGCCGTCTCGAGCAGGACGTTCACCGTAGCGTCGGTGACCTCGGAATCGAGGCCGCCCATGACGCCCGCGAGCGCCACCGCGCGCTTCGGCGTGGCGATGACGGTCATGTCGGACGTGAGCTCGCGTTCTTCGCCGTCGAGCGTGACGAACTTCTCGCCATCCTGCGCGGCGCGCACCAGGATGCGGGCCTTGCCGTCTTCTAGGTCGAGCGTATCGAAGTCGAACGTGTGCAGCGGCTGGCCCAACTCGAAGAGCACGTAGTTGGTCACGTCCACGATATTGTTCACGGAACGCTGGCCGATGGCGGTCAGGCGCTCGACGAGCCACTCGGGACTCGGGCCCACCTTGACGTCCTTGATCAGACGCGCGGTGTAGCGCAGGCAGCGCTCGGCTTCGACGATTTCGACGCTCACCGCGTCGGCCGTCTTATCGCCCGTCTCTTCCAGCTCGGCGGTCGGCTCGCACCAATCGCGGCCGTACATGGCGCCCACCTCGCGCGCGAAGCCCACCATGGACAGGCAGTCCGGACGGTTGGGCGTGATTTCCAGGTCGAGCACCGTGTCGGTGAGGCCCAGGTAGTCGGCGATCGGCGTGCCCACGACGGCATCCTCAGGCAGGACCCAGATGCCTTCGTGCTCGGTGCCGAGACCCAGCTCGCGCTTGGAGCAGCACATGCCGCAGCTCACCACGCCGCGCAGCTTGGATTTCTTGATCTTGAAATCGCCCGGCAGCACCGCGCCCACGGTGGCCACGGGAACCTTGATGCCCTGGGCGATGTTGGGGGCGCCGCACACGATTTGGATGGGCTCTTCGCCGCCCACGTTCACCGTGACCACATGCATGTGGTCGCTATCGGGGTGGTCTTCGCACGTCTCGACATGGCCCACGACCACGCCGTCGAACGCGGCGCCGAGCGTTTCGACGCCCTCGACGCCCGTGCCCGTCAGATCCAGGCGGTCGCAGAATTCCTTGATGTCACCGGGCACGTCCACGTAGTCGGACAGCCACTTCAGAGAAACCTTCATATCGTGATCTTTCCCTTCGAAACCTAGAACTGACGCAGGAAGCGCATATCGCCTTCGAGAAGCATGCGCAGGTCAGGCACGTTGTATTTCAGGCAGGCGATGCGCTCGACGCCCATGCCGAACGCGAAGCCGGAATACTTTTCGGGATCGATGCCCACGAAACCGTAGACGTTGGGGTCGACCATGCCGCAGCCCAAGATCTCGAGCCAGCCGGTGCCTTTGCACATGCGGCAGCGCTCGCCGTTGTGCAGATGGCCCGTGCCGCCGCACACGCCGCAGCTGACGTCGGCTTCGGCGGAAGGCTCGGTGAACGGGAAGTAATGCGCGCGGAAACGCGTCTTGCGGTCTTCGCCGAACATCTGCTTGCAGAAGTACTCGAGCGTGCCCTTCAGGTCGCCGAAGGTGATGCCCTCGTCGACGACCAGGCCTTCCACCTGGTGGAACTGCGGAAGGTGGCTGGGGTCGGCCACGTCGCGGCGATACACCTTGCCCGGCGCGATGATATAGATCGGCGGTTTCTGGTCTTCCATGGTGTGCACCTGCACGCCCGACGTCTGGGTGCGCAGCAAGACCTTCGACTCGCCGCGAACCGCCGCATGGTCGCCCGAGCGGTCGACCATGTAGAAGGTGTCCTGCATGCCGCGGGACGGGTGGTCTTCAGGAGCGTTGAGCGCCTGGAAGTTGTAATAGTCGGTCTCGACCTCGGGGCCCTGGGCCACCGAATAGCCCATGCCCAAGAAGATGTCGGAGATTTCATCGATGATGCCGCTGATCAGATGGCGCGTGCCCATCTGCTGCACGCGGCCGGGAAGCGTGACGTCCACGGCCTCGGCGTCCATCTTGGCCAGAAGCTCGGCCTGCGAGAGCTCGGCCTTGCGGGCCTCGAGCGCCGTCTCGACGGCATTGCGCACCTCGTTGGCGGTCTTGCCCACCGTGGCGCGATCCTCGGGAGCGAGCTGTCCCATGCCGCGCAGATAGCCCGTCAGCGTGCCCTTCTTGCCCAGCACGCCGACGCGCACGCTCTCGAGCGCGGCCGTGTCGCCGGCCTGCGCGATCTGCTCGAGCGTCGCGGCCTTCAAATCGATAAGTTCGTCGATTATCGCCATGTCACCTTCGCCTTTCCTTCGAACGGGCCCTTGCCCGGGGTTCACGTGCCTTGCTGCCGGCGTAAAACCCCGACAACGAAAAAAGCCTTCTTCCATCCCGGCGCATCCGTGATGCGCATCCAAGGACGAAAGAAGGCTTTCGCGGTACCACCTTGGTTGACGGCCGCGCGACGCGATCGATTCCGCGCACGACGCGCCTCGGTCGGACGCATCGAAACGCTATCGGTTCCGCGTGCGGGCTGCCGCCCACTCGTTCGCTCTGTGACGGGAGCACCCGGCAACGCCTACTGAGCATCCGTGCCGCCGCGCGACACCGGCGGCGCATGCCGCGCGATGCCGCAAGACCGCGCACCCCGCGTTCAGCCTTGCTGCTCGGAAGGGAATCGGTGAGCGCTTCGCCGGGCTCTTCCAGCCTAGGAGCCCTTCTCTGACGGCTTCGCCTGCGCACCGCTGTCTTCGTCGACGCATTTCGTATCGAGAAACGATACAAGGCGGGATTATATCGCAAGTGCCCGCGCGCCATGAAGCGAATCAAGCACTCGCGCGCGTCCTGCACCGAAAAAGCGCGGCGGACGGGATGAAAGAAACGCACCGGCAAAGAAACGCCGCCTGCAGCGCGCGGCATTGTATGATGCCGAATAGACGCCATACGAACCGATGCATCCACGGAGGACCGACATGCAGCAGCCCATCGACCCCACGAACCCGCAGCCCGAGCCGGCGCAGCCCGTGACGCCGCAAGCGCAATCCGAACCGGCGCAGCCCGCGCCGCAGACGCCCCTGACGCAAGCCGCGCCTTCTTCGCCGCAGCCGGCTGCGCAGCCTGCGCCGCAGCCCAAGGCCGCGCAGCCCGCGCCCGCCGCCTACGAGCCGGCGCAGCCCGCATGCCCGGCACAGCCCGTGCCGCAGCAGACGACGTGGCAGCAGCCGTATTCGCCTGCGCAAGAGATTCCCTATGCCCCGGCGCCGCAGGACCCGTACCAGGCCTCCCGGCAGCCCTATCAGCAGCAGCCGTATCAACAGCCCCACCAGCAGCCGCCGTATCCGCAGCAGGCCGCCTTCGCCGCGTCCTACCCGATGAGCGACTACGACCGCACGCTGCGCATGATCGCCTTCATCCTGAACATGGTTTCGTTGGCGGTGTCGGCCATCCTGATCGTTCCGCTGGCGTGGATGATCCCCATGTGCATCACGTCGTGGCGCATCTACAAGGGCACCAGGCCCAACACCGTCGCCTTCGGCGTATGCACGCTCATCTTCTTGTCGCTGTTCGGCGGCATCCTGCTGCTTCTTTCCAAAAAAGACCGCTAAGCCGGACGGCCCGCACGCCGCAAGGAGGACGCCATGGGAATCCACGAAGACATCGCGGCCTACACGCCGTTCAACGAGCAGGAGGCGGCGGACAAGCGCACGATGCTCGCCGCGCTCGAACACGACCCCTTCTGCTTCGACCGCCGGTCGCAGGCGCATTTCACCTGCTCGGTCTGGACCGTCGACGAAGCCATGGAACAGACGCTTTTCGTCTACCATGACATCTACGATTCGTGGTCGTGGGTCGGCGGGCACGCCGACGGCGAACGCGACCTGGCGGTCGTAGCCCTGCGCGAACTCGAAGAGGAGACGGGCGTGGCCGGCGCACGCCTTGCGCTCTGCGAAGAAAGCGGCATCCTTTCGCTGGAAACGCTCACCGTGGACGGCCACGAGAAGCGCGGCGCCTATGTGAGCTCGCACCTGCATCTCAACGTGACCTATCTGGCCGTGGCCGACCCGCGCGAGCCGCTGCGCTGCGCGCCCGGGGAAAACAGCGCCGTGGCCTGGATGCCGATGCAGGAGGCGATCGCGCGCTCCACCGAGCCCTGGATCCGCGAGCGCATCTACCGCAAGATCGCGGCGAAGCTCGACGCCCTGCGACGAAACGGGCGGCTGCCGTAAGCCGCCCCGTGCGGCGCAGGCGTAGCCCCAGGCCGTCGACGAAGTTGGTCGCGGCGCGGCCGTAAGCCGGCCCATCGGCGCAGGCGTAGCCTGGGATGAGTTTCGGATGCCCGCGAACTGCAGGCAGCGAACGGCCCTGCGCGACACGCTTTTTCGAAACCCGACCCGCCTCCCCCCGCCGGCGCGCGACGAGTCCCCGAAACGCAAAAAGCCCGCCTCTTGCGAGACGGGCTTTGCTTTACGCGGTGTATGCGCCGTTATTCGGCAGCATTCTCCTCGGCGGGAGCCTCAGCGGCCTCCTCGGCAGGAGCGGCAGCCTCTTCGGCAGCAGCCTTAGCGGCAGCGGCCTCGGCCTTCTTGGCGTACTCGGCGGCACGGGCGGCCTTCTCGGCAGCCTTGGCCTCGCGCTCGGCCTTCTTCTTGGCCTCGAGCTCGGCAGCGGCAGCAGCCTTGGCAGCCTTCTTGGCGGCCTCGCGCTCGGCGACGGCAGCGGAAGCGGAACCGAACTTGTCAGCGAAGCGCTGGACGCGTCCGCCGGTGTCGATCAGCTTCTGGGTGCCGGTGAAGAACGGATGGCACGCGTTGCAGATGTCGATCTTCAGCTCGGGCTTGGTGGAGCGGGTAACGAAGGTGTTACCGCAGGTGCACTTGACGGTGCAATCCATGTATTCGGGATGGATACCCTGCTTCATGTTGGTTTCTCCTTTTCAGGCGCCTTGGTTTCCGACCAAGACTAGACAGCCTTGGCATCTTATCACACAAGGTCGCGCCGATGGAAGGATCGTTTATGGAGATTCGCCGATCGCGCAGCATTCATGCAGGCGGCGCGGCGCGGCGCACGCCGTCGCCCAAATGGACTAGAATACCGATATCGACGAGGGCCTGCGCCGACGCGGGCGCTCGTATCGCAGGCGCCCCATCCGCATGCGGGCGAAACGCGCTTCGCGCGACCGACGAAAGGACGGCCATGGCCACCATCGATACCATCAAAGACATCCTGAACGAAAAGCTCGACATCGACCCTGCCGACGTGACGGGCGAGTCAACCTTCGAATCCCTCAACGTCGACTCCCTCGACATGGTCGAGCTGGTATGCGAGCTCGAGGACCGCTGCGACATCGATTTCGGCGAGCCCGAGGGCCTTTCCACCATCGACGAGCTCGTCGCCTACGTCGACAGCCTCTAGACCGAACGAACCCCGAAACGCCCGCCGATGCGCGGGCGTTTCGTATGCCCGGACGCCTGCGCACGCGAGCGCCGGGGCGATCACGACAGACGCGGATGCGCGCCCAGCGCCGCGCCGATCCGACGAACCGACGCGCATGAGGCCCCGCCCCATGCCAGAAAGGCACCCCATGGATATCAAGCAACACGCGCTCGAAGCGCACGAGAACTGGCACGGCAAGATCGAAGTGGTCAGCCGCGCCTCCATCGAAAACGCCGCCGACCTCGCCGTGGCCTACACCCCGGGCGTCGCGGAGCCGTGCCTTGCCATCGCCGACGACGTCGACCTTTCCTACACCTACACGCGACGCGGCAACCTGGTGGCCGTGGTCACCGACGGAAGCGCCGTGCTCGGCCTGGGCAACATCGGCCCCGAAGCCGGCATGCCGGTCATGGAGGGCAAGTGCGCCCTGTTCAAGGAGTTCGCCGACGTGGACGCGTTCCCCCTTTGCGTACGCACGCAGGACGTCGACGAAATCGTACGCACCGTTTCGCTTCTCGCCGGCAGCTTCGGCGGCATCAACCTCGAAGACATCGCCGCGCCGCGCTGCTTCGAAATCGAGGCGAAGCTCAAGGAATGCTGCGATATCCCGGTGTTTCACGACGACCAGCACGGCACCGCCGTGGTCACCAGCGCCGCGCTGATCAACGCCTGCAAGCTCGCCGGCCGCTCCTTCGAAGACACCCGCGTGGTGTTCTCGGGCGCGGGCGCTGCAGGCATCTCGATCGCGAAGCTCTTGCTGCGCCTGGGCGTGCGCGACATCGTGATGTGCGACATCGACGGCATCCTGTGCGAAGGCGACCCGTCGCTTAACGCCGCGCATGCCGATATCGCCGCGCTCACCAACCCGCGCCGCCTGACCGGCACCCTTTCCGACGCGCTCGAGGGCGCGGACGCCTTCATCGGCGTCTCTGCGCCGCGCGTCATGTCGCAGGACATGGTGCGCCTCATGGCCGACGATCCGATTGTCTTCGCCATGGCCAACCCCGTGCCCGAAATCATGCCCGACGAGGCGATCGCCGCGGGCGCGGCCGTAGCCGCCACCGGCCGCTCGGACTTCCCCAACCAGATCAACAACGTGCTGGCCTTCCCCGGCATCTTCCGCGGCGCGCTCGACGTGCGCGCCCGCGATATCGACGACGACATGATGGTGGCCGCCGCCCATGCCATCGCCGACCTGGTGGACGACGAGCATCGCCGCGCCGACTACATCATCCCCGACGCGTTCGACCGCCGCGTCGTGCCCGCCGTGGCGCAGGCCGTGGCCGAAGCCGCGCGCAACGCAGGCCTCGCGCGCGCCTAACGCGAACGCGGCCGCACGCATGAAAGACGCCCACTCGAGTCGATGCTCGAGCGGGCGTCTTCGTATATACGGATGTCGGCGATGCGATACGGCTCCTAAACCCGCTGCTTCGCGGCCAGCAGATCGCGGATCTCGCGCAGGTAGTCTTCCGCAGTCGGCTCGGGCTCGACGGCTTCTTCTTCGGATTCCTTCTTGGACAGCGCCTCGGCGCGAGCGCGGGCCCCATTGGCGGCCTTCACCACGATGAACAGCACGAATCCCGTGATGAGGAACGTGATGATGGAACTAATCACGGTGCCGAACTTGAACGTCGAACCCGCGATCGTCACGTCGAGGACCGACAGCATGCCCGCAAGGTCTCCCCCGCCCGATAGAAGGCCGACCACCATGCCGATGAGCGGCGTGATCAAGCCGTCGACCATACCCGTGACGATGGCTGTGAACGCGCCGCCGATCACGACGCCGACGGCAAGGTCGAGCACGTTTCCGCGCATGATGAATTCCTTGAACTCCTTGATCACAGCGTTCTCCTTTACACCATCGGCGACCCGACGGCCGCGACCGAAACGAGACGGCGCAGGCACGCTTCCGCGCCGTCTCGCAGAGCATACCGGAGAGCACGCGCGACGTAAGAGTGCGCAGTTCGGATGCGAGCGCACACGCCGCAGCCTCGAACCCGCGAGCGGCGGGCTCGTGCGGCGGATGACGCCGAGAAACGAAAAAGCCGCCCGAAAAACCCGGGCGGCCCGTACGAACGATATCGCGAAAGCGAAGCGCCTCGGCGCCTCATACGATGCTAGAACTCGATGTTTTCCGCATCGCGGTTGCCCTGCGCCTTCTTCGCGGTACGCAGGAGAAACTCGTTGTTGTCGTTGGTCTGCTTCAAGGACTTGATCAGCATGTCCATGGCGCGTTCGGTGCTGTTCATGTTCGACAGGATGCGACGCACCGCCCAAATGAGCGGGGCCTCCTGCGGGTCGAGCAGCAGGTCTTCGCGGCGCGTGCCCGACGCCACCGGGTCGATGGCGGGGAAAACGCGACGGTCGGCCAAAGAACGGTCGAGTTTGAGCTCCATGTTACCCGTGCCCTTGAACTCCTCGAAGATGACCTCATCCATCTTCGAACCCGTCTCGATCAGGGCCGAGGCCAGGATGGTGAGGCTGCCGCCGCCCTCGATGTTACGCGCGGCGCCCAGGAAGCGCTTCGGCGGATAGAGGGCCGTGGAATCGACGCCGCCCGACAGGATTCGTCCACTGGCAGGCTGCGCGAGATTGTAGGCGCGCGCGAGGCGCGTCAGGCTATCGAGCAGCACCACGACGTCTTCGCCGCGCTCTACCAGGCGTTTTGCACGCTCGATGACCAGCTCGGACACCGCGATGTGATTCTCGGTGGGCATATCGAAAGTCGAAGCGATCACCTCGCCCTTGATGGAGCGCTGCATATCGGTGACCTCTTCGGGTCGCTCGTCGACCAGCAGGCACATCAGATGCACTTCGGGGTTGTTCGCCGTGATCGCGGCCGCGATGTCTTTGAGCACCGTGGTCTTGCCGGCCTTCGGCGGGCTGACGATCAGACCGCGCTGGCCTTTGCCGATCGGCGACACCAGGTCGATGACGCGCGCCGTGATGGTGGACTTGCCGTGCTCCATGGTCAAGCATTCGTCGGGAAACACCGGGGTCAGGTCGCCGAACTTGACGCGCGGCGCCTGCGCATCGGCGGGGTCGCCGTTGACGAAGTTCACCTGCTGCAGCGCAGCGTATTTCTCGTTCGGGCGCGCGGGGCGCGTCTGGCCCTTGACGTAGTCGCCCTTGCGAAGGCCGTTGCGGCGAATGGTGGAAAGGCCCACGTACACATCGTTTTCGCTGGGCAGGTAGCCCTTGGTGCGCAGGAAACCGTATCCGTCGGGCATAGTGTCGAGCACGCCTTCGACCTCGATGAAGCCCTCGGCGCGCACGGATGCCTCGAATACCTTCTCGACCAGCTCGGCCTTCTTCAGGCCCGTGACGTCCAGCTCGAGCTCGGCGGCCTTTTCGCGCAGCTCGGCGACCTTGAGCTTGGCGAGGTCTTCCATCGTGGTCTTGGGCACGATGGGCTCGCGGTCGTGGTTGCGGCGCTGCTTGCGATGGTCGTTGCGGTCGTTGCGATCATAACGGTCGTTGCCCTGCTTGTTCTGGCGGTCCTGGCGGCGCTCGCCGTTCTGCTTGTTCTGGCGGTCCTGGCGGCGTTCGCCGCGGTCGTTTTGCGCCTGGCGGCGTTCGCGCTGCTTGGCCTCGTAGCGGTCCTGCTTCTCGCGCCTTGCGCGCTTGGCATCGGTTGCCTCGCCCTCCTGGGCGCGATGCTCGTCGGCCTGATGCTCCTGCTCGTCGGATGCCTGCGGCTGCTCGGACACATCGGACGAATCCTTGGGCTTTTCGTCTTGGTCGACGGGCTTCGCCTTCGCGGGACGGCCGGGGCGGCGGCGTGCGGGTTTTTCGGGCGCGTCGGCCTCGGGCGCCTCGGATGCGGCGGCTGCAGGCTCGGACGCCTCGCGGGCTCCGGAAGCGCGGGCTTCTTCGGCGCGCGACGCCTCCACGGCGGCACGCAGCATGGTAGAACGGCCGGGGCGCTTGCGCACGACGGGCTTTTCTTCGGTTTGAACGGGTTTCGCAGCTTCGTGCTGCTCGGAGGCGGGCTGCTTCGCGGAATCGGCGACAGCGGCGTCGGCCTTGTCGGCAAGCTTGTCGTCGGAAACGGCCTCGGCGGCGGGCTTCGTCGTGCGGCGGCGGCGCGGATTCACGGATGCGGCGCGCTTCTTGGGCGCAGCGGCCTCGGATTCGACGGCGGGCTGCACGGGCTCGGCCAGGCGGTCGGCCTTCTCGGCCGCGGCTTCGGGGGCCTCGGCGGGCACGGCGGCCGTCTTGCGAGGGGACGCCTTCTTCGTCGTGCGAGCGGGCTTAGCCTTGGGCTTCGGCTCGGCGGCGTCGGATTCTTGAACGGCGCGACGCGTGCGGCGGCGCGGCGCGGGCTTGGCGGAAGCCTCGGCGGAGGCGGAGGCGTCGGCAGCGGCTCCCTCGGTTGCGGGAGCGGCGGTTTCGGCGGGCGCCTCGACGGGGTTCTTACGCGGACGGCCCGGACGCCTTTTCGCCGGCGCGGAATCGGCCGCCGCCGCAGGCTCCTCGAACAAAGGAGCCTGCTGCACGGCAGGGGCCTCCGGCGGTGTTATTTCGTCGGAGATCATGCGTTAGCAACCTTTTCCCAGTCCTTGAGGAACGACTCGAGGCCGCGGTCGGTCAGAGGATGCTGGACCATTTTCTTCAGCACGCCGAACGGCACGGTGGCGATGTCGGCGCCCATCAGGGCAGACTGCGTGACGTGGTTGGCGCTGCGGATGGAGGCGGCGATGATCTCGACCTGCTCGCCGTTGACCGTGTTCTCGGAGTAGTCGTAGTTGCCGATGGCGGTCACGACGTCGCCGAGCTGGGACAGGCCGTCCTCGGAAATGTCATCGAAGCGGCCGACGAACGGGGAGATGTAGCGGGCGCCGGCGCGGGCGGCCAGGATGGCCTGGGGCACGGAGAAGCACAGCGTCATGTTCACGCGGATGCCCTCGTCTGCCAGGGCGCGGCATGCGGCGAGGCCTTCGACCATCGTCGGGATCTTCACGACGACGTTCGGGGCGATCTTGGCCAGCTCGCGGCCGTCGCGGATGATCTCGTCGCGGGTCATGGCGACGCTCTCGGCGCTCACCGGACCGTCGACGATCTCGCAGATGCGGGCGATGTGATTGTGGAAATCATCGAGCTTGCCGCCGATGCGCGAGTAGAGCGTGGGGTTGGTGGTCACGCCTGCGAGGGCGCCCCAGCTTGCCGCCTCTTTGATTTCGTCCAGATCGGCGGTATCCAGAAAGAACTTCACTTTTCCTCCTTTAAACAGGAATCGCCCTCGTTCGGCCGAGAGCATATGACACATGGGAAAACGCGACGCGACGGTCGCACGAGATATCAGAATATGATGATGGGGTTCGAATGAACGAATGGGCCGATAATACCACGAAGACAGGCCCTCTGCGAACAAAATGCGCAGGACCGCGCATGTTCGCGTGCGATGAAACGCCCTGGAAAAGAAGCGGGCGGCGGCGCGCACGCCTGCGCGACGATACAAAACGAGGGGCCCCGAAGCGGAAGCCCCTCTGAAAACGGACGGCCGTCGCGCGCTCGAACGCGCCCGAAACGACGTGCGTCGACGCTACTCGGCAACCTCGACCAGTTCGATTTCGAACGTGAGGTCTTTGCCCGCCAGCTCGTGGTTCATGTCGAAGACGGCGTTTTCCGCATCGACGGAGACGACCTTCGCGGGGAAAGGACCCATGGGGCCCTGGAAGTAGACGGTCTGGCCCACGGGAAGCTGAGCGGCGTTCGGAATCTGAGAAACCGGAACGGTCTGCACGGCCTGCGGGTTGTACTCGCCGTACGCGTCCTTCGCGGGAATGGTGACGGTCTTCTTCTCGCCGAGGGCCATGTCCTTCACGGCGGCGTCGAATCCGGGAATCATCTGGCCTGCGCAGCAGGTGAACTCGAGCGGCTCGCCGCGATCGTAGCTGGAATCGAACTGGGTGCCGTCGGCCAGCGTGCCGCGGTAGTGGGTCTTGACCTTCTTGCCTTCGTTGCTCATTGAGCGTCCTTTCAGAGCGGATAATGATTCTGCGTATCATACTCGTTCGCGTGGCCGATGGAACCGGCGAGCGGGAAATGCGCACAGACCCGAAGCCCGGAAGGCGCACGTCGGCGCGGCTAGTCGAGGAATTTCGGCGGAAGAGGGCCGATCTTCGCCCTGCTCGCCGCGACGGATATGGGCTGGATTTCCGGCGACACCAAGAACTTCGACGTGGCATGGGCCAGGATGCGGCCCTGTTCGTCTTTGGCCACGGCCTCGCTCAGACACAGGGTGCGGCCGTATTTGATGGCGCGCCCTTCGGTGACGATCCTGCCCTCGCGCACCGAGCGCAGGTCGGACACGTTCAGATCGATGGTGGTGTATCCGGCGTCTTCGTCCATGCCGCAATACAGGCACCAATACGACGCGTTGTCCATCATGGCCGCATAGGCGCCGCCGTGGATGCCGCCGAACGCGTTGAGCAGCTCGGGCGTCACCTCCGCCTCGGTACGGCAGTAATCCATGCCCAGATCGACCAGTTTCACGCCCAGAAGGTTGAGGAACGGGCTGTTGTCGGCAAGGAGTTTCACCTGGTCTAGATGGGCGGGATTGAGCGTTCTTGTCGGTCGCATAGCGCTGCTCCTTTCAAGGCGCGACAAAACGGGGGGCCTGCACGCCTCGCGGGCGAGAAGGTAGCCTCCTCGTTGCCTTTCAAGGCGCGACAAAACGGGGGGCCTGCACGCGGACGGGTGCAGAACCTTCATTCTACCCCTCCCGTACGTAAAGCGACGTCTTTTCGCCCTGCCATGCCGCCGCGCGCTTCGCTTTGCGGGGCGCGCACGATACAATGACGCCCGGGGAGGAGCCGCGCCCTGCGCGGTCGATATCAGTCCACCAAGGAGGATATGTATGAAAAAGAAGAACCTGTTCGCCATGCTGCTCGCCGCAGCGGCGCTGGCATGCGGCCTCATGCTGGCGGCCTGCTCTTCGGAGCCCGGCCCCGAAGAAGACGTGAAGGCCGAAATCGCCTCGCAGTTCGACGCGATCAAGAACCTCGACCAGGAATCGATCGACCAGCTGGCCGCCGACGTATCCGCCGCCAACGACCTCGAGGCCTACGGCATCGACGGCGTGGCCTACGTGACCTCCATGCTTTCCGGCTTCGACTACGAAATCAAAGACGTGGTCATCGACGAAAGCGGCGAGAACGCCACCGCCACCGTGGCCCTTACCTGCAAGTCGTTCTCCGACGCAGGTGCACGCGCGACCGAGCTTTCCGAGGAACTTGCCGCAAGCGGCGCGATGGTCGACATGACCATGGACGAGATGAACAAGAAGATCGGCTCCATCATGGTGCAGGCCATGGACGAGACCGCCACGAAGACGACCGACTGCACCTTCGAGTACGGCCTGGTCGAGGGAACGTGGACGGCCAAAGACGGCACCGACCAACAGGTCTACGCCGCATTCTTCGGCTAAGACGTCTTCGACGGATACCCGTATGTTCCAAGGGCCGCTTCCGCGGCCCTTTTCCGTGTGCCGAAAGCGCGAAGGCGCGAACGGGACCGCATGGCGAAGCGGCGCGCGCCGGCCCATTCCCTCAGGAAACGGCCTCCATGAGCAGCGCCAACGCGACGAAGCCCGTCAGGAAATACGCCGCGAGAAACGCCGCTTGGCGCAGCAGCGAAACGCGCGGAAGGCGCGGATACGCGCGATACAGCCTGCGCTTGTCGAACAGCGCATACGCCACAAGCGCCACGTTGGACCCGAGAAATCCCAGGTATTCAACCACCCTGAACCACAGCGGATAGGCCGCGTCGGCCTGATTGGGAAAGAAGGCGGCCCAGAAGCATCCCATGAACATCACGGCCGCGACGATCGTGACCAGCGCGTTCCACGCGATGCACAGCGGCACGGGAATGCGGCGCACCGCGGCCCGCACGGCGCCGCGCAACCGGCCGGAGCGGCCCTGGCGAGCGGCGCGCGGACCACTGACCGCGCCTGCGCTCGGCTCCCCCGCCGGCACGCGAGCCGATACGATGCCGCCGTAGCCGCACGCCGTCGCGGCCCGGCAAAACGCACCGCGCAATGCGCGCACATCGGGAAAACGGCGGGCGGGATCGAACTGCGTCGCCTCGATAAGCACCGCGCGCACGGAATCGGGAATGCATGGGTCGCAAAAGCCGCCTTCGCGCACCTCGGGATCGGGGTCGCGGCCCGTCAAGCAGAAATACAGCAGCATGCCGAGCGCGTACACGTCGCTTCGGACCGTGGTCTGCCCGAAACCGAACTGCTCGGGAGGCGCGTAGGCGCGCGTGCCGAAATGCCGCGTGTCATCATGGGCGCCGTCGCGATAGAGCCGCGCGATCCCTAAGTCGATGACCGCCAAACGGCCCTGCGATATCACGATGTTCGACGGTTTCAGATCGCGATGGATGATCGGGGCGTCGAGGCTTTCGTGCAACTCGGAAACAGCCTCGCACAGCCGAGGAAACACGTCGGACGCAAGCTCCATGGATGCGCCGCAGCGCAGCACCGCATCGCGCAGCGTCTCCCCCTGCACGTATTCCATGACCACCACGTCGTCTTCGCCCGCGGCATAGCAATCGACGATGCGCGGGACGAATCTGAACGGACGGCCGCCTCGCTGCGCTTCGAGGATACGCTCGTATGCCGAACCCATGCCCGATTCGCGCTTGATGAGCTTGCGCACGTACGGGCCCTGCTCAGAGCCGTCTTCGCCTACGAACGTCACGCGCTGGGTGACTTCGCACGGACCCTCCTTCAATACGGCATCGACGCGACAGTTCGCGTCGCGCTGAAGGGATTCGAGATATCGTGCCAGTTCATCGATTTGCATAGATGCCATGGTATCAAAGAAGAGGCGAAACGCCGGGCGCCCGCCTCTTCGGTCCTATCGGAGCCGTCGCCGATCCGACGGATATGTCTTGAACGCAAACCGCCTCAGCTCGGCCGGCACAGGGTCTGCTCGCCCAGGCGATACAGCTCCTCGTCGGTCTTGCGCAGCGAATAACCCTTGTCGACGCAGAAGATGACGATGGCGTCGCGGCGGTTCTTGCAATACAGGTCGCTTGCGCCCGCGATGCGCAGCAACCGGTTGGTTTCGCGCAGATCGAGATGCATGGCAAGCGCGATCTGCAGCACTTTGTCGCGCGACGGATTACGCTGGCCGACGAAGATCTGATAGCCGAACGTCTCGTTGAGGCCCGCTTCGCGGATCACGTCGATGCGCGCCAGACCGCGGCTTTCGAGAAGCGCGCTCAAATGCTCGGACAGCGTCTTCTCGGCGATCCGATGCTTGCGCGCGAACTGCGCCGGGTCGGGAGAAGCGAGCAATTCTTCGAGCAGCTCTTCGGTCAACGGCTCTTCCACGCGGCGCCTTCTCCTTTTCCGTCGGGTTTTTTCGACATTCATTATAAACGCCTCTTCCCCACGAAGAGAAACGAAGCCTCCGAACCGCCGCAAGCATACGGACCGAAGGCTTCGAACGAAACGCACTCGAACAGCGTCATCGGCCGACGCTAAGCGAGGGTGAACACCTGCTCCGCAAGCAGCGTGTCGTCGAAGGAGATCAGCTCGGAAACCTCGACGGTCACATCGGACTGGTCTTCGATAAGGTACGCCATCTGATACGTCGTTCCCGCGCCAGGCTTGACCTCGGCCATGTAGCCGTCATTGTCGATACCGCCCGATACGATAGCGGTCTCGAGCTGCACGCCGTTCTGGAACGCCTTCGCCATGAGGGCGACGGCGGCACTCGTCGCCTCGTCCGAATTGTTCGCCCACGTATACGTCACCACGACGGCAGGCTTGCCCTGATAGTCGGTGGTCTGGCTCAGGGCGTCGATGCTCACCGTGTAATCAGACTCGGCAGCCTTCTCTTCGGCGGGCGTTGCGGCGGCGGGTTCGGAGGCATCCGGCGCGGGCTCCTGCGTGCCTTCGCTCGAGCAGGCGACGAGCGCCATAGAGGATGCCAGCGCGCATGCGGTCGCGAAAGCGATGATCGGTTTCTTCATATTCGTCTCTCCTTCAATCGGGGTGCAAGCAAGGGAATCCGCGGGTTTTTTCAGCCTCCCTTTCGCGCCCATCATAAAAAAGAGCTTTTCGGAAAACATTAGCTGCCAGCTAATGGCGGGGCGAACGGCGGTTATTCGCATCGTGTATCGGACCAAGCAAAACACCAGGTGAAACACTTTATCGAACGCTGCGATACCGCACCCATGTCCCGATTTAGGAAAAGAGAAAAGGCGCCGACCGGAGTCGACGCCCTTCGAAAAGCAGCTCTATGACCGAGTGAGCGGCTCGGCTAGCCGAGCTTTTTCGCCAGGATCTGATTGATCATCTTCGGGTTGCCCTGGCCGCGCATCTGCTTCATGCACTGGCCGACGAAGAAGCCGATCAGCTTGGTTTCGCCCTCTTTGTAGCGGACGGCCTCGTCGGGGTGGGCGGCAATGATTTCGTCGACCACGGCCTCGATCGCACCCGTGTCGCTGACTTGCTTCATGCCGCGCTCTTCCACGATGGCGGCGGGGTCTTTGTCTTCGTCGATGATGGCCGCGAAGACCTCTTTAGCCTGCTTGGAGGAAATGGCGTCGCTCGCCGTGAGCTTCACCAGCTCGACCGCGCGGGCCGGGGTCAGCGCCGAAGCCTCGAGATCGAACGACTCGTCGGCGTTCATGCGCGCCGTGATGTCGTTGATCACCAGGTTGGCCAGCGGCTTGGCGAGCTTCGCATCGCCCGCGGCCTCCATGGCGGCCTCGAAGAACGTCGACGTCACGCGATGCTCCACCAGGTGACGGGCGTCGTAGGCCGACAGGCCGAACTCGGCCTCGAAGCGCTTGGCCTTCTGGTCGGGCAGCTCGGGAAGGCGCGAACGCACGTTGTCGATGAACTCGTCGGACAGGTCGAACGGCGCCATGTCGGGCTCGGGGCACAGACGATAGTCGTCGGCGGTCTCTTTAACGCGCATCACAATGGTGCGCTTCGCAGAGGGGTCCCAGTGGCGCGTTTCCTGATAGATCGTGCCGCCCTCTTCGAGCACCTGGGCCTGACGGCAGATTTCGTAGGCAAGGCCGTCGTGCAGGTTCTTGAAGCTGTTCATGTTCTTCAGCTCGGTCTTGGTGCCGAACTTCGTCTCGCCGCGGCGGCGCAGGCTGATGTTGCCGTCGCAACGCAGGCTGCCCTCTTCCATCGAGCAGTCGGAAATGCCGATGGCCAGATAGATCTGGCGCAGCTTCTGCATGAACAGGCGCGCCTCTTCGGGCGTGCGCAGCTCGGGCTCGGTGACCAGCTCGATCAGCGGAGTGCCGGCGCGGTTGTAGTCGACCAGGCTGTGCGTGGCGCCGGCGATGCGGCCCTCGCCGCCGCCGATGTGCACCATCTTGCCCGCGTCCTCTTCCATGTGGATGCGCGTGATGCCCACGTGCGCCACATAGCCGTCTTCGGTGCGGGTAACGTTGCCGCGGCTTTCGCCCTGCTCCAGGCCGTCGAGGTCGGCGCGCTCTTTGGCGCCCGGGCCGTCGACGTCCAGGTCGAGGTGGCCGCGCATGCAAAACGCGATCGGTCCCTGGGTGGTCTGGAAGTTCTTCGACATATCGGGATACATGTAGTTCTTGCGGTAGAACATGGAATGCTTCTCGATGTCGCAGTTGGTGGCAAGGCCCGCCAGCACGATCGACTCGATGGCGGCCTTGTTCGGCACGGGCAGGGCGCCCGGCAGGCCCAGGCACACGGGACACGTGTGCGTGTTGGGCTCGGCGCCGAACTCGAGCTTGCAGCCGCAGAACATCTTCGTGTTCAACGTGGTCAGCTCGGCATGGACCTCGAGGCCGATCACGGCCTCCCAATCCTGCAGTACTTCTTCGAGGGTTTTCATGCGCTATTCACCTGCCTGGAACGCCGGCGCCACGGGAGCCGGGCCGTAGGCGGCCTCCAACGCGGCGGCCGCACGGAACATATTGACGTCTTTGAACTGCGGGCTGACCAGCTGGACGCCGATCGGCAGGCCGCTTTCGCTGCCCAGGCCGCACGGGACGCTCATGCCGCCGTTGCCGGCGATGTTGATCGACACCGTGAAGATATCGGACAGGTGCATTTCCACGGGATCGCCGATTTCGCCGAACTGGAACGCAGCGCGCGGGCTCGTGGGAATGAGGATGACGTCGCACTGCTCGTAAGCGCGCTCGTAATCCTGCGTGATCAGGCGGCGGACCTGCTGCGCGGGATAGTAGTACTTCTCGTAGACGCCCGCGGAAAGCAGGTAGCTGCCCAGCATGATGCGGCGCTTGGCCTCCGTGCCGAAACCGCCGGCGCGGCTGCCTTCGTACTGTCCGCCCAAGTCTTTATGGCCTTCGGCGCAGTAGCCGTAGCGCACCGAGTCGAAGCGGGCCAGGTTGGAGAACGCCTCGCAGGGGCCGAGCACGTAGTACGCGCTGATGGCGGCGTCGGCGTGCGGCAGCTCCACCTCGACGAGCTCGGCGCCGGCGGCCTCGAGCTTGGCGGCGGCTTCGTTCAGCTTCTCCTTGACCTCGGCGGTCAGACCGGGCGCGTCCATGAAACCGGGGACGATGCCCACCTTCATGCCCTCGACGCCCTGGGAGAGCGCGTCCACGAAATGCGGGGTGAAATGCTGCGAGGTGCAGTCGCGCGGGTCGAAGCCGCACAGGGCATCCATCGCGTAGGCGGCGTCTTCGACGCTGCGCGTAAAGGGACCCACCTGGTCGAGCGAGCTGCCGAAGGCGACCACGCCGTAGCGCGACACCATGCCGTAGGTGGGCTTGACGCCCACGACGCCGCAGAAAGAAGCAGGCTGGCGAATGGATCCGCCAGTATCAGAGCCCAGCGTGATGCATGCCATGCCCGCGGCGGCGGCGGCGGCGGAACCGCCCGAAGAGCCGCCCGGAACGCGGGAGAGGTCCCAGGGGTTTTTCGTGGGGCCGAACGCGGAGGTTTCCGTGGAAGAGCCGAACGCGAACTCGTCCATGTTGAGCTTGCCCAGGGGCAGGCCGCCCGCCTCGATCAGGCGGGAGACACAGGTCGCGGTGTAGGGCGACACGTAGTTTTCGAGCATCTTGGAAGAGCAGGTGGTGTGCGTGCCCTCCATGTTCATGTTGTCCTTGAACGCCACAGGCACGCCGGCGAGCGGGCCCATCTGGGCGAACGTGCCGTCGGCCACGGCCGCGTCGACCTTGTCGGCCGCGGCGAAGGCGGCCTCTTCGGTCAGCTCGAGGTAGGCATGGACGTCGGCGTCGGCCTTCGCGATGTGGTCGAACGATGCCTGGGCCACTTCGCGCGCGGAAAACTCGCCTGCGGCGATGCCTTCGCGGATCGCACGCACGCCCATATCGGTGGTATACGCCATTACTGATCACCTCCGCCGAGGATGGCCGGAATCAGGAAGCTGCCGTCCTGCTGCTTCGGAGCGTTGGCCAGGGCCTGCTCCTGCGTGAAGGATTCCTCCACCACGTCTTCGCGCATGACGTTGTGCAAGCCTCCGATGGGATGGAAAGTCGGCTCCACGCCGTCGAGCTCGTAATGGGTGATCGGCTCGAGCGTGGCGATGATGTTATTCAGATCGACGGTCATCTGGGCGACCTCTTGGTCGTCAAGGCCGATGCGCGCGTACGTCGCGATGTCGCGCACGTCTTTTTCAGTCAGGCGTCCTGCCATGCAGCATCCTCCAACCTCTCGTGTATTCGTTGGTTTCGCTTAACTCGCCTATGATAGCAAAGGGCGGCGGGCGCACGGGCGCGAACGACACAAGGGCACGGGAACGTCGGGGGTATTCGGAATTTATTTCAGCGAGGGCCGCTCGATCGGCGGCTCCATATCGAGCCTCAGGGTCTGCTCGACCACCCGCATCAGCTTCTCGTCGCTGATCTGCGGATCGATCTTCAAAAGCCCGACCAGGCCGAACAGCATCACGCAAAACATTTCGAACAACAGGTCGATCCTCACGTCATGGTAGCGGCCGTATTCTTCGGCCACGTTCTTGCAGAGGAATTCGGCCGTCTCGCGCACCGCGCGCACGTCGAAGGAGTCGCGTACGCCCAACTCTTCGAGCACCGCGATCATCGGCCGCGGGCCGTTGGCGTCGTAGAGAGTGCGGCGCAGCGTGGCCATGCAGTCGCGCAGGGCCTCCGACATCGCGCCGAACCGACGCGTTTCGTTCCACACCGCGACGCTTTCCACGATATCGGCCACGTAATCGTCGAGCACGGCGGCCACCACGTCGTTTTTGCTCGAGAAATAGTAATAGAACAGCTCGCGCGTGATACCCGCCTCCGCCGCGATGTCTTTGACGGTGGTGCCGGCCACGCCCTTGGTTTCGAACAGGTCGCGCGCGGCCTGCATGATATCGCTCGCACGCCCCTCGATGCGGCGGCCCTTCTTATACGCCTCGTGCGCCGCGGACGACGAAGACGTCGATTCGAATCGCATGCGCTCACCCTCCCCCGGAAACGCGGCGCGTTTCCCCTCTGCGCCGCTTGCATGCAAAAAAGGCGTCCGCACGAACGCGGACGCCTTCATTATATCGTTCGAACCGAAGACCGTCGGAGCCATTCGCCCGAGCGGCGTGCGCCTTGAAGCGCGACGGCTTAGATGTTCTCCTCGAGAACGCTCTTGTACACCTTGGTGTCGGCATACAGCTCGTCCTTGACGGGGTTGAGCTTGTTCTTGCGGATCTTGTTGAACTGATAGACCGCCAGGGCGACATTGCTGGCAAGGGCCACGAAGCTCACCGCGAAGAAGGCCGCGGGGTTATGCGTGGTGGGAATGGGCGCCAACACGTCGGCGAACTGCGGAACGGTCATGATGAACATGATCCACAGCGCGAGCGTCTGGGCGCGATGCTGCAGCCATGCGCCGCGCTTGATGAAAAACGTCGGGATGGTGCAGGACAGAAGCAGGGCCAGGCCGCAGTAGGCGGAGTGGTCGGAAATGCAGTTATAGGTGTAGGCGAAGTTCCAGAAGTCGTATGCCAAGATCCATGCCCAGATCATGTCGGGCCAGATCATGTCGCGGGTCTTGTCCTTCGAAATCACGATGCCGACCCAGCCGCAGATGGTCACGATGTTGAGGATGCCGGCGATACCGTTCATGATGTTCCAGGGACCGGACATGGTCCACAGGTTTTCCACCGTGCCGCCCTGCCACAAGCCGAAGCTGAACACCTGGAAGTCGCGAATGACGGCTTCGGCGATGTTGATGGCCAAGATCAGCGGCGGGAAACACAGCGCCCACTTCTTCTCGTACAGATAATGCGTCTTGCCGTCGGCGCCCTTCCAGTGCACGAAACGCAGCGCCATGAAGCCGAGGCATCCCGCCAGGGCCGAATAGGTCTTCACCCAGTTGAACCACGTTCCCGTGCCGTATTCATTGCCGGGCGCCGCGGTGGTGGGCCACACGAAGATCGTCAGCACCACCGGCAGCACGGCGAACAGCGCGATGCCGCCCCATTTGCTCGTGCGGCCGAACTCGTTGAACGCCATCAGGGCGAACAGAACGAACAGCCAAATGGCCCAATACGACATGTCGGCCGCTTGATACAGGATTCCCATGCGAACCGCTCCCCTCTTTTTCGATTGCCGCGCTCGCGCGCGATTTCCCCTCCCGTCACGGACGGCCGGACGCGTCGGAGAAAACGAAAGGCCGCACCGAGACGAACTCGATGCGGCCAGTATAAAAGGCATGTCATCAGGGGTCTTTACAGGACTCTCTTGACTGTGCAAGGACGGATCGGCAGGTCCGCGCGCACGGACGCATGGTCTGCGGCGCGCGCCGCAGGCCTAGCGCTCGACGGAAAACGCGGCGATTTCGTCCATGAACGCCGAGCCGTAGCGCTCGAGCTTGCGCTCGCCCACGCCGTGTACCATGAGGAATTCGTCGGCGTTGCGCGGCATGCGGGCGCACATGTCGTGCAACGTCTTGTCCGAGAACACCACGTACGGAGGAATGCCCTGCTCGTCGGCCAGGCGTTTGCGCAGGGCGCGCAGGCGTTCGAACAGGTCGGCATCGCCCGAGCCCGATGCGCCGAACGCCGCGGCGGCATGCTCGGGCGCGACGGCGGGACGCGCGTGCTTGACCTTTTTCATCGAGAACGAGAAGCCCTCCGCTTCGGCCTCCATGACCCGCGGGCCCGCCTCGACCACCGGATAGGTTCCGTCGGAAATGCTCAGCAGGTCTTGCGAGGCAAGAAGCTCGATGACGTCTTTGACCAGGCCGGCGGAATCGTTCACCGTGCCGTAGCAGGACAGGCGGTCAAGCCCGCCTTCCAGCAGGCGCTTCGCCTTCGAGCCGCGCACGATGTCGGCGATCATGGACTTGCCGAACGAGCCGTGCAGCTCCAACACGCAGCGCACGCAGGCCTTCGCCACGTCGGTCACATCGACCGTCTCGAAATCGCCCAGGCAGTTCGAGCAATTGCCGCAGCCGCCCTCGGGCCCGCGGCCGTCCGCCGCTCCCCTGCCCGCGAACTCTTCGCCGAAATACTTCAGAATGTAGGCGCGCAGGCACCCGGTGGTGCGGCAGTAGCCCAGCATCCAATCGAGCATGCGGCGCTGAACGGCCTGCACGCGTTCGATTTCGTCTTCGTCCACGCCGTCGTTCATGCCCACCCTGTCGATGAAATAACGGCAGGTGGACGTGTCGCCGTCGTTCCACAGCAGCAGGCATTCCGAAGGCTCGCCGTCACGGCCCGCGCGGCCCGCCTCCTGGTAGTACGCCTCGATGCTTTTCGGCATGTTGTGATGGATCACGTAGCGCACGTTCGACTTGTCGATGCCCATGCCGAAGGCGTTGGTGGCCACCATGACCAAGGCGTCGTCGTCGATGAAGCGCTGCTGGCTTTCTTGGCGCTCGATCGTGGTCATGCCCGCATGGTAGCGCGCCGTGGCAACTCCTTGGGACGCCAGCCAATCGGCCAGGTCATCCACCTCTTTGCGCTTATTGCAGTAGATGATGCCGCTTTCGCGCGGATGCTCGGCGATGTATGCGGCCACGCGGCGGCGCTTCATCTTCGCGTCGAGGCGCTCCACCGAAAACGTCAGGTTGGGGCGGTCGAAGCCCGTGACGATGGTCGCCGGGTCGCGCAGGCCGAGCATGGCGCAGATGTCGCCGCGCACGCGCTCGGTGGCCGTGGCGGTCAGGGCCACCACGGTCGGCCGCACGTCGAACGATTCGATGAAATCGCGGATCTCGAGATACGACGGACGGAAATCCTGGCCCCACTGCGAAACGCAGTGCGCCTCGTCGATCGCGATTAGCGGCACGTGCACCTGGGCGATGAACTCGCGGAAGGCGGGATCGGCCAAGCGCTCGGGCGCGACGTACATGATCTTATAGGTTCCCTCGATCGCGCGGTTCATGGCGATGCGCTGCTGGTTGGGCGTCAGCGTGGAATTGATGAACGCGCCCCTCACGCCCGCATCGATCAGCGCATGCACTTGGTCGGACATCAGCGAAACGAGCGGAGAGACCACCAGGGCGAGTCCTGGCAACACGATGCCGGGAATCTGATAGCACATCGATTTTCCCGCGCCTGTGGGCATGACGCCCAACGCGTCGCGGCCCGCGAGCACCGCGTCCACGATGAAACGCTGGCCTTCGCGGAAATCTTCGTATCCGAAATAGCGCGCCAACGCCGCGCGGGCGTCGTCCATCGTAGGACGAGGCGCGTTCAAGGGCACATCGCGCGCCCCGAGTCCCGTGAATACGGGACGCGCGGTCGAATTGTCGGTAACGCTCATAAACGCCTTACTCCTCGAACAGCCCGGCTGCGCGCTCGAGCTGATCGATGATGCCGATCTTCTGCGGACACACTTCTTCACAGGCGCCGCACTGGATGCACTTGCTCGCCTCGCCGCCCGTCGCGTTCCAGATGTAGTTCTCCTTGGCGCGGTGCATGTCGCCGAACACGGACATGATGTTGAGCGAATCCATGATCGTGGGGATATGCACGCCCTCGGGGCAGCCCTTCATGCAGTAGCGGCAATCGGTGCACGGCACGGTTTCGATGCCGTCGAGCACCGTGCGCACGCGGTCGAGCACGGCGCGTTCCGCATCGTCGAGCGGGCGCGCCTCGGAAAACGTCTTCACGTTGTCGCGCACCTGCTCGATGGTGGACATGCCCGAAAGCACCGCCGCAACGCCGGGAAGCGACGCGCAGAAGCGCAGCGCCCAGGACGCGGGCGAAGCGCTCGGGTCGGCCTCGCGCAGGATATCGGCGGCCGCAGGAGGCAGGTTCACGAGCGATCCGCCCTTGACGGGCTCCATGATCACGACGGGCAGGCCGTGGGCGCGCGCCACCTCGTAGCACTTGCGCGACTCGATGATCGTGCTTTCCCAGTCGGCGTAGTTGATCTGCAGCTGCACGAAGTCGAGCTTGATATCGGCATGCTTGGCCAGCACTTCCTCGAGCGCGTCGGCCTTGTCGTGGATGGAGAAGCCGAGATGGCGGATGAGGCCCTGCTCGCGCTTCTCGGCCACGTAATCCCACAGGCCGTAGTCGTCGAACGGCTCGGTCAGCGGGCCGCCCAGGTTATGCAGCAAGTAATAATCGAAGTATTCGATGCCGAGCTTCGCGAGCGATTCGTCGAACATGGCGCGCGCACGGGCGGCGTCGTCGGCCATCCATGCCGGAAGCTTCGTGGCGATCGTATAGGCCTCGCGCGGATAACGGTCGACCAAAGCTGCTTTCAATTCGCATTCCGACCTGCCGTTATGATAGCCGTAGGCCGTGTCGAAATACGTGAAGCCCGCGTTCATGAACTCGTCGACCATCGCGCAGACAGCATCGTGGTCGAAAACCGTCCGGCCGTCGCGTTCGATTTCAGGCAGACGCATGAAGCCGAAGCCCAGCGGCGCGAAATCGTGATCGGTGCGGATATCCGACATGGCTCCCCCTTTTCACCCGAGCGCCCGGCCGGCGCTCGCATCGAACTACTGAACGGCGGCGCGAACGCATCGCGCACGCCGTATGGTGCTGCATCCATCTTACCGCGCGAACCCGGCCGAAAGCTTGCTCGCAGCAGAAATGCGGCGACGCGCCACATGCCGCAGGCGCACAGATGCCGCGTCCGCCCGAGCACGCGGCGCGACGAATCGCGAACACCCTCCTGACGCACGAAAGGCGCTCTCATCGCGAGAACGCCTTTCGATACATGCCGGTCTGAAACGGGATCGGTTTACACGTTGAACTTGAAGTGCATGACGTCGCCGTCCTGCACCACGTATTCCTTGCCTTCCTGGCGCAGCTTGCCGGCTTCGCGGCAGCCCTTCTCGCCGCCCAGGGCGATGTAGTCTTCGAAGCTGGCGGTTTCGGCCTTGATGAAGCCGCGCTCGAAATCGGAATGAATAACGCCCGCGGCCTGCGGAGCCTTTGCGCCCACAGGAATGGTCCAGGCGCGGGTCTCGATTTCGCCGCTGGTGAAGTAGCTCTGCAGGCCCAGCAGCTTGTAGGCCTCGCGGATCAGGCGAGCAAGACCGCTTTCGGACAGACCGAGCTCTTCCATGAACATCTTGGCGTCTTCGGGGTCGAGCTCGGACAGGTCGGCCTCGGTCTTCGCGCAGATGGGCACGGGAATCTGGCCGTCGATTTCAGGAAGCTCGGCACCCAGCTGGTCTTCGTCGACGTTGGCGATGTAGAGCATGGGCTTGCAGGTAAGCAGGCACAGGTCTTTGATGGCGGCCATCTCGTCGTCGTTCAGGCCCAGCGTCAACGCGCGATGGCCCTCGTTGAGGCCCTCGAGCACCTTCTTGGCCGTCTCGAACTTGAACACGGCGGTCTTATCGCGCTTGGATTCCTTCTCAAGGCGCGGCAGAGCCTTTTCGAGCGTGGCGATGTCGGCCAAGACCAGCTCGGTCTTGATGGTTTCCACGTCGGACTGAGGGTCGACCTTTTTCGACACGTGTTCGACGTTGGGATCGCTGAAGAAGCGCACGACCTCGCAGATGGCATCGGTCTCGCGGATGTTGGCCAAGAACTTGTTGCCGAGACCTTCGCCCTGGCTGGCGCCCGCCACCAGGCCTGCGATGTCGACGAACTCGACCGTAGCAGGAACGATCTTCGTCGGATGGTCCAGCGTGGCAAGCGCCTCGAGACGCTCGTCGGGAACGGGAACCAGGCCCACGTTAGGCTCGATCGTGGCGAACGGATAGTTGGCAGCGAAACCGCTCTTCTTCGTAAGCGCGGTGAACAACGAGGACTTGCCGACGTTGGGCAGGCCCACGATACCGATAGAAAGCGACATGGCGTATCTCCTTGAAGCCGTGAAAGCGACGAATAAACGTACCGTCCATCATACCAAACCATGCAAGCACGCATGAAAAGACCCGAACCCGACCAAGCAAACCAAAAAAGAACCCGCGCCAAAAGCGCGGGTCCCAAAACAAAAACGAGCGGGGTCGTGGTTCGGGCGCTCGCGTTTCTCCGGCTTCGCCTTTCCAAAACCATCCAAACGCCCGAGCGAGCGGGGTCGCGATCCGAATCGCTCGCTTCCTCACACTTCCCCGTTCATAGGCCGTCAAGCGGAGCTCGACGCATAGCGAGCGAAGCGAGCGATAGGAGAGCGAGCGACTTCGGATGCGACCCCGCGAGCGCTACATGGAGAACAACCCCAGCGTCTGCGCCACGTAAGCGACCAGGATGACCACCAGCACGACGGGAGCGACGTATTTGACCATCACGGTCCACACGCCCGCCAGCTTGAACTTGGCGGATTCGCGGACCTCGTCGATGACGACCTTCGGGCCGATGATCCAACCGACGAAGATGCAGGTCAGCAGTGCGGCGATCGGCATCAGGACGGAGTTGGACACGAAGTCGAGGAAGTCGAGGATCGAGGAGCCCTCGCCCAGGGGCTGGATGAACGACAGCGAGCTGTAGCCCATGTTGACGATGATGCCCATGACCGTGGTGAAGGCGATCACGATGACCAGCGCGCGGCGACGAGAGCACTTCGTGCCGTCGGAGATGATCGAAGTGCAAGTCTCGACAAGCGAGATGGAACTCGTCAGCGCCGCGAACAGGACCAGGATGAAGAACACGAAGCCCAGCGCGGAAGCCATGCCGCCCATGTTCTGGAACACCTGAGGCAGGATGATGAACATCAGGGACGGACCGGAGTTCTCGGCCACGGCCTCGCCGGAACCGAGAGCGGCGAAGGTGGCGGGGATGATCATGAGGCCCGCGAGCAGCGAGACGCCGAACGTGGTGCCCGCGATTTGCGTGACGCTGGAGGTGAGCTTGGTGGACTTCTTCAGATAGGAGCCGTAGGTCACCATGATGCCCATGGCGAGCGACAGCGTGAAGAACGTCTGGCCGAGCGCTGCGATGATCAGCTCAGGCGAAATGGCGCTCAGGTCGGGCAGCAGGTAGAAGGCCAGGCCGTCCATGGCGCCGGGCAGCGTGAGCGCGTAGATCGCGACGCCTGCGGCCATGACGATCAACAGCGGCATCATGACGAGATTCGCCTTTTCGATGCCCTTGTTGACGCCCAGGGCGACGACCAGATAGGTCAGAGCCATGAACACCAGCATGAACGCCATGCTCTCGGAACCGCTGGAGATGAAGTTCGTGAAGAACCCGCCGCCGTCAGCAAGCGCCGCAGGCCCCTCGACCGCATAGCCGACCAGGTACTTGGTGACCCAGCCGCCGATGACGCAGTAATACGGCACGATAATGAACGGAACCGCCGACATAAGCACGCCGATGAACATGTACTTCTTGCCGAACGCCTTGAAAGCGCCGATCGAGCTCTGCCCCGTCTTGCGTCCGAGCGCCGTCTCGAGCAGCAGCAGCGCCAGGCCGATGGTGAATACGAACACGAGGTACACGAACAAGAACGTGCCTCCGCCGTATTTCGCCGCCAGATACGGGAAGCGCCACATGCTGCCCAGGCCGACCGCGGAAGCGGCGGCTGCCAGCACGAACGCCAGCTTGCCCGACCAAGATGCACGTGCGGGAGTAGCCGAATCTGCCATGGTCCGTCCTTTCCATCCAGGCGGGCATACGCCCGCGAACCGAGCGAAACCGGACCGATATGAAAATGGCTCGCACATTCTTGCAGCTGGATGTGCGAACCTTTTAATCAACAAAACGATCCGTTTCGCGAATATGGCACTTTATTGTAGCGTAGTGCCCCAGTTCCCGACGGAAGAATTCGCTCCGAGCGACGAATGGCAACATATTGGAAACGTTCAAGCATCGAAACGGCTCCGAACGAGCCGTTCGCCGCGCGAGGCGACCGCACGTCGTTTAGCCGACGCCGCCCTCGCAGCGCTCTTCGTAGCCGACGCGCCAAAACGTCAGGCCCGCGGCAGGCGCGTTCTGCCCCGCCGCCGAGCGATCGCGAGCGGCGAGCACGTCGTCGACCCAGGCCGCATCACGCTTGCCGCGGCCCACCTCGACGAGCGTGCCCACCATCGTGCGCACCATGGAATGCAGAAACGCATTGCCCACCACGCGCACGGTGATCACAGGCGTGCCTGCAAGCATTTCGGGATAGACGTCGCACGCCATGACGTTGCGGCAGGTGGAGCGGCCATCGGCTTCGATCATGTGGGCCGACGCAGCCATGCAGAAGCTCTTGAAATCGTGCTCGCCCACCAGGCGCGCGGCGGCGCGCTGCATGGCGTCGACGTCGAGGTCGACGCCGCCGAGATGCCACACGAGCGGCATGACCAGCACGGGGCGGGCGCTCTGCGTGCAAATATGGTAGTGGTATTCGCGCCAACGCGCGTCGAAGCGGGCATTGAAGCCGAAGGGGCGCTCTTCCACCGCAGAAATGGAAATGCCGTCGTCGACCAGCGCGTTCATCGAGCGCTGCAGCGAGCGCGGCGTCTTGGCGCGCATCTCCTCGTCGGTCAGATCGAAGCTGACCACCTGGCCGAGCGCATGAACGCCCGCATCGGTGCGGCCCGCGCAGACCGTCTTGACCTCGCGACGGTACAGAAGCGAAAGCGCCTGCTCGAGTTCGCCCTGGACGGTTTTCACATGGCTTTCGGCCTGACGCGCGAACCCGGCGAACGGGGCGCCGTTGTAGCCCAGCGTCAAAGACATCGTGCGGCAAAATCCTACGGGCTCCTGCCCTTCGTTGGTCGCGCCGGTCGAAGGCGCCTGTCCTTTCGTCATCATATCCTCACGTATAACAAGACGCGCGCAAGCCGGCGGCGTCGGATTACGAAAACGGGGCGGCCGCGCCCGACGCGGCCGCCCCGCAGCATACAGCGCGAAGCCTCGCTTCTAGCCGGCCTTCCATACCGGACGGCCGAACAGGTCCAAAATCTCCGAGAACAGCAGGTTGTTCGTCACATCCACCGTCATCGGAAGCTCGGCATGGAACTTGCGCCCGTCGGCCTGCTGGATCCTGAGCACCACGGCATCGCGGCCCGGGTGGCTCTTCAAGATCTTCTGCAGCTGCGCCGACGTGACCGCGTCGAAATCGGACGCGTTCAGCTTGATTTCGAGATGGCTCGGGCCTGCATGCGCCTCATCCAGCTCGAGGCGCTCCACCTCGAACGCCATGATCTGGTCGCCGCGGTCGGAATGCTCGAACTTACCCCTCACCTTCACGATGGCGTCTTCCTGCAGCGCGTCCTGGAAGTCGTCGTACTTGAAGCACACGCCTTCGACATGGCCCGTGGTGTCCTCGAGCACGAAGTTGGCCATCTTCTTGCCCTTCTTCGTCAGCTTCACGCCGACGCTCGTAATCAGGCCGGCGAACACGCCGCTGTTGATGTCGCCCTTGTGTTCGGCAAGATCGCCCAGGTGGTATTTGGTTATGCGCCGCAGCGCGCCTTCGAACGGTCGCAGCGGATGGTCCGAAACGTAGATCTTCAAGATCTCTTTCTCGTAGGCGAGCAGCGTGCGCTTATCCCACTCCACGCCGTCGGCGGGCGGAACGTCTTCTTTGAAGCCGCTGTCCTCGACGCCGGCGAACATGTCGAACATGCTCACCTGGCCCGCATCGCGGTCACGCTGGCGCTTCGAGGCGCTTTCCAGGATGGGCGTCTCTTCGATGAAGTACATGAGCTGCTTGCGCGTGTAGCCCGTGCTGTCGAAGGCGCCGGCCTTGATCAGCGCTTCGAGCGTCTTGCGGTTGTAGCACTTCGTGTCCAGGCGGTTCACGAAGTCGTGCAGGCTCGTGTACGGGCCGTTGGCATTGCGCTCGGCGATGATGGCCTCGGCCACCGCGCCGCCGACGCCGCGCACGCCCGCCAGGCCGAAGCGGATGCCTTCGTCGAGCGGCGTGAACTCGAGGTTCGACGAGTTGATATCGGGCGGCAAGACGGGAATGTTGCTATGCGTGCAGCTGGCGATGTATTTGATCAATTTATCGGCGTTGCCCATGTAGCTGGACAGGACGGCCGCCATGTATTCGTGCGGATAGTACGCCTTCAGGTATGCCGTGCGCATAACCAGGATGGCGTATGCCGCCGAATGCGACTTGTTGAACGCGTACTTCGCGAACTTCTCAGCGTCTTCCCAGATCTTCTCGGCGATTTCGAGCGAATAGCCGTTTTCGACGGCGCCGTTGCACCAGTCGTCCTTCAGCTTCATCATGACGTCGAGCTTCTTTTTGCCCATGGCCTTGCGAAGCTTGTCCGCCTTGCCTGCCGAAAAACCGCTCATCACCATGGAGATCTGCATGATCTGCTCCTGGTAGACCATGGTGCCGTAGGTTTCTTCGAGCAGCGGGCGAAGGCGGTCGTCGTAGTAGTGCACGGGCGTCTTGCCGCTTGCCACCTTGATGTAGTCTTCCACCATGCCGGACTCCAACGGGCCCGGACGGTTCAGCGCGATCGAGGCCACGACGTCGGAGAAACGCTTGGGTGGCAGGCGTGCGAACAGGCCCACGTAGAGCGCGCCTTCGACCTGGAACAATCCGTCCATGTTGCCCGACTGCATGAGCTCGAACGCCTTGTCGTCCTCGGTGGGAATCTCCTCGGGAACGATCTCGATGCCGAAACGTTCCTTGATGTTGCGACACGCGCGCGAAAGCACGCCCAGCGTGCGCAGGCCGAGGAAGTCCATCTTGAGCAGGCCCAGGTCGGGCGTGTAATGGCCGTCGTATTGCGTGATGATGCCGCCGCCCTTGGTGTCGCGCTTCATGGGCACGTGATCGGACATCGGGTCGCGGCAGATGATCGTGGCGCATGCATGCACGCCCTCGCCGCGCACGTTGCCCTCGATCGAGCGCGCCGCGTCGATGACCTCGCGCGATTCGGGCTCGGTATCGTAGGCTTTCTTGAAATCGGGGTTGGTAGCCAGCGCCTTGTCAATCGTAATGCCCAGCTCATCGCCGACCATCTTGCACAGACGGTCGCCAACGCCGTAGGGATGTCCCAGAACGCGCGCCGCGTCGCGAATAGCGTTTTTCGCCTGCAGCTTACCGAACGTAATGACGCCGGAAACGTGGTCTTCGCCATAGACGTCTTTGATGTGCTCGATGACTTCTTGGCGTCGCTCGTCCTCGAAGTCGACGTCGATATCGGGCATCTCCACACGCTCGGGCGACAGGAATCGCTCGAACAGCAGGCCGTTGGACAACGGGTCGAGGTCGGTGATGCCCATCGCGTATGCCACGATGGCGCCTGCGGCCGAACCGCGGCCGGGTCCTACGCCGATGCCCTGCATACGGGCCCATTCGATATATTCCTGCACGATGAGGAAGTATGCGGGGAAGCCCTGCTGGATGATGATGCCCATCTCGTAGTCGGCGCGCTCCTGCACTTCGTCGGGAACGGGATCGCCATAGCGCTTGACCAGGCCTTCCTGGACGCGCTTACGGAACCAGCTTTCCTCCGTCTCGCCCTCGGGCAAGGGGAAGCGCGGCAGGATCGAGTCGCGCTCCAGCTCGACGTTGCACTTCGCGGCCAGCTCCACCGTGTTGTCGCACGCCTCGGGGAAGTCGCGCAGCGCGGCGCGCATCTCTTCCTCGGTCTTCATATAGAACTGGTCGTTGGCGAAACGCATGCGGTTCTCGTCGTCCATGTTAGAACCGGTGCCGATGCACAGCATGATGTCCTGCGCGCGGGCGTCTTCCTGCGTCAGGTAATGAAAATCGTTGGTGGCGATGGTCTTGAGACCCAGCTCGTTGGCGATCTTGGTCAGCTCGACGTTCATGTCGCGCTGCGTCATGCCGCCGTTGGTGGTGATGCCCTGGTCCTGCAGCTCGATATAGAAGTCGCCGGGCTCGAAAAGCTCCGCGAACCTACGGGCCCACGTGCGGGCGCCATCGAAATCACGCGCGTCGATGCAGCGCGGAATGATGCCGGCGATACAGGCCGACGAGGCGATGAGGCCCTCGGAATAGCGCTGCAGCATGTCGAAGGTGGTGCGCGGCTTGTAATAGAAGTTGTCCACATGCGACTCGGACACCAGGCGCACCAGATTGTGATAGCCCACGTTGTTCTTGGCAAGAAGCACCATGTGATACAGACGCGACTTAGTCTTCGTTCCGACCTCGGGGTCTTCGGTGAAATAGATCTCGCAGCCATAGATCGGCTTGACGCGCGTGCCGGTTTCCTTCTCGACCGCGTCGCACGCGTCGCACAGCTCGGGCACGCCGCACATGACGCCGTGGTCGGTGATCGCCACGGCGGGCATGCCCAGGTCGGCGGCACGGCGCACCATGTTCTTGATCTTGGTGGCGCCGTCGAGCATGGAATACTCGGTGTGGTTGTGAAGATGAACGAATGCCATAGCGTGCTTGCTCCTTGATGCTCATGCTATCCGTGATACGGCAGATGCGCGAGCGAAGCGGGCCGGGCACGCCGTTGAATGCAGCCGGCGAGCCGCCTCTTGTCGCGCACTTTCGAATCGATTCCGACCCATCATACCAGCCGTCCGCGAAACGAAGAGCGAACAGGCTATGGAGTTTTCAGCACAACTTTTTTCGACAAAATACCCCGCAATCGCGCCGCTTCGCAGGCTCGAGAATCCATCCGCCCCGTTCTCCCTCGACGCACAAAACGCCGACAGGGCCGTTCGCACCCGTTAACGGGTGTATCATGGCATCCTGACCGAATCGGCGGTCCCCCAGTTCCTCCACGAAACGGAGAAAACCATGCATCGCTACGATATGCGCAGGTCATCACGACGAATGGACGATTCCGCCATATGCGACATCTTGGCACGAGGCGGATACTGCACCCTCGCCTGCATCGATGCGGACGGCCTCCCCTACGGCGTTCCTCTTTCTTATATCTACATGAAAGACAGTGGGAAGGAATGGGAGGGCCTAGGCGCTATCTGCTTCCATACCACGAATGAATCGGGCCGCAAGCTCGACGCCTTCGCGACGGGCCGACGCGCATGCGCCACGATCGTCGAAGATGCTACAGCGCGTTTTCAAGACGGGTCGTTTACCGCAGGCTTTTCGTCGGTCATGGCATTCGGACGCATCAGACGCATCGAAGACCCCGTGGCCGCCCGCAAAGTGCTCGTAGGACTATGCATGAAATACCTGCCCGAATACAAATACGGCATCGGAACTGCGCTCGAAACCGATTTCGACGCGACCGCTGTCTGGGAGCTCGACATCGAAGAGCTGTCAGGCAAGAAAAACTAACCGTAGGCAAATCTTGTTCTATCGCATTAGAATGCAAAACAATATAGGTAAAAGCATGCTTGCGATATGAAAAGGTTTTTATGCAGAAATTCATCGCCGAAGAAAGTTTTTGGAACCTCTTCCCCGACGCCGCCATCGGCGTTGTCGTGGCACGGGGCATGAAAAGCGCAGCCGACGTCTCGCCCGAAACGGCAACGATGCTCTCCCAGCTGCTCGTTGCAGCGAACGGCATGGCCGAAACCCATCTAACGAGCGAGGTCATCTCCGAAAACGACGTCGTCAGGGTATGGAGAGACGCCTATCGTTCGTTCAAGACGAAAAAAGGAGCGCGCTGTTCCATCGAAAACCTGCTTAAGCGCGTCCTCAAAGGAAACCCTGTACGCTCCATCAATCCGTCGGTCGACATTTACAACGCCATCTCGCTCAAGTACGCCCTCCCCGTTGGGGGCGAGGATATAGACGCCCTTGCCGGAGACGTGCGTCTTGGCCTCACCGAAGGCGGCGACCCTTTCCTTCCTCTCGGAGAAAACGATGAGGACCCGACCCTTCCTGGCGAGCTTTGCTACCTCGACGACGCCGGCGCCATTTGCCGCTGTTGGAATTGGCGCGATGGACAACGCAGCGCCCTTTCCGACGATTCCAAAAACGCCCTCCTCGTCATCGAATGCGTCGATCCCGCACGCCTCGACGACCTGAAAGCCGCCCTCGACGACCTAGCGAGCCTCGTCGAATCCTGCCTTGACGCGACGATCGAACGCAAAGCCGTGATCACGCGAGAAAACCCCTCTCTGACGATCGCCGATTAGCGACGCGAAAGAACGAGAACCGCCCCGGCCCCTTCGTGAAGAAGGAATCGGGGCGGTTCTTTTTTCCAAAAGCAAATAGCGCTATGAATGCATGCGGAAGTCGCGCATGAGGTCTTGGCGGTTTGCCTGACCCGTTTTGTGCAAGATGTTGTGCACATGCACCTTGACGGTGGAAAGAGCGAGACTCATCTCGCTGGCAATGCACTGATTATCCTTGCCCAGCAAAACCTCCCTGAGCACCTCTTCTTCTCTCGCCGAAAGCCCATAACGGTCGCAATACGAGGGCAAGCCGTTGGCTATGAAAGCAACCGTCTTATCACAGTTTTCAGCAGGCGGCGTTTTGAAATGCAGGGCGAACAAACGCCAGCATCCGACGCAAACGAACGCAGCGCACCAAATCATGAGTGCATTCTCGGCGAAATTTCGTTCAGGGAAAAACGGAACCGACCCCGATGCCACCAGCTGCGGATCGATGACGAACATGAATACCGCATTCTCGGCCACGACGCATATCACGAGAACCCACAATCCGGCATAGAAATGACGGTAGCGCCACAGGCGCTCGCGCAAGACGCCATCGGTCGAGCCGATGTAGCACACGGCCACATACAACAGCATCCAGATCATCACGAGCGAACGCATGCCGTAGAACAGGAACAGCCCCAACGGACCGCCGTCGACCAAAAAATACAGCGCGACGCTTCCGGCAGCGAACACCGCGGCGGGAGCGACCATGAACGCTTTGTTCCTCACTTCGAAGAAGTCGCATAGACACAACCAAAACGAAGCGATCAAGCCCGTGCCCGTGACGACGGAAGGCAGCTGCGAGCCGACGAAATAGATAGAATCGAGCGGCGCCGATCCGCCGCGCAGCAGAAAATCATCCTGAAAAACCAGCGCCACGTCGAGAAAGTACGAAAGGAATCCGGCGCAGGCGAGAATGAGGACGCGCCGATGGGAAACGAGATAACCGGAGAGGCAGAACGCCGCCGCGACAATGCTCACCAGCAAGATGAACAGCGTGTAGTAGAACATAGCTATGACCGTCATACAGATAAGCCCCTACTTCGCGAATAATCGGATATGGCCGACAATGGCGCCCCAACGGTGACGAAACCGCACATAAATAACGCGTTTAGTATTCTACACCCAAATTAAACCCTTGCCCAACCCAGCTTAAATATCGCCGAGAATACGTTTCGGGCGTATATTCATCCCATAGAAGCGACTATCCGTGAATCAACCGAATCTGAACCGAACCTATCTTCAAGTATTCGACTTCACGCAAAGCCGCAGACCGCATCCACCCCTATCCGATGCGGTCTGCGCCCCTTTTCCATATTCCTCCGAAGCGAACGGGGCATGTCTGGAGGAATATTCCATGTCTAGCGAGGACCGCATGGGAAGAGCGGCCTTTCGATAGAAGAAGAGAGAGGCCGAAACGTTTCGACGATTCGGCACGACAACTGCAAGGAGGCACAATGTCAGCAGAAGCCACGGCCGCCAAGCCGGCCGCGACGGTGGACGCACCGCCGAAGAAAAAGAAGAAATTCAGCGTTCCTACAGCGTTCACGATTTTGTTCGTGATCACCATCTTGGCCGTTATCGCTACGTGGTTCATCCCCGCAGGCGCCTACTCCAAGCTGGCCTACCTGCCCGATAGCTCCGAATTCCAGATCACGGAGCCCAGCGGCGAAGTCCGCACCATTCCCGCAACCGAAGAGGCCTTCCGCGCCGACCCCGAGCTGCAGGACATGAAGGTCGACGTCGAGAAGTTCCTCGACGGCTCCATCACCAAGCCTATCTCTGTCCCTGGCACCTACGAGGAGCTGCCTCAGCAGCCTAAGGGCCTGTTCGACGTAACGGCCGCCATGGTCAACGGCACCATCAACGGCGTCGACATCATGGTCTTCATCCTCGTCCTGGGCGGCCTGATCGGCGTCGTCAATGCATCGGGCGCATTCGAATCGGGCCTGGTGGCCTTGACGAAGAAAACCAAGGGTCGCGAGTTCCTCTTGGTGTTCCTCGTCAGCGTCTTGATGGTTCTGGGCGGCACGACCTGCGGCCTCGAAGAGGAAGCGGTCGCATTCTACCCGATTCTCGTGCCTATATTCCTTGCTTTGGGATATGACTCCATCGTCTGCGTCGGCGCTATCTTCCTCGCCGGCTCCATGGGCACCACGTTCTCCACGATCAACCCGTTCTCCGTCGTTATCGCGTCCAACGCCGCAGGCGTCGCCTGGACCGAGGGTATCGAATGGCGCGTCATCGGCTGCGTTGTCGGCGCCATCGTGGTCGTGAGCTACCTGTACTGGTACTGCAAGAAGATCAAGAAGAACCCCGAGGCCTCTTATACGTACGAGGATCGCGAGCACTTCGCCAAGCTCTTCAGCGTCCATGACTCCAACTCTTCCACCATTCCCGCTTTCGACTGGCGTCGCAAGCTCATCCTGGTGCTGTTCGTGGCCGCCTTCGTCATCATGATCTACGGCGTCGTGAACCTGCACTGGTGGTTCCCGCAGATGGCTGCTTCCTTCCTGTTCATTGCGATTATCTGCATCTTCCTCACCGGCCTTGACGAGAAGACCGTCGTCGATGCCTTCATCAACGGCGCTTCGAGCCTCGTCGGCGTTTCCCTGATCATCGGTCTGGCCCGCGGCGTCAACCTGATCATGGAAGAGGGCTTCATCTCCGACACCCTGCTCTACTGGGCTTCCAACGCCGTCGCCGGCATGGAGGGCGCGGTCTTCATCATCATGATGATGGTCATCTTCTTCCTGCTCGGCTTCATCGTGCCGTCCTCTTCGGGCCTGGCCGTTCTGGCAATGCCCATCCTTGCGCCCCTCGCCGACACCGTCGGCATCGACCGCTCCATCATCGTCTCCGCGTACAACTGGGGCCAGTACGCAATGCTCTACCTGGCACCGACGGGTCTGGTCATGGCAACATTGACCATGTTGGACATGAAGTACACGCATTGGTTGAAGTTCGTTCTCCCGATGGTCGGCTTCCTGTTCGTGTTCGGCGGCGCACTGCTTGTGGCACAGGTCATGGTAGGCGCATAGCACGACAACCATTCGCCTTTAACGGCGGGTCGCCAATATCTCTTGAAAAGGGCCGCCCCCTCCTTGGACGGCCCTTTTCGCATGCTGCGGGTCCTAACCTAAGGCCCCGTAAAAGGAAGGTCGCCCTTATAGGCGGCCTTCCTTTTACGCTTCGGGCCCACCTGCATGACGAAGCGTCGAGGCGGAATCCGACCACGCCTTCACGCCCCATGTCTTCGAAGAGGCCGCTACTCCGAAAGATGCATGCTCGATGTCGACGCCGTGCGAAATACTCGCACGTACGACAAAGGACGGCCGCCTCGAGGGCGGCCGTCCTTTGCTTTCATCTTTCCTATATGACGCCGCACATCGCAACGTCCACGTTTTCTACCACTTGGAGGCGTCGACGGACACTTTACAGAACATAGCGCGGGTCGCAGTGCCCTGAGGATCGAGCGACACGCTGCCGTCCGGATTCACGATGCCGCCCATGACGCCCTCGTTGGCGAGCCACTTGAAATACGGAACCGCCCACGAAGACAGCTTCTCGATATCGTGCGTATTTGAAGCGCCGTTAGGCCAGTTCAGACCCGATGCATCGACATGCGCGCCGCGGAAGCGCTCCATATACGACGCGACCACCTTGGCCATCTCCTCGCGCGTGATAGTATCGTCGGGGCGCACCGTGGACGTGCCGCCGTTGTCGCCCGTGAAGATCTTGTTCTTATAGGCCCAGTTCATGGCCTCCGTGTACCATTCCCCGCCAAGGACATCGTCCCACGGGGTCTGATTGCTCGGACGCGACCCAGTGTCGGCGCCTTGGGCGCGGCAAAACACCATGGCAACCTGGGCGCGCGTCACAGGTTCTTCGGGCCTGAAATCGCCATCGGGAAAGCCCTGCATCAAACCGAGGCGCTTCGCCTCTGCGATATAAGGCGTATACCATGCGTCGGAACCGGAGTTATCGGGACCGGGCTGAGGCTGGGGGTCCGGCTGCGGCTCGGGCTCAGGTTCGGGCTTGGGCTCGTGCGTATCGCCCGTGCGGTCGATAATGGCCAGGCACTGAGCCTTCTCGCGCTTGTAGCGATTCTGCCATCCTTTGTGGTACTGCGGCTGCCCCTTGTAGAACACGGCCACGTTATCGACCACGTAGTCGCACAGCACGCTGACGAATTCCCTATCCGACATGTCGTCGCGCAGCCCTGCGCCGGGCCACACGTATTTCTCGCTGAGATAATGATAAATGCCGTCCCAATCGTAGCCGTCGGAAATGCCGCCGACGAACTTGCGCCACCCCGTATTGCCGAACAGGTTGGACATGCCCCAGCACAAGCCCTTCACCGCATCGTTGCGGTCGGAGATATCGATGCCGCGGCTTGCCAGATAACGCTCAGCAGGCATGTAATAGCTTTCGTATGCCCAGCCGTCCTGCAGGCGCGCGAACTCGCTGTCGGCCACGGCGACGCCCTTGCCGTCGGCGTTCGCGGCGGCAACCCAGGCTTCGTTGAGCGCCTTGCCGAGTTCGGTGAACTCTTCGACGCCTTCCTCGTTTTTCTGACGGATGGCATTGGCGGCCTTGAATTCGGCGGCGGGAATGGCGAGGAACTGCTTGAACATCGCGTACTTTTTCGGATTGTAGTTGTAGCACGCAATCAGGAAGTTCTGCAGGCCGTAGCGGTGGTCGAACTGGTAGAAGCCGAGGGCGTGATAGCCGTCGCCCCAGCTGAACGTGCGGTCGTACGTGCCGCCCTCGAACGCGCCGAAATAGAGCATGTCCTTCGAGATCTTCACGGGATACACGCTTGCGGCGCGTGCGGAATCGGACAGAAGCGCGACCTCGTCGTCTTCGGACTCGCTATAGAAATCGGCCTTGTCATAGCCCCCGACGGGAATCCAGTCCGAAGCTGCGCTTTCGACGGACGGCGCCTCGAACGATGCTGCGGCATCTGCTGCAGAAACCCCATAATCGAGCGACTCCTGAGCGGCCTGATCATCGGCAAGGGCCACCACAGGCGTCATGGTGAACGCCAAAGCGACCGACATGCCCGTCGCGATGACCTTGTTCCTAGTTTTCATGCATATCTCCTGAGCGTGTTCGTTCTCGTATGCGCGGACGGCGCGCACTCGAAGCCGTTCGGGCTGCCGAGCTGCGGCTGCACACCGCCGAGGCGGTGCAGGGAGCGCACTACGGCGCGTGATGTCCAACCGGTAAAACATACCACGACGGCATTGAGAATCGGCTTTCGAGAAGACGATTTTGCCCTCGCATCGAAAACACGCCATATTCCGAACAAGCGAGACGGCGTCTCGCAGACGGCTGCGCAGGTCGCGCGCTCCTAGAAGCGCCGCATCCAAACCGCTCACGACGTAGGCGCCTTCGACGCATAGAAAAAGGCGGCCCCTTGTGGGACCGCCTTCATGAAACACGAGCGCGATGCTTAGCGCTGTTCGGCCTTGTCGGCCAAGATGATGACCTTCGTGCCGCTAACCTGCACGTAGCCACCCTCGACGGCGAACTCCTTGAACGAGCCGCCCTCGTCTTCCTGAATGCGAACGACGCCGTCGCTCAGCGTGGAGACCAGGGGCACATGGCCCGACAGGAAGCCCATCTCCCCCTCGGTGCCAGGCACCGAAACGTAGTGGACTTCGCCGGTGTAGCACTTCGCTACGGGCGTCGCGATATCGCAGGTGAACTTCGCCATATCTTACGCCTCGGCCTTCTTCAGAGCCTCATAGTCGGCGTACACGTCATCGATAGAGCCCTTCAGACGGAAGCACTGCTCGGGGATCTCGTCGCACTCGCCGTCGAGAATGGCGGCGAAGGAGCGGACGGTGTCCTCCATCTTGACGTACTTGCCGGGCAGGCCGGTGAACTGCGTAGCCACGTGGAAGCACTGGCCGAAGAACTGCTGGGCCTTACGTGCACGAGACACGGTCAGCTTCTGCTCTTCGGAGAGCTCGTCCATACCCAGAATGGCGATGATATCCTGCAGGTCCTTGTAGTTCTGCAGGAGCTCCTGGATGCCGGTGGCGACGCGATAATGCTCCTCGCCCACGATGGCGGGCTCGAGAGCGCGGGAGGTGGACTCCAGCGGATCGACAGCCGGGTAGATGCCGAGCTCGGCGATGGAACGGGAAAGAACCGTCTTCGCGTCGAGGTGGGTGAACGTCGTGGCCGGCGCGGGGTCGGTCAAGTCGTCGGCGGGAACGTAAACAGCCTGCACCGAGGTGATGGAACCCGTGGTGGTAGACGTAATGCGCTCCTGCAGGTCGCCCATCTCGGTAGCGAGCGTGGGCTGGTAACCGACTGCGGACGGCATACGGCCGAGCAGTGCGGACACCTCGGAACCTGCCTGGGTGAAACGGAAGATGTTGTCGACAAACAACAACACGTCCTGACCCTGGTCACGGAAGTACTCGGCCTCGGTCAGACCGGCCAGACCGACGCGCAGACGCGCTCCCGGCGGCTCGTTCATCTGGCCGTAGACCAGACAGGTCTTCTCGATAACGCCGGACTCGCTCATCTCCAGGTAGAGGTCGGTACCCTCGCGGGTACGCTCGCCGACGCCGGTGAACACGGACGTGCCGCCGTGCTCCTGGGCCAGGTTGTTGATAAGTTCCTGGATGATAACGGTCTTACCGACGCCTGCGCCGCCGAACAGGCCCGTCTTACCGCCCTTGATGAAGGGCTCGATAAGGTCGATGGCCTTGATGCCGGTCTCGAAAATCTCGGTCTTCGTGATCAGGCTATCGTACTCGGGGGCAGGACGATGAATCGGCATGTAGCCGGAAACCTCGGGCATCGGCTTCTCGTCGACGGGCTCGCCGACGACGTTCCAGATACGACCCAGGGTCTCGGGACCGACGGGCATCATGATGGGATGGCCCGTGTCGACGACCTCGGCGCCACGCACCAGGCCGTCGGTGGAACTCATGGCGACGGAACGCACGAGGTTGCCGGGAAGCATGGTTTCGACTTCCAGGACGACGTGGATCTCGCCGACAGGAGTAGCGGCATCAACCGTCAGCGCGTTATAAATCGCCGGCAGCTGATCCGCAGGGAACTCGACGTCAACGACAGGGCCGACGATACGCACAATGCGTCCCGTAGCGCCTTTGCTGGCCTCAAGCTCCGCTTTGGTAAGCATTTTCTCGTCAGCCATTTAATCCTCCAAAGCTGCAGCGCCACCCACGATCTCGGAGATCTCAGTGGTGATGGCACCTTGACGTACACGGTTATACAACCTCGACAGCGTTTCCACCATCTCGTTCGCGTTCTCGGTGGCCGAGTGCATTGCGGAGCGGCGTGCGGACTGCTCGCCTGCGGCGGAATCGATCAACGCATGGTAGATCGAGGTGCGCAGGTATGCGGGCAGCAGACGCGCCAGCACTTCGGCCGGCTCGGGCTCGAACTCGAGGCCGGCAGGAACGGAATCGGTTGCAGCTTCCGCCGGATCGGCGGCAGCAGCCATGACAGCTTGCGTATCGACAGGCAGGATGACTTCCTCGCGAAGCACCTGTTCGGCGGCGTTCTTCGCGTGGTTGTACACCAGCACCACCTCGTCGATACTGCCTTCTTCATACGCTTTGACAGCGTAATCGGCGATGGCATTCGCCTCTTCGAGCGTAGGGTCGGCAGAAAGATCCTTGAAATCAAGCACCGGTTCGATCTTACGGTACTTGAAAAATCCAATAGCCTTCTTGCCGCAGGCGATAACATCGACCTCGACACCCTGCGCCTTTTTCGCGCGGATCAGCTTCTCGACCGTACGCAGGACGTTGGAGTTGAAGCCGCCGGCGAGGCCGCGGTCGGAGACCACGGCCACAACCAGCATGCGCTTCACATCCGAACGCTTTTCCAGCAAGGGGCTCTCGCTGGCCTGCACGCGTGCGGCGACGCCTTGCAGCATCTCGGTCATGGATTCGGCATAAGGCGTCGCGACGGCGATACGCTCGGTGGCGTATTTCACCTTGGCGCCTGCAACCATCTCCATGGTACGCGTGATCTGCTTGGTCGAAGAAACCGACTTGATGCGCTTTTCAATGTCGTGCAGGTTAGGCATATTCAGGCCTTCCTTTACGCCGCGAATTGCTTCTTGAAGGCGTCGATGGCCGCTTTGAGGCCCTCTTCGCTTTCAGGCGTGAACTTCGCATCCTCGCGGATCTTCTTCAGCACGTCTGCATGGCTCGCGCGCAGGTAGACGATGAGCTCGTCACGGAAACGAACGACGTCTTTGACATCGATATCGTCCAGGAAGCCCTTACCGCCGCAGTAGACGGCGACGGCCTCTTCCTCGAACGCCAGCGGATTATAACGGTTCTGCTTGAGCAGCTCCGTCATACGAGCGCCGCGATTGAGCTGGTCCTGCGTGGATTTGTCCAGGTCGGAACCGAACTGGGTGAACGCCTGGAGCTCACGATAAGCGGCAAGGTCGAGACGCAGCGTACCGGAAACGGACTTGACAGCCTTGGTCTGCGCAGAACCACCGACTCGGGAAACCGAGATGCCGACGTCGATTGCGGGACGCTGGCCCTGATAGAACAGGTCGGTGACCAGGAAGATCTGACCGTCGGTAATGGAGATGACGTTGGTCGGAATGTAAGCCGAAACGTCGCCTGCCTGCGTCTCGATGATCGGCAGAGCCGTCATGGAGCCGCAACCGTACTCGTCGGACATCTTCACTGCGCGCTCGAGCAGGCGAGAGTGCAGGTAGAAGATGTCGCCAGGGTAAGCCTCGCGTCCCGGCGGACGACGCAGGGTCAAAGACATCTGACGGTATGCGACAGCCTGCTTGGACAGGTCGTCGTAAATGATCAGCACGTGGCGGCCGTGGTTCTCGGGGCCTGCGGGCTGTCCGTCTTCGCCGGTGTAGACGAAGTACTCGCCCATTGCGGCACCGGCCATCGGAGCGATGTACTGCAGCGGGGCGCTATCGGAAGCGTTCGCAGCGACGATGATGGTCTTGTCCATGACGCCGTGCTTCTCGAGCGTTTCCATAACGCCCGCCACCGTGGAAGCCTTCTGGCCGACGGCAACGTAGATGCAGATGATGTCGGTGTTCTTCTGGTTGATGATGGCGTCGATCGCAATAGCGGTCTTGCCGGTCTGGCGGTCGCCGATGATCAGCTCACGCTGACCGCGTCCGATAGGCACCATAGCGTCGACGGCGATGATGCCGGTCTGCATGGGCTCATGAACGGGCTTGCGGCTGATGACGCCAGGGGCCTTGAACTCGACGGGGCGCGTGCCCTCGGCCTTGATCGGACCCTTGCCATCGATCGGCATGCCCAGCGGGTTCACGACACGACCGAGCAGACCCTTGCCCGAAGGCACTTCCATGATCTTGCCGGTAGTGCGAACCTGATCGTTTTCTCGAATTGCGGTGACATCGCCGAGGAGCACGGCGCCGACTTCGTCTTCCTCGAGGTTCTGAGCCAGACCGTACACGGTCTTGCCGCCCTCACCGAGGAATTCCAGAAGCTCGCCTGCCATGGCGCCCTTCAACCCATCGACGCGAGCGATACCGTCGCCGACCTGGACGACCGTACCGACCTCACGGGCATCGACGCTGGTTTCGAGCGACTCCAGCTGCTTGCGCAATGCTTCGTCGATAGACTTTGCGGTGATTTCTGTCACTAGCATTCACCTCCATCGTTAGATTCCGTAAGCACGTTGCGAGTTCGCTCCAATTGGGAGGCGACGCTCGCGTCGATGCGTTTTCCGTGGGTACTCATGATAATGCCGCCCAAGATGGACTTGTCGATATGCTCGCGCAACACGACGTTCTTGCCCAAATCCTTGGAAAGCTTGTCGGTGATGACCGTGCGAAGCTCGTCGTCGAGAGAGACCACCGTGGTCACATCGACGACGCAAACGCCCAGCTTCTCTTCAGAGGTCTCGTTGAAAGAAGAGACCACCGCAGAGAGCTTGCCGAGGTTGCCACGCTCCGCCATAACGGCGATCACGCTGTTGACCAAGGGGTCTACTCCCTCGAACACGTTAGCGGCCAAACGTCCACGCTGCTCAGGGGAATACGCCGGATTGACCAATGCGTCTCGCAAATCGGCATTGCCGCGATAGATGCGAAGCACGGTTTCCAGCTGATCGCGCACGTCGAAAACACGCTCTTGTCCGCCTTCATTCATGGCGGCCTCGAGAAGCAAGTTCACATAGGTGGCGACTTCTTCTTTTGCAAGCAGACGGTTAGTTGGCATTGAAGCTACCTGCCTCTTCGACATAGCGCTTGATCATAGCACGGTGCTGTTCGTCAGACAGGTCATTGCCGATGAGCTTGCCAGCGACGGCGACCGAGAGGTCGGCGACGGAGCTCTGCAGCTCGGAAACGGCGGCCTTCTTCTCAGCCTCGATAGCCGCGTGGGCTTTATCGATCATGTCGGCAGCTTCCTGATGCGCCTTAGCCGTGATGTCGGCCTTCACGTCTTCGCCGGTCTTCTTGGCGTCGGCGACGATACGGGAAGCCTCGGCCTTGGCCTCGGCGAGCTGCTGCTTGTACTCTTCAAGCAAGCGCTCGCTTTCCAGGCGGGCGTCTTCGGCATTCTTCAAATCATCGCGAATAGTGTTCGCGCGCTTCTCGAGCATGCGATCGAACACAGGCCAGCCGAACTTCGCAAGAACGACCCACAGAATAATGAAGGCGACGAGCATGGGGATGAATTCATTCATCTTGGGCAGAATGGCCTCGACGCCACCGCCCTCAGAAGCGAATGCATACGCGGGGCTGCAAAGAGCGGCTGCAGACGCGGAAACGACCACGGCGCCGATTTTTCCAGCCTTGGGTGAGTACGCTTTCAACTCGCTTGCCTCCTGTTCTTCTCTCGTGAAAATCATGCAGTAAATCGAATCGATTAACCGATGAAGAACAGAACCAAGCCGAGCAGTGCCAGAGCCTCGGACATAGCGGCACCGATGAAGAAGTAGCCCATGAGCTGACCCTTCATCTCAGGCTGGCGAGCAGCAGCGACGCACAGACCGTAGGTAGCGATACCAATGCCGATGCCAGGGCCGATAGCGGCCAGGCCGTAGCCGACGACCTTCAGTGCGGCGAGTGCGACAGTGATTTCCACAGTTTCCTCCTTTGTCGAACCCCATGCCTTTTTCTAATCGGGGTTTCTTACCTATATTTGTCAGCTGAAAGGTGCAGCTGCGACACCGAGTTCAATGCCGCGTAACGTGCGACGGACGGTAGCCCTACGCTCCGATACTAGTGCGCATGGGTGGCGGTGTTGATGTAGGACGCCGAGAGAATCGCGAACACGAATGCCTGGATGAAAGCGACCAGGCACTCCATGGCGTACATCAAGACCAGGAGCACGAACCATGCGATGGAGGGCAAGCCCGCGATCAGGTCCATAGAGCCTGCGAACAGCGCCTGCTGGATAAAGCAAGTGGTAGCGATGCCGAAAATGGCGAGCATCATGTGGCCGGCGAGCATGTTGCCGTAAAGTCGCACGGCCAGCGTAAGAACGCGAATGACCATGGAGAACAGCTCCAGGAACCAGATGACAGGAATCATGGGGCCGGGAACGCCGCTCGGACAAAGGTTCTTGAAGTAACCGATAAAGCCGAATTTCTTCAAGCCGTAATAGTTGAAATACACGAACGAAATAGCCGCAAGAGCCCAAGTGCAAGAAATAGCGCCCGTGGCGGTTTTGAAGCCGGGAATCAAGCCAAGGATGTTGCAAATCAAGATGAAGAAGAACATCGTGGCCAAAAAGGGAACATGCTGCTTGAAGCCATTGCCGATAACATCTTCGGCAATGCTCTTGTTCACGAACTCATAGCCGTATTCCACCGTGTTGAAGAACTTGTTGGTGGGAACGAGCTGCAGCTTTTTCGCGGAAATCAATACGACCGCGAACGTGACCGCAAGCGCGATGAACAGCCAGACCACATACTGGGTGACGTCCCAGCCGCCGATGCTGAACACCGTGTGGGGTTCGAAGTGCGCCGCGAGGCCTTGGGCCTCTGAGACGAACTGATTAAGAGCTTCGCCCATGAGATTCCTTCCTTAATGGTTCCCTATTCGACACGCTTGCGCTTGGCGAGCGCGTTTTTGTAAACGAAGTAGACGATGGTACTGCCCAGAAAGACAACGCCTTCGGCGATGACGAAAGAAACAAGTCCGTCACGCGCGAGCATGGCACAGGCAAGAAGGCCCGCGATCAAAACAACCAATGAAATGGCGACGCCCGCAAGGCCGTACAATCCAACTGTAAGAGCCTGAGTGGAAGTAGAACGGCGAGATAGTCTCAACGAAAGGAACAGGGGCAGGAATCCAAGGATTCCGGTCAATACTCCCAGTATAATGAGCATATCGCGCTGGTCACTCTCCTTCTATTCTTTCTTGGCAAATGTCTCGAATACAGCGAAATCGATGATCACTCTAGCAAAAAATACGCACCTGTTCCGTATTGCGTGAAGAAAAGTCGAAAAAATCGCGCAAATGGGGTGATATTTATGCGTCTTTTATACAGATTCCTCAACTCTGCGGATAAGTATGTCCGTCTCCGATAGAAGCTCTTGCGAAAGCTTATCGGGGTAAGGAGCAGAAAAAACCACCTCCTTGATTCCGGCATTGATGAGCATCTTGGCGCAGACCGAACAGGGCTCCGTGGTTATATAAATAGAAGAGCCTTCGATATCGATGCCGTAGCGCGCGGCCTGGATGATCGCGTTCTGCTCGGCGTGAAGGCCGCGGCAGATTTCGTGACGCTGTCCCGAAGGAATGCCGAGCTGCTCGCGCAAGCATCCCGTTTCCTCGCAGTGGCGCAGACCCGAGGGAACCCCGTTGTATCCCGTTGCCAGGATGCGGCGCTCCTTCACGATGACCGCCCCCACCGCGCGGCGCAGGCAGGTCGAGCGCTTCGATACCTCGAATGCGAGATGGATGAAGTACTCGTCCCACGAAGGACGCTCGATGTGACGCGTTGCCAAAACAGACTCCTTATCGGGCGGATGCGACGCAGCGCATTATAGATGAAACGTTGCTCGAATAAAGCACGCGTCCGACGCGTTTTCGGCGATGCGTCGGAATACCGGATCGCGCGGAGCGCCTACCGGAAAACATGCGAGGGGGTTCTCACCCCCTCGCAGAGAAACTCCGCGCCTCGAAAGCGGCACGGAACCGATTCTGGCCCTTCGCCCGGCGAGGCGAAACCCTATTTGGTGCCGAAAATGCGGTCGCCCGCGTCGCCCAGGCCGGGAACGATATAGGCGGCGTCGTTGAGGCGCTCGTCCACGGCGCAGGTGTAGAGCACCACGTCGGGATCGGCCTCGAGGACCGTCTTCACGCCCTCGGGGGCGGCGACGAGCACCATGAGCTTGAGGTTTTTCACGCCCTGCTTGCGCAGATACTCGATCGCGGCCACGAGGCTTCCGCCCGTCGCGAGCATGGGGTCGACCACCAAGACGTCGCGCTCGGCGATATCTTCGGGCATCTTGGCATAGTACTCGTGGGGGATGTGCGTCTCTTCGTCGCGATACATGCCCAGATGGCCCACGCGGGCGGCGGGAATGAGATCGAGCACGCCTTCGACCATGCCGAGGCCCGCACGCAGGATCGGCACGATCGCCATCTTGCGGCCCTTGATGATGCTGCACGTGGCTTCCGCCACCGGGGTCTCTACCACGACTTCCTCAAGCGGCAGGTCGCGCGTGGCCTCGTAGGCCTCGAACATGGCGAGCTCGCGCACCAGTTCGCGGAACTGCTTCGACGACGTGGTCTTGTCGCGCAGGATGGCCAGCTTATGCTGGACCATGGGATGGTCGACCACGATGACGCGGTCATTGTTCTCGAAAGCCATCGTTCCTCCTCGTATCGAAAGCACGGAAGGCCGTGCTCCCTTTCGTCTATCTCTTCGCCTCGGGCCTCAATGCCCGAAGCACACGACGGCGGGGCACGGTGCGATGCCCGGCCCCGCCGTTCGCGCATTCTTACATCAAGATGCCTTAGAAATCATACTGCGGATACAGCGGATGCGCATCCAGGATCGCGCGGACGTCCTGGGCGATCGCGGCCATCTCGGCCTCGTCGCCGGCGGCGAACACCGTGGCTGCGATCAGCTCGCCCACACGGCGGAAATCGGCCGCGTCGAGGCCGCGCGTAGTGGCGGCGGCGGAACCGACGCGGATGCCGCTCGTGACGAACGGAGAGCGGGGCTCGTTGGGAATCGAGTTCTTGTTCACCGTGATACCCACGCTTTCGAGCAGCTTCTCGGCGTCTTTGCCCGTCACGTCGGCGGGCGTCAGGTCGACCAGGCACAGGTGGTTGTCGGTGCCGCCCGACACCAGGCGCAGGCCGCCGGCGATGAGGCCCTCGGCCATGGCGGCGCAGTTGGCCACGACTTTGTCGATGTATTCCTTGAATTCAGGCTGCAGCGCCTCGCCGAAGGCGACGGCCTTGCCGGCGATCACGTGCATGAGCGGGCCGCCCTGGCTGCCAGGGAACACCGCCTTGTCGATCTTTTTCGCAAGCGCCTCGTCGTTGCACAGGATCAGGCCGCCGCGCGGGCCGCGCAGGGTCTTGTGCGTAGTGGTGGTGACCACATCGGCGTACGGCACGGGGCTGGGATGAGCACCCGTGGCAACGAGGCCGGCGATATGGGCCATGTCCACCATGAAGTACGCGCCGTGGGCATGGGCGATGTCGGCCATGCGCTCGAAATCGATCGTGCGGGGATACGCGGACGCGCCGCCGACGATCAGCTTCGGCTTGAGCTCGGATGCCATGCGGTCGATGGCGTCGTAATCGATCGTCTCGTCTTCAGTCAGGCCGTAGCCGTGGAAGTCGTACAGACGGCCGCTGAAGTTGACGGGCGAGCCGTGCGTGAGATGGCCGCCGTTGTCGAGGCTCATGCCCAAAACGGTATCGCCCGGCTCGATCAGCGCGAAGTAGGCCGCCAGGTTGGCGTTGGCGCCGCTGTGGGGCTGCACGTTGGCGAACTTGGCGCCGAAGAGCTCCTTGGCGCGCTCGCGGGCTAGCTCTTCCACCACGTCGACCTTCTCGCAGCCGCCGTAATAGCGCTTGCCCGGGTAGCCTTCTGCATATTTATTAGTAAGAACGCTGCCCATGGCCTCCATCACGGCCGGACTCGTGAAGTTCTCTGACGCGATCAGCTCGATGGAATCACGCTGGCGAGAGAGCTCCGCGGAAACAGCGGCGGCGACTTGCGGGTCATTGTCCAGATAGGCAAAAGGCATAGGAGCGTCCTTTCTTTCGTTCGTCGGAGCCGTGCATTCGGCCCCGAGCATGACTGGGTCGGTTCATCCTACCACCGACGAAAGACGCGGCATCCGAAGAAGCGGTCTTGCGGTCGGTTTTAGCACGCCTGAAACGAGAATGTAAAAAATCGGCCGCCGAAGCGACCGATTTCCATTCCTTCTTTATCCGCGACGGACGTTGCCGTCGGCTCCGATCACGGCGCCGCCCTTGGCGTCGAGCTTCATGATCTTGGCCACGCGCATGGCATGGCGGCCGCCCTCGAACTTCGTGGCGAGGAAAGCGTCGACGATCTTCTTGTTCTCCTCGAGCTCGACGAAACGGCCGGAGAGCGTGATGATGTTGGCGTCGTTGTGCTGGCGGCACAGCTCGGCGAACTGCACGTTGATGACGTTGGCGGCGCGACAGCCCACCACCTTGTCGGCGGCGAGCGCCATGCCGATGCCGGTGCCGCACACGAGCACGCCGCGGTCGGCGGTTCCATCGGAGACGTCGTGGGCCACGGCCTCGGCGTAATCGGGGTAATCGACGCGATCGTCGTTTTCGGGGCCGCGGTCGATCACGTCGTGGCCTTCGCCCTTGAGATACTCGGCCAGCGCCTGCTTCTGATCGAAGCCCGCGTGATCGCTTGCGATGGAGATGATCATAGCTGTCTGTTCCTTTCGCGACGACGGATGCGCCCGCCGCTCCTTTTCACCTCGGGGCCGCGCCCCGTCTCCGTCAACGAACCCATAATAGCAACCGCACTCCCGCTTCAGGCCCCATGACCCATCGAACACGAAATAACCGCGGCCGAGCGGAGGCCGAACGACGCCCTGGCCCGACGGCCGGCGAAAACGCGACGCTCCCCCGCCCGTTCGGACCGGCGCTAATCGGTCAGCACGCGGCGCACGGCGTCGTGCCAGCCCGCCATACGCTCTTCGCGCGTCGCCTCGTCCATCGCGGGAAGAAAATGCTCGTCCGGTTCGCGCATGGCCCTGATTTCTTGCAGACTCTCCCAGAATCCGGTGTTCAGCCCCGCCAGAAACGCCGCGCCGAGCGCGGTGCTCTCGATGACCACAGGGCGGTTGATCTGGGCGTTCAGAATGTCGGACTGCATCTGCATGAGCAGGTCGTTGGCCGAAGCGCCGCCGTCCACGTTGAGCTGGTCGATGACGATACCCGCGTCCTGCTCCATGGTGCGCGCCACGTCGGCCACCTGAAACGCCAGCGATTCGAGCGCCGCACGCACCACATGGGCGCGCGTCGCCCCGCGCGTCAGGCCGAAAATGGCGCCGCGAGCCTGCGCATCCCAATACGGCGCTCCCAGACCCGTGAACGCGGGCACCACGTAGACGCCCGCCGTATCCTGCACGCTCGCCGCAAGCGCCTCGCTTTCGGCGGCGCTGCCGATGATGTCCAACTCGTCGCGCAGCCACTGGATGAGGGCGCCCGCTACGAACACGCTGCCCTCGAGGGCGTATTCGATCCCCTGCGCGCCAGGAGCGCTGGCGGCGATGGTGGTCACCAGGCCGTGCGCCGATTCCACGGCGCGTTCGCCCGTGTGCATGAGCAGAAAGCATCCCGTGCCGTACGTATTCTTCGCTCGGCCCGCGCTGAAGCAGCATTGGCCGAACAAGGCGGCCTGCTGGTCGCCCGCCACGCCGCGGATGGGAATGCCCGCGGGCAAGCCCGGATAGGCCGTGACGCCGTAGTCGGCCGAGGACGGACGCACGTCGGGCAGCGTCGAGGCGGGCACGCCGAACAATTCGAGCAGTTCGGCGTCCCAGCGGCCTTCGTGGATGTCGAAAAGCATCGTGCGGCTCGCATTGGTCACGTCGGTCGCATGCACGGCGCCCGCCGTCAGGCACCAGACAAGCCACGAGTCCACCGTGCCGAAGGCCAGCTCGCCCGCATCCGCCAGCTCGCGCGCGCCTTCCACGTTGTCCAAAATCCAACGCATCTTGCTGGCGGAGAAATACGCGTCGGGAACGAGGCCCGTCTTGGCGCGCACCATGGCCGCCACGTCGGGATGCCCGCACAGCTCGTCGATCATGGCGGCCGTGCGGCGGCACTGCCACACGATGGCGTTGCACAAAGGCTCGCCCGTCTTCTTGTTCCAGACCACCGTGGTCTCGCGCTGGTTGGTGATGCCGATCGAGTCGATTTCGTCGGGCGACACGCCGCTCGACACCATGGCCTCCACCATAACGCCGAGCTGCGACGACGCTATTTCGCGTGGATCGTGCTCGACCCAGCCGGGCTGCGGATAGACCTGGCGGAACGGATGCTGCGCCGATCCGCGGATGCGGCCGCGGCGATCGAAGACGATGGCGCGCGACGACGTGGTGCCCTGGTCGAGCGCTAGGACGTATCTCTTCTCCATGGCAATTCCCCGTTCATAAGAAGCGGCCGCCGCGGGATGCGGCGGCCGTCGTAAACCTTCGCTCGATTATACCCGCGCCGCCGCAACGCTTCGCAACGGCGGCGCGGACGGGCCTTATTCGATCCCGTAGATGTCGAACATGCCGATTGTGGTCTTGAGCGCTACCTTCTGCGCAATGAGCTGATTGCCGGTCGAGGCGTTCAGCGTGCCTGCGGCCTTGCGCTCGGCGATCGTCTCTTCCAGATCGGCAAGACGCGCCACCAGGTCGTCATGCATGTCCTCGTATGCCGCCAGGCGGTCGAGCGCCTCGTTCATGCGCTCCGGTTCGACGGACGCCGTTCCGTCCTGCGCGCGGGAAGTCAGTCGTTTCATAGCAAGGTCCTTTCGACACGATTCTAACGGGGATGCGCCGGGCTCTCGGGCGCCGCGACGCTACGAGGCTCCGCCGCCGAGCGCTTCGCACTCGAACAGATTGATCAGGTCGTCTTTGCCCGACACCTTCGTCTTCGCATAGACGTTCTTCGTATGCGTCCATACGGTGTTCTCAGATATGACCAGCTCTTCGGCGATGCGCTTGGCCGAACGGCCGCGCACCAGATACGAACAGATCTCGGTCTCGCGCTTGGTAAGCCGGTAGCGCGCGGCGAAGGCTTGCAGCGCGGCCTCCCAATCGGGCTCGAGCGGTGCGGGCGAAGCGGGGGCGCCCTCGAGGCGGGAGGCATCCTCGCGCGAAGCGGGAGCCGCCTGCGGCGCGGCGGGCGCGGACGGAGCCGAAATTTCGGGGACGGCGCCTTGCACGCCGCCCGACTGCGCCTGCACCGTACGCCTCATACCCTGCAGGCTGCGACGCATGACCACCACGAAGGCGATGCACAGCGGATAGATGGCAACGAACGCAAGCAGCGTCATGAGCGAGATGTCATAGTCGCCGCTCAAGTAGTTCAACAGCAGGCCGATGCCCAGGCCCAGCGCGAGAAATCCGTTCGAGCCGCCCATGTAGACGCTCGAGAGCAGATAGCTTTGCTGGCGATGGCAGTGCGCCGCGTCGACGATGAAGAACAGGAACAGCATGCCGCACACGTCGTAGCAGGCGATCATGACGGTGCCGGCGAACGGGCCGAGCAGCTCTCCCATGAACGGCAGCAGCGACAGCAGCACCAGCATGACGGGCAGAACCGCCTTGTACACCGACGTAGGGTCGGGCAGGCGCAGCGCCACCAACGCCGCGGCCACGGTGACGAGCGTCGCCGCCGCGAGCGGGATCCACATGGATACGCCGCCGACGATGTGCTCGAACGACGACCCGAGAACCGACGTATGCAAGATGCCCACCACGCCCACGAGCACGAACAGGCAGGCGAACGACGCGCCGTATTTGGCCACGAACGCACGCGCCGTCACGGGCTCGAAGGTTTCGGAAACCGACGGCGCGGGACGATTCGAAGACCCCTTCCCCTCGGCATCGAGCGCGCCCGACGCGAGCAGGTCGACGTGCATATAGCACAGGCAGGACACGACCGCCGAAGCCATCGCGCTGACCGGCACCAGAAACGTCGGCAGAAGCGACGTGAGCGCCACCACGACCATCTGGATGCATAAGCCCGCCACCATGTTCTTATGCGACTCGCGCGGCTCCTGATAGGCGAATTCCTCGAGCCACGTCACGCACAGAAGAAACGACGAGACGCCGTACGTCACGCCGAGCACCGCGGCCGACGCCGCGGCGGGCAGACTCGCGAGCACGCCCGTGAAGCTCAGGCAGAAGCCGGCGAGAAACACCAGAAGCGCCTGCCACTGCGGAATGGAACGCGGACGGATGCGGCCGCGCGCGGCGAGCACGCCCACCACGGCGGCGAGCACGAGCGACACCGCTTCGCTTGCCAGCATGAACCACAGCTCGGTCACGAAACCTATATTGTGCGCGACCGATCCCATGGCGGACAGATAGCCGATAGACGTGGCCGCCTTCGACAATCCGAAGCCGCATGCAGAAACGGCCCCGACATTCGGAGCAAAAACGCGCATATGGATACCCTCCCCCTGAGTAGCTCGGCACAGTATATCCCTCGGGCACGCGGGCGCGCACGAGGGAGCGTTTTTCCTTGCCGCGAAATCACAGCGCGCCGATATGGATCGCCCGTCCGATGCGCCACAGACGCCGCGGACAAACGGGCCGACGAAAAGCGTCGGAGGCGGCCGGGCCGGGCGGACGCAGCGGCGTTGGCGCGGCCTTGCGCACGATGCGCGACGCGCTCGAAGGCGCGCGCAGACGCCTGCAGGACGCAGCGCAGCCATCGCCCAGCGTATCACCGATCGAGTTGCAAAACATCAACTTCACCAGGCATTTTCCAAACTTCACCGATACTCGGTGAGGACATCGGCAGCGCAGGCGCGTAAGGTCGATGGCGTCTTCGGTGCTTGCGAAGCCTGCAGACGCGTTCGTCACGAAGCCCCTCCTTCGCGACGCGGCCATGCCGCCCGACGGCGGCGCGCATCATGCGCGGGCCGGCCGAACGCGCCTTGCGCCGTACGGCCGCGCGCACGCTTCTTCGCACCGAAACGGGAGGAACCAAGGAGGAGAGAAATGACTATGGATCTGAATCGTCGCGATTTCCTGAAGGGCGCCGGCGTCGTCGGCGCACTGGGCGCCGTTGCAACGATGGGCGTGGGCTGCGCGCCTGCCGCCCCGGCCGAGAAGAGCGCGACCGAAGAGGCCGCTTCCGCTGCCGCCAAGACCCCGAACGAGACCGCGTATAAGAAGATGGACGAGGCCACCGACGGCAAGTACGTCGCCAAGGCCATGGGCCACGAGAACTTCGTGTTCGTCGAGACCACCGTCAAGGACGGCGCCATCGCCAACCTGCAGGTCCTCAACCACGACGAGACCCCGGGCATCGGCAGCCTGGCCGCCACCATGTGGCCCGCGAAGGTCCTCGAGACCCAGAACCTCGACATCGACGCCATCTCCGGCGCCACCACCACCTGCAACGCCATCAAGAACGCCGCGCTCGAGTGCCTCGAGAACGCAGGCGTCGATTCCAGCGAATTCCAGAAGGGCCCCGAGCAGCTGACCGGCGGCACCGAGCAGACCATCGACACCGACGTGGTCATCATGGGCGCGGGCACCGCAGGCCTGGTCGCCGCAGCCCGTCTGCTCGAGAAGGGCGTGAAGGTCACCCTGTTCGAGAAGCAGGACATCCCCGGCGGCTCCATGTCCATGACCTATTCCGGCGTCGCCAGCGCGGGCAGCAAGCTGCAGGAGACCTACTCCCAGGGCCGCTTCGACGACAACCCGAACTACAACAAGGACGCCATGATGGCCGTTCTGTCCAAGTACGTGAACCCCGAGTTCGACCGCTTCAACGGCGCGATGCCCTACGACCACGCCATGTACGACACCTCGGGTCCGCTGGTCGACTGGATGCACGGCATCGGCATCGGCTTCTACAGCATGGGCGTGAACAAGGCCTACGGCATCACCCCGTACCTGGCCCCCGGCTGCTATGAGGGCGGCTGCGGCCAGGCCATGCAGTACCTCGCCGACCGCGTGGGCGCTCTGGGCGGCACCATCGTCTACGGCGCGAAGGTCGTCGACATCGTCATGGACGGCGACCGCGCGACCGGCCTCGTGGCAGAGGGCAAGGACGGCTCCGTCTACACCGCCAACGCCAAGGCCGTCCTGCTGGCCTCCGGCGGCTTCGGCGCCAACCAGGAAATGGTCGACCAGTACTATCCGCAGTACGCCGGCCGCTCCTTCAACTGCTGCCCCGCATCCACGGGCGACGGCATCGTGCTCGGCCAGAAGGTCGGCGCAGGCATCGAGTGCATGGGCCGCGAGCTGGGCGCCTACATGTCCACCACCTCGCAGGCAGGCTCCCGCATGGAGATCGCCTTCATGTACCAGACCACCCCGGGCATCATGGTGAACGCCCACGGCGACCAGTTCGGCAACGTCATGAAGGCCAACCACTTCGTCATCGGCAACGCGCTGCTCGACGAGGAGGCCAACGGCGGCAAGTTCTTCTGGATCACCGACGAATCCGGCGCCGTGACCACGATGAACAACCTCACCTGGGGCTTCGACACCTATAAGGCCGTCTTCGAGCGCGGCGACATGGTGCACTACGACACCGTCGAAGAGGCCGCCGAGGCCACGGGCTGCTCGAACCTGGCAGCCACCCTCGAGAAGCACAACCAGCATGCGCTGGCGGGCGAAGAGGACGAGTGGAAGCGCTCCAAGCTTCCCTACCTCGACACCCACGACGGCATCTGGGTCTGCGGCGTCGAGCCGACCTTCTACCTGACCACGGGCGGTCTGACGATCGACACCACCTGCCACGTGACCAAGGAAGACGGCACGGTCATCCCTGGCCTCTACGCCGCCGGCGACGTCTGCGGCTCCATCGAGGAGAAGGACGGCAAGCAGTACGCCATGGGCTTCGACGCAGCCATGAACTACGGCTTCATCATGGCCGACACCGTCGCAGGCGAAATCGCCTAACCGGCGCCTGAACGCTTTCACGCGATCGAGCGGTGCGGCCCTTCGCCACGCCGCTCGGCACCCCTTTCGAGCGCGCCGCCTCCCCCTCCCTGGCGGCGCGCCCCTCTCGAATCAGCATCTCCGCATCGCCTTCTTCCGATCCGAAAGCTCCGATGCGACGAAAAGACCGCGGATACCCGCGGTCTTTTCGTATAAAGAGCTGTTTGTTGCGGCGCAACCGTCGCGGTCGCGCGAAGCGGCGGCAGGAACGAGCCTCGACGCAGACGACGCGGGGGCGAACTTCAGGAGGAATGCGACGCCGCAAACCCGTACGGGCACGAGTCGGTGCCGCGCTGCGATGCGGCGGCTCGCCCTCCGACCATCGAAAGCAAGCGCCCCCTGCCGGCATGGCGCCGCCCCGTCCTTCACCCGCGCGGCGCGTCCGCCGCAGGCCGATCCGGCTAGATTCCCTTGCTTTCCAACCACCGCGCCACGTCGGCGTACACGCCTTCTTTACCGGGCTCGTTGAGCACCTCGTGGCGCATGCCTTCATAAAGCTTCAGATCGACCGAGGCCACGCCTGCCGCGCGGTATTCCTCGACGGCGCGCTCCACTCCCTTGCCGCAATCGCCCACGGGGTCTTCGGCTCCTGCGATGAAGAACAGCGGCAGCGCGGGCGGAACGAGGCGCGCGCGGGCGGCGTCGGTGGCCTCGAGCGTGAGGGCGGTCAGCGATGCGTATCCGCCCACCGTGAACATCTGCCCGCATGCGGGGTCGGCGATATAGGCGTCGACCACCGCAGGGTCGGTCGATATCCAATCGAGGTCGGTACGCGCGTCGGCGATCGCCTTGCCGAACGAGCCCGCGCCGAGCGAATCGACGAACGCGCTGCGGTGCCGCTCGCCCTTCACGGACGCGATGACGCGCGAGACCGCATTGCCCGCGCGCGAAAGCAGACGCGGCTGCTGGCCCGTGCCGCACAAGACGGCGGCGGCCAGACCTTCGCCGTGCCTGGTCAGATAGCAGCGCGTAATGAAGCTTCCCATGGAATGGCCGAACATGACGTAAGGCACGCCGGTCGCGAAGCGCGAGGCCGTCATGCGGCGCAGCTCATGGACGTCTTCGATCAGCACCTCGTTGCCGCCGTCCAGCGGAATATGGCCGAGGTCTTCTTCGTCTTGCACGCTTTTGCCATGGCCCGTGTGGTCGTTCGCGCACACGACGAAACCCTGCGACACCAGATAGCGCGCGAAAGGCCCGTAGCGGTCGATATGCTCGGCCATGCCGTGCACGATCTGCACGATGCCGCGCGGCGCGACGCTTTGCGCGTCGGGCCGCCAAAGCAAAGCGTGGATGCGCGAAACCCCGTCATGGCTCGCAAAGCCCAGGCGTTGTGTTTTCATATGCCGTCCCTCCCTGCGAATCGGACCACCAGCATACCCCGGACGCAGGCGCGCTGCATGCGCGAGCCGCAAAGCGTCGACGGCCCTTTACGCGATGATGCACGCATCGCGGCGAAACGTCGCGCAACGCCCGTGCCGCGAGCGATGGGGGAAACGCGCGGCCCGCGTCAGCCGAGCAAGGAAAGCGGCGCGACGAGCGCGAACGCGACAGCTAGAAACGGCACGAACGCAAACGTGCCGTCGAACGGCGCAGGAGAAGGCCCCGAGGTCGGTCTGCGCGACCGAAGCGCAGCGAGAGCGCGGTCGCAAGCGAAGCGGACGACGCAATACAGCGCGGCGAGCACGCAGGCCGCGCCCAGGCAGGCGAGCGCCCCTGTTGCGCCGCAGTGCAGCCCCATGACGAACAAGAGCTTCACATCGCCCATGCCGAGCGCCGCCCGGCCCGCCGCGCGAGAGAGCAGGAATGCGAGCGTCAGCGAGAACGCTGCGACGAGCGCCGCACCGGCGCATCCCGCAGCGATGCCGCGCGCCCACGAGACGGACGGCCGAACGCCTCCCTGCCCCGCGGCATCTGCAGCGGCAGCGAGCACGAAGGCTGCGGCCCAGATAAGAACGCCCGCGATAAGCGCGATGCCCGGCACGATGCGGCGCCTGATATCGACGACGCTCGCCCATGCCAAAACGACGCCGAACGCGCACAGCGCGAACGCGGCGGCGAACGGCGGCATGAAGCGAAGAGGAATGTCGAACAGCAAATCCATGCCTTCAGCCTAGCGAACCCGCCCGGCCCGCTTCCATCGCGAACCCGGTCGGCGCCGCGCCCCGTTCCGGCCCGACCCCCGCCGTCACCTTCGCACGACCCGCCGCTGCGCACCATGGAAAGGCATTGTCGGCATTGAATGAACCTTACACTGTAAAGTAATACATAATTCCAGGCCATACAGCAGATGGCCTGGAAAAGAAAACGGGGCCTGCGCCCTTGGAAAAAGCATGAAGGCCTGGACGGGCAGCCGTCCAGGCCTTCATGGCGCAGTCTTCTTCAAGCCGATCGGAAACACGCGCATCGCGATCGGCGCGGCGCCGCGGATGAAAACGCGCGGCCGAACCCGAACGGGCGCTGCAAGCTATGCAAGCTCGAGCAGGTCTTTCTCGGTCACCGAGCCGCGGCGCAGCACCATGGGGCGCTCGCCCGTGCAATCGACCACGGTCGACGAGATGCCGCTACGCGGCGAACCGTCTCCGAGGGCGGCGGCCACCAGGCCCAGCAGCTCGCGATCGACCTCGTCGAACGTATGCGCCGGGGGCTTTCCCTGGAAATTGGCGCTCGAGGTTGCCAGCGGGAAACCCACGCGCTCGATTAGCGCGAGCGCCACGGGGTCGTTCGGCATGCGCAGCGCGATGGTGCCGTTTTCAGCGCGGAACGCCTCGGGCACATTGGCGGCGGCCTTCACGATCAGCGTCAGCGGGCCGGGCCAGAATTTCTCGGCCGCCGCCACCGCGTAAGCGGGAACATCGAGGCCGTAGAACGAAAGGGCGCTCTTCTTGCCCACCAGCCACGGAATGGCCTTGTCGGAATCGCGGCGCTTGATGTCGTAGAGCACCTGGGGCGTCTTCGCCAAGCCCACCGCCACGCCGATGCCGTACACGGTATCGGTCGGAAACACCACGGGCTTGCCGGCGGTCAGCGCCGCCGCGGTTTTCTCGATGCTATCGGTCTGTTTCATGGAAACCTCGCTTTCGCGACCACGCCTCGGCCGCATCGTCGGCTTCGCATGATACTCCGAGGACGCCGCCGGCGCACGGGACCGGACCATTCGTTACAGCTTCAACAAACAGCCGGGCCCGTTTTGGAAAAATCGACGGCGCCTCCGGAAGGGCGAGCGGGGCGTCTATTGCGCCAGGTCGCCTGCGGCCTTCACCTTCACGCGGTTGGTGTGGCCGGGGTAATACTGCAGCGGCACGTCCTCGGAATCGATGACCTCCACCGTTTCACGGATGGCGCCCGCCTCGACCGCCTGCTCGATCGCCGCCTCACGCGCGGCCGCCAGCGCCTGCTCGCGCGGCGTCACGTCGTAGTCGACAAGCGCCTCGTAGGTGCCGCTCACCTTGGAAATGGCGGAGCCGATCGCGTTCGCGCAGCCGGAGTGCTCGGGCTTGACGCATTCGGCCGTGCCCGCCAGGTCGGTCGGCAGAATGATGCAGCCGCCGCCCACCAGGATGGCGTCGATGTCGTCGTTGGACACCTTCATCATGTCGATGCCCTCTTCCACCAGCTCGCGCATGGCGTCGAGCGCTTTCTCGGCGAAGGCCTCGTCGATGTGCGCCACCTTGGAGGGGTCGCCCACCTCGGCCATGCCCAGGCGCACGGCGATGTCGGTGGCCGTCATGACGTCGCCGCCGAAGACGAGCGCGTGCTTGGTGATTTCGTAGCCCACCGAATCGGGACCCACGGTGACACGGCCGTCCTCGCGTTCGCGCACGATGGAGCCGCCGCCCAAGCCGATCGAGATCACGTCCGGCATGCGGAAGTTGGTGCGCACGCCGCCGATCGTCACCGCGACGCCGCTCTCGCGCGGGAAACCGCTCTGCAAAACGCCCAGGTCGGTGGTGGTGCCGCCCACGTCGATCACGATGGCGTCTTCCATCTTGGACAGATAGCTCGCGCCGCGGATCGAGTTGGTGGGGCCGCACGCGATGGTCAGGATCGGGTACTGGCGCGCGTGCTCGATCGTCATGAGCGTGCCGTCGTTTTGCGACAGGTACACGTCGGCGTTCACGATGCCGCGCTCGGCCAGGCTTTTCGCGAAGCCCTCGGTGAAGCGCTTGGCCACCTCGTGCAAAGCGGCGTTGAGAATGGTGGCGTTCTCGCGCTCGACCAGGCCCATCGATCCGATTTCGGACGAGATGGACACGTGGACGTCCTCGCCCAGCACCTCGCGGGCGATCTGCGCGGCGGCGAGCTCGTCGTCGTTGCGCACGCCGGAGAACACGCAGCTGATGGCCACGGCGCCCACCTTGCCCTTCACGCCCTCGAAGAAGGCGCGGCAGGCCGCCTCGTCGAAATCGGCCAGGCGCTTGCCGTCGTATTCGAAGCCGCCGCCGATGATGGCGGAATCCACCGCGACGGACGCGATGTCGTCGGCCCAGTCGACCATCGGCGGAATGCCCACCGACGCCGGCGCGCCGATGCGCAGGATGGCGATCGGAGCCAAGCCCTTGCGCTCCACGATGGCGTTGGTGCACTGCGTGGTGCCGAGCATGGCCTGGCCGATTTCCGCGGGGTTCACGCCGCTTTCGGCCAGCACGGCGTCGACCGCGCCCATGATGCCTTCGTAAATGTCGCCCGACGTGGGGTTTTTAATGGCCGCCGCCACGTTCAGGTTCTCGTCGATCAAAACCGCGTCGGTGTTGGTGCCGCCGACGTCGATGCCGAGTTTATACATTGCCTCTCCTTTTGAAACGCCCCGAAGGGCACGTCGTCCAATCAATCGCGCACGCCGCCTTGCGCCGCGCAGCCGCGCGCACATCCCGCGCGTCGCCGCGCCCGGCGCCCCGTCGCCCGAAACCTGCGGCAACGGGCCCGGCGAGGCGCCGCGTCATCGCCTGCAGCGCTCCTCGACCGGAACGTAGTCCGTATCGAGGCCGAAATAGCGCGGACCGGCAAGCTCGAGGCCCGCAGGCGTGCGCCACAGGTGGAAGCACGGCAGGCCCACGGCCAGCACGCGCTTGCCGTATTTGAGCGCGTCGGTGGGAATGGGCATGAACGTCTCCGTATCCACCAGGCAGATCAGATCGGGCGTCGTGGCCACGATTTCGCCTTCCACCGTGCAGGCCAGGTTCTCGTTCTGGAATTCGACGAAGGCGCCGCGGCCCTTGTCTTCCCCGATGCCGTCGAGCACCACGCGGCCGAAGTTGAAGCCGCCGCGCGTCTCGCGCACCAGGTCGGCGATTTTGCCCTTGAACAGGCGGTGACCCCGGGTGTATTCGAGGAAATACTGCTCGGGCGTCATGCCTTCGGGGCAGTTCTTGATCGCGCGGATCGTGCGGCCCAATTCCTGCGAGCGCGTCACGATGCCCTTCACGCCGAACTCTTTGACGACGCGCGCCTCCATGACGTATTCGACGCTCAGAACCGATCCGCCGCATGCGGTGCAGCCGGCGCGGCACACGGTTTCCACCCACTTGTTGGTGACCGTCTCCATCAGGCCCAGGTTGCCCTTCTCGTCGATGAAGATCATCGGGCTCGCGCTCTGGCCGCCGATGGTGAACGTGACCATCTGGATTTCGGGGAAGGCGCGGCCCATGCCGTCGGCGTCCACCATGGGAAGGCCCAGGCGCGCGGCCGCGGCGATCGGCAGCATGGAGTTCACGCCGCCCGCCTCGATCGGCATGACGGCCGCGGCCTTCTTGCCGTAGTAGGCCTCGATCATGTCGAGAAGCTTGGCGAACTCGTTGGCGCCCACGGCCTTCTCGGTCAGAATGGTAGGCGCGCCCACCGACGCCACGGGAACCACCACGGCGTCGTCTTCGAGCTCGTCGACGTCGACCAGCGTCACCTCGCCGCATTCCTTCACCGCGCCGATGGCGGTCAGCTTGCCGATATAGGGGTCGCCGCCTCCGCCCGCGCCCAGAAGCGCCGCGCCGAGAGCGATCTCTTCGATATCCTGTACGCCCAGCTTACGCATCGGTCCTCCTTGCCGCGAGCTCTTCGATGGGAACGTAATCGACGTCGAGCCCGAACCAGCGCGGGCCCGCCAGCTCCAAGCCGCCCTCGGTGCGCCACGCGGGGTCGCACGGCAGGCCCACCACCAGCACGCGCTTGCCGTATTTGAGGTTCTCGGTGGTCACCGGCACGAACGTCTCGGAATCCACCAGGCAGATCAGGTCGGGCACCGTGGCCACGATTTCGCCGTCCACCTCGGCGTAAATGTTCTCGTTCTGGAATTCCACCACGGCTTCGCGGCCCTTGTCTTCGCCGATGCCTTCGAGCGTCACCTTGCCGAAATTGAAGCCGTCGCGCGTCTCGCGCAGCACGTCGCAGATCTTGCCCTTGAAAAAGCGCATCGCGCCGCTTTCGCGCAGGAAGAACGCCTCGGGCTCTTCGCCCTGGGCGTCGGATGCGGTGCGGATGATGCGGCCGAGCTTCTGCGCGTAATCGACCGTGCCCTTCACGACGCTCGTCTTCATCTTGGCGCCCGTCATCGGCGAAGCCAGCGTGGTGACCTGGCCGCCCGACGCCGTGGTGATTTCGCGGCCGATGCGCTCGGTCCAATCGTTGTCGATGGTGTAGAGCACGGTGCAGTTGCCCTTTTCGTCGGCGATGACGAAGGGATTGGTGGACACGCCGTTGAGGGTGAACGTGTCCTGCTGGATGCCCGGGAACGCGCGGCCCATGCCGTCGGCGTTGACCAGGGGCAGGCCCGCGCGCGCGGCGGCGCTGATCGGCACCATGGAGTTCATGCCGCCCGCCTCGGAAAGCAGGAACGCATCGAGCTTCGTGTCGAGCATGCGCTCCATCATGGCGCGCACCTTCGGGTATTCGATGCCGTTGGTGCCTTTCTCGAGCGAAACGCTGGGAGCGCCCACGCCGCAGATGGGAGCGACCGTCCAATCGTCGGGCACCTCGTCCACGTCGAGCAGCGTCACCGGGCCGTGCTCCTTCACCGCGGCGATGGCCTCGAGGCGGCCCATGTACGGGTCGCCGCCGCCGCCCGATCCCAGAAGCGACGAGCCGAGCGCGATATCGTCGATATCTTCCAAACCTATCGTGCGCACGTCGATATCCTTTCGTTGTCGACCTTCGTCCCGTTTCGGACGAATTCTTTCTTATATGCGGAAGGCGTCCGCGCGAACGCACGAACGCCTCGTTGCCTTGAAAGCGGCGCCGTCTAACGCTGCGGCGTCTTGAGCTGGATGGGGCCTTCGAAAGCCGGAAGTTTCATGGCCTTGTAGATGAGCACGTACAGCGCCATGGAAACCACGATGCCGTTGACAGGGCCCAGCAAGAACGGAATGTCGAGGAACGCCAGGGCCGTGCCCGCGAACGTGCCGCCCGTGACCATGGCCACCGCGGCGCCCGCCACGAAGCTCACGATGCCCGGCACCGACACGCCGTCGAGCGGCTTGAAGTTCTCGGGGCGCGCCTTGCGCACCAGCCAGTAGTCGGCGATCATCGATCCCGCGAGCGCGGGGATCATGGCCGAAAGCAGCGTGAGGAAGAACGTGAAATGCTCCATGATGCCCGCCGCCGCCAGCACGATGCCCACGACGCCCGACACGATGGTGGCCGCTTTGTAGCCGCGCTCGCCCTTGCCCAGCATAACCGCGAAGGCCAGGCCCGCCGAGTAGGCGTTGCTCACGTTGACGGTCCAGGTGCTGGCGACGAGCGCCACCATGCCCACCACGGCCAGGCCCAGGCCCGCCATGATCAGCGTGATGTCGCCGCCCGATTCGGGAACCACGATGGCAAGCACTGCGCCGATCATCATCACGAACACGTTCGCGGGCCACACGCCCGCCGCAGACGACACCACGGCGTCGCGGCGGCTTTTCGCATAGCGGGTGAAATCGCCGATGGTGGCGCCTCCGAGCGCGAACAGGCCCACGGAGATATTGACGCCCGCCACAAGGCCCATGCCTTCGGCGGGAACGTAATTGAACACGCTGTCGACGCCGGTGCCCGACACGGACACGACCAGGCCGTACATGCAGATCAGGAAGAGCATGGGCAGCGCGATGTAGTTGACCCATTTCACGCCGTCGAAGCCGAACGCCGCCGTGGCGAGCATCAGGCCGCCCAGCACCGCCGACGAAACCCAGACGGGTATCTCGAACCCGGTGAGCTCGGCGAGCGCGATCGAGAACGACGAGCCGCACACGGCCGCCTGCACGCCGAACCAGCCGATGAGCGCCAGGCCCACCACGGCGCTGATCAGGTAGCGCCCGCCGGTCTTGCCCAACGCGGCGGTAGAAAGCGCCGAGGTGGGAAGGCCCAGGTCGGCAGCCTGCATGGCCACGAGCACCATATAGGCCGTGATGATGCCGAAGCCGACGAAGGCGGCGATGAAGCTGTCGCCCAGCGTCAGCGCCGCGCCGAGAGCCGCGCCCGTCATGAGGCTCGAGACGTTGAACGCGTTGCTGACCCAGATCACCGTGAGCGGCCAGACCCCCTTGCGCTGGGACTCGTCGATATGCATTCCCTCGGCTTCGAAGCTCATGGCTTCTGATTCAGACGACATGTAACGCCTCCTTCGTGCGAACGAACCACTTGGATGCCGATGCGCGAGAACGCGACGCGCCTTTCCGTAAGACGCCCGCATGAAAATCGCCCAGACGCGATCGCGAGCGGCGACGCATGGGCTGCGCACAGCATTGACGGGCTAGTCTAGCACACTAAAGCGCGATATTGAAACGGGAAGATAGGCTTGGAATGCATAAAAGAAGCCTCTCGTGCCCGAAATTCAAATCATGACGCATAAATTTCGCCCTGAAAGGATTTTCGTGCACGAAGGACGACGCATCGGCGCCGGCCTTCGAAACCCATCATCGGGCGTTTTTCTTCTTCGATTTCTTCTTCGATGGCACTTCCCTTTTGCAGTGCTTCTCGATGTAGGACACGCTCCACACCAGCGACGCGATGATTGCGACGATCATAGCCGCCGTGTAGGCGGGAAGCACCGCATCGGGAAGCGCGCTTGTCAGCGCGACGTACTTCAGCGCGATGAACACGAGCACCGCGACGCCCGCCACCAGCGCGAACACGCCCGTCGCCTTGCAGGCGCGCGGGACATCGTAGGACCTTTCGCGCTCGTCGGGATCCATGCGGTTCAGCGTGGCCACCATGAACACGCCATGTCCCGAGAACAGCACGACCGCCGATATCAGGCACGCCGCCGCGACGAACCCTCCGATGACTATCTCCGTCATAGCCTTCGCTCCTTGTCCGCTCGGCCTTCAAACGGCCGGTTCCTTCATTCTGCGATTCGGGCTCCGGCGCATCGTCGCGAAGCCTCGGCGGCGCATACCATATCACGATGCGCGCTCGCACAGCGCGTATTTGCGCCCGATGCGCGCCAGCTTGCGCCGCCACGGGGCATAGAGCGCCAAGAGGAACGCGACCGTCGCCACGGCGTGCGTGGCGTCGAAGGGCAATGCCGCGGCATAGACCGCAAACGCCTGCACCAGGCTTTCGGGATGGAAGAAGCCCACGATGCTCCACGTATTCAAAACCACGCCGTAGCCGAAGCCCGAGGCGAACCCGTAGCAGCACATGATCGGAAGGCTCTTCTCGAGCCCGGCCTGGGCAAGCAACCCGGCTCCGTAGCCGATCATGCCCCACGCATACATCTGCCACGGGGTCCAAGGCCCCTGCCCGAAGAAGAAGTTCGACGCCAGAGCCGCCAACGCGCCCACCAAAAACCCGCTGCGACGCCCGAACACGGCGCCCGCGATGATCGCGACGGCCGATACGGGCTTGAAGCTCGGAAACGGGGCGAACAGGATGCGGCCCGCCGCCGCCAGGGCCGCAAGCACCGCCACGGGCATGATGTCGCGCAAACGCGGGCGGCTTGCCTCGTAGCCCGCGAAGAACAGCAGCAGCGCGCACGCCACCACGACCATGCTGACGAGCGCCGTCTGCTCGACGCCGTACCAGGCGCAGGCGATAAGCACCGCAGGCACCGCGCCCACGGCGAACGCTTCGGCAAGCAAGGGGAAAACGCGCCGGCACATGCGGCCGCGCGCGGGGCCGCCGGACGCCGCGGGCGCATGCAGCATATGTTCGCTCGGAGCCATCTAGACCTCCCCGAACAGGCGCGCGTGCGCATTCGGGCGATAGACCAGGTTGTTCGCGAAAAACTCCTCGGCGGGCTCGGTGCAGGCCGTCTCGCCGTCGAAAAGCATCGACACCTCGTCGGCCGTGACCAGCGCGAAATCAAGATCGTGGGTCACCACGACCACCGTGCGGCCCTCGTCGGCCAGCGCGCGCACGATGCGCGACGCATCAGCGCACGACGCGGGGTCCAGGCCCTTGGTGGGCTCATCCAAGAACAGAAGCTGCGCGCCCGTGAGCAACAGCTTCGCGAAGGCGAGCTTCTGCTGCTGGCCGCCCGATAGATCGTAAGGATGCTGCGACGCATGCTGCGCGAGGCCGAACCGGCGCAGCGCCTCGGCCTCGTCGTCTTCGCCGTAGCCGCAGCGCGCGCTCCATTCGTGCAGCTCTTCGGCCACGCTGTCGCACACGAACAGGGCCTTGGGGTCTTGCGGCATCAGGGCCTGCGAGCCCGCCAATGCGTTTTTCACGCTGCCGCGCTGCGGGCGCAGGATGCCCGCCATCAGCTTGAGCAGCGTCGATTTGCCGCATCCGTTGCCGCCGACGAGCGCATGCACGCTGCCGCGGCGCACGCGCACGTCCATGCCGCGCAGCACCCACGGCGCCTGGCGGTCGTAGCGCACGAACGCATCGCGCACCTCCACCGCGACGTCCGCCTTCGCGAGCGCCTCGCGGCGCGCCTTCCTACGCGGGGCTATCTTTTCTTCGGCCTCTTCGCGCGAGGCGCCCGCGCCCAAAGGCTGCAGCTCCACGACGCGCGTCGCATACGCGGCCACGTCTTCGGGGGCATGGGTCGCCATGACCACCGTGATGCCGAGTTCTCTGTTCACGCGCGCGAGCATGAACAGGAAGCGCTTGAGCGCGTTGGGGTCGAGCTGGGCGGTGGGTTCGTCGAGCAGCAGCAGACGCGGGCGCAGCGCCAGCACGGCGGCAAGGTTGACCAGCTGCTGCTGGCCGCCCGAGAGCTCCTCCACGCTGCTGCGCACCCACGGCTCGATGCCGAAGAAATGGGCGACTTCCGCCACGCGGCGACGCATCTCGTCCTGCGCAACGCCTAGATTCTCCAGCCCGAAGGCCAGCTCGTGCCACACGGTGTCGCAGACGATCTGAGCGCCGGGATCTTGCATCACATACCCGATCGTCGACGCGCTTTCGAGCGGCGTGAAGCCCTGCACGACCGCGCCGTCTTCGACCAGCGTGCGCCCGGCCGCGCGAATCGAGCCCTCGCGCGCGCCGACGGGCGAAAGCTCGGGCTTCAAGCTGCGCAGAAGCGTGGTCTTACCGCATCCGGTGGCGCCCACGATCACGCAGAAATCGCCTTCCTCCACCTGAAAGCCCACGTCGCGCACCACCCACGCACGCTCGTCGGCGCACGATGCATCGGATACGCCCGCCCGCAAACGGGTCGCGCCGCCTTCCGCGGGCGGATACGCGAAGGAATAGCCTTCTACTTCAACGAACGCCACTGCCACCACTCCTTCGCCTGCAGCACGATCGGAATCGCCAGAAACGCGGCATAGGCCGCATAGCCCGCCTGCATGTGCAGCGGGGTCATCGCGGGATAGAACTCGTAAGCCGAGCATGCGGCTGCGATCAGGCCCGCGTTCGACGCGGCCAAGGCCACGATGGCCGCCGTCAGCGCGGCATCGGCCCGCCCGAAGCGGAACCGCTTGTACGTGGTGCGCTTCGCCCCGCAGCCGTAGCCGCGGGCGCGCATGGCGTCGGTGCGGCAGATGCCGTCTTCCATCCCCCACTCCATCAGCACCGACACGATGCGGAACCGCCCGTGCGCCGCATCGCGCTTCGTGACAGGGGCCGCGGCGCTCGCCGCATCCTGCACGGCGGCCACCGATGCGCCGCGCGAGACGAACTGCGGAACCAGACGCAGCACCTGCGACGCCATAAGCGTCACCGTCGGCGCGATATTGCCCAGCAGCGCAAGCGAATTCTCGCTGGTCATGCAGCGGGCATACGAAGCGAACCACAGAAAGACCGCCGCGAACATGCCACCCGAGCACAGGCCGTAGACGACCGATTCGACATAGACGACCAGACCGCCGATATGGAACAGCTCGGTCGATCCCGATGCGGAAAACAACGGGTTCGCGCAGGCCATGATCGCACACATCGGCACGACCCACGCCAGCGAGCGCGCGGTCTGACGGGCGCCGCGCAGCACGATCGACGCAGCGAGCGCGCCCGCGAGCGAAAGCGCCACGTACACAGGATGCATGGCGGCCATGGAAAGCAGGGCCGCGCTCACGATGAACGCGAACGCCACCGCGGGATGGTAGGACGAAAACGCGTGATGCATAAGAGGATGCGCATTCCCTTCTTCTCTTTCCGCCGAAACACACGCACGATGCGCGCCATGAGGCCGGCTTTCTTCGCCGACGATGCGCGGCCGAAAGCGGGCCTCATGAAGCGCGAAGCCGGCGAAAGACGGAAGATCCGCCCTTCGCCGGCTTGCAGCTAGCCGTTGATCGAGGTCACGTAGCGCCACGCCACGACGTCGCCGTCGGAGAGCACATACGACCCGCACGCCACCGAGGGGTCCACCCCGTTGACGGAGTACTTCCAGCCGCTCTGGCTGCCGTGGTCGAACTCGGCGAGGCCGCCGATGGCGCGCACGTAGTTCGGACCGCCGTTCGGCGTGGTCAACTGGCACAACGCGTCATAGACCGTCGAGCCCTGGGGCAGCGAGAACGAACCCGACCCGGAAACGGGATTGCCCACGATCGAGGAATCCACCGTCACCGTCACGTTCACCATGCGCGCGGCGGGAGGCTCGCTCGCCGAAGGCTGCGACTGCGGCGCAGGAGCCTGGTTCGTCGGCGCAGGAGCGGGTTGGACGGTCGCGACCGCCGCAGGCTGAGACGCCTCGGCCGAAGCCTGCGGCGCGCTCGCCGACGCGGAATCGGCGGCGTCGCCTTCGACCTCATGCGATGCGTCCGACGCGTCCTCGTCGGGAGCGGCAGTCTCGTCTTCGCCCGTCTCGACCACGGGCTCGAAGGCCGCAGGGACCTCGGCCGCCATCTCGCGTTCGTCGGACGACCCGCCGCCCGCGAGCGAAAAGGCCGAAACGCCGATCAGCAGGGCGGAAAGCACCGCCACCACGGCGATGCCGACGCGTTGGGCGCGCACGTTGCGCGGCGCGCGCCCAACGCGCTCGGCGGGCATTGCGGCGGTTTCATCGGCAGGAGCGCCCACGTGGAGCGCCGCGGCGGCGGCGGAATCGTGTCCGCCGCCCTGCGCGTCGTTTCGACCGGTCTTATGGTCTTGCATACGACTACCTTCCGTCGTTCTTCCTCATCTTCATGGCCCAGGCGATGGCGACGGCAAGGCCGCACACGCCCACGGCAAGGCCGACGAACGGCCACCACGGCATCGAGCCGCCCTGTTCGGGCTGCGCAGCGTCGGACGCCGCCGAAGACGCCTTCGCAGCAGCGCCCTGCGACGAAACGGGCGTCTCCGCAACCGTCTCATCGACCTCGACGGCCGCGACGGCAGGAGCGGCCTGGACGGGAGCGCCCGCCGCCGACAGCACCGTCTTGCCCGCAAGCACCGTCTGCGCGATGCCCGCGGACGAAGACGCGCCCGTCGAAGCGTTCGGCGCGTCGCCCGCGGACGGCGCGTTCTGACCGCCCTGCTCGACAGGCGTCCATTTCGCATAAAGCGTCATGTCCGCCGAAGGAGCCGTGGCGAAGTCCCACGCCCGCTCATATGCCGCATCGGCATACCAGCCGTCGAACACGAAGCCGTCGCGCGTCGGATCGTCCGGGCGCGCAAGGGCGCGGCCCTTCGCCACGAACGCCGCGTTCACGGCGCTGCCGCCGCACGAATCGAACGTCACCTTCCACGACTCGGCGCCTGCAAGCGAGAACAGCACGCCCGAATCGTTGGCATAGTACAGGTTGCCCTGGGCATCGGCCACCACCGTGGAGGTGGAGTACTGCTGACGGCCCTCTTCGGGCACATAGATCTGCGTCACCGCGTCGTCTTCCAGACAGTACGCATACACGCCGCCGGGTCGGCCGTTGCAGGTGAAGTAGACGTACGTCTTGCCGCCCGTCATCGAGACCAGCGGCGCCGCCTGCGCTTTGCCGTAGCCGCCGCGCGCAGTGGCCACGACCGCCATGGAGGCCAGGTCGATCGCCGAAACGGTGCCGTAGCCCTGGGCGTCCACGCCGCAGACGAACGCCTTGCCGCCCGCCACCGCAGGCGTCGACGTGGACTCCTTGGCGAACGGAACCGACGCTTTCAGCACCAGGCGGTCGCCTTCGCGCGCGATCTTGTGCAGCGTGCCGTTATCACGCGACACGGCCAGCAGCGTGTCAGCATCGCCCGGAACCGAAATCACGCCGGCGCGCACGGCGCCGCCAAGCCCGGAAACGCTCGAAAGCACGTCGCCGGTCGATCCGTCGATCAACGACACCGTGCCCGACTCGTCGCCGATCACGATATCGTCGCCCGAAGCGGCGGCGCCTGCCCAGTAGTAACCTGCGGCTTCGCCCGTCTGGGCCGCGTCGGACATCTTCGTCCACACCACGCGGCCGTCCTTCGTGTCGACGCACACCAGCGCGCCCGCGACCGACAGATCCATCGACGCGCCCAGGCTGCCCGCCATGGTGAAGCCGGCGTAGACGTAGTCGCCGTTCACCGTGAGCGTCGAAAGGGCCTGGTACTGATTGCCCGCGCGTGCCTCGAGCGCGCCCAGGGCGTCGCTGATCCACACGCACGTCAGCGTGTCGGCCGTGAAGGCGGCGAGGCTTCCGTCTTCGCGCGGCACGATCACGATGCCGCCCGCGTAGGCGGGACGGCAGAAATAGCCCGCCTGCGCGCCGATCGACGTGCGGGCCTTTTCGACGCCCGTCTTCGCGTCGAGCACGCGCAACGTGGTGCCTGCGACCACATACAGGTCGCCGTTCACGATCAGCGGGTCCGATCCGCTCTTCAGGCCTTCGCCGAACTCATATTCCCAGTTCAGCTGCGTACCGGTCGTAGGCGTGGGGGCCTGCGTGACATTGCCGCCCTGCGTGGAGCCGCCGAACATGGCATGCTCGCCCTTGTAGTCGGGACGCGGGGCGGACGGATCGATCACGATATCGTCGGCATCGGGCAGCTCGGCGCCGTAGGTGGTGTAGCACCAGCTCACCGTGTCGCCTTCGGCAAGCACCACGCCGCCGGCGCCCATTTCGGACTGCACGCCGTTCACATAGAGGCACCAGTATTTGCCCGTGGCCTCGTCCCATCCCAGCACGCGGCCGTCGAAGGGAGACGTGATCGTGCTGAGATACCAGCCGTAGGCGCCCGTGCCGTAATCGGCCTTAAGGCCCGCCTGGGCGAACAGGGCCTCGGACAGGTCGGCCGCCGTGGCGCCCTCGTCGAGCTCGAAGCTCGCGGGAGCGGCCCAGCGCTGGGCGACGCCGTTGGCGTCTTCGCCCATGACGTCGATCGTCGCGGACACCTTGCCTTCGGGGGTCATCGATTCATCGGAGCCGTAGACCCACGTCACCGTATCGCCGGGCTGCAGCACGACGCTTCCCGCACCGAGCAGCGAATACACGCCGTTGACGAACAGCTGCCAGTAATCTCCCGTGGCTTCGTTCCATCCCAGCACGCGGCCGTCGAAGGGCGAGGCAATGCTGTTGAGGAACCAGCCGTACGAACCCATGCCCGTATCGGCTTTCAAGCCCGCCTTGGCGAACAGGGCGTCGGACAGCTCGGCCGCCGTGGCGCCGCGCTTCATCGTGAAGCTCGTCGAAGGAGCCCAGGTTTCGCGCTCGCCCGCGGCGTTCTTGCCGTAAACCGCGGCGCTGACCGCCACTTCTTCGACGGGAGGCTGCGAGCCGTCGGTCGAATACGACCACACCACCGAATCGCCCGGCTGCAAAACGACGCCGCTCGCCCCCAGGTCGGAAGACACGCCGTTGACGAACAGCTGCCAGAACTTGCCCGTGGACTGGTCCCAGCCGAGCACGCGACCGTCGAAGGGAGATGCAATCGTGTTGAGGAACCAGCCGTATTCGCTCGTGCCGTAGTCGGCCTTCAGGCCCGCGGCTTTGAACGCCGCCATGGAAAGGTCGGCCGCCGTGGCTCCAGTATCGAGCGTGTACGTATCGGCCGCGGCCCACGTCTGCGGGTTGCCCTGGGCGTCTTCTCCCACCACGGAAAGCGTCGCCGTGACCTTCGGGTTGTCGACGCCCGAGGTGCCGAGCACCGTGAAGCTCGTCGAAACGTTGCGGTCCGCGAGCTGCGCGAACTTCGAGCCCCACGCAGGATCGGATGCATAGCGCTCGGCGTAGCGGGCGAACGCCTCGCTCTTAAGGCGCGAGCTTACCGTGACCTTCGTGTTGTATTCCGGCTGGGAGACAAGCAGATTATCGTGCTTAACGACAGAGGGAACGCTCGATTTGAACGTGAGATAGCCCGCCTGTTCGGGCTCGTTCGTAAGATCGTCAGGCACGATGCCGTCGGGGGCGCTGTCGTGAATGTCGTACGACCACGCGACGGAGCCGTCGCTTGCGCGATACGCCTTCTGGAAAGAATGCAGATTCCCCGTCACCGCATCGGCGGACTGGCCGTTCAGGATGGCCGGCGCATAGCCTGCGACCGCCGCATCCATCAGCGCGACCTCGGCGTCGATTTCGGCGGCCTCGAGAGGCAGAACCGTCACTTCGATCGTCTTGGCGGCCGACACGGCGGCATTGGACGCGCTTTCAACGGCGGCCGTCAGCTTCACCTTCACCGGCTCGGTGCCAGGCAGGCCTCGATACACGTTGGCGCGATAGCCGTTCACCACGATGGCGTCGGAATCGGCCGTATACGTGACCGGATAGTATTTTCCGTCCACGCCGATTTGGCGCGGCATCGGCAGCTGAAGGTCGCCCGTCACCTTCGACGGGTCGACGGCGGAAGCGCCGTTTTCGGAGTACTCGAGCGATTCGGGCTTGAACGCGTCATCGAGCTTCTGCGCGAGTTCCTTGCGATCCTCCTCGACCTTCTGAGGGTCGCCCTTCACCACCACGGCAAACGTCTTGGAAACCGAAAGGCCCTCGGGGCCGCCCGTGTTGAGCGCGGCATGCACCGTCAGATTCACGGTCTCGTCGGAGGCGGACCTGGACACCTTGCCCGTGTAGTCGGAGAATCCAGGCCTCTGAACAACGATGCGTTCGGAGTCGGATTCCCACGTCAGGGCATATTTCGACTTCGCGCCCGCGCGGTACGGCAGCGTCAAGTCGCCCGTCACGGAATCGGCCGCATCGCCCTGCGCGTAGCCGATGGCCACCTCTTCCGTCGCCTTCTGCAGCAACTCGGCCAGCTTCGCCTGGTTCCACGGAACCATCACGGCCTTGTTGGGACGGTAATCGACGGTCTCGCCCTGCTGGGCAAGCTCGAAAGTCACCTTGGCCGATCGCAAGGGGTCGATGCTGTAGCCTGCATACGCATTGGGGTCGATGCAGAAATACGTTACGGCGCCGTTCGTGGCATCGTCGGCCGAGGAAATGCCCACTTCGGCCTGGGGGTCGGTCTGGGAGAACTCGACCGCCTTCACGCGAACGGAAACGCCGCTGAAGCCCAGTTCCTCGATCTTGGCGGACAGCACCTCGTTGATATTGCCGCCGTTCTCGTCATACGAGAGTTCCGGAACGTAATACTTGTCTTCGAGCTTCTTGACCAGCGCGGCAAGCGACGCCCCGTCGATCACGGGCTTTTCGAAGACCGTTTCGACGGACGAAGCGCCGCTCGTGGCGACCGCCTTCAGATACTTGCCCTTGGCGGCCGCAGGCACCGCGATTTCCGCCCCGGAAGCATCCTGCAGTTCAGTATAAGAACCATCCTTAGTATCGGAAACATACCAAGTTACCGATACGTTGGCGGTCACATCCTTGCCCGTGCTCACGCTTGTCAGGGTACGCGCCTGCACCGCCGCCCTCACGGCGTCGCCCGTGGCGAGCTGCGTGGTAGAGCTATTGGCCTGAGGCGTCGTGGTGACGCGCAGAAGCTCGTATTCGTCGGCGCCCACCACCAAATACGGCGCACGGGAGCCATCGGTGCTCGAGACCGTATTGTCGCCCGACGAAACCGTCACGGAAAGATACTTGCCCTTGAGGCCCTCGGTCAGAACCAAGCGACCGTCGGCAGGGTCGTAGCCTTCGATGGGCACGCCCTTGGCATCGCGCGAATCGGCCGCATACCAGGCGTACGTCAGCTTCGCATCGCTCGGCGCGGGCTTTTCGGAGTAAGCGCCGTTTTTCACCTGGGCCTGGGGAACGATGGTGTTGCCCGTCTGGAAGCCCTGGCCCTCCCCGCCGTCGGGCGACGTGGCAGACAGCATCACGGACGAAAGCGTATACACGCCCGCCTGCGTGACGGGACCCGCAGGATCGACCAACTGCGTGCTGCCGTAAGAAGGCTTCTTCGTGCTGACGACGGCATTGGTGCTGACGGCCTTCACGCGCACGTACGTGCCGAGCGAAGAGACGCCGTCGGGATACGTTTCGGGAACGGCGAACGTTTTGCCGGTAGCGCCCGCAATGTCGGTGAAGGAGGAATCGACCGTGGTCTTGCGCGTGGCGTACTGCCACTGATAGCTCACGGTGTCGGACGGATCGACCGGCTTGGCATACGAAGACGCGCTTCCCGAGGCCGTGACCGTCTTTTTCGCTACGGCATCCAGAACAAGGCCCACCTTGGCGGTGCCTTGCACCTCCACGCTATGCAGCTCCACCGCACCGGGCATGGACACGGCCTTCGTCGCCGAAGAATACCTGATACCCATGCCTCCATCGGCTGCGGCGAAAATGTATTTGCCCACATAAGAGGCGTCATCGGCCGGTACCGTGAACGTAGAACCGGTCGCACCGTCGATCTTGGTTTTGGCGGCGCTCGGATACGACGTGTCGGCCGTATACCACGACCATGCAAGCTTATCGCTCGCCGTGACATCGGATCCGTCGTCGGCGATCGCCTTCGCCGTCACCGTGGTGCCGACGGGTAGGACGGAGCCGTCCTGGCCGTCGTAGGACAGCTCGACCGTCTTCACCGCCACCGCATCGGCGGGGGCGATGGAGCCTTTCACCTCTCGACTCTTCGAGCTGTCGCCCGACGTCACGATGCACTTCAGGTATTTGCCGACATACGATTCAGGAATGACGAACGACGCCTTATGAACGTTATCGTCGGTCAAATCCTCGTATGCGCCGTTGCTCGAATCGGCGATCTGCCAGGTGTAGCTCAAGGCGGACGAAGGGATTTCCGTAAGGGACCCCGTCTGGTCTTCCTCTTTGGCTATGGCGCCCAGCGTTTGACCGGCCTTGAACCGCCCGTCGTACGAATCGCCATCGCGCGTCAGCGCGACGCGGTCGACCGTATAGGTGCCGGCCTTCTTGAAGGGGCCGACGGCCGCATAGTTCACGACGCTGGCGGAAGGAACCTCGTTGATGCCCGCGGTGGCGGTGGCGACAACCCAACGGCCCGCGAAATCATCGGGCACCGTGAACGTGCTGCCCGTCTGGCCTTCGATGACATGCCACTCGGGCTTCGAACCGTATTTCGAAGGATCGGTGTCGGTCCATTCCCAGGCGAACGTGACGCCCTCCGTGGCCTCTTCGCCCTTGCCCCAGCCGCTTGCGTTCTTCTTGAACGCATGGGCGGTCAGAACGGCGCCCGTTTCCAATCGCGCAGGCTTTTCAATCTCCAAAGAATCCAGCTCGTAAGCGCCGGCGGCCACGATCGGCACGATCGACGTCTCGGCGGTCCTACCGCCACCGTCGGCGACCACCTTCAAGAACTTGCCCACGGCGTTTTCGGGAACCGTGTAAACGTCGCCCGTCGCCACTTCGGAAAACGCACCCGAACGGGAATCGGAAATCTGCCACGACAGCGTGACGCCGTCTGCTGTCTGCAGCGGCGCGGTTGCAGCGCCCGGCTTCCAACCTGCGGCCTTAAGGGTATCCCCCGCCGCCGCGGCCTTCACGTCCTGCTGACGGCCGGCGTTTTCGAACTCGGCGTCCGCCTTGACCACATGCGCCCATTCAAGATTCATGGTGCCAGGGGCAAGAACGGGGCCGGGAACACGATTCTTGTAAAGAGGACCGCCGCCGTAAAGGGCGGGGCCCCACAGCGTCGCGCCTCCCTCCGACACCGTGACGGCGATGTATTTTCCTGCAAGCTCTTTGGCAAGCTCTTCGGTCAGCGTCAAGCACTGGCCCCTTTGGCCGGCGATGGGCGCGTAATCGGAAGTCTTATCAGACTGAACGTCGGAAGCCATCCACTGATACGTCCAGCCGCTTTCGGCGAAAACACCGCAATCATCGTAATCGTAGACGTTCGCCCACATCGAGACGCCGGAAGAAAGATCGCCCTTCGTGTACGAATACGAATCGTCGATATCCTTGCCGTCCTGGATCATCACATAGTAATCGGATTCCAGCGCCACAGCCGCAGGGGCATCCGCGGCGTCGGGCGCAGGGGCGCTTTCGGAAGGAGCCGAGGTCTCGGGCGATGCAGGAGCCTGCTCAGGTCGGGCCGGCGGCTCGGGCTGGACAGGAGGCTCGGGCTGCGAAGGCGCAACGGGTTCGAGCGCTCCATCGGTGGGAATCTCGGGCTCAGCCGGCTGCACGTCGGAATTGCCCGAGGAATCCTCGGGCAGCGGCGCGGCCTCGACGACGCCCGCGTCGGCGGGCGATGCGGCATCGGCCCATGCATAGGTAGGCGTGAGGGATGCGGCCAAGACGAACGACAAAAGCACGGCGAGCGCCTTGTGCAGCAGGCTCGCTGTTCTCGTCTCGGACGCACGAACGATGGTTCCGTGCATGCGGACACCTTTCTTCTCCAGGGCGGCAGACGGCAGGTGTTCCGACTCATCGTCGCGTGCGGGCGCAATGGCAGGCGGCATACGGGCGAAGCCGCACGGCGGGCACGGACGAATTACGGTTACTGGCATAGCCGGGGATTCGCACCCCGATTCCCCTGAAAACCCTTCGGTTTTCTGCGCGATGGGCGCATCCGTCGTGGCCATCTTGTAATTCCGCGTCATTGTAGCATCATGCAAGCGCGGCTTCGCGACCGACGAAACAAACGCACAGTTCGACGCGGCGGAACGCGGGAACAGAACGCCGCGGGCGGACGGAGCGCCGCGGCGCAGAGACGGACCGGCGCCGAATCGAACGATGCCGGCAAGGGGCCGACGCGCCGACGGAGCGCGCGAACAAGCACGTCGACGGGCCGACCTGATACACTTGCACGCCGAACGAAAACGGAGAAAGGAACCGCATGTACAACGCGAAGCAGGTCATCGTGGTCAGGCGCGATTTGAAAATGCGCAAGGGAAAGATCGCGGCCCAATCGGGACACGCGTGCGTCGAGGCCGTTTTGATGGCGCTCGCGAAAGAAAACCGCCTGTCCGACGTGCGCGTCGAAGACGGCTGGGTGCAGCTGGCCGAAACCGGACGCGACGCCACGCCGCTTTCGGAGTGGTTCGCGCGCGGCGTTGCCAAGATCTGCGTGTACGTCGATTCGGAAGAAGCGCTGCTCGATCTGGCAAAACAGGGCGAAGACGCTGGTTTTTGCGTGGCGCTGATCCAGGATGCGGGCCACACCGAATTCCACGGCGAGCCCACCTATACCTGTCTGGCGTTCGAACCGCTCTACCCCGAACAGATCGACCCGATCACCGGCGAATTGCCGCTGTATTAAAGCTTCGAAAACCGAGCGACGCGAAGGGCGCCCGCCATCCCGCCCTTCGCGCGCCGCGCGCTGCGCCGGCGTCGAGGCGGCCGATGCTGCTATCGAGCGGGCGCAGGGCCCGTCTCTTCCGCCCGGTATACATGCCGCACCAGGTCGCCCGCGTCGCCGGGGACGATTTCGACCACGTCCTCGAAGATCGCCGTCTGCCGCTCGCCGACCGGCCTGTCTTCGTGATAATGTCCGAAGAACCACCGCCGGTAATCGAGCCTGCGTTCCACGTCTTCGAGAAAGCACGTCAGCTCGTCGTTTTCATACGTCGGATTCAGCAGACGTTGCACGTTGCGCGCCGCGCAATGCGTCAGCACGTAATCGACCTGCCATCCGCGCGCGTCGAGCGCCGCGCAGGCCGCATCGCGCTCTTCAGGCGACGGAATCTCCTGAGGCCACCAGCTTATATGGGGCGTGCGGCGAGCCTTGTCGACAGAGCGCGCCCCGCCCATGCAGAAAAACGAGCGACCTGCGATATCGAACACCTGCCCGCGCATCAGATGGATTACCGAATCGTTCACGCGATGCACCGCGCCTCCGTGCCATTGCTCGACCGGCATGGATTCGAGCATGTCGAAGTTCTCGTGATTGCCGTCCACGAACAACGTGGTGAACGGCTTTTTGTCGAGCCAGCGCAGCCAATAGGCGTATTTCGACCGATCGGCCCATACCAGGCCGAAATCGCCGCATATGACCAGATAGTCGTCTTTATCCAGCTCTCTGCCGACGGCAAACGTCTTGTTGAGCCTGCCTATTTCGCTCGGGCCGTGTGTATCGCCCGTAATGAACACCCTGTTCGCCATAACGCTTCCCTCCTGCGCGCCTTTAATGGACATGCCCGCCGCCTGCCGCGCGCAGAAACGCGCGAAGCGCCTCTCGCTAGAAAAACATCGCCTTCAGGCCGATGAGAACCAGCACCACGCCGCCGACGATTTGCGCCTTGTCGCCCAGGACGTTGCCGAACCTTTTGCCGAGCGCCAAGGCCACGAAGCAACAGGCGCACGTGGTCAGGGCGATGATGACCGCCGAAAGGGCGATATCCACGTTCACGGCGCGCAAGCTCACGCCGACGGCGAACGCGTCGATGCTCGTGGCGACCGACTGCATCAAGATGACGCCCGCCGTCAGACGCTCCGATTCCAACGAGCACGAATCGTCGGGATGGCGCAGAGCGCTGACGCCTTCTTTGATCATGTTGCCGCCGATGATGCCTAAGATGACCAGGGTCACGATGCCCGCATACGTCTCGATGATATCGCCGATGATGCCGCCGAGGAAAAAGCAGATCAGGGGCATCAGCCCCTGGAACAGGCCGAATGCCACCGGAAGCGCGAACAGGCGGGCACGTGATGCGCCCTTGTAGCAAAAAGAGTTCGACACGGTGACCGCGAACGCATCCATGGCGAGGGCGAGGCCCAAAACGACGATTTCGACTATGCTCATACCATGAACCCCTGCCCCCATTGCATGACCGCGCATATGAAGATGGGCATGAAGGCGGCTGGAAGATAATTCGCCACCTTGATATCGGTCAGCTTCAGCATATTCAACCCGATGGCGAGCAGGAGCAGGCTTCCCGCACAGACCATCTCGTTAATCACCGCATCGGTCAGAAACGGCGCCAAAAGACTCGCTCCCAAGCTCAACGCCGCTTCGTAGGCGAATACGGCGAGTCCGGAGAACGGCACGCCCACGCCGAGCGTCGTGGCCATCACCATGACGACCACCATATCGATGACCGCCTTGGCGAACAGCGTGGAATGGTCAAGCTGCAACCCGCTTTGCAGCGAGCCGAGCACCGCCATAGAACCGATGCAGATGAACAGCGACGACGAAATGAAGCCGTCGGAAAAATTCCCGAGCGCCGTCGAGCCTTGGAACGCATGGTCGATCTTCGCCTGCACCCAATCGCCGAAACGGTGGATCCACGCATCGATGTCGATAAGAAAGCCGACCAAGCCGCCGATGACGATCGATAGGACCGTCACCACCACATCGCCCCCCTTGACCATGCCTTGCACAGCCACCAAGATGACGCACAAGCCCAAGCCTTTCATCAAGAAATCGCCCAGGTCGTTCGGCATGCGGCGCTTGAACAGCAGGCCGAGCACGCCGCCGAAAACGGTGGCGACTCCGTTGACGAGCGATCCCAGAATGATCATGCGCGTCCCTTTCAACCGATATCGCAAGACCCGGCGAGCGAATGCGCTTCGCCCGTCGCACGCGGCGGATAGACGAAGCCGCGCATGCAAAAGGCGCGGCAACGAACCGCGCCTTGAATATTCTACTCTTCGATGCCGGCTTCGGACTTCTTCGAACGCGACGACACCTTGCGCTTGACCACCTTGGGCTCGTCGAACGTCGCTGCGATTTCCTTATCGAGCTTGGTCAGGATGGGCAGCGTGCCCAAAAGGATGCCGCCGATCGACACGACCACGCCCGCGATGATGAACCAATTCGCCACGCCGGTGAATTCGGCGCAAGCGCCCGCGAGGGCCAGGCCGATCGGCGAGGAAAGCGCCGACACCGTGGTGAACAGGCCCATGACGCGGCCCATTTTCTCAGGCGGAACGCGCTTCTGGAGCACCGCGAGAAGCGGGCCGTTGAAAAACGCCTCGATAACGCCGGAAACGCCGGTCAGGATGACGAAAAAGATGAACATGTCCGGCGTGAGCAGGCCCGTCAGCACCAAGATGATGCCCGCGAAAAAGCCCGACAGCGCGACCAGGCGCAGCAGACGATGGCCGCCGCCCCAGACGAACAGGATGCCCATGCCGACGAGCGAGGTGACGCCGTAGGCGGCCTCGACCACCGAAGCCATGTAGCCGTCGCCGTTGAACTGGTCGTACGTCATAAGCGGGAAGAGCGAGTTGATACCCGCATACATGGCCATGACGCCCATGACGATGGCGGCCATGACCAGCAGGCCGCGGTCGGCGTTCAGCGTGGCGAAACCGGCCTTGAGGCTCTTGATGGGGTGACGGGCCTCGTCGCTGGTGTCGTGGAAATCGGGGATCTTCGCCGTGGCGATCGTGGCGACGGCCAACGCGCAGCCCAAGGCGTTCAGGAACAGCACCATCTGGAAGCCGATGACGGTGTACAGGAAGATGCCGAACACCGGGCCCACGATCAGGGCCATGGACCACAGGCTCTGATTGAGCGTGTTGATGCGCACCAGATGACGCTTGGGAACGAGCAGCGGCATGGTGGATTCCATGGCGGGAATATGGAACGCCTGGCCGACACTGCGCAAAGCGCTCATGACAAGCACCAGCTCGACCGACACATGGCCCATGAAGATGATCATGCCCATGAGCAACGCCATGGCGCCAACGAAGGCATCGGCGGCCATAAGCACGTACTTTCTGTTGAATCGGTCGGCTACCACGCCGCCGATCGGAGACAAAAGACCCTGCGGCAGCATGGAACACAGCGAGGCGATGGCCAGCATGAGCGCCGAATCGGTGGTCTCGGTGACGTACCACACGCCCGCATACATGGACGAATACGCCGTCAGAATCGAAAACGCCTGGCCGATCCAAATCGTGATGACGATTCGCTTCCAGTTCTGAGGAAGCCCCGGCTCCTTCGCTTTCGATACGTCCTTCTTTTTCTGCTCGGTTTCCTCCGCCGCCTGCTTCTCGATTGCGCTCATACGACCTTCCGTTTACGCTCGAATATCTCCTTTTACCTGATACTAGCAAGCGCCCGAAGACGCCGCCATATCGAATGGCCGGGCAGGCCGGCGATTCCAGATTCCCTTCATTTCGGCAAACGTGGAACATGCGCCATGAAGCGGCATTATGCGGAGAAACGAAAACGGGCTCGCCGCAGGTCCGCGCGCCTCCGCCCAAGGCCGGCGCAAGCCGTCGTCGAAAATCCCACAGCGCCGCCATCGCCCGCTGCGCACGTCCGCGCCCCAAAACGCAACCGCGCCGAAAGCCGACGGGTCCGAAGCCGCTGGCTCCGACGCCGACAGGCCAAAGCCACTGGCGAAAGCCGACGAAGCCGAAAGCCGTCTCGCACACCGTGCGGCCGCCGCGTCCGGAAGCGTCCGCCCCGACGGCGTGTCTTCAAACGTCACGCGCACTTTCGACCTGCAGCACGGCAGCGGCGCCATCTACGCCTTGCGCCCGCCGCCATATGCGCTTTTCCTGCCGGCCGCGAAAGCGCTTCCCTTGCGCGCCGTTTTCTTCAGATCGGCCAGAACGTCCTTTTCGGCCGTGCCCTCGATCTGGGAGCGAAGCTTGACCACCTGGTCGCGCAAGCGCGCGGCCTCTTCGAAATCCATGCTGGCGGAAGCCGCCGCCATGTCTTCTTCCATGCTGGCGATCACGCGCATGACCTCCGAGCGAGAAAGCTCGGCAAGGGTCTTGTTCACCTCTTCAGCCGACCCCACCTTCTCGCCATCGCCGTCCGACATGAAGCCCATGACGTCGTTGATCGCCTTGCGCACCGTTTGCGGCGTAATGCCGTGCTCTTCGTTGTATTGCATCTGCAAGGCACGACGGCGGCGCGTTTCGGAAATAGCGCGGTCCATGGAGTCGGTGACCTTGTCCGCATACATGATCACCTGGCCCGATGCATTGCGTGCCGCGCGGCCGATCGTCTGGATGAGGCTGCGATGGTTGCGCAAAAAGCCCTCTTTGTCGGCATCCAGAATGGCCACCAGGCTCACTTCGGGCAAGTCGAGACCCTCGCGCAGCAGGTTGATGCCCACCAGCACGTCGAATTCACCCCTGCGCAATGCGCTGAGAATCTCGACGCGTTCGAGCGTCGCGATGTCGGAATGCATATAGCGCGCACGGACGCCCTGGTCGAGCAGGTGGTCCGTCAGATCTTCCGCCATCTTCTTGGTCAGCGTCGTGATCAAGACGCGCTCATCGCGCGCGGCGCGCTCTTTCGACTCCTCGATGATGTCGTCGATCTGGCTTGCGATAGGCCGCACGATGATTTCGGGATCGAGCAGGCCCGTAGGACGGATGATCTGCTCCACCTGATTCTGGGTGACCTTCTCTTCGTAATCGCCCGGCGTGGCGGACACGTAGATGAACTGCGGAATGCGCTGCTCGAATTCGTCGAAGCGCAGCGGTCGGTTATCCAGGCAGCTGGGCAGGCGGAAGCCATGCTCGGCCAACGTGACCTTGCGGCTGCGGTCGCCCTCGTGCATGCCGCGGATCTGCGGCACGGTGACATGGCTTTCGTCGATGATGCACAGAAAATCGTCGGGGAAATAGTCGAGCAGCGTATAGGCGGGTTCTCCCGGGTTGCGACCGTCCAAGTGCCGCGAGTAGTTTTCGATGCCGCTGCAAAATCCCATGGTTTCGAGCATTTCAAGATCGTAGTTCACGCGCATTTCCAGGCGCTGGGCTTCGAGCAGCTTGCCTTCCTCTTTGAACTGCGCCAAACGGTCGCGCAGCTCTTCCTGAATGCTTTTGATGGCGCGATCCATCTTCGGCCGGGCCGTGACGTAGTGCGACGCAGGCCAAATGGGAAGCGCCTCGTACTCGTTGAGCACCTCGCCCGTCACGTTGTCTATCTCCTGGATGCTTTCTATCTCATCGCCCCAGAATTCCATGCGCACGGGGTTATCCGCATACGGAGGGAACACATCGAGCGCATCGCCGCGAACGCGGAACGTGCCGCGCTTGAGCTCGTAATCGTTGCGATCGTATTGAATGTCGATAAGCTCGTGGATCACATCGTCGCGCTCTGCCTCTTTCTCTTTGTCGAGAAACACCGCCATGCCCGCGTAATCCATCGGCGAGCCGATGCCGTAGATACAGCTGACCGACGCGACCACGATGATGTCGCGGCGCGACAAAAGGCTCGACGTGGCCGCATGACGCAGCTTCTCGACCTCCTCGTTGATCGAAGCGTCTTTCTCGATGAACGTGTCGGTGGAAGGAACATAGGCCTCGGGCTGGTAGTAATCGTAGTACGACACGAAATACACCACGGCATTGTGGGGGAAGAATTCCTTGAGCTCGGCCGCGAGCTGCGCGGCGAGCGTTTTGTTGGGGGCCATGACCAGCGTGGGCTTCTGCACGGCTTCGATCACCTTCGCCATGGTGAAGGTCTTGCCCGAGCCGGTGACGCCGAGCAGGTTCTGGTAACGCAGCCCGCGACGCACGCCGTCGGCCAAACCCTCGATCGCCTGAGGCTGGTCGCCCGCGGCCTCATAGGGGCTTTCCACGCGAAACGGCGTGGACGCCAGCCTTACCTCGGGAAGCTTGCCTTCCATGGAGGCGCCTTCTATGTTTTGAAGATGAGACGACATGCCTTTGCCCTTCGACTCGAAACGATGCGCGCCCGAAGCCTCGAGCACGCATCGACAGCGTATCACAATTTCATTTTTATGAACATATGTTCGTAAAAATAAGGTATGATGACAGCGTCGCGACAGCTCTTTGACAACCTGAAGCGAAACGCCGCCGAAGCCTCGGGCTACTCTTCGTTCGCCTTCCACGAGGGAATGTATCGGGCGATTTTCGCCATGCCCGCGATGCGACGGCCGTTCAAAACATCCACCAGCCCCTCCACCACCTCGATCGGCACGCCGCCCGACGTGAACGAACGCAACGGCATATCGGCTGCCATCTCGCTCATCAGGGTTTTCATATCGTCGCTCATAAGCTCGACCGTCTTCGCCATAAGAAGGTCCACGATGCGAAACGCCTGCCGCCCGATGAACGTGGCGCTCATATCGCTTACCGGAGAATCGATCGTGAACGGACGAAGGGGCCTGCGCGCAGGAAGCGACGGACCCATGATCTTCACGAACGCCTCGTCCGTGAAGCCCCCGGGCATGACATGCACGTACGAATCGGGAACGTCGGTCGAAACGGACATGTCGGCATTTCGCCCTTCCACGGAAAACGGCGCAGAGCGCTCGTCCAAAACCACGGTCGGCGCCAAACGCCTATCGCAGCTCGATGCGCAAAAGAGAAGCTCGTATGCCCCGGGTTCCACGCGCCAGCGATGCTCCGCCGCATCCCAGAAACGAAACGCCGCTTCATCGATGCGCATGGAAACGCGCCCTTTCTCTCCGGGAGCAAGGGCCGCCGATGCGAAAGCCGCCAGGCGGCGCACTTCGGAGAAACCGCGTCTCTCGACCGGCTGCACGTACAGCTGCACGATTTCGCGGCCCGAGCACGCCCCCGTGTTTTCCACCGCGCACGACGCCTCGAAACCGCCTTCGCAGGGCATCACGCACGGATCGGAATATGCAAACGACGTGTACGACAGCCCGAACCCGAAAGGATACGCAGGCTCGACCCCCGCAGCGTCGAAATACCTATACCCCGTGTAAATGCTTTCTCGATACAAAACCTCGCGGTTCATGTCGGGAAATCCCGTTCCGAGGGCCGTATCGTGCAAACAGACGGGCCATGTTTCGGCAAGCTTTCCCGAAGGGCATGCCCGGCCGAGCAGGATATCGACCGCCGCGCGGCCGCCCTGGCATCCCGACAAATACATCAGAAGCACCGCGGCAGGCTTGTCGCGCCATGGCATTTCCATGGGCGACCCCCCCTGCAGCACGACCACCGTGCGCGGGTTGGCGGCGCATACCGTCTCAATAAGCACGCGATGCCCCTTCGGCATAACCATAAGCTTGCGGTCGAACCCTTCCGATTCGAAGCGGTCGGGAAGGCCGGCGAACACCACGGCCACATCGCTTTTCGCGGCAACATGCGCCGCTTGGGCAAGCATGGCCTCGTCGGTATCGCCCGACACGGAATCGTAGCCGCGCGCATACGACACCTCGACGCCCGCATTGCCGAAGGCGCTCCACGAGTCGTCTAGATGAACGGGGTTGATCTTCGAAGACCCCGCCCCCTGATAGCGCGGAAGAAGCGCGAACGAGCCGATCACGGCCACCGACTCCGTGCCCCGCAGAGGAAGCGTTCCGTCGTTTTCAAGAAGCACCGCGCTCTCGCATGCCGCGCGATAGGCGATATCGGAGTGGTCTTCGTAATCGCACGTATACGCGATTTTGCGGCCGAGCGACGCCTTATGCGCCAGCTCCGCCACGTGTCGAACAGCGCTATCGAGGGCATCGGGAGAAAGCACTCCCTGCGCAAGGGCGGCCTGGAGCGCGCGGGCGTGATCAGGGCGCGGCCCCGGCATGCAAAGGTCCAAACCCGCCGCGACCGATGCGGCGCTTGAACTCATGGCTCCCCAGTCGGTGACCGTCAAGCCGTCGAAGCCCCATTCGTCGCGCAGCACGTCCCTCAAAAGCCACGGGTGCTCCGAGCAGTACACGCCGTTCAGACGGTTGTACCCCGTCATAACCGCCCATGGCTTCGCTTCGCGTATCACGCGCTCGAACGGAGCGAGATATATCTCGCGCAGGGCGCGCTCGTCTATCACCGAATCGCCCACCATGCGCGCATGTTCTTGATTATTGCCCGCGAAGTGCTTGACGCAAGCGCCGACGCCGCGGCTCTGGATGCCGCGCACCATCGCGGCGCCGAGCGCGCCGGCCAAAAACGGGTCTTCGCTGAAATATTCGAAATTCCTGCCGCACAGAGGGCTTCGCTTCATATTGACGCCAGGGCCCAAAACCACATCGACGCCCTGGTCGCGCGCTTCTTCGCCGATAGCGGCGCCCACTTCTTCGACGAGCGCCTCGTCAAAGGAACAGGCCAGTGCGCTCGCCGTGGGAAAGCAGGTCGCGGGAACGCTTTCGTGGATTCCCAGATGGTCTTCGCCCTTCTCCTGCTTGCGAAGCCCATGAGGGCCGTCCGAAAACACCACGGCAGGTACGCCGCACTCCTCGTTCGCGTGCGTCCTCCAGTGCGTCTCCCCCGCAAGCATGCCGACCTTCTCGGCCGCAGACAACGAGGATACGACGGCATCGATATTCATCTCGCCCCCGTTCCACGGGTCCTCGCGCTCGTCAGGCCCAAGCAACCCGTCGCGTTCTCATCAAATGTTCTTGGAGAAATTGTACCTGCTCGCGCTCGTAAAGCGAGCGGGCCGGCGATGCGTTGACGAACGGATGCGCGGCGTGCGCGAAAACAACGATCATCGAATGAAGGCATCCCATATGCGTTCGACGGCCGCACGCGCATCTTCGAAGGACGACGCGTTTTCCACCGCGTAGTCGGCGATCGACTCGCGCTGTTCGTCGGTGGCCTGACGCGCGATGCGAGCGCGCACGTCGGCCTCCGTCTGTTCGCCCCGAGCAAGAGCTCGCTCTATGCGCAGGTCTTCGGGAGCGCTCACCGCAACCACGGCATCGGCCCACGAAAACGCCGCGCGCGTCATATCGCCCGACGTCACTTCCACCACGACCGCGCCATGCGTTGCGCCCAATTCGTCGATGCGGCGAAAACACTCGTCCATGATCGCAGGATGAGTGATGGCATTGAGGGCCGCGGTGTGTTCGGGCGTATCGAATGCGGCGGCGGCCAAAGCAGAACGCACCACCGCTCCGTCGGAATCGAAGACCGCCGGACCGAACGCATTGCGCAGCGCCTCTTTCACCGCCGGCATGAACAACACGTCATGACCGATGTCGTCGAGCTTCACGACGCCCGCGCCCAAATCTTTGAACATTCCGCACACCGTCGACTTGCCGGAGCCGATGCCGCCGATCAAAACGATTTTCTTCATCCTTCGTCACCTCTCAGAAACACGACGCGCTCAAGCCGCCCGTCTCAGAGCGGCAACGCCTCATGACGCAATGCTTCGATCACGCCGGCGGCTACCACCGCATCGCCGTCGTACAAAACGGCATACTGGCCGGGCGCCGTGGTGGCCTGCGGCTCGTCGAGCACCACTTCGAGCGCCGAAACAAAGCCCGCGTTTTTCGAAATCGTCTCGCCCGGCAACGGCTCCATCGCCGCATCCGGAACCGTGGCGCGGCACGCGACGGCGGCCTGACGGTAGCGAAGCTTCACCGAGCACGCATACGAGCCGCCCGATGCAAGCGTTTCGAGAACACGCGAGGCGTGTTCGCCCTGCCATACAAGATCGGAAACGAGCACGCCGGCGATAGACGCGCCCGAAGCGAACGCCACCACCAATTCGTTGCCATGGGCCCGCTTATCCACCACGTAATACGGCTCGGGAGCGCCGCCTATATCGAGGCCCTTGCGCTGCCCGATGGTGTAGCGATGCAATCCCTTATGCCGCCCCACCACGCGGCCGTCGGCCGTCACGATGTTCCCTGGATCGCCAACAAGACCTCGATCGGCAAGAAAGTCCAGATGGGATCCCTGAATGAAGCAGATATCCTGGCTGTCCGACTTCGACGCCACAGGAAGACCCCACTGCGCCGCCAGCTCGCGCACGCGCGCCTTGCCCTCGGCGATAGAGCCCAAGGGAAGCACCAGGCGTGCAAGCTGCTCCTGCGAGAGCATAGAAAGCATGTACGACTGGTCTTTGGCGGCGAACGCAGAGCGGGCGACGGCCAAACGGTCGCCCCGACGGACGATACGGGCATAATGGCCCGTAGCGACGAATCGGCACCCCAGCCCATCGGCGGCCTCGACCAGCGACGGAATCTTGCACGAACGATTACACGCCACGCACGGGCTCGGCGTGCGCCCTTGCGCGTACTCGTCGACGAAAGGATCGACCACGGCACAAGCGAAGCGATCCGTGCAGTCTTTCACCACATGCGGCACACCAAGGCGCTCGGCCACCATGCGCGCATCCTCGACAGCTCGACATGTGTTCTCGTCATCGACGAACACGCAGGTCACGCCCACCACGTCGAAGCCCGCGTCCATCAGCAGGCGCGCGGCGACCGAGGAATCCACCCCGCCGCTCATGCCCAGCGCGACACGCGCGCCCGGCTGCATATCGATATGTTCTACGAATGAAATCACAGCGTCATTCTAGTCTACGGCGCGCCGCCTCAGCCCGCGCAAGCCATTTTCCCTCAAATGCACGGAACCGCGGAAACGAAAAAAGCGACCCCGAAGGGTCGCTTTTCATGAGCGAAGAATCATTCGCGCGAGAACGTGAAGTTACTCGGCGTCAGCAGCCTTCTCGGCCTTCTTCTTGGGCTGACGGGGCTCGGGAGCCTGGATGGACTCGTCGACCTCGATCTCGAAGCCCAGCTCGTCGGCGGCAGCCTTCATAGACAGGCTGATGCGACGACGGTCAGGGTTGATCTCCATGACCTTGACCTTGACCTCCTGGCCGACCTTGACGACCTGAGCCGGGGTGTCGATGTGCTTGGCAGCCATCTCGGAGATGTGCACCAGGCCCTCGACGTTGGAGCCGAGCTCGATGAAGGCGCCGAACGGAACGATCTTGGTGACCTTGCCGTCGACGATGGAGCCCACGGGGTAGGACTCGACGAGCTTCAGCCACGGATCCTCGGTGGTCTGCTTCAGGCCGAGCGAGATGCGCTCACGCTGCAAATCGACGTCGAGAACCTCGACCTCCACCTCGTCGCCGACCTTGACGACCTCGGAGGGATGGTTGACGTGGTTCCAAGAAAGCTCGGAGATGTGAACCAGACCGTCGATGCCGCCCAGGTCCACGAAGGCGCCGAAGTCCACGATGGAGGAAACGGTGCCCTTGAGGCGCATGCCCTTGGCGAGCTTGGAGAGGATTTCGGCGCGCTCGTTCTTGCGGCCCTCCTCCAGCAGCACGCGGCGGGACAGAACGACGTTGTTGCGGTTGCGATCCATCTCGATGACGCGGGCCTCGATCTCGGTGCCCAGGTACATATCCAGATCCTTGACGCGACGAAGGTCGACCAGGGAAGCAGGCAGGAAGCCGCGCAGACCGATGTCGAGGATGAGGCCGCCCTTGACGACTTCGATAACCTCGCCGGTAACAACCTCGCCGGCCTTGAACTTCTCTTCGACCTGGATCCAGGCGCGCTCGTACTCGGCACGCTTCTTGGACAGGATCAGACGACCGTCTTTATCTTCCTTCTGCAGGACGAGGGCCTCGATCTCGTCGCCGAGAGCGACGATATCGGAGGGATCGGCATCCTTGCGGATGGAGAGCTCGCGGGAAGGAATGACGCCTTCGCTCTTGAACCCGATGTCGAGCAGAACCTCGTCATGCTCGAGCTTCACGACAGTGCCCTTGACCAGATCGCCTTCGTCGAAGTCGGTCAGGGTGCCATCGATCATCTCGTTCATCAGGTCGTCGGAGATGTCCTCGAAGTCGATGACGGACGTGTTCTTGATTTCGGTCAAAACGGACCCCTTTCAAGCACGGGGACCCTTCGTCATGGTGGTTGAATTCAACATGTCTCGGGGGCCTACAGTTATCTACCCGCTCGCGGATTCGAGACGGGGCCGTCAGCCGTCGCTGACAAGCCGTTGCATTGTATCACAGGGCCCTTCCCCCACCGACATAAAACATGATCCGAAAAGGCGCGTTCCACGCTTTTTGCAAGAAACGGCACCGTTCGATCACGCATCCGGGCGTAGCCATCGTCCATGGAGCGTGGTTTCGGCGTCCGACGGCGCCGTCGAAACCGATAAGACGGCATCGAGGGCTCCGGCATGCAACATGTTTTTCCGGCATGCAACATGTTTTATTTCCATGGTAAAGGCAGCGGGAAACCCCGTGCGCGACGGCATGCTATGCTTTCTTCCCGTCGAATCCGACCGCGCAAAATCCATTCGTCGCGCAAAGGAGTATCATGGACGCATTGGTCTCTCAGATCATCGAAATAGCCTCCCAGGAGTGGGTGCGGGACATCTTCTGGACCGTAGTGCTGGCGGCTGCCACTTTCGGCGTATCGCACGTGGTGGTCAAAGGCTTGCGAGCGCTGCTTAATCGCGACAGCAATCCGCTGCCCTCGTCGAGCATCATCGTCAATATCGCCCGCGCCGTCATATGGATCATCGGCGGCAGCATCATCCTGGACTCCTGCTTCGGCATCAACCCCAACGCCTTGATCACGGCCCTGGGCGTCGGCGGTATCGCCATCTCGCTGGGCTTCCAGGACACGCTGTCCAACCTCATCGGCGGCATCCAGGTCACCTTCATGGGAATCGTTCGCCCCGGCGACAACATCGAAGTCGGCACCGAGACAGGCGTCGTTCAGGACGTCAGCTGGCGCCACACCACCATCACCAACGCACGCGGCGAAACGGTGATCATCCCCAATTCGATCATCTCGAAGACATCGCTCGTCCAGCTGCCGCCTGTAAACCAGATCAACATCCCCTTCGCCGTCGTCGGAGACAGGCCCATGGATGATGTGAAATCCGAACTGCTCGTCGCATCGAAAGCGGCGGCGGAAGAAGTGTCCCCCGTCACGCAAGACCCCAAAATCTTCTTCTCGGAAGTCACCGAATACGGCTTCAAGGGCAAAATCATCATGCGCGTCGAAGACGCCGCGAAAGCAGGACTTGCCGTCGACGCCGTGGTGCGCGCGATCGCCCCTCTGACGCGCTAGCCGACGCGCCGGCTCCGCCGCGTGCGACAACGAAGCTGACATCTACCTGACGTTTCGTCGACCCTTCTACCACGGTTCGCCATCCACGTCCGTTGCGCACGCTTCATGGCCCATAGTGAATCGAAGCCGACATCGAAACCGTCGGATGCCGTCCGCAGCGGCGGTCGGCACGCACGCACCGCATCACGAACGAAGGGGCCATGGATACCGTCTTCCGCTTCATCGAGAACTACAGCGACAACTTCGCCATCGCAATCGGCCTGTGGCCCATCGCGTCCTTCATGCTGACGCTGCCGATCCTGGCATACCTCTACCGCAGGGACGGGCGCATCAAAGCAGCATCGTTCGTCACAGTCTATCTGACCGTGCTCTACGTCCTGGCCCTCGGCTGCTTCACGCTCTATCCGCTTCCGCAAGGAGACGAAGGGCTCGGCATCACCTACGGGATCGCACCGCAGCTCAACCCGCTCGGCTTCATCGACGACCTGCGAAAGGACGGCATATCGGCCGTTCCGCAGATTCTTGCGAACATAGCGTTCTTCGTTCCTCTGGGATTCATCGCATCGCGCCTGTTGCGCCTGAGCCTTCCCAAATCGATCGTCATCGGCTTGCTCGCCTCGCTCGCGATCGAGTTCACGCAACTTACGGGCTTTTGGGGAATATACCCGTTCGCTTATCGCACATTCGATGTCGACGACCTTGTCTGGAACGCATCGGGCGCCGCGATCGGATGGCTGATAGCAGCCGCCGTCGCGCGTATCCTGCCTCCGGGATCGCTCGCCGAAGAAGACGACGTCTCCGACGACCCCGGCCTTGTACGCCGCTGCGTGGCTCTCTGACTCGACATGATACTGATGGGAATCGTCGTATCGGTCGGCAGCATGGTCGTTCGCTGCATCACCCTTGTCATCGGGTTCGACGATTTCTCCTCCGTCAATGATATGTGGCTGCCCTTGATAAACACCGGAGCGTTTTTGGCCATAGAAGGAGCCGTGCCTTGGCTGAGCGGCGGCCAGACCCCGGGAGGATGGTTCGTGCGCATGACCTGCGAAACATGCAAGCGGGCGCCCTTGCGCAGATTCGCCTTCTATCTGGCGCGACTCGCCACGATCGCCTGCATGCTCTGGTATTTTCCTCCGATAGCGCTCGTCCTGCTCGTGTTCTATGCGTTTAAAAAGAAAATGCCGCACGATTACATATGACGCATGTCAGCATCTACGATCTCATGACCATAAATGCTGACACGTTCGTGTCTGACAAAATGAAAATCAAAACTCTCTAACGTTCATTGTCGCCAACGCCTCGATAGCGTTCGACACATCGCCGCCTATACGATTCGTGCAGTATATATTGGGAAAATCTGCAACGAGATCGGCTTCGACGCCGTCGGTCAGCCTTCGTTTCCATATGTAAATCCTTGTTGTATCAAGTGCACGGAAAAAGTCGATGGAAAAGCACGATGTTTTTTCAGCATACATCGGAAGCAGCGTTCTATCGAAAGGTTTCATCGAAGACCGGTGCTGTCGAATCCTCTTCGCAATGTCATCACTTTTCCCAATATAAACTTGCTTGTATTCGTCAAGAACCATAATGTAATATCCTTCGACACCCTTATACTGTCCGAGGTCGTCAACGGAAACAAATTCCTTGTGTCTTCTTGATGAAATTATCTAGAGCCCTCTCGAAGGACGCTCGATCGAGGCGACCGAAGTACTCCATGTTCAAATCGTAGTTAGCAAGGCACAGTTTTCAATATTCCTGGCATCACTCTTGCCTGTATTCCCTTCCAGACGAATCGGTGTACGCGGCCATCTCCGCCAATGTAGGAAAAAACGGATTCGACGGCTTCGTGCTGATAGGCGCAAAGCCTTCCCTATTGAGCTTGAAGGAATATTTACATTTCACTAATTTCAAGCCAAAATGCTCCATGAAAATCCTTCCGAATTACGTACGAATGGCCCAGGGATATACGCATAAATAGATTCACAATCTCTACTGATGAGATTGTACGATTACGCAAAATGCAACAGCTAGTCGGACATCCTATAGCCGATGCCTACATGGGTCTGGATGTATTTCGGATGCGACGGATCGGCTTCGATTTTCTTGCGCAGCGTGGCCATGAACACGCGCAGGCTCGCCATGTCCGATGTCAACGCGCTGCCCCACACTTCTTTCAAAATGTAATTATGCGTGAGCACTTTGCCGGCATTGCGCGCCAATACGCAGAGCAGCTTGTATTCCATCGGCGTCAAATGCACCTCGTCGCCATCCACCGTCACGCGCGCGGCGGCATAGTCGATGCGCAAGCCGGCGTTGTCATAAACATTTTGTACGACCGCCGCACCGCCCGCATCCCGCCGCTGCACGCGACGCAGCGCAACACGAATGCGCGCGAGCAGCTCGTCGACCGAGAACGGCTTCACGATATAGTCGTCGGCACCGGCATCGAGCGCGGCCACCTTGTCGGCATCTTCCAAGCGCGCCGACACAACCAGAATAGCGACCTGCGACCACGAGCGGATTTTCGCGATCACTTCGGAGCCGTCCATGTCGGGCAAGCCCAGGTCGAGAATGACGAGATCGGGATTCGTCGAGGCCGCCGCCATAAGCCCCGCCGCGCCGCGGTCGACCGACTCGACGCGATAGCCCCGCAGATCGAGTGTCATCACGATCAAGTTGCGCACGGCGGGATCGTCTTCCACTACTAAAATGGAGAAACGTCCGTTTTCCGAAGCGTCGGCCACGACGAACCACTCCCTTTCCTCAATAACGGTTCCCTTCGCCCACGCCATGCATATCGGTCGCCGGCAGCGTGAACCAGAACACGCACCCATGCGGATGCGCGTCGCGCACGCCGATGTGCCCACCGTGGGCCTCGACGATCGACTTGCAAAGCGCAAGACCGAGCCCCATGCCGCGGCGGTGATCGCCCCGCTCATGCGTTCCATTGTAGAACATATCGAAGACATGTCCCTTTTCCGCATCGGGAACGCCGGGGCCATCGTCGGCCACATCGATGCGCAAGCCCGACGCGTGTCTGTGCGCCGAAACGGCGATGCAGCAGCCCTGCGGCGTGTAATTCACCGCGTTGCCAATCAGGTTGACGAGCACCTGCACGATCAGGGCGGCGTCCATGTCGGCAAGAAGGAGCTCGTCCCCGCAATCGACCGTTATCTCGTGACCTTGCGCATGACGCTCGCAATGACGCACAGCCTCTTCCACCGCGTCGGAAACGACCTCGGGCTGGATATGCATATCGAGCCTTCCCTCTTCGGCACGCGTGACCGCCAAGAGATTCTCCACCAGATCGACGAGCCACAGCGAATCGTCCCTGATGTCGCGGTATAGATGGTCCAGCCGATCGGCGCTGAGGCGTCCTGCGCTTTCGAGCAGCACCTCGGCATTGCCCGAAATGCTTGTGAGCGGAGTGCGCAAGTCATGGCTGACCGAACGAAGCAGATTCGAGCGAAGCGATTCGGTCTCCGCCTTCACCTTCATGGCCTGTGTCTCCTGAAACAGCCTGATGCGCTCCATGGTCTGGCCCGCTTCCTCCAAAATCGCTACAAGCAAGTTCTTCTCGAACGGCTCCACCTCGCCGCCATCCGCTATCGCAATCGCCGCCACGCCATGAACGCGGTCTTTACCGTGGATGGGCAGATACAAGCAGGACGAATCGGCAAGGGTATCGGTGGTCGCACCTGCCCGCTCGTCGTTGACGGCCACCCACGCGGCAACCGCCCGCTCCTTCTCGCTTGCCATATCAACAAGCACGCCACCCGAAGCGCCCGCAAGAACCCGACCGAACAAGACGGGGTCGCCAAGACGCGCCTGCGTGTCGACGTCATACACTGCCACCGGGCGTTCGAGCAGCTTAATCGCCTGATCGGCCGCGATTTCTCGACATTGCTCAACGGTGGTTGCACGCCGCAGGCGACGACTCGTGTCAATCAGCACCTCGGTGCGATACGCGCGACGCGCCGAGGCAGCAGCCTGCGTCTTCATACGCACGGTCAGAAGCGACATCACGAAACCACCAAGCGCCAGGCAAGCGAAAATCAACGGATAGCTCAACCCGTTGGCCATGAACGTGAAGCGCGGATAGGTGAAGAAGAAGTTGTAGGCGAACATCCCCAGCAAAGCAGCGGCCAAACTGTAAGTGACCGTATCGGCGAAACGAGCCACCACAAGGATCGAAAGCAGGAACAGCATCGGAACCACCGAAGTGGCGAGTCCCGCCTGGAACAGCGGTACAGCAACCGCACACGACAAGGTCGTAGCTCCGAGCGCAAGACAAACGTCGCGCAAGGAAAAACGCAGGATAGGCGACTGCGCCGAGGCCGCCACCTTGCGCGACGCATCGCGCTCAGGAACCACCGACACCGTAAGCCCCGGCGCAAAACGCATCAGCCGTGCGGCGAACGTCTCGCCACAGCCGAAGAAGCGCCGCGCGTTTCCAGCCGACCCCATGACCACGCGCTCAATGCCTGCGGCGGGTGCATACTGGGCGATCTGAACGGCGGCATCGTCACCCTGCACCGTGACCACATGTGCACCGAGTTCTTCAGCAAGCGCGACATTCGCACGGATGCGGCGCTCCTCCTCATCCCCGAAAGGACGCCCGTCGCAGGTCGGCTCTACCACTAAAGCCGTCAGATTTCCGTGAAATGCCTGCGCCATATTCGCCGCCGCACGAATCGCGCGAACATCTCCCGGACGGTCGCTCACGAAAAGCAGCACGTCCTCGCCTGCGCCGCATTGCCCCTCGCCCACGTCGAGGCCGGCGGCTCGAGGGTTGCGGTTCAGCCTGTCGGCTGTTCGGCGCAGGGCGATTTCGCGCAATGCAGCGAGATTTTTGCGCGAAAAGAAATTCGCCAGCGCGCGCGCCGCCGCATCGCTACGATAAATCTTTCCTGCGTTCAAGCGCTCGATCAAATCGTCGGGCTCGATATCGATCAACTCCACCGATGCGGCCTGATCGAAAATGCGGTCGGGCACGCGCTCGCGCACGGGCACCTGTGTGATGGCGGCCACCTTGTCATTGAGGCTTTCGAGATGCTGCACGTTCATCGTCGTATACACGTTGATACCTGCGCGCAGCAGTTCCTCGACATCCTGATAGCGTTTCTTATGACGGCTGTTGTCGGCGTTGGTATGAGCGAGCTCGTCCACGATGGCGATCTGCGGATGCCTAGCAAGGGCGGCATCGAGGTCGAATTCTCCCAGCACGACGCCTCGATGGTTCACCTGCTTGGCGGGGATGCATTCCAACCCGTCAAGCAAGGCGAGCGTCGCCGGGCGCTGATGCGGCTCGACATAGCCCACCACGATATCGAACCCCTGCGCCGCCGCATCGTGTGCCGCTTCGAGCATGGCGTAGGTCTTGCCCACGCCCGCCGCATAGCCGAAAAAGATTTTCAAGCGACCCGCCGTCTCGTCGTCGCTTTGCTCGTCTTGCTTGATGCGACGCAACAAATCGTCAGGGTCGCGTCTCATGCCGTCAAAATCCACCTGCACTCGCTTTCGTCGAAAACATGCGCCGATTCTACAGACAACCGTCACACGCTACAGAACCCCGTCGAGCATAAGGTTCACCGCAAGCACGTTCACCGCGGCATCACCAAGCACGCCGAACTGCGGTTGCTGCGTGCATTGCACAATGATCGCGCGAATCTCGTCTTGCGACCTGCCCGTCGTGCGCGCCAGACGCTCGACCTGGTATTCGGCCGCTGCGGGCGAGATATGCGGATCGAAGCCCGAACCCGAGCAGGTCACCAGATCGCTCGGCACGGGCGCATCGCCCTGTTCGGGATGAGCCGCACGCACCTTTTCAACGCGCTGGGCCACCGCATCGCCGAATTCGAACGCAGCAGGACTTTCGTTGGTCGGTCCCGCCCACAAGAGCACCGAGCCGTCTTCGTCCGTAAACGTCTCGGCGTTGTAGTTCTGCACGCGTCCCCACATATGCGCATCGTCGCGATACGTCTGGCCAACCAACATGCTGTAACGGTTGCCGTCTGTTCCCTCGACGAAACTGCCGTTCGCCTGATAGGGAAATACGACTTGCGCCACCAGCGTAACCGCTGCAGTATAGACAATACCGCATGCGGCACTTGCAAGCACGAACAGTCCCAAAGCCCGCACCCAATTCGCCATACTCTTCATCATCGGTCCCTTCCGTCTACGCCAGCCCGCATGCGACCAAAATCATGTCGATCGCCTTGATTGCCACAAACGGCAGCGCCACACCGCCCAGGCCGTACACGAGCAGATTGTGCTTGAGCAGCTGCGCACTCGATACCTCGCGATACCTCACGCCCTTAAGCGCCAAAGGAATGAGCACCACGATAATCAGCGCGTTGTAGATGATTGCTGACAGGATCGCCGACTCGGGACTTGCCAGCCGCATCACGTTGAGCGCGTCTAGCTGCGGATACAGGCCCACAAACAGCGCCGGAATAATGGCGAAATACTTCGCCAGGTCGTTGGCGATCGAGAACGTAGTGAGGCTTCCGCGCGTCATGAGCATCTGTTTACCGATGCGCACCACGTCGATGAGCTTGGTGGGGTTTGAATCGAGGTCCACCATGTTTCCCGCCTCTTTGGCGGCCTGCGTGCCCGAGTTCATGGCCACCGCCACGTCGGCCTGGGCGAGCGCAGGCGCGTCGTTGGTGCCGTCGCCGGTCATGGCAACCATGTGGCCCTCGGCCTGATACCGCCTGATTGCGTCGAGTTTGCTTTCGGGCGTCGCCTCGGCCAGAAAGTCGTCCACGCCCGCCTCGGCGGCGATTGCGGCGGCGGTCGTGGGGTTGTCGCCCGTAATCATGATGGTCTTGATGCCCATCTTGCGCAGGCTGGCGAAATTCTCCTTGATGCCCTGCTTCACGATGTCTTTCAAATAGACCACGCCGAGAATCGTATGGTCGCGCGCCACGAGCAGCGGCGTTCCGCCCGCGCGCGAAATCTCTTCGACAGCGCGACGGCAGGCGTCGCCGTACACGCCGCCGTACGATTCAACGTAGGCGCACACCGCATCGGCCGCGCCCTTGCGAATCTCGTGGCCGTCGAAGTCGACGCCGCTCATGCGCGTCTGGGCGGTAAAAGGAATGCTCGTCATGTTCGAGCCCTGCAAATCGCGGCCGCGGATGCCGAAACGCTCCTTCGCAAGCACCACGATCGAGCGACCTTCGGGCGTCTCGTCGGTCAGGCTTGCCAGCTGGGCCGCGTCGGCGAGCTCCTCTTCGGAGGCTCCGTCCACCGGCACGAACGCGCATGCCTGACGGTTGCCCAGCGTGATAGTGCCGGTCTTGTCGAGCATGAGGATATCCACATCGCCCGCCGCCTCAACGGCGCGCCCGCTCATGGCAAGCACGTTGGCGCGATTCAAACGGCTCATACCCGCGATGCCGATGGCCGAAAGCAGCGCGCCGATCGTGGTGGGGGCCAAGCAGACGAACAGGGCGACGAGATTGGTGATCGTGGTGGGGTTCGCCCTGCCCGCAAGCGTCGCGCCGAAATCGCTGAAGGTGAACAGCGCCAGAGTGACCAGCAGAAACACGATTGTCAACGCCACGAGCAGGATCTGCAGGGCGATTTCGTTGGGCGTGCGCTTGCGCGAGGCGGCCTCCACCATTGAAATCATCTGGTCCAAGAAGCTCTTGCCGCGCTCTTGCGTCACGCGCAGCACGAGCCAGTCGGAAAGCAGCGTAGTACCGCCCGTCACGCTCGAACGGTCGCCGCCCGACTCGCGGATCACCGGGGCCGATTCGCCCGTGATCGCCGACTCGTCGACCGACGCCGCCCCGACGATCACCTCGCCGTCGGCGGGAATCTGGTCGCCAGCGCGCACGAACACCACATCTTCGCGACCCAACTCGCTTGAAGAGACCTTCGTGCATTCGCGTTCGTAGAATGCCGAAGGGTCGGCCTCGTGGGTGCCGCGGGCTGCAAGGCAGTCGTTGAGCTTTTTGGCCACGACGTCCTTTTTCGCCGCGCGGAGGCTGTCGGCCTGCGCCTTGCCCCGGCCTTCAGCCAGCGATTCGGCGAAGTTGGCGAACAGCACCGTCAGCCACAGAGTCGCGGCGATCGCGCAGATGTATCCAGGACGAGAGTCGGAAACGCCGGCAAGGCTCAAGAAAAACAGCCCCGTTGTCAGGATGGCCGAAATATACACCATCAGCATGACGGGGTTTTTTGCCTGCTCGCGCGGATCGAGCTTCGAAAACGCCCCCGACACCGCGCGCATCGCCTGCGCGCGGGAGGCGTCGGATGATACGGAATCGGTTTGCACCTTGATCGATCCTTTCTTCTATAGAACCATCTGGAGCTGTTCGGCGATGGGACCGAGCGCCAGCGCGGGAAACATCGACAGCGCCGCTATCAACGCCACGATCAAAATCAACAAGAACACGAACATCGCATTCGACGTGGAAAGCGTGCCCGCCGAAGCCGCCACCTTCTGGCGCGCGGAAAGGCTTCCGGCCAAACACAGCGCCGCGGCCATGGGAACGAAGCGATTCGCGAGCATCTCAAGGCCGAGCACCGTATTAAGAAACGGCGTGTTGCAATCCATGCCCGCAAAGGCCGAGCCGTTGTTGCCGCCCGCCGACGTGGCCGCATAGAGCACTTCGGAAAAACCGTGCGGACCCGCGTTGGAAAGACTGGCGAACGTAGCCGGATCAAGACACATCGCCGCCGCGCCGACCAAGATGACCACGGGCGTGCAGATGGCGAGCACCACCGCCATGCGCATCTCCTTCGGCCCGATCTTCTTGCCCAGGTATTCCGGTGTACGCCCCACCATGAGCCCTGCGATGAACACGGTCAGAGTCACGAAGCCGATCATGGAATACAGACCGCACCCGATGCCGCCGAAGACGATTTCGCCCAGCTGCATGAGCAGCATCGGCACCATGCCGCCCATCGGAGTGAACGAATCGTGCATGGAATTCACCGATCCATTGGAAGCCGCCGTGGTAAACGCCGCCCACAACGCCGAATCGGTCACGCCGAAGCGCGTCTCCTTTCCTTCCATGTTGCCGCCCGACTGACCGTCGGAACCCATATACACTGCGCCGTCCTGCGCGAGCTGCGGCGTGCCTGCCATCTCGAAGGCCGCCACGGCGAACAGCGCCGCGAGAAAAATGACGAACATGGCGGAGAACACCGCCCGTCCTTGACGGCGATCGCCCACGAAGCGTCCGAACGAGAACACGAGCGCCACGGGAATCAAAAGCAGGCTCGCGCATTGCAGCAAATTCGTCAGCGGCGTGGGATTTTCCAGCGCACTCGCGGAATTGACGCCGTTGTAGCCGCCACCGTTGGTGCCGAGTTGCTTGATGGCCACCTGGCTCGCCTGCGGTCCCATGGGAACGACCATCTCGTCGACCGTTTCGACGGCAGCAGGGTCGTCCGCCGCGACTATTTCGCCGTCTTCGGTCACGCCCACCGGCTCCACGAGCTGCGTCGTTTCGTAGTCGGAGAGGTTCTGCGGCGAGCCTTGCGCCACGTCCACGATCGCAAGCACGAGCGAAAGCGGCAAAAGAATACCCAGTACGGCGCGCATGACGTCGACCCAAAACGACCCCAGCCCTTCGCTTTCCTGCGCGACAAGACCGCGGAACAGCGCGAACAGAACCGCCACCCCTACGGCGGGCGTAACGAAATTCTGCACCGTAAGCCCAATTGCCTGCGAGAAATAGCTCAGCGTGGATTCGCCCGCATACGACTGCCAGTTCGTGTTGCTCACAAAGCTCGCGGCAGTGTTGAAGGCCAGATCCCACGAGAGGCCATCAAAACCCTGCGGGTTGAAGGGCAGCACGCCCTGCAGCATCAGAATCGCCATCAGGCCCGCAAACGATACGGTCGAGAAGACCAAGGCGACGAAAAGATATTTCCTCCACCCCATCTGCTCGCCCGGATCGACGCCCAAAAGACGGCATGCGCCGCGCTCGATGGGGGCTGTCACCCGACTCAAAAGATGCCTCTCACCCGCCATCACCTTGTTGATATAGGCTGAAAGAGGAAGTGCGCATGCAAGAAGAAAAGCCACGTAAAGGGCATATTCGGCAATTTCATCGATCACCTTTCATCCCCTCCCTGCAACAATACGTAAAACAGGTAGAGGGTCGCGATCGCGCCTATCGCGCCGACGCATCCCGTCACGACGTCCATAGATGATCCGTTCCTTTCCTCGAATGCGGCCGCAGCCGCGATGATGCCTGCCTCGGATTCCCGCGAACCCGCACCGTACAGGCGGCGCTGCCGTTTTGGGAAACGAAGCCACGCCGGCGGGCATGGAGGCATATGCCGAGCGCCGGCTCGGTGCATACGATAGGAAAGTTCGAGTTAACGCGATGTTAGGAAAAGGACCACACGCATTAAGATTGCATTAAGACGCCGCGCGCTTTCATTCAAGCGCGTCCGAAACAAACGAAACCCGCATTCGCCGAAAAGGCCGAATCCGACCAGCCTGAAGACTAGAGCACGCCCGTCGCCGCATCGCCCAAGCTCATTACGCGCTTGCGCAGAGCGGGGCATGCCTTGAACACGAACGCCCTCCCCTCGTGCTCGCGCACGAGGCAGCCGCGTCGCTCCAATTCGAGAAAGTCGGCGCGCGCGGTGGCATAGGCGACGTCGAACGTCCTTTGATGAGGGCCGATGCGCAAAGCGGCATCGGGTTCTTTGCATAATGCCGAGATGATCGATTTCTGGCGATCGTTCATAGGGAAATCGAACATGGTGCCGATGCGGTCGTTCAGGCGCTTCAGACCGTCGATCGTCTCTTCGAGCCGGTCGATTTCGTTCAGATAGAACTTCGTGTACATGAAGAAATACGACGTGAAGTCGAATCCGAATCCGCGGTCTACCGACCAGCTCTCGAACACCGACTTCATCAAGGGCGTATTGAGGCTGCCGAACGGGTAATAGCCCACGGGAACCCAGCTGAGCACGGGAAAGCCCCACTTCGCCGCAAGCACGTTGCGCAGCAGGACGCCCACCAGCGAATTGAGGCACGGAAACACCTCGAAGTTCCAGAAGTACCATGTGATGTTGATGATGCGCTGGATGGGCCCGAAGCGACGTTCTTCGCCCTCTTCGAGCTGCGCAAGATGGCAGATCGCATCCAAGCACGCCTTGCTATCGGGCGGGGATATGCGATCGTCGATGGGGCAGAGCTTCTCACGTCGAGGAAGAAGGCTGACATCGACGCCGTCGACCAGACGATAGTACAAAGTCTCGATCAGCCCGTGCGTTATTTCTCGTACGCCGAGCGAATCCGCCTCCCTGCTTATCTCGATATAGTTTCCAATAACGCGGTCGAGGGGCGTGCGGGGCGTACGCCGTGCGGCGAAGATGTCGTGGATGCGCCCGTCCGAAACGTCGGCCCCTTCCGCTTCAAGAGCTCGGGCGAGCGTGCGCTCGATCGAGCGGGTCAGAAACGGCGAGCCTTTCAAGACGTCGATGTCTCGATCGAGCGGATAGCCCGCCTTGCAGCGAATCTCGAGCATCTTGGAATCGAAGGAGAGGGCGGTAGTGGTGACGAACCAGCAATCGGCGGTTCGATACGGTTCGTTCGGCATGAATACGGCCGCTTGCTTGCGAATAGCTGTCAGAAGCTTCCAGGTGCCATCTTTGTCATAGCCGTCGGGAAGCTCGTAATCATCCAGGTCGTCGTACAGAAGCAAGCCGCTATCCGACGCGGCGCGCAGGCGACGCAGGCGCTCGTCGTTCATGAGCGTCAGGATTTCGTTCTTGGCGCACTCCGATCTTTCCTGCATACACGCCTCCGATCGCATGTCCGCGCAACGGTCCGAACCGCACGCAACGCACGGCCCTTCCGGGCCGTATCCGAAGCTCCGCCGCACAGGTTCCACGCCATCGTGCACGAGCATCCCGCATCGACGGTGCATACGGGCTACTTTACTATCGATCCCCAACAAAAGCAGTATCGATTAAAATCATATTATCTATCAATTTATTAGATATTGATATTAAAACGAAATCATCTATAGTGAAATCATCGCAAGATTCGGTGTACGGAACACCGAAACCCCACGATAGTAGGGATGTTTGCCACACGGAATCAAGCGACCGCATCGACGAAGGACCGTATTGCGACCACGTTCCGCACAATCACGATGCGTATGGATCGCCTCCTTAAAACCGGGCATCCGGGTCATCGAGAACCCCTTCGAACCGCCGCGACACACGGTTCGAAGGGGTTCCTCATTTCTCCAGCCTTTACGCGACGGACGCGCATGAAGCTTCGTAACGAGCGGTCTGCGGCGAGCCGCCCAAACGATGGAACAAGCCTACTTCGGCGAAGGCCATCGCCCGATCGCGCGTGTCCTTATGAAAAAGCCGTCCGCCCCCGAAGGGACGGACGGCTGTCGTCCATCGCGATAACCTACACGGCCTTGGCCGCTTCGGCGTCTTCGCGCTCGAGCACCTTCTTCATGGCTTCGATCGCGCATTCGATTTGGCCGTCGTCGGGCTCGCGCGTGGTCAGGCGCTGCATCTGCATGCCCGGCCACAGGATGACCTTGACCAACGGATTCTCGGGGTGGCTGCCCGCCCACTTCACCGTGATCTCGTAGCTGATACCCGCGATCAGAGGCATCAGTAGAATGCGTACCGCAATGACAAGCGCCAGCTTGATCGGGCCGTCGGGCACGCCCCACGCCTCGATCAACGCGTTGAGGGGCGTCACCGTATACACCAGAATGGCGATGATCATGACCATGATCAGAAACGCGGTGCCGCAGCGCACATGCAGACGCGGGAAGCTGCGCGCGTTTTCGGGCGTCAGCTCCAGCCCGTGCTCGAAGCAATGGATGGTTTTGTGCTCCGCACCGTGATAGCCGAACATGCGCTTGATGTCTTCCATGCGGCCGATCAGCCAGATGTAGAACACGAAAATCGCCACGCGCACGATGCCGTCCACGATATTCCAAGCAAGCGTGTTGCTGTCGTATTCGCCCACCAGCAGGTTCGCGATGACGGCCGGCGCGATGATGAACAACGCCACGCCCAGCACCAGGCCGAGCACCATGGAAAACGCCATTTCCTTCTTACCGAACTCGAACGAGTCGTCCGCCTTTTCGTCGGAATCGTCGCCCGAGAAATCGACCGTGGAAAGCGCGGCGGCCTCTTCGGCGGGAACGCCCTGGTCGATGCCTTCGGCCGAAGGCGCTTCGGTGTCGGCTCCGGCTTCAGCCTTGGCGGCGTCGTCTTTCGCAGGCTCGCTCGAATCGGAGAACGCATGCAGCGCCGCCACCTCGAGGGCCTTGTAGCCGAGCACCAGGCTTTCGACGAAGGCGCGGCAGCCGCGCACGATCGGCCAGTACAGCCACTTGTTCTTCGAACGGCCGCTGGCGAGGTCGTGCTCTTCGACATAGATCGTGCCCGCGGGCTCGCGCACGGCGGCGGCCCAGTTGTACTTGCCGCGCATCATGACGCCTTCGATCAATGCCTGGCCGCCGACGTGCGTTTTCAGCGCGCCGTCTTCGGAAAACGCGCGCTTCAGATCGCTTTGTTTCTCACTCACTAGGAACGCACCACTTTCGGATACGGTTTTCCGCAGGTCATCTTTCCTTCGCTGCACTTGCCGCGCACGCACGACGGACCCGCGTCCAAGAACACGTACGGCGCCGTGGGACGGACGAGCTCGAGCATCTTCTGGGCGAGCTCGCGGATTTCCCACTGGGCGCGGTTGCAGCAACGCAGCTCGAAGAAGTGCAGCAGCTCGCGCACGTTCATCGTGACCACGATTTTGGTTTCAGCCGCGTTGGGAAGCAGGTAGCGCGCGTCTTCGGCGGGAATGCCCGCTTCGAGCAGCTTCGTGTACGCGGAAACCGCCGCTTCGATCGCCTCGTCGAACAAGGCGCTCGCCTCTTCGTTTTCGGCCACGGTGGCGGGCTTGACGGTCGCAAGGCCGTCTTTGAACTTCACGTAGCGCTGCGACTGCTGGTTGAAGCTGGCCAAACGGTGACGAACCAGCTGATGCGTGAGCGCGCGGGACACGCCATCGATCGCGAACGTGTAGCTCACATGCTCGAGCGTGGAGAAATGGCCGCTCTTCATGATGGTGGAAAGCACACTTTCCACACGCTCGGGCGGCATGGTTTCCATCAGTTCGGACGCGCCGACCGGCGCATAGCACAGGCGCGCGGCGGTTGCGATGGCGCGCTCGGGATCGGGAGTATGGTAAAGAAGCTCGACTTGCATCGGGCCCTCCTTTCTGTTCGAAACGCACCCATCATAGAAGAGCGCCGCGCGGGCGCTCCCCCAAGGCGATGCGTTTCTGTGGAAAGAACACGGGGCAGCGGCCGGAATGCGGTCGCTAACGCAGGTCTTCGATGCCTACCGACGCCAGATACTTTTTCCATTTCTCGAACGACTCGCGGCTGATGCCGTGTTCGAGCTGGCAGGCCTCGTAATTCGCCAGCTCGGGATCGACGCCGATCTTCTCAGTGAGGAAACGAAACAGCAGGTTATGGCGCAGCCACATGGCCGAGCCGTATGCGTAGCCCTCTTCGGTCATGGTGATGTCGCCGTAATACGGCTGCTCGACGTAGCCCTTTTCTTTCAGATTGGCCACGGCCTTGGAAACGGACGCCTTAGACACTCCGAGCTTCGTGGCCACGTCGACGGCGCGCACCGACCCTTTCGAATCACCCGCCAAATCGGCGATGACCTCGAGATAGTCCTCCAAAGAATGGCTGAGTTCGCCGTCCGTGCGCGTTTCGAGCATCGTTTCGGTCTGCATATCAGTCATCTTCGTTCTCCTTGGGCGGTTCATGGGCGGGACGGCCTTCGGTCTTCGGGCGGTCGCAGACGCAGCCCGTGTACGAGCACGTCGAGCAGCGCGGAAGACCGCTTTCAGGGCCTTTCCTCACGATGCGCGCCACGATGAGCAGCGCGCATGCGGCGACCAGCGCCAGAAAAACGAAACCCCACATCCTGACCCTCCTTGTTCAGCTGTCCACCATACCACAACGCCCGCCTGCGTCTTCACGCAAGCGGGCGCCGAAGCGGGCGGGGCCGTGGGCTAGAAAGCCTCGGGACCCTTCGCCGCCTTATCCATATCGGTCACCATCCGGTCGGCCGCCGCGCACGACGCGCACGACGAACATCCGCCGGAACAATGCTCCTTGCAGCCGCACATGCCCTTCTTGCGAAAGGAACGCACGGCCAGGCAGACGCACGCGACCACGATGGCCGAGACGATGGCCGTAGCCAGGTTCATGACGCCGCCTCCTTCCTTCGCGCGCCGCAGCCGCCAGGGCCCGGGCGCGATCCGTGATTACAGTATGCCCTACGCATCCGCCTCGGTCGCGCGGCGCGGGCTTTTCTTCTTCGAGAAATCAGGCATGGGTCGCAACAGCTGGAACAGCATGGCCGCAAGCACTGCGACGGCGGCGGCAGTGCCCAGCGTGAAGCCGCCTCCTGCGAACAGCGTGCCGAACTGATAGATCATGAGCGCGACCGCATAGGCGAACAAGGTCATGTAGCCGATTGCGAACCACGTCCACTTCGCCGACTGCATCTGACGGCGGATGGCGCCGATCGCGGCGAAGCACGGCGCGCACAGCAGGTTGAACGCGCAGAAGGCCATGATGGCGGGCGCGCTTCCCGAGAACATGGCGGCGAAGGCCTGCCACATCGACGCGTCCGTCTCGCCCGCATCGCCCAGGCTCGTGATGATACCCACCGTGGACACCACGTTCTCCTTGGCCACGAGGCCCGTGATCGAGGTCGCCACCGACTGCCAATCGCCGAATCCGAGCGGCGCGAACAGCGGGGCGATCAGGCTCGAGACCATGGCCATGAGGCTGTGGCCGATCGCGCCTTCCGCCTCCATATCGAGCAGGCCGAACGAACCGTCCTGGAACCCGAGGTTCAAAAGCGCCCAGATCACGATGGAGGCGAGGAAGATCACCGTGCCGGCCTTCACGAGGAAGCTCTTCACGCGCTCCCACGTTGCCATGAGCACCGTGCGCGCCGAAGGCAGATGGTACTGCGGAAGCTCCATGATGAACTGCGTGGCCTCGCCCGCGAACATACGGGTCTTGCGCAACATGATGCCCGACACCACGATGGCCGCGACGCCCATGAAGTAGAACAGGGGCGCGACCCACCACACGCCGTCGGTGACCTGGCCCGCAAGCGCGCCGAACACCAGGGCGATAATAGGCAGCTTCGCTCCGCACGGGATCATGGTGGTGGTCATGATGGTCATGCGGCGGTCGCGTTCGTTTTCGATGGTCTTGGTGGCCATGACGGCGGGCACGCCGCAGCCCGACGCGATCAGCATGGGGATGAAGCTTTTGCCCGAAAGGCCGAACTTGCGAAACACGCGGTCCATGATGAAGGCGACGCGCGCCATATAGCCGCAGCCTTCGAGGAAAGCGAGCATCAAGAAGAGCACGATCATCTGGGGCACGAAGCCGAGCACGGCGCCGACGCCCGCCACCACGCCGTCGAGGATCAGCGACTGCAGCCAGGGGGCGCAGCCGATCGCGGTCAGCCATGCGTCCAGATACACGGGAATGCCGGGCAGATAAAAGCCGAAAGCGGCAGGGTCGGGCTCTTCGACCGCCGCCGCGGCCTGGTAATCGGCGTAAGAGAGCGTCTCTTCGCGAACGCCGCCGTCCGATTCGACCTCGAACGGGGCCGTCGCGGCGAGAGAGCGCGCTTGATCGTCGAAAGCGGCCAGCGTATCCTGCGCTTCGGCATAGGCGTCCGCGGCCTCGACATCATCCGGGTCGTCGGGCGCCGGAACGGCCAGCGCGTCGAGCACTTCCTGCGCACGGGAAGAGGCGACGCCCTGCTCGTCGGCGCCGTACAGCGCGGTGACGTACGCCTCGACGCGGGCCTGGGCGTCGTCGTATTCGGCCACGGCCTCTTCGTACTGCGCCGCTCCCGCATAGAGCCATCCGTCGCCGAACACGCCGTCGTTGGCCCAGTCAGTGGCGATCGTGCCGACGGTCGAAACGGAAATGTAGTACACGAGCGTCATCACGAGCACGAAGATGGGCAGGCCCAACCAGCGATTGGTCACGACACGGTCGATCTTCTGCGTCGCGGTCATGCCTTTACGCGATTTCTTGGCCGCGCGGTCCACCAGATGGGCGATTGCGTCGTAGCGCTCGGCGGTCACGATGCTTTCGGCGTCGTCATCGAGGCGCTCTTCGAGGCTCGCGCGAACGGCGGCGGCCGTTTCGAGCGCCGCGGCGTCGGGGCTCAAAGCATCGATGGCGCGCTGCTCCCCCTCCAGAAGCTTGATGGCATACCACCGCGCAAGAGCGGCAGGCGCATTGTCCGCGATCGACGACTCGATGCGCTCGATCGCCTCTTCGACCGCCGCATCGAAGCGCATGCGGCATGCAGCGGGCTTGCCGTCGCGGGCGGCCGCGAGCGCGGCGTCCATCATCTCGGCCACGCCCGCACCCTTCAACGCGCTTATCTCCACCACGGGGCACCCGAGCTGCTCGGACACCTTCGCCACGTCGATCGCATCGCCGTTCTTCTTCACCAGATCGGTCATATTGAGCGCCACCACCACGGGAACGCCCAGTTCGAGCAGCTGGCTGGTCAGATACAGGTTACGTTCGAGATTCGTCGAATCCACCACGTCGACCACCACGTCGGGGCGCTCGCCGATCAGATATTCGCGGCTGACGACCTCTTCGGGCGAATACGGAGAGAGCGAGTAGATGCCCGGCAGGTCCGTGATAACCACGTCCTTGTCGCGCACGTACGTTCCCTGCTTTTTCTCCACCGTGACGCCCGGCCAGTTGCCGACGTACTGCGACGATCCCGTCAGGCTGTTGAACAGCGTCGTCTTGCCGCTGTTGGGATTTCCGGCAAGCGCAATTGCAATCGCCATGCTCGTCCTTCCTTAAAAGTTTTCCTTGGTTAACATAGTGACGAAAAAAGAGCCGCTTCCACGGCCCGGCCGTTGTTCACGACGCGCCCTTACGAAACGGCTTCGACCAGCACGTTTTCGGCTTCGCTTTTACGAAGGGAAAGTTCGTAGCCGCGCACGGACACCTCGATGGGATCGCCCAAAGGCGCGACCTTCCTCACGTAGATTTCAACCCCCTTCGTGATGCCCATATCCATGACGTGGCGCTTGACCGCGCCCTCTCCCGTCAGCTTGACCACGCGGGCGCTCGATCCGACCGCCACGTCGCGCAACGTCAGAGCCTGTTTCTGCTGCATGACATTCCCTTCTCTTTTCGAAAGACGCCGTCGCAGGCGTCGTATTCCCCTTCGAACGACCCGTCTGGGCCGCATGCGCACCACTGCGCCCGTCGGACGCGAAAAACGGCGGCGTGCATGTGCCGCCGAGCCCCTCGCGCGCGAAGGCGGCGCCGCACGCGACCCGTCGGGTGCGGCGAGCGCACGCCCCGCCCGGCGCGCCCGAAACGCCGGGCGCGCCAGATGTCGAAACCCGTCCGAGCATACAAAACGCGCTTCGACGAACGGGACGCTTCGGCAAGCCGGCCGGCTCGGCTACGCGCTCACCGACACCTTCATGGCCGCCTGGCGATCGAGCGCCACCTGGGACCCTTTGATTTCCACGATGAGGTTTCCTGCGGCTTCGCTGACCACCTTCACGCGTGCGCCTTCGACGAACCCGAGGGTTTCGAGATGGCGGCGCGCCTCTTCCGATCCGCGGACCGACACGACCGACGCATCGGCGTTCGGCCCGGCGAATGCGAGCGGAACCGCGGCACAAGACGGATGCGAAACCGATCCGCCGCCCGTACCGAGCGCGGATGCAGACGACTCGCGCACGGCCGGCGCGGGAGAAAACGCCGCGCAACCTTCGGCACGCGACGCATCCGACGCCCTTGCCGTGCCGAACAATCCCCTTGCGCGCAACGCAGCCGCTATCGCCATTTCACACCGTCCTTTATGTAAGCTTTGGATAACTTATGGAGAACATTACCACGCTTTCGCCGAAAAAGGAACCCAAAGGAAACTTTTTTAGCCGGACAGCCGACACGCCAGAAGGATGCCGCTGATTGCGAAGCGGAAGCCGCGAAAGGGCAGCCGCGGGAAGCGACGGCATGAACGCTCGTCCCGGACGAAACAGCGTCTCCCGAAGCCTCGGCGAACGATGCCCCAGCCGCGCGAGCGACACCGTCGCCCTTTCGACACGCGTTTCCTGGCGCTATTGCGCGCACAAAACGACGCTCGAACCCCGAGGAACGCGTATCTCGAACACGGCCGCAGCCTCGCACGACGCGTTCGAAGGCGTCTCGCTTCGGGAAACGACCGTGACCATCGGAACGGGCATGAACGAGGTCTTGCCGCCTTCGCCGCACACGCACGAAAGACACGGCGAAGACACCTCGCCCGGCAAAGACGAAGGCTCCGCCTCGCCGCGGCCCTCCCGCAATCCATCGGCATCGCACGCATCATCCGACGGCTTCGCAACGCGATCGGCGGCGGAAAAGACATCCGAAGCCTCGCCCCTTTCCGACAAAGCGGCGCGAGAGAAATCATGGAGGCATCCATAGCACACGGCCATATCGTCGAAGCATCGAGCTCCGCATACAGGGCATGTTTTCATCAGGCATTCCTTCCTTCGAACGGATTGGTTTCATGAACGGGCCCTTCTTCTGCGGACGGCCCTCGAAGCGTGCGGCCCGGCGGCGGACCGGCGAAAATGCAATCGCCCGGCTCGAACCAATCCCGCTCGCACGAGCGGCGTTCGATCGTCATCCGCGCATGAGGGCATCGAAGCCTTCTCGCCCGAGAAACGCGCCTATAGGCCTCCACCACCACGCCGCCCCCGTCGACGAAGGCGACGTCGATGGGGAACTTCATTCCGAACGTATGGATGTCGCGACAGGGAACGAGCACGACGCAGGCGCCGCACGAGGCGATCTTCGCACTCTTCATTCCGCGCAAACGCTGTCCGACCTTCGTCAGCACGACGAAATCGCAGCGGCCGTTCATACGACCACCCCCTTCCTATACGAGCTCACCGTGAATTCCACGTCATGCCTCAACTCGAACACGCCGGCCCCGAAAACGCGCACGCCCCTGAGAAACGGCGGAGAGAAGCGCGCCGAAGCCGTGTAGCGCACATGGCCCAAACTCGTTCTCTCGCACGTCACCTCGACCGATTCGTGTTCCATGCCCAAGCGCGCCTCGATGCGCTCGCGCACTTCCGCCGCCGCCTGGGGCTCCCATCCATCGTCGGCCTGCATGCGTATCGCATCGCGCGCGGCGCTGTCGAACGCCGCGCAATCACCCGCGAAAACAAGCGCGTTGACCAGGATGAACGTGACTATCGCGATAACGGGCGCCACGACGGCGAACTCGACGGCCATCTGCCCGTCGACGCCGGCCGAACGCGAACGGCCCGCTACGGACCCCCGACGCCCGCCGCATCGAGCACGGACGCCGAGCCCTTTCGCGGCGCGCCCTTGAGCGATGCGACCGCCGTGGCCACGGGACCGTCGCCCAAGGGAGCCACATGCTCGGTGTTCGCCACGAACGGCTTGGCCGCCTCGGTGTTCGCAGGCTCGATGCCCGCGGCCTCCAACATTGCGACCAACGCCTCCCGCGCCCACGACCCCAAACCCGTCGACCCGACGATCGGCATGGAATCCAGCAAGTCCTCCACTCCGGAACATAGCCCCTCCGTTCCCGTCGAATACGCCTTCACCAGCGACGACCACAAAGACAGAATCGCGGGTCCCGCATCGGAAAGCGGCGGTCCTATTTCATCGGCCACGCCGTCGAGCAACGACGAAAGCACGTCTTCCTCGGCGTCTTCGCCCAGCACGCTCGCCGAAACCGCCGCATAGGCCCCCTCATCGGACGCCTCGGACAGAAAAGGCGTCGGCGCCGATTCCTCGACGCTCAACGACAGCGCCGCCAGCGCGCCGTAGCGTCCGGGAGGATACGCCTCGATCCTGCAGCCGCCCAAATCGCCGATCGCATCGCGTATCCGGTCGAACACGCCATCCACCGCGTCTTTCGCGCTCGACTCGGCGGGAAGGGCGCGCTCCATCGCCTCGACGTATTCCCGCGCGGCTTCGGCGACTTTCCGATAGTGGTATTCGAAACCGTTCTCGATCGCCGACGACGCGGCGGCCACCTTGCCGAGCGACGCCGCATCGAAGCCGCACGTCGCACACACTCCGTATGCCCCCGCATCCTGCTGGGCGAGAGAGCCGCGCCCTTCGATGCCCGAAGCGGCGCCCGGACACCCGTCCCACGCATGCAGGCATCCGCCCGCCGCAGGATAGACAGCCTCGGTGTAGAGCTCGGTCTCTTTCATCTCCGCCGTGTTCTTCGGAAGAAGCGGAAAACGGATATCGGGAACCGACGCCCCGTCGTCGGCAGCCCTTCCCTTCACCACCTCGTCGGCGGCGAATTCGTAGAATCGCTTGCGCAACGCGCTGCGGGCCTGTTCCTCGACGCTGCCGTCGGCGGGGGCTTCGGTTGCGGCGCGATGCGGGTAATACGCCTGCGCGCGCTCGAGCGCCACCTTGAACGACCACGCGTTCACGCTGTGATAGAGCGGATTTTCGGAAGGCGGAAGGCCCGCCACCGTATCGGCGCGTTCGTACATGCAATACCCGGGAGCATTGCCGCAATCGTGATCGAAGCCTTTCTCGAGCGCAGCCTGGGCATCGCTTCGCGCCTGCTCGGATTCCTGCGCCGCAGCGGCGATGCCCTCGCTCGCATCGAGCGCCGCATCGGCCGCGCCTGCGGCGGACGACTCACCCACCTCGAGAGGCTCGCCCGTCTGCGGGACCAACTCGACAAGGCCGACCGCGCGCGCCCCGAGCGAATCCGCGTTCTCCTGCATGACGGCCTGCGCATGAACCTGAGCCGCTGCCGGCAAGGCGTCTTGGGCGGCGGAAAGCAGTTCCTTCGCCGTGCGCGCCATTTCGTCGCGCTTTTCGAGAATGCGCTTTCCCGTTCCTATCAACGCCTTGCCCGAAGCCGCCGTCGGCGGCGCGCAGCAGCATGCCGTTCCCACGCCGACCAGCGACAATCCCGTCAACGACATGCTCAGCAACGCCGAGTCGGCCATACGGACCGCTATGACGAATTCGGCCACTTCGTTTTGAGCCGCCAACGCCGCGGCATCGGCCGTCGCCTGCACGCCCGCCGCGCGTGACTGGTTGCGAACCGTCCAGACGCACGCGAACGCAAGGGCGCAGGCCGTCAGAAGGGCCACCGCCGTGCCGAACGTCGTGAATCCGTCGCGACGCGCGAATCCGTCCGTCACGAAACGCCGCTTCTTTTCAGCAGGTCCGTCGCCCATAACGCCCCCTTCCGCAATCAGACCTTCTCGTCCCAACGTCGTATCCACGCCTCGGGGTCGCATCCGCGCTCCGAATTCGAAAGCCATGCGTCTTTCGTTTCGGCGACGCACGACGCCTCTTGGCGATACAGCCCGCGGCCGTCGAGCATGCCCGCGAAACCCATGGCCGCGCCCAGCAACGGAAGGGGCTTGAGCGAATGCCCGATCGACACCGATACCGTTTCGTCGGCCTGCGTTCCCGCGAATTCGACGGTCCATTCCCCTGCATGGAACGCGTCGATGGCGGGCACGGCTTCAAGACGGCGCTCGATATACGCTCGCACCTCGACATCGCTTTGCGACCCCCTCGTCTCGAGCAGGCGGCACCCCTGCGAAGCCGCCGCCTCCATGACTGCCCTGTCGTAGAGCACGATCGCCGGCTGCAGCAGCACCAAGAACAACATCAGCAGGACGGGAGCCAGAAACGCCGCCTCGACGCTCGCCTGGCCCGGCGAAGGCGCGCACGCCGCCGTCGCCTGTCGGCGCAGAGGCGCGCAGGAGCCGCCTGCGCCCCTTTTCCTAGAACAGCACAAGGTCGGACACTCCCCTCATGAGCCTATGCGTCAACGACTCCGTCGCATACGCGGCGAACCCGCCTTCGGAAAGAAACCGCCACAGCGCGCCGAGGGCGATGACCACCGCTATGAACGCAGCGGTGACCAGCGCATATTCGACCGTTCCTTGGCCCTTCGCCGCGCAAGGGCGCCCTGGATGCCCGCACGGAACCGCGTTACAGCCCGTTGATTCCGTTCGCGATCGCATTCCACAGCTCCTCGATCTTGGGCCTGAACAACGTGATCGCGACGATGGCGATCACGACGAGAACACAGGTGGTCTAGTGATAGCTAAAAAGAGCCGCCCGTGAAGGGCGGCTCTTTTCTCTGCTGTTCGATTAATTCTGCTACCAGCCCAGCTCGTCGGCTATCTCGTCAACGGCGTCGGCGTACCGTTCGAGCAGCCCCCTTGCCTCGGGGTTCAGCGTCGTCGCACACAGCTCGGGGCACGATTCGGCCTCGTCTTCGCCGTCAATCGCCACGCCGTCGAGGTCATGGTACGAGACGACGGCCGAAAGGCCCTGCTCCTCGAACTCGCACGGGTTATCGGCGACGAACTCGGCGACGGCCGCGCGGGCCTCTTCGAGGTCGTGGCCGTCGTACACGACATCTGGATCCGCATACGGATTGACGTCCATTTCCCTGATGTCGCCGTCGACCAGGCGAAGCACGCGCTCGCGCGCCGTCACGACGTACGCGACGCCGCCGCCGTGGTACACGTTGTCGCGGTCGTCAGGATAGGCCCACGCGACATCGAAGCCCATGCTTTCGAGGCGGTCGGCGACGGCGATGGCGTTCGCGTTCGCCACGCCGAACGGCCCCTCGTCGCGGCCGAACTCGTCGAACTGCTCCTGGGTCCTGTAATAGGTGAGCTGGACCGCGCCGCGCTCGCCGTATCGGAGCGCGACATCTTCGGCCTGCTTCACGACCGCCCTGCGGGCGCCCTCGACGGCTTCGAGAAACGCCCACGCGTCGGCGGGGGCGTCGCCCCAGTCGGGGTTCTCCCATCGCTTGACGGTCTTGATGTTGACGCCGCACGCGTCGGCGACGTCGCATTGCATGAGGCCGCACCTCTCGCGCCTCGCCCTGAACTCTGCGGACATGCCCATCTAGTTCTCCTTCCATTCGTCGGCCCACCACCACACGATGATCGAGCCGGCCTTGGCCATCTCGTAAACGTAGGTCTGCTCGCCGTGGACGATGCGCACGATCGGCTCGCCCTTGCGGTTGACGACGGTTTCGCACTCTTCGGGATGCAGCTCGGCGTAATGGAGCACGCTGCGGCGCTCGTAGCCGCGCTCTGCGGCCCATGCCGCCTCTGCGGCGGCTTTCGCCTCGGCCGCTTCGATGGCGGCGCGGCGTTCGGCCTCTGCGCGTTCGCGCTCGGCGCGGCGGGCGGCGTCTCGCGCCTCGACCTGCTCGTCTGTCATGGGCGGGAACGCCTCGTCTGCGGCATCTTCGTCGATGCCGTAGAAGTCGGTGCAGTTGCAAAACTTGGAAGTATGATGCCAGCTCTTGTACTCGACGAAGCGGTCGAACAGCTCGGCCTTGGTGCCCTTCGGCACGGCGAATACGAGGTCGTACTCGTCGCAGTAGCTTTCGAGAGCGGCGAGGATGGCCTTCTTGGTCCACTTGCTCTTCGGCATCTCGCCGTCATGGTAGGCTGCGACGGCGTTCTTGCTCATCGACCAGCCGGAATAGCCCGAGTTCATATCGAAACCCATTTCATGCCCCCTTGGCTCGGATCTTCAAAGGGCCTCATGCCCTTACCTGACAGCCTTAGTATATGCCCCCTTGGGGGGCATAGTCAATAGTTTTTTGCTTGACTTTATGGGGGATATGCCATATAGTTAAGCCACCGAAGAAAGGAGTCGGCATGAAAATCACGGTCAAGAGACACAATAATTCGGACCGAAAGAAATTCGGCCTCGATCCGTTCTGGATCGTAGTCGGCGAGTTCGACGGAGAGCTGCCGCCCGAGCGCATCGGATGGTGCGACTGGGACGACCACTTCGTCGTCGAGCTCCCCGAAGGGTGGGGCATCGCTGAGAACAAATACGGGGAAATCCTGGTGCAGGGGCCGTCGGGCGCATTGTGCGACATGGCCGGCACCGAGACGACCCTGACGATCTGCGAGGGGCGCGGCGTCGAGCTTAAGTATCGCGCCGGCGAGGACGGCAAGACCCGCCGCATATAGAAAAGGGAGGGCCGAAGCCCTCCCCCGGCAGCGGCTTCTCGATGCCCTATCAACGCGGCCGGGGCCGCGACGTTTCGCGCATGTTAAGCAAACTATTTCAATCCACGGCCGATCAACGGCCGACAAGCCGCCGGGCGCTGCCTCCCGACACGGGAGACTATACCACCGAAAGGGGGCGCGATGAAAGACGGCGATGCGCAGAAGCGCGCCACGGCCAAGTACAGGGCGGCGAACGTAGCCACGGTGAATGTTAGGTTCTATCCAGCCGACCGCGACGTGTTCGACTGGATGACTGCGAACGGGTACCGCGGGTCATGGGTCCGCGACCTGATTCGCAGAGAGTACGAGCGCGACACAGAAGCCAGCGGCCGCCAATAGGGCGCGTCCATGAATACGACGCAAGGAGGAACACCCCATGGTCACGGATGCTCAAAAAAGGGCGAGCGCGAAATACCAGCGCGAGAAGATGAAGCAGGTGAGCGTCAAATTCTCGCCGAACGAATCCGATATTTACGAATGGGTAAAGTCGCAGGATGGATCGGCTTCGGGGTACCTGAAGAGACTCGCAGAAGAAGACATGAGAAGAAATACTGTATAGTTATACTCTATACAATGCCGTTGATATAGGGTATAATTATATCAACGGCCAAGGGAAAGGAGCCTGGCCATGGACGAGAAGGAGTTCGAGGAAATGACCAAAGAAGAGATGCAGCGGTTCTTGATCATGGAAGCCGCCGACGGAAGGACGAAGGAAGAGGCGATGCAGCGGCTTCTTGACCTGCTCGGCCTGAAGTGGCCAGAAGACACGAAAAACTAGAAAAGACGGGGGGCGCACGCAGCGCCCCCCGTCTTCGTAGTGTACCCGGCTCCCCGGTTAGTTTATAGACGCGTCCGGAAACGTTCCGGACGCGTCTAGATTTCGTCTGGCTTTTGTCCGGATTGCGTCAACAACGCCTCGATGCGCTCAAGGCGCGCCGCCATGTCAGCCTGCTTGGCTGCGATCCACTTGACGTGCTCGTGCGTCGTGAGGTTCATCCCCCGCCCGCTCGGGTCGTCCGTTCGCAGCACCTCGCGGCTCGCGTTGTGCAGCGCGTTGAAGCAGTTGTCGCTGTCTCCGTATCGGTATCCCCACACATCGGCAGGTGCAGCCATGCCATCCCCTTTCGCTTCGATGCCGAACGCGGCGAGTATGCCGCGCGCCAGCTCGTCGGTACGCTCGTTGAACTTCGCGAGGTCGCCCGGGTTGCTGATGAAGCAGCATTCGAGCAGCCTGTAGCTTATCCCGTTCGCGGCGGCGTCGTTCATGTTCTTCAGGTCGCTTCGCGGCCTTATCTTCTGCGCCCTGCCGGGGAACATCCACGAGACGAACTCCGCGAGCGCGGCGTCGTACGCGTCGGGCGCGAAGCCCTGCTTGATCTCGACGTGGCCTCCCCGCGCCCCGGCCCCCGCGCTGTCCATGTGCAGCTCGAGCACCTGCGCGCCCGCCGGAACGTGCGCGCGGTTCATCCATCCGCTCGCGTACCAGTTCACGTCGATGTTCCCCACGACCACGGAATCGCCTCCGAGGGCCTTGATGCGCGCGGCGAGGTGGCGCACGCGCTCGGCCTCGGTGTAGCCGCCGCCCACCGCGCCGCTATCCCCCGCGCCGTGCCCCGCGACCAGGAGCAGCATCATCGCTGCCCCTTCGCGGCGGCGAGGCTGCTTGCGCCGATCAAGACGGCCACGCACGTGCCCATGATGCCCAGCGTCGCGCTCACCTCGTTGGCGAGCGGAAGGCCCCAGACCGCCGCGAGCGCCTGGTACACCCACGAAAGCGTGGGCAAGGCGGCGAGGCCGACCCATTTGAGGGCCGTGTACACCTCGCCCGGGAGCCAGTACGCCGGCGCCTGCGTGATGTCGGTTTCTTCGTCCATGATGGACCTCCTAACGAAAAGCGGGAGCGCGAACGCCCCCGCCGTGCCTACTCTCGGGCCTTGGCTATGTCGATGATCTCGGCCACGCCCGCCTCGATGCGCGTGGTGCGCTCGTCGATCGCGCTCACGCGCTGGCCCATGTGCGCCGAATTGGCCCGGCTCGTGTCCAGCGCGGCGTTCAAGGCCGTGGTCTGAGCCGTCAGCGCCTCGATGGCGCGCGTCTGGCCCGCCTGTATCTCCAGCTGCCTTTCGGTGAGCCTGATGCGGTCGCGCGCCTGCGCATCCTCGTCGGCCTGCGATTTGACGTCCAGCTCCAGCCTGCGCTTGTCGATCTCCGAAGCCGCGCGCTTCGCGTCCCGCCACACCGGCAGCACGTACTTGCCGACCACGAACGCCAGCGCCACGATGCCCGCCACGCCGACCACCCATTCGCCGGACGAGTGGGCCACGGACTGGCCGACCGAGGCCCAGAACTCGCTGCCCGGCTCCATTTACGCCGCCTGGTCGGCCGCGAGCATGCGTTCGACTTCCGACTTCCACAAGCTCGGCACCTGCTCGATTTTCCACGTGCCGGCCTTAACGAGCGTGTAGTAAAGCTTTGCCATTTCGCTTCCTCCTTGTTCGACTATTTCGCTTCCAACGCGGCCACGCGCTCCTGCAGCGCCGCCACGGTGGCTCCAAGTTCCGCGACCGACTCCATGCCGGTCGCCGTCATGACGCCCAGCTCGGCGGCGGCGTTCGCCACCGTGCCGGCCGTCTCGCCGAGGTCTGCCAGGGCGAGCGTGGCGGTCGTGGCCGATTCGTTCGCGCTGTCGGCGGCGTCCTGCGCGTCCTTCGCCGCCTTCTTCGCGTCCGCCGCGCACGCCGCCGCCGTGGACACGTTGACTTCGAGCGCCCGGATGGCGTCGGCGGTGGACTCGTCCAGCTTGCGCACGCAGCGAAGCTTCACGTGCTCGCCCTGCAGGGACACGCTCGCGGCGGCGTAGCCCTCGAAGCGCACCACTTCCTTGCCCCCGGCGGTCACCACCAGCGGGGACTTGGCGAGGTCGAGCGCGGCGTCAAGCGTCGTGCCCGAAAGCACGAACTCGCATTCGTCCGCGCGCTCGGCGTAGCTGATCAGGTTGGTTCCGTTCAGCAGCATGTTTTCCTCCTTAGATTCCAGCGGCCTGCTTGAACTGCTCGTATGTCGCGCCCCAGGTGATTTCCGTCATGGGGCCGTCGGCGATGTCGGCATTCCATCCGTCGGGCTTCTTCGCGGCCTCGCAGAACACTTTCGCAGACGTGTTCGCCCTGCTCATGGACGTGGACACCAGCGGAGCCGTGCCGGTTCTCGCCAGCGTGGACGGCACCCACATGTACAGCGTCCCCGCCGAATCGGTCATGTACGTCTTCGCGATCGAGCCTCCGCCCGACCACGACGAGCAGCCCGTCAGGTCGAAGGCCATGGACACGTTCGCGCGCCCGATGCCGACGACGACGCCGCTGTTGCATTTGACGTCGCCCGCGAAGCGCACGACCAGCTTCCCGCCGTTCTGGATGTTCTTTCCGAGCACGCCGTCGTTCGTCTGGTGCGCGAAATGCGTGACGCCGCCGGGTCCTCCGAACGACACCTCGCGCAGGTCGGGGCATCCGTTGAAGATGTCCGACCCCTTGAACGTGCAGCCGCCGGGGAACGACGCGAAGCGGACGGCGGTGCAGTTCGCGAAACAGTAGCTTTTGAACGTCGCGCCCGGCTCGATTTCGATGGCCGCAAGAGATTCGCAGTAGTTGAACGCGTGCGATTCCACCGTGGCGGTCGAAGGTATGGGCGCCTTCGCTAGGGCCTTGCAGTTGGAAAACGCGCTTGAACCGATCGTCTCCACGTCGGGCATATCCACTTCGCGCAGCGTCGCGCAGCCGTCGAACGCCAGTTGCTCGATGACCTTGACGCCCGGAAGCACGGCCCTGACTGCCCTGTCGGATATGCCTTTCGGCCACACCTCGCGCTCGATTCGCTGGCCGACGCCCTGCGCGGCCGACGTCGCCCCCGTGCCCCCGCACTCCGGCGGCAGCGCGCCGAGCGTGTCGCCGAGGCCCATGCGCCGCCTAATCATGCGCAGCACGTCGCCGTCCTCCAGCATCGCCTTGATGTTCTGGGCGGACGCGATGAAGCGCCCCCCCCCGTGGCTTTTTCTGGCATGTTGACCTCCTTAGATTTCGACGATTGACACCTTGAGGTTGTTCAGTTTTATTTCGTGGCCGAAGTTGACTTCGTAATACGCGGTCGATTTCCCGCACACCAGGATCTTCAGGCCGCTTTCGTCGATCGGCACGTTCCCCGCAAAGCTCGCGAAAAACGATGAGCTTTCTTTGGACGTATTGCCGAAGTCGATTTTCGCGCCGCCGACCGAAAGCCCGCCGAACCACGCGATATCGCTCGATTGGCCTTCGACCCTGTTGGCGCTTCCCGACATTTCGACGGACACGGCGTATACGCCGGGCACGTCCGGCACTATCGCGCCGCCTTTCAGCGAGAACCCGACCGACGGGAACTTGCCCGCGATTCCCACGGCCGCCTCGGCGCTCATGCCCGAGCTTTCCGCGATCCTCGCCGACGCCTCCCCCGCCTTCAGCATGCCGGTCTTCCGGGCATGCGCCCCGACTATCGCCCTCAGATTCCCGGCCGAAACCGGCTCGTTTCCCGTGAGCATATGCGCCCCCTTCCCGAGGGCGCGCGGCCCTCTATTTCGTTCTCTCTATGCAGTACCCGGCCCTCAACTCGACCTCGGAGTAGTAAGAGCCGGATCCCGAAGACGTCTTGTAGAAATAGACGAACTCTATCTTGTCGCCTATTTTGAGATGCGCCCTGTATCCGACAGAGGCCGTCTTCGTCTTGTTCGGCGTGCTGCCCTCCGCCTTGCTCGCGAAAATCGACGCGATGGGAATCTCCGCAACGACGGAGCCGCGGGTGATGCGCATCGTCGCGTCCGCCCTCGCGTTGCCGTCAGAATTACCAAGCAGGCCGAGGCACGCCGTCGCCGTTATCGAGTAATCGCCCTCGACGCTGCATGCCAACGCGTTTTGAGACGCGGCGAAGTCAGACCCCCCCCCGAGGTTCGATATCGTTGCGGCGCCGGTCATCGTGACGTCTCCTTTCTGGCTTCCCGCCGCGCTGCCCGACGTGATGGACAGCACGCGGCCCATGCCGCCGAGCGCGGCCTTCAGGTTCCCCGCGCTGACAGGCTCGTTTCCGGTCAACATACGCCCTCCTTATTTCAATCCAAGGTATTCCAACAGCTCCGCATCGGTCGGATACTGCAATACCAGTCTCTTGATTCCATCCGCGTCCGTGCAGCCCGTGCCGCCGTTGGCGACGGGCAACGCGCCCAGGGTGTCTCCCAGGCCCATGTTCTTGCGCATGAACTTCAGGCCGGCCGGCTGCGTCACCAGCGCCTTGACGTTTGACGCGGCCGACGGCCGCTTGTTCTCGCCCGCCATTACGCGCCACCTCCCGTCACGTACGCGATAAATTCGGCATCGCTCATCCAGGCCGCATCGTACTTGTCGTGGCTGACGAAGCCGCCCGGCTTATCCTTCTTGCCGTCCAGGTAGCCGTCGAATATCGCGCCCAACTCGCCTTGCAAGGCCTGGTGCACCAGGTCGGCCGCATCGTTGGCGTTCTTCGCGGCGGCTTCGGCCTTTGCCACGGCGGCGTCGTTCTTCGCCGTGCGGTCGGCCTCGGCCTTGGCGAACTCGTCGCGGCACCATTTCAGCATCGCTTCGATTTCGCTGCTGTAGGCCTCGGCGACCGCGTTCTTGTCCCCTTGGGCGTTCGGCAGAATCACGACCGCGAACGCCTGCGTGGTCGCGTAGAGCGTCGCGCTCGTCGCCTCCGCGCCGGCCTTGTCTTTCAGCGCGAAGTACGCCACGCCGGCCACGCCGGTCTCCGTGGCGGCGGCTTCGGGCAGCACGTAATCGAGCGACGTCCCCGCCGCGCCCTTCACCTCGTCGGACAAGAGCGCGCCGCGCGGGTGCCGCATCTCGAACATGACGCGGTACCCGGACAGGTCCACCGGCTCGCCGTTGTCGTACATATCGACGTGCAGCGTGGTCGCGTTGCGCTCGCCTTGGCGGATGTATACGGCCTGCGTCTCGCAGGGTTCCTTAGACAGGTCGAGATACAGATTCACCGCGTTCATGCCGCCCCCTCGCTGACCGCGACCGCTATGTCGTGCGTCGTCGCAACCGTCTCGCCCTTCGATACCTCGACGTATCCGAAGAAACGCCCCGGCTCGGAGAAACAGGGCATCGGCCACGACGCCACGCACCCCTCGACCGAGCACGGCGACTCTACGGCCGATTCGCCGTACGGCGCGACGAAACGGGCGGAGGAGCCCGTGAGGTCCACGGGCTCGCCCATGTCCAGAACCGTCGCGGATACGACGCGTCCCGCCTCTCCGACCCTGGCCGCGATCGGCCCGGCCTCCGGGAGCGATTTGTCGAAATCGACGAAAAGCACCGCTACACCCCCTTCAATGCAAGTTCCCTGTCGTCCAGGAATATCTTTCCCTTCTCGACCTTCAAGACGGAGCCGCCTATCGACAGCTGGCCGTCCGTGAGCATCTTCCCGATGTCGCTCGCCTTCTTGTCGGCGTTTGTCGCCTTCTCGTCGGCGGCGGCAGCGAGGCTAGCCGCGCTCTCGGCGGCTCCGACGGCCGGCGCCACGGCGGACACCTGGCGGTAGATCCTCGTCAGCACGTCCGGAAGCACCGACGCGACGGTTCCGAAGGAGCACTCCTTCGTCTCGCCCGTAAGCAGGTCGCGCCGCAGCTCGCCGACGCGCGCCTCTATCCTCAGCTCGGGGACGAACTCGCGGTCGACCACCTGAACGGAATCGCCGAGCCTCACGCCGCGCATCTGCATCGCCGGCACTCCCTTGACCTTGTACGACACCGACGGCGCGGAGTGCGTCGCGAGGTATTCGCGCGTCTTTTTCTCAAGCTCCGCCTTGTCCTTGATCTGCGAGTCCTCGAAAGACCCCTCGGAGTGGACCCTGCCGCCCTTGCCGTCGGACTGGCCCCATCTGTTCTTCTGCTCTTCCGTGCCCTCGACGTACACCCACAGGCGGTTCTTCACGCCGTCCGTCTCGCCGTCGAGGCTGCACCCGTACCCGTAGCAGGCCGTTATGACGTCGTCCGATAGGATGGTCTTCTCGATGCCCTCGATGTCGCGTCCATACTCGAAGCGCACGCCGCGCGATGCGCCGACGCGCTTCACCAGGCTCACCGAGCGCATGTTCACGCCCGTGTGCGTCACGCCGACGTCGGCGCGTATCTCGCATCCCCAGGTGCCGGCTATCTCCAGAATCGCCTTGTACACGTCGGTCTGCTCGAGCACGAGGTCGCGCCGCCCGAAATCGTCCACCTCGCCGACGCCCCACACCGTCCCCTCGAGGACGTGCGACAGGGCCTCGGCGGCGGTCACGTTCTTCATCGAGAAAAGGCGTATCTTCCTGTACCTGAGCCATTGCAGCGACGATTCGCAGACGTAGGCCATCGTCTGGCCGTCGGAGTGCTCCTGGTCGAGCTCGTTGACCACGTGCTCGTGCCATTCGCCGTCGTTCCACAGGATGCGGTCGCCCTTGGAGAGCGGCACGTTCGCGGACACGTCAAGCTCGTCGGTGCTGTTGACCTGCTGTCTGTGCACGGCCGCGGACGCGTCCGCGAGGTCGTGCTGGTAGCCGCCCCATCGGTCGAAGACCATGAACCTCACAGCCAAAGCTCCCTCCATTCGACGGAGAACGGGACGGCGCACCTGACCTCGTGCACGCCGGGCTCCCATTCGGCGTAGTCGTCGAGCGCGTCGAGCATCGCTGGCCTATCGCCCACGGAGCAGGAGTGCGCCGCGCAGTCTATGACCGCCTCGCCGCTGCCGCCGCCGATCAGGCGCATGGTCGCGCCGTCCGATTCGACGGACAGACCGGAGCCGTTCGCCTGCGCCCTGATAACGGGCCTGGCCGGGAGCGTGCCGCCCACGTTGACGAGCATGGGAGCGCCGGCCTTGCCCTTCCTCTCCCTGAGCGCCCCGTAGGTCACGGGGTCGGCGCAGAAGAACGAGAGCGTGCCCGTCGCGCTCCACGCGATGCGCTCGAGGTCGGTGGAGCCGTCTAGGACGGCCATGTTGTACAGGTCGGGCGCGTCGGGGAGCACGAGCTTGCAGGGCGATCGGCGGAACAGCCGCCTTTGCAGCATCCTCCGCGCCCTCTCGAACCCCTCGCGCGTGCCCATTTCCTCGAACGGCCTGTAGATTCTCACGTCGACGTCGATGGTGAGGGCCTCGAGCCTCACGGACGATATGCGCGAGCCGTCGCCCGACCTGTCGTCGGCTCTCACGTCCACGTCGGCCATGACCGGGCGGCGTATGCCCTCGATCATGAGGTCGTCCGAGAAGTCGTGCCCGTCGTAGATCATCGAACTCATGCCAGGCCCTCCGCCCTCATCTTCTTGTCGTTGTTCCTGTTCATCGCGCGCTGCAGCGCGTCGATGTCGCGGTCGTCGCGCACGGTGATGTTGTACACGTCGCCGTCGTAGTGCCTGTAGCCGGCGTCCTTTCCGTACCCGCCGGCGACCTGCGCCCCGAGCCTGAACCCGTAGCCGCCCGCCGGGGCGAAGCCTAGGGCGGTGCCTTCGGCCGCTCCCACGACGCCCTCGGCAACGCCCTCCATGGCCGCGACCGCGTACTTGCCGTCGCGCTCGATGCCGACGGCCATGCCGGCCGGGAGCATCGCGCCGACCTCGTCGCGCATGACCTTCGAGGGAGACGCGATGGCCGCTTCGGCCTGCGCCGCCGCGATGGCGGCCCTCACGACCGACGCAGCGGCCGACGCTATGGCGTCGATACGGCTGCTGATGCCGGCGGCGATTCCGTTCGACGCCATGGCTCCGACGTCGAAGAACGCGGCCTCGAACGAGCCGGCCGCGTCCAGGCCGCTCTCCATCGCGGCCGACACTCCGGCATTGACCGGCCCGGCGTTCGCGGCGAAGCCCTCGCCCATCTTGGCGGCGAGGGTCGAGACGGCTACGGCCGCGCTCTCGGCGACCGTCCCGCTCGCGATGGCCTGCGATATGGCCTGGCCCATCGGCTCCGCAAGTGCTTCGGAGTTCTCGGCGAGAAGCATCACGCCCTCGTCTAGCGCCTGTCCCATGGATTCGGCTATCTGGTCCTTGCCCGCCTTGATGCCCTCGACGAGCGAGTTGACAACCTTGTCGCCGGGCGATAGCGCCTGGAACTGCTCGAGCGCCGACTGCTGCCCCTCGAACATGGACTCGTTGAACAGCTTCACGTAGTCGGCTATCTGGTCGGCAGACTTCCCGGCCATGTCGGCCATGACCTGCCCCCATTTGTCGAAGCCGCCCTCGTATACGGCCTTCCTGAAGGCCTCGCTGTCGATGCTCTCGGGGATCTTCGCGAAGACGCTCTGCAGGTTCTCGGAATACGCCTTGGATTCGGCCATGTTCAGGCGCATGTTCCTCTCCCACTCGTCGAGGGAGGTCTTGCCGTGCTTGGTCATCTGGTCGAAGCCGTTCGACACGTCGGCAACGAACCCCTGCACGCCCGACACGAAGTCGTCCATGGTCACGTTCATGCCGCGAATGTCGCTCGCGCACTGCTCGATCGAGTAGCCCGCCATCTCGAACGCCTTGGAAAGCCCGGCGTCCGAATAGACGGCCTCCTTGACGTCGAGGCACGTCTCGCGGAAGTCGAGCAGCCAGTCCTGCGGCTTGGTGGTGTCGAGGTACTTGAGCGAATTGACGTAGAGCGACCGCTGGTTGATCTCCTGCTCGCGCTCGGCCCTGGCGAGGTCGTCGAAGCAGTCGACCATCTTCTGGACTTCCTGCTCGCTCATGTCGGCCATCTGCGCGACCGCCTCGCGGTAGTCCTCGCCGCCCTCCACGATGCGGTCGACGAACGCCTTGCTGTACTTCACGCCCGTCTTGGCGAACAGCTTGGAGAGCGAGCCGCTCCAGCTCTCGGCCGCGGACATGTCGTTCACGAGGTCGTCCTTGAGCTTGTACATCGAGTTCCACTCGCGCATCTCGGCGACCGTGGAGCCGATGCTGTCCCTGAGCGCGGAGAACTCGTCGTCGGCCTCCTCCGCGCCGCTCGAGACCTTTCCGAGCCTGTCGGCGTACTCGTCGAGCGTGTATCCCGCAGCCTCGAGCTTCTTCATGGAGTCATACACGCCTCCGAGCTCGGGGCGCGTCTTCTCGATGGCCACGACGGACTGCGCGAACGGCCCCCAAAGGGCCTCGGCGAGCTCCGTCGATACCTTCTTCGCCTCATGCGACCTCTCGCGGTATCCCGCGATCATGTCGTCGACGTACTTCTGGAACTCGGCGTCGGCGTCTTCCGCCGCCTGCTCGACGGCGGGAGCCGATTCCTGGAAGCCCGACGCGAGGCCGTCGCTGTAGTCGACCGCGGCGTGGTATCCGTGCTCCCAGGCGCTCTCGCTGACGGCCTTGCCGATTCTGTCCATCGCCTCTAGCGGGGCGCCGGCGTTGCTCTCCATGCCCTCGGCGAATCCGCCAATGAGGGCGGCACCGGAGTACGTGGTGTAGCCGCGTCCCGAGAACGGGCCCTTCTTTGCGGGCGAGAACGGGAAGTAGGCGCGGAGCTGCGCCATGCCCGACTGCGCCGCCGCGATGGCCTGCGAGAAGCCAGACCTGATGCCGGCCGCGAACCCTCCGATGAGGGCGCGGCCGGACGGCACGAGCATGCCCGAGAGGTTTCCGAGCGCGCCGCGTATCCTGCCAGGAAGGGCCGACACGACGGCGACGGCTTGATTCGCCCCCGCCTTGATCGCGTTGACGAACATCTGCATCGCCAGCACGGACTGCTGTGACATCTCGCGCGTGAACGCGGCCATTGCCGCCTGCACGGCGACCACGAGGGCCGCGAACGCCGCAGAAGCGGCCGCGACGAACGCCGCGACGGATGCGGTCGCCGCCGCCATCCCGGCGGAGACGGACGCTGACGCGGCCGCGAACGCCGCCGCCATGGCAGCCGCGGAGACGGATGCCGACGCGAACGATGCCGCGAGGACGGCGGCGGAGGCGGCGGCTACCGCGAATCCCGAAGCGGCCTGGGCCGAAGCGGCCGACGCCGCGAGCAGCGACGGGGCCGAGGCGGCGAGGACGGGTGCGGCCGATGCCGCCGCCGAAGCGAGGGCCGAGAGCCCGGACGCGGCCGCGGGGGACGCGGCGGCGACGACCATGAGGCCCGATGCGAGCATCATCGTCCCCGCTGCCGACGCCGTGACGCCGGCGGCTGCGGCGACGGCCGCGGCGGCGTAGGCTGCGAGGGCGGGAGCGCCGGCCGTGAGCCCTCCGAGCGCGGCGACCGCTGCGGCCGCGAACGCCGTAAGGCCCGCTGCCGCGCCAGGAGCGGCCGAGGCGATCGTCGGAAGGGCCGACGCCATCGCGGTCATTCCCGTCGCGGCGACCATCACGCCGGCCGCGAGCATCATCGTGGCTGCGGCGAGCACCGCCATACCCGCGCCGAGGAGCGTAACTCCCGCGGCCGCGACGGTGACGGCCGCGCCGAACACGACCATGCCGGCGGCGGCGACGACAAGGCCGGCTCCCAGCACCGCGATTCCCGCTCCGGCGACGAGCGACCCCGCGCCGAGGACGGCCATGCCAGCGGCGAGGACCGCCAGGGACGCGCCGGCCGCGGCCCCCGACGCCGCTATGGCGGGGAGAAACGCCGACACGACCGCGCATCCCGCGCCCGCCACCATAAGGGCCGCTCCGAACAGCGCGACAGCGGCCGCTGCCGCAACGACGGCGACGGCTACGGCCGCGACGCCGACGGCCGCTGCAGCCATTCCCACTCCGAGAACGGCCACGGCCGCTCCGGCGAGAAGCGCGCCGGGGGCGAACGCCAGGAGCCCCGCCCCGAGCGCGGCCATCCCGACCGCCGCAGACGCTCCGTGCTCCGATATGACGGGGAGCTGAGCCGCCAGGAGGGACATGCCTGCGCACGCGAGGCCGATTCCGGCACCGACCATGAGCACGGCCGCGCCGAACGCGGCGATTCCGACCGCGCCCGCCGTGAGCGCGGGGCCGACGGCCGACGCGCCCCATGCGAGCGCCCCTATCGCCGCGACCAGGCCGACCATCGCGAACACCGCCCCTGGGCCCGCTGCGGCGAGCTGGATCGCGGAGAACGCGAGCAGCGTCAATCCTCCGGCGGCGAGCAGGACGCCCGCGCCGACGAGGGCGACCGCGCCGCCCAGCGCGATGATCTGCGTCGCGCTCATGGAAGCCGCGCCTCCGACCTTGCCCATCGCGGAAGTCGCGGGCTCCGCCATGGCGGGGAGCCCTCCGAGGGCGTCGGAGAACGACGAGACGAACCCGGCCACGCCCTGCACGACCCTGAACGCGAGGAACCCGGCCGCGAGCGCAGCGACGAACGGCGCGGCGTTGGCGGCGTTGTCCTTGAGCCACGCCATCGCGTCCTTCACCGCGTCTATGACGGGCCTGGCGGCGTCGAGCGCGGCCTTGAGCGCGTCCGCCGCGGCTATCGCCGGGTCCGTGCCGGCGGGAACGCCGAGTATCGCGCCGACGATGCCGCCTATCGCGGCCCCCGCGTCAGAAGCCGCCTGGGAGATTCCCGCGAGCGCGTCTGCGAGCTCCTGCGACGCGCCGTTGAGCTCCATCCTGGCCTTGAACGTCTCGATGCCGTCGGCAACGGCCCCGAACGCCTCCGTTATTCGGGACTTCGCGCCGTCGATCACGGCCACGATGTTCTCCGCGCCTAGGGCCTGGATGATTCCGGCCACGCCCTTCGTGACGGCGTTCTTGGCGTTGGCCATGGCCGTCCCGATGCCGGCCGCGCCCGTCTCGGCCTGCTGCTGGAAGCTCGCGAACCCTTCGCCGCCCTCCGCGTCGAGCCGCACGAGGGTGTCGAGGAAGTCCTGCATCGACGCGTTGCCGTTCTTCAGGGCCTCGTAAAGGTCCTGCTGCCCCGCGCTCGCGCCGAGCATCGACTTGGCCATCTGGTCCATCTGGCCGGGCATCGCCGTGCAGATCGAGCGCCATTCCTCGAGCTCGAATTTGCCCTTGGCCACGCCCTGCGAGAACTGCTCGAGGGCCGCGCCCTGGACCTCGACGGGGGCCGCGCCGGCGAGAACCGCGTCGTTGAACGCGAGCATGATGTCGGTCGCCCTGCCCACGTCCTTCACGGACGGCACGAGGCGCTGGACGCCCGAGGTCATGTCGTCGAGCTTGGTCGGGAGCCCCGACAGGCGGTCGCTCATCTTCTGCGAGGCCTCGGCCGCCGCGTCGAACGAGTACCCGAGGCCTTCCATGACCTTGGGGAAGTTGTTCAACGTGTCGACGCGCGACACCGCCGAGTCGATCGACGACGAGATGGCGGACGCCGCCTTGGAGAACGCCCCCGCGGCGATGTTGCCGACGGCAGACGCGACCGCCGCCGACTTGGCCCTGAATCCTTCGAGCGCGGCCGCGCTCCCCTTCACGCCTTTGTTGAAGTTGGAGCCGTCGAAGGTAGCCTTCGCGCTCAGGGTGTAGTCGGCCATCCCGCCACCTCGCTATTCAGTTTTCATATTCGGTTGTGATGCGCGGGGCCTGCGCCCCATCCCCGCGAACGCCGCCTTGAGGGCGTCGAACTCCTTCTTCGCGACGGGCGGCTCGCGCCTCTCCCCCGCCGCCTTCTTCCACAGTTGCGCCGCCTTGCGGCCCTTCTTCCTCATGACGTTCGCGACCGCGACCTCGACGGCCTGCTGGAGCAGTTCCGACTCCCGCACGGTGCGCGTCTCGAGCTCCTTCCTGACGAACGCGAGCTCGACGGGCGTGAGACTCCCGTACTGTTCGGGGGTCCATCCGAGACGGGCGGCGAAATAGGCGTAATCCGCCTCGTTCCGGAACATCGCCGAGGCCTTGGCCCTTTCGGGCGAGAGCCGACCCGGCACGAAGTACTCGTAGCGGGTCAGCTCCCTCAGGGCCTCTATGCGCTCTGCGTCTTGAAGAAAAAACCGCAGTCTCGCTCGAGCGCGGCCGCGACGGTCTGGAACACCGCGAGGTATCCGTTCTCGTCGATCAGGTTCTCGGCCATTGCGCGGCCTTGCTGCGGGGAGACGTAGCCGCCGCCCTCCACCATGAGGCCGTAGGCCACGAGGTCGCGCAGCTCGGCGAGGCCGAAGCTGCCGCCGTTCTGCGCGAAGCTCGCCATTACGGGGCGATGGCTCGCCTCGTACATCTCAATGCGCTTGAAGGAGTACTTCACCTCGTAGGTCTTGCCGTTTGCCTCGAACTGGGTGCTGATGTCTTCCACTGTCGGTCCTTTCTTGCGTGTGGTCTAGCGCGAACGTCTGTTCCCTTTAGCCTTCCATGAGGGCGAGGGTGTTCGTGATGCTGATGGTCGCCTTCTCGACGTCGGAAGGCTGCGCGGTCTCGCGGCACCAGCACTCGCCCGTGCCCTCGAACTCGACGGACACGGTGGCGTTGTCGTCGCTGGGCGCCTCGAGCTCGTCGCTGGATACCAGGGCGAGGCCCTTGCGGATGGGCACGTACTTCATGCCGTTCTCGATCGCGGTGCGCTCGTAGATGCCGACGCAAAGCGGCGTGCCTTCCTTGAGGGCGGTCACGATCGCCTTGCGGCCCTCGTCATCGGGGACCCAGAGGCCGTCGGTGGACGCGGACCAGGACTTGACGCCAGCGTATCGGACGGCCCAGTCGCCCGTGCCGTCCTTGGTCTGCGTCTCGCTGTTCTCGGCCTCGATGCTCCACGAGAGGCCCTGCTGGCCCGCCACGGCGAGCAGCGTCTTGCCGTCCTTCGCGAACAGGGCGAGGATGATGCTCTTGCCGTGCACCGCCTTGGCGGTGGTGGCGTCGAAGTTGCAACCTACCTTGAGGTCGCCGGTGGTCTGTTCGGGCATTTCTTGTCCTTTCTCACTTGCAGCGGTATCCGTAGCACACGAGGAACCTGTAGGCGAGGACGGCGTGGCCCTCGCCCGATTCGTCGCGCTTGAGCGCCCTCACGCCCTCGCACTCCTGGCCGTAGAGCAGGAACGGCGCGGGAAGGACCAAGTCCTCCGTCATGGCCTCCTGCAGCGCCTTGACCATGGCGAGGACGGGGGCGCTCGAATACGGCTCCGTCTCGCGCGATACGCAGTGGATCTTCACGCTTACCGCGTCGATGAACATGGTTTTAGTGTTTTCCGGCTCCACGGCGTCGAGCTCGACGCTGTAGAGCGGGGACGGCACGTTGTCGGGGAAGTCGTAGCACCTGATCCCCGTGCGCTCCGTCACGTGGTCGATGAGCAGGCCTAGGAACTCGCCTATGTCCAGCCGTTCGAGCATCATCCGAACCTCTCAATCTGCGCGACCAGGTCTTTCTTGAAGATGCGGCGCTGTTTCCTCACGTTGGCGTCCAGGAACCTCTGCCCCTGCACGTATCCGCCGCCCCTCGTGCGGTGGCCGTACTCGACGTGCGGCGCGTACTCCATCGAGTAGCCCGCCTCGGAATCCTCGCCGGCTGGGACCATGGCCAGCGACTTCTTCAGGTCGCCCGTATCCACGGGGGTGCCGCCCTCCGACTTGCCGCGCTCGTACACCTGCGCGATGTTCTTCTCGCACACGGCGTCGAAGCGCACGGAGGACAGGCGGCGCAGGGCGGCAGACAGCTCGGCCACGCCGTGAACCTCAAGCCCCATCCCTCATGCACCTCCCCACCGTGAGCGCGGCCATGGAGCCGCCGCGCGTGAATCGCACGACCTCGTACACCGAGCCGCCGACCCCGACGGCCGCGACCCCTTCGAGCAGCTCCGGGGCGGCTGGGGTGACGAACGTGCGCCGCGCCTCGTCGTAGCGGTTGCCGTCGCCGCCGCCGTCCTTCGGCGCCCACGGCGCGGCCCTCACGAGGACGCTCTCGCCCGTAGGTTCCAGCCGCGTGACGGGATTGCGCGTCGCGTCCTTGCCGACCTCGACGCGACGGTACGTCGCGGCCTTGTACCACTTCACGCCGATCACCTGAAGAACTTGATTCCGGGGCGGCTCGCCGCCTTCTTCATCTGCGCTATGTCGTCCGAATACGCGGCCAGCACGTCGTCGACGAACGAGCTCGACATCGAGCCGCCGTCTGCCGCCGATTCCGACGTGCTGCCCTCGAAGCCTCGCAGCCTCAGGGCCTTGACGGCCGCGTCGACGGCGATCGACCCCGCCTCGGAAGGGAGGTCGCTCGTCCCGACCTTGAGCGCCAGCCTGTCGAGGACGGTCGCGAGCATCTCCTCGATCACGGGGTCCTCGGGGACGTGCTCGCCGTCGAGGTACCTGACCCTTACCCTCCCGACGAGGGCCGACGCGTCCATTCCTAGCCCTCGGCCGCGGCGGATACGGTCGCGATGAGGTGGCCGTAGGGGTTCGGCATGACGGGGACGAACACGGCGCTCGCCTTGGTCCAGGTCGCGACGGGGTCGGGAGTGTCCCAGGTGGTGACGGTGACGAACTGCTGCTGTCGCTTCTCGTCGAACGCGCCGCCCTGCTCGGCCTCCTCGGGGGTCACGCCCCACAGGCCCGCGCCGACCGCGCCGTCCATGCCGAGGGAGGTCATGACGAACGCGCCCTCGGGGAAGAAACGGCGCTGCTCGATGGCGGTGCCGTCCTTCGTGGACGCCAGCATCCCGTATCGCTGCTCGTTGGTCTGCAGGGTCACGCCGAACTGCGATGCGAACAGGGCGTTCACCTGGTCGACGGTCGGCAGGGTTCCCTCGCCCGCCGTGCCGAAGATGGCCTTCTGCACGGCCTTGTTGGTCATGATGGACAGCATCACGGCCTCCGTGGTGATGGCGACGGTGGGGGCGCTGCCGTTGGCCACGAGGGCCAGTCGCCACTTGCGCACGTCGCCGAGGATGTCGGCCTCGGGCTTGCTCCAGTCGCTCTTCACGACGTTCTCGGCGGGCACGCCGTAGTCGACCTCGAAGTCCAGGCCGTTCTCGCGCACGGTCAGCTTGCCGGTCGCGAGGGCCTGCATCTTGGCCAGCTCCGCGCGGGTCACGACGCGCTCGGCCATGCGGGCCACGTCGTCGAAGATGTAGCGGCGCAGGTAGTCGTCCTGCATCTGCATGCCGCGCGTCATTCGCGCCATGTTCTCGGAGAGGTTGATCTTCTCCTTGATCAGCAGCTCCTCGACGCTGACCTTCTCGAACGGGATGCGGGAGCCGATAGCGGCCTCGGTGTCCCACGCGTGGACCTTGGCCACGGCGGGGAGGTTGCCGTTCGCGACGAAGCGCGTGTATTCCTGCTCGATGTACTGGGTCTTGCGGTCGGGGAACAGCGCGCTGCCCATGTAGTTTCGGGCGACCGCGAAATGCTGCGAGAAGTCGAGCAGCTCGCGCTCGGTCACGAGGTTGGAGAGAGTCTTCATATCCGTCCTTTCTTACACCAGGTAGAGGCCCTGCTTGGCGAGCGTGTCCTTCGCCTTGGCGGCTTCGGCGGACACCTTGGAGGCCTTCACGCGGCCCTGAACGACGACGGCCACGGGGTACGCGCCGTAGTCCTTCATGTCGTAGTCCTCAAGGACCACGCCGACGGGAGCCGCCGCCTTGGTCTGCTTGTAATAGTCCTTGCCCGGCACGGGGTCCTTGTCGGCGCTCTTGACGAACTCGCCGTCGACGATCTCGAACCAGCCCTCGGTGTTCGGGTGCTTGCTCACCGTGTCGCTCTGCTTGGCGTAGGTGTCGTCCTTGAACAGCGTTCCTGCCTTGAGCACCTTGGTGCCCGAATCGGCGATTTCCTGGGTCGCCTGCCTCGTCTTCACCACGAGGCCGACTTCGGACTCGAGGACGTTCTCGCTCGAGCCGTACTTCTCGGTCTTGTTGAAGGCCATCTATTTCCCTCCGTTCATGCTCTTGCTGTATTTCTCCGCGAACTCCGCGCCGAACGACGCGCCGCCCTTGCCCTGATCGGCTTTCGGGGGCTCGCGTCGGAGCTGCTTCTGCACGGCCTCGTTGACCGCCTTGGGCCAAATCTCCTTGATTCGGGAGATTGCCGCGCCCGTCGCGTCAGCGTCGGAGCTGACGAACATCGAGAGCAGGTCGTCGCCGAGCACGATGTCGGCCGCCTCGAGCTCTCGTCGCGCGATGGCCGTCTGCTGGGCGAGGTCGCGCTCGGCCTCCAGGGCCTCCTTCTCGGCCTTGAGCTTCTCGGCCTCGTACTTCGCCCTCTGCAGCTCGGTCATGTCCTCGAGCTTCTGCGCCTCAGTCTTCTTCGCCGCCGCCTCGTCCTCGACCTGCTTGCGCACGTCGCGCTCGATCTTGGCCCTGTCGCGGGCGAGGCGCTTCTTCACGATCTCGTCCACGTCGGCGTCGGTGTACTTCCTCGCTTCGCCCTGCTGCCCGGCCTGCTGCTCCTGGCTCTCGCCATGCTGCTGGCCTTCGCCCTGCTGCTGCTCCGCGGCATCGGTCTGCTGGTCTTGCATCGCATCCTCCGTATCCATAGGTTTTTCGCGTGTCCCATGCCTGCACGCTCCGTAGCTTTTAGCGGGTTCCACGCCTGCCCGTTCCGTGGCTTTTAACGTCTTCAACGCTCGGACGCATGAAAAAAGGCACCCCGTCGGATGCCTGGTTTCAACTATGGCGCGGGCGCCGGGACTCGAACCCGGACGCGCGGCTTAGGAGGCCGCTGCGCTATCCGTTGCGCCACGCCCGCATGCTTCGACTACGCCCCAGCCGCCTCGGCGGTGAGCACGTCGCCCTCGTGGGTGATGATCGATTCGAGCTGGGCCGCTTCGAGCATCGCGGAGAAGCGGAACTCCTCGCTCCCGTCCTTCTCGACGATGATCGTCGGCACCTGCCTCACGGGGATCAGCGCGTCGGCCTTGGCGAAACGCGCGTCCCATTCGGGATGCACCTCGACGCAGCCGGGGTACTTCTCCGAGAGCGGGTCCATCACCTCGCGCTTGTACCGCCTGCACGGCGGGCAGTTCTTGTCGCCCAGGTATACGAGCCTCCTCACAGGCCCCCTCCTTTCGCAGCTTTCGCGATGGGCGGGGTCACGGCGTCGCCGCCGTGCCGCGCCACGTATCCGTCTATCCACTCGTCCCAGTCGGCGACGGCCGGGACGTGGCTGCACCTGCACCAGGGATGCAGGGGCGGGAAGTTCACGCCCGGCACCGCCTCGTCGAGCCTTATCGGGTCGCTCTCCTGCTTGTCCTCCAGGGCCTTGCACACGGGGCACGCCCTCGAATCGGCGCAGACGATGCGGCACTCGTCGAAGTCGGCGGCGAACACCTTGCGCTGCGCCTCGTTGAGCAGGAACGTCCCCTCGGTGAACGCCAGGCGGCGGGCGTCGCGAACGGACACGCCGACGAAACGCTCGCACAGGTCGGCGGCTATCCTCTTGAATCCGTCACCCCTCGCCACGGCCTTGGCGAAGTCGTCGTTCAGGTACGCGGCCAGCTTCTCGCGGTTCGCCCAGATGCGCTCGCTGTAGCTCTCCCCCTTGGCCCACGCCGCGCCCACCGTGTCGGACACGACCGGCGCGTTGATCGCGTAGAAGTCGGAGCCGAATCCCAACGCCTCGACGGCGAGGTTCGCGGCCCTTCGCGCCTGCTCCCTGAAGTGCGCATCCAGCTCCTGCTGCTCGATCGCGCCGACCTCTAGCTGCTGTATCCTGATGGCCGTCTGCATGGCCTCCAGGCGGTCGAGCATGTAGACCGTCTCGCGCACGGGGAGGAGGTGCGCCCACTGCGGGTGCTTCGCCGCGAAGTCGTCCATGCGCTCCATGAGCAGCCGCCTGTCGGCGTCGGAGAGCGATTGCAGCAGCGTCCTGTACTCGATCACCGCGCCCTCGCCGTATTCGGCGTAATAGGCCGCTATGTCGCGCTCCAGACGCGCCGCCTCCCTCTCGTAGACCTCGGCGAGACGGGCGTTCAGCCGCGCCTCGTCGCGCTCCAGCTGCTCGAGAAGCGCCCTCTGCCTGCGCGACCAGTAGCCGCTAGCCGGCGAGGACGGCATGCACGATCTCCTCCTTCGTCGCGCCCTTCGGCACGTCGATGCCGCTCTCCTCGGCGAGGGCGCGGAGCTCCTTGACGGTCATGCGGCGCAGGGCGTCGCCGCCGTCTTCGGGCGCTTCGGCGGGTTCCTGCTCGTCGGCGGGTTTCTCCTCGCCGCTCGCCGTTCCTTCGGCGTTGGGCTCGCCGTCCCTGACGGTCAGGAAGGTCGCGTCCGCCCAGCCGTCGGCAAGGCGGCACCAGCCGCCGACCACCTCGAAGCACTGCTCGGAGCCGGGCTCCATCAGGCGCGCGACGGGCGCGGAATACGCCGGCTCCGTCCTCACGTTGAGCCTCTTGCCCTCGTCCTTCGGCTCGTATGCTGCGATCATCGCTCGTCCTCCTTCTCGGCCGCGCCGATTCTCTCCTTCGGGTACGCGTCGGCGTCGGATCCGACGGCCCTCTCCTTGTCTCTCTTCTTGCGCTCCATCTCGGCGGCGGGGTCGTCCACGCACGACAGGAGCGCCAGCTGCGTCTCCTCGGAGACGATGCCCGACAGGCTCCCCGCCACGCTCGCCTCGGCGGCGATGTCCTCGGGCATGTTGCGGCGCATCGTGACCTCGGCGTCTTCCCAGTCGGAGCCCTCGAACGGCTTGTCGGGGTAGTTCGCCAGCAGCCTCAGGCGCTCCTGCACGCCGCGCACGAACTTGCGCTCCTTGTTCCGCGCGAGGTTGCTCATGGGCATCATGCGCATCTTGAGCGCCGTGCCCGACGCGGTGGAGAACGACTCGTCCGTGATGTCGGGCACCATCGCCATCTTGAATATCAGCATCTCGAGGCGGTTGATGAGGTTCTCCTGCGTCGCGTCGGCGTCGGGCTTGGCCATGAAGTACGCCTTAACGGCCGAGCCGTCGTTGTTGTACAGGTTTATGAGCTTGTACTCGCGCAGGTCCTTCTTGAAGTCGTCGGGCAGCTCCGTGCCCTCGATGATCATGTAGGCGTCGGAGAAGTAGTCCACGTCGTTGGCCTTCTCCGAGAGCGCGTTGTTGTACGCCTCGATCAGGTTGAGAACGCCCTCGTACAGGCCGCGCCGCTCGGTGTTCTGCTCGAAGCACACGGCCGGCACGTCTCCGAAGTAGTGCGGGGCCGTCCCCGTGACCTCGATGCCGTCGCCTCCGTCGGCGAAGTCGTAGACGTTCGCGGCGTCCGACCAGCTGCCTACGACGCGGCCCTCCTCGTCGTAGGCGTAGCGGACGAAGGCCACCTTGCGCTTGAGCACCGAGTCGTCGTAGACCATGAACGCCGACAGCGGCGGGAGCGCGACGCTGCGCGGCCTTCCCTCGTCGTCCTGGTACAGCATCTCGTAGGCCTCGCCGAACTTCGCCGCCATCTTGGAGAGGTCGGCGTCGGCGTCGTCCTGGTGGTTTCGCCTCGCGTACGCCTTGAGGTAGGCGTCCTTGGCGGGGTCGGCGTGCCTCACCTCGATGGGGACGCCGATGAAGTAGCCCTCGAACGTCTCGGTGATGTCGTAGGCCATGTCGGCGGCGAGGCGGTTGTCGGGCTTGTAGTCGGGCTTCGCCGCGCGTCCGAAGATGCCGTAGCGCGTCTCGTAGGCGGCGGCGAGGCGTTCGAGCCTCGGAAGGTGGGACTCCCTGTGCTCGTCGATCAGGCGGCGCAGGAGCGTCGCGTCGAGGGCCGTCCCCGAGGGGATGCGGAACTCGTCGGTGACGGGCTCGGCCTTCGCCTGGTCGTAGTAGAAGCTGTGGAACTCGTGCATCACAATCCCTCTTTGAAAAGCTTGAAGCCGGGCCGCGACGCGTAGGCCCTCAAGGCCGAGGCCATGGAGTCGGGCATGTCGTCGTGCGCGGCGTTCTCGTTGTAGTCCAGCACCTCGTTCGCCGCGTCCGCGTCGAGCGGGTACTCGTCGCAGTCGAGCAGACGCAGGCGCGGCCATTCGGCCTTGAGGTGCGTCGAAATCTTGATGAACTTGTTCGTGTTCTCGGAGTATCCGACGCACGGATGGCCGCTCGCCAGGATCTTCTTGCGCAGGTACCCCTTGTCGGCGTTCGTCTCCACCCATACCGAGCCGACGCGCAGGGCCTTGCACGTCCGCAGTATCTCGGGCAGGCAGTCGTCCACGTGGCGTCCTCGCCACAGCCTGATGTAGGCCCTCCACTCGCCATCCTTCATGGACAGGCACGTGAAGGCGGTGCCGTCGGCCCCTCCGTACGCCGCGTCGACGTGGGCGATGCCCTCGGCCAGGTCGGACGGGTCGGAGAAGTAGCGCGGCTCGGAGAACATGGCCTCCTCGTCGGCGATGTGCTTGAGCTTGTAGTTCGCCGCGAACAGCGACACGCTCATGCTCGCCTCGATGCCCGCGAGCTCCTCGCGCGATATGAGCCCCGTGCTGTAGCAGTCCCACCGCTCGATGTCGGGCATCAGCGAGAAGGCGTCGTCCTTGTGCCACGGCGTGCCCGTGTTGTAGATGCGGCCCCCTCGGTTCCTGATGTTCTGCAGCTCCTGGTAGATGAGCTTGATGCGCTCGCGCTCCGCTCCCGACACCCTGTCCTTGACGTTGATGATGTCGTCGGTGAACACGCGGTCGGCGTGCTTGCCCGTGAGGGAGCCGCCGCATCCCAGGCCGACGAGCTGCGCCGCGCCGGAGACGCCCTGCCGCAGGTTCGTCGACACCTCGGAGTACGTCGCCTTCGGAAGGTCGAGGTCGACCCCGTACAGCTCCTTCACCATCGCCCTGAAGTACCCAGACCTCAGGATCGAAGCCGTGGCGGTGAGCACCTCGGCCACGTCGGCGTCGGTCTTGCGCATGAATATGACGCGCTCGGACGGGAACAGCACCATGATGAACGCGAACGCGATCGACAGGCACGTCGTCTTGTAGGAGCCGCGATGGGCCTGGAGCGTGTGGTCGCCCTCGCCGAACACCATGTCGCGTATCCAGCGGTTGTGCAGGTCGGTCAGCTTGTCGTATCCGATGGCGACGGCGATGTCGCGCGGGCATCGGTACACCAGGTCGACGAGGGCCTGTTTATCGCCGGCCATCGTCTTTCGCCTTCGCCGCCGCGACCATCCTCTTGATGTCCGCCGCCGCTGCCGACACGTCCTCCGAGACCTCGACCTTCTCGACGGGCTTCTCCCCGGCGGTGTCGCGCAGGAACGTGAGCGCGGCCACGTCGCCCTTCTTTGCCTTCTTCGCGACAGCGAGCACCGCGGCCTGGCCTACGGTGAGGTTCGCGTCGGGGAAGTCCTCGAAGGCGATGCCGCATATCTCGTCGACGTCGCCCCTCTCGCAGGGCATGTCGAGCACGATGCGGGCTATCTCCTGCATCTGACGCCTTTCTTTCCTCTTAGCGGCCGATGCCTTCCCTGCCTTGCTCGCGTTCGCTCGGCGCTGGCTCGGCGTTAGGTCCTCGCTCCTCACGAGGTTCTGCTCGTTCGCCAACCCTGCTCGCCTCCCGTCGTTCACATCCTGTCCATGGGGCTGCCGTGGTTCCTGAAGCACCACATGACGCCCTCGTACTCAATCCCTGCGGGGCGATTCGCAGGCCTGACCGCGTCCGGGTCTATGCCGAGGGCTACGCAGAACGCGCGTCCGACAACCCTGCCCCTGTGCTCGATCGCCTTCCTTACCAGGTATCGACGCTCGACCATGCTCGCTCCAATCAATCGTCCTCGAATCTCAGCCCCATGAATGCGAGGCGCCTGTGCAGTTCCGGAAGCGACCCGTAGTCCGCGGAGCCGTACACGAGGGCATGGACTATCGCCGTGTCCATCATGTACTGCCACTGCTTAGCGTCCCATCTGTCCGTGCATCGGTCGCCGCGCCACGCGTTGAACCATTCGACGGTCTCGGGAGGCCAATCGGTGTTGCCGGGAAGCGTAGGCTTGTCCCTCTTCTGCAGCCTCTGCGCCATAGCGCCTCGCTCTCATGATCGTGCCCGCCTAGTAGGCGGAGCGGCCGGACGAACGGCCGCGCAAACGGTTGATGCCGCTGCGAACGGCCCCTGCGACTCGGCGCGCTGCGCCGGACACTCGCTGACGGATGTTCATGCTTCCTCCTTTCGGAAAAGAAAAGGACCTCTTGCGAGGTCCTTAGGCCGGTATTCTATATCGGGTCGGCTTACGCCGATGTCCCCTTTTCTATGCGCGCCAGGACGGCGGATCCGTCCATATACAGGTCTCCGTATTTCGCCAGGGCGAAGTCCCTGATGAACTCCTCGACGTCGTTGCTGTCCCTGAAAATGGCGACGATGTGGTACGCGCTGTCCCACACGTTCTCGTATCGATCCCTCCTGGAGTTCACCTCGAAAGCGTCGAGAAGCGCCTGGGCCTCGGCGAAGCAGTCGGCTTCGAGGTCGTCCGTTTGGACGAGGCCCGCGAACGGATCGGGGAACCTCTCGCCCTTCGGCACCTTTGGCTTGAACTGGCGCATCCTTGACACGCCTACGCGCGACTCGAACTCATCTCGGAGCCTGTCGCCGAAGCAGAACCCGTCTTCGTCCGCCCCGGATATTTCCGCGAACCTCGAACGCTCGCCGTCGTCGTGGAAGCAGAAGCAGATCCAGAATCCCGTATCGACGGCGAGCTTGTACCGCTCCTCCTCGCGCTTCTCGCGGTCGCGATACTCTCGCTGGTGATCGGTCAACACGACCTGATCCTTGGCGCCCTTGCTCCCCGGCTTCTCGAACTTAAAGCCCATAGTGTTCCCACCTAAGCTCGTCCGCCTTGATGAACGGATACCATTTCCTGACAATCTCGAAGTCTTCCGGCCTGTTCTCACGCAGCGGTTTCATGAACCGCATGTCCAGGCCGTCGAACGACCTGCCGAACAGTTCGTAGTCGGGAGGAAGACCTATCCCGCGCTCTGCGATAGCGTCCATGCATTCCTTCTTGGTCCAGTCGGCAATGACGGAAGCTTTGCGCGTGGTCTTCTTCATGAGACCGTGGCGCGTGAGCGACGCCCTTCTGTACGGGTTGTCGCACGCGCGTACGCCGTCGCATTCCCAAGTGTCAGGCGGAAGCCCCAAGTCCTCCAAGATAAGAGGACGTTCGTCCTCGTACGTCATTTCGACGAGGCCGGCGGCGTCGATGATGCCGCAATGATCGGGTGACTGGTACACGCAGTTATTGAGCGTCCTGAACCATCGCGGATGCGGGTACTGGTGTATCCGGACGCCAAAAACCGCCTCTATCTTCGCGATGCTCTCCTCGACCATCGGAAGCCTCGGAATGCTCCAGAAGTAGACTGGAACGACCTCGATGCCGTCGCGTTCGAGTGCGATCCATGCCGCAAGGGAATCCTTGCCTAGAGAGCACGCAAGGACGACCGGCCTGCCCTCCGCTTTTAGCGCCTGCCTGACTTCAGCCGAAGTAGGCTGGCCCTTTATTACTGTAGTCACGCGAATACCCCCTGCAAACGCCATTGACTAAGGCGATTTTCGGCATGCATGTACTGGTAGAAGGTCTTTGACCTTCTATTTCCAAATACACCATACCAAGTAACTTTTTACCCTTTTTTACCTTGAGATTATCCATTACTTCGCCACATCGTCTCCTATGACGAACGCCGAATCTGGGGCTTCGCCCTCAGGGAGCAGTGCGAGGTCGTAGCCGCAAACCTTCGCCATTTTGGCCATCGTGTCGCACCTGGGGACGCTTCCGCGGCTGATCGCGCTGTTCACGTACGCATCAGGCTTGCCGAGCTCTCTGCCGATCCTATACAGCGGTATGTCGGATGCCTTGGCGGCCTCCCTTAATGCTTGGTATGCCTCCATCTGGTCACCTCCTTTCAATCACTATGCTTCAGTATATATTGCAATTGCATATTATGCAAATGTGAACATTGTATGAAGAGATAATTTACTATTGCATAGTGTTTGCTATTGCATATACTTTACTTATGCGAAGTCAAACGAAAGGAGCGGCGATGAGCAGCTTTGTATGCAGCGACTACACGGTCTTGGCGATCGTGGAGGGCATGAGGAACCACGGAATCATCGAGAAGACCCGAAGGGACTCGATCGACATGGCGGAGGCCCTCAGGGTTGTTAACGAGCACATGACCTATAGGAGGTGGTGTGTCGGAGACAGGAACCACACCCCCGTGACGGCCGATGTGAGGCCTTACAGCGACGGAGAGGTCCTTGCGGCGATCCAATGCTATCTCTACCAGATCGAGACGGGCGAGGCGATGGATTTCGACTTCATCACGATCGTTTCGGCGGTGAAGATGCTCCGGGGAAAGATTCTCGAGGGCGACGGTTTCCGAAAAGGCAAGGACGGCTACCAGGAGTTCGTGGACGACGGATACGGCGGCTACTGGCAGAACATTGCAGAAGTCTACGAATGGGACCTCACCGAGTAGCACAGATATGGAAGGAGGGGCTTCGGCCCCTCCGGGAAGGCGGGAGACATGGAGCGGAAGAGCATCATCGACAAGATTAAGAAGCTTCGAGAGCACTCCGTAGAGCGGGGCGCCACGGAGGCTGAGGCTATCGCGTTCGCCTTGAAGGCGCAGAAGCTCATCGCCGACAACGGCATCGAGGAATGGGAGCTCGAAGGCGGGGAGCCCGACGAAGTGGCAAGGGTGTACGCCGAAACGAAGATCAGGAGGGCGTGGCTGAGGCTCCTGTTCTCGGTAGTGGCAAAGAACTTCAGATGCAGGCCGGTGCTGACGACGACGGCGGACGGCAAGCGGGACATTCCTACGTTCCTCGGACACAGGAGCGACGCAGAGGCAGCTGCGATCGTGTTCACCCACCTGCTCGAGGTGGGCCACAAGCTCGGGAAGAGGCACGAAGACGACTTCTACACAGACCCCGACGCATACGAGAACTTCGTGAGGGGGTTCGTGTGCGGCGTGGCGATGGAGCTCGAGAAGCAGGCGGAAGCACTCATGCTCACGGTCCCGCAGGACGTCGAGGACCACGTTCGCAAAATGCCCCTCAGGAATGCACCTGCACCGAGGAGGATCAGGGAGAATGCGGCAAGCATGGCGAGGGGATGCGAGGCGGGGCAGGACGCCGTGAGGGCACGCAGGATCGCCGGCTAGGACAGGCCACAGGGGCCGGATGCCATCCGGCCCCATGGACGAAGGGAGCGAAGAAATGCAGAAGCTTGTAACGAAGGCCATCGAGGGCAAGGCCCCAGCGTTGTACGAAACCGACATCGAGGGAAGGGATCCATTCGAGGCGGTCGCCGTGGCCCACTACTTCAGCGTCTTCAACGGGTGGGACTGGTACATGACGGAGTACGACCCTGCCAGCCGCATGGCGTACGGATTCGTCAACGGCCTCGAAGGCGAGTTCGGGTACTTCAGCATCGCGGAGTTCGAGCAGGCGAACAAGGCGGCGGGATTCGAGCTCATAGAGCGCGATGCGTACTGGAGACCGAGGAGACTGTCGGACATAGACCGCATAGGATAACGAAAGCAACAAGGGGGGGCTATTGCCCCCCTTGTTTCGGTTACAGCAGATCGTAGGCAATGTCCAGGCCGCGCTTTAGGTTCTCGTACTCGGTCTTCCTCGAGCACCCTTCCTTCTCTGCGGCCTCCTTTACGGTGAGGCCCGAGACGTATACGTCCCTGAGAGCCCTGCCGGCCCTCGGGTCCAACTCCTGCACTTCGCTGATGAGTCCTTCGACCTCCTTGAACCTATCGGACAGTTCGGCAGTGAACCCGCCTATATCGTCGATCGCGGAGTCCATGCGCAGCATCGCTCCGAGCATCCTGTCGCGCTGCTCGCCGCCCATGGAAAACGTCCCTATCGAGGCCGATATGGACGACCTTGCGGCCTCGGCCTTCTCCAGGAACACGAAAGCGGAGTCGAGGCGGTCGGACGCCGTGCGAAACGACCTCAGGTACCTGCTCACAAGCGTCTGCTCGTCGCTAAGGATCATCTTCATGCGTACCACCTTCCGTCGAACCTGTAGGCCCCGCGCTCGTACGGGACCTCGACAGCCTTGGCATCGAACTCGGACACGGGCATCGACTTCCTGCCCGATTCCTCCTTGTACGCGAGCCATTCGCCCACGGGGAGCAGGAACATCCTGTGGGGCGCCCTGTAGCCGTCCCTGTCGTAGAACTCCACGGCGAGGAACCCGTGGCATCTCGGCCCCATGGCGTCGAACTCGGCCAGCGATTCCTCCTGGTGCTCCTTGACGTTGTAGAAGTCGAGGCGCGGCCTGTTGGACGCCTTGCACTCCACGAGGTACGAATCCTCCCCCGTGGCCACGAGGAAGTCGGCCTCCGTCTCGCTGCCGATCAGCCTGCCGCCGCGCGGCTGCACGCTGTTCGGGATCCTCAGCACGAACCCGTGCGGCTCCATGGCCTCGCGGAACTTCTTCTCGAAACGCTTGCCCGCTCCGTTTCCGTTCATCGTCCCCCTTCCGTCATGGCGATCCGCTCGCCTATCCAGCGCATGACCGGAACAGCCATGGAGTTCCCGCACGCCTTGTAGCGCGGCGTGTCCGGGCACGCCTTGCACCACTTGCGAAGCCTCGTGCGCAGCTTCTTGCGCTCGGCCTCGTCCATGTCCTCCCTCGCCATCCTCTCGAACAGCGCGTCGGGATCGGCCCCCGTCAGGTCGGTGTGGCCGTCCGGGAAGCCCTGCAGGCGCTCGCACTCGACGGGCATCAGGCGGCGAACCTCGTAGGCCGCTCCGCCCATGATCGGAGCCGACCCGCCGACCTTCAGCGCGCCGCACATGTCCACGTCGCACGCCGCCTTGGCGTTGTCGTCGCCCAGGCAGACGGGCGCGAACACCGTCTGCGTCTGGCTCGTCGAAAGCGTGGCGCTCATGTCGTCCTGGACGAGAGCGCCCTTGCCGCCGCCCTCGCAGCCGCATCGGACCTGGAGCGTCTTCGCTACTGCGCCGCCCTCGCCCGCAGGGCCTCGTCCAGCTCGCGCGGCAAGCTCTTGCCTCTTTTCGCGGCTCGACGGAGTATCCCAGCGCAGGCCGTCGGGCTCAAAGAGTATTCGGGCGGCACGTCGCGGGTCACCAAGGCATCCGACAAGAAAGACACGCTCGCGTCGCTGGGCCACGCCGAAGAACTGCGCGTCCAGTACTCTCCATGCCAGGCCGTACCCGAGCGCATCCATCTCGGACAGCAGCTGTCGGAAAGCCTCCCCGTCCTCGCTCGTGAACGCTCCCGGGACGTTTTCCCACACGAAGCATCCAGGCATGATGCATTGAACAGCGCGTATATACTCAAACATGAGGCCGGATTCTCCTGCCAGACCTTCCCGGTTCCCCGCGACGCTGAAAGACTGGCAGGGACTTCCCCCAACCACGACGTCGGGCTTTCGTTTTCCTCTCGCATACTCGCTCCAATCGACTTTGGTTATGTCTCCAAGGTTCGGCACGTCCGGCCATCTGTGGGCCAGCACGGCCGAGGGGAACGCGTCCACCTCGCAGAACGCCACGGGCTCCCAGCCGAGCGGCTCCCACGCGACGGACGCGGCCTCGATGCCGCTGAAAAGCGACAGGTATCTCATAGCTTCGCCTCGCTTCCGTACAATCCTCGATAATGCTCCGGCAGCACGTCGCGCCACTCGACGGCGAGGCCGGCGTGTGCGAGGCGCACCCGGAACTCCTCCAGCCCGTCGTACACGTCCAGCACGCGGCCGGGGTCGAACTCCTCGCGCTCGAGCATGATCTCGCTCAGATGCTTCGCGACGTAGAACAGGTCTACGGCGACCTGCTCCAGCGTGTCGGCGGCGAGGGCTTCGGCCAGGCGCTCGCGTGCCTTGCGCTCTTCCTCCTCGCGCCTGATCAATGCGGCTATGTCCCGCCGCTTCGTCACCTTCATCGCCGCCGCCTTTCCAGCACCCACGCGGCGAGGGCGAGGGCGGCGCAGCAGAACAGCCACACCGCCGCGCCCACTACCGCAGCGGCCGCGAACATGGCAACCGCGCCGACGGCGGCGCCTACGTCCGTCATGCCTCGCCGCCTTCCGTCGCGTACCTCAGGTAGTCGGCGGCTTTCGCGAGGTCGGCGTCGCCGCCCTTGTAGCCCTCGCGCCACACGTACTTGAGCACGCAGCCCTTGCAGTAGCCCCGGAACTCGTCCGGCGTTAGCGCGGCGCGCATCGCGTCTATGCACTCGATGCCGCCGTGGTCGTATCGGCGCGCATCGTCCACGGGCGCGGCGGGCGGCTCGTCTTCGGGCGACCACGACCAGCCGCAAGCGGGGCATACGGCGACGTGCGGGTCGGCTTCGGCGTAGTAGACCTCAACCGGCTCGCCGCAGCGTTGGCAGAAGTCGGGGAACTGGGCGTGCTTCATCGCTCCACCACCTTCGCGCCGCAGTTCGGGCAGTACCGTATCGGGATGGGGCCGCACAGATCGGTTATCGCGTCGCGCAGCGCGAAAGCGCCGCAGCGGCCGCACCTGAAGGCCGACGTGCCTTCATCGCAACATGCCCTCTCGGGCTCCGGCTCGATTAGGTCGGCCAGCTCCATGACGCTCACGGGGTCGTAGCCGTCGATGCATTCGCCCATGTAGAGACCGAGAGCGTCCTCGACAAGCTCCTTGTCAACCTCTCGATGGCTTGACAGCACGCGCAGCCTCGCCGCCACCTCGCGGCGTTCTTCGTTCGTCGGCTTCATCGGCGCCCCCTTTCTTCGCATTCCACCGTGAACCCCGGCGCGGTCGGCGGCGCCTTCGTGATCGCCGCCCACGTCGTGTAGCTCGCCACCTCGGCCGCCTTGTCGGGCGTCACGCCCTCGGCCTTGGCCTCGCGCAGCAGCGCCATGAACAGCGCGTGCGCCTCGCGAGCCTCCGGCGTCTCGAATTCGCCGCGCTCGATGTCCTCGAAACGCCTGACGCTCGCTTCGAGCCTGTCCATGCGCTCTTTCAGCTTCTGCTCGTGCCTCTTGACCGCGTTCTCCACGTATTCGAAGCGTCGGTCCATGCCGGCGCCGAACTCGTTGACGATTCGCTCCGCCGAATCTGTGTGCGAGCATATGGCCTTGTATTTCTCATCGACGCTGTCCTTGTACGCGTCGATCAGGCTCACGCCGTCGGTCGCGGCGTACTCGATGCATCTGAGCACCGCGCGGGCGGCGGGTCGCGCCCCGGCCCTGGTTCCGCCGCGCTTCACCTGCTCGTCGGCGAACGCGTCGGCGAGTTTGTCAACGGCGTTTCGCACCTCGTTGCCCTTCGCCTCGGCATCTTCCTTGGTGCCTCCGGCGGACACGATGCGCGCCACGATGCCCTTCACGGCCTCTTCGTAGTAGTCGTTCTCGTTCGGCGGGATCTTCATTCCTCGTACCTCCCTCTCTCCTCGTTCCTCACTTCCGCCTCCTTCACGGCGCGCGCGAGGTCGTACACCCCGAGCGCCGCCGCGAGGTTGGCGCACGCCGTCACGCAGTCGGCCAGCTCGCCGACCAGCATGTCGCGGATGCCCTCGTCGCGCACGCCGCTCCACTGCTCCCAGGCGCTGAACACCTCGGCGGCTTCCTCGACCACTTTCACGGCCTGCGCCTTGTCCGGCAGCACGCCCGGGAACGCGCGGACGGTTCCGACGTTCACACGCATTTCGCATCCTCCTTACGCATAGGCCACCGCGCATCCTTTCACGCGGTCGTATCCTTCTTTCAGCCGCATGCTCAGGTAGCTTTGCGAGCATCCGACGACGGCGGCGGCGTCCATGAGCCGCGCGTAGCGCACGCCGTCCACCATGACGGGGCGGGTGTGATACTTCGCCGGGTCCATGGGCTTTCGCTCCGTCTTCGCCGGCTCCGGCTTCATGGCCTTGTCGGCGTATTCGACCGTGCGCCCGCCGTAGTCGCGCCGGCCGCTTCGCAGCTCGGACGCGAAATACGTCCGGCTGTACCCCAGCGCGGCGGCTGCGTCCGCGATGCTCTCGTGGCGCACGCCGTCCACCAGCACCGCGCACTTGTGGCCTGGATTGTTCGTCCTCATGGGCGGCGGCTGAACGTCGGCGGCGTAGCGCACCGAGCGGCCGTTGACCTCGGCCGCGCCATCGCGAAGCGACTTCGCCAGCTTGGTCTTGCTCACGCCTACCGCGGGCGCGGCGGCGGCTATGCTCTCGTATTCGACGCTTCCGACCAGCACGGCGCGCTTCTTCCACCCGCGCGCGAGCGACGCGCGGTAGCCCTCGCGCTCTCGGCCGCGCCTCTCCTGGTCGCCGTGCAGCGGCTCCGGCTTCGTCGCGCACGGCTCGCCGGTTCGCGGGTCGAAGTAGGACACGCGCACCGGGCCGGACGTCGCGCCGGAGTGCGCGTCGAGCACAACGCGGCTCGGCTGCAGATACGCGCCGCTCATCGGCGCTCACCTCGATGGCAGAAGCCGTCGGCCTCGGTCGCGAACCAGCCCGCGCCGCCGTGCACCGCGCACGACAGGCCGCGCGGCGTGACGCGGGCGTGGGCGCAGTCGGCGCAGCGCACGGTGGCGGCGGGCGGGGTCATGGGGCGCTCGGCCGGCTCTCCGAAGCCGCCGCTGTACACGTACTCGCGGCACTCGTCGAACAGCGTCCAGCCGGCCTTGTCGATTCGCACGGCCCATACGAACTCGTCGCAGTCGATGCCCTGAACCTCGTCCCCCAGGCTCACCGGCTCGCCGTCGGCGAAGCGCGGCCACTGAACGCCATCCGGCATCAGGTGCGCGGCCATCGCGTCGGCCACGCGCTCGGCGCACGCGTCGCACTCGTCCCCGCCGCATTCGAAGCAGTCCGGGTGCCCGATGCCGAGCAGGTCGGCGGCTTCGGCGCAGTAGTGCGGGTCGCAGCCCTGCACGGCGGAGCGAAGCGCCCTCTCTACGTTATCCATCGTTCCATCCTTTCTCGCGGCTTCTAAGCCGCCGTTTCCTTCGCTGTCGATAATCGGGGCGCGCGCGGCTTTCGCGGCCGTCACGCGCCGCCGTGTAGGCTCTCGGCTATATTCGGCGCATGCCCACGCCGTGAATGTCCACCCACGCCGGCTTGCTCGCGCGGCGAACCAGCGCGGCCGACCGAGCGCGTTGCTTCTGCGCGCCCTGCGCGAGCGCCCTCCGGCGCACGCACGCCTTGCACATGCACCGCTTCATGGCCGGCCCCGCGTCCACGGCCCGCCGTCCACGCTGCACTCCACGACGCCGGCGCCGTAGGCGTTCCACTGGTTCACCGGGCTCGTCACGCGGCGACGTATGTCGCGGCGCAGGCGGTATTCCAGCCGGCCGACCTCGGCGGCGTGCGCGCAGCGGCCGCAGAGCGTCACGTCGAGGTCGCCGAAGGCCACCTGGCGCAGCGCGTCGGAGCCGCCGCAGTGGCGGCACGCCGGCGTTCGGTCGGTCAGCGGGGCGAGGCCGCGCGTCGTCATTCCTCGTCCTCGGAGACGGCGCGGGTGATCCTCGCCAGGCCCATGGAGAGCTCGGCGCGCGAGACTTCGCCCGCATCGAACCCGGAAGCGACGGACAGCATCGCCCTCGCCCCGTGGCGGAACATCTCGACGAAGGCCTCGGACGCGTCGGTCCTGCAATGCGAGGCCGTCTCGTCAACGACCTCGCCGACGGCCTCGTACGCCGCGATCAGGGCGGGGACGTCCTCCCCGGCCTCGCCGACGCGCTGCACGACGATTCTCCTGCCGTCGCGCTGAAGCTCGTAAGCCTCAGGGTGGCGGGCCATGTCGGCTATGTGGCGCGGGCAGCTCTCGTCGTTGCTGACGGCGTACAGCGGGCACATCGAGCAGTCCTCCGACGCGCTGCAACGCGCGAGCGCGGCCATGATGGCCATCTCCACCTCGCCGTCGGTCATGCCCTTCTTCTCGTCGTTCATCCTCTTGCCTCCTTGCGCCCGTAGGGCGAATCGATCACGTATCTTCCGAAGCCGAACAGCCCGGCCTCGTTGGGGTCGCGGCCCTCGAGCAGCGTCCCGTCGAGCCACAGCCGCTCGAACTCGGGGGAATCCCACTCCCACGAGGCCTTGACGGCCCCGGCATGAAACAGGCCGTGGCATCCTGTGGCGTTGCCGCATCCGCAGACCGCCAGAAGCGGTGCGCGGAGCGTGAAGTCGCCCTTCGGCGTGGACAGCCGGAACCTCCCGCCGCCCATGCCCTTCGGCGGGCAGTGGTGGGCCTCCGTGGCGGGACGGCCGCACACGACGCACGCCGCCCCGTCGAGAAGCTCGTGGCGGTCGCCCGACCCCAGGTACCTCGCGCCGACGCACGGCTTGCCCAGGAGGGCGAACGCCTCTGCGCTCCGCCCCTTCAGCGTCCTAGCGTCCATCCATCGCCACCGCCTTCGCGCCCTGGTAGACACGGCGCATGATCGCGTCCACCTGCTCGTAGTCGGCCCCTTCGGCCATGAGGCGGCGCGGGAGCGTCTGCGGCGTGTACTGCGTCGTGAACACGGTCGGCTTCATCCTTCCGTAGCGGAAGTCGAGAAGCGCGAACAGCTTCTCGAGCGCGTCGGCCGTGGGGCGCTCTTTGCCCAAATCGTCGACGCACAGCACGGACACCGAGCGATAGCGGGAAAGCGCCGTCTCCTCGGTGCCCTCGCCCGCCCCGTAGGTCGAGCGGACGGCCCTGAGGACGTCGCCGAACGTGGCGAACAGCACGGGCTTCGACTTCGCGGCGATCTGCAGGGCGGCGCACGCCTCGCGGGTCTTGCCGCATCCCGCCTCGCCGTAGAGCACGAGGTTCGACGGCTCCCCGTTCGCGGCCCCTTCGGCCCATGCGGCCGTCTCGGGCATCGACGGGGCGCAGTTCGCGAACCGCCTCGGCATATCCGAGCGCAGGATCCTTCGGGCCGTCACGTCGGCCTTCCTCCTCGCGGCCTCCTCGTCGGCCGCGGCGAACGCCTCGGGCGGCAGCGAGTCTCGGATGGCCATGGCCATGGCCACGACGTCACCACTCGCGGAAAACGGGCGCTTCATCGGCCTTCGCCTCCTTCCTCTCGTCGAGGCGGCGGCGAACCCATCGCCTGACCGCCGCCTTCCAATCCTTCATCGGAGCGTTCCCGACCTTCCAGCCCTTCGAGGCGTAGAAGTCGACGAACGATTCCGCGTCGAAGAGAGCGGGGTCGATGGGCGGCTCGTGGCCGTCGCAGTAGGCCTTCGCGTACTCCTCGGCCTCGGCGGTGGAAGGGGCGCGGAAACGCGCCCTCTGCCCTTCCTGCTCTCCTTTAATTCCTATTCCTAATTCCTCTTCCTTATTCCCTAGGCCGTTTGCTAGCTGGTTTGCTACGCAGTTTGCTTGCGGCTTTGGTTCCGTTTTTGCTAGCGCGTTTGCTTCGCCGTTTGCTAGGCGGTTTGCTAGAGCGTTTGCTTCCGTTTTCGCTTGGCGGTTCGCTTTGCTCTTGCCGCCCGACGAGCCTGATTCGGCGCGCGCCCTGCTCTTCTCGAGGACGGGGCGCACGGATGTCAGGATCGCCTCCTGCACGTCGTTCCTCGGCTCGGGCTCCTCCCCCGTCGCGAGGAACCGGACGATCATCCCCAGGAGCTCGTCGCCGTCGCGCTTGTTCCTGAGCCTCAGCGGCCCCTCGACGAGTGAATCGAGAATCTGCAACGCCCCTCCCTAGAACGGGATGTCCTCGTCGTACACGCTCTGGACGGCCGCGGCCTGCGGCTGCTGGGGGGCCGCCTGGGGCGCGTACTGCTGCGCGGGCATCGGCTGCGGGGCGTACTGCTGCTGCATCGGCTGCATCGGCTGCGGGGCGTATCCCTGGCCGTACGCAGGGGCCTCCTGAGGCTGCTGCTGCGCCTGGGACATGACCTCCACCTCGTCGGCCACGACCTCGAGCTTGCTGCGCTTCTGCCCGTCCTTCTCCCAGCTCGAGTAGCGCAGGGAGCCGGAGAGCGCGACCTTCATGCCCTTGGCGAGGAACCTCGCGAGGCCTTCGGCGCGCTTGCCGAACACGGTGCAGTCGACGAAGTTCGGGTGGTCCTCCCATTCGCCCGTCTGCTGGTTCTTGCGGCGGTCGTTGGACGCGATGCCGAACGTCAGCACGCACATGCCGCCCGCGGTCTGCCTGAGCTCGGGGTCGCGGGTGATGTTCCCCGAGATGTTCACGCTGTTGATGTTGCCCATGTCCTATTCCTTCCCCCGCACGAACTCCATGCGGGCTATCTCCTCGGGCGTCGCCACGTCGATGCCCTGGCTTTCGCATTCCTCGCGCATGCCCTCTATGAGCCGCGCGAACTCGGCCGACTCCATGGAGCTCGACCCCTTGTACGCCTTGACGGTGCGTCGCTCCTCGCCGCCGATCCAGTCCGTCCCCAGGTCGTCGTAGTACTTGAAGTAGCAGCCGACCGGAACCTCGGGCGAGAGCGTCACGAGGTCGCAGACCCCGTACTCCCTGAGCATGTTCAGGTGGACTTCCGAATCGGACATGCGCAGCGCCCTCGCCAGGCGGTTGAGCATCGCCCAGTAGTAGGCGTTCTGCGTGAGGGTCCTCTTCCTCGCGACCTTCTTGCACTCGTAGGTCTTGGACGGGTCCTGGTTCGACAGCCACGCCATGCACTCGTAGGCGTTGCCCCTCATCGGACGAACTCGCGGCATCCGCAGGGACAGGCGCTCGCCGCCAGCTGCTGCTCGTCCTGGAACGTGTAGCGCGTCCCGCACGACCTGCACGCAGCCACGAACGGGCCCTGCTGCCTGTTGTCCCCGGCGTCGGCGTCGCTCGTGTCGTCGATGGAGAACAGGTTCCCGAGCGCGCGCTTGCCGGCGTAGCTCGCGGCCGTGCCGGTTATCTGCGACGCGTCCATGCCCTTCTTCTCCTTCGGCTCCCGCGCCCAGCCGCACGCGGAGGCCTCCTTGCCCGTCTCGACGTCGGTCACCGTGGCGGTCGACTTCGCGTAGACCCATCCGTCGGCCACGTTCACGACTTCGTCGTCGCACATGAGCAGCAATCCCTTCTCGAGGCATATCGGCTTCGCGGCCTCGAGGATGTCCTCCTTGCTGCGGTAGGAGAACCCGCCGAACTTGTTGTACTGGCCCTTCTCGACCTTGAGCAGCGCCTGCACGTCGAGCAGCTTCTTGGCGATAGAGCTATCCACGGCTTCCTCCAAACTCGCGCTCGCACACCTCGGCGAGGGTGCCCATCTTGAACGTGCCGGTGATTCCCACCAGGCCGCACAGCATGCCGAGCGCCCTCATCTGCTCGACGGTCGCGGAATCGACCACGACGACGCAGGGGACGGGCAGCTTCTCGGACGGCCCCGAGGCGATGGCCATGGCCTTCCGAACCGTCTCGGCCGTCTGATCCGCGACCGTCGGCGCCGGCTGCGCGGGGACTAGCGGAACAGGAGCCGGCATCGGCGCCGGCTGCGGAGGCATCGGCGCCGGTTCGACGGGGGCTTGCTCAGGCTCTCCGTACAGCTCGCTCTTCATGCCGTCGAGGCGTCGCTTGTCCTCTTCGAGCTTCTTCGCCCACGCGACCGCATGGCCGAGGTCGAGCGACTGGAAGAAACGCAGCTCGGCCTGCTCCTGGAACGCCAGCCCCATGTCCTTCAGGGCCTCCCAGTCGGCCGCGACCTTGCGCACGCGCCCCTCGAGCTCTTCCTTGCACTTGGGAAGGGGCGCGGTCTTGTTGAGCCACTTCGGGTCGGCCAGCCCCTCGTAGGGGACCATCTCGGCGAGTATTCCGGCCATCGCCTCGTAGTGCTCGCGCAGCTCGGCCTCCTTCTTGTCGCGCCGCGCCTGGTCGGCCTCCTTCTCGACGGCCTGAAGCCTCGCCGCCGCCTCCTTGATGCGGTCGCGCGTCGCGTTTGCGCGGGCCTCGAAGGCGTCGAGGGGGCGCAGGTACTCGGCCTTGACGGCCTTGCGCCGCTCGTCGACCTGCTTCGCGAGGCCGTTGAGGTACTTGCGCTCGCGCATGCACTGCTCCACGTCCTCGGCCGATTCGGCCGACGGCTCCCAGCCGTCGTACTCGGCCAGGATCTCGTCAACCTTGGCGTCGAGCGCGTCGAAGTTCGCCTCGATCGAGCCGGCCAGGAAGCTGACGGCGATGCCGTCCGATTCCTCGATCACCTCGGCCTCGACGGCCTGCGGGGCGTCCTCCCCCGCCTTTTCGAGGGCGGCGACGACGTCGGCCTTCTTCGCCCCCTTGGGAATGTCGACCCCCGCGGCCTCCGCTTCTTCGCGGAGCTGCGCGACGGTCATCTTCGCGTAGTCCATGTCCATCACCTTCCGTCGGGCTTCTCGCCCGGTTTCAATTCAGGGAGATAGCTGACGGGCAGCAGCCCGTAGCAGTCGATGTCGCTGTCTCGGAACCTCAGGGGGTCGCCGACCAGCGACGGGTCGAACAGGGCGGCGTATCGGCTTATCCCCGCCCACAGGGTGTTGTCGAAGGCGTACTCGCCGCCGACGTCGATGCCCCTGTCTACGCAGAACGCAGCCACCCGGTCGCGCACACGGCCGCATCTGCGGCCCTGCATCGCCTTGACGTAGCCGACGATCTCGAAGAACGCCGAGGGGTTCGATTCCATCCACCCCCTCGTGCGGATCGCCATCGTGCGGCCCGATGCCAGGCGCTCGCCGCTCACCGTGTAGCGGCGGACGTGCGGGCTCTCGATCGTCGGCCTCATCGCCGCGCCGCCATCGCGAAGAACTCGACGCCGAACGCGTCGAAGGAACGCCACGCGCTCCGTTCGCCCTCGTGCGCCTCGACCTCGGAGCCGACCGCCTCGGCCATCGCGTCGAACAGCGCGTCGCTGTCGAGCGAGTGGAAATGGCGCCTCGACCCCCGGCCCAGCATGTCGCGCTCCGCCGCGTCGAGCTCTATCCTCGCCTCTGCGAGCCTGCGCACCTTGTCGGCCGTCACATCCATGTCAGCACCCAGCCTTTCGCGGCGAACAGCACGACGAAGATGCCGACGACGAAGCAGGCCGCCTGTGCTACCATTTCGGGAGTGACCTCGCGCAGAAGCGGGTCGCTCTTAGCGAACGCGCGGGCCGCCGCCAAGCAAGACCGCGCGTTCCTTCCTCTCTCTTTCATCTATAACCAGCCTTTCAAACGGGCCCCTCACTTCTGAGAGGCGAATGTCTCTCGCCGCCGTGAGAACCACGTCGGCCTTCTCGAACTCGAACTCCCATCGTCCTTTGCGGAATACAACGGGGTCGTTCTCTTCGGGTCTTCGGCCCATGCGACCACCTAGACCTTCGCTTTCAGCGCCTCGGGCAAGCAGTCTTTGAAGTCCTCGATCTCGAGGTCGAGTTCTGCGCACAGGGCCACGAACTCGTAAGACTTGATGTTTCGAGCGCCGTAGAGGCTTCGATGAAGCAGCACGGGGTCCATCTCGACGCGCCTGCTCAGCTCGGCGACGGTGATGCCGCGACGTTTCACGGCGCGGTCGATCACTTCAAAATCTTTGCTTCGCATGTCTCTCCTTTCTCTTTCGGATACATTTTGTAGCCATCACGAATTATAGCTACAGTGTGTAGCCATGACAATATCAAATTGTTAAAAAGTAACGAAATGTAGCTTTTGCCTGATGAATTAGCTATAATGGGAACTACATAAAGTAGTGGAAGGGTTGCCATGAACCAGAAGGAATACATCGGCAAGACGATTCGCCGATACAGGGAAGACCGGCTCGGAGTTTCTGCCGATCGCCTGGGCGAGATGCTCGAGCCGCCAAAGAGCGGGAAGACGGTGCTGTCTTGGGAGCGAGGGCGCACCGAGCCCGACGGGAACACCCTCATTCAGCTGTGCGTGATATTCGGGGCGAAGATCGGCGACTTCTACTACAAGCCCGCCGACTATTTCCTCGTATCGCTCGACGGCGAAGAAGACGACGGATGGACGGAGGCGCCGCTCCTCGGGTCCGTCGCCGCCGGCGTCCCGCTCGAAATGGTTCCGACCGACACGCCGTGCCCCGCCCCTGCGGCGATCAGATCGAGGTTCCCCAAGGGGTTCTTCCTGAAGATCAAGGGCGAATCCGTGAACCGCGTCCTATGCAACGGCTCGTATGCCTACATCAACCCAACGAGCGAGGTGGTCGACGGCAAGCTCTACGCCGTCGCGGTCAACGGGGACGAGGCAACCGTCAAGCGCGTCCATAGGCTCGAGAACGGCATCAAGCTCCGCCCCGACTCGAACGACCCGACGTTCCGAGACATGATCTTCGACTACAACGACCCGGAGACGAAAACGGTGACTGTTATCGGGCGCGTCGTCTGGTGCATGTTCCCGTTCGACTACGACTTCTAAGGAGGAGAGCGTGAGGTCCCTTAAATCGGCTTTCAGAAAATGGCGCAAGATGGAGGACGAAGACCGCGAGAAGTTCGCCAACCAGCTCGTCGATGCCATGGTGAAGCAACTAGCGGGAAGACCGCCGAGCGAGGAGGAGTTGCGCGAAATAGAGGAGCGCAAGAGGATCGAGGAGGAGGGGCTCCGCATCCGGCGCGAGAGGCTGTCCGAGGCAGGCGTCGACGTCGCCATGTTCACCGAGGAAAAAGTCGAGAAAGACGCCGCCTCGATGCTCGCGAAGTTCATTCCCCAGGTCGTCGGCCTTCCCGTGGACACAAGCTCGAAACACATCGGCATCGACTTCAAGAACATGACGAAGACGGGCAAGGTTCCTAAGAACGTCGCCAGTGCGGCCTTTCGCATGTCCTGGCCGATCGGCGCACGGCTCGACGGGACGATCGTGGCGAATCTCACGTACACGAGCGACGGCGGAATGAACCTTGTCGACATGCACGTATGGGCGGCGCAGTGCGGGATGAGCGTATCGGTTAGGCTTATCGACGGAGAGCGTCAGATCGTATACGTCGTGCTGACGGAGGTAGACACCGGGGTGAAGACGACGATGTATTCGCGCGATGCGGGGGATTCAAACCCCGACGAAGCCGTGACGAAATCCTTCGCGTCGATCAAAGAAAGGATCGCTGCAAATGAATAGCGCAAAAGCAAGCGGGTTCTCCGAGGTCCCGATTCTGACGGCCAGGCAGGCCGTCGAATACGCCGAGGCTTCGAGCGGGAGGCCGTGCGTGATGGACGTCGGCGGCCTCAAGCGCGACATCGCGAAGGCGTTCGAGGCGCACGGCTGGAGCGAGCGGGCCGCCGAAGACGCCGCCCGCGACTGCGTTAGGGCCGTCCTTGTCGGACGATGAGAAGGGAATAAAAGAAGAACCCCGCCCGGTGCTTGGCGGCAGAGGGGGCGGGGTTCGTCGATTCAGGGCGCACAAACGTCCCGACAGGGGTGATTATACATGGGCTATTACCTGATGTACCTCAGGAAGTCCCGAGCCGACGCCGAGAAGGAGCGCGTCGGGAAATACGAGACGCTGGCCGTCCACGAACGGGCGCTCACCGAGCTGGCGAGGCACGAGGGGTACCGCGTCGAGGAAGTGTACCGCGAGCTGGTGAGCGGCGAGAGCATCGAGGCGCGCACCGAGTTCAAGCGCCTCATGGAGCGCATATCCGACCCCGAGTGCGACGGCGTTATCGTCCACGCGATCGACCGCCTCGGGCGCGGCGACCCCATGGAATACGGCTGGATCCTGTCCTCGTTCAAATGGACGCACACGAGGATAGTGACGCCTGGCAGGGTCTACGACCCGGACGACCCGTCAGACGCGCAGCACCTCAAGCTGCAGATGTTCGTCGGAAACATCGAGCTGGAGCACATCCGCGAGCGCATGAAGGCCGGCAGCGTCATGTCGGCGGAGCGCGGCAACTACCTAGGGTCGAAGCCGCCGTACGGGTACGACAAGGTGCTCGGGCGTCCCGAGATAACCCCGTCCGAGACGGAGGCCCCCGTGGTGCGGATGATGTTCGAGATGGCCGCTTCGGGCAGCAACAAGGGCGCGATAGCCCGCAGGCTCAACGATTCCGGGGTCAGGGCGAGAGGCGGCGGAACCTGGTCGCCGTCGCGCATCGGCGCGATCCTGTCGAACCCCGTGTACAAGGGCATCATCCGCTACGGGTACCGAAGGAGCCGGGTCGTCTCGCGAGACGGCCTGAAGTTCGTGAAGAAGACCGTAACGAGCGCCGAGGGCGAGTACGTGGTATCCGAAGGGAAGCACGAGCCGCTGGTCGACGCCGAGACGTGGGAGAAGGCGCAGGCCGCTTTCGAGGCCGTCCCCGTGAGACGCGACAGGACACTGAAGAACCCGCTGGCTGGCGTCGTGTTCTGCGGCAAATGCGGCCGGGCCATGACGCGCCAGCTCGTCCGCAACAAGTACGGCGGCGAGTATCCCAGGCTCCATCACGCGTACAACACGGGATGCAGGTGCCGCAGCGCGTCCGTGGCCGACGTGGTGGACGCGCTGTGCTCCGCGCTCGAAGCGGTCGCCGAGGACGTCGAGACGGGGGCGCGCCCCGTCGGGTCCGACCCGCGCGAGGTCGCCGCGATAGAAAGGGCGCTCGCGGACGAGGAGCGCAGGCTGGACAAGCTCCTGGAGCTGTTCTACGCCGAGGCCATCACCGTGTCCGAGTTCAAGTCGAGGCGCGACGCATCGGAGGAATCGGCCGGGCGCATGAGGTCGAGGCTCGCGGAGCTTGCCGCCCGCGACGTCGACGCGGACGAGTTCGCCTACACCGTGCGCGATGCCGTCGGTATCCTTCGCGACGAAGGGGCCGACGCGGCCGCGAAGAACGACGCCGTGCGCTCCGTGGTCGAGCGGGTCGATTACTGGCGGGAGGACACGCGCGGCGGGAGGATCAGGCTCCGGGTCGAGCTGAAGGGCATTGATTAGCTATCTTCGATGCACCTGTACTCCGACCAGAATGGCGTACTCGGTCGTGCCCTGCCCGCTTCGGCATGCCGCCTTCGCATGCATGCGCGCCATCGAAGAGCGCGCCGCGCAGCCCGCGCGCCCGACCGCATTGCGCGCCCGCTCCATCAGGCCGTGCGAGCCCCGCGCATTCGGCCGCGCCGCGCAACCGAGCAATCCTTCGCCGTTCTTCCACATCATGGCAAACCCCTTTCTCTTCATTGCAAGACCGTCCTATAGAAACTCCAGCAGGATCGGCCCCATGACCACGATCAACATCGCCGGCAAGATAAGCCCCGCCGTAGGAAGGAGCATCTTCACCGGCGCCTTCGCCACCAGCTCCTCCATCTTTGCCCGATAGCATCCGCGCGCCTCGCTCGCCATGACTTCCAGCATGCGCGACATCGGATTTCCGTAGCGCATGCAGCGCGTCGTGTTGTTCACGAACGTCGTCAGCGACGCCACGTCCATTTCGTCGGCGAGCTTCCGAAGGGCTTCGTCGCGCGTCTCCATGCCGCTCTCCCACGAACGGCAGGCACGGCGGCACGCCATGGCGAGCTCGTCATCGAAGCGCGAGCAGTACAGCGAAAACGCGCTTTCGAACGAAAGTCCCGCACGCATCCCCAGCGCCACCGCGTCCACCATTTCGGGAACGTGCCGCTCGACCAAAAGCTTCTCTGCCGCTTTTTTCTTGCGAGCGAACAGAGAAAACGCTGCCTCTTCCGTATCCAGCCTCCTGGAGGCGTCCGCGGAAAACGCCGCAAGGGCCTTAGATCGCGCGCGGCGTCCCTTGCACCGCTCGTCCGCGGCTTCTCGCAGCCACAGCCACAGACACGATCCCGCGACGGCCGCGCTCAGCCCGATGAAAACGACCATGCCGCCCTCCCTTCGATCTATACGGCCACCGACAGCATCTTGCGTATCAGCAGCACGCCCGCCACCTGCATGCATGCGGCCAAGACGAGCAGCGCCATGCCGCGCGCGTCAGCGAAAAACGGGTCGAGGAACCCTGGGCTCGCCATCGAAAGCACCGCGAGCAAAAACAGCGGCAGGACGCCTACCATCTGAGCCGATAGGCGGGCCTGGGCCGTCTGGACGCGCAGCGAGCGGCGCAAATCAAGTCCGCGCACGATCGAATCCTCGGCCGCATGGAGCACGGGCGTCGCATTGCCGCCGCAGGAATACTGCACGTCCAACGCCATGGCCACGAAGCCGAGCTCGTCCAGCCCCGCGTTGCGATGAAACCGCGCCAGCGCCTCGTGCATCGGAAAGCCCAGTTCGATATCGCGCGTCACCTGCAGAAACGATTCCTTCAAAGGCTGATCGACCTCGTGAGCGACCTCAGCGAACGACTGGGGAAGCGAAAGGCCCGCATGCAGGCACGCCTCCATGCAGCGAAGCGCGTCGGGGACCTGCTCGCGGATCTTCTCCCGCTCCTTCGCGCCGCCCTGCGACACGACGAGCACCGCGGCGGCGACTAGGCAGGCCGGCACCAAGACCGCCGACGCAAGCGACTTGAACACGATGGCCGAAGCCGCCGACGAAGCGATGCAGCCAGCGATGCACAGCGACATCGCGCTTTCGGCCGACGCATCCCACCCCCGCCTTCCAAGCAGGCCCGCGGCATCGGACGCGACCCTGCGCGCACGTCGGCTTCTCATCGCGAGGCGCGTGCACTCCGAAAAGCACGCAACGCCGTTGCGCACGTAATGGCGCAGCAGAAGCCCGAGCGACTCCCGAAGGTCGCGCCCCTTCCCCTCCCGCGGATCCGAAACTCCGGCGACGGCTGCGGAATAAGCCCGCGAGACGCCCCGATACAGAGAAGAGCCCACGCCCGCAGCGCAGCAGAACCCGCCGACGCACGAGACTCCTAAAAGCATGCCGCCTTCCATCGCGCCACCTCCCATTCGTCGACAAACCCCTGCTCGCATGCCTCATCGAGCCACGCGGGACACGATTCCCACACCCCTCGCCCCGCGGACGAGCGGCGGCGATACACATCGCGTATCCTGCACGCCTCGGTTTCGCCGCGCTCGACCGAGGCGATGGAGCTGACGAAGCGCCCGCCGTCGCGCCCGCGAGACACCTGCACCACCACGTCGAGCGCCGAGGCGATATTGCCCTCGATCACCTCGACGGGCAGGTCCATGCCGTATCGGACCATGGTCACCAGGCGCATCACCATATCGGCGGGCGAATTGGCATGCAGCGTGGTGAGCGACCCGTCATGGCCGGTGTTCATAGCCGACAGCATGTCGAGCGCTTCTGCTCCGCGGCATTCGCCCACGATGATTCGATCGGGACGCATGCGAAGCGCATTGCGTACCAAGTCGCGGATCGTGACTTCGCCCACCCCTTCGGCATTGCACGCGCGCGCCTCCATGCGCACGACGTGAGGATGCTCCGTGAACCTCAGTTCGGCCGAATCCTCGATCGTCACGATGCGCTCCCGCGGGTCGATCGCGCACGAAAGCGCATTCAACATGGTGGTCTTGCCGCTGCCCGTGCCGCCGCACACCGCCATGTTCTTGCGCGAAACCACCGCCCACCTCAAAAGCGCCGCGACGGCGGCATCGAACGACCCGCGCCGCTGCATCTCTTCGAGCCGCATGGCATGTTCGGTGAACTTTCGGATCGTGACCGCCGGCCCGTCGAGAGAAATGGGCGGTATCACCACGTTCACGCGATGACCGTTCGGCAGGCGCGCATCCACCATGGGACTGCTCTCGTCGACGCGACGGCCCAGCGGAGCAAGGATCCTGTCGATAAGCGAGCGCAGCTGAGCGGCGTTGGCGAACAGCGCTCCGTGCGGCTCGATCACACCGCGGCGCTCGACAAAAACCGCATCGATCCCGTTCACCATGATTTCGGTCACGCTCTCATCTTCGACCAGAGGCTGAAGGGGTCCGAGTCCGAACACGATATCGAGCAGCTCGCGGGCAAGACGTTCTTTCGACTCGCGCGGGCGGGCGACCCATTTCGATGTCGCGAACACCGCGCGCATAGCGCTTTTCAGCTCGCTGCGCGCGCGGCGAGGATTGTCGATGGCCAACGAGGCGAGCGTGTCGCCCGCGATGATGGCGCCGACCTCGTCCTTCAGCTCGTCGAGCATCCAGGCGTCGGCGTCGAGCGACGCCCGAGAACCCTCGACCTGCGCGGCATCGACGCGCTCCATCAGGGTCATCATCTGCCTCCTCGTCCGAACAGCGACCTGCGGCGCTTCGGCTCGTCGCCCGCGCCGCGCACGACCTCCCCGCGGCGACCCGGCAATATCTCGGCAAGAAGGGAGCGCGCATCGGCCACGAAAGCGTTCTTCGAATTCACGAGCTCCCCCGGATACCCCGCGCCGAGAAGCTCGTCCACATCCCTTCCCCCGTCGGCCAGCTCCTGCGCCCTGGCGCCGCGCAGGGCGCAGGAAACATCGACCGCCGAAAGCAAGCTTGATTTATCGTGCCTGTTCACCGCGAAGGCGAAGCCCGTCGTGGCCACGCCCAGGCGCGTGCACAGCTCTACGGCGTGCACGGTCGCCCGCAACGAAGACGGCCTGCTGTCCATAAGGAACACCACCGCATCGGCCGTTTCGAGGATGCCCGCGTGGCCGTCGGTCCAAAGCGACCCCGTATTCACCACCACCAGGTCGAACGACTTGCGCAACGCCGCCGTCAACGCGGGCGTCGCGCCGGCGACGAGCTCCGACATCTCCACCCGGCGGGGAGCGGCCAGAAGAAACGGCCCATCGCCCGCAGACGACACCGTATCCGACAAAAGCGATGGATTGCCTATCGCGTCCTCTATCCTCAACGGATTAGCTATGCCGAGCAGATAATCAAGGTCGCCGAACTGGAAATCAGCATCGAAGACGGCCGTGCGCAGCCCGGCCCTATTCCCCAGCAGCGCGAAAACCGCCGACAGCGTACTCTTGCCGCATCCACCCGTTCCCGACACCACGGCAACCACGGTTGCGGGCCCCTCGACCGTCGGCGACCCCGGCACCGAAAAGGACGGGCTGACCACGATATCCAGCCCGCTGCAATCGCGCTTTTCAGGGCGAAGGGCAAGCGGCGGCGGCTCTTTCATCACCGACGCAGCAGCAGCCGAAGCGCTGGAGGAAGGAGCAGCCGATATGGGCGAACGATCAGACCCCCGAAGGTCGAAAGGCGCTGAAGTGGATGTCGGAGAAACGGCCGGCTCGATATCAAAATCGGCTTCGAGGTCGTAATCATCCTGATAAAGCTCGCGCGACACGCTCGGCGGCATGCCCGCTCCTGCAGACACGGCACGAAAAGCACCTGCAGAAACGCCCGTCTCGCGCTTCGCTTCATTGCAAGAAAGCCCGTCGGAATCCGCCGGTGCGCCACGCTCGCAACCAGGGTGCACAGCATCGTTTTTTTGCGGATCGGCCGCTCTGCGTTCGATCGCTTTCCGCTCTGCTCCACGCTGTGAGTCCGCTGCAGATACGATGCCCTCATAGCGCTTCGCGAGCATCGCGCTCGACCTCAAGCCGTCAATCCCGGCAGTCACGGCCCTACTCGCTAACGAGCCGCTCTGCTCGTCGGTCACCAAATAGACCCTCTTCCCGGGATCGTCGCGCTTGATGGCCGCCGCCACGTTGATCGCTTCCATGTCTTCGCACGAAACCACCCACGCTTCGTCTATATCGCACGAAGCCTTCGCCAAGGCGCGGCATTGCTCGGCCCGTGACTCCACGAGCACGAATGGCGAAGGCTCGACACTGCCATCCGGGTTCCGCCATGGCGCAGCAGCCGAATGCGCACGTGTATCGATGCAGATCAGCAGACGCTTACTCATCGTTTCCCTCCTCCTTCGCCCCTTCCTTGCGATTCTCAGACGAAGACGCTGCTTCTTTCACCGAACCGCCAGAATCAGGCGGCTTCGCTTCATCGTTCGCGGAACCTGAAACGTCTTCCTTCGCGGCCGTACGCGAATCGCCCGAAGACGATGCCGCCTTCGAACCGCCGCTCGCCGCCAGGCTTTCGGACGGAAGAGAGAAGTACAGCTCGCTTTTCTGCGAAGCCGCGATGACCTCTTCGACCATCGAAGGCTCCAACGCAAGAGTCACCCACGTCACATCCGATTTCCTATTCGTTTCCTCGTCTACGGATGTCGTGCTTGTGGAAAGAACCAGAACGCGCGATGCCAAAAGATCGGTCGAAGAGCCGGAAACGGAATACACATCGACTTTCGATCCGGGGCGCAGCGAACCGCCGACGGCAGTGACCGCCTTAGACGGAACGCTGATGGCGCACTTTCCATCAGGAACCTGAAGCGCCACTTCCTCGCGCTCGTCGAACCGATGGCGCACGACGACCTCGCCTGCATAAATAGGGCTTGTCGCGGGAAGAGCGGCAATTTCGGCATGATCGGATATCGCATCGTCGGGAACAAGCTCGCTCAGCCAAAGGCGTTTCTCGGCGTTCGTCGTGTCGAGCATGTCGCCGACCGCCACGTCTTCAGTGGCGACCAGAATCTCGACCTGTTCTCCGCCGTAACGGGCAAGCGCCTCCGCTCGCTCCTGGTCGACATCGGCTCGAAGATCGGCAGCATACGCGAGTATGCCCGCGACGCAAAGAACGCCGCACAACGCTCCGACCGCCAAGTGAACACGACGCCGCATCGCAATCCCTTCATCCAACAATGTGAACCGGCATGATGCGCCGGATGCCTTGCACCGAATACAAGCCACGTCACGAACGATTCCCCGTTCGCGAACACCTTCATGATGAAGTACGGACACGGCTGCTTTTTAGAAGGCTTCTTTGCGGCATCAGGCTGAAATCGCCGCTCTACTCAGGCCGAAACCTTGCCCGATTCCGTCCACGTTCCGCGAACGTCGAAACACCGCCTGGTTTCATCTGCAACCTGACGCATAAACGCATACCCACGTCGCGACATGGCCGACATCGTCCGCAATCTCTAATCGCCCGCTCTGTCGGAGTGCGCTTGTCGTTCGGGCACAAAAAAAGCCGAAGCTCAATGCTTCGGCTTTCAGATTCCTATGGTGGGCGATGAGGGATTTGAACCCCCGGCCTTGTGCTTGTAAGGCACCTGCGCTCCCGCTGCGCCAATCGCCCATGGAACCGAAATTATCCCATATTCGAAACCCTTTGTCACTCTCTAATATTGAAGTCTTTCCCACCCGCATATAAGACAATCCTTCAGCAGGTCGATGCAAACGAAAGAAGGCCCTGGACGAATCCAGGGCCTTCTCAGCGTGCAAGAAAAATCCTACAAGATCATCATCGCAGCCGTGACAACCACGAGACAGATAACGGCAAGAACAACCAGAAGCTTCCAAACCCACTTCAGCCACGTGCCGTACTGAACATGAGCAACAGCGAGGCCGCCCATGATGGCGCCGCACGTCGGGGTGAACAGGTTCACCAGACCGTTGGCAGAGCTGAAGATCATAACCATGGTTTCGACGGAGAAACCGAGGTTGGCAGCCAACGGGCCCATGATAGGCATCGACACCGTAGCCATGCCCGAGCTCGACGGAACCAGGAAGGACAGAACCACGTACAGGAACCACGAAGCCGGCGCGAAGATGAAGGCGGAAACGCCCTCGAGCGCATTGGAGGCATTCAGCAGAATCCAGTCGGACATGCCCGTTTCAGCCATCAGGATGGAGATGCCGCGGGCAAGAGCAATGATCATGACAACGCTCATCATGTCAGCGCAGCCGTCGATAAACGCCTTGACCGTCTCGGACTCGGAAAGACCGCCCACGAAAGCGATGATCAAAGCGAGAACGAAGAACCAGCAGGCGGCTTCGACGAAGTACCACTGGCCAAGCGGGAGACCGGTGATGACCTCAGACCAACCGAGGAAGAGGGTGATGCCGAAGTCTTCCCACGGAATGAAGCCGATGACCATGATGACGAACGCCAAGCCGAAGACGATCAGGGCGCCTTTCTGACGACCGGTCAGAACGACTTCGCCCTCGCCTTCGTCTTTGCCGAAGTGCTTCTTCTCATCTTCCTGCTCCTGCAGGGACAGAATCGTCGAGCCGCGGTCTTTCTTGACCTTGGCCGCATACTTCATGACGTAGATGATGGACACGGCGAGGGTGGCGATCCAGAGAATGGCGCCGAGCAGGATAATCGTGCCCTGGTTGACCTCGATGCCCGCATCGACCAAAGACGAAACCGCAGCGCCGACCGCGAACGGATTGACCGTGGAGCCGATAACGCCGCAGCCGGCGCCCAGCAAAACCACGGCAGAACCGACCATGGCATCGAAACCGGCCGCATACATCGTGGCCGCAAGCAGCACGTAGAACGGAACGGTCTCTTCGCACATGCCGTACGTGGTGCCGCCGATAGAGAACAGAATCATCAGGATGGGAATGAGAACGAGCTCATTGCCGTGAAGCTTCTTCACCAAAGCGGCAATGCCGTTGTCAAGAGCGCCCGTCTTGGTCATGACGCCCAGGAAGCCGCCGAGAATCATGACGAAGAAGCAGACTTCAAGCGCACCGCCCGGGAACGTAGCCGGATTGACAGCCCCTTCGACGACATCCGTAGGAGCGCCAGTGAAGCCGTAGATAGGTGCGGTCAGGATATTCGAGAGAGATGCACCCGTGACGGTGCCGCCAGTCGCTGCGGCCGCAATCCAAGAAATCACAGCCAGAACGACCAACAAAATGAGAAGGATACTAAAAGAGCTGATAGGATCCTTTTTCTTTTTAACTTTGTCAGCCATGATATTCCCCTTTCAAGCGGGTATCCATGCGTTATGGCTCTTTCATCCATAACGCATGGAATCCCGCCGGAGGCACCCCTACCCCCGACGGGATTTTGTACCCTAAAAATTTAGGCGGTGATAACCGTACCGGTCTCACCAGCGAGCGCCTCTTTCGCGCGCTCGAGAGACGTGATGAGGGCCTTGCCTTCCGGATTGGCCTTCACGAAGGAGAGGCAAGCCTCGACCTTGGGCAGCATGGAGCCCTTGGCGAACTGACCCTCCTCCATGTACTTCTCAGCCTCGGCGACCGTCATGGAAGCAAGCTCTTCCTGGTCGGGCTTGTTGAAGTTGATGCAGACGCGGTCGACGGCGGTCAGGATGACCAGCATGTCGGCCTTAGCCTCGCCTGCGAGCAGGGCAGCGGAACGGTCCTTGTCGATAACGGCAGGAACGCCCTTGTAGCCGCCGTCCTCCTCGACGACGGGGATGCCGCCGCCACCAGTGGAGATGACGCACATACCAGCATCGACGAGGTTGTTGATCAGCGGCAGCTCGACAATGCGAACCGGTGCCGGAGAAGCAACGACCCAACGCCAACCACGGCCAGAGTCCTCGACGTACTTGTTGCCAGTCTCCTCCATGAGCTTGGCGGCCTCTTCCTCGGTGAAGAAAGCGCCGACGGGCTTGGTGGGATCCTGGAACGCAGGGTCGGCAGCGTCGACGACCGTCTGGGTGACGATAGAGGCGCAAGCCTTGTCCATGCCGCGACGAGCGAACTCGCGCTGCATAGCCTGCTGCAGGTGGTAGCCGATGTAACCCTGGCTCATAGCGCCGCACTCAGGGAAGGGGATGGACGGGGTGCCGCCCACCTTCGTGGCAGAGTTGTCGGTAGCGACCTTGATCATACCGACCTGGGGGCCATTGCCGTGGGTGACGATGACATCGAAGCCCTCTTCGATGAGGTCGACGATGGGAGCAGCCGTGTTGTGAACCAGCTCGAGCTGCTCTTCGGGGGTATTGCCCAGGGCGTTGCCGCCCAGGGCAATCACGAGACGCTTGTTAGCCATTTCAAATACCCCCGTGTTCTTACTTCAAGGTAGCGTACATGACGGCCTTGATGGTGTGCATGCGGTTCTCGGCCTCGTCGAAGACCTTGGACTGCTTGGACTCGAAGACCTCGTCCTCGACTTCCATCTCGGTGATGCCGAACTGCTCGGCCTTCTCGGCACCGATGGTGGTGTTGGTGTCGTGGAAGGCAGGGAGGCAGTGCAGGAAGATAGCCTCGGGCTTGGCCATGGCCATGACTTCCTTGGTGACGCGGTAGGCCTTCAGGCGCTCGATGCGCTCAGCCCAGACCTCGTCGGGCTCGCCCATGGAAACCCAAACGTCGGTGTAGATGACGTCGGCGCCGGTGCAGGCTTCCTTGACGTCCTCGGTAAGGGTGATGGTGCAGCCGTTCTCGGCAGCGATCGGCTTGCAAGCCTCGAGCACGTCGTCGGCCGGCATGTCGTCCTTAGGACCGCAGGCGACGAAGTTCATGCCCAGCTTGGAGCAGATGACCATGAGGGAGCGAGCAACGTTGTTCTTGCAGTCGCCCATGAACACCAGGGTGCGGCCCTTGATGTCGTAGTTAAAGTTCTCCTGAACGGTCAGGATGTCGGCGAGCATCTGGGTGGGATGCCACTCGGTGGTCAGGCCGTTCCAGACGGGAACGCCTGCATTGGCGCCGAGGTCCTCGACGTCGGTCTGAGCGAAGCCACGGAACTCGATGCCGTCATAGAAGCGACCGAGAACGCGAGCGGTGTCCTCGATGGACTCCTTCTTGCCCATCTGGGAGCTGCCCGGATCGAGGTAGGTCACGCCCATGCCGAGGTCCATAGCGCCGACTTCGAAAGCGCAACGGGTACGGGTGGAAGTCTTCTGGAAGAGCAGAACGATGTTCTTGCCCTCGAGGTAACGGTGGGGCACGCCTGCACGCTTCATGTCCTTGAAGTTCTTGGACAGCTTGAGCAGGTAGTCGATCTCCTCAGTGGAGAAGTCGAGAAGCCTCAGGAAGTTGCGACCGCTGAGATTGACACCCATGTTGTTATCCTTTCTTCCTAGAAACCAAACCCATATTGGTCTCTAAATGGCAATGAAGAACAGAAGAGATGCGGCCCCGCTTGAAACGGGCGGGGCCGCGAAAATGCTTAGAGATCCTCGCGCTGGAAGGGCATGCTCATGCAACGCGGGCCGCCACGACCACGGGACAGCTCGGCAGAGGGCATGACCAGAAGGTTGAGGCCTTCCTTGTAGAGAACGTCGTTGGTGACGTTGTTGCGCTGGTACACCACGATGGTGCCCGGCTCGACGCACAGCGTGTTGGAACCGTCATTCCACTGCTCGCGAGCAGCAGCAATCGGGTCGCCGCCACCGCAGGGGATGAGCTTGATGCCGTCAACGCCGGTAGCGTACTCGAGAATCTTCTCGAGGGAGTCGGTGTGCTCCTTGATATCGACCTCGCCGGGGGTAGCGCCCTTGGTCAGTTCGAAGACGCGCAGGGTACCCATGATGGCGGGATGGATGGTGAACTTGTCGACGTCGATCTGGGTGAAGACCGTGTCGAGGTGCATGAATGCACGGCAGTTCGGGATATCGAACGCGAAAATCTTCTCGATCTCGCAGCCCTCGGTCTTCCAGAAGATGTTCTGGGCGAGGATATCGATAGCAGCAGCCTGCGTACGCTGGGAAATACCGACAGCCAGAGCCTTGTTGCTGAGGTTCAGGATGTCGCCACCCTCGATGTGGGAAGCAGCGTCGCGCTGGAACCACAGCGGGGTGTCGGCGTACTCGGGGTGATACTTGAAGATGTACTTGCCGTACAGGGTCTCGCGGTTACGCGTGACAGCATACATACGGTTCAGGCTGACGCCGTTGCCAACGCAGGCGAACGGGTCACGGGTGAAGTACAGGTTGGGCATCGGGTCGATGATCAGGTCGCTCTCTTTGTCGCTGTGAGCGCTGACCATGTCGTCGAGGGTAGCGGAAGAAGCGTGGGGCAGGTCGATCTCGCTCTTGGCGACGCCAGCCATGGTCTTCTTCACGAACTCGAAGTCATCCTCGATGGAGTTGAGGTAATCGCGGACGATAGCAGGCATAGCCTGGCCCTTGATACCGGCCTCCTCGATGTACTCGTTGAGGAACTCCTCGCGAGCACCCGGATGAGCCTTGAAAGCCTCGGCAACGAGCTGCTCGAGGTAGAGAACCTCGGTGCCCTGCTCGCGCAGAATTTCAGCGAAACGGTCGTGCTCGGCCTGAGCAACCTCCAGGAACGGCACGTCGTCGAACAGCAGACGCTCGAGCTCGTCAGGAGGAAGGTTCAGCAGCTCGTCGCCAGGACGATGCAGGCAAACCTTCTTCAGCTTACCGATTTCGCTCGTTACATGAATACCCTTCATGTGAGCCTCCTTTTTCCTCTCTCTTGTCGGTCTTCCCAAATCCGACTAACCCATCATCGCCGCCGGGAAAGAAAAATGCAAGCTGTTTTTTTATTATTCTGACCTGGGTAAACTCAATTTCTTGCATCTTCTTTTCAATTTATCCAAAACCTCGTCCGTTTTTAGGTCGATACCGGATAAATTCGCGCTAATTTGAATCACATTTTTTTCACTACCGGGTTTCCGGCGATGATTTCGAGCTGAAAACAGGCCCGGATTCGATGTCTTATGCAAAAACGACGCTATTGAATGAATATATGCATTGATTTCCCGCTCAAAAACGACCTCAATCGACGATTATTTAATAATTTGCATCGAATAATACTTTTGAATCAAATTCAATCATTAATTTGCATAAGTTCTTTTATTAATGCAATATCAAAATGTAAACTACCGCTAATTTTTTACTGTATGTCGACATGACGAGTAGGAAAAAATGCAGGCGGACCATGAAACGGCCCCAACGGAGCGACAAGAGATCGAATCGCGCATAAAAGAGATTCAACACTGCGTCAACATCATGTTGTTCTCCCGTAATATTCATTATACTGCATATATTGAGAAAATAACTCAGCATCGACGCAAAGACTGCGGCATAGGCGCCGTACGGTGTCGAATCGCACCGCATGCAGGCTCCGGATCGGGCGCTCCGCACCGCCTCTCCGCATCCGCCACGCAGGCGCACCAGGCTCTCTCCCACCGAAGAGAAACATCGCAGGGAGGCGCGAAGGATTCTGCGCACCCACGCACCGCAAGCCCTCTCCCGCCCTTGTGAAACGAAGCGCGCGGAACGCCTGCGATGCCGAGAAGGGCCGCAGCATCTCGCCTGCATCCATGGTATCGCGCACCGGGTTCCGTCGACGCGCAGGCGCCTTCCACCCTTCGCTTTCGAAGGCGAGCGGCGGCGAGTCGATGGAGCAAACGCGCCCGCAACGCATCCCGAATGCAATCAAGGCCGAGCGTCTGGAATCGAGCACGCCCTCCACCCTTCAAACCGTCCTCTTCGATGGCCATCGAAGAGGACGGTTTGAAACATAGCCCGACGACGACGTGGACGGCCTGTCCGCAGCCACGTCGGAGGGGTCGGGGCGGCAAAGCGCTCTCCGGGCGAATACGGCGCCGGCGTAGTCCGGGAGGAGCTTCACATGTCCACGAGCTACAGGCGACGAATGGTCCGGCGGGATACGCTTTTTGAAACATAACCCCGAATTGGCGACAAGGACCCTGCCCGGTCCGCTCAGCCCCAACTTAGCCTGAAAATAAAAAAAGCCCCGATAAAGACAAAGGGTTCTGTTCCCCTCCTATTAACAGAACCCTCATCCTTACCGAAGCTTGTCGCCTCTGTAATGCACAATTAATTGTAACGCTTCATATGCCGAAAAGAAACTACCGATTCTCCAAACATATCCGAGAAAACGCTGCTCAATGCCGCGAAAGACCCGAATCCGAGCAGAAACCCCTCGAAACGAAGCGAGAAACGCGCCCCGGCGGCCTTTCCTTGAGCGGGAAACCTACAACGGCCGACGCGATTCGATGGCGCGCCCCAGAGTGATTTCATCCGCGAATTCCAGATCGCCGCCCACAGGAAGACCGCTCGCCAAACGCGTCACTTCGATTCCCAGAGGCTTAATGAGGCGGGCCAGATAGGCCGCCGTGGTCTCTCCTTCAACGTTGGGATTCGTGGCCAGAACGACCTCGCGCACCGTTTCATCGGTAAGACGTTTCAGCAGCTCGGCGATATGCAGGTCGTCGGGGCCGACGCCGTCCATAGGTGACAACACGCCGCCAAGCACGTGGTAAACGCCCGAAAACGCCGCCGTACGCTCGATCGCGGCGATATCGCGCGGCTCGCTTACCACGCAGATCGCCGACTCGTCGCGCTTATGGGACGCGCACACCTCGCACAGATCGCCTTCGGCGTAATTGAAGCAGCGCGAGCAGAAATGCACGGTGTTTTTCACCTCGACGATGGCGTCGGCAAGGCGCAACACGGTTTCGCGGTCGGAGTTGAGCATCCAATACGCGATACGCTGCGCGCTTTTCGGGCCGATTCCCGGCATGCGCTCGAGCTCGTCAAGCAGCTTCTGAATAGCAGGAGCCGATTCCACGAAGCGCCCGCTACATCAAACCGGGGATGTTCATACCGCCGGTGGCAGCATTGATGCGCTGGGAACCCTGGGCCGAAACGGCGCGCAGAGCCTCGTTGACGGCAGCGGTGACGACGTCCTGAAGCATTTCGACGTCATCGGGGTCGACGGCGGAAGGATCGATGACGATGGACTGGATCGTCATGTCGCCCTGGGCGACGACCTTCACCATGCCGCCGCCGGCCGTGGCCTCGGCGGTCATGGTCTTGATTTCTTCCTGCGCCTTGGCAAGTTCGACCTGCATCTTCTGAGCCTGACGCATCATTGCCTTCATATCCATGACGATTCTCCTTTTTCTCTGAAAGCCGCCCCGCTCATGCGGAACGGACGCGCAACCGTATGCGCATATATATAGGTAGAAAGACTAACACAACGACCCGCAGGCTCGCATCGACTGCACGAAAGCGCCAGGCGCACGCGAGGCGAACGTCTCGCGCCCCTTCGGGGTGAGTTTTGCGTTAGGATGCTGTTCCACGGGAGGGCTCCTTCGCTATGAATCTAGGCAATTCACAGCATGCGGGAACCCTCCCTATTTGTCACCGGCGGATGTAAACAACGTCTTGGCACTTAACAACTAGCGCTCCTCTTTCACATCCTCGAACGACACGCCGAACGAACCGAAGATGTCGGCGACGTCCATCGCGTCGGCCGCCGACGCCGCCTGGGGCTCGGGCTCGGGCGCAGGACGGGCATTGCCGCCGATGCCCGCGGGCATGGGGCGCGACGCGAACGGATTGGGACGCGCGGGAACCGCAGGCTGCGGTTCCCCGACCTGCGAAGCGTCGCTCGACACCGGCGTGAAGTCCCGGTCGATTGCCGCAGCAGACATGGAGGCAGAAGGCTGCTGACGCTGCTCGGGCGAGCCGGGCATGCCCTCCGCGTTCGGCGCGGGAGCGACCGGGACGGGCTCGGGCTCGGCGACCGTCCTCTTCGGCTTCGAAGCCTTCTTCGCGGCGGGTTTCTTGCCGACGTCGACGCCGGGCCAACCCACGGGAACGATCATATTCTTGTTTCGCTTCTTCGGGGCAGGCATGGAATCGAACCCGATCTTCTTGCCGATCGCGTAAGGATCGACAGGTTCGGGCCCTTCGACCGAAAAATCGTATTCCTGCTCGGCATCCGAGTCGGCCGTCTCGAGCGAAAACGGCGGCGCGGCGGGAGGCACGGACGCGACCGAAGGGGCCGCTCCTGCTGCAGGCGCAGCCGCGACCTGAGAGGGCGCAGGGGCCGCAGCCGAAACCGGAGCCGGAGCCGCAGGCGCAACCGCAGGCGTCGCCGCGGCCGCAGGCGCCGCTGCAGGGGAAGGCGCAACCGAGGGCGCAGACGCAGCCGTCGCCGAAGCGGATTCGGCTACCGGAATCGCGGCACCGTTCGCATCGACCGCAGCTTGCGGAGCCCTTGCGGACACGACGTTCGCCGCGGAAGACGCGTCACGCGCAGGCGCCTGGACCTTGCCGCCCGCCTGGCGGCCGGCGCCCTGCGCATAAGGCTGCCCGGAAGCATCGTTTGCGGGAGACGCCGCGTAATCGTCCCACGGCGCGTAGGATTCCACATCGGCATCGGAATACGGAACCGCATCGCCGTCGTCGTACGGAACCACGTCCTCGGGCTCGTATGCGGGAGCTTCGATCGAAGCGGCCGGCGCCGCGGCGGGCTGCTGCGCGGGCGCGGCGGCGCGCATGGCCGCGGCACGGGCCATAGCCGCACGGGCGGGCGAGGACGAACCTTCGCCCTGCGTGATGGAGAACGGAACGGGCGCCCCGAAAGCCCCCTCCAAAGCCGCCGCGATGGCGGCCGAGATGTCGGGCTTCTGCGCGGCCGAATACGCGAAGGTGTTTTCGCGGGCGAACTCGATGAACAGGCCCTCTCCCCCGTCTTGGGCCACCACGCGCGCAGACAGCATCAACGCGCCGTATGCCGCGCGGCGCTGCTTCAGGTCGGCGACCGCCGCCTGCCAACCGCGCTGCAACGCGGAAGGATCGACGATCTTCGCACGAACCCCGTCGGGCAGCGGACCTGCGGCGGCACGCTGCGCGCTCGACGACGCGGCCGGGTTCTCAGCGGGAGCCGCGGCAGAAGGCGCGCTTTCGACGCGGGCGGAAGCCTTGGCGGCACGGCGCTGCTCCATTTGGGCGCGAAACGCCGCGGACTTGTCAGCCGCCGAAGAACCCTGGGCAGACGCGGCGGCCGCTGCGGGCGCGGGAGCCGCGAAACGATATCCGCTCGCCACGGCGGGAATCGTCGCGGGAGACGCAGCAGGCACGGGCGCGGGAGCCTTTTCTCCGTCCTTGCGCGGCGAAGCAGGAACGGCAGCCGAGGCGGCGGCCGAAGCAGGCGCGACCGCGGCCGCACCCGAAGCCAGGGCAGCCTCGAGCGTCGCCACCCGCGCCGCAAGGGCGTCGAGCGTCAGATCGCTTTCGGGACGGACCATGCGCGTGAGGGCTATTTCGAACGAAAGACGCGGGTTGACCGAAGAACGCAGCTCGGCGCTCAAATCGCCCAGAACGCGCAGGACATAGGCCAGCCGATCGGAACCGAACGCGGCGGCCTGCTTCGCCATGGCGGGACGCGCCGCCTGGGGCGCATCGAGCGCGAGGGCGCCGTCGGTCAGGACGAGAACGTAGAGGTCGCGCACGTATCCGGCAAGGTCGCGCGCGAATCGGGCCAGGTCGGCGCCCGTTTCGACATATTCGGAAAGCCACGTGAAGCATGCGGCGGCATCGCGGGCGGCGATCGCGTCCACGACCGTCGACATGTCGTCGGTATCGATGGGTCCAAGCACGCTCTGTGCCACTTCCACGGTAACTTTTCCGCCGCCGAACGCGATCAGCTGCTCGAGCGCGGTCAACGCGTCGCGCATGCCGCCCTGGGCGCGATGGGCCACCAGATCGAGCGCGTCGCCTTCGAATTCGACGCCCTCGGCCACGCAAACGGCTCCCAGGCGCGAAACGATCTCATCGTTGGAAAGACGATGGAAGTCGAAACGCTGGCAGCGGGAATGGATGGTTTCGGGGACGCGCTGAGGATCGGTGGTGCACAGCACGAACACCACGTGGCTCGGGGGTTCCTCGAGCGTTTTGAGCAGCGCATTGAACGCCGCCGTGGACAGCATGTGGACCTCGTCGATGATGTATATCTTGTAACGGCCGCGTGTGGGGGCGTACTGGACGCGCCCGATGATTTCCTCGCGCACGTTTTCGACGCCAGTACGGCTTGCCGCGTCGAGCTCGCTGACGTCGGGATGCAGGCCCTCGGCGATAGCCGTGCACTGCTCGCACGTTCCGTCGGGCGAAGGCGTGGGGCCGCCATCGCACAGCAAGGCCTTCGCCAGAAGACGCGCCGTGGTGGTTTTACCCGTGCCGCGCGGACCGCAGAACAGATACGCGTGGCTCACCTTGTCGGATTCGATGGCGTTTTTCAGCGTGCGCTCGATATGGGTCTGACCGACGACGTCCTCGAACGTCTGGGGGCGATACTTCCTATACAGTGCTTCCGACATGGCGCCTCGTCTCCGCTTCCTCGCGGCCGACAATCCGGCCGCATTACCAATTTCAGCCATTATAGAAGAAGGCGGATTACGCCGCGCATATCCCACAGAACGGGTGGAAGCGCAGACGCGTCGGCGGCTTCGGGCGCAGAGCCTATGCAACGCACGAAAAAAGCCCCGCACGAGGCGGGGCTGGAAGGTCTGGAGCGGACAACGGGGCTCGAACCCGCGACCCCAACCTTGGCAAGGTTGTGCTCTACCAACTGAGCCATGTCCGCATTTGTGAAGCGAGGCGGTATTGTACCGGATCGAAGGCTATTCCGCCTGAGATTTTTTCTTTTTTCGCGCGTTCAGGCCTGCCTTCACCGCGCCGATGATCGCAGGCGCCACCGAAACGGCGACGATGCCCAACACGATGAGCTCGAAGTGCTCCTGAACGAAGGCGATGCCGCCGAAGAAGTAGCCCACCAGCACGAACGATGTGACCCAGGCGAAACCGCCGATGGCATTGAACAGCGTGAACTTGCCGAAATTCATATGGCCCGTGCCCGCGATGAACGGCGCGAACGTGCGGAAGAACGGCATGAAGCGCGTGATGACGATCGTAAGGCCGCCGTATTTCGCGAAGAAGTGGTCGAGCTTGGCCATGCGCTCGGGCGTGAGGGCCTTGACCTTGCCCGAATCGATGATGCGCGAACCGAAGAAACGCGCGATCCAGTAGTTCGAAGTATTGCCCAGGATGGCTGCCGCATAGAACACGAACAGTGTGGCCCACACGTTCAGTCCGCCGCCATCGGCCGAGAACACGCCTGCCGCGAACAGCAGCGAGTCGCCGGGAAGGAACGGGAAGAACACGAGGCCCGTTTCGACGAACACGATCAAGAACAACGGGCTGTACACCCACAAAGGACCGAGCGCGATGATCCAGCCCGCGATGGCGGCGCGAGGATCGGAGAGCAGGTCGAGGAAGAACTGGATGATTTCCATAAAAGCCTTTCGAATGGGCGGGCGAACCGCACGACAACGAGACAACCGCGAAAAAAGGCCGTACACAAGACGGCCTGAGACATCCCGATTCGTGCAGCGCCTTTCCGGCGTCGTGCGCAAGGCGAGAGGTCTCAGGCCGTCGCGGCGTCGACATATGCGCCGGCGAAAGCCGGCTCAGTTGCCGCGGATAGGCATGGGCGCTCGTCAGCGGGCCCTTATGGCTGCTTCCTCCCGGACCTGACCAGGTTCGAACCATGGCGCCGCCCAGGCCCATCCGCGGCACTGGTTTGCGACATCGGAAGTATACCCGAAATAGACGAAACGAAAGCGCGCGTCACGAAACCGTCATTTGTGGAGGATTTTTTCTCACGCCGACCGCGGCGTATTCCCGTCGCCGCAAATCGAACGGAGCCCTGCCGCGCTCCCCCGCCGGAAAACGAACGGGGCCGGAAGGCGTGCGCCCCCGACCCCGCTGTTGAAATCCTGCGTTCTATCGCGCTTTCGGCGAAACGCCGCCCGCACGATGCGCCTAACCGATGCCGCCGTAGAAGATACCCAGCACGATGACGACGGCGGTGATGCCCACGAACAAGTACTTCGTCATGGGCTCGAACCATGCGCCGATCTTTTTCTCGCGGCCGATCTGCGCCTGCCCCTTGGCGAAGTGCTTCGGGCAGACCCAGAAGAACATGATCGCGGCCAGAAGCGCACCCAACGGAATGGCATAGATGGAAACGGCATCCATCCACGCGCTCACCGCGTCGCCGCTTTCGATGAACACTCCCACGCCGAACGCGACCGCAGCCACGATAGCCACGGCGCCCCAGCGCGGAAGATGCAGCTGCTCCTGCAACGCCTCGATCGGCGTTTCGAACAGGTTCACCAAGCTGGTGATCGCCGCGCAGGCGACGGCCAGGAAGAACACGAAGCAGAAGATGCCGCCCGCGGGCATTTCCTGGAACACCTGGGGAAGCGCGATGAACATCAGCGGAGGGCCGGACTGCGTATCCAGGCCGAATGCGAACACGGCGGGGACCACGATCATGGCGGAAAGCACCGCGGCGAGCGTGGAGAAGACCACGACGTTTTTGGCGGAAGAAACCACGTCGACGTCTTTTTTCAAGTAGCTGCCGTACACAAGCGTGCCGCTGCCCGCCAGCGACAGGCCGAAAAACGCCTGCCCGAGGGCGAACACCCACGTCTGCGGATTCGCAAGGGCGCTCCAGTCGGGAACGAACAGATACTTATAGCCTTCGAAGGCGCCAGGCAGCATGGCCACGCGCACCAGCATGATCACGAACAGCACGAAGAACAGCGGCATCATGATCTTGTTGAGGCGCTCGATGCCGCGGGAGATGCCCAGCAGCATGACGGCAAAGGTGATGACAAGCGCCGCGGCATGGTATCCGACGCTGCCGAAATCGCTGGCCAGGCCGCCGAAATAGGCTCCCATGTCGGGCACCTGCAAAAGCGTGCCCGTACCCGAGGCCAGCAGGTACTTCAAAAACCAGCCGAGCACGACCGAATAGCCGATCGCGATGCCGAGCGATCCGAGCGTGGGAACGGCGCCGATGATCTTGCCCAACGGGCCGGAGTGCTTGACGCCGCGCATTTCAAGCGCCTTGGAAAACGCGCCCATGGGGCCGGTACCCATAGCGCGACCGAAAGCCATCTCGCCGATAACGCCGGTCAAGCCGAGCAGCACGACGAAAATCAGATACGGGATGAGAAACGCCGCACCGCCCATTTCGGCAACGCGGTACGGGAAAAGCCAGATGGCGCTCATACCGACGGCCGAACCGATGCAGGCGATGATGAACGCCGTGCGCGACGTGAACGAATCGCGCGAAGAGGATGATGTTGCCATGCGTTGAATTCCTTCCATAGAGCCCCGATGGTTCGGGGAAGATCCGCCCTTGCGGGCTCGAAAAAGGGCCCCGGTCGCCCGGAGCCCTTCGTTCATTCGATGAGAAAACGTGACGAAAGCTCTCGATCGACCGATCGGTTACAAGCCACGCCACCACCATGCCCGAGAAGAAGCGATCGAAGAGAACACATTGGATGCCTGGTTCATTACGACTCCTTTCGGACGGTCATGCGCCGGACTGTCCGGCTACGCTCTGTGGAATGGAAGCGACGTTCGCTGTGTCGCTTTTCCGTATGGCGGCACTTTATCACAAGATAGTGACTGAGTGCGCGGCAAATGCCCATATTGTCGAGCGCGAAGACGAACGGATTGCGAAACGCCGCCGTTCCTATGCAACGCCCGGCCGCCGCACGCTTCCGTGTGACGAAAGTAACAGGACGATAGCGCATTAGCACTCTTGCTTGCAGAGTGCTAAACGGGAGCCTATAGTGCATCTTGTAAACAGAAACGACGAGCGGATGCGAGCATATCCCGCAACGAGAAAACCCTTACGAGAAGGCATCCGCCCCACAGACAGGAGATGACCATGATGCTGGTTCCCGCACGCAAAAACGATTTCTTCGCCGACTTCCTGAGCGACCCCTTCGACGTGTTCGGCGGCCGCCCGCAAGCAAAGCAAGCCATGCCCGCCATGATGAAGACCGACATCCTGGAAACCGAAAAGGCCTACGAATTCGACATCGACCTTCCCGGCTTCAAGAAGGAAAACGTCCACGCGGAGCTGCAGGACGGCTACCTCACCATTCAGGCGAGCATCGAATCTGAAGCCCAGGAAAAAGGGGAAAACGGCACGTACCTGCGCAAAGAGCGCTTTACCGGCAGCTGCCGCCGCAGCTTCTATGTGGGCGAGGATATTTCCGAAGACGACATCCGCGCCAAGTTCGAAGACGGCATCCTGCGTATCGTCGTTCCGAAGAAGGAACTTCCCGCCCCCGAAGACGCCAAAAGGCTCATCTCCATCGAAGGCTAGACGAGTCCATCCGCCTTCCCCGCCCTATATTGCACCAAACGGAAAAGGAGCCGGTCGGCTCCTTTTCCTTACATACGCGTGTCGACAAGGCGAACGCATGGTCCCGGCCGAACTCAGGACCATGCGCCGGACAATCGCCGCGATGCTCGCGGACGGCTTGCCTCGACCTGTAAAAGACGGCCGTTACAGGCCGCTTTCGAGAATGCGGTCGACCAGATATCCCTCACGCACGCCGTTGCTGCAGACATGCAAGCTCTCCGCATCGAAATCGTCGAACAGCTCCGTCAGAATGGCAAGGCCGCACGCGATGGTATGCACGCGCTCGGGCGCGATGTGCAGCACGGCGTCCAAAAACGCGCGGCGACGCTCGAATATGTCTTCGACCAGGCGGTGCACGTCGTCGTGCGTCATATCCTTATCGGACGCGCCCCCGCCCAGATGCGCGTTCACCTGGGCCAGCGCACGAATGCTGCCGCCGACGCCGAACAAGCGGCGCACGCGATATTCGGCCATGCCGTGCGCGTCCGCTTCGAGCAGCGCGTGCACTTCGCCCTGGATCGCCGCGAACTCGTCTTCGGTCGGCATGATGTCGGAAACATAGCGGCGATACGAAGAAAGCGAGCCCAGCGGCAGACTCGCGCGCATGACGTCTTTGGAGTCGGCGATCAGCGTGACCTCGGACGAACCGCCGCCGATATCCACCAGCACGCCGTTGGCCAGCGCGTCTTTCGACGACGCGCCGACGAAGCCCAGATGCGCCTCGTCCTCTTCGGACAGAAGCGCGATCGTGCAATCGGCCCTGTCTTCGATCGCCGCGATCGCCTGCTCGCTATTGTCGATATTGCGCAGCACCGCCGTGGCGAACACGTCGACGCGCACCGGCTTGAGATACGACGCGCGCTTCAGGCATTTCTTCACGCACTCCGCCGCGACCTCGATGCCCTCGTCCGTCAGCACGCCGTCGGACACGTACGCCGCCAAGCCCGCCATGCTCTTGCGGTTCAGGATCGTCTTGAATTTCTTGCCGTCGGCGGAAACATCGTACACGCACAGGCGAACCGTGTTCGATCCAACGTCGATGACGCCGTAGTTCATAAACGCGACCTCGCTATCTCAGAAGAAAAGCCCGCGAGGCGAGCTTTTCGTTTCAATACGATCATCTCAGTATAGCCGGCCGCGCAGCCGATGCAGGCGGCGTATGTAAAGCCCGCGTCAAATCATGCGGCGCGAAACGGCCGGAGCAATGCGACGCCTTTATCGCTGCAGGCCGCGCAGAAGCTCGATTTCCTTCGCATAGCCCGGCAGCTCGTTCGGCGTTTCCAGGATGAACGGCAGGTCGCGCAGCGCCGGATGGTTCACGATGCGCTCGAAGGCCTCGATGCCGATGTATCCCTCGCCGATGACCTCGTGGCGGTCTTTATGCGCCCCGCACGGATTCTTGCTGTCGTTGATATGCACGGCGCGCAGGCGGTCGATGCCGAGCACGCGGTCGAATTCCTCCAACACGCCGTCGAGGTCGTTGACGATATCGTAGCCCGCATCGTGGACATGGCACGTGTCCAGGCACACGCCCATATGGTCGGACAGCTCGACGCGGTCGATGATCGCGGCGAGCTCTTCGAAACTGCGGCCGACCTCGGTCCCCTTGCCCGCCATGGTTTCGAGCAGCACCGTGGTGGTCTGCTCGGGAGCGAGCACCTCGTTGAGCACCTCGGCGATCATGGCGATGCCCGCCTCGGCGCCCTGTTTGACGTGGCTTCCCGGATGGAAGTTGTAATAGCTATGCGGCGTGAACTCCATGCGACGCAAGTCGTCGGCCATGGCTTCGCGCGCGAACTGCCTGGCGTGCGGCTTGTCCGAACAGCAATTCAGCGTATACGGGGCATGCGCGACCAGCGTGCCGAACGATTCGGCCTCCATCCACGCCTTCAGCTCGGCGGCATCTTCGGGATCGATCGCCTTCGCCGAACCCCCGCGCGGGTTGCGCGTGAAAAACGCGAACGTGTTCGCCCCGATCGACGAGGCGGTCTTGCCCATGGCGAGAAAACCCTTCGACGAAGAAAGGTGGCATCCGATAGTAAGCATGGCGCATCCGTCCTTCCACGGTGTAATGGCACCTCTGACGTAACATTGATCGCCTGGCATTATAGCGAAGCGAACGAGCGCCGCCGTATGAAGGCGCCGAGCTTCACACGGCGGCGAAAAACCGGAGCCCGCGCGGCATCGGCCCTCGTGCGGCGACGGCTCGACGCGACCCTTCGCCGCACGGCCCGCGCGCCGCCTATCTGTGGCGAAGCCGTGCGCGAGCACCACCCAACCTGACGGTTCGTTGACGAACGCGCCACGCAGCCGCAACGATCCGCGCGGGCCGCTTGAAGCGCGAAGCGGCGGCGTTCATAGTGGATGCATCGACGAAAGGACGAATCATGAAAGCGACGAATTCCCCCGTATCCGAAGCGTACGTCATCGAACGCGACGGCTCGAAGACCGCCGTGCCCATCGGATTCGCCGACGAAAAGCCGCGCGGCCGCCGCGCGAACCCCTCCGCAGGCCCTTACGGCGCGCAAACCGCATCGGGCCCCGGCTTCGCGGGACGCGCCTGCTATTCGAACGGCCAGGCGGCCGCCATGCCGCGCCGAGGCCTGCACCTGGGACGACGCGCCCTGGGCGTGCTTTTCGTCCTGATCGGCCTACCCATGCTGATCTTGCCGGGACCCGGCTTGGCCCTGGTCGGCCTGGGCCTGCTCATGATCGCCATGCCGTAACCGCCGCGCCCTGGCATCCTGGCCGCCCTTCGCCGATCCCCTCCTTGCGACGCTATCGTGGCGCGCCGCATAAACGAAAAGAACCCGCTGTCGAAAAGCGGGTTCTTTTACATTCTCGGGATATGCGCCGACGCGAGCGTCGGCATGCGATGCGCGGCTACAGCGTGCGCAGCGCGACCTCCTTGAGCTGGCGGGTGGTGACCTCGTTGGGCGCGCCCGTCATGGGGTCGGATGCCGAAGACGTCTTCGGGAAGGCGATGACGTCGCGGATGGACTGCTTGCCGGCGAGCAGCATGACCAGACGGTCGAGGCCCAGGGCGATGCCGCCGTGCGGCGGAGCGCCGAGCTCGAGCGCGTGGATCAGGTGGCCGAACTTCTCGTCGATTTCGGCGTCGGTCAGGCCGCAGCGACGAAGCACGCGGCGCTGGAGCTCCTCGGTATGGATGCGGATGGTGCCGCCGCCGCACTCGAAGCCATCCATGACCAGGTCGTAAGAGTAGCTTCCGCACTCGAGCGGAGCCTCTTCGATCTTGTACTGCTCCTCGGGAGGAACCATGGTGAACGGGTGATGCTCTGCGGCGTACTTCTTCTCGTCCTCGTCGTAGCGGAACATGGGGAAGTTGACGACCCACAGAAGCGCATGGCCTTCGCGCGGGATGTCGAGAGCCTCGGCCATGTGCAAACGCAGGGCGGAAAGCACGGCGTTGGCCACGTCGGCGGTGTCGGCCGCGAACAGCACGAGGTCGCCCGGCTCGACATTCAGGGCTTCCTTCATCTTGGCGTAGGTCTCGTCGTCGAAGAACTTGATGATGGGGCTCTTCTCGGCGCCGTCGGTGGTGTAGGCGATCCAGGCCATGCCCTTCGCTCCGTTGGCGGAAGCGATGTTGGCCAGCTTGTCGATTTCGCCGCGGCTCCAGTCGCCTGCGCCCTTGGCGTTGATGGCCTTGACCACGCCGCCGGCCTCGACGGCCTTGGCGAACACGCCGAAGCCGCAGCCGCGCACGATTTCGGTCAGGTTGACGAGCTTCATGTCGAAGCGGACGTCGGGACGGTCGCAGCCGTAGTACTCCATGGCGTCGGCGTACTGCATGCGCTGCAGCGGGAACTCGTGCTCGACGCCTGCGGCGGCCAGCACTTCGCTCATGACGCCTTCCATCATGTCCATGACGTCTTCGCCCTGGACGAAGGACATCTCGATGTCGACCTGGGTGAACTCAGGCTGACGGTCGGCGCGCAGGTCCTCGTCGCGGAAGCAGCGGGCGATCTGGTAGTAGCGCTCGATGCCGCCGCACATGAGCATCTGCTTGAACTGCTGGGGGCTCTGCGGCAGCGCGTAGAACTTGCCCGGGTTGGGACGGGAAGGAACAATGTAGTCGCGGGCGCCTTCGGGAGTGGAGTTCGCCAGGATGGGCGTCTCGACCTCGATGAAGCCGCGCTCGTTGAGCGCGGAGCGCATGGCCTGGGCCACGGTGTGGCGCAGCTTGATCGCGTTGAACATCTCGGGGCGGCGAAGGTCCATGTAACGCCACTTCATACGGGTGGTCTCATCGGTCTCGATGCCGTCTTCGATCGAGAACGGAGGCGTCACGGAGGTGTTGAGCACCTTCACGGCGCTGGCGAGCACTTCGATTTCGCCCGTCGCCATGTTGGGGTTGACCGTGCCCTCGGCGCGGGCGCGCACCTTGCCGGAAACCTCGATCACGTACTCGCGGCCCAGATGCTCGGCGACGGAGAAGTCCTCCGCGCTGACGCAATCGGGGTCGATGACGACCTGGGTATAGCCCTCGCGGTCGCGCAGGTCGATGAAGATCAGGCCGCCGTGGTCGCGGTTGTGCCACACCCAGCCGGTGAGGGTGACCTGGGAATCCACGTCGGATGCACGCAGCTGGCCGCACGTGTGGTCATGCATGCAATATTCGTTAGCGAAATCGGTCATGTGCTTTCTTACTCCTTATCGTCATTCTCGAAAGAGAACACAGCATCAATATTGACGGGCGTCGAGCCGCTGCCGACGAGCTGGCCGCCGAACTGGGACAGCAGACGCTTGGCGGCGTCGATGTCGACCAGCTTCTCGGTGTGCTTCTGCATGCTGCGGATGCGCGCCTTGCCCTGGGCGAGCTCGTCGGGGCCCAGGATGACCACGACGCGCGCGCCGATCTTGTCGGCCATCTTGAACTGGCTCTTCAGGCTTTTGCCCTGGTGGTCCATCTCGACGCAGAGGCCGGCGTCGCGCGCGGCGCACACCAGGTCGAACGCCGCGGGGCGCACGGACTGGTCGACGCAGGCGATGTAGCCGTCGACGCGCTTGGAGCCTTCGCTCAAGGCGCCGGCCGCTTCCAGCGCGAGCACCATGCGCTCGAAGCCGAGCGCGAATCCGAGACCCGGCGTCGGGCGGCCGCCCACCGTTTCGGCGAGGCCGTCGTAGCGCCCGCCGCCACCGATGGCGCTCTGCGAGCCCATGCCCTCGGTGACCTGCACCTCGAACACCGTGCGCGTGTAATAGTCGAGGCCGCGCACCAGCGTGGGGTCTTCGACGTACGAGATTCCCGCCGCATCGAGCAGCGCCTTCACGCTTTCATAGTGGGCGCGGCAATCGTCGCACAGGTGGTCGACGATCTTCGGCGCGGCCTCCATGACGTGCGCGCAGTTCTCGTTCTTGCAATCGAAGGCGCGCAGCGGGTTGGTGTCGGCGCGACGGCGGCACTCCTCGCACATCTCGTCTTCGTGGGCGAGGATGAATTCGCGGACGCTTTCGCGATAGGCGGGACGGCAGGCGTCGTCGCCCATCGAGTTGATGAGCAGGCGCATGTTCTTAGCGGGCACGCCCATGACCTCGAAGAAGCGCATGAGCATGATGATCATCTCGGCATCGGCGGTGGGCTCGGAAGCGCCCAAGCATTCGACGCCGATCTGGTGGAACTGGCGCAGGCGGCCCTTCTGGGGACGCTCGGCGCGAAACATCGGGCCCGCGTAGAACAGCTTCGCGGGCGCGGCGCCCTGCTCGACCAGGTTGTGCTGCACCACCGCGCGCACGACGCCCGCCGTGCCTTCGGGACGCAGCGAAAGCTTCTGCTTCGCCTTGAGGCCGGCGTCGGAGCCGGCGGCCAGGGCGCGCTTGTAGTTCTCGCCGCTGCGGACGACGAACATCTCCTTGCCCACGACGTCGGTCGCTTCGCCGATGCCGTGCGTGAACACCTCGGTCAGCTCGAACAGAGGCGTATCGATCGGCTCGTAGCCATACGTGGAGAACAGCTTCGCCGCGGTGTCGGTCGTCGTGCGCCACAGGCGCGCGACGGCGGGGAGCATATCGGCGGTTCCCTCGGGTGCGTTGTAGGGCATGGTAATCCTTTGCGACGTGGCGTTATTCGTAACGCGATATTTTATCACCACCGCGGCTTCGAACGAAACCGCATCGGGCGCAAACGCGAAAGAAGCAAAACGGCCCCTGGAGCGCCAGGCCTGGCACCGGCCCCCGGGGCAAGCAAGCCTCCCGCCCCGGGCTTCGCCTTCGACCCGAAAAGCGGGGCGGCCCGCAAGCCGCCCCGCTTCGGCGCGGTGGAAAACGCGGCCGCCCGCTACAGCAGCTCGACGAACTCCCAAGGGCGCTTCGATGCGCGCAGCACGCTTTCGCCGCCGAACGCGCAGGCCGCGCCGTCGGCCGCGATGCGGTCGAGCACCTCGGCGTATGCGCGCAGCTTCTCGGGCGTCGCGGCCAGCTTCTCTTCGCGCAGGCGTTCGCGGTAGTCCTCGGGCTTGCCGGAGAACAGCGCCACGTCCTGGCGACGGGCCGTCTGGCGCGGCTTGACCGGCGCGTCATGCGAGGCCACCGTGCTGACGACATAGCCTTCCATCTCGTCTTCGGCGGGCGCGAAGCGCGCAAGCCATGCGCCCGCTTCGTCATAGCGGGCGATCGTGGCGTCGACGCCCGGGTCCCTGAACGAATAGAAGCGGCCGAACCTGTCGGGGCCGATGCGGAATCCGACGCCGTAGGCGCCGCCTTTCACGCGCACCTCGTTCCACAGGTAATCGAACGAAAGCGCGTTGGACAGCACCGCCCAGGCTCCGTCGTAGGCGACCGTCTCATGCACGTCGGCGCCCTTCGCCACGTAGCACACGTCGCCCGGCACGATGAACGCTTCCTGTTTGGCCTTCGGCTCGGGCACGTGGTCGCCGAACGAGAAGCGGCAACGCAGGCCGTCGCCCGGGGCCGTCTGCCCTGACAGTCCGAAATCGCCCGCGATTTCCCAAAAGCGCTCCAGGTCGGCCGTCGAGCCCGTGAAGCTCGCCGCCATGCCGTCCTTCGTGAAAATGCGGTCGCGCACGTCGGCCAGGCGTTTCTGCAGCTCTTCGAATCGCTCGTCGAAATGATCGATCAACTCGCACAGGAACCGGTAGAAATCGACGCCGCCCATCTGCTCTTTGATCACGCCCGACTTGAACAGATACGACGACAGGCGGTTCATCGCGCGCACGTGGCCCTCGCCCATGAACGACTGCTCCATGGAAATGCGGCGCTGCACCAGGATGTCGCGGATCTTGCCCGCGTCGTCGAAGGCCGTGCTCGCCCAGACCTCGCGCGGAATGCGGGCGAGATGCTCGAGCTCTTCGGACAGGGCGCTCGCCGACGCGACCATCTTGAGCGAGAGCTTCGAGGGGTCGGAATCGGACGAATAGGCCTCGGCGAAAAAGCGCAGCGAGCCCAGGTGCGTGCGCATGTGCACGTCGAGCTCGGCCGCGCTGCGCTGCGCGGTGCCGAGGCGGCCCAGCAGCATGCCCAGCAGCGTGACGTAGGGCAGGTCGTCGAACGCAAGCCCGTCCATGTCGAAATACAGCGACAGATAATCGATATGGCGCGTGGGCAAGTCGTGATGAAGGCATGGCACCGGCGTGTCGAGCAGCACGTCGAAGGCCGGGTCGGGCACGGCGGCGCCGATGTCGCTCACCCGCAGGCGCGGAAGCGTCGCCGTGGCTTCGGGCGCGTCGGGCGTCTCCTGCATCAGGCGCAGCGCGGCCACGTCGTCGCGCACGGCCTGGCGGCGGGCGTCGTTCATGGCGGCAAGCGTCTCGGCGAGCTCGGCCTCTTCCTCGGATGCGGCGCCGTCTTCGCCCGGCACCAGATCGACGAGCGCCTTATGGCCGCTTTCGCATACCAGCGCGGCCAGCACGTCTTCGAAATAGCGGCCGTCGAGGCCCGCGCGCATATGGGCGAGCGCGTCTTCATAGCGCAGATACGTGGTGGGCATGGCGTCGTCGTAGAGCCACCCAGCCAGCGCATTCATGGCCAAAGGCACGCCGTCAGCCATTCCGCGGTCGCGTTCGCGCAGGTCGAAGGCCATTTGCGCAAGGGATGCCTCCAACACGTCGCGCGGAATGCCGTCGCGCACCAGGCGCGCCGCTTCGCGTTCGACCGCTTCCATGAACGCCTGCGCCTTGCCCGCTTCGGCGTTTTTCAGCTGGAACAGCGCAACGGGCTGCGCCTGGGAATCGATCAGGTATGCCGTGACGTCGCCGCCCAGGCCCTCGTCGAGCAGCGCGCGCTTCATCGGCGATTCGTTACCGCCCATCAACGCGTCCATCAGCACGTCGCACGCCAGCACGCGTTCGAAATCGCGCGCCTCGCCCACCACGTAGCCCAGGCCGACGCAGGCGTTTTCGGGAGCCGTGTCCATGGTCGCCGTGACGTCGGTGGCGACGCGCGGCGCCTGCACGCCGATTTCGTTGGGAACACCTTCGACGCGCGGACGCTCGACCGACAGATAGCGCTCGTCCAAAAACGACAGCATGCGCTCGGCGTCGACGTTGCCGTAGAGCACGATATAGGCGTTGTCGAGGCGGTAATGGCGCGCGTGCGTGTCGAGGAACTGCTCGTAGGTCAGCTGCGGAATGGCGCGCGGATGGCCGCCCGATTCGAAGGCGTAGCACGTGTCCGGGAACAGCGCCGCATTCACCGCGTGGTAGAGCACGCTTTCGGGGTCGGACAGCGCGCCTTTCATCTCGTTGAACACCACGCCGTTATAGCGCAGGCGCGGCTCGGGCGCTGCAGCGTCGAGCTCTTCGGCGCCTTCTTCGTCGAGCTCGTAATGCCAGCCCTCCTGCTCGAAAATGGCGCGCTTCCCATAGATCGCGGGGTTGAGCACCGCGTCCATATACACGTCGGTCAGGTTCATCAGGTCCTGGTCGTTGGTGCTTGCCACCGGGTACATGGTTTTATCGGGGAACGTGAGCGCGTTGAGGAAGGTCTGCATCGAGGTTTTCAGCAGGTCGACGAACGGCTCTTTGACGGGGAATTTCTCGGAGCCGCACAGCACGGAGTGCTCCAGGATGTGAAAGACGCCCGTGTCGTCGGCGGGCGGCGTCTTGAACGCGATGGAAAACGCCTTGTTCTCGTCGGCGTTCTGCAGGAAAAGCAGGCGAGCGCCGCTTTTCTCATGGCGCATGACGTGCGCCGATCCGTCGATTTCCGAAAGCGGCTCCGACGATTCCACGACGAAGCCGTGCGTGCGGGCGCCGGCTTGGAAATCATGGCTTGAAAGCATGGTGGCTCCTATCGATAAGGGTATCGCGATGGATTATAGACCAAGCGGAAACGGCCGCATCGCGCCTGCACAGCATGTGCGCAGCGCCGGGGCAGCGCGTTTTCAACGCGACGGCCACATACGGCGCCCGCACGCGCACGCGGCTATACAATGGGGCCGAAGCAGGGTGTCGACAGGAGGGCTCTTATGGATATCGCCGTATTCGATGAACACGCCGCGCCGTTTTCGGCCGAAGTCACGCTCGAGGCCGCCGAGACGGACGCCTTGACGACCTGCGCCCTGGCACGGCTCGCCCGCATTCTCAAATGCGCCGAAAGCGATGCGCGCACGCGGGCGGCGCAGCTGCTTACGGCGCGCGAGATGGAAACCTATCTGCGCGAAAGCGTCATGAACCGCGCGGGCGACCGGGCCCTTGCCGAAGCCTGCCCCCCGTTCGTCGGGGAGCCGAAAACCGAGGCGCTGACCGATTTCTTCGAAGGCGCGCCGTTTTCGTTCCGCATCACGGTGCACCCCGTTCCCGCCATGGACCTGGATATGGAAACGCCGATCGCGCGACGCGCGAAAAAGCGCGCATCCGCGCGCGGCGGCGAGCGGACGAATGCGCAAGGATCGGAAGGGTGCGACGAAGCCGCGAAGGCGTCCGAAACGCCGGCCGACGAAAGCCGGCCCGGCCCTTCGGACGACGAAGCCGCAGCGCGCGAGGGAGATTCGCCCCTGCCCCGCGACGTCGAAGGCAGAACCGACGAAGAATTCGTGGCGGAAACGCTGCGCGCGCGCCTGAACGGCACCGTGCCCGATGCGCTCGTGGACGACGCCTTTTCGCGCAAAAAGGAAGAATTCATGGCCGAGCTGGCCGAAAGCGGCATTACCTATCGCGAATACCGCATCGCGAACCGCGTAAAGCCGCAGGATGTGAAAGACGCGCTTGCCGACGAGGCCTTCGACGACCTCACGCGCGACATCGCGCTCGATACCGTTTTCATGAAACAGGGCCTCGAAACGACCGTCGAAGACGAAACGGCCGTGCTGGCGGACATGGCACCCGGCCGCGAAGCATCGCTTCGCGGCGAGCTCGAAGCCACGGGAAAGCTCTGGATGCTCGCGCAGAAAACCCGCCGCGCCACGGCCCTGCGGTGGGCGATGGGCCATCTCCTGGAAAAATAACGCCGGCCACGCCCTTGAAAGCGTGGCCGGCGAACAAAAGCCGAAGCGAATTCGGGACGAAACGCACTTCGCGCGCGCCCAGACAGGACGAATCGTCGCATACTCCAGGCCGCCGCAACGCAGGCGAGGGCGAGCGCGGCGAGTGCAGTCGGCGTGAAAGACCGAGGAAGCGTACTTCGGTACGCGACCAGACGGGACGAATCGCGAGATGTTCCAGGTCGCCGCAACGCAGCGAAAAGCCGCCTGGTGCCTTGGATCGGCCCGACTGGCGCAGGGAGCGTGCTTCGCACGTGACCGGAGCACGGAGGGTCGAGACAGGGCGCCCGGCGGCTTTGCAGCGTCGACTCGTTGCGTCGGCCGGAAGGCCGACGCAACTACTAAGCGTACTTCATCATGATCGAGCGCATGATATCGGAAGCGCGCTCGCAGGTATCGGCCGTGTTCTCCATGCGCTGGAACAGCTTGTCCCAGATGAACACGTCGACGGCCTCTTCGCGCACATCATGTGGATCGGCCGACGGAGAAGCATCCTTGCGGGCGCTCGTGTACAGGTCGTGCATGACCGTGAAGAACAGGTCGTCGGCCTCTTCCTCGACGTCGCCCACTTCCACGATGAGCGGCTTGAGCTTCTTGGCGTTCTTGAAGTTTTTGAACTCGCACGTGGCGGCCTTCAGCGCCTCGCAGCCCTTCAGCAGCAGCTTCGCGAAATCGATCGCGCGCGGATGCATGCCCTGCACGTCGAACATATAGAAGCGTTGGATGGTGGCCTCCATGTAGTCGAGGATGTCATCCATGCTCTGCGTGAGCGAGATGATGTCCTCTCGGTCGATCGGCGTGATGAAATCGGCGCTGACGGCGTCGAAGATATCGTGGCACACCATATCGGCCTCGTGCTCGATTTCATGCGCGCGCTTGATATCGTCCAGAAGCGCTTCGGACGTACGGAAGTTCTCGATGATCTCGATCAGCAGCTCTGCCTCGCGGCATGCCAAATCGGCCTGCTTCTCGAACGCGTCGAAATAGTTGAATTTCTGCTTGAGACTCATCGTGGGCCTTTCTCATGTGGCAAACAGCGGCGCATGTGCGCGCCGACGCGCGGTGCGGCGCGCATTTATACGAAGAGAAGGAATAGCTCGGCCGTCAAGAAGCCTATGAGGCCGCATCCGGGGAAGGTGAGCACCCAGGTTTTCACCATGTCGATGGCGACCTGCCACTTCACGGCGCTCTTGCGCTTGGCGGCGCCGACGCCCATGATGGCCGTCGTTTTCACATGCGTCGTGGAAACGGGCATGCCGGTGAACGTGGCGATCATGAGGCACAGCGTGGCGGAAGCGCTTGCTGCGAAGCCCTGGTACACCTCGAGCTTGACCATGTTCATGGCGACGTTTTTGATGATGCGCTCGCCGCCGATAGCGGTGCCCAGGCCCATATTCACGGCGCACAGCACCATGAGCCACACGGGCAAGGCGAGCTGGGCGGGCTGGCCGAGGCCCGAAGCCAGGGCAATGCCCAGCATGAAGATGCTCATGAACTTCTGGCCGTCCTGGGCGCCGTGCATGAACGCAACGCCCGCGCCGGCGATGATCTGGCCCCAATGAAACACCTGGTTGGCCCTGGCGCGCTGCACGTTGCGACACAGCCGCGCGATGACCTTCGACGTCAGCCATCCCATACCGAATCCGAGGAAGGTCGACAACAAGATGCCGTAGATGACCTTCATCCATTCGCCCCAGTTGATGGCGTCGAAACTGCCCACCGCGGCGATCGCGGCGCCCGTCAGGCCCGCGATCAGCGAATGGCTCTGCGACGTGGGTATGCCGAAGAACCAGGCTGCGGCGCCCCAGACGATGATGGCCACCATGGCCGCCGCCAGGGCCGCGAGCGCGGCTTGGTTATCGCCGCCGAAATCGACCATCTTGAAGATGGTGTTGGCGACGGCGCTCGTGAACACCGAAACGACGAGCAGTCCTAGAAAATTGCAAAGCGCCGCCATGATGATCGCGGGGCGCGGCTTCATAGAGCGCGTCGACACCACGGTCGCGATGGCATTGGGCGCATCGGTCGCGCCGTTGACGACGATGACGGCAACGTTGAGCAGCGTGACGGCAAGCATGAGCGGGTCGGACATGACCCCCATCATGAAGGTTCCGAATTCGACGGTCACTTAGATCCTCCGATCGATCGCGTGCGCCTCGGCGCCGCTCCGCTAAAACGCCTCGATGACGCGACGACGCTCCATGCCGATGGTCGTCAGACCCTCGTGGCCGGGATACACGATCGTCGCATCGGGCAGAGCGCTCAGCTTGTTGCGCAGGCTCGCGCGCATCTCGCGCGCGCTGCCGCCTTCGAAATCGACGCGGCCGGTTGCGCCGCGGAACAGCGTGTCGCCCGAGAACAGCAAGCCGGGCTTGCCGTCGAATCCGGGAAGATACAGGCAGATGCCGCCTTTGGTGTGGCCAGGAGTGTGCAGGACCTTGAACTCGAGCGATCCGAGCTTGATCGAGTCGCCGTCTTTGACCTTGCGGTCCACATGCACGGGGGCCACGGCGTCCCAATCGCCGAAATAGCCGGGCTGGCCGGATTCGATGATCTTCGAATCGAGCGGATGGGCGACCACCTTGGCGCCCGTCGCCTTCTGCAGCGCGGGCAGCGCGACCAGGTGGTCGTTATGGTCATGGGTGCAGACGATGTATTTCAGGTCGAGCCAACCGAGCGCCTTCAAAATGGCGTCGGCATCGCCCGCAGGGTCGACCACCAACGCGGGGGCGCCTTCTTCGCGGCCCGCCGACACGATAAAACAGTTGTTGTCCATCATGCCGATGGTCAGGATGGACACAGGAACGCAGCCGTTGGCGTCGGTGACGACGCGTTTGCGATCCGCACGCATCAATATTCCTTTCGATTCCCCCTCGGCCTTGCGCCGAGAGGCTCTTACGCGAAAACACCGCGCAAGCGGACCCCTTCGCGCCAAAGGTCCCGAGCCCGAAAGCGCAGGACCTTTCCCCTTGTTCTATTTCCTTCGATGCACCGCATCGCCCGGAAGCATGCGGCGGGCATCGAACACGCCGTCGATCTTGCGCAACGACTCCAGGATGTTCTCGATGTTGGAAACCTGCGACACCTGGAACAGATACCTCATTTCCACGATGCCGTCTGAATGGCTTGCCGTATTGGAAGTGAGCACGTTGACGCCCGTATCGGACAACGTGTTGATAATATCACGCAAAAGGTTCATGCGGTCGGGCGCTTCAATGAACACCTCAACCTGATACGAACTTGTATTCTCCGCGGTTTCCTCCCACGACACGCCGATGAGACGCCCCTGGTCGCGCATCAGGTCTTTCGCGTTGGGGCAATCGGCCCGATGCACCGAAACGCCGCGGCCGCGCGTGACGAAGCCGATTATCTTGTCGCCCGGGACGGGGTTGCAGCATCGCGAAAGGCGCACCGGCGCGCTGTCGAGGCCCGCCACGACGACGCCGTTGGACGAATGGGCGCGGCGCGGAAGCGGGCGCTTGACCGACGTGATCATGGGCGGCATGACCCCGCTGCTCATCATAGGAATGGCGGGGGTGTCGTCGAGGGGCTCGGGATGCAAGACCTTGAGCAGACGGTTCGCCACGTGCATCACGGTTTCCTTGCCCGCGCCGATCGCCACCAGCATGTCTTCGACGTCTTTGTAGCCCATCTGCTCGGCGATCTGCTTCTGCGCGCGCACCGAGGACGTGGACCCCAGGCCCAGGCCGTGCTTCTTCATTTCGCGGCCGAGCTTCTCGCGGCCCAGGGCAAGGTCGTCGCTGCGGCTCACCTTGGAAAAATAGCTGCGGATCTTGCTGCGCGCCGAAGGCGTCTTGACCATCTTGATCCAGTCGCGCGACGGCGTGGCGCTTTTCTGCGTGAGGATTTCGACGCGGTCGCCCATCTGCAGCTCGTAGGACAGCGGCACGATGGCGCCGTTGACCTTGGCGCCGACGCAGTGATTGCCCACTTCGGAGTGCACGTTGTATGCGAAATCGACCGGCGTCGAACCGCTGCGCAGGCTCATGACCTCGCCCGCGGGCGTGAACACGAACACCTCGGTGGGCGCGAGGTCCACCTTGAGCTCGCTGAGGAACTCGCGCGAGTCCTTGGTCTCCTCCTGCCAGTCGACCATCTGGCGCAGCCAGGCGATCTGGCGGTCGAAGGCGGCGTCGGCCTTGCTTCCCTTTTCCTTATAGCGCCAATGCGCGGCCACGCCGTATTCGCTCATACGATGCATTTCCTCGGTGCGGATCTGCACCTCGAGCGGACGGCCCGACGGACCGATCACCGTGGTGTGAAGGCTCTGATACATATTGAGCTTGGGCATGGCGATGTAGTCTTTGAAGCGACCGGGCATAGGATGCCACAGCGAATGCACCGCACCGAGCACCGAGTAGCAATCCTTCACCGACTTCACGATAACACGCACGGCGATCAGGTCATAGATCTCGGAGAAACCTTTTCCGCGCTTGGTCATTTTCTGGTAGATGGAGTACAGGTGCTTAGGGCGGCCTGCGATATGGCCCTTGATGCCCACCTTGTCCAGCTCGCCCGTCAAAAGATCGATCACGTCGGCCAGGTAGCGTTCGCGCTCCATGCGGCTTTCAGCCACCATGCGGCTGATCTGGCCGAACTTGACCGGGTCGAGGTAATAAAACGACAGGTCTTCGAGCTCCCATTTGATCGAGCCGATGCCCAGGCGGTGCGCGATGGGCGCATAGATTTCAAGCGTCTCGCGCGCTTTGAAAATGCGGCGGTCTTCGCGCAGCGCCGAGAGCGTGCGCATGTTATGCAGCCTGTCGGCGAGCTTGATCACAATGACGCGAATGTCTTTGCTCATGGCGACGAACATCTTGCGGATCGTGGCCGCCTGCTCGTCGGTCAGGCTTTCCACCTCGATGCGCGTGATCTTGGTGACGCCCTGCACGAGCTGGGCCACCTGCGGGTTGAACAGCTCGGACACCTGTTCGACCGTCGTCGGGGTGTCTTCCACCGTGTCGTGCAGAAGGGCCGCGCACAGCGTGTCCGCGTCCATGCGCAGATCGGTCAGGATCAGCGCCACCTCGATAGGATGCGCGACGAAAGGCTCGCCGCTTTTACGCTTCTGGCCGGCATGGACCTCGGAAGCGAAGCGATACGCCTTCTCGAGCATCGCGCAGTCTTCTTCGGGCAAATAGCCCGACGCGATCCTTTTCAGCTTCGCGAAGCGCACTTCGGGCGACTTCGCCTCGGACGGATTGGCCGAGGGGGCGATGCCGCCGCCGAAAAATTCGCCGATCGGCTCGCCGACGGCATTGGCGAGCATCGGCTCGACCTGCATGGCGTCGCGACCTTCCACCTTCGCATCATCGGGCATGGCTATCCCCTTCCCCCGAAACGCCCGCGGGCGCGATCGGTCTGATGATCCTGTCGCGCAGAACGGACGCCGGCGTACGCATCACCCACTCGGTAAAGCGGGCGAACGATTCCGACTCGTCGAGGCCTTCGCGGTAGCGAACGCTATCGGTCAGCTCGACCTTGCCTCCGAAGGCGCAGACATGCACCTCCCGGGTCGGCCCGCCCTGCATCGAGCCCGCGCGCGTGCGCACGAGTCCGAGCTCTTCGAACACCGCCATGCCGCTGGCGCACACATCGGGCGTCACGGAAAAGCGCGGCGTGCGGGCGTTGCAGACGCGAGCCAGCTCTTCGTCGGACATTGTAAAGAAAATATCCTCGCCGCGCACGGATTCGGCGCAGGCGGCGGCACGCGATTCGGCGTCGCGCTGCAGGCAGCGCAACTCGCGATACACCTGGCCCAGCGCATCGTGCTCGGGAGCAGCCTGGCGCAAGACGTCCTGATTGGCGGCGGCGTCGCGGCTGCCGAACAGCAGATGGATGCACGCCTCGCGCCCGTTGCGGCCGGCACGGCCGCTCATCTGGTTGAATTCCACCTCGGAAAACGGCATGCCGTAGAGTACTACGTGACGCACGTCGGGAATGTCGACGCCTTCGCCGAAAGCGGACGTGCACACGAGCACACGCAAGACGTTTTCCCTGAACAGACGCTCGATGCGCGTACGTTCCTCGCGCGAGAGGCCCGCGTTGTAGAAGCCGATCTGCATGGCGATCTGAGGAACCATGCGGCGCAGGCTGCGCGTCAAGTCGACCGACCCCATGCGCGAGTTCACGTACACGATGGTCTTTTCGCCCGACGCGACGATCGACGCCAGGTAGCTGTCTTTATCGCGCAGGCTGCGGCGGTCGTCCACCTGCAGATTGCCGCGGTCGGCGGCGTCGTAGACCACCTCGTCGATGCCGAGCACGTCGGAAATGCACGAGGCGGCCTCGTCGGGGGCGGTGGCGGTGGCGGCCAGCACGACAGGGCCGCCCATCAGAGCCGCGATGTCGCGCAGGCGGTCGTATGCCGCGCGCTTGCCCGAGCCCGCCTGGGCCATATGATGCGCCTCGTCGACCGCGAGAAATCCGATGCGCCCGCAGGCCGCGATGTCGTTCGCATGCCACGCCAGGTATTCGGGAGTGGTGAGCAGCACGTCGATCGAGCCGTCGGCCAGGCCGCCGTACACGTCGACGCGCTCGTCGAAGGAAGTCTCGCCCGTCAGCACGGCGGCGGTCAGGCCGAAGTTCGAAAACAGCGTGGCCAGGTGATACGCCTGGTCGGAAATGAGCGCGCGCAGCGGATACACGAACACGCTGACAAGGCCCGCGGCCAAAGCGCAGCGGGCGGCGTGCACGTGGAAGACGAGCGATTTGCCGCGGCCGGTTCCCATGACCGCGAGCGTATTCTTGCCTCGGGCCAAGCAATCGAGCGCACGGCGCTGCGCATCATGCAGCGAACCCACGCCGATGACGGCTTCGACCAAAGCGTCCGTCAGGCCCTCGGGGTCGTTTGCGGCAAGCGTCTCCCAATGCTCGCGGCGCTCGCGCTTCTGGGCCTCGCAGCAGCACGGGCCGTCGACGCAAGGCTCCCTGTCTTCGCAGCACAAATCGTCGATGAATTCCATGTCTTCGACAGGCAGGCACGCCTTGAGCGCCGGGCAGGCGCTGGCGGGCTCCACCACGTCGAGCATGCACTTCACCGTGCGGCGGCCGCGCCATTCGTCCACCTGGACCTGGAACGCCGCGTCCACCACGCTGCCGCATGCCATGAATTCGCCGATGCCGTCGCAGTGGAACATGATCGCATCGACCGACGACGCGCCGTCGGTGAGCGTGCAGGCCAGATGGTTCTTGCCCGCGCCCACCGCGCGGCAGTTCGACAGACGGATGTTACGCGCCAGGTAGCGCGGCGTGAGGTTCTCCTGGCCGAACGGCGCCAGAGAAGCGAGCGCGTCGACGTTTTCGAGCGTCAGCTCGCCCAAATCGACCAGCGAATCGACCTCGATGAGCGGATGGAAGCTGTCTTCGGGCAGCGTGTCCATGTAGGCGCAAAGACGCTCGGCGAATTCGGGCAGCTTATCGGCGGGCAGCGTCACGCCCACGGCGGCTTCGTGTCCGCCGAAACGCGTGAGGATGTCCGAAGCCGATTCGACCGCCTTGAACAGATTGACCCGGCCGACGCTTCGGCCCGAACCGCGGGCCTCGCCGTCTTCGATCGTGAACAGAAGCGACGGAACGCCGTATGCGTTCACCAGGCGCGACGCCACGATGCCCTTCACGCCCTCGTGCCAGCCCTCGCCCGCCACCACGAGCGCGCGCTGGCCCGTATAGATTTCGTCGGCCTTGCCCTTGGCCTCTTCGGCAAGGTCGGCTTCGATCGCGCGGCGCGCGTCGTTGACCAGGTCGAGCTCCGTCGCCTTGACCTGGGCGGTTTCGAAATCGTCGGCCATCAGCAGCTCGAGGGCCAGATCGGCGTTGCCCATGCGGCCCGCCGCGTTGAGGCGCGGGATGAGCGAAAACGACAGATTGGTGGAGGAAAGCGGCTTGCCCGCCACGTTGCACACGCCGATCAACGCCGCGATGCACGGGCGCGGATTCGCGTTCATGCGGGCGATGCCGTCGGCCACGAGCGCGCGGTTCTCGCCGCGCAGCGGCATGAGGTCGGCCACCGTGCCCAACGTGGCGAAATCGGTGTATTCGCGCCACAGGTGCGGCTGGCCCAGACGGCCGCCGAGCGCCTGCACCATTTTGAGCGCCACGCCGACGCCCGCGAGAATAGAGCTTTCGCATGCAGGATCGCATTTGGGGTCGGCCACGGGAACGCCTTCGGGCACCGATGCGCCCGGCTCGTGGTGGTCGGTGACCACCACGTCGATGCCGTCGGCGAGCACCGCGTTCACTTCGTCTTTGCACGAGATGCCGCAGTCCACCGTGACGATCAGCGACGGCTCGTGGCTTTCGGCGCGGGCGATAGAGGCGGCCGTGAGGCCGTAGCCTTCCTCGAAGCGCTTCGGGATGAGCGGAACCGCATCGGCGCCGAGCGCGCGCAGGCCGCGCGTGAGCACGGTGGTCGCCGAAATGCCGTCGAGGTCGAAATCGCCGAACACGAGAATGCGGCGGCCTTCGCGAATCGCTGCCTCGATGCGGTCGGCCGCTTCTTTCATGTCAGGGATCTCGTAGGGATTGCGCCAGTCGCGCTCCAGGTCGGGCGCGAGAAACGCGCGCGCCTCCTCGACGCTGGAAATGCCATGGGCCGCCATGGTTCGCGCGACGAACCGCGGGAGGCCGAATTCTTGCTGAAAAGCGGATACAAGCGTCGGGTCAGCCGACGCCACATGGAATTGCGCTGCCATAATGTCACGTGCCTTACGTCATACCTTCTTTTTCACGTGCCATTGTCGCATATTTATCCCGATTTCGACGCGCGATCGGCCCGCTCGGCACGGCCGTTGCCGAAACGCGATCGGCGCGACGCGATGCCCACCCGGCATACGCCGGCCGAAGACCGCGGCGAACGCCGTCAGGAAAAGCGGATCGGGAAAACGGCGGGGGCCATACGCCCGCCCCGCGACGTGCGCCGCGGCCGCGCAACGAAAAGGCCGGCTCCCGCGGAACCGGCCTTCGGCGTCAGTTGAATTTCTGCTGGGTCTTTTCGAGCCCGTTATCGAGAAGCGACAGCACCGCTTCGGCCGCGCGATGCGTGGCCTGGTCGAAATCGTCGCGCGCTTCCTTCTTCGGCAGGCTCAACACCCAATCGGCCACCGGCATGCGTCCCGGCGGACGGCCGATGCCGGCGCGCACGCGCGTCCAATCTTTAGTCTGCAGCTTGTCGGCGATCGACTTGAGGCCGTTATGGCCCGCCAGGCCGCCGCCGAATTTCACGCGCACCGTGCCGGGGTCGATATCGAGCTCGTCGTGAATGACCACCAGATCGGCGGGCGCCACCTTGTACGTGGAGCACAGCTGCTTCACCGGGCCGCCCGAAACGTTCATATAGCTTTGCGGCTTCGCCAGAATAAGCTCCTCGCCGCGATATTTCACCTTGGCGGTCAGCGCGCCGCATTCGGTTTTCCAATACGTCGCCCTGAGCTGTTCGGCCAGATCGTCGACGGCGTCGAAGCCGGCGTTATGGCGCGTATGGGCGTATTCGTCGCCGGGATTTCCCAGACCCACGATCAAACGCATGCGTTCCTCCTTGCATTCTTCTGGCCGAAATTGTGCCATGCGGCGCGCAAGGCCGCCCTGAAATGCATAAAACGCGCAAGACGAGGCCGCTATTTCGCCAAATCCGCCTGCCCGCGCCAGGCGCGATGCGCCGCCTCTTCGGCAAGGTCGCCGATCGCGGCCGTCAGGACGGCGCGCGTTTCTTCGTCGCTGTTCTTCGCGGCGTCGCGCAGCAGGCCGAGGGTCTTCGGGCCGAATTTGAGGAACTCCGAGAAATCCTGCGCGCCCGACGCCTTCATGGCCTCGAACAGCGCGTCCACGATTTCGCGCGCCTGCCGTTCGTCGTAGCGCGCCAGCCAACGCTCGATCACGTCGTGGGCGAACTGGGCGGACGACGCCAGCCCGCTGCACCGTTCGAAATCGAAGCCGTCGATCCCCCACGAAAACGGGTCGTGCTGCCACGCGCCCGATTCGCTCGACTGCACCACGGAATACGGCGCGGGGTATTCCATCAGCATGCCGATCAGCGATTCGCGCGGCACGTAGCGGTCGAGCAGATGCGCCAGCGCGGCGCTTTGGGCCGCGTCGAACATGCCGCGGCGAAATCCCGGCGCGTCGAACGAGAACACGCGCGCGATGCGGGCGCGCACCTTCGGGTCGCACTTCGCCGCGGCATACATGGCAAGGTTGCCGCCCTTGGAATGGCCGCCCACGAACAGGCGCTTCGGCAAGCGGGGCGCCGCCGCGTCCAAGTAGCGCACCGCGCTTTCCTGCGCGGGCACGAGGTCCATGTAGGCCATATCGAAATCTTCGCGCCAGCCCGTGAACGAGCAGTCCGTGCCGCGAAACCCCACGAAGGCGAACTCGTTTCTATACGAGAACGAAAGCGCCGCGAACTGCGTGCACGCCCCCTCGTCGAACACGCTCGCGCACTCTTCCATGCGCATGTCGCGAAAGCGCGGGCTGGCCGCGAGGGCGAACATGAGCTCTTTGATCTTTTCGGGAACCAACCCCGTGAACATGTCGGAGAAATGCTCGGCCATCAGGGCGTCTTTGAAGCAGACCCCCCTCTTTCCGGGAAGCAGGGCCTTCAGGCGCGCGGCGGCGCGGCCGCCGATCGTGCTTTCTTCCTTCATGGCGGGCAGGATGCATTCCATGCGCACCATGCAGAACTCGGAAAGCACGAGCGCGTCGACGGCGCAAAACGGCACCTCGTCGAACGTGGCGAACTCCGTCGCCAGGTAGTCCATGATGTTGCGCATCGAGCGCCCTCCCTTTTCGCCGAAGCGAAGGCGCGCGGCGGCGCCTTCCGTACGCGCTACACCTTCTCATACGAACGAACCTCGTGCGGGCCTGGGCGCGCCTTTGATAACGAGACGTCACGCACGCGGGCGGGTCCGAGGCGCATGCAAGACCTTCGCGCGCTCGAAACGGCGCGGGCGCATGGCGCGAAAAAGCCCGTCGCGATGCGGCGGGCTTTCGAACATGCCTCTGTATCCGTCCGGCCGGGCCGCATATGCGGGCACGGCGGGCGGGCGGCGCCTCCCTACTCGAACAGAGAAGCGACGGAGCCGTTCTCGTAGACGTTGCGGATCGTCTTGGCGAACAGCGGGGCCACGGACAGGACCTTGATCTTGCCGGTCTGACGGTCGAGCGGGACGGGGATGACGTTGGTCACCACGACCTCCTCGATGCAGGAGTTGGCGATGCGCTCGTACGCCGGGCCGCTGAAGATGCCGTGCGTGGCGCAGGCGAACACCTGGGCGGCGCCCTTGGCCTTCAGGGTCTCGGCGGCGGCCACCAGAGAGCCGGCGGTATCGATCATGTCGTCGTTGAGGATGCAGATCTTGTCGGTGACGTCGCCGATCAGCGCGGTGATTTCGGCCTGGTTGTGGCGCGGGCGATCCTTATGCATGATCGCGATATCGCTGCCGAGCATGGTCTGGAACTTCTTGGCGGCCTTCGCGCGACCCACGTCGGGAGAGACGACGCACAGCTTCTCGGGATCGAAGCCCTTCTTCTTGAAATAGTCCACGAAGATCGGCATGGCGGTCATGTGGTTCACCGGGCGGTCGAAGAAGCCCTGGATGGCGTCCTGGTGAAGGTCGATCGTGATCACGTTGTTCACGCCGGCGGTCTCGAGCAGGTCGGCGACCAGCTTGGCCGTGATCGGCTCGCGCGGGGCGGCCTTGCGGTCCTGGCGGGCATAGCCGAAGTGCGTGATGACGGCGGAGATGGTGCGGGCGGATGCGCGCTTGGCGGCATCGACCATGATCAGGAGCTCCATGAGCGCGTCGTTGATGTGGGCGCCTGCGACAGACTGGATCAAGAACACGTCGGCGCCGCGCACGCTTTCGAGGTAGCGAGCATAGATTTCGCCGTTCGCGAACTTCTCGAGCTTCACATTGCCCAGAGACACGCCCAGTTCATCGGCGATCTGGTCGGCAAGCTCGGGGTTCACAGAGCCGCTGAAAACGGCCATGCTCTTCTTCATGTCGGTCATGGATATTCGCTCCTTCTCTATTCCCATGAAAACAACCGCATACCATATTACCCCGTTCTTGGGGAAAATGCCCTCCACCTCGCGAAATCACCGGGACGGCGAAGGCGGGCGCGGGCCGCGGCGAACGATGCCCTCGCGGCGAAAGGCCGCGGAAAGGCCGTCTTCGTGCGGCGAACGGCACGGCGGCGCATCCGCGGCGTTCTCGCTGCGGCCCGGTACCTCGGCGTCTTCGCGCAGCGGGGCGCCGCCTGAACGAAAAGCGCCCGCCGGACGACCCGGACGGGCGCTGGAAAACGACGCGATGCGCGGGCTACTCGCCCTTCTTCTGCGCTTCGGCCTCGGCCTTGCGGGCGCGCAGCTTCTCCCTGTGACGGGCGGCCCAGCCGGCGATTTCGCGCTGCTCGCAACGCTCGAGGGCAAGGGCGTCGGCCTCCACGTCGCGCGTGACGCACGACGCCGCGCCGATGATGGAACCGCGGCCGAGCTTCACCGGAGCCACGAGCATGCAGTCGCTGCCCACGAACACGTCGTCCTCGATCACCGTGGGGTGCTTGTTCACGCCGTCGTAGTTGCACGTGATCGAACCCGCGCCGATGTTGACGCCCGAACCCATGGAGGTGTCGCCGATGTAGGACAGATGCGGCACCTTGCTGCCGGCGCCGATCGTGGACTTCTTGATTTCCACATGCGTGCCCGCCTTGGCGCCTTCGCACAGATGCGTGCCGGCGCGCAGATACGCGCGCGGGCCGGACGTGGCGGCGTCGTCGATACGTGCGCCCTCGGCCACCGTTTCGTCCACGCGGCAGCCGCGGCCGACCACCGTGTCGGTCAGGCGGGTATTCGGACCGACCACGCTGTTTTTGCCCACCTTGGTCCGGCCCAGAAGAAACGTCGTGGGCAGAAGCTCCACGTCGTTTTCGATTTCCACGTCGGGGCCGATCCAGACGGTATCGGGGTCCCACATGGTGACGCCCGCGGCCATATGGCGCTCGTTGATGCGGCGCTGCATGGCCTTGGTCGCCTGCGCCAGCTGGACGCGCGAGTTCACGCCCATGGCTTCCTCGGCGTCGTCGGTGGTCAGCGCCAGCACCTCGCGGCCGTCGGCGCGGCAGATTTCGAGCACGTCGGTGAGGTAGTACTCGCCCTGCGCGTTGTCGTTGGACACGCGGGAAAGCGCATCGAAAAGCGCCGGCGCGTCGAAGCAATAGAAGCCGGCGTTGCATTCCGTGATCGCGGCCTCTTCGGGCGTGGCGTCTTTCTGCTCGACGATGCGCGCCACCGCGTCGCCCTCGCGCACGATGCGGCCGTAGCCGAAGGGGTTTTCCATCTGCATGGTAAGCACCACCACGGCGGCATCCGTCTCTTCGCGCTTGGCGACGAGGGCGGCGATCGTCTCGGGGGTGATCAGGGGACAGTCGCCCGAAAGCACCACGAGCGAACCTTCGGCGATCGAGCCGTCGGCGCAGGTCATGGCCTCGCGAGCGGCATTGACGGCATCGCCTGTGCCCAGCTGCTGCGTCTGGATGACAATCTGCGTGTCGTCCTGCACGAGAGGCGCGACGCGCTCGCTCATGTGGCCCAGGACGGAGATGACGTCGGAGATGCCCGCCTTGCGGGCGGCGTCCACCACCCAGCGCACGAGCGGCTTGCCCAAAACCTCGTGGGCCACCTTGGGTTTATCGGATTTCATACGGGTGCCGGCACCCGCTGCAAGAATCAAAGCTTTGGCGTTCATGCGAGAACCTTCTTCGCATCGGCAATAAAGACATGCGAAGTATAACGCAGCCTGCAAGCAGGCCGAAGCCGCAGGCGAGAACCCATGCAATCGGCAGGAACGGCATGCGAAAGCATGCGGCCTGAACCCTCGCCTACCGACCCGGCCACGACGCTAGATGACCGGGCGCGTCCATTCCGGCAAGCCCTTGGCGCGACGGTTCGCGCGGCGGCCGCGCATGTTCTCCACGCAGCCCTGCATGCCGTGCGGCACATAATCGAGGCTCTCGATGTCTTCGGGCAGATAGCTCACCAGGCTCAAAGGCGCGGTCTGCACGATGGATTCGGGGTCGGGGCCGGGCATGCGCGGCGCGGCCTCGAATCCGTACACCGTGGCGCCCTGGGCCACCAGCTTGTTCTCGTAGCCGCTCCACGGCTCGTCGGGAAACATCGCGCGCACGTCGTCGGTGCTCCAACGCAGGTCGTAGCCCGCAAGCTCGAGCTGCGTGAGCGAGAAATCGCGCAACGGCTGGCTGTCGGTGCGCAGGCGCACCATGCCGCCCTCGGCCAAAACGGCGCGATAGGCCATAAGCCTGCCCACATATGTCAGGCGCAGCGGGGCCTTCTTCTTTTTCGGGAACGGCGTGGAGAAGTTGAGCAGGATCGCATCGAGCTCGCCCGGCGCGAACAGCGTGGACAAGTCCAGATCGGGGTTCTCCTCGAACACGAACACGACGTTGGACACGCCTTCGGCCAGCGCGCGCTCGGCGCCGCGCATCACGCAGACGCCCTCGATGTCGAGTCCGACGAACAGCACGTCGGGGTTCGCTTTCGCGCAGGCCACCGTGTATTCGCCCTTGCCGCAGCCCAAATCGAGGCACACATGCGCATAGGGGGTTTCGCGGCGCACGGAAGCGTCACGGCTCGGCCTCGTGCGGAAAGCGTCTGCCGCCGCATCTTTTCCCGATTCATGATTCGAAGCCGAAGCGGCCGATTCTCGCGGCGCCCAGAAACGCCATGCTCCCGCCCACGACGCGGGATCCGACTCCACGGCGTCGGCGCAGGCCGCCAAGCGGTCTTCGAGCGAGAAATCTTTCGGCATACGGGAACGCGCGGTGCGCATAAGACGCTCCTTTTCGATGGAAGAAAAACGAACGTCTATCCTATACCGTCGGGACGCGCTTGGCGAGAGCGCATTCGAAACACCACGCGAAACGAAAGCGGCTGCGAGGCCGGGCCGAAAAGCGCGAGCCGGACGGCCCGCGAGCAACCAAGGCGGCGGCCACACGCGGCGCCCACGACCCGGCGCCCCGCAGGCAAGGCGCGCCCGCAAGCGCGCCCGGGCCGCCGGCGGCTACAGCTCGACGACGCGCGTGGCAATGCGGTCGCGCAGCATGGGCGAATGGGTCACCGTCACAAGCCCCGCGCCCGTCTCGTCGGCCCAACGCAGCAGGCGCTTCCACAGGTCGGCCTGGGTAAGCGCGTCGAGCATGGTGGAAATCTCGTCGCATATGAGGTAGCGCGGCGAACACGCCAGCGCCCGCACGATGCAGAAGCGTTGCAGCTCGCCGCCCGACAGCTCGCGCGGACGCCGGGTCAGCCATTCGTCGCGCACGCCTATCTCCTCACGCAAAGCGGCGAGCGTCGCGGCGTCGCACGGGCATTCCGCCAGGCTTTTCTCCATGGTCATCAGCGGATCGAGCATCCGTTCGGGATGCTGCCAGATCATCTGCACGGGAGAGACGCCCTTGCGCGGAAGCGGCGCGCCGTCCACCGTGACCGTGCCCTTCTGCGGCTCGTCGTAGCCCGACAAGATCTTGCACAGCGTGGTTTTGCCCCGTCCCGACGGCGCGCTCAACGCGACCCGCTCGCCGGGAGCCACGGCGATGTTCACGCCCTCGAGAATGGGCGTTTTGCCGTATGAGAATTCGATATCGCATGCCTGCAGCATGTCGTGCTCCCTTCGAAATCGTGCCATCGAAGCGAACGGCGCAGCGAGACGCCGCTCGTTCCGGCATCAGGCGAATGCGGCCCCGAGACGCGCGCGCCGCGAACGCGCGCCGAGCCTTCCCGGCGCGCGGCACAGGCCTTCGGCTATCGGCCGTCTTGCCTATCGGACCCTTCGAATCCGTGCTCGGGCAGCGCGTGCCACAACGCGCGGCTGAACGGATGGCGCAGCAGCTCGGGCGAGGCGAAGTTCGCCACGGCCGTTTCCTCCACCACCGTTCCGCCCTTGAACACCGCGATGCGGTCGGCCACGCGCAGCACCAGTTCGATGTCGTGCGTGATCAAAAGCACGCCGCCGCCTTCGTCGGCGAACGCGCGGAAATCGTCCATCGCGCGCACGGCCAGATCCAAATCGAGGCCAGGAGTGGGCTCGTCGGCGATGATCAGACGCGGCCTGTTCGCCAGAGCGCACGCCAGCAGCACGCGGCGGGCCATGCCGCCCGACAGCTCGAACGGATACAGGTTCGCCGCGCGCTCGTCCAGGCCGTAGCGCTCGAACACCTCGCGCCTGCGGCGGCGCGCCTCCTCGGGCGTCGCGTCGCGTACGAAAAGCTCGACCTGCTTTCCCACCTTCATCAAAGGGTCGAGCGATTCGACGCTCTGGGGAACGAATGCGATCTCGCGCCCGCGCAGGGCGTCGAGCCTCTCTTCATCGCATCGCTCCCCATCGAACCACACGGTCCCTTCGACCAGGGAGTTTTCGGCCGAAATGCCCAGAATGGCGTCGGCGAGCAAGGTCTTGCCCGAGCCCGACGCGCCCACCACGGCCACGATTTCGCCCGCGTGCACGCCGATGCTCAGCCCGTGGATGGCCTCCACCGTGCGCCGCGGCGCCGAAAGCCACGAGAAAAAGCCCGCGTCGGGCGCGTCGTCGTACATCGAAAACGAGACCGACAGATCTTCCACCTGCAGCAGATGATGGCCGCCCGCATGGCGCGAGCCGTCCGCGTGGGTGTGATGGTGGTGCGCGTGGCCGTCTTCATGCACCGCGGAGTGCTCGGGCGCCTGGGCGCCCGCGGGCGCGTTCTTTTCGATATCCTGCATGCCGCCCTCCTACTCCTGCGCGCTTGCCGGGTCGCTCAGGCGGCGAAGGCCCTGCCCCACCGCATCGAACAGCATGACCACGCCGATGAGCGCCAGGCCGGGAAACACCGCGAGCCACCACATGCCGGCCGACAGATAGCTCATCGATTCGGACAAGATGATGCCGATCGCGGCCGATTCGGGCGAAAGCCCGAACCCGAGAAACGTCACGGACGCCTCGTGCAGCACGGCATGGGGGAACAGCAGGATCGTTCCCACGATGAACTGCGGCAACACGTGCGGCAGCACATGGCGCGCGGCCACCGCGAGGCGCGACTGCCCGAGTTTGCGGGAAAGCGCCACGTACGGCGCGTTTTTGACCTGCAGCACCTCGGCGCGCACCACGCGCGCCAAGCTGGGCCAGTGCGTGAGCGCGATGCCCACCACCACGCCGACGAACCCTTTGCCCATGGCATACGAGATCAAAATGAGCAGCACGATATGGGGAATGCCCAGCATGAGGTCGATCAGCCACGTGATCGCGGCGTCCACCTTGCGCCCGCCGAGGGCCGCCGCGGTGCCGAGCGCCAAAGCGATCAAAGCGCTCGCGCCCGCCGCCAGAAGACCGATCAGCACGCTTTGCGCCAAGCCCGCCACCGTGCGCACCAGCATGTCGTGGCCGAGACGGTCGGTGCCGAACAAATGCTCGAACGAAGGCGCGAGCGAACGCGCGCCCATATCGGTCTGCACCGCTTGGGGCATGAGCGCCACGCCCAGCACCGCCACCGCCAGCAGGATGGCCGCCGCCGCGACCGACGTGGCGAACACGCGGCGGCGCGACGGAACGCGACGGCTCGACGGGCAATGGATGATCGGGCGCTTCATGGCGGCGGTGGAAGCCCGAGCCGCGCATGCGGCGGCGCCGTTCGTCGAAGTGCTAGACCGCATGGGACGCCCCCTTCCTGATGCGCGGGTCGATCACGCCGTACAAGACGTTCGCCAGCAGGTTTCCGCCGAACACGATGGCCGCCGACACGAGCGCGATGCCCACGAGCAGCGGGGCGTCGCCGCCGAGGCCCGCCGTGACGGCCGCCTGGCCGAGGCCCGGATACGAAAACACCTGCTCGACGAGGACCGAGCCTCCGAAAATCTCCGAGATGGACGCGAACTGCAGCGTGATGGCCGGCAGCGCGACATTGCGCAGGCCGTGCAGGCGAAACGCCTTCCACGCAGACTGGCCCTGGGCGCGGGCGAAGCGCATGTAGCCGCTGCCCATCACGTCGATCGTCTTCTCGCGCGTGTGCAGCGCGATGTTCGCCACGCCGAGAAACGACAGCACGATGGCGGGCAGGGCCATGTGGTACAGGATGTCGCCCAGACCCACGTCTTCGGCGGCCATGCCGATCGGCACCGAGAAGCCGATCGGGAACCACCCCAGCGCCACGCCGAACACGATCAGCGCGAGCAGGCCCAGCCAGAACGTGGGAGTGGACGCCAGCACGTAGCAATACACGCGCACGACGCGGTCGAACAGGCTGTCGCGGCGCAGGCCCGACGCCACGCCCAGCACGAAGCCGAGCACGCCCGAGAACGCCCACGCGCAGCCCATCAAAAGCAGCGAATTGCCAGCGCGCCACGCGATCACGTCGGCCACGGGCGCGTTGAAGCGCAGGCTCTGGCCCATATCGCCCTGCAACGCGGCGCCGGCCCATTCGATATAACGCTGCCACAGCGGCGCATCGGTGCCCCAGTAGGCTGCGAGCTGGGCTTTCTTCTCAACGCTCATGGACACGAGCGATGCCTGGCCCATGTTGGCCTGCACGGGATCGATCGGCGACATCGCCACCAGCACGAACGCCACGATGCTCACGGCAACCATGAGCATCGCGAATTTCAGGATATTTCGTACGACGAATTTGACCATGGGTCGATAGTTCGTTCTTTCTCTTCAGCCCGCAAGACGGGCGCGACCCGAGCGCGCCGATTCGGCCGCGCGGGAAACGGACGCGACAAGGATACACGAGCGCGAACGCCTCGCCCGCCGAAACGACACAAGACGGGCGAGGCGGAAAGGCCGTGCGGAAAGCGCGGCCGGACGAAAGCGGCGAAGCGCGCCGACTTCCGAAAACGGCAGGCGGCCGTCCGCTGTCGCCGGGACGCGCCGCCTGCGCGAAGAAAGCCGTAAGCTTACGCCCACGTCCATTCGTCGACGTTGTTCACGATGGACCAGCCGTGGCCGTGCGGATGCGGCTTCTGGTCGGCCACCTTGAGGCCGTCGCGCGTGAAGTACAGATGGTCGGCATTGGCGAGCCACACCCACGGCGCGTCGGTATCGGGCGTAACGCCCTCGGAGCCGTCGAACTGCGCCTTCTGATACAGCTCGTAGGAAGCCTCGATCGTCGGCGTGGAAACGGCCTGCTCAAGATACTCGTTGGTGGTCTCGTTGTCGCGGCAGGCGAAATCGGACGAGCCCTCGGAATAATTCAGGTTGTAGACCTCGATGGGCGAGTTGGAGCCCCAGCCCCACAGCTGGGCCTCGCTGTACGACATGGGCTCCAGGTCGTCCCACGACTTGCCTTCGACGTTCACCTTGATGCCCAGCGGAGCCATCTGCTCGGCGAAATCGGCCGCCATGGCCTGGCGCATCATGTCGTTGGTCATGTAGTAGAGCTTGAACTCGGCGCGCACGCCGTCTTTGACCAGCACGCCGTCGTCGCCCGCGACCCAGCCGCCGTCGGCCAGGATGCCCTTGGCCTTTTCGACGTCGGTCGCGATCTTCATGTCCTTGCACGCCCACGGCATGCCGTCGGAGGGACTGAACGCAGGCGTCGCATGGCCGCTCAGCGAACGGTCCACCAAAAGCTCGCGGTCCACCGCGTAGTTCATGGCGCGGCGCAGGGCGAGGTCGCAGGTCACATTATTGCCCGCATCGTATTCCACATCGCCCGCCAGGCGCTTCGCGCCCGCGGGAACCACGGGAAGGGAAATGCCGCGCGAGTCGACCGTCTTCACCGAAAGCAGCTCATAGCCCGCGGGCAGAGCATCGGCCATGGTGGCGGAGGTGTAGGCCACGTCCACCTGGCCTGCCTGGGCGGCGGCGAGCGAGGCGTCTTCGTCCATGAACACCACCACGACGCGCTTCATCACGGGCGCTTCGCCGTAGTAGTCGGGGTTCGCCTCGAAAATGACCTGCTGGCCGCGATCCCACTGGGCCAACTTGTAGCGACCGGAGCCGATGGGATTGCTGCCGTAATCGTCGCCGTGCGCATGGGCGGGGCAGATGCCCACCGTGGCAAGCGTGTACATAAGGATGTTGAAGGGATGCACCATGCGGATCTCGACCGTCTCGTCGTCGAGCGCCACGGCCTCGGACACCATGGACAGATCGACCTCGGACGCCGGGGCGTCTTTGATGCCGTTGATGGTGAAGGCCACGTCTTCGGCGGTCAAAGGCTCGCCGTCGGTGAACTTGACGTCGGTGCGGATCTTGAACGTCCACACCATGCCGTCCTCGCTGCATTCGTAGGACGTTGCCAGGTCGTTATGCAGGCCCATGTCGGTGTCGGTCTTGACCAGCGTCGACTGGATGAGCGGCTCGTGCACGTGCTCGCCGCAGCCCCATGCGACGAACGGGTCGAAGCCCGCCTCGGGCTCGGCGTTCGTGGGCATGGACACGATCACCTGCTCGGGCGCACTCTGCTGTTCGGCGGCGGCATCGGGCTCGGATGCCGATTCGCCCGAAGAGCACGAGGTCAGAACGCCTGCGAAGGCCGCCGTGGCGCCACCCGCAGCCAAGATCTGCGAAAAACGACGACGCGACATGAACATGGATTCCTGCATGGTGGTCCCCTCCCTGGTCGGACGAGAAGCGAAGCGCCGCGCCGAAGCGCGTCGGGGCCATCGCCCCATCCGCGCCGCGGCAGGCCGCTTCGTCGCATCCTGTAGTGTTACCTTTTTTGGACTCGTAACACCATAGAGCATTGATGTTACCTATTCAAGATTCGTAACACCAGTGGCGCGAAACGCCCCGGAACCGGCAGCCGGAACCCATTCGATGCAAGGCATGCCGTCAGAAGTCGAAAAGATGCGCAGAAATTGCAGTTGGCGGTCTTTTCGACGCCGCAGCGTCGTGGACGAGAGAACAAAACCCCAGGTGGCAGAAATCAGACCACGCCGAGCCGCGCGACATGCCGCCGCACGGAGCGAAAACCGGCCCGCAAAAGACCGCCTACGGCAAAAAATATGCAAAGCCGCAACGGTGTCGAGCGGCGACGATGGTCGACCGCGCCCTATGCGCGGTCGACCATGCTACGGCACCGACTCTTAGCGCTGCTCCACCGGGATATAGGGCACGTCCCCGTAGCCGAACGCCTGCGGCCCCACCACGGCGAGACCCTCGGGCGTGCGCCATTGCGGGGCGCACGGAATGCCCACGATCATGACGCGGCATCCGTATTTGAGCGCCTCGCCCGTGATCGGCGTCAGCGTTTCCACATCGAACGCGGCGATCAGGTCGGGCGCCGTGCACACCGGAGCGCCGTCGCGCTTGGCCATGAGGAACTCGTTTTGGAACTCCATCGTGAACGAGCTGCCGCGATACGCGTCGAACCCTTCGAGCGCGGCGACGCCGCGGGCGAAGCCGCCCGTGGTGCGGCGCTCCACGTCTTGCACTTTGCCGCGGAACAGCTCCACCGCGCCCAGGCACTCCATGATCTTGTCGTAAGCGTCCACCCTGTTCGTGCGCGCGTAACGCAGCAGGGCGCCCACCTCTTCGCACAGCGTGTACGTTCCCGCGACGCTGTTGGCCTTCGCCTGCGCGCCCGTCATGCCGTAGCATGCCAGCGAAATGTTGCCGCCCATCATGACCGTGGCGCCGCGGCACAGATCCTCGGCACGCTTGTTGTCGTCGGTCTCGATCAGCATCTTGTTGCCGCGCTCGTCGGCCACGCCGATAGGGCTTGCGCTCTGCCCGAACACCGACCACGTGACCATCTGCAGCTCGGGAAACGCGCGGCCCATGCCGTCGCCGTCGAGCAGCGGAAGGCCGCGACGCGCGGCGGGAAGCATGGGGTGCAGCGAATTCCAGCCGCCCGCCTCGGAGGGAAGCAGCATGTCGAAACGATAGCCGCACGCATCCTCGAGCGCCTCCAGCGCGAACTCGGGCTCGGTGCCGCGCGGCACCTTCTCCACCAGCACCGTCGGCGCGCCCAGGCCCATCGACACCGCGATACGGGCGTCATCAGGCACTTCATCCAGCTCGAGCAGCTCGATGGCGCCGAACTCCTCGACCGTCTGACGCGCGACCACCATGCCCAGATACGGGTCGCCGCCGCCTCCCGACGCGAGCACCGCCGCGCCGCGCGCGATGTCTTCGACCGCTTGGACTCCCAATTTCCTCATACCGCACCCAACCATCTTTCCTCACCGCTTCGTCGCACGAAAACGCGAAGCGCCCATTGCCGAAAACGCAGGACGCACGGCGCGCCCCGCCCCTGAATTCGCGCGGGCCGAATAACGCCGGCCAAAGGCGGACCGGACAGCCGCCGCACCGGACGAAAAGCGCCCGGCTACGCTGAACGCCGCACGGGCGCCGCCGATGCGCCCTTCAGCGCGCACGCGAAACCCGCGGCAGACGGCGATGCGCCCCGCACCCGAACGAAGCCGGCGCGGCCGCCGCAACACCGCCCGCCGCTGCCGCGGCCTACAGCTTCAAGCTGCCGACCGCCTTCACGCGCACGCGCGTGGCATTGCCCGGCAGATACGCCAGCGGCACGTCTTCCACGTCGATGATCTCGATCGTCTCGGGATCGGCTCCCGCCTTGACGGCTTCTTGTCTGGCGAGGTCTTTCGCCTTGTCCAGCGCCTCGGCGCGGCCCATCTCGTCGAGCGAGAAGATGCGCTCGATCTGGCCCGACACCTGGGAAATCGCGCTGCCGATAGCGTTGGCCACGCCGAAGTTCTCGGGCTTGTGGACCTTGCTCACGCCCTTGAGCTCGCCGGGAATCAGGATGGAGCCGCCGCCCACCAGGATGACGTCGATATCGCCCGCGCTCGTCTTCATCTTGTCGACGCATTCCTCGACCATGCGAGCCATTTCGGCGGAAGCCGCCTGCACCAGCTCGGGGTCGAGGTCGGCCACCTTCGACGGGTCGCCCACGCCCTCGGCCGCGCCGGACGCCACGGCGATATCGGTCGCCGTCAGCACGTCGCCGCCGAAGCACAGCGCGCGCGTCAGCACCTGATAGCCCACCGAATCAGGGCCCACGGTAACGCGACCGTCTTCATGCTTGCGCACGATCGATCCACCGCCCAGGCCGATCGAGATGATGTCCGGCATGCGGAAGTTCGTGCGCACGCCGCCGATTTCAACCGCAAGAAGGCTCTCGCGCGGGAAGCCGTGCGTCAGGGCGCCCAGATCGGCCGTCGTGCCGCCCACGTCCACCACCACGGCGTCTTTGAGGCCCGTCAAAAACGAGGCGCCGCGGATGGAATTCGTCGGGCCGCAGGCGATGGTGAGGATCGGATAGCGCATGGCGTACGCCGCGCTCATCAGCGTGCCGTCGTTTTGGCACAGATACACCTCGGCATGTTCGATGCCTTCGGCGGCCAACGCGGACACGAAGCTTTCCGACGTGGTTTTGGCAACCGTGACCAGTGCCGCGTTGAGAATGGTGGCGTTCTCGCGCTCGAGCAGGCTCACGCTGCCGATCTCGCTGGAAATGGAGACCGGGAAATCGGCGCCCAGGCGGGCGCGCACGATTTCGGCGGCGCGCTTCTCGTGCGACGCATCCACCGGCGAGAACACACTCGAGATGGCCACGCTGTCGCAGGCGCCGTCGATTTCGGCGGCGATGCGCTCGAGCTCCGCCTCGTCGAGCGGGGCGATCTCGCGGCCGTCGAATTCGTGGCCGCCGCGAACCAGATACCAGCGGTCGCTGATGGCCTCGCGCAGGTCGGCGGGCCAATCCACCATGGGCTTGATCGCCGCGGTGGCGGGCGCGCCCAGACGGATCACCGCCACGCGGTCGAGGCGCTTGCGCTCCACGATCGCGTTCGTGCAGTGCGTGGTGCCGAGCATCGCGTAGCCGATGCGCTCGCGCGCGCCTTCCACCTGGGCGAGCGCGGAGGCCATCGCCTCGCGGATGCCGCCCATCACGTCTTCGGTGGTGGGGCATTTCACGGCCGCCACCAGGTTCAATTCGTTATCGAGAACGACGGCGTCGGTGTTGGTGCCGCCGACGTCGATGCCAATGCGCCAATCCTTCATATATTCCTCCTGACGTACGCCTCCGACGGCAGTCCGGGTTTGCAAACCGCGCTCCGGCGCAGGCGGCTTCGAAGCCGCGCCGCCGCCGGAGCAAGGCCGTCGCGCCTGCCCGGCCCGTCGGAAACGCCCTTGCGTTTCCCGGGTTGGAACGTACCTGCGCCTTAGCGCTCTTCCACCGGCACGTAATCGATGTCGTAGCCGAAATAACGCGGACCTGCGATTTCGAGGCCGCGCGGGGTGCGCCAATGCTCATGCACGGGAATGCCCACGAGCACGCCGCGGGCGCCGTACTTCAGCGCCTCGGTGGTGATGGGCAGCGCCGTTTCCGCATCGAGCACGGCGATCAGATCGGGGGCGCTGCAGAGCACTTCGCCGTCGGAGCGCGCGATCAGATGCTCGTTCTGGAACTCGATTTCGCAAGTGCGGCCGTGATAGCCCTCGATGCCTTCGAAATGCGCATAGCCGCGCACGAACCCGCCCACCGTGCGGCGCGACACGTCGTCGAGCTTGCCGCGGAAAAGCTCCTTGCCCTTCAGCAGGTCCAAGATAACGGGAATGGGGTCGCCGCCCGCCTCGTGGGCTTCGCGAATGGTGCGTCCCACCACCTCGCAATACGTCGACGTTCCAGGAATGCTGGTCTTTTTTGCCTGGGCGCCCGTCATGGCGTAGTCGGCCATGAACACGCTGCCACCCGTAGTGATGGCCACGTTGCGTGCCAGTCGCTCGGCCCATTCGTTATCGACCGCCTCGATAACCACGGTGTCGCCCTTTTCGTCGCACACCGCCGCAGGGCATGCGGGCACGTCGAACAAAGTCCAGGTCACATGGCGCAATTCGGGAAACGCACGGCCCATGCCGTCGGCGTCCACGATCGGCACGCCCTTGGCCGCAGCCACCTGGAACGGTAGAAGCGAATTCAATCCGCCCGCCTCGAGCGGCATGATGGCGTCGAACTTCTTGCCGAAGCGAGCCTCCAAGGCGTCCACGGCGCCGATGCCCTCAAGGCCGTTGGGGACCTTCTCCACCAGCACCGTGGGCGCGCCCAGCATATGCGACGCGCACACCCAGGCGTCGTCGTCCAGCTCATCGAGCGTCACCATCTCGAACGGTCCGTACTCCTCGATGGCCTGCAGGGCCATGAGCTTGCCGATATACGGGTCTCCGCCGCCGCCCGAGGCAAGAACGGCCGCGCCGACGGCCATATCCTCGACTTCCTGCTTGCCGATAATACGCACGGCAACCTCCTTCTTTTTCGCAAAGAAGCGCCTGCCCTTTCGCGGGCGGCGCCTTGATTCCGAATGGGGGCGCGAACCGCAGGCATCGCAGCGCGGGCGCCCCGTACCGGCCGCATCCGCGACGGCCGGCGAAGCGCATGCGCGCCGCGACGCAGCGGGCATGCGCGCCCAAGCGACGCGCTACGCCAGCTCGTCCACCGGCGGCAGCGCGCCGAAGCCCTGCAGGCCGGCCATGTCGCCGTAGCGCGCGACGAACGCGCGATATTCGGCTTCGTCGCAGAACGAGCAGGCGCCGGCGCCGAACGCCTTGGCGGCCTCGATCATGAACGTGCCGGCCTCGTCCAGATCGCCCAGACGCGTGGCGCCGGTGGCGCAGCCCGCCACGGCGGTCTCGGTGGTGATGGCCACGCCCACCACGGGGGCGTCGGTGCAGGTGCACGGCTGAAGAATGCTGTTGAGATGATACAGGCCGTTGCCGTACGGCGTGATATCGGCCATCGAAAGCGCGAAGACGTGCGGCAGGCGGCCCGTGGCGGTCTGCGCCAGGTCGAGCAAATCTTCGCTCACGCGCATGATGACGCCGCGCTTGACCGTGGGGCTGATCGCGAAGCCGCGCGCGTTGATGATGCGGTTGCCCTTGGTGGTGTCGCACACCAGAATGGCGTCGAGCTCGTCGGTCACTTCTTCTTTGTTGATGGCGGCCGTCGACGTGGGCGAGCCCATGAACGGCACGGGGTCGTGCGGGAAGGTGGGCGCATGCGGGCACACGTGCGTGGAAACGAACACGTCGCCCGGCAGCACGTCGCCCTTGCGACGCATGTCGATGAGCTTCGCGGCGCACGCGAGCGCCGTGAGCGCGCCGTCGCCGTCGGACACGAAGCCGATGCGCTCGGGCCTGGCGCCCAAGCCGCCCAAACGGCCCAGCAGGCCGATCGTCGGCGCCTGGCCGCCCGCGGCCTTGCCCTGCGCGCCGGGAATGCGCACGCGCACCATGTCGGTCGTACCCTTAGGGCTGGCCAGCGCATACGTCTCGACATCGCATTCGGGATCGATGCCGCGCAGATAGCTCGCCACCGCCTCGCCGCTCGCCTGCGGGGAATCCAAAACGTCGTACAGGTCCATCAGGTATCGCAGCAACATGGGGCGGTCCTTTCGTTTTGCGATCGAACAATATCCGCCCCATTGTAGCGTCAAGCCGGCCCGTCTGCAGCACGGCGGCGCGCTAAAGCGCAACCCCTCCGTCAGCCGCGAACGGGCCCTTCGCCGAGCTCCTTTTCCAGATAGCGGCCCGTCACGCTTTCCGCGCACGCCGCCACCTGCTCGGGCGTGCCGCACGCCACGATGCGCCCGCCGGCCTCGCCGCCGCCGGGACCCATGTCGATCACGTGGTCCGCGTTGGCGATCATGTCCAGGTCGTGCTCGATCGCGATCACGGTTGCGCCGTTGTCCACCAGGCGCTGCAGCACGCCGATGAGCACCTCCACGTCCAAAGGATGCAGGCCGATGGTGGGCTCGTCGAACACGAACAGCGCGTTTTCCTGGCTGCGCGTCATCTCGCCCGCCAGCTTCAGACGCTGTGCCTCGCCGCCCGACAGCGCGGGCGTCGCCTCGCCGAGAGTCAGATACCCCAGGCCCAGATCGCTCAACACGTCGAGCTTGGCCTTGGCCGTGCGCAGCCCGCCCACGCAGGCGCGGGCCTCGTCCACCGTCATGGCGAGCAGCTCAGGAAGCGAAACGGCCGCAGGATACAAGGCGGCGCCTTCACCGGATGCCGGCACCGCACGCTTCACCTGATAGGCCTCGCGCGCATACCGGGCGCCGCCGCAGGTCGGGCACGGCACGTCCACATCGGGCAGAAACTGCGCGTCGAGCGATATCTGGCCGGTGCCGTCGCAGGTGGCGCAGCGCAGCGATCCCGTGTTGTACGAGAAATCTCCCGCCTTGAGGCCGCGATCGCGCGCGTCGTCGGTCTTGGCGAAAGCGCGGCGCAAATCGTCGAGCACGCCCGAATAGGTGGCCACCGTCGAGCGCACGTTGGCGCCGATGGGACTCGCGTCGATCAGGTGGACGCGCTCGATGCCGTTCGGGTCGAGGCGCGCCACGTGCGCGGGCAAAGCAGCGCCCTGGGCGGCCGCTTCGAGCGCGGGCACCAGGCTTTCGAGCACCATGGTGGTCTTGCCCGAGCCCGATGCGCCGGTCACCGCCGTCAGACGGCCGCGCGGCACGCGCACGCTCAGCGGCTTCACCGTATGGATGGCCCGCGTCTCCATAGCCACGGCCCCGTGCGCGAACACGTCCTGCGCCGCGGCGCGCTCGCGGGCGCGAATGCGACGCTCTCCCGAAAGGAAGGCGCCCGTGCGGGAGCGTTCGCATCGCGCAAGCTCGGCAGGCGCGCCCTGCGCCACCACCGTTCCGCCCGCCGCGCCCGATGCCGGCCCGATCTCGATCACGTGGTCGGCATGGCGCAGCACGCGCACGTCGTGATCGACCAGCACCACCGAATTGCCGTCGGCCAGAAGGTCGCCCATCACGCCGAGCAGGCCGTCAACGTTCGACGGATGCAGGCCGATCGAAGGCTCGTCGAGCACGTAGAGCACGCCCGTCGTGCGCCCGCGCACTGCACGCGCCAGCTGCACGCGCTGCCGCTCCCCCGTGGAAAGCGACGAGCTCGCGCGGTCGAGTGCAAGGTATCCCAGCCCCAGCTGCTGCAGGCGGCGAATGGGCTCGGCCATTTCGTCGACGATGGCGCGCGCCATGGGGCGCAGCTCGTCGGGCACGAACCCTTCGACGCCGCCGACCCACGCCGCCAGCTCATCGAGCGTCAGCGCGCTCGCCTGCGCCAAGCTCACGCCGCCGATCTTCGGAGCCCGAGCCCGCGCGCACAAACGCGACCCGCCGCAATCGGGGCACGTTCCCTCGCGCAAGAACTTCGCCACGCGCGCGAGGCCCTTCTCGTCTTTCGCCTTGGCAAGCGAATTCTCCACGGTGTACACCGCGTTGTAATACGTGAAATCGAGCTCGGCAACCTGGCCCGTTTTGGGCGACTGGTAGATGATGTGGCGCTTTTCGGCCGGGCCGTGGAACACCATGTCGCGCTCGGCCGCGGACAGCTCGCGAAACGGCACGTCGATCCGTACGCCCATCTCCTGCGCCACCTGCGGCATGAGCGACCACATAAGCTGGCGCCACGACGCCACCGCCCCTTCCTGGATGCTCAGCGACTCATCCGACACCAACGTGCTTTCGTCCACCTGCCGCACGATTCCCGTGCCCGAGCACGTCGGGCAGGCTCCCGCGCCGTTGAAAGCCAGTTCTTCGGCGGAAGGCCCCATGAATTCCACGCCGCATTCCAGGCACCGAAGCGGCCGCTCCAGCGCCACGTTCATCGAAGGCGCGACATAATGCCCGTTCGGACACGCATGGCTCGCCAGGCGGGAGAACATGAGCCTCAGCGCGTTGAGCAGCTCGGTCGACGTGCCGAACGTCGAATGGACGCCCGGAATGCCGGGGCGCTGGCGCAACGCGATGGCGGCGGGCACATGGCGCACGTCGTCGACCTGAGGGCGGGCCGCCTGCGTCACGCGGCGGCGCGTATAGGTGGAAAGCGCGTCCAGATAACGGCGCGACCCTTCGGCGTAGAGCACGCCCAAAGCCAGCGAGCTTTTGCCCGACCCCGACACGCCCGCGATGCCCACCAGCTTGCCCAGCGGAACGTCCACGTCGATGTTCTTCAGATTGTGCACGCGCGCGCCGCGCACTTCGATGCGATCCGGGGCGCCGAAGCGCCCGCTGCCCTGCTCCACGAAAGCCGCCTTCCTTCCGACGAATGCCGTAGTGCATCCTAGCATGCCGGGCGAACGGGGCCGAAGGACGCGCGAGCGCGCCTCGCAAGAAGCCGCTACAATAGCCGAAACGAAAGGAAGGTGCCTCATGAAGGACATGAAGATCGCCCTCGTGCAGTTCGAAGGCGAACTCGGCGAAGTCGAGAAAAACGTCGCCGACGCCTGCGCGCTGGTCGCCCAGGCCGCAGAAAACGGAGCCGACCTGGTGGTTCTGCCCGAGCTGTTCAGCACGGGCTACCACCTGGACACCATCGGCCCGCGCATCCTCGAACTGGCCGAGCCCATCGACGGCCCCACCGTGCGCGCCATGCGGCAGGCGGCGCGCGAGGCGGGCTGCTACGTTGTGGCGCCGATCGCGCTTATCCGCAATGTGGGCGGCGTGCCGTTCAACAGCGCCGTGCTGATCGACCGCGAAGGCAACGTGGCGGGAAGCTACGACAAGGTGCATCTGTGGGCGCTCGAGCGCTTCTATTTCCGTACCGGCGCGACCTACCCCGTGTTCGACACCGATTTCGGCCGTATCGGCATCATCATCTGCTACGACATGGGCTTCCCCGAGGCGGCGCGTTCCATGGCCCTGCAGGGCGCCGATTTGATCGTATGCCCGAGCGCCTGGTGCGCCGAAGACATGGACGTCTGGGAAATCAACGCGCCCGCACGCGCGCTCGAAAACACGGTGTTCCTGGCGGCATGCAACCGCTTCGGCCGCGAGGGCGGCGATCTGTACATGCCGGGCAAATCCATGGTATGCAACCCGCGCGGCACGAAGATCGCCCAGCTTGAAGACGAAGCGGAGGGTATCCTCTACGTCGACCTCCGCGCGGCCGACATCGATACCTACCGCGTGAAAAGTCCCTACCTGCGCGACCGTCGCGCCGACACCTACGAAGGCGTGGCGCGCTGGTAGAACGCGAGCAACAAGAAGCGCCGCGGCCGTATGCGGCCGCATGAAGAAGGGCCTGCGGGCCCTTCTTCATATTCGGACGGAAGTCGCAGCAAAAGAGCCGGCCGCATGCGTCGAACCGCGCGGAGAACGCATGCTGGGCGACCGCGGCCGGCGGCGAGCACGATCAGGCGGGCCGGCACGCAACCGCGCTTCGCCGACGCGCGCCGGCCCGAACGCGAGAAAGGGGCCCGAAGGCCCCTTTCGTTCTGTATTATCGCCGGTCGAGCTTACGCCAGCTCGGCTTCCACCACGTCGGCGATGGCGCGGGCATGGCCGTCGGCCACGTCCTGCGTTTCCGCCTCCACCATCACGCGGACCAACGGCTCGGTGCCGCTCGTGCGCACCAGTACGCGGCCGGCATCGCCCATGGCCTCCTCGGCGGCGCGCACCGCGCCCCAGATGGCCTCGTTGCCGTCGAGCGCATGCTTGTCCTGCACGCGCACGTTGATCAGCGTCTGCGGGAAGCGCGTCATCACCGTGATGGCCTCTTCCACCGGCTTGCCGCTGCGGCGCACCGCCGCCAAGAACTGGCAGGCCGTCATAAGGCCGTCGCCCGTGGAGTTGTGCTCGAGCAAGATCATGTGGCCCGACTGCTCGCCGCCCAGGGCGTAGCCGCCCTCGCGCATGGCCTCGAGCACGTAACGGTCGCCCACCTTGGTCTGCAGCACCTCGATGCCGGCGGCGCGCATCGCGCGCACGAAGCCCAGATTGGTCATGACCGTGGACACGGCCACGTTGCCGGGCAGGCAGCCGCGCTCTTTCAGATCGACCGCCAGCACGGCCTCCATGACGTCGCCGTCTATCTCGGAGCCGTCGGCCGCGAGCATCATCACGCGGTCGGCGTCGCCGTCATGCGCGATGCCCACATCGGCGCCGCTTTCGGCCATCAGCTCGCGAAGCGGGCCCAGATTGGTGGAACCGCAACCCACGTTGATGTCGTTGCCGTCGAAATCGTCGTTGATCACGGTGACCTCGGCGCCCAGGCGGCGCAGCGCTTCGGCGCTGGTCAGAGACGATGCGCCATGGCCCGTATCGAGCGCCACGTGCAGGCCCGAGAAATCGATGCCCTGCGCCTGGATGGATCTCACCACATGGTCGACATACATCTCGCACGCGTCTTCGACTTCCACCGCGACGCCCACCATGGAACCCGCAGGCATGCAGGCCTCTTCGCCTGCCTCGACCGCGCGGGCCACGACGCCCTCGAGGCCGCCTTCCACGATGAATTTCTCGATATCGTCTTCAACCGCGTCGGGCAGCTTGAAGCCCTGGCCGTCGAAGAATTTGATGCCGTTGTACTCGGGCGGATTATGCGAGGCGGAAATCACGATACCGCCGTCGGCATGCAGCTCGCGCGTAAGCAGCGCGACCGCAGGCGTAGGAATGACGCCCGCAAGAAGCGCGTCGCCGCCGGCGCTCGTGATGCCTGCCACCACAGCCGCTTCCAGCATATCGCCGCTTTTGCGCGTATCCTTGCCCAGGACCACGGTCGCGCCCATGAACGCCACCGCCGCCTGGCCCAGACGGTATGCCATCTCGCACGTCAAATCGACGTTCGCGACGCCGCGCACGCCGTCGGTTCCGAAAAGTCGAGCCATAAACGCCCCTTTCAATGGTTGAACTTCCATATTTTACCACTCGCCGCGCGCGGCCTTTCACAGCCGGGCGTCCGACACCCTTCTGTGAAAAACGCCGAGCGCTCGGCGAGCGCAGGAATCAGGCGGCCGCCTCGCGCACGGGCTTCGGCGCATCGAAGCGCGCCAGCAGAAACACCGTGGCCATGATGAGCGCGAATCCGACGAAATCCATGGGCGCGAACGGCGTGCGGAGCCACAGCGCGGCGAACGCCGTGGCCGACACGGTCTCAACGCTAGCAAGCAGGCTCGCCTTCGCCGCGCCCAGATCGTTGATCGCAGTCAGATACGCGGCGAACCCCAGCAACGTGCCGATGCCCGTCAGGCCGCCGAACATGGCCAGCATGCCGGAGCCGTCGAGCTGCGGGGCACGGGCCCACGATCCCGTGACCAAGTACAACACGACACCTCCCAGCAAAAGGCCGCTGCTCACCACGGCAAGGCTGCCATGCCGCTTCATAAGCGAGCCGGGCAGAAGCGAATACAGCGCCACCGACACCGCGGCCGCAAGGCCCCAGAACATGCCTTCGGGCGAAAGCGCCATCGTGGAGGGGTCGCCGTGCGTCGCCAGAAGAAACGTGCCCGCGACCACGCAGAGCACCGCGACGGATTCGCGGCCGCTTGGAAGACGGCGCGCCGCGAAGCACGACGCCGCCACGATCAGCACCGGCCCGACGTATTGCAAAACCGTGGCCGTTCCCGCATTGGAATACTGGATGGCCAGCAGGTACGTGACGCGGCACAGCGTCAGGCCCGCGAGGGAGAACAAGACCAAACGCCCCACCGACCGGGGGCTGCGCCAAAGGGAAAGCAGCGCGTCGCGACGTGCGACCAGCATGTATGCGACCAACAAGGCGCCCGCGACCGCCATGGCCACGGCCGACGCCCACAGCGGATCGACGCCCTGGCCGAACAGGTATTGCGAACACGCTCCCGAAAAGCCCCAGCCCGTGCCGCCGACCAAAGCCAGCACGACGCCCCGCCTCCGCCTATCGGCCATACGAACCTCGCTTAGAAAAAACGCCTCTGAACAGCGTGGAAAACAAATCATCCCATTGTATCGCGAAGGCGGCGGCATGCCCGCGCGAACCGGTTTCGCTATGAAGCCGGGAAAACGCCGACACGCGAAGATGCGCGGCCGGGCGGGCTTGCGCTATGCTATCGGCACCGACGAACACGACGGCGCGGCGACCGAACGCGCCGTCCGCCATACCGAACAGGAGCACCCATGGAACTCAAGCAGATCGCCAGCTTTCAGGTAGACCACACCAAGCTGGTCCCCGGCATGTACACCTCGCGCGTCGACGGCGACATCACCACCTACGACATCCGCATGGTCAAGCCGAACTGCGGCACCTACCTGCCCTACGCCGCCATCCACACCTTCGAGCACCTCTTCGCCACCTACGCGCGCAGCACCGAGCTGTCCGACCAGGTGATCTACGTCGGCCCCATGGGCTGCCGCACCGGCTTCTATTTCCTCGTGCGCGATATGGAGCCCGCCGTGGCCATCAAGCTGGTCAACGATATGCTGGCTTTCGTGGCCGATTTCGAAGGCGCGATTCCCGGCGCCACCGAAGTCGAATGCGGCAATTACCGCGAGCAGGATCTGGAGGGCGCCAAAGAGATCGCACGCACGATGATTCCCATTCTCAAAGACTGGACCGTTGAGAAACTTGCCTACTAAAAGATTGCATATAGATTTTAGTAGTGTTGATTACTTTTAGAAACCTAAAGGTAATGAATCTTAATAAGCGAAATGCATACCTGGTATCTTTAAGTAATATTTAGATTAACCTGGTTTATCTTCGAACTTCATTCCATATAGAAACCCTCTTACTAAAAGTAACTAATATCCTTTAAGTAAGAGGGTTTCTTTTATTGCTCCTGCTTTCTAAAAGCTTTCTTCAGTAGAAAAGAAATCACTACTTCTTGAACCTGATGGAGAAATTCACAGGCAGCAGGTATTCGCCGTCTATTTTCTCGATCAGGCTCCAGCCGTATTTCTTGGCGCTCACGTATTCGAACACCGTATTGCGGAAAAGGTATTCCCTGAATTCCTCGCGGTCGTTAGCGTGATAGCACAGCACGTCGCCATCGGGCTTCACCACGATGTAGCCGCCGTTGACCTGCTCCACGCCGTCCCACGGCTTGGTGGCCGACATGCCCGAGAACGCCGCGTAGAGAAAGTCCTTCATGGCCTTCTCGTACACTGCCGAGGCCACGGCGGGCGGGTAGCGCATCGGATTCTGCTCGGCGACCGATGCCGTGACGGCCGCCACGTCGGACGTCGGCGCGCCGCCGATGAAGCGCTCGCGCACGCATGCCGCGATGATTTCAAGCATGCCTTCGCGCACGAACAGCAGATTGCGCTCGAACGAGCCCGCATTGCGAGCGCGGGCGAAGCTGACGCGCAGCCCGTGCCGATCGAAAAACGGCTGGCAGCACGCGAACCATCCCCGGTTGCCGCGCGCGTCGTGCAATGCGTTGAATTCCTTCATCAGCGCATCGTCGCAATGCGCAACCCAATACAGAAGCGGCGCGGAGGGGCTTGCGTTGAACAGCGTGGCGGGGCTGCCGAACTGCGATTTGACCGAGAACCCCATCCTGTTGACCAGCGCATTGCGGCCGTCGCGCGTCTCGATGACGATGTCGGCCTTGCCGCCGTAAGCCTTGTCACGCCCCTGCACGCCCGGCGCCTTCGGATTGCGCACGCCGATCGAATCGACGAAATCGCACACCTCGGCAGGCGCATGCATGGTTTTCGCGCGCGACTCGGATGAAACGAGATGCCGGAACAGCCCGTGCGCCGCGCGTTCGCAATCGGCCATGGAAACCACCCGTTCGCAGCAACCCTCGCCATCGACGCGTTCGAGCGGCGCGTCATCGGTGCCGGCGGCAAGCGTCGGCGCCGCCCCGTCGCAGGAAAACAGCGACGCCTGGGGGAATTCCCCCTTGCAGGCGGCCATGCCGCGCTCGGCGGACTTCGGCGTCTCGCCTGCGCCGCAGCCGCGCCGCACCGTGACCGTTCCGGCCACGGAATCGACCTCGTACGCAAGCGGTTCGCCCGACGCCTCGCAGCGCAGGACCTTCGACACTTCGAGAAACGAATCGGGCTTACAGTCCAGTTCGCTATCGGCCGCATGCAGCCGCCCCGTGCCGAGCAGGCGCAAGAACACGTAGAGCTCGGCCCATTCTCCCCTGTTGTATTCCTGGTCGTGAATGCGCTTGCTCACGCGTCGCCCCTTTCCCCGCTCCGTCAGTCCTGCGCCTCGAGCACCGCGCGCACCTCGCGCGCGATGGCCTCGATCACCGGCACCGTGACGCTGTTGCCGAGCTGCTTGTACAGATGCGTGTCGGACAGCGGCAGCTTGTACGAATCGGGAAAACCCTGCAGGCGCGCCCATTCGCGCGGCGTGAGCTTGCGAATGTCGGCGTCGTTGATCTTGCCCTTGATCGCCGTGGTGGGCACCATGCTGTGCTCACGATGGTCGGCGATCAGATTGCGCTCGCGGCCCATGCCGCCGCACACGATGGCGCCCGATTTCCCGTCCAGGGGGCGCACCATGTAGCCGAAGCCGTTGCCACGCGAACGATGACGCTGCTTATGGCGCTCCAGCGTTGCCAGATACGTGTCCGAAAGGTAGTAACGCGAAGGAACGGGCGCGTCTTCCAAAATGTCGGCCAGCACGACGCCTGCATCGGTAGGTTCGGGGAAGCGAAACGAGCTCGAGTCCACGTCGTTGCGAAACGCCACGATGTAGATGCGCTCGCGGTTCTGCGCCACGCCGTAGTCTTTGCTGTTGAGCACGGCGTCGTACACGGTGTAGCCGATCTGCTCGAGCGCGCCCCTGATCACCTTCAACGTGCGGCCTTTATCATGCATGACCAGGCCTTTCACGTTTTCGCAGAAAATGACGCGCGGCTTGTGGCGCTCACAGATGCGCAGCACGTCGAAAAACAGCGTGCCGCGGCTGCGGCCTTTGAAGTTGTCTTCGAAACCCATCTTCGAGCCGGCGATGGAAAACGCCTGGCACGGAAAGCCCGCCAGGCAGATATCGAACGCGGGAATGTCTTCGGCCGAGACCTGCGTGATATCGCCGTACACGTACGGAGCGGTGCACATGGGCTCTTTCGACGAGCACGGCACGGCCGGCGTGTCGAAGTTGGCCGCGTAAGTCTTCACCGCATGTTCGTCGAACTCGCTTGCGAACACCGTCTCCACGTTATCGCCGAACGCGCGCTCGAACCCCATGCGAATGCCGCCGATGCCGGCGAAAAGGTCGATCGTTTTCAGGGTCTTAGAACTCAAAGCGCTCCTCCCGATGAACTGTCGGCATGATGGAAAACGCCGACGCGACAGGCCGGCGTGAAGACACGAACTATGTATTGTAATGCGTCGCGCCGCGCGATGAAACAAGAAGCGGGCCGCTCCGAAAAACAACCCGATACGCAGCATGGCACGCCATCGATGCGCCAGGTTCGCGCTTCCGACGACCTCTCCGCATCGGAAGCGCGTCTCCGACGACGTGCGCGATCGAGCGCGCGGCCGCAACCGCGAACCCGAAAGACACACCCGCATCGTGCGAACCCGCCTTGCGCGACGCGATAGAAAAAGAAAGCCCGCCTCCGAAGAAGCGGGCTTTCGAACCGACGTGAATAACGCGGTAAGCTTAGCGCTTGCTGAACTGCGGGCGCTTACGGGCCTTCTTGAGGCCGTACTTCTTGCGCTCGACCATACGAGCGTCACGAGTCAGGAAGCCAGCCTTCTTGAGCTCGGGACGGTACTCGCCAGCCTGGAGCAGCGCACGGCTGATGCCGTGACGCAGAGCGCCGGCCTGACCGGAAATGCCGCCGCCATTGCAGCGAGCGATGACGTCGAAGTGACCCTGGGTGTCGGTGACCTTGAACGGAGCCATGGCGTAGTTCACCAGAGCCTCGCGACCGAAGAACTCCTTCGCGTCGCGGCCGTTGACGGTAACCTTGCCGGTGCCGGGGACCAAACGGACGCGAGCAACGGCGTTCTTACGACGGCCAGTGCCGTAATACAGAGCTTCAGCTGCCATTGTTAGTTCTCCTCCATCTTGATCTCGCGGGGATTCTGAGCAGCATGCGGATGCTCAGAGCCGACGTACACCTTCAGCTTCTTGCCCTGGGCGCGACCAAGCGTGTTCTTGGGCAGCATGCCCTTGACAGCGTGCTCGATGACGCGCTCGGGATGCTTCTGCATAGCCTCGGCGAAGGTTTCCATCTTCAGGCCGCCGGGATAACCGGAGTGACGGTAGTATTCCTTGCTGGTGGCCTTGGTGCCCGTCATGCGGATCTTGTCAGCATTGAGAATGATGACGAAATCGCCGGTGTCGACATGGGGGGTGTACTGCGGCTTATGCTTACCCTTCAGAATGTGGGCGGCTTTGGCAGCAACGCGACCCAGCACCTGGTCAGTGGCGTCAATGACGAACCACTCGCGCGCAACCTCCTGCGGCTTTGCGTAATACGTCTTCACTGTATCCTCCAATAGATTTCTTTTTGTTCTAGTTCAAAAGTGCTGGCAACAAGACTGCTCGGGTTCCTACGCCAAGCCGACGCTTCCGGATCTGGACTTCCATTCACGTCGTGTCCCGTTTTTGCGCAGCAAGTACGGGGCTTTTGAAAGCGAACTTTTACAGTATAGGAATCGTATTCGCCTCCGTCAATACGGCTTCATGAAAAATCGACCGCGTTTTTCGGCTATGACGTGCGGTTTCTTTTAGTAACTAGGGTGCGCACGCAACCGTTTCGAGCAAGGCCGCGACAAGAGGGCGACCGCCTCGCGCGCATCTCCTTCCGCAGAAAAAGAGACCGGAGGCGAACTCCGGTCTCTGAAAGGTCGAATGCCGCCTTCGTTCTTTTCCGCCTACATCACGAAGGTCAGCGGCACGGCGGCCATCACCACCAAGTAGCGCAGCATAAAGCCGCCGACCAGAACGCCCGCATCGGACGCGAAGCTGATCCAATGCGCCTTGCGGCTTTCCTCGAACTCCTTCGACGTGAAGAACAAAAGCCACGTCTCAAGCACCGTGGGAAGAATCAGACCCACGAACACCAAGCCGAGCCAGAACCAAACGGCCCACTCGCCCGCCACCAGGCTCGCAACCGATTCGAAGCCTGCAGTGGAATTGAACGCCGTGATGAAGCACAGCGAAGCCACCAGCAGCATCTCGATGATCGGCAGGCAGAAGTGAAACTTCTTCAGCACACCCGCCTTGTTGAACTCGTCGGCATGACGTACCACGGCCGCCAGCAAGACCGACGCTGCACCTGCGGAAAGGGCCGACACGGTGAACAGCACAGGCAGAAGCGCGTTGTTCCACAAGGGATAGGTGTTGCACACGCCCAGCAGTGCGCCGGTATAGGCCGCCACGCACAGCGCCACCACTGCCCCTGCCATCTCGAGCCAGCCCGGCACCTTCTTCTTCATAAGGTCGAGCGCCGCCGTAATCAGGGCGACCGCCATGAAGACGCTCAAGAAGACCACGCCCCACGTCATCACCGAGCCGAAGTTGCTCAGCAATAGCGCGAAACGCAGGGGATTATGCAAGCCGGCCTCGGCGTCCACCATCAAAAGCACCAATCCGATCGCCACCGCGATAGGCGCGATGACGTGGCCGGCGAGGCGCATGCCGCAAGCCTCGGGGTGGCGCCAGCGCAGAAACGCCGACGTGATATAGGCGCCTGCGCCCAGGCCCGCAAGGAACAGATACCACGCGATCGGCGCGCCCCATACAGGTTCGATAGACATCCTTCATCACCTCACGTAGTAGATCTTGGACTTGGTCAGATCGCCCGCGATGGGCTGAGCATTCGTCTCGACGATGCGCTTGGAGATATCGGACTCGGGGTCGTCCAGGTCGCCGAACATGCGCACGCCCGCGGGGCAGGCCGTCAAGCACGTGGACATACCCTCTTCGAGCGGCGCATACAGCGTGCAGAAACGGCACTTGCCCACCACGCCCGTACGATGGTCCACAACACGCGCCTGATACGGGCAGGCGGCCATGCAATATTTGCAGCCGATGCACTTTTCGGAGTCGATGCGCACGATTCCGTCGGGGTCGGTATAAGTCGCCGCCGTCGGGCACACCGCCTGGCACGGCGCGTCTTCGCAGTGCATGCACTGGGTCGGAACGGTTTCCACGCGCACGCACGGCTGGGCGCCGCGCTCGAACTCATGGAAATCGATCAGCGAGACATCGGCGGGAAGATGGTTCTGATTCTGGCACGCGATGCGACAGGCATAGCAGCCGATGCACCTCGTGGTGTCGATAAGCATTCCGTAACGAGCCATTAGGCACCCACCTTCTTCACGTTCACGAGGACTTCCTGCAGCATGCCGGAGCCCGATTCGGGCTCGGCCTGGCGCGTGACGAGCGCCTTATGCGACGCGCCGAACCCGAATGCCGCGCGAATCTCTTCCGATTCGCAGCCGTAATGCGGCGGCAGATACACGGCGTCGGGATGAATGCGGCCGGTCACGCGAACCTTCGCCTGCACCGATCCGCTGTCGTTCGAAAGCTCCACCACGTCGCCGTCCTCGATGCCGAGCTCTGCTGCGCGCGACGTCGCCATCCAAACGCGGTCGGCTTCGAAATCCTTCGCGAGCTGCGCCAGCTTATCGCTTGCCATGGTGTAGGTCTTGCTCTGGAATACCTGGTCGCCCGTGATCAGACGCAACGATTCGCCGGAAGCGGACACGGCCGGCTCGATCCATGCGGGAACGGCAGACATGCCGCCCGTCGCGTAGGCCTCGCACGCGAACTCGATTTTGCCCGACTTCGTAGCGAACGCCGGAACGTTGCCGAATTCGAGCTCGCAACCGGGGATAGGAGCCAAGCCGTCGGATTTCAGCGCGTCGTAGGAAACGCCGTAAGCCGCGCAATACGTCTCGTTGAGCTGGTCGAGCGTGAAAGAGAAGTATTCGCCCAGACCGCATGCCTCGGCCAGGTCGACGATGATTCGATACGTCGGCTTGGTCTCGGGATGCACCTGGTCGATCACGGGATTGCGCAGCGTGGCCACGGTCGCAGGAGCGGTAGCGGTGCCTACGATGCCGCGACGCTCGAGATAGGTCGTCTCGGGCAGCACATAGTCGGCCGTCTTGGCGGTTTCGGTCATAAAGCTGTCGACGACCACCTTGAAGCCGATTTTTTCCACATCCTGCGCAGTCATCGCGGCCTGAGGATAGTCGGCAAGAGGATTGCTGCCGAAGAACAACGCCACGTCGAGCGCGCCCTCGGCGGCCGCGGCCATAGCGGCCTGGCAATCGTTTGCATACATATAAGCAAGAGGATGCACGCCCGCGCCGATCGCATAGCTTTGCGGATAGCCGACGGGCTTGAACACCGTCGGGTCGAACGCGCTGTCGTCGACCCACGGACCCAGCGGGAATACCCAGCCGCCCTCCTGGTTGAAATTGCCCAGCATCGCATTAAGCAAAATGATGCAGCGCACGGTTTCGGCACTGTTGCGGTAGCCGCTTCCCACGGTGCCGGCCCACTGCATGTCCACATAGCAATGCGGCGCGGCGGCGGCCAGGCCTTCGGCGATCTCGGCGATTTTGGCCTCAGGAATGCCGGTCTTCCCGCTCGCCCAGGCGGCATCATAGGAGCGCACGCTTTCGGCGAAAGCCTCGAATCCCGTTCCGTTGGCCTCGACGAACGCCTTATCGTAGAGGTCGTTGTTCAACAGATGCCCCATCACGCCCAGGAGGAACGCAAGCTCGAAGCCGGGGCGGACGCACACCCATTCATCGGCCAATGCACCGATGCTCGGCAAACGAGGGTCTACGACGACCACTTTTCCGCCGTTTTCGCGCACGCGGATCACTTCCTCGGTCTCCGCAGGGCGCACGCCTTCGTAATAGCTCTTGTCCAGAAGGACGATATATTTCGATCCCTCGGCATGCGGCGCGGGGAACACGCCCAGGATATTCGTTATGCCGGTAAGGATGTCCATATCGGTCAGCACGGTATCGGTGTAGTAGTTCGCCGACCCCAGCGCATTCATGAAGCGCTGGGTGTAATACTGGTCGGTCGCTCGGGAATCCTGGAACAACGCCACGCGCGACGGTTCGGCCTCCTTGATGCGGGCCGCGATATCGACGATCGCCTCGTCCCACGATACGGCGGAGAAATTGCCCTGGCCGTCGTTTTTCAGCGGCGTGGTCAAGCGGTCTTCGGAATAAGCGACCGCCGTGTACCCCAAGCCGCGCACGCACAGATGCCCATGCGCGAACGGATGATCCTCGAGTCCCATGAAGCGCCACAGGGCGCCGTCCTGCGTCCAAGCCCCCATGCCGCATTTGTTGCCGCAACCATCGCACGTCGTCGCCGCGTATTCCACGACATGGTCTTCGCCCCATGCGAAAGCCTCGGAACGTCTGCCGCCGACGCCCACGCCGCCGAACGCGACCGCCGCCCCGGCTGCAGCGCCTGCAGCGAAAAACGAACGTCTCGTAAGAGCACTACTCGGCATAAATCGATCCCCCCCTTGCGTTGTCGGTTGATTGGTTCGCGCTGCATCGCCGGACAGGGCCATGGGCCCCGCCGACGCGGCGCAAGCGCATTATCACCGGTCGAAAACCGTCTTCGCATGCCCCATTTGAGGGAAAATAGCGACTCTACCCCCTTAGGGGGTATGCATTTGTACTGGGGTTTTAAGAAAATAGCACTTCGCATCCGCAATAAAATGCAGTCGGAATCGCCCTTGATATACTTGACCGCCGCCACGACCGTCGAAAGGAAATCTCCGTGCATTCGCCTCTTCCGAAGCTTCGTTCGCTCACGGCCTACGCCGCGCCTATCCCGATCATCGCAGGCCTGGCTCTTTCGCATATCGCAATGATCGTGTCGGGGCTCAGCGGGCTCACGAGCGGGTTCGAGGTGCTGAGCAACGGACTCGGAACGGGCATCGCCTCCGTGCCGATATTCATCGCCATGCTCGCGCTTTACAAGGCGCACAACCCCCTTTCGAAAAGGTCCGTCGATGCCGCATTCTTCATATCGATCGCCGTGCAGTGCGCATCCATCGCGGCGCTCGGCCTCCTTGCGGCGAAAGCGCCCTCCGCATCCATCGGGCTTTCCGCGATAGCGTCGCTTTCCAGCTGGATATCGATTCTCTCATGGCTGCGCCGCATGCAAGCGGCATCGTCGATCGCCGCCGTCATCGTGACGTTCGGCGCGCTCAGCATCGCAGAACCCGTCGTGTACGCATTCGTGCTCATGCCCTCCGACGATGCGTGCCTGGTCGCCGGCCTGCTCGCTCCCCTGCAGCTGCCCTTGGCGTTTTACGCCTCCAGACGCGATCCGTCCGCATGTCCCGTCGAGATGCCGGATACGGGCTATTTCGGATTCGAAAGCGCCAAAACCGACAATCCGCGCCTCTTCCTCACCATGACGGTCAGCATATCCGCCCTTTCGTTCGCCATGGGCGTCGTCGAGGGGTCCCCGTTCCGTTTCGTCGAAGGCGGCGCTCCGTTGCCCGACGCGAGCTATCTCTTCGTGACGACCGCCGTCACCGTAGGCATCGCCGTCGGCGCGATATTGCGGCCGCGCACGATGATGACGACCGGAATCTGGATTCTCATGCAGGGCCTGGGCATCACCGCGTTGCTGTTCTACGCGGCTTTCCCGGAACGGCTCTCGATCGGAGCCGCCGTTTCCACTACGCTCAGCGCGGTCATGACGGGCTTTATCTGGTATTTGATCATGGCTTTTTCCCACTACGGAACCAAGGACCCCTTCTTCTACGGGCTGGCCGGATGGCTCGCCTATCTCCTTCCGCGCGCGCTTGTGCAAATCGTCGTCGGACACACCCCCGGCCCGTTCCTCAGCGACCCCACTCTTTTGGCGGCGCTATCGGGAGCCATGATTCTGGCATCGACGCAATTCGTCTTCATCAGGCTGTTGAAGACCGCATACAGCGACACCGACGCGGCTCAAAAGAGCACGCAGCGCCTCGAAAAGCTGCTCGGCCTGAAGGGCGCGCAAATGAGCGGTGCCTCCATGCGTAAAGAGCTGATTTTGCACGATGCGGAAAAGCTGCAAAAGGAATTCGGACTGTCCGACCGTGAGGCGGAGGTGATCGGCTTGTACGCCCTCGGCAAGACGCAGCAAGCGATTGCCGAAGACCTCTGCATCACCCCCGCCACGGTACGCGTGCATATCAAGCATGTTTACGCGAAGACCGACCTGCATTCCCGCCAGGAAATCATCGATCGAATGAACAGCTTTTAACAGCGGCGGCGCGATGCGACGCGCATGCCGAGACGCACGCCCGCCCCTTTTCAGCCCCTCAACGCAAAGCGGCCCCCGCTCCGGTCGAAACCGGAACGGGGGCCGATGCAGTTACGCATGACAAAAGGAGGGGAACGGCGTCTCAAACGACGCCGAATCGGGCGGGCGGCGAGCCTCAGGCTTGGGGAGGGATCGATGGCCCGCCGCCGCATGCCCCGCTTCGGAAGGATAGCCTGAAAGGCTAGATCACTTCGAACGTCAGGCTAGCCTCGAGAGGCGACACCATGCCGTCGGCCGTACGGGCACGAACGGTGAGCTGGTACTCGCCGGCCTCCTCGAAGGAGGTCTCGAACTGCCAGTTGACCCACTTGTCGGCGGTAGCGCCTTCGGTCAGGCACTCGGTCCAGGTCTCGCCGCCGTCGAAGGAGAACTCGATGGCCTCGATGGCGCTGCCCAGGTCGTCGGCCACGCCCTCGAAGGTGATCGCGTCGCCGGCGAAGAACACGCAGCCGTCGGCGCTGTTCATGATCTCGATCTTGTTGCGGTACGCCGGATCGACGGACTGGACGTCGGGAACCTGGTCCTCGGCGGTCAGCTTGATGTCGACGACGTTGCGCGTGAAGTAACGGGCGACGGTCTCGGGCATCCACAGCTGGGCGGAGGGACCGACTTCGCTCTTGAGCTTCTCGCCGTTGACCTCATAGACCAGCAGCGCATCGCGGTCGAGGCAGTACTGCAGCGGCAGGGCCTGGCCGAAGCCGTCGGCGCCGTAAGCCGTCACGGTGTTCACGCCGTCCTCGAGGTCGGCCATGTCCACCACGGCCGCCAGAGGCACGCCCACGACGGCAGCCTGGCCGAACGGAGCGCCGGTCGCGCAAGAGCACACCATGGTCTGCTCTTCGGACTGCTCTTCCATGTCCTCGAGGTTCACGGAGAAGCTCTCCTTGATGTTGCCGCCCACGTTGATGTAGTAGGTCGCAACGCCCTCGGCGGCATCGCCCACGACAAGTTCGTTAGCGGGCTTGGAGCACATCGAGGTGATCGTCGTGCCGAACACGTTGAACAGATCGTCGTTGGGGGTCACGCCGTCCTGGTTGAAGAAGAACGTGCCCTCTTTGTCGGCGACCTTGACATAGTCGCTCTCTTCGAGCTGCAGCGTGTGCGAGTCGATGATGTAGCCGTTGTTCTCGTGCGTAGCGCCCTCGGGTGCATCCTGGCCGCCCAGGATCGTCGGGCCGCCCGCGGCGACGGCAACGCCGGTCATTCCCAGCAGAAGGGCGCCACCAGCCGCTCCTGCAGCCATTGCTTTCTTCTTATTCATAAGAAAACGCTCCTTCGTGTCGACTATTCGTTCTCAAGACCGGTCGAGAACATCAGAGGCAGGTCGGAATCGGGACCGCCGGCCTTGATGACCTTGTCCTCGGCAGGCAGCTGGTCCATAGCGTTGACCATGACCTCATGCTCGCGGAAGCTCACTTCGCCCTGATCGGTGGTTGCGCGAACGCTCAGGCAGTAGGCGCCGTGCTCAGGCGGGGTCCACTCGAAGGTCCACCAGATCCAACGCTTGTTGTCGGTATCGCCCAAATCGTAGGTCGTCCAGGTCTCGCCATGGTCCATGGAGAACTCGAGCGTCTTGGCCTTGTGGTCGAAAGCGTCGACGTAACCCTGGAAGGTGTAGGGCTTGCCGGTCTCGATGATCAGGCCCTCAGGCGTGCCGCAAATCGTCGCGTTCGGGCGATTGACATGAGCGTCTTCCTGGTTCACCTGACCGCACACGCGCTCGTCCATAACGTCGGAGGAAACGATGTAGCCGGAGGGCTGCTTGGAGAAGACCTGAGCGTCATAGCTCTCGACCCAGTTGATGCAAGGGAAGCCGCGACGTGCGTCGAGGTACTCGCCGCCCATCTTGTAGACCAGATACTCGTTCTCGAGCATGGAGACGTCGATGCCGTTCTTGGAAGAACCGTCGGCACGGACGCAGCGGATGGAGTTGGTACCGTCGGTCATGCCGCCGGCGCGCTCGATCAGCCAGCTCACGGGAATGCCCGTGATCTCGGTCTGGCCGATGCCGCCGCCACCGGTCGGGTTAAGCTCGCAGACCATCTTGGAAGCCTTGGTCACGACGGCGCCTTCGGCCTCGGCCTCGGCGATCAGGTCGACCAGCTTAGCGGTGTAGGGGTTGGGCACGTTGCCCTCGATGGTGATCTCCCACTCGTCCATCATGCTCTGGGGCAGGTCGAGGTCGAGAGCGGCATCGGAGCATGCATAGCGCATGTGGTCGTAGTAGCCGTGAACGAAGTCGTAGCTGTACAGCTCGTCCATGGTCTGGACCTTATCCTGCGTGAAGTCGAAGTTGCCCTCGACGTTCTCGACCGTGGTGATGCTGTCCTTCAAGGCGTCGTATTTCACGTTCTCCCACAGCTGCAGACCGTTGCCGTCGCCCGTGGCGGTGTGGCAGGACTCGCACGTGCCGTCGAAGCCGTCCTTGAACTTCTCGGAGTTGCGGCTGTTGAAGTGGATGCCGTGCATCAGACGACCGAACTCGTCGCCGTTGTCGCGATGGCAGGTGATGCACTGCTCGACGTCGCTGTAGGTCTCAAGATCTTTGTTGGGAAGCACAGCGTGGCGGTATTCCATGTTCATGACGGTCTCGTTGAGGTCGGCATGGCAGGAGTTGCAGCCCTTCTTGTCGGCATCCAGGTAGTAGGTGTTGTACGAAATGGTCCAGCTTTGCTGCATCCAGTGCGGGCACTCGTACTCGGAAGGAGTGCGCTGAACCAGCTTGCCGTTAGGAAGCTGGCGAATCTCAGGAGCGTACTCCTCGGCGATCTGGTCCCACTTCTCGTAGTTCTCGATGATGTACTCCTTGCCAGGATACTGCACATCGCCGTCGGGCTCGCCGCCGCGGACGATCTCTGCCGCGGTAGAAGCCGAATCGACTGCGAAGGCAGGCACCATGAGAGCCGACGCCGCAAGCACGGTTGCTATGCCTGTTACCATGGCAGCGCGCTTCGTCACCTTCTTCATCATTCCCCCTTCTTCATTGCGACGGTCGCCGTTTCCTACCCGAAAACGATCGCCGCCGCCCCCTATCGGACCCCTCGGGTCCATCTGACAGACTCGAGATTAGCCCTCCGCAAGGCGGGCGCGCATCAACACATCCGCGCTAAATGCCTGATAAAGGGCATAGACCCTTTTGGTTGATGGGTGAAATGACCAGTACTGAGCCAATAGCGAGCCTTTCTCCGTAGACAGACGGGGACTTTTCACGGACAATGAAGGAACAGGTGATAAGACGTCCGCTCCCCGCGGTCGGAGAGAGCCGTACGACCGCAAAAACATGCAATATACCGAAGGAGAGGGAATGCTCGCATCCTTTAAAGATGCCGGCCTTTGCGCGCTATTCGCCGCCATCGGCCTTACCGTCAACCTAACCTGGTGCACGCTCGCAGGGCACACGCCGGGGTTCACCGACGCCCTGTCAGGGTTCGGCGTGCCCGTCAACCAGCGCGCGTTCTTCCTCATGGGCATCCTTGCCATGAGCGTCGTACTCGCCGCGTTGCCGCGCAAAATGCGAGAGATGGAATCGTCGCTATGGCCCGTGGTCACGCTGCTGGCATCGGTCGGAACGGCATGCTTCGCCATCGCTTCCAGCCAGAGCGCCTTCCCTCCCGTCGCGCTCGCCGTCGGAGGCCTGCTGCTTTTCGGCGTGGGCTACTTCTGGCTCACGGCGCGCTTCGTGCTGCTGCTCGCGCGCACCCAGAGCTTCATGCCCACCATGATGTGTCTCGCCATATCGCTGATCGCCGAGCCCGCCTTGGTCTCGCTCGCCGAGCGTCTTCTCAGCACCGACGTGCAGGTATCCGCCGTCGTGCTGATGCCCATTCTTTCCACGGTGTTCTTCCAGTGCGCCCGCAGCGCGGCGTTCAAGCAGCGCAGCAGCGAAAAAACCGGCCGCACGGTATTCGGCGTGCCCTCGCGCCCGCGCGCTGAGCAGAAAAAAGGCATGCGCGACGATATCCGCGACGCCATCATCCTGATCGCCGCGGCGTCGCTGCTGCTGGCCACTGTGCGCAGTCTGAGCTTCGTCGGCCTGTGGGGCGAAGGCCACATCGACGAGTTCGACCACCCGTCCATGACGTCGAGTCCGCTGCTTTTCCTGGCCTACTGCCTCGGCCTGGCGGCGTTTTCCTATCTCGCCCTCGGACGCACCGAGAACTGGCCGCTGCGCCTGCGTTTCCAGCCGTCGTTCATCACGATCATCATCACGCTGTCCGTGTCCATGATCCTCGCCGGCGACCAGAACGCCAACCCCGCCGTGCTCGACACGCTCATGAGGCTCAACGACTCGTTCTCGCACCTGATGTTCTGGGCGGTGGTGGCCATCCTGCTCGACCTGTCCACCATCCCCTCGTATCGCGTCATCGGCACGGCTACGGCGCTTTACGCTGCAGGGTCGATCGTCTGGGTGCTCTTCCTGGGCAAAGCCGACGCAGTCGAAAACCTCATCGTGATCGCTGCGATCTACGTGCTCTCCATCGCCTCGATGTATTACAGCTGGAACAAGCGCGAATCCGCGCCGAGCGACGCCGCCGCCGTGGTGACCGACGCCCTGGAACGCCGCTGCGCCGAGGTTTCCAAGAAATACAAGCTTTCGCCGCGCGAGAGCGAGATCTTGGTCCTGCTGGCCCAGGGCCGCACGCGAACCTACATCCAGGAAGAACTGGTCTTGGCCGAAAACACCGTGAAGTCGCACGTCGCGCACATCTACACGAAACTCGGCATTCGCGACCGCCAGGACATGATCGACATCGTCTTGGACATCGCCGACGCGAAAGACGACAAGCACGCCAAAGACTGACGCGCATTCCCCATATCTCGCGAACACGAAGCGCGCCTTCGCCCCTGCGGCGTGGCGCGCTTTTCCTATGCCGCGCTATTCCACGACCGCCAGCATCTCCTCGATGCGCTCACGCGGCACATAGCCCGTCACGGCATCGACGCGGCGGCCGCCCGAGAACAGCAGCGTAGAGGGCGCGGCGGCCACGTCGAACGCCCAAGCCGCATCGGGGAACCGCACGATGTCCATGGCGGCGAAACGGATGTGCGGATGCGCGTCCGCCATGTCCTCGAGCACGGCGGCAAGCGCATGGCACGGCCCGCACCCGGGGCTGAAGAATTCCACCAACACCGGCTGCTGCGCATCGGTCACCATGGCATCGAAGTTATCTTTGTCGAGTTCGATCAAACGCATGGCGCATCACCTCCGTATCTGCGGCGCAGAGACCGCATGAAGCCTTTCGCCGCATTGTCGGACGATGCGGACGGCCGTCAAGCGCAAGCGCGGCACGCTTCGGCGGCTGGAAAGCCATTGCCGGCGAACCGTACGACGAGGAATGGAATCGGGTCCGCCGCTCCCCCGCGCTGCTTCGCCCGCAAAAAAGGGAACCCTCGCGGGTTCCCTTTGCATTCATATGTTCGCACGGATGCGAGGGCCCGAAGGCTCCTTCTACATGCGCTGCGGAGAGGAGATGCCCAGGATGCCGAGCGTCGTGGAAAGCACGATGCGGGTGGCGTCGCACAGGGCCAGACGGGCCTGCTTGACCTTCTCGTCCTCGACCTTGAGCACCGGGCAGTTCGTATAGAACTGGTGGAACAGGCTGGCCAGGTCCTGAGCGTAGTGCGTCAGGCGGAACGGAGCGCGGTCGCGGGCGGCCAGGGCGATCAGATCGCCGAACTCGCTCATCTTGCGCATGAGGGCGAACTCGGAAGGATCGGTGAGCACGCTCAGGTCCACGTCGGCCGGGATGCACTCGGCGGCAACGGCGTCCATGTCCAGATTGTCTTCGCCCGAATGGCCGGACGCGTCGCGCAGCAGCTTGCAGATGCGGGCGTGCGCGTACTGGTCGTAGTACACCGGGTTGGAGGAGTCCTGCTTCTTGGCGACGTCGATATCGAAGTCGATCGGCTGCTCGCTGGAGCGGCTGAGCATGTAGTAGCGCGTGGCGTCGATGCCGACCTCGTCGATGAGCTCTTCGAAGGTGATCATTTCGCCGGTACGCTTGGACATACGGACGGGCTTGCCGTCGCGGAACAGGTTGACCAGCTGGCCGAGCATGATCTCGAGCGCGCCGGGATAGCCCATGGCGGACAGAACGGCGGCCACGCGGGCGATGTAGCCGTGGTGGTCGGCGCCCCAGATGTTGATCAGGTGGTCGAAGCCGCGCAGCTTCTTCCAGTAGTGGTAGGCCACGTCGGAAGCGAAGTAGGTGTAGTCGCCGTCGGCCTTGCGCACGACACGGTCCTTCTCGTCGCCGTACTTGGAGGAGCGGAACCACACGGCGCCGTCCTGGTCGTAAATGTCGCCCTGGTCGCGCAGGTTGCCCAGGCAGAAGTCGAACGGGCTCTTGCCGTCGAACTCGTCGGAGGGAATGTACATCTCGCGCTCGGACTGCCAACGCTCGAAGTGGTTGCCGAAGCGGTTGGTGATGTCGCGGAACATCTTCATGATGTAGGCGTAGCCGTACTCGCGGAACTCGACCATGCGCTCGTTCTCATCGGCGTCGACCCACTTGTCGCCGTCGCGGTCGATGATTTCTTTGGCGATGTCGTTGACGTACAGGCCGTTGTAGCCGCCCTCGGGCACCTCGACGTCTTCATGGCCGAGCTGCTGCAGGTAACGGGCGGCGATGGACAGGCCGAACTTGTCCATCTGGACGCCGTGGTCGTTGATGTAGAACTCCTCGAACACGTCGTAGCCGGCGTGGCGCATCAGGTTCGCCGTGGCGGAACCCAGCGCGGCCCAGCGGCCGTGGCCCACGTGCATGGGGCCGGTGGGGTTGGCGGAGATGTATTCGATGTTGACCTTGCGCATGCCCTCGGGCACGGTGCCGCGGCCGTAATCGCCCTTCTCGGAGCGGACCTTGGTCACGACGTCCTGCAGGGCGTCGTTGTTCAGGTAGAAGTTAATGAAACCGGGGCCTGCGATCTCGACCTTGTTCACCAGCGTGTTCTCAGGGATGGCGTCGACGATGACCTGAGCGATTTCGCGGGGATTCTTCTTAGCGAGCTTCGCGCAACGCATAGCGGCCGTGCATGCCCAATCGCCGTGACCCTCGTCTCGGGGTCGCTCGAGCGTGATTTCGGGAGCGTTTTCCATCTGAAGTTTGCCGGATGCGATGGCCGCGTCCAGCGCAGCGCCGATAAGCTGCGTCAGTTCCTCGCGAGGTTGCATAGGTTCCTTCCCTTTCGTTCGAGCTGAGACCGCATGCCGCACCGGACGGCATGGGCTGAAAATACCTATAAGCTTTCTGATTGTACCATGCAGGGCACCAGGCGTTTCCCGCGCGTCCGAAAAGGGAGGAACGCCCGTTCTTGGACAGCTGCACAAAAATAGCCGACATCTTGGCCGCTTGAAATAATGCATTTGCATGCATATATCTTCATAAAAAGGCTTTTTTGAGGAATATCGTAAATTTATTCGGTTAAAAACCTCGCGAGTATGCACAAACTTAGCATCACACGAACTTCACATTTAATGGACTGCATAAGGAATATACCTTTATGCATCGCGTTTCCGAGCCTCGCTGCACGAGCGGTCGCGCGCTTCGACGCTTCGCGTTATCATGTCCGAGAATAATGCACATACCCCGGATTCCGGCCCGCTCGCGACCGGCGGGGTCGCCGCGACACGTCGCGCCGAACGCAGGAGGGTCCATGATCGACTTCGAAAAAGAATGGGAGCTCGTCCAGCAAACGCGCCCCAAGCCCAACGACGCCCAGGGCTGGAACAAGCGTTCCGCGCGCTACGACAACAAAGACATGAAGAACGCCTACGCGGAAGACTTCCTGAAGCTCGCCGACATCCGCCCGAACGAATCGGTCTTCGACATGGGATGCGGCACGGGCACGCTGGCCGTCATGCTGGCCGAGCGCGGCTGCGACGTGCATGCGGCCGACTTCAGCGACGGCATGCTGGCCAAGCTGGCTGAAAACGCCGCCGTCCGCGGCGTCGATGGCATCGACGCCTTCAAGATGAGCTGGGAAGACGACTGGTCCGCCTTCGGTATCGAAGACGACATGGTGGACGTGGCCATCGCGTCGCGCTCCATGTCTGTCGCGCGATTGGACGAAGCGATCGACAAGCTCACGCACGTCGCGCGCCGCAAGTGCTGCATCACCATGACCACAGGCACGGCGCCCTATGTGGACAGCCGCATCCTTTCGGCGATCGGCGTGCCCGCGGCCTCGACGAAAGACTACCTGTACGCCTTCGGCATCCTGGCCCAGAAAGGCCTCGAGCCCAAGGTCGACTACATCTATTCGACGCGCAAAGACACCTTCGACTCCCACGCCGACGCCATGGCCGACTTCACGCGCATGATCGACCGCTGCGGCACGCCTTTGACCGACGCCGAACGCGCCGCGGCATGCGAGCGCCTTTCCGCCTGGCTCGAACAGCACATCGTGGAAAACCCCGACGCGGGCAAGCCCGACCGCAAGGGCGTGCCCGAAGGCCTGCTGTGTCTCGACGTGCTGCGCACCGTGTCGTGGGCCTTCATTTCCTGGAACACCCGCCCTCAAAGCGCTTATTAACCGGCGCGTGCCGTCCGCGCAGCAGCCGGACGGCACGCGCCGCCCCTCCATCCGCCGGCGCCTCCGCGCCGCGACCAGCGCCCATGCACATGGGCCCGAAAGAAAGGACCGCTATGTCGGACATCCCCTCCATGATCTCACTCGAAGAGGCCCGCGCGCTCGTGGTCTCGCACGTGAGCGTCCTGCCCGCCGAAACCGTGCCGCTGCTCGACGCGATCGGACGCGTCGCCGCCGCCGACGTGAAAAGCGATATGGACGTGAGCCCCTTCGCCCACGCCGCCATGGACGGCTTCGCCGTGCACGCGAGCGATCTGGCCGAAGCGTCCGAGCAGTCCCCCGTCGAGCTCGACGTGATCGCCGACGTGCCCGCAGGCAGCACCTACGAAGGCCCGATCGCCCCCGGCCGCTGCGTGCGCATCATGACGGGCGCGGCCCTTCCCGCCGACGCCGATTCGGTCGTGAAATACGAAATCGTCGAAACCGTTTCAGGCGACGGCAAAACGGGAAGCCGCGTGCGTTTCAGCGAGCCGTGCAAGCTCGGCAACAACGTGCGGCAGCCCGGCGAAGAGGCGCGCGAGGGCGAGACGATCGTGCATGAAGGAGAGGTCATCCATCCGGCGGGCATCGGATTTCTGGCCGGATGCGGCGCGCTCGAAGTGGCCGTGCGCCGCCGTCCGCGCGTGGCGGTTATTCCCATCGGCAGCGAGCTGGTCGAGCCGCCCGCAAAGCCCGGCCCCGGACACATCCGCAACTCGAACGGCTACGCCATGGCGGCGTGCGCGATCGATGCGGGCGCGACCTGCGATATCCTGCCCATCGTGATCGACGACGAAGACCTGCTTGCCCAAGCGGTCGAACGCGCGGCGGCCGAATACGATTTCGTCGTGACCACCGGCGGCGCCTCCAACGGCGATTTCGACTTCATCAAGCCGGTCGTCGAGCGTCTCGGCACGCTCTACATGACCACCGTGAACATGCGTCCTGGCAAAGCCCAGACGTTCGGCCTGGTGAACGGCACCCCCGTGTTCGGCCTGCCCGGCAACCCCGCGGCCGCCTACATGGGCTTCTCGCTGATCATCCGCCCCGCGCTGCGCGCCATGCAAGGCTATGCGGCCCTCGAGCACCCGTGCGTCAAGGCGCGCATCACCTCGTCGAAGAAAAAGAAGGATCCGCGGCGCATCTTCTCGCGCGCCACGATCGCGCGCGGCGCCGACGGAGAGCTCGAGGTGACGCCCGCCAAAAACCAGAGCTCCGGCCTGTTCGGCGTCATCCAGAAAAGCAATTGCGTCGCCATCATGCCCGAAGGCCTCGACCCCGTGCTCGAAGGCGACATGGTAGAGTGCATTCTGCTCGATGCGCCCGAGGACATCGTCCTGTAGGGCCGTCGGCCCGTCCTTTGGACGGATGCGGGAAGATATCACGGAAAGAGGAATCCATGTCTGAAGAATATCGGGAGCCCTGCCCCACGTTCGCCATCATCACCTGCTCTGACACCCGCACGCTCGAGACCGATTCGGCCGGCGCCGCGCTCGAAGAGCTCATCGCCGCGCGCGGATGGACCTGTCTCGAGCGCGTCGTGGTGGAAGACGACCGCCCCTTCATTTCGGGCGCGCTGCTCCACGCGATCCAGGACCTCAACGCCGATTTCGTGCTGACCTGCGGCGGCAGCGGCCTGTCTCCGCGCGACGTGACCCCCGAGGCCACGCGCGACGTGTGCACGCGCGACGTTCCCGGCATCGCCGAGGCCATGCGCGCCTACAGCATGCGCATCACGCCGCGCGCCATGCTCTCTCGCGCCGTGTGCATGCAGCGCGACGGCAGCATCGTGATCAACCTCCCGGGAAGCGAGAAAGCCGCGCGCGAGAACTGGGAAGGCATCGTGGACGTGCTGCCGCACGCCGCCCTCATGATGCAGGGCGCCGGCCACTAGAACCGACAGAGCAAAAGAGGTCGCGATCGCGACCTCTTTTCGTTTCCGCCCGAATAAGCAGGAATGCGAGCGAATCGCCCGCATTCCTCAAGTTGAAATTAAAAAACCGCGCATGCGAAACGAAGCGCATAGGCCTTCGCGGAAAGACGCTCGCGCAACGGGCGGTTTACTCGCACTCCTGCGAGCGCTCCCACAGACCCGTTTTTCCGCCGTCTTTTTTCAGCAGCCTCACATCCATGATCTGCATGCCGCGGTCGACCGCCTTGCACATGTCGTACACGGTCAGGCACGCCACGCTTGCGGCCGTAAGCGCCTCCATCTCGATGCCGGTCTTGCCGGTCACGCCGCACGTCGTGGTGACGTGGATGCCCACCAGGCCGTCGGCGCGCTCGCCCGCGCGCACCGGGTCGCACGACACCTTCGCCTTCGTGATATTGAGCGGGTGGCACATGGGAATGAGGTCGCTCGTCTTCTTGGCCGCCATGACGCCCGCCACGCGCGCGCAGGCGAGCACGTCGCCTTTCGCGGCCGAACCCGACGCGATCAACTCCAAGGTTTCGGGCTTCATGGCAATGAAGCCTTCCGCCACGGCGACGCGCTCGGTGTCGGCCTTCTGCGACACGTCCACCATGCGCACGTCTCCCTGTTCGTCGATATGGGTCAACGTATCCGTCATTGCTCTCTCCTATCCGCCGATCTGGCTCATCCCGCGCTGGGTTCCCACCTTGTCGTGGTGCTCGTCGGGCTTGGCGCCCAACGCTTCGTACAAAACGGCGCGCACGTCATCGTCGGTTCCGCCCGAGCGAAGCGCCGCGCGCACGTCGAATTCCTCGTCGGAGAACAGGCACGGTCTGATTTTGCCGTCGGCCGTCAGGCGCAGCCTGTTGCATTCGCTGCAGAAGTGGCGCGAAAGCGGCGAAATGAACCCGACCGTTCCCTGCGCGTTCTCGAACTCGTAATAGCGCGCGGGACCCCATCCGGAAGGCCTATGCTTCGCCGCCGGCACCAGACGACCGAGACCGGCCGCTTCAGCCTGTTCATCGATCATCGCATGCAACTCGTCGCTCGGAATGACATCCTCCTTGCCCCATCCGCAGCCGCACGCGCCGGCGCTTTCGCCCACCGGCATATATTCGATGAAGCGAACATGGAGCGGACGGTCGATCGACATGCGCGCGAACGACAAAACGTCCTGATTCAAAGAGCGCACCACTACGGCGTTCAGCTTCACAGGCGAAAAGCCCGCCTCAAGAGCGGCGTCGATACCCGCCATGGCGTCATCGAACGAACCGCAGCGCGTGATGGCGCCGTATTGCTCGGGGTCGAGCGTGTCGAGCGAGATGTTCACGCGCGAAAGGCCCGCTTCCGCCAACTCGCCCGCCATGCGCGGCAGCAGGATCCCGTTCGTGGTCAGTGCGACGCTCTCGATGCCGGGAATGTCGTTCAGCGCACGCACCAGGCCGGTCACGCCGCGGCGCACGAGCGGCTCGCCGCCCGTCAGCCTGACGCGCGTGATGCCCATATCGGCGGCGACGCGCACCAGGCGCTCGATTTCCTCAAGCGTCAGAATGTCGTCGTGCGAAAGCGCATGCACCCCTTCTTCCGGCATGCAGTAGATGCATCTGAGATTGCATCGGTCCGTCAAAGATATGCGCAGATAATCGATCGTGCGACCGTGAGAATCCTTCATGGAGGCCCCTCCCCCTTTTTATACTCATACGCGGATAGTATAGAGCATGCGAACGGCCCTGAACGAAAAACGGCACGCGGGCACGCGTCGCGCAACAGCGCGGAGTCGGATCGAGCCCCTGCGAACCGCGCCGCCTTTCAAGGGGAAGTCGATCCGGCCGGCGCGGCCGAGGCCGCGAGCGCGGCTCGTTCGCTCAGGCCGGCCTTTTCGCTAGCGCGTGACCAGATACATGCTGCGCGAGGGAATCTCGATCAGGAACTCGTCGCCTTCTTCGGGCAGCGGGCCCGCCGAGGCGGCAAGCTTGTCCACCCTCCACTGAATGTGGTTCTTAAGAAACTTCATCGTGCTGTCTTCCTCGGCCGCATCCTTGGCCGCCGCCTCGCCCTGCGCGTCGAGAAACGACAGCATCACGGTGCGCTCGAAGCGCGAATCGCTCACGCGGTCGGCGCGGACGCGGAACACGTTGACGCCCGGCTCGCTCGCGCGGCGCAGCATGAACGCGCGCACGCCGAACCATTTCACATCACGCGGCACCTGATCGGCCGCATGCACCGAAACGCCCCATTCGGGCAGGCGCACCTCGTGCTCGCCGGCGTACACGGCCGACGTGGTGTTCTTGCAGCCCGACAGCTTGACCGCCGCAAGGCTCGACGGATGGTGCACCACCTGGTCTTTCGGGCCGATCTCGTCGATATGGCCCGCATCCACCACGGCGATCCGGTCGCAGAAGCGATACGCCTCGTCGATATCGTGGCTCACATACAAGATCGTGCCCTCGAATTCCTCGAACAGGCCGATGAGATTCTGCTCGAGCGAGCTTTTCAGGTGCGCGTCGAGCGCCGAGAACGGCTCGTCGAGCATCAGGATGCCGGGGTTCGCCGCGAGCATGCGCGCCAACGCGACGCGCTGCTGCTGGCCGCCCGAAAGCTGGGCGGGGTAACGTCCTTCCAGCCCGACCAGCCCGAACCTGCGCACCTGGGCCTCGACGATGCGGTCGCGGCTTTCGGGCTGCATGCCGCGGTCCATGCCTGCCATCACGTTCTGGCGCACGGTCATGTTGGGAAACAGCATGTAGTTCTGGAACAGCAGGGCGGTCTTGCGCTGCTGAGGCGTCAGGTCGACCTTCGCGCGGCGGCCGGGCGCCTTGTCGAAAAACGTCGTGCCGTTCACCACGATGCGGCCGGCATCGGGCTTTTCGATGCCGGCGATGCAGCGCAACGTCAGCGACTTGCCGCAGCCGGACGCGCCCAGAAAACCGAGCGTCTCGTTGCCCGCGGCGAACGCCGCCTCGAGGCGGAACCCGCCCATCGACTTCTCGATATCGACTTCCAGACTCACAGGCCTGCTTCCTTTCTCCGAAATGACGAATGCCCCGCCACGGGGCCCGAACGCGACGTCTGCAGCCCGGCACGGGAGCCGGAGCCCCGCGCAAGCCGGTCGCGCTTCGCCCGATGCGAGCGAAGCGCGAACCCGTCGAAAAGCGCGGGCGAATGCAGTCGCGCAGCGGCCGAACCCTGAAGCGCCCCCGAACCGATTCGGTAGAACACGACCGCAAGCCCGCTTTCCCCCGAGGCCGCGAATTCCTCGCGCCATGAAGGCGCGCAATCGCCCGCATAGCTCGCGCCGATGCGGGAGCACAGCTTGCCGCAAACGGGCTAGGCGTCCTGCGTGCGGCGCCTGTAGCGCGTGGTTCGGCGGCTCCACAGGTTGATGAACAGGATGACCATGAAGCTGAACACGATAATCACGCCCGTCCAGAACAGAGCGACGTCGGTATTTCCATTCATCCATTCGAAGTAAATCGCGATCGGCACGGTACGCGTGACGCCCACATAATTGCCCGCTAAAAACAATGTGGCGCCGAACTCGCCGAGCGCGCGGGCGAAAGCGAGCACCGTTCCTGCCGCGATCGACGACCAGGCCAGCGGCAGCATCAGCCTGAAGAATATCCTGCCTTCGCTCCATCCCAGCGTGCGCGCGGCATCGAGCATCGTGCGGTCGATGCTTTCGAACGCGCCGCGGGCGCTGCGATACATCAGCGGGAACGACACCACCACGGCGGCAAGGACGGTTGCGGGCCAGCTGAAGATCAGCGGGAACCCGATGTCAATGAACCACTGGCCCACCGGCGTGTTCTTGCCCAGCAGAAGCAGCAGCACGAAGCCGCACACCGTGGGCGGCAGCACCATGGGAATGGTGAAGATGGAATCGGCGATATCCTGCGCGCGCGAAGGGATGCGCAGGCTCCACCACGCGGCCAGAAGGCCCAGGATGAACACGATAACGATGGCGGTGCCCGTGGTCTTGAGCGTCACCCACAAAGGGCTCCAGTCAAGGTCGTCTAGGAACCGTCCGAACGCGCCCGCCGCATCCGCCTCCGCCGCAAACGTTCCTTCGGCCCACGACGCCGTATTGCAGAAATCAGCGAAACGCAGCTCGGCGCGGACACCGGATGCGCCGGCCATCACGTCCGACCCGTCGATACCGATAACGCTCGTATAAAACGAACCCGAAGCGTATTCCTGGTTGAACGAGAAACGCAGACCCGCATCGCCCAGGTCGAACGATTCCTCGGTCGTCACAAACAAGCGCGTGCCCGACCCGATGCTCGACGACCCGTTCGCGGCAGCGTCATCGAGCGCCTGAAGGTAGGCGACGATCCACGAAAGCTCCGTCTTCACCGCCGCATCGTCGACGGCAATCGCGCCGCCCAGCGCCTCGCCAAGCGCGACGGCCACGTCGTTCCATCCTTGCGTGCCCGTACGGGCGGCCAATTCGACGGCATCGACATAAAGCACCGCGTAGTCGTCGACGGCAACCAGGCATACGTCGTTTCGCTCGGCGCCCTGCAGATAGGCATAGCCCCGATATACACCGTCGATAGGGCGATTGCTTCCCTTTTGGGCACGCACGAACTGCGCAATGTCGAGCGGGGCGGCGGGCGTCACGGCGTCTTCGCCCTCCTCGTCGATTTCGATGGAGCCCGCATCCACCGGCATACAGGCAAGCCCCGCACCCGCTTCGGCCGTCACATCCGTAAAAAACGACGACGCGCGCCCGGACGCGAACCCTTCTTCGGACGCATATGCCGAAATGGGCACCGCCAAAGCGATGCCCAGAATTACCGCGCCTATGAATGTCGCAATGCGGCTATGCAAGTTCGAAGCCCCACTTCTGCCAAATCACGAGGGCCTCGGGGTCGTTGGCGGCCCAATCGAGGAACGCCTTGGCGGCCTCGGCCTGGGCGGCGGCGGCCGTCACGGCCGCGGGATACACGATCGGCTTGTGCGTATCGGCGGGAATGGTGGAGAGCACCTTCACGCCGCCGAAGCGGTACACGTCAGAGCTGAACACGAACGCGATATCGACGTCGCCGGACTCGGCATGCTTGCACACGTTGCCCACGGACGTGTCCAGGACCACCTTGTCGGCCACGGCGCCGACGAATTCGCCGCCTTTACCTGAAGCGTCGGAATATGCGCCCACGGTGGCCAGCGACTGGCACGCGTAGTTGCCTGCAGGAACGGATTCGTCGCCGACGCAGATGGTGTAGTCGCCGGAGACGGCCTCCTCGAGCGTCAGGCCTTCGGGAATGTCGGTGTTGTCAGCGCTCGTCACCATGACCAGGTCGTTGACGAACATATCGAAGCGGGTGCCTTCGTCGATCAAGCCCGCCTCGGAGGCGTCGTCCATTTTGCCCTTGGAGGCGGAAATGAAAATGTCGGCGGAAGACCCGGCCTTGAGCATCTCGACGAGCTCGCCCGATGCCTTGTACTGGGTGTCGGCAAAAGCTACCTCAGGGTTTTTCTCCGCGTACAGGGCCTGCACTTCGTCGAGCGCCTTCGACAGCGAGTTCGCCGCGAAGACCTGCAGCTCGACGGCCTGCTTCTCGGCGGCGGGCGCCTCGGTTGCCTCCGAAGCAGGTTCTTCGGCAGGCTTCGAGCAGCCGCCGAGCACCGTCATGGCCAGCGCGGCGCATGCCAGCGCGCACACGGCGATGCCAGTCGCTTTCTTCCATGCTTTCATGATTATCATCCTCCTTGCACGCGGCGTGACGCCGCACCCCTTTCAATGCGCCCGATGGACGAATCGCCCTAGCGCGATGCTTTATTCTCACATTAGAATAAAGCATCGTCAAGCGAGGAAATAGTGCCGACCGTATGCAAGCGTGCCGCATTGCCCTACAATCGCAAGGTCGGAGTGCCCGATGCGCTCCGACGTCGAAACGCGACCACAGGAGAATCCATGCATTTCGCCGATATCTCACCCCGCATCAAGCTGAGCCTCGAAAAGCCTTCAGAGCAGCCCGATGCGATTTTCGGGCGCGGCGTCGCCCAATTGTGCCGCGGCGTCGACCGCACCGGCTCGCTGAATAAAGCCGCCAAAGAAATCGGCATGGCATACAGCAAGGCCTGGAGAATCGTCAAGCATACGGAAGAGGCCTTCGCCGTCCAGCTGCTCGAACGCAACGGAGCCCACGGTTCAACGCTCACCGCCGACGGCAAAGCGCTGCTTGAAACCTACGAACAGCTCGAGCGCGACGTGGAACGCTTCGCGCAAGAGCGCCTTGCGGCCATCGCGGCCGAATTCGACCGATAAAGCGCCGGGGAGCCGCGCGGCGCCCGATGCCGCGCACCGTGCAGGGGTCTTACCTTCCGAGGAAAGACCCCTGTTTTCTTTTCTGCCCCTTGAACGTCACAGGTTCGAACTCGAGGACACGGTCGGCCTCGATATCGCCTCCCACCGTGAGCGCCTTGCGGATGCAGGCGTCTTCGCACAAACGACACTGCACGCAATCGGCCAGTCGGAACTCGAGGCTGTCGAGCTCGGGCTTTCTCGGCCCGTCGACGAACACCTTGCGCAACGCGCCCGTCGGGCAGAAGGTCGCGCACATGCCGCACATCATGCAGGCCGTCTCGTCGATCCGCACATCGCCCCAAAGCTTCGTCGAAAGCACCGTTCCAGGTTCGGGGTCGCCCAATTCGTACAGATCTTCCAGCAGGGCCTCATGGCTGTGCGCCCGCACGTGGGGCATGGTGCCCGAAGCGTCCACCTTCAGCATGGAGCGCAGGCTTTGCGCATCGCGCTTGATGCCCAGCTCGTTTTCCACCGTGACGGCCACCGCTTCGGCGGCGACGTCTTTCACCGACGCCTTCGCCGCCGTGAAAAAGCCCCTGCGCGAAACGCCGCCCGTGCCTTGGGCCACGCTGTCGGCCAGCGCGGCGGCGGGCACCTCCTGGCTGCGATAGGCTCGCGCGGGGCTGCCCCACGCCTCGAGCAGCGCGTTCGCCTCTTCGACCGTTTCATCGAAGCCTGCCGCGGCGCGACGGTATTTGCACGTCGCGCACACGCCGTCGACCGCCGCCACCGACGATGCGCCGCGCGCGCATGCGCCCACGAGCTGTTCGACGTTCACGCGCGACACGCACGGCACCGTCGCCACAGCGTCGGCGTCGGCCTTGCGCTTCGCGGCCACGCGCGCACACACCAGCACGGCATGACCGTCCAGCGCGCGCGCCGAACGGTCGATCGCGGCGGCCAGGGAGGCGTCGTCGGGATCGCGGAAGCGAATGGCGCTCGTCGGGCACGCCGAGGCGCAGGCTCCGCAGCTCACGCATTGCTGCGCGTCGATCTTAAGCTCGTTTCCCTGCAGGGAAATGGCGCCCGACGGGCACGCATCGACGCAGCGCGAGCACGACGCGTTCCTGTTGCGCACCCTCACGCAATGCGGCGGATCGATATGAAGCGCCTTGCTTTCGAGGCGCTCCATGATTTCGACCATATCCATCACCGACGGCATGCGATCACCTATCTCCGTCTTCTTCGATGGAACGCTCGATGCGGGCAAGCTCGTCGGGCGTGTTCACGTTGATGAAGCAGCCGCCCTCGGGAACGGCGCGGCGCAGCTCGTCGCGATGCAGGATGCCCAGCTTCACGTCGTCGAAGAAATCGCGGGCGCGCACCATGCCGCGGTCGATGGCGGCCTGGGCGGCCGGCAGGCACGCTTCCTTGCGATACACCGCATGGAAGGGCTCGTAGCCGAATTTGTTCGCGGGCACGATGGCGTCGTAGCGGCCTTCGTGCAGGATATGGGCCTCTTCGACGATCAGCGGGGCCGAAGCGAACACCATATCGCATGCCACGATGGCGACCAGCGGGTTGCTCGCCGCCTCGAACGCCGTTGCCATGCCCCTCAAAGCGCCGCGTTCTTCATAGCGGTCGGTGACCAGGCGAATGGGACACCCTGCATCGATATCGTCGAGAAAGCCCAGACGCTCGGGTTCGTTGGTGGTGACGATCAGCTCGTCGGCCGCGGGAGCCACGCGCGACACGATGCGTTCGAGCAGCGGGCGGCCCGAGAATCCAACCGTGGCCTTGCTCTGGCCCATGCGGCGCGATTCGCCGCCCGCCTGGATGGCGACCGTCAGAGCAGGGCGCGCGAAACGCTCGACCAGGTAATCGGCGATGCCCGCCACGTCTTCGAGGCCGAAGGCCCGCATGCCGCGCGCGAGTGCGGCCGCCGCCACTTCGTCCATATCGGTCACCACAGCGCACGGCACGGCGCCGCGCACGCTGCCGACGGCCAGGAATTCCTCCGCCGCGGCCAGGTCGCGCTCGTTCGCGCGACGGATGACCTCGATGACGGGAAGGCCGCTTTGGCGATAGCCCTCCACGATCACCAGGTCGTGATCGGGCATCGACGCCACCACCTGGTCGCAGGTCGGCTCTTCGCGCAGCTCCGTCACGCGGGCCATGCGGATGGGCGACACGATCACCGTGTCGCACGAACCGGCCTCGCGGTGGCGAAACGAATCCTTTCCCGGATAATCGATATCGAATTCGCAATGGCCGTGATGCTTGACCGTTCCGATATTCAGCCCGCGCGAGACCAGTTCGGCGATAACTTTGACGAGCAACGTGGTCTTGCCCGAGTTGTGGCGGCCTACGAACGAAACCGCAGGACTTGGCTTATGGAGCGTGAACATCTGCTCCCCTCCCCCTTGTATGAAAACCGGCGTTACGGGCGCCGTCCCCGATCCCCTGAAAAGCCCTGCCGAAACAGCAGGAGAAATGCGCCGCATGCGCGCTCGCGCCGACCTGCGACCGGCGACGCGAGCATCAGCGGCCCCTTGTTATTCGGCGTAGATCTCGCGCTCGACGACGAGATTGTTTTTGATATGGCCCACGAGCTTCTGCAGCGCATCCACCGCGTTCGGGCGAATGTCGGCGCCGATCAACACGTACATCAAAGAGTCGCCCACGGAAAGCCTTCCCTCGTTGAGCCACACGCGGACGTAATAGACGCCTGGCCAGGTTTTCGCGTCTTCCACGGCTTTGGCAAGGCCCTCTTCATCGTAGGAGAATTCGACTGCCTCGACGGCGCCGAGCTTCGCCGCTTCGGCGGCCTCCTCCGACGTAGCGGCACGGACCTGCTGCTTCGGCGTGATACGCACGACGCCGTTGTGGGTCAGATACATTCCGACGTTGCCCGCCTGCTCGTCGAGCTTCGCTTCTTCGAGCCAACGGTCGATAGAGGGGAGCTGCTTAGCCATGTGTTCCCTTTCGTTAGAACATCGCCGCCTCCGAGGCGCCGATGCGTCGTCATTTCCGCGGTCGGCCAGTCGAACGGTTCGAAACCGTCGAAGCGACACGCCTTTCCAAGGGTACCCGAATTCGACACGGCGCGCAAAAGACGAACGAGACCGCCGCCGCAGAAGATGCCGCTTTCCATCGGGAGCCCGAAACAAGACGCTTCAGGACAAAAAGAAAAGACCCTGGCGCGGACGCGGCCAGGGTCTTTCGTTTGAACATATGCTCCTGCATCACTCGTGGGAAGCAAGCACGTCGAGTGCATGGCGGTATCCGCCGCTGCCGTAGTTGAGTGCCTTCGAGACGCGCGCGATCGTAGTCGCAGAAGCGCCGGTAGCCTCGGCGATAGCGGTATAAGGATTTCCCGCATCCAAAAGACGGGCGACCGAAAGACGCTGCGAGGTCTCTTTGATCTCACGAATGGTGAACAGGTCTTCGAACAATGCGTAGAGCTCGTCTTTGTCCGTCATAGCCGACAAGACCTCAAGCAGGTTCTCCACCTCAGGCGTACGCAGATTGCTCATATCCCACCCACTTTCATTACGTTGCTCCACTATTTTACTCCACTTTGATGGAGTGGTTTCAGAAAAACCGACGCATCGGACCGACAAACGGCCGAATGCACGGATATTCCAAACTCAAATAGGGAGAAACCACGCCCTATAAGCCGAATCGCATCGTTTCATTCCGACGGCCGAAAGCAGTCCTGCATACATGGGAAGAAAACGCCCGATGATTCCGCCGCAAACAAGCGGAAACCCGTCGATGCGGTATGCAGCGCACCCAAGCGAAAATGGCGTTAAGCGCGCATGACGAATACGAAAGATGCGGTCTCTTAACAGACACCCTTTCGGCTAAGAGACGAAAGCGACGACGAACGCTTCGAAGGCTCGCGCATCGGCCGGCGAACCGAAAAGCCTTTCGTCGTTCCGACATCGCTCCATGCACAATGGTGCATGTGCAAAAGAAAAGGGATCCCGAAGGATCCCTTTCCGGCGCGAAAGCGCCGCGCGCGAGCGCGACGACCCTGCCTTCCGCGGACTACACCGCAGTACGTCGGGCGATGGCGGGCTTAGCTGCCGGGTTCGGCATGGG